>NZ_JAWVOB010000005.1:0-216503 GCF_046592015.1 Corynebacterium callunae
AGGAAGCAAGAATTTCGCGAGTATAAAATGTGTTGGGATGGTCATGGCTGAGGACTCGGTTCTGTTCGACAAGAAGAGCCTCTAATAAGATGATCGCTTCGTCAATTCTTCCTGCCTGGCCAACTAGGTCAGCAAGGTTACAGCGAGTGGCAAATGTCTTGGGGTATTCAATATCATATACCCTAGTCTGATCGACAAGAAGAGCCTCTAATAAGATGATCGCTTCGTCAATTCTTCCTGCCTTGCCAATGTAGATGGCAAGATTATGACGAGCTCGCAAGGTGTCTGGGCTATCTGCTCCAAGAACTCTGGTCTGGTCGCCAATCAACGACTCGAATTCAGATATCGCCTCCTGCACCCGCCCAGCTTCCCCCAGGAAGGAGGCAAGATGGCTGCGGGTAGTCAAGGTGTTGGGGTGGTTCGCTCCAAGAACTCTGGTCTGGTCCTTAAGCAACGACTCTAATTCAGATATCGCCTCCTGCACCCGCCCAGCCTGGCCCCGTAGGGAAGCAAGATTGCTGCGGGTAGTCAAGGTGTTGGGGTGGTTCGCTCCAAGAACTCTGGTCTGGTCCTTAAGCAACGACTCTAATTCAGATATCGCCTCCTGCACCCGCCCAGCCTCACCCAGCGCAAGACCAAAGTTGTTGCGGACGACGAACGTGTTAATGTTATCTACGCCAAGGACCTGAATTGCAATCTTCACCAAAGTCTCTAGTTGCAATATCGCCTCCTGCACCCGCCCAGCTTTACCCAGTATGGAAGCAAGAATGGTCCGGGTAGCCAAGGTGTCAGGGTGGTTCGCTCCAAGAACTCTGGTCTGATCCTTAAGCAACGACTCTAATTCAGATATCGCCTCCTGCACCCGCCCCGCGATCCCTAAAAAGGTGGCGAGCTTATTGCGGCTCTTCAAAGCATCCAGGTGGTCTGAACCCAGTGCCGGGACCTGATCGTCAATCAAAGTCTCAAACTCAAGAATCGCTTCAAAAAGGTGTCCGGATTCCCCAAGCCATTCAGCAAGTGATTGTCTCATAGTGAGAGCAAGCTCAGATGAGTTGTCTGGAACTAATGTAAGGGCGCGTCTAACCTTCTTGATAGCAAGTTGGTAATGATAATTCTTCGCATCATTGACCGCGACATTCCATAGTGCGATAGCATCTACGCTGATCGACGCCATTCTTCTGGTTTCCGACATATTCACTAACCATTGGCACGCCAAAGTGGCTTCCTCAGTGTCAGGAAGCACAAATCCGTTCTTGTTCTCATCAATCCACTGTCGTAATAGATTTGCAGCATGCTCAGGAATTTTGTCAATCTCATAGAATTCATCCTCGGCGTGTTTCCGTGCGAGATTGGTGTACATCGCCTCAGTGAAATACTGCACTTCGCTATTTCGGCGACACCATAGTGCTGGATTCACCGCCTGGGCAAGCGCAGTCTGTGCCTCATCGCGGGAGAGATTTATCATGGAGCCGAGGTCCTCGATGATCTGGACAATTGGCTCATACGGAAAATAACCCAGCGGGTCATTAAGAGGATTCGCGGAAGCAGCAACCATTAGTGTTTTACGAACGGTGTTGGGAAGTTCATTCCACCTGTAATTAAGAAGCCAGGTCAAATCCTTATGTCGCAGAGTTCCATTTTTAGCAAGCTCATCACGTAATGAGGATGACACAGCCTTGTTATTCTGGTTGATCGCTTGGCTGACACTCCCGATTGTCAGCCACAATTTGAGCATGAAAGGTGTGGGCAGGTACCTCACAATGTCGCGGGCAATCTGCAGATCCGTTTCCGGCGCGTAATCAAGAAGAAGCTTGACGAGGTCGTTGCCAGAAAGTTCAACAACGTCACAAATCTCAACAGTGTTTGCTACTTTTCCCGCGCGTACCCAGTTTGTAAAAGTGTCGTCCTCAAAGCCGTCGGCAAAGGCTTCTGCCAAGGCCGTACCAATAACGAGCACAGGTCGACCAGTAGGACAATTGATAAGTTCGTCAACTAGTCTGATCAGATCAGAGCCCATTCGATGCATGTCTTCGATAACAACAATGGCTGGGAAGCCTGGAGACGCAACAGCCTTGACTAACTCAGAAAGCTCGCTACCAGCGGTCTCACTTTGAGAAGCAACCTGAATGCCAAGATCAAGTTCTTCAACTAGATTGCGGCGACTAATATAGGAGTTCTTCCTATATTGATCCACTTTGAATCCCCATTTGGCAAGAATAATAGAAAAAGGACCAAAAATTCCTGTCATTTCTAAGGAAGTAAGAGCCCAATCGAGTTTCTCTTCAGGGGGAGCATCACGAACTTTACTAATAACCTTTTTTGTTTGGTCAGTGACTTTCCTCCGGAAATCGGTTGTTTCCTTATAAGCCAGAAGGTATGCGGGCATGTGTGCTAATAATTGAGGTCGCATAGACGTTACTACATCATAGGATCCACCAACCTCCCTGCGTTCACAGTTAAGGCCCCACCAGCTAAACGTTGGTAGCGCATTTTCCGGCCAAAAAAATTCACCCTCCCCAGCCACCGAAGGAGTGATAAGTTTACGGCTCGCCATTGGGTCGCCACCAGCACGGATATCAGAGGTACGAGCATCGGAATCAATAAACCTAGGCCAGTATAAATCCCTTCGTTCTCTACGAAGACGATTAAACAACTCCCGAACGATACGGGTCTTACCTGTGCCCGTCGGCCCGCGCAGAATTACCACATTTGATTCACGACGATCGCCCTCATCAAGCGCAATAACACGCTCATAGAGGTAATTCACTAGCTGATTATGATGTCCAAGAAGTTCCATGACATGATCTTTGCACGCTGTAGCAGATTACGCACCAATTTAAGGCATCGGATTTACTGTGAACCTTTCCCAAAGCGGAGCTCGCCGATACCCACAAAAACCAAGAAACCTCCTGACCTTAGAACGTGAAGTCCAAGATCAGGAGGTAAGAAATCGCTGCGTGCTCCGCGTGCTGCTAATTAGCCACGCATTTCAGCGTTGAAGCGCTCCTTGGCCAAGTCGGCGGCCTTGAGTCGAGACTCATTGGCTTCCTCATCGGTAAGGGTGCGGTCGCTAGCGCGGAAGCGAATGGAGAAGGCCAAAGACTTCTTGCCTTCACCCAGCTGCTCGGAGCGGTAGATATCAAAGAGCTCCACAGCCTCAACAAGTTCGCCAGCACCTTCTTCAACGGTGGCGCGAACTGCTTCTGCAGGCACAGTTTCATCTACAACCAGGGCAATATCCTGGTGCAGGGATGGGAATGCAGAAAGAACAGGTGCAGGCAGCTTTTCGGCGAATGGCAATGCGGTGACATTAAGTTCCATTGCGCAGGTGCGAGCTGGCAAGCCCAGCTTCTCAACAACCTGAGGGTGCAGCTCACCTGCATGACCGACCACCTGTCCGTCGACAAGCAAGGCAGCGCAGCGACCTGGGTGCCAAGGAAGGTACTCAGCGTTGGCCAATTCCACGTCTACACCAGCTGCGCGCGCAACCACGAGTGCGGATTCGATGGCGTCGGCGTAGGTGTACTCGCGGCCCTTGCCCCATGGTCCTTCGAACTCAATGTTGCCGGTGCCCACAGTTGCCACATAAAGAGGCTGCTTAGGCAGGGAATCAATGAGCTCAGCAACAACGGCTTCGGAAGGACGCTCAGCAACGGAAGGCATTGGAGAAACGCCACTGCCCTGCTTGATGGAGACCTGCTGCAGGCCAAAGAGGGAGAAATCCTTGTGTCCGCGGGCCACATTGCGCTTAACGGCATCCAGCATGGAAGGCAGCAAGGTGGTGCCCAAAACATTGCGGTCTGCTTCCAAAGGATTAAGCACAGCCACGGTCTGGCGGCGCTCGTCATCAGCTGCAAGGCCCCAATCATCAAAGGTGGTGCCATCGATGAATGGGCTTGGGATGATCTCGGCGTAGCCGTTATAAGCCAGTGCGTGTCCAACGGCGCGACGGCGCTTTTGCTTATCGCTCAGACCACGGCCAGCAGGTGCGGTTGGCACAATGGTAGGAATTGCTTCCAAACCTTCCAGGCGCAGCACCTCTTCCACGAGGTCAGCAGCCATGGAAATATCAGAACGCCAGGTAGGAGGAGTGACCTCCAGGGTCTCACCATTTACCACCACGGTGCAGCCAACCTCTTCAAGGCGAGCAACAACAGTCTCAGCGGAGTAGTCCACACCCGCAAGCTGGGATGGGCGGTTCACAGACATGGTGATGGTTGGCATGGTTGGAACCTCGCCAACCAAGGTGCGACCAGCATCAACAGTGCCGCCGGCGATCTCAACCAACAAGGTCGCTGCGATATCCAAAGCGATTTCCACAATCGCAGGATCAACACCGCGCTCGTAGCGTCGAGAAGCCTCAGAGCTCAACTTGTGGCGGCGTGAGGTGCGCGCAACGGTGATGCTATCCCAGATTGCAGCCTCAAAGTAGACGTCGGTGGTGGTATCAGAGATCTCGGAGGTAAGTCCACCCATAACGCCGGCCAGGGACTGAATGCCCTTGTCATCGGTGATAACTACGTCTTCTTCGTGGAGTTCACGCTTGACGTGGTCGAGGGTTTCAAACTTCTCCCCTGCCTGTGCATTGCGCACAACCAGGTTGCCTTCAATGAGGTTGGCATCAAAAGCATGCATAGGCTGGCCCAGCAGCAGCATCACATAGTTGGTGACGTCAGTTGCTGCGTTAACCGGACGCTGGCCGGAAAGCATCAGCTCACGCTGCATCCAGAAGGGGGATTCTGCCTTTGGATCAATGCCGGAGACTTTACGCAGGCCAAAGCGCACGGCCTTGGTCTCAGGGCGCAGCTCAATATCAATCAGGCTGCCTGCAACCTCAGGAACTTTAACCTCAATGCCTGCAACCTCTGGGTTGAGGGCGGGGTCGGTGTAGGTCAGCTGGAATGCGGAAGCCAGTTCGCGGGTAAGGCCACGAGCAGAAAGTGCATAGCCGCGGTCTGGGGTGATGTTGACATCAAAAATGGTGTCAGCAAGGCCGAGGATGGGGCGGGCATCCACACCAGGCTCACCCACGGATGGGTCGAGGGTGATAATGCCGGAGTTTTGCTTATCGGCCAGGCCCAATTCTGCAGCGGAGCAGATCATGCCGGCGGACATGCGGCCATAGGTCTCGCGGGCAGCAATGGCGAAGTTGCCAGGCAGTACTGCGCCGGGAAGGCTGACCACAACGGTGTCTCCCTCAGCGAAGTTGCGGGCGCCACAGACGATGGACTGTAGTTCGCCGGTGCCGTTGGCATCGCCAACATTGACGTGGCAATGGCGGATAGGCTTTTTGAAGCCGGTGAGTTCCTCGATGGTTTCTACGCGGCCAATGACCAATGGGCCGGTGGTCTCTGGGATGGCGTGGTAGCCCTCGGTTTCAAAACCGACGCGGACGTATCCGGAATCGAGCTCAGCTGCGGGAACGGACCAACCTGCATTGGCATGGCGAAGCAGTCCCGTCACCCAGTTTTGTGCAATCAACATGGTGGATGTAACTCCTAAAGTTTTTCTAAAAGGTGCGGGGAATTAGGCCTGGATACCGAATGGCAGGGTGAAGCGAATATCGCCCTCGACCATATCGCGCATATCGCTGAGACCATTGCGGAACTGCAGGGTGCGTTCAATACCCATGCCGAAGGCAAAGCCGGTGTATTCCTCAGGGTCAATACCTACTGCACGCAGCACGTTTGGGTTGACCATGCCACAGCCACCCCATTCAATCCAGCCTGCGCCACCCTTCTTATTGGGGAACCAGACGTCAACTTCAGCGGAAGGCTCGGTGAAGGGGAAGTAATTGGAGCGCATGCGGGTCTTGGTTTCCGGTCCAAAGAGCTCCTTGGCCAGGTGATCCAAGGTGCCGCGCAGGTGCGCCATGGTCAGGCCCTTATCCACAGCCAAGCCTTCGATCTGGTGGAACACTGGGGTGTGGGTGGCGTCGAGCTCATCGGTGCGGAAAACGCGGCCAGGGCAGGCGATGTAAATAGGAACTTCGCGGTCCAGCATGGTGCGTACCTGCACTGGTGAGGTGTGGGTACGCATAACCTGGCGGGAGCCCTCTGGTCCGATGTGGAAGGTGTCCTGCAGGGTACGTGCAGGGTGATCAGGCAGGAAGTTTAGGGCGTCGAAGTTGAAGTATTCTGCCTCGACCTCTGGTCCCTCGGAGATTTCCCAGCCCATGCCCACGAAGATATCGGCAATCTGCTCATTCAAAATGGTGATGGGGTGCAGTGCACCAACCTGCTCGCGGGTGGTGTTGACGGTAACGTCCACGCGCTCCAGCTCCAGCACCTCGGCGTTGCGCTTTTCTTCCAGGACTACCTTGACCTGGGCAAAGTGCTTTTCTGCACGGCCGAGTGCCATGTTGACAAAACGGCCCGCATCCTTGCGCTGATCCTTCGGAATGCTGCCGAGGGCGCGACGTGCCTGTGGGATTGGTGCTGCTTCTCCGAGGTGGTCACGGCGCAGTGCGGCGAGCTCCTCAAGGTTTTGAGCGCCGTCGAAAGCCTTGATTGCAGCATCTGCTGCCTCATTCAAACTGGCTTCGGTCAACTGAATTTCGGACACCGTGTAGTCCAGCCCTTCCCTAAAGTTCTAAAAATCAAAGATTAAAATCTGCTCAACTAACCCCGCCATCATACTCCGTTGTGGTAGCTGCTGCGGGGTGAGGTTGCTATAACTGCGCTAGATTACTGCGCGTCTGCTTCATCTTCGCTGGCAAAAAGTGCCTTAGAAGACTCATAAAGGCAAATGGCGGCAGCCGTTGCCAGGTTCAATGATTCCGCACGTCCCCTAATTGGAATGCGAATGCGGTGATCAGCCTTGGCCAAAAGTTCATCGCTTAGGCCATGGGCTTCATTGCCAAAAAGCCAGGCAGTGGGCTTGGAAAGCAGCTCCTCGGCATCATCAAGGTCCACTTCACCATCGGCGGAGGTGGCCAAAATTTGCAGGCCCTTGGAGCGCAGCTGGCCCAGTACGTCATTGACGTCGGTGTTGCGGGCCACCGGAATGTGGAATAGGGAGCCAGCCGAGGCACGCACAGCCTTGGCGCCCTGGGGGTCCACGGTTTCGCCGGCAAAGACGACGGCGTCGGCGCCCACAGAATCAGAAACGCGGATGAGGGTGCCGGCATTGCCGGGCTCGCGGGTTTCTACCGGCACGCTCACCAAGCGTGGCTGGCCGTTGATCGCCTTGCCCACTGACCACATCACGTCGTCGCAAAGCGCAAAAATGCCGGTGGTGGTGACGGTATCGCTGAGGTGCTTGGCAGCTTTATCGGTGATGGGATGGGTGTAGACGTTCATATAACCGGCGGTGCGCACGATTTCCTCGAAGCGCTCGGCGGCCTCCTCGGTGACAAAAAGATCGCGGGCAGCGCCGGTGGCGATTGCTGCCTCAACGGAGTTTTCACCCTCCACGAGGAATTTTTTATCCTTGCGGCGCTGTGCTGCGCGGTGAAGTTTGGCGGCATTTACAATCCGCGGGGTGCGTTCGGTGAACGCCTCATTAAAGTCCAAAGCCATGCGTTAAGACTAACAGGGGCACCATTAAACAACAGATGACACCATTGATTCACCTTGGCGCAACCTTAATAACTTATTCTTGGGCTTTAATTTTTGCCTGCTTGAGTTAAGGAAGATTTATGCATATTGTTGCCCATCGCGGTGCCGAAGACCTGCACTTGGAAAATTCCATGGCCGCATTCCAGGCGGCTGCTCCCGCCGATGCTTTTGAACTTGATATACACGCCACCTTTGATAACCACCTGGTTGTGATGCATGACCGCACCGCCGCGCGCGTGGCCAGCCCGGAATCCCCCTACCGCGACCAACCGCTCGCCTCTTTAACCTTGGAGCAGGTCAAAGAAATAACGCTTATCGACGGCTCCCAGGTCCCAACACTGGAGGAAGTCTTGGCAGCCACCAAGTTGCCCATCCAGGTTGAAATCAAAGCAGCGGGCGCCGTGCCGACGTTGCAGACGCTGCTCGCCTCCCGCCCTTCCGAGCTAGAACGCCTGCTTTTTATCTGCTTTATGGACCCCGCCCTTGAGGAACTAGCAGACCGCATCCCCGCTGCGCGTTTAGGCTTTTTGCGCGAGCATGGCTTTGGCGATCTCAGCATTATTGACCGCGTTCCCGCCCGCAACCTGGCAGCACTTTTACCCAATTGGAAGGGTTTGGAGCTGGCCACCATTTCCGAGCTGCACGCCCGTGATATCAAGGTTGGTTGCTGGACTATCCGCGATGAGCACTCCTTTGCCATTGCCCAGCAAGCAGGTGTGGATTTTGCCACCGTGAGTGATCCCACGCGCTTTTTGAATCCTGGAAAGCCTGGAGCTTTGCACTGGTAGGTAGCCAAAAGCGCGGCCCCGTCTGGACTGACGGGGCCGCGCTTTAATATTTTTTAGGACTGCTTGAGGGCAGCGTTGATGGACCCGATGCGACGGCCATCGCGACCATCAAAGAGGTGAGCATCCTCAGGTGCTGCCACCACATGCACCTTATCTCCTGGACGCAGGCCATGATGGCGGTCAACGCGCACACCAATCTGTGCCCTATCCCCTGCCTCAGCTGGGATAACCTGGACTCGCATATCCTCTGGAATGCCTTCGCCCAGTACATCGGTGTTGGGGTTCTTCACACCTTCAGCCATAATGTAAACCATGGAGTCCGCACCGAGCTCATCGATGTGGCTGACTTCTGCAGCGATCGCACCAGTCTCCTGCGCGGAGGTGATGTACATATGCTCTGGACGGGCGCCGACGATGACCGGGCGGCCTTCATTTTGTGCTGGATCTTGGCGCAATTCCGCCACCAGGTGGTCCGGCAAATTGATGCGGACTCCCCCGCCAACTGTGACGGCTCCACCTTCGAGGGTGCCCTCAATGAGGTTCATCGAAGGAGAACCGATAAAGCTAGCGACGAATGCATTGGCTGGGAAATCATAAAGATTTTGTGGTGTATCCACCTGCTGTAGCACGCCGAGTAGCAGCACTGCGACGCGATCACCCATGGTCATGGCCTCAACCTGATCGTGGGTGACGTAGACGGTCGTAACACCCATGCGACGCTGCAGTGCAGAGATTTCTGCACGGGTGGAGACACGCAGCTTGGCATCCAAGTTGGACAGTGGCTCATCCATGCAGAAAACTGCTGGTTCACGCACGATGGCGCGGCCCATGGCCACACGCTGGCGCTGACCACCGGAAAGTGCTGCAGGCTTGCGGTCTAAATAAGGATCGAGCTGCAAAATGCGAGAGGCTTCCGCCACGCGCTTTTCGATCTCAGTCTTCTTCACCTTTTGGTTTTTCAGAGCAAAGGCCATGTTCTCCCGGACGGTCATATTGGGATAAAGGGCGTAGCTCTGGAAAACCATGGCGATATCACGGTCTTGAGGACGTACCCCCGTGGCGTCTTTGCCGTCGATAAGCAAACGTCCTTCGTCGATAGGCTCAAGGCCGGCGAGCATGCGCAATGAGGTGGACTTGCCGCAGCCCGAGGGGCCGACCAGTACCAAAAACTCACCGTCGGCAATTTCCAAATTGAGCTTATCGACGGCAGCCCGAGCGCCTGGGGTGTACCTTCGGGTGACGTTTTCAAAGACGATTGACGCCATGGTGGTAGCTTCCTTTCGAACAGCGCTGCCCCTCGATGGAGCAGCGCATGGGGGTCGGGCAGATGGGTGTTACTTAGATGAGTGGCTCAATGTCGCGGGTGTAGATGGTGTTGAGCTGGGTCTCGACCTCAGCCAAGGTGACATCGATATCTGCACCGGTGAGGCAGATCTTCTCCAGGGCGTCGCCGATGGTGCGGTCACCGTTTGGCAGCAGCACGCGGAAGTTGTCCTGGGAACGGGTGTGTGGCAACTGCTCCACAGCAACGTTGTAGGCAGGGTTTTCCTTGAGGAATGCAGCGTGCTCGGTGTCCTGAGCAGCATCCTTACGCACTGGCATGTAGCCGGTCTCGCGGGACCAGTAGCCGGTGTTGGAGGTGTTGGTGATGAAGTCAATGAACTTCATAGCGTTGTTCTGGCGCTCCTCGGAGATGCCGGAAGGAATGCCGAGGCCTGCACCGCCGGTTGGGCAAGCGCCTTCGCCTGTTGGGTTTGGCAGTGGAGCAACGCCCCAGTTGAAGGTTGCAGCCTCTGCCACGGAGGAAAGATCACCGGTGGACTGGATGCAGGATCCGATAAGTCCGGTTGCGAACTCGTTGGTGACGTCGGTGGAGACGGTGGCGTAACCGTTATCAACGGTGGACTTGAGCCACTCCACTGCACGGATGGTCTCAGGGGTGGTCAGACGAGACTCCCAGCCCTCAGAGTAGTTGCCGCCGAGGGACCACATTGGGCCTTCGAAGGTCCAGGAGAGGTAGTTGGTTGCGTCGCCCCAACCGTGTGCAAAACCGCTGCCGATTGCTTCCTGCAGCTTAGGACCCCACTCGGAGAATTCTTCCCAAGAGTTTGGACCGCGGTCCTCAAGGCCAGCCTTAGCCCACAGATCCTTGTTGTAGTAGAAGAGGACGGTGGAGCGAGCGAAAGGCAGACCATAGTGGCCACCCTGGTGGGTGTAGTCATTGTAAAGGGAATCAACATAGGTGGAGGTGTCAATGTTGTTGCGCTTTGCAACCTCATCAATGTTGGCGGTTGCACCGTTGATGGCAAAGTTGAACCACTCGGTGTCAGAAAGAACGACGAGATCAGGAAGGTCGCCACCGGAAAGAGCAGCGTTGAACTTCTGGGAAACTTCCTTGTAGTTAGCGCCAGCGTCAATCAGCTGCACCTTAAGGTCTGGGTTTTCTGCCTCGAAGCGGGAGATCAGCTCCAGCTCAACATCCTTGGAGTTTGCAGGGTGGTTGGACCACCAAACGATGGTGTTGGTTGCGCCCTCTGCGGAGGAGCCCTCTTCAGAGGAGGTGCTTCCACCGGTGCCAGCACAAGCAGCCAAGGTAGCGCCAGCGCCAGCGACGCCAACTGCTGCGAGGAAATTACGACGAGAAATCTGAGGATTAAAAGACATTATTTTTCCTTTAATAGTGAGGGTGTTGAGTCGTTCTTTGGGGTTCGAGTGGTTTTGTTTACAGCCGGCGGGCTGGAGTTAGCCCTTAACTGCACCAGAGATGAGACCCTTAATCATGTACTGCTGAAGTGCCAAGAACATCACAAGCACTGGCAGCATGGTCATGATGGTGGCGGCCATGACTGGTCCCCAGTTGGAAACGCCTTCATTGTTTTGCAGCATGGTTAAACCAATAGGCAAGGTTGCGGAGTTTTCCGTTTCGGCCATCAGGAATGGCCACAGGTATTGATTCCATTCATTGACCACGGTGATCATGGAGAAAGCCACCAAGGTAGGCATGGAGATTGGCAGCAACACCTTCCACAACATGCGGAAATGCCCGCAGTGATCCATACGTGCCGCTTCAATAAGTTCCGTAGGAATAGACATGAAGTGGTTACGCATGAGGAAGGTGCCAAACGCAATGCCGGCCAGTGGAATGATGATGCCCTGGTAGGTATCGCGCCATCCCAATTGGCTGACAAGTGCGTAGTTAGAAATAACGGTGACCTCGGAAGGAACCATCAATGCCGAGATAACCAGGAGGAACACCAGGTTACGGCCAGGGAAACGCAGGATGGAGAGAGTATAGGCAGAGATGACACCCAGCACAATTTTGATTGCACATAGAATCAAAGTGATCAAAATTGAGTTTCTGAAGTAGTCAACAAAAGGAACGCGCTCGAATACGCTGCGGTAATTATCCAAACTAAATTCTGAGGGGAGCCAGGTTACTGGCTGGGTGTAGATCTCAGATTGCTGTTTGAAGCTGGTGAGCACGATGAATAGCAGTGGCACTCCGATGAAGAGAATTGCTCCAATCATGCCCACATAGCCCATGATTTTTACCAGCAGGCTTCTATCTGTGGAGATCATTTCTGCTTATTCTCCTTATCCATATAGCGCACCTGGATAACGGTGATGGCCAGCAAAATAAGGAAGAGGACTGTGGCAATGGTGGCGCCATAGCCTGCTCGATAATTGCTGAAGGTTTCGGTGTACACCTGGTAGACCAGCGTTGTGGTGCCATTGCCCAAGGGGCCGCCACGAGTCATCGTGTGAATGATGTCAAAGACCTGAACGGAATTGAGGGTGACGGTAATTGAGAGGAAGAAGGTAGTTGGGCGCAATTGCGGAAGGGTGACCTTCCAAAATCGTGTCCATGCGCTTGCGCCATCTATATCTGCTGCCTCAGCTAGATCCTTGTTAAGTCCCTGCAATGCAGCCAGGTAGATAACAAAGGAGTAGCCCAGGTTCTTCCACACGAAGGTGAAAGTAACCATAAATAGAGCCCATTTGGGATCTTGGTAAAACTGTGGGGAGCTTATTCCCAGACGCAACAAGAGGTCCTGAGCCAAACCGAAGTTGGGATCAAAAACAAATTGGAACGCCACACCAATTGCTGCACCGGAGATCACAAATGGTGCAAAGACCATGGAGCGAACAAAGTTACGGCCAAAGAGCTTTTGGTCCAGCAACATGGCAAGGAGCAAACCCAACACCATTGAGCCCACTACCGCGAAGAAAGTGAATACAAGGGTATTGAGAAGTACTTGGGCGGTATCAGGACGAGTAAAGAACTCTTTGTAGTTGTCCAGCCCAATAAAGGTTGATTTGGATGAGGAAATATTCCAACTAAAGAAAGAAAGTCGGAAGTTATCGATCAGTGGTCTGTACGTAAAAAGTACCAAGAGCAGCAGGTTCGGAGCGAGCAATGCGGCAGCAAGCCACCACTCATTCCGCCTGGAACGCTTGGCACGTTTACGCAAGTTATCCACTTCTGGTTCTAGAAGTAATGTGGACACGATCGGAAATGTTAAGTGATTGAAATGGCCATTGAATGTTTTCTGACTTAATTGATGGCTACTAAAACGTCAATCACATGAGCATTAGGCAAGCATTAGGTTAATTAGTGCTAATTTTCTTTACTTCTAATTGCAGGTTCTCTACATTGGGTGCTGATTTGGGTCTTAAATGCTCCCGTACGGTTCCCTCAGTTCGTTAATATTCGGGTGCGATCAGCTTTCCGTCGAAAAGCAAAAAAGACCTGTCCCCCACCTCCGAAGATGTGGGAAACAGGTCTTTAGTGTTCACTAAAAAGTGATTATGCAGCCTTAGGAGCGTTAACGTCCTCAGGAAGTGCAGCCTTTGCAGCCTCGCAGATTGCGGAGAAGGTTGCAAAGTCGTTAACAGCAAGCTCAGCGAGGATCTTGCGGTCAACCTCGATCTCAGCAAGGCGCAGGCCCTGGATGAGGCGGTTGTAAGTGATGCCATTCATGCGGGCAGCAGCGTTGATGCGCTGGATCCACAGCTTACGGAACTCACCCTTACGAGCGCGACGATCGCGGTAAGAGTAAGTCATGGAGTGCAGCCACTGCTCCTTAGCCTTACGGTAAAGGCGGGAGCGCTGGCCGCGGTAGCCCTTGGCGGACTTGAGAATTTCGCGACGCTTCTTCTTGGCGTTGACGGACCGCTTGACACGTGCCACGGTGGTACTTCCTTAAATCTTGTTGAAAGGTGGAGGGGTTTTGGGCGAAAGTTTTAGAACTTAAGCCTTGCCGAGCAGGCGCTTGATGCGCTTGGTGTCGGCCTTGTCAACCTCAACGATGCCCTTCAGGCGACGGGTACGGGTGGATGACTTGCCCTCGAGAAGGTGGCGGCGGTTAGCCTGCTCGCGAACGAGCTTGCCGGAGCCAGTCACCTTGACGCGCTTTGCGGTGCCCTTGTGGGTCTTGTTCTTCATGAAAGTTGTCCTTAAACCCTATTCGTGTTTATTTCTTGCCCTTGCGCACCGGACCGAGAACCATTGTCATGTTTCTGCCGTCCTGCTTCGCGCGGGTTTCTACGATGCCAAAGTCGGCGACATCGTTTGCCAGGCGCTCAAGGAGTCTGTAGCCAAGCTCTGGGCGGGCCTGCTCACGACCACGGAACATGATCGTAACCTTGACCTTGGATCCCTTCTCAAGGAAGCGGATCACATTGCTCTTCTTCGTCTCATAATCATGATCATCGATCTTGGGACGAAGCTTCTGCTCCTTGACCACTGTCTGCTGCTGATTCTTGCGTGACTCACGGGCCTTTTGAGCCTGTTCGTACTTGAACTTTCCGTAGTCCATAATCTTGCAGACCGGAGGCTTAGCGTTGGGTGCGACCTCGACCAGGTCTAGGTCTGCGTCGAAAGCGAGCTTGCGTGCATCCTCAATACGGACGATGCCTACCTGCTCACCGTTTGGTCCGACAAGACGGACCTCAGGTACTCGGATACGCTCATTAATGCGAGCTTCAGCGCTGATGTGGACTCCTCTGTTAGCAGTGCGGGAAAATATTGACGTACCGAACCACGAAAGGTGATTGCCCCTAACGCAGACCAAAAACCCGTTCATCAATTCTGATGAACGGGAGATCTGACTTCCAAGAGTTATCCACGGGCACTAGTCCGTGACATCACTACTTGCTTTACCTGTATCCAACCGATCGCTCGGCGGCCTTAGGTGGGAAGATCTCCTCTTGCGGCCCTCGCATAGATGTATGCGATGGGCGGTAGTAGAAAACACTGTAACACCACTTGCCCCCAACTCCAAATCGCCTCAAGCCTTTTGGCAAGCATTAGGCCGAAGCCTGTCCAGCGATAGGCCGAGCGTTGGGCCGGGCCTACTTAAATAACAATCCGGTTTCTTCCCAGTATTCGCCAGCTTAACCCCCTACGCTGGGTTTATGGACCTGAACCCACTTGACCGAATCACTCTCAAAGCGGCGATGGAAAAACTCACCGCTTCTGCTTCAGCGCTGGAGGAAGCAAGAAAAGATATCAATTCCTTACTACTCCGACTGGATGCTGCGCCTGCTGGTCAGGCTGCAAGCCTGGAATCCGCGGAAGAGGCGGAAGTAGCTGAGCACAGTCTCACCGCTGCTGGCTCAGTCGGCCACCTTAGAGAGCTTGAGCCCCAGGAGCTTGCGCAACTCCCCCGCAATGCTCCGCATTTCACTCCTGTTCCAACGCATGCCGGATGGAGCTATCCACCAGCCACGCCACCCGCGCCGACTGCCCCGAGCATTTATCCGCCGCCTTCCCCGCCGGCACGACCATCAAAGCCACGTTTGACCTCTGAAGAAAAAATCATGCGCGCAGTTGCCATTGGCGGTGGAATCATCACCGTGGCAGGCATCATCTTGCTGGTCTCTCTAGCCATTCAACGCGGTTGGCTGGGACCACTGGGTCGAGTCATTGGTGCATATCTGCTGGCACTCGCCCTAGTAGCTGCAGCATCCTGGGTGCGTAAGAAGGAAGGTCGTACAGCTGCAATTGTTGCCCTCACTGTCACGTCGCAGCTGGCCTTTATTGCTACTACCTTGGCATTAGTCTTTGTCCTGTACTGGGTTCCAGAGAATCTAGGCTCGCTCATCGTGTTACTGGGCAACGCTGCCTACCTGATACTGGGCAGAATCTGGAGCCACACCAGCAAGCACCAACATCAGACAAGCCCCCAAGAAAGCCCCCACACTGGCTCGGTATTCTTGGCCAGCACCATCGTTACTGGCTTTTGCGCGCTCTATTTCGTCCCCATGAATACAGCCTGGTGGCCCCTCTTTGGCATCTCCGTGGCACTTATTGCATCCTGGAGAATCTCCACCACCAAGTCCCGCATCGCCGCGGCTATCTTTGCGGTGGGCATTCCATTCTTGTTGACCACCGCCTGGGCCATCGAGCTCTGGCCGGCTGTCATCAGCGGCGTGCTCAATGCTCTTCTTTTGGTGGCGCTCACGCTGTGGGATCCACCAGCCATGGACCCCACACGACAAGACGCAGCAGCGCAGACCAGATATTGGCGCAATATTCAGGCGGATTCCAGCTCTTTAATTGCCGGCGTCTTCGCACCGATTCCCATTACTTTGTTCACCGCCTGGCTATTGGCAGACAACGAGCACCCCTGGTTAGCGATGCTGCCGGCCGTCATGGTCGCGGCGCTGAGCCTTTACGGGGCGCTGCAGGGCGCGTCGACAAGCAATGCTCTTTATAAGGGCGGCACGACCCGGATCGCTCAGCTTTGCGCGGCGATGGGTTTGTGCCTGGTCGCCGCGAATTTTGTGGTCGTTTTTGGGGCTTCAACGCCATACCGGACCGCGCTCACGGTGGTGTTTTTGGTGGTCGGCACCGCGTTGCTGCTCGCACTGCGGCGCGTACCAACCACCCTTGACATGGGCATTATCCCCTGGGTGACCTGGCTTTTTGCGGCAGTGTTTATGACCGGCCTGCTACTGCAGCATGTGGTGAGGCTGTCTCCGCTGTGGCTGACTGACCTCAGCGCGCTTATTCAAGCGCTGCTAATCCTGGCTTTTATCCTCGCCGTGGTCACCGGGCGCCGTGTCTTTTATGGGCAATCGTGGTGGTTGCAGGTGCTGGTGGGCGCAATTGTGCTCACACTTTCCGCCACCGCTATCGTCACAATCGTCACCTTTATGGGCAAACTAGTGGGCGGAAATTCCGGAATGTTGCTCGGATTTGTCATCGGGCACGCGGTAGTGTCCATCCTGTGGATGGTGATCGCCGCCTGCGTTATGCTCAGCCGACGCCTCTTCAACGTGACGGGAGCACTGTGGTTCGGCGTCGCACTAGCGCTCGCAGGCACCATCAAGCTGGTCTTTTTCGACCTCGTCGCCCTTTCCGGGGTACCGCGGGCCATCGCCTTCCTGCTCTCAGGAATTGCGCTGCTCAGCATCGCCGCCCTGCGTGGGCGTCGCAACAAACCCGCGCTTCTCGACGAACCCCCTGCCCCTACAGCAGCTCTTTAAGGAACTGGCCGGTATAGGATCCGGCAACCTCCGCAACCTTCTCGGGGGTTCCTTCAGCAACCACGTTGCCACCGCCGGATCCACCCTCGGGACCCATATCCACAATCCAATCCGCAGCCTTGATCACATCGAGGTTGTGTTCAATCACCACCACTGAGTTGCCCTTATCCACCAAGCCTTGAATCACCATCATGAGCTTGCGGATATCTTCAAAGTGCAAACCGGTGGTGGGCTCATCAAGGATGTAAATGGTGCGGCCATTGGAGCGTTTTTGCAGCTCAGATGCCAGCTTCACGCGCTGGGCCTCACCGCCGGACAGTGTGGTGGCAGCTTGGCCGAGGCGGACATAACCCAGGCCAACGTCCACCAAAGTTGCCAGGTAGCGGTGAATGGAGGTGATGGGCTCAAAGAAATCCGCTGCCTCAGAAATGGGCATATCCAAAACTTCCGCAATATTTTTGCCCTTGTACTTCACCTCAAGGGTTTCGCGGTTATAGCGCTGACCATTACATACCTCACAAGGCACATAAACATCGGGCAGGAAGTTCATCTCAATTTTGAGCGTGCCATCACCCTGGCAGGCTTCGCAGCGGCCGCCCTTGATATTGAAGGAAAAACGGCCCGGCTTATAGCCACGCACCTTCGCCTCAGTGGTTTCTGCAAAAAGGTTGCGCACCTTATCAAAAACGCCGGTGTAGGTTGCTGGGTTTGAGCGCGGAGTCCTGCCGATGGGCGATTGATCCACCTGCACTAATTTATCCAGGTGTTCCAGACCTTCCACGCGCTTGGCACGTCCTGGAACCTGGCGGGCGCGGTTGAGCTTATTGGCCAGCACCTTTGCCAAAATCTGATTGATCAGGGTGGATTTACCAGATCCAGAGACACCGGTAATGCAGCACAGCACGCCCAGCGGAATATCAACGTCAATCCCCTGCAGGTTATTTTCTTTGGCGCCAACGATGGTGAGCTTGCGCTCGGGATCGGTCTCGCGGCGCTTATCTGGTACGCCCAAGGTGCGACGGCCCGAAAGGTAAGCGCCGGTAAGGGATTCCTCGCAGTCCAAAATTCCTTTAGGCTCACCCTGGTAGACCACTTCTCCACCGAATTCACCCGCACGAGGTCCAATATCTACCAGCCAGTCAGCACGGCGAATGGTGTCCTCATCGTGTTCGACCACGATGAGGGTGTTTCCGATATCTCGTAGGTGCTCAAGGGTGGTAATCAGGCGCTGGTTATCGCGCTGGTGCAGGCCGATGGAAGGCTCATCCAAAACATAAAGCACACCTGCCAGGCCGGAGCCGATTTGGGTAGCCAGGCGAATACGCTGAGCCTCGCCACCAGATAGGGTGCCCGCAGCGCGGTCCAGGGTGAGGTAGGCCAAGCCCACATCCAGCAGGAATTTCAGGCGGGCGTGGATTTCCTTGAGAACAGCGCCTGCGATAATTTCCTCACGCTTGCCCAGGGTCAAACTATCTAGGAAGTCATATGCACCCTGCACGGATAGCGCCGTAAGTCCTGCGATGGACAAAGCACCATGTGAGCCGGAGTCAAGGCGGACAGCTAGAATTTCGGGCTTAAGACGTGCACCCTTACAGGTGGGGCACGCTACCTCGCGGGTATATCCCAACAGACGGTCTTTTTGGGTGTCGGAATCGGTCTGCTCCAATTTACGGTCAAAATAGCCCATTACTCCCTCAAAAGGAGCGGTCCAAGCGCGCACGCGGCCATAGCGGTTTTTATAACGCACGCTTACTTCTTTTTTGGTGCCATAAATGAGGGCTTTACGTTGGGCAGCGGTGAGATCCTTAAATGGGGTCTCCGGATCAAAGTCCATGACCTTACCCAGGCCTTCAATCAGCTTTTCAAAATAGCTGTGGTTGGGGCTGGAGTTCCAGGGCTGCACTGCTTTACTAACGGGTGCTTCCGGGTCGGGAACGATCAGGTCAATATCAACCTCGGTACGCACACCCAAGCCATCGCAGGCAGGGCAAGCACCATAGGGAGAGTTAAAGGAAAAGGCGCGTGGTTCTAGCTCATCCACTGCCAATTGGTGGCCATTGGGGCAGCTCATCTTCTCCGAGAAGCGACGCAGGCGCTGGGGGTCATCCTCCGCAAGGCCCACAAAATCAAGTACTGCCACGCCATCTGCCAAGCGCAGTGCAGTTTCCAAAGAATCGGTGAGGCGTTGTTTTTGGCTCGCCTTAACCTGCAGGCGGTCAACAACCACGTCAATATCGTGTTTGATCTGCTTTTCTAGTTTGGGTGGATCAGAGAGCTGGTGCACTTCCCCATCAACGCGGACGCGGGAATAGCCCTGAGCTGCCAGATCTGCAAAAAGATCAACAAACTCACCCTTGCGGGTACGGACTACTGGAGCTAGAATCTGGAATTTTAGTCCCTCTTCCATCTCCAGGATTTGGTCCACCATCTGCTGTGGAGTTTGCCTTTCCACCGGCGCATCGCAGACCGGGCAGTGAGCAGTACCAGCGCGCGCATAAAGCAGACGCAGGTAGTCATAAACCTCAGTAATGGTGCCCACAGTTGAGCGTGGGTTGCGATTGGTTGATTTTTGATCAATGGACACTGCAGGTGAAAGGCCATCAATAAAATCCACATCCGGCTTATCCATTTGCCCCAGGAACATGCGGGCATAGCTGGATAACGATTCAACGTATCGGCGCTGACCTTCCGCAAAGATGGTGTCAAAGGCTAATGAGGACTTGCCGGAACCCGACAGTCCTGTAAATACCACCATGGAATCACGTGGTAGATCAATGTTTACACCTTTGAGGTTGTGTTCACGCGCTCCGCGCACTACGAGGCGATCAGCCACTGCTCAACTGCCCTTCAAAATTGATTAGGTTTTAATCAGGATTTATTACTTCGAACATAGCATCGAACGCTTAATTTTCGCTACTCTATCCTTATGACCACTGAACTCACCTTCCACAAGGTTTCTGTCTCCCAGATGGACAATAATTGTTACCTTCTCACCGCAAACGGCAATGGCCTCCTGATCGACGCCGCCGACGACGCTCCTGCACTACTTAAATTAGCCCAGGATGCCGGCGTAAAGATCACAAAGGTTCTAACCACTCACCGCCACCCAGACCATGTTCGCGCGCTGGAAGATATTCTCGACGCCACCGGAGCCACCCATTATGCCCCATTCCTGGAGGTTCCAGCTCTACCTGCAACAGTCGACGTAGAGCTCAACCACGGTGACGTCATTGAATTTGAAGGCATCGAACTCCCCATCATCATCCTGCGTGGCCACACCCCAGGCGGCGCCACCTTGGTGGCAGAGATTGACGGCAAGACCAACCTCTTTGTCGGCGACAGCCTCTTCCCCGGCGGCCTCGGCAAAACCAGCAGCGAGGGCGACTTCGTCCGTCTCTTTAATGACGTTAAAGAGAGGCTTTTCGACGTTTTCCCGGACGACTCCATCGTATGGCCGGGACATGGCAAAGAAACCACCTTGGGTACTGAACGCCCAGAACTCGAAGCATGGTGGGAACGCCGCTGGTAGGTAAATCCAGCTCAATACACCCCCAAAAGTGGCAATGTTTCAACTTTTGGGGGTGCTATTTATTGCCTCAGGTTGCCCACAGAATTGCGGTTGACCCCACAAATTAGGGTAAAAGATGTTCGCATTAAGAACACTTTCGAATTTCAGTGTTAGATAGCTGACAAAACTCCCCAAATGACGCCACCTTCACGACACACCGGTCATAACCTAGGTAAGATCGTCGGATAGAGAATAACTCTGGAGAAAACCCAGGCACCCACTATCTGAGGTGTTCTGGAAAACCGCGTTAGATAGGAGCATAAATACATGATCCGCAAGTTCGCCCGACCAATGCTGGCATCTGTTTACATCACTGATGGTGCAGAGACAATCCTGAATACCCAGGCGCACGTCGAAGGAATCGAGGTGGTCTTGGACCGTATTCGCTATGTGCTCCCTCGTAAATACGCGAAGCGGATCTCCAAGGATCCAGCAGCCATCACCCGCATTATCGGTGGCACCAAGGTAGGCGCAGGTTCTTTGTTGGCACTGGGCCGTGCACCTCGTACCTCTGCCGCAGCTCTGGCGATTGTCAGCGTTCCAACCATCCTGGCCCGCAATGCTTTCTGGGAAACCCAGGATGCCAATGAGAAGCGCGATCGTCGCAATGGCTTCATTACCAATGTTGCACTCCTCGGCGGACTTTTTATTACCGCTGTAGACACCGAGGGCAAGCCTGGTGTGAAGTGGCGCGCTAACCACGCTGCCAAGGTTGGCAAGAAGCAGATTCAGCAGGCACTTCCTACCAAGTCTGAGACCGAAAAGCTCGGCGAGAAAGCTTCTGATTGGATCACCGATACCACCGGCAAGGTCACTGAGTACGCTCACACCGCGCAGGAGTTCGTTGGCGAAAACAAGGATGACTGGTTCAAGACCGCTTCCGAAACCGCTCGCAAGGCTGGTGATACCGTCACCGATTATGCCCACAAGGCAACCGCTTTTGTTGAAGACAACCGCGCTGATTGGCTAAGCGCTGCACAGGCTAATGCCAAGACCGCTCGTAAGTCTGCCGTAAAGGCAGCTACCAAGGCTCAGGATAAGGCTAACTTTGCACTTCAGGTTGCAGAGCAAACCTCCGGTCACGCTGCTAAGAAGGCCAACAAGACCTACGGCAAGCTGCAAAAGCGCGCTGACAAGGCAGTTGACCGTGCCCAGAAGAAGATCGGTTAATTCTTTTTCAGCCCACACTGCAGCGCACGCTTCAGCGTACGCGCAGGAGCTTTAAGATATACCGCCACGCCCCACGTTTTCCGGGGCGTGGCGGTTTTCTCGTCCCACCATGTCCCACCCCACCCGGTGCTATACCCCCTGCTACATGCAATTTTTCCCGTTTCAGCATGGCAAATGCACATCTTCCGCCGCGATCTGGAATGATTGATAGCTTCTTGGTGTTGTATTGAAAACGCAAAACATCACTGTGCTGGCCATTTTTAAATTCCAGGCGGCGCCATATAGCCCCTTCATCTTTGGGTTCTAAGCAGATGAGTTTTCTACCAAGGCAATTAAAGTTAGGTACTTAGATCAGGAATTCAGGAGGTCTAATTTAATGACCACCACAGGCCACTCCACAGCTGGCACAACCCCGGAGCCATCACACCAGGCACCGGCCCCCGCCTTTGAAGCTATCCAGGAGGAACAGGCTTATGTTGACATGCTCTTTCAACGCCTCGATGATGAGGTAAATAGGGCAAATGAGCGGTTGGCGGAAGTGATGAAGGACGTCGACCCTTCCAACCCTGATCCCGAAGCGTTGGTGCGTCGTGAAACCGAGTACCACGGCCTCAATGAAAAACTCGATCGCCTCAATCTCGCGCAATTAGGCCTGGTTTTTGGCCGTATTGACGTCGTTGAAGAATCTCCCGAAGGCCCAGAGAACCCAGTCCCGGGCAAGCCCAACTTGGATCGCCGTTATATCGGCCGCATGGGCCTGGATGCCCGCGAGGATAATTACCGCACGCTCTTGCTGGACTGGCGAGCGCCCATGGCCCGGCCTTTTTACTTGGCCACCACGGTGCAACCAGAGGGTGTGGAACTGCGTCGCCATATCCGCACCCGCGGGCGCACCGTCAGTGGAATCGATGATGAGGTTTTATCTGGCGATGGCGTAACCTCCACTGCACAGCAGCAGGGCGTGGGCTCAGAAAGTGCACTCCACCAGGCGTTACAAGCAGCCCGCACCGGCCACATGAGCAATATTGTGGAGACAATCCAGCGCGAGCAGGATGAAATTATCCGCGATACCACTCGCGGTGTGATGGTCGTGCAGGGCGGCCCGGGAACCGGCAAAACCGCCGTTGCGCTGCACCGCGTTGCTTATTTGCTCTATACCTGGCGCGAGCAGCTGGCAAAATCCGGCGTGCTCATCATCGGCCCCAATAAGACCTTTTTGGAGTATATTTCCCACGTTTTGCCTGAACTTGGTGAAACCGGCGTGGTCCTTTCCACCATTGGCGAACTCTACCCCGGCATCACACCCACAGGTCACGAGGACCTCCTCACCCGCGAAATCAAGGGCTCCGAGGAAATGGCCACCATCCTCAACGAAGCGGTCAAGGCTTATCAAACCGTTCCCGAAATCCCCGTCGAGGTCACCGTCGACGGCATCCTCATCACCATCGATGAGAAAACCGTCGCCAAGTCCCGCACCCGCGCTCGCCGTTCCCGTCAGCCTCATAACCTGGCACGCCCAATTTTCCGCGAACACCTCGTCGAGCAGCTCGCCCACCAGATGGCCCAGACCATTGGCGCCGACCCCTTGGGCGGCAAAAACCTGCTCTCTGCTGCCGACATCGATCAGCTCCACGACGATTTGCTTGACGACGCGGCCCTGTTGCAGGTGGTTGAAGGTTTTTGGCCGGAGCTAATGCCCCAGCAGGTCCTCTCGGACCTGCTCACGGACCCCGAACGCATTGAATTTGCGGCCGCTGGTTATGACGAGGAAACTCATGCAGCTCTTTTGCGCGCGCCGGATGCGCCTTGGGCACCTTCTGATGCAGCATTATTGGATGAGTTGACCACTTTAATTGGTCTCCCCGATCCCGATGAGGCACGTGAAGAGGCTAAAAAGAAGTGGCGCCAAGAAATTGAGGATGCACAGGAAGTCTTGGACGTTCTGAGTTCTTCACAGTCCTCAGATATTGATGTTGATGCCGACATTGATCCCGATGCTGAAATCTTGTCCGCCTTTGACATTATCGACGCTGAAACCCTGGCCCAGCGCCAAGAGGTGCGCGATAATCGCTCCACCGCTGAGCGTGCTAAAGCTGATCACACCTGGGCTTATGGCCACGTTATTGTCGATGAAGCCCAAGAGCTCTCCCCCATGGAATGGCGCATGGTCTTCCGCCGTAGTCCTTCACGCTGGATGACCTTGGTGGGTGATATCGCTCAAACCGGCTCCCCTGCCGGCGTCGATGATTGGTCAGAATCTCTTGATCCATTTATCAAGAACCGTTTCCGTCACCACGAGCTCACGGTGAACTACCGCACCCCGGCAGAAATCATGACTTTTGCCAACCAAATTTTGGCGCAGATCAATCCAAATCTTGCTCCTGCCATGGCGATTCGTGATTCCGGGCGTCCCGTGCAGTTCTTGGCAGCAGACGCCGATATCGCAGCACTAAAACAAGCCTTCCTCAACGAGGACGCCGAACGTAGCGTGGCGGTTATTTCCTCCCACGCTCGCTTTGAGGATGCCGACAACCAATTCCTGGTTGATGACATCAAGGGCTTGGAGTTTGACCACGTTATTGTGGTTGACCCTGCTGGGATTACAGAAGAATCTCCCCAAGGCCTGCAGGATCTTTATGTTGCAGTTACTCGTGCAACCCAGACGCTTACCATCCTTGGGGAGATTTCCCTCTAGCTGTAGGTACTTTTAAGCAAGTGCCTCTGCTGCAGAGGTGGATGGACGTCCAATGAGGTCCTGAAGATCGGTGCTCTCGGAGTAGAGGGCACCCTTTTCAATGCTGCGGTCCCAATCTGCAATCATGGCAGCAATTTCTGCTGGCAGGCCTGCGCCTTCCAGAACCTGCTGGTACTCAGCAACGGTCTGGTTGACGTAGGTTACTGGGGAGCCAATGACCTCAGCGGCTGCGTCGGCAATGCCCTGGTAGCTCAAAGCTGGAGCGCCAGCTAGCTCATAGACCTTGCCACCCTGGTTTTCGCTGGTGATAACCACAGCGGCTGCCTCTGCATAATCCTTGCGAGCAGCTCCTGAGACCTTAGCCTCGCCTGCAGCACCAAAGAATTTGCCCATGGCCTTGCCGCTGTCAATCGCGGATGCGTAGTTCTCCCAGTACCAACCATTGCGCAGCAATGCGTATTCAACGCCACTGTCTGCGAGCAGTTGCTCGGTTTCGCGGTGTTCTTCACCTAGGGAAAGGTCAGAGGTCTCGATGTTGAGCAGGCTGGTGTAGGCGATGAGGGATACACCTGCAGCCTTAGCCGCATTGATGATGTTGGTGTGCTGCGCAGTGCGCTTTCCAACCTCGCTGCCGGAGATTAGAACAAGGCGATCAACACCCTGGAATGATGCGGAGAGTGCTGCTTCATCTTCATAGGAAGCAACGCCGAGTGCAACGCCGCGCTCTGCAAGGTCAGCTGCTTTTTCTTCATTGCGGACAATTGCCACGATGTCTGCGGCAGCAACGCCACGGTTGATGAGGGACTCGATGACGAAGTGTCCAAGGTTTCCGGCTGCACCGGTAACTGCAATACGCATTTTCTATTTCTCTTTCTTCGGAGGAATTAACTTATGCAAACATAGCACTAACAAAAAATAAGTGCAATACTTTCTTTGGTTAAATCTGGAGACTAAGGTTAAAGCCATGACTGACCCAACCGTTGACACTCAAAGCCCAGCTCCCAATGTTTTATCTGCTGCGTGTTCCTCTCGAGTGGCATTACAAGAGGTCACGGGCAAATGGGGCGGATTGACAATTTTGGCCTTGGAACAAAGCGAAGGCCCCCAAAGGTTTTCGGAGATTCGCCGAAAAGTTGAGGGCGTGAGTGATCGCATGCTCTCGCAAACCCTTGGCAAATTAGAGCGAGACGGCATGGTGGAACGCACTGTTCATAGCAGCATTCCGCCCCATGTGGACTACCACCTCACTCCCCTAGGCCTGAAGATTGCTGCTCCTTTAAGGCTGCTTGCTGGCACAGTAGAAGCCGAGTTGGCCAAGGTGTTGGAGGCCCAAGAAGAATTTGATGCTAAAAGCCACAGTGTTTAAGCCAAGAAAGACTAAAGCCGGTTTTCACTCCCCAATCGGAGTGAAAACCGGCTTTTTCTTTAGCAAAAGCTCTTAGTTCACGGTGTGCACAATCATGACATCGCAGTCAGATTGGCGGGCAACATCAGCTGGAACGGAACCCAGCAAACGGCCGGTGAGTGAGTTGATACCACGGTTACCAACTACCAGCAGGTCAGCCTGGTTGTCATTAACCATACCCATAAGAGCTTCAACAGGAGTACCTGGGCGAACCTCGGTCTGAATGTTCTTGCAACCAGCAGCGCGAGCAACCTCAGAAGCCTTTTCCAGGTTTTCACGTGCAGGATCATCACCAAGAATGCTCATGGAATCCTGGCGGAGAGTCTTGGAGGCATCCTCTTTGCTCTCGTAGTAGGCACATCCAATGATCAATGTGGCATCAAAGGCTGCAGCAATTTTCGCAGCGCGCTCCACTGCGAGCAGAGAAGACTTAGATCCATCAGTACCGACGACGACTTTGCTGTAACTCTCGCTCATGTCACCTTTCCCTAAAGCTCTGGGCAGGAAAATCCCTGCTGCTGTGTCATTGGCCTTAAGTCTAACAAAATAGTTGGTGCTTAAGGGTGAATTTACGCTTAGATACCTGCGTCTTTAATTCCACGGAGTTCTTTTTTGAGTTCAAAGATTTCATCCCTTAAACGCCCAGCCAACTCAAACTTCAACTCCCTGGCTGCCGCAGCCATCTGAGCGCTGAGGTCGTCGATAAGCTTTTGTACCTCTTTTGCTGGCAAGCTAGAGATATCCGGCTTGGCAACCACCGCGGCATCCGCAGAAACACCAGTGGATTCTGAGGTGTTTTCATAAACCTGGTCCAGGATATCGGCGATCTTTTTGCGCAGTGGCTGCGGATCAATGCCGTGTTCCTTGTTATAGGCCACCTGCTTTTCGCGGCGTCGATCAGTTTCCTCGATGGCGTTGGCCATGGAATCGGTGATCTTGTCGGCGTACATGATGACCTCGCCGGAGACGTTACGGGCGGCGCGGCCGATGGTCTGAATAAGTGAGGTGGTCGAACGCAGGAAGCCTTCTTTATCGGCGTCCAAAATGGCCACGAGGGAAACTTCGGGCAGGTCAAGGCCCTCGCGGAGCAGGTTAATACCCACCAGCACGTCATATTCGCCAAGGCGCAGCTGACGCAGCAATTCCACACGTTGCAAGGTGTCAATATCTGAGTGGAGGTAGCGGACTTTAATGCCGTTTTCCAGCAGGTAATCGGTGAGGTCCTCGGCCATTTTCTTGGTCAAGGTGGTCACCAAAACGCGCTCCTCCTTAGCGGTGCGCTCGCGAATTTCGTGGATCAGATCATCAATCTGGCCCTTGGTGGGCTTGACCGTAATCTTTGGATCGATCAGGCCAGTAGGCCTAATCACCTGCTCCACAAATTCGCCGCCAGCTGCAGCCATTTCAAACTTGCCTGGAGTTGCAGACATAAAGACCGTTTGGCCACGGCGTTCATCAAATTCTTCCCAGGTCAAAGGGCGGTTATCAAGGGCTGAAGGCAGACGGAAGCCGAATTCCACCAGGTTGCGCTTGCGGGAGGTATCGCCTTCAAACATGCCACCGATTTGCGGCACGGTGACGTGGGACTCGTCAATAATGGTGAGGAAGTCTTCGGGGAAATAATCAATCAGAGTCGCAGGCGCAGTTCCAGCGGCACGGCCATCAATATGGCGCGAGTAGTTCTCAATGCCGGAGCAAAAACCAACCTGTTCAATCATTTCCAGGTCATATTCGGTACGCATGCGCAGACGCTGGGCTTCCAGCAGCTTGCCGCGGTTTTCCAGATCAGCCAGGCGCTCCTCCAGCTCCGCCTTAATATCTGCCACCGCTTTTTCCATGCGCTCAGGCCCTGCAACATAGTGCGTAGCTGGGAAGATACGCACTTCCTTGACGTTGCGCACCACGTCGCCAGTGAGGGGATGGATGTAATAGAGCGCATCAATTTCATCACCAAAAAACTCAATACGCACGGCTAATTCCTCATATGCCGGAATAATATCCACAGTGTCGCCCTTAACGCGGAACGCTCCGCGGGTAAAACCAACATCATTGCGGTCATATTGAATATCCACCAGCAAGCGCAGGAAACGATCACGCTCAATTTCCACGCCGGTTTCCAGCACAATCGAACGGTCCAAATAAGACTGCGGCGTACCCAAACCATAAATACAGGACACCGAGCTCACCACCACCACATCGCGGCGGCTCAACAAGGAAGACGTAGCCGAGTGGCGCAGGCGCTCCACATCCTCATTGATGGAGGAATCCTTTTCAATATAGGTATCCGTCTGCGCAATATAGGCCTCAGGCTGGTAATAGTCGTAGTAAGACACGAAATATTCCACGGCATTATTGGGCAATAATTGGCGCAGCTCATTGGCCAACTGCGCAGCCAAGGTCTTATTCGGCGCCATCACCAAGGTGGGCCGCTGCTGCTGCTCAATCAACCACGCTGCCGTCGCCGATTTACCGGTACCAGTGGCGCCCAAAAGCACGATATCGCGCTCACCACGGTTAAGGCGCTCATCTAATTCTTTAATCGCCGCTGGCTGATCGCCTGCGGGCTCAAATTCACTAATGACCTCAAATTTGTCATCACTACGTTCAATCTCACCAACCGGACGGTGCTCGGAATGGGAGAGGACTGGGTGTTCAGCAGCAAAAGCCATGCCTCACACTCTACGCCACCACGCGGACACAATAAACGTTCATTTTTTCGATTAAGCACCCAGGCGCTTTTCGACGAAAAGATAGTGGTGGAATCACACCTGATTGGATCCCCTGCTTTGTTCGATTGTGTGTTAACTCAAAAATCTTGATGTCCGACCCATATGCTTCAATGCTTCCACACGATAAAAATTCAATCCAGGAGCTGCTTAACGCCATGTCTATCACTATTACTTCAGAATTCGAATCTGCATTGGAATCCATCAATTCGGGACGCCATGTGTTGATTTCAGGCAAAGCAGGCACTGGCAAGTCGACATTGCTTCGTACTTGTTTGGAGTCTCTTCCCAGTGAAAATGTCCTAGTAACTGCTCCCACTGGTGTTGCTGCACTTAATGTCGAAGGATTCACCATCCATAAAGCATTTGGCTTTCGGCCGGGAATGTACCCTGATGATCTCAAACCTGGAGGGGAATGGCATCCAAGCTCCCAGGTAAGAAACGTTCTCAAAGTAATCGACGTACTCGTCATCGATGAAATCTCTATGGTCCGGGCAGACCTTTTCGAAATGATTGATATCGCTTTGCGCAGCATTAGGCGTTCTGAGCAGGCATTTGGTGGCGCGCAACTAGTTCTGGTGGGCGATTTGCTGCAGCTACCTCCAGTAGTGACAAATAGTGAATCCGAAATATTTAGTACGCGCTGGGAATCCCCCTATTTCTTCTCCGCGCATTGTTTTGATGACCTCGAGCTCACAAATATCACTCTGACCACGGTGTGGAGGCAAACTGATAATGAGTTTCTTGAGGTGCTCAATCAAGTTCGCGAAGGTAGCGTCGGGGATGCAGCCTTAAAAATCTTAAACGCTCACGTCGATCCGAATTTTCAAGCTCCCAACGATTGGGTTACCTTGGCTTCACACCGTCGCACGGTAGACAAAATTAACCAGGCACGACTCCAAGAACTTACGGCTGAAAAGTTCATTTCCCACGCTCAATTTGAAGACCATGTTGATAGCAGCTCTTTTAGCGGATCCGAGGAGCTTCACTACTGTGTCGGCGCTCGCGTGATGACGATTATCAACGATTCTCAGAATCGTTTTGTTAATGGCAGTTTTGGATCTATTGTCGCTGCGACCGCCGATTCAATCCAGGTGCGCCTTGACCACAATGGTGAAGTAGTCGACCTAGGAATCCATACCTGGGAAGTGAAACGTCCCTCAATTTCAGAGGGCACACTGGGCAGTGAAGTGATTGCGAGCATCAAACAGTTCCCGGTGATTCTTGCATGGGCAATTACCATCCATAAATCTCAAGGTAAAACTATCCCGAAGCTTTTTATCAATTTAGCTGGCGGAACAACGACCGACGGGCAGTTTTACGTTGCACTCTCTCGTGGTGTTGATCTGGAAAATCTGAAATTCAGTGCACCTGTTGAAGCTCGACATATCCGCGCAAACAACACCTTGGTTCGCCGGATTAGACGTGAAGTCTCCGCCTCAGTCACCGCATCGAGAGTTATTTTCCTCTCCGTTGATGGCGTCAATTTTGGAATAAGTGATCACGTCATCAGAATCCACGCCGTTATTATTCAAGAAGGTGCGGAGGTCGCAGACTTTGGCAGCTGGATTAATCCCATGTCTGACCTAGGCGAATTTGGCCGAACCAATAATGTCCCCGCCGGTGGCCTGACCCTTGCACCAACATTGGGAGATTTCTGGCCGCTGCTAAAGCGACAAGCTGCTGGCGGAATTGTCGTCGGAGATCGCCTCCCTATGCTTGAACGTGCAGTAAGGCATCAAGAAAAAGGTCTCGACCTCGCCGTCGGAGTTGGCTATGACATCTCAGACTTTGAATTTCAACCCCAAGGCAATGACGTAACCCAAAGATGTCAGAGTATGGCCTACGCTTTTCAACAAAACCCCTTTAATCTTGATCGTGGCCAAGTTGTGCCACCGGCCGATCAAGAGTCTGAGGGTGCAGTTTTTATACCTACCTGGGCAAACAACAGCCCGATGAAACTAGACCCCGCCCGCGCCACTGATTCTGACAATGCTTGGGCAGCCTTTTCTGGCGGTCCCACAACTAACCTCGATCAGGCCGAATTGGAGGAAACAGCAGAGATATTATCAGCCTGGGCAATCTCCCGTGGATCTTGGAACACCGCTCAATATGATGACGTTCGTGAACGGGCATCAAAAGCAGGACTGCAACACCTCACCATTGAAGCTCCTGTTGAAGAAACCCAAAATATCGCTGAGCTCTTGACTCCCGGCACTCGAATCGCTTTCACCGGACGCAATGAGCTTTTGGGCGTACCTGCTGATGATGACCGTTTACAAGAACTTTGCGCTGCTAAAGGTCTGGAATATAAGAAATCGGTGTCCAAGAGTCGCTGCGATGTTCTCGTCGCGGGTGATCCAGCGTCAATGTCACGCAAAGCTCAAAATGCGAGGGAATTTGGCAAACCAATTATCTCGCAGGCTGATTTTGAAGATTGGTATCGCTATGGCCCTGTCCTCACTACTCCGGTAGCAGATCCCATTCCTGATTCTCCGATGCCGACCCAGGAGGAAAAATCCGCAGGAACAAAATCACCGGAACTTGCTGCACAGCAATGGGTCGCCCCAGCAGATTTCTTTCAGCCTGGTACTCGAGTGGCTTTCCGCGGATCCACTTTTGTCAACGGTGAGCTTTATACCCAAGGGGAATCTCTCCAAAGCCTATGTGCTTTGCTTGGCTTGGAATATAAGCAGGCCGTAACCAAAACTCGATCCGATGTCCTGGTAACCGACGATCCGCTCGCCACCGATGGCAAAATGTCCTTGGCCTTGCGCTATGAAAAGCCATTAATGCATCAAGAGGATTTCAGTGCATGGGCCACCGCCAAACTTGAAAAGATGGCCGAGGGCAAAATCGAAACCCCAATTGATCTTGAGCCAGCACCTGCCACGGTTGTTGAGGCGCCGGTTGTGCGCCATCATGCACCGATCACTACCGAGCCGGAAAAAGATCCAACTCCTCAAGAACTCATGCAAAAAGCAATCGATTATCAATTGGAAAGCGCAGGCCTGCAGCTTCAGAAATCACCGACACAATTCCTGGCCAAACCGGTAGAAACTGCGCCTACCCTCTCTCCGACAACGAACACTGCTGCTGCCAAATTTAAGAAATGGGGTAAAGCAACAGGAATTCTCTTTGTCCTTAGCAATGTCATCGGCATTGCTGGCGTAACAGGGCTGGGAGCACTTGGAGTTCTTACTTCCTTAGGTATGGCGGTTGTTGTTGCCATTTATGGGGTAAAAGCTGCGCTCTATAAGGCCAATCAAAAGCAATAGTTTTTTCACTCCGTGGTCTTCCAACCACGGGGTTTTTCATGGTTAGCGCTCCCCCTTCACACCCCCTTGTCAAAAAAGCCATCGGCACTATAAGTTTGATCTAAGACTTTTATGTAAACGTTTGCATAGAGCTAAAACAATTCAGAAAGGACACGTCCATGGCTGAAAAACAGTCCATTGTCGTGGTCGGATCGATCAACGCCGATCTGACCACCCACGTCCAAAGACACCCCAACCCCGGCGAAACCCTCCTCGGTAGCGGAGGCACCGTCAGCGCCGGTGGAAAAGGGGCAAACCAAGCAGTCGCAGCAGCTCAGCTCGGTGCCAATGTCTCCATGGTTGGCGCCATCGGAAATGATGCGATGGCCAAAGACGCAATGGTCCACCTGGAAAAATCCGGCGTGGATACCGATCCTGTCGCAACTATTGATGGTCCCACCGGCCTGGCAGTAATCACCGTCTCCGCCGATGGAGAAAACACCATCATCGTCGTTCCAGGCGCAAACGCTCAGGTGGATGCGGGTTTCGTCGAAAAGCACGCAGAGCTTATTAAGTCCGCCGGCATTGTGCTGCTGCAAGGAGAAATCCCAGCTAGCGGCTTTGCGCGTGCGGTGGACCTGGCGCAGGGTCGAGTGGTTGTTAACCTCGCACCAGTTGTTGAGGTTGGACATGAGCAACTTCTCAAGGCCAATCCTTTGGTGGTTAATGAACATGAAGGTGCCTTGGTGCTGGAGCTGCTCGGTGCTCCCCTCCAGTCCGGTGACCCCCAATATTTGCTCAAAGCACTGCTTGAACAGGGCTTTAATACTGTTGTGATGACTCTAGGAGCTAAGGGTGCGCTTGTTGCTGATGCACAAGGCCTCACAGAGATTCCAACTCCGACTATCCACGCTGTCGATACCACCGGTAGTGGCGATGGCTTTGTGGGCGCACTCGTCGCAAAGCTTGCCGACGGCGCCGACCTGGTTGCCGCCTCCAAGTTTGCGGCGCGCGTTGGCGCTTTTGCCGCCACCCGGGCGGGCGCGCAGGCTTCCTACCCCACCCTCGATGATGAGCTACCCTCCTAAAAAACGAAAAGAGCCTGAACATGTCAACTCCTGTGGAGCCGAGAAAAGCCTCGGCCGCAACTGTTGTGCCCCTCATGATTACGCTGCTGGTGGCGGTTTTTGCGTTCCAGCCCAACGCGTCAATGCTGGCGCCTGCGCTGGCCACCATGGAGGTCGAGCTAAATGCCACGACCGCCCCAATTGGTATGACCCAAACCTGATGCGTTCGGCTATTTAGTACCGGTTTTCTGGATATCGGGAACCGATGTTCTGGATATCGGAAACCGGGGGTAGTTTTCCTGTCACACTTTGAGGGACGGCCCGCACACTGACGAAAGTGCGGGTCGCATTCCCCTCAAGGAGACCATCATGACTACCGATTACCGGTCGATCATGTTGTGGCTGTTAGACGGGCGATCCTACACAGAGATCTCCAGATCTCTTGGATGCTCCCGAAAGACCATCAGCCATACCAAATATGTCCTGACCAACCAGAATCTCACTGTTGAGCAGATACAAAATCTGTCATCTGCCCAGATTGAGGAGCTCTTTCCCGACAACCGGCGTCGCGACCCAGCACAATTCCCCCAGCCCGACATGGCGACCATCGCCAAGCGACGGATGACCCGCACACGTGTCACCCGCAAAGTTGAATGGGAACGCTACCTGAGGTTGCCTGCCCCACCTGGAGGCGAGCATTACTCTTACCCGCAGTTTTGCTCACTGTTTGAAGACTACGTCGATGAAAACAATCTCACCGCCGCGGTCAACCACCTTCCAGGCGATGTCATGGAGGTCGACTGGGCAGGGGAAACCATGACCGTGGTGGACCCGTTGTCGGGTCAGGAACACAAAGTCCAGATCTTTGTGGCAACCCTGCCGTTTTCCGGCATGATTCATGCCAGTGGCTGGTTTAACCAGCGGCATGCGCAACTGGCTCTACGCCCACCAGCAGGCCTTTGACTACTTCAGTGGTGTCACCCGGATCGTGGTTCCTGATAACGCGTCCACAGCCACAAACCAAGTCGCCAAGACCACCCGGGTGCGGGATCTGAACAAGCAGTACGCCACCTTCAGCACTCATTTCGGGTTCGGGGCTGTGGCTGCCAAGCCCTACACGCCGAAGGATAAACCCAGTGTGGAAAAAGGCGTCGATATTGCCGAACGCTGGATCATTGAATACCTCGATGACCGCACGTTCTTTTCCCTTGACCAACTCAACCACGCCATCAGTGAGCGGGTGGACTGGATCAATAACCGTTCACAGTTCCGGGGACATGATATTTCCAGACACGAGATCTTTGACGAGTTCGAACAACCAGAACTACTGAGCCTGCCCGATGAGCACTGGTCCTGGGCGCAGTGGCGTAAATCCAAAGTGGGGATGAATTACCACATCAGAGTGGATAATCACTTCTATTCGGTGCCGTGGAAACTGGCAGGAAAAACCGTGGAGACCTGCATCCTGGACACCGCCATCGAGGTGATCTTTGATAATGAAATTGTCGCCCGGCATCGCCGTGCGCCCGCGAACTTTCAGTACTCCACTCTGGATGAGCATGTTACCCCATCGCATAAGGATTTGGGACAACGCTGGGATCGGTACCGGATTTTATCCTGGGCGCAGAGTATAGGGACTTCCACCTTCACCGTCATCGAGCAGATGTTTAACGCCAGGAAAGTCGAAGCCCAAGCCTATAATAGTGCCCTTGCTGTACTGGCTCTATCCAAGGATTACTCCCGGGTCGAATTGGAACAGGCTTGCCAGATCATCGTGGCCGCCAAACAGGTGCCATCGACCCGCAAAGTCAAAGATCACCTGTCCAACCTGCGTAAACACCCTGAGGTGCTAGTGGATTCACCGCAGATCACAGCACCGTCGCCACCGCGACGAGTATCCACCAGGCCGGCGTCGTTGCCGGATAATTCCAGCGTGCGTGGTGCGGGTGCCTTTGTGTTTAAGGAGGTAGACTAAGCAATGACACTGTCAGCAGAGGATATGGATCTGTTCAAGGATCTACGGATGGCTGAATTCGGACGCGTGATCCAGGAAATCATTGATGACCCTGATCGGGACCACGACAGCTTTGAAGACAAAGTTAAAGAGGCCCTTTATGCCCAGCGTAACGCCAGGGACAGCCGACGCATCGAGAGGTTGATGCGGGAGGCCTGTTTGCAGCAATCTGTTGCGGCGTTGGAGCGTTTTGATGTCACGACCGACCGCGGGATCACCACTGATCGGATCAACCGGTTGGCGACGGGCGAGTGGATCATTCATGGGCAAGATATTTCGATTACCGGTGCCACAGGCACGGGTAAAAGTTTCCTGGCTCAAGCACTGGGTGTCAATGCGTGTCGGATGCAGTTTCATACCAGGTATTTTCGGATGTCAGATCTTGGCGACGATTTCGACATGTTGCGTGAGAACACGATGAAGCGGAAGAAATTCATGGCGTCATTAATGAAAGCATCGTTGGTGATTATTGATGATTTCTTGGCGACAACGGTGTCGCAGCACGCCTTGGAGCAGGTGTTTAATTTGCTGGTGGCCAGAGAACGGTCATCGACGGTGATCGCCAGTCAGCATCAGCCGGATTATTGGTATTCCGTGTTTGCCGATGCCGCGATCGCCGATGCGGTGTTGAGTCGGCTGTCTACCAACGGGGTACTGTTCCGGCTCAAGGGTGAGGATATGCGAACCCGTCCTGAGGTGGAGGCTGGAACTCAGGTGGTTAATACCACGATTCCTCGTCATTTGTGACGTTAGTTTGCGGTCGCGGGGGTAAAACGAGCGGTACCGCATAGTCAGAACGGCGGTACCGCTTCATAAGAACATCGGTTTCCAAAGAAAGCGCGGATCATCACACAAGGCATTGTGGCAAACCATTAGAATTCGCATCGAATACCCTAATGATTCCACACGATTTAAGTAGGCCGAGCCATGGGCAAATGATTCAGTCTTTCGAACCATCATTGGCAGCTGATGCGACACATATCTACTGCGTGGTACACACCACTTGGAGGGGAGAGCAAACCGCAACCGGTGAGATCTCTATTTTTATTTCTCCATGGACCAGAGAGGTTTGTATTGAGAAAAGTACGAAGCCCTATAATCAGTTCGCACCTTTAATTATTGCTGGAAAGATGACAATAATGTCGAAACCTACGTTCAATCAAGAAGGATTCTGCTGAGCTGGAACATTCAGAGTATTCGGGAGAAAGTTCCTGATTGTTGGACGGGCCCTTTCACTGCCCAGATCCATGTCGATTTTGAAAAACCTTCAGGCAAAGTTGCAGAGATGCCCCTCTATCTAGAACATGCGATTGAGATGTAGAGGTTTAGCGTTGACAAGCGTCATTTTAGGTGCGTACCCAGCCATCGTCACCACGCCTCACCAACCCGCGTTCAGAGAATGCCACCAGCCAGCCCTCCATGGGCCAGACACCCCAAATGGAGTGGAAGCGCGTCGCGTTAGCCAAGATATCATCGAGGTGCTCGACCGGTGGTAAGGATACTGGGTGCCACTGATGATAGGCGTGGGCTCCGCCCACCCAGCGCAGTTTTTTACCCTGCGCCCGGAGGCGGAACGCGAAATCAGTATCTTCGCCTCCATATCCAACGTAACCCTCATCAAAACCTCCGCTATCCTGCCATGCGGAAGCAGTCATCGCGAAGGAAAGCGACCAAAATAACTTCCACTCTTCTTCTGTCCCTAACCTACTCTGCCCTGCGGGCAGGTTCGGACGCGCTGGGTGGGGGTTAGTCAACTCCAGCAAAGTGTCTAATTGATATCCCCGATCGTCAGGTTCCTGAAGGTAGGTGACCGGACCACAGAGCACTTCATCAGGCCAGTTACGCGCTGCCTCCACGTAGAAAGGTATTAAGAAGGGCCCTGGAATGCAATCAGCATCAAGGAAAATCAGTAGCTCGACCCCGTCTGCCATAGCCCTGGAAGCCACTTCGTTGCGGGCACGCGCCAGGTTCATATCTGTGTCAATATAACCACGGTAGTGTGGAGTACCTTGTGCCCATTTCTTCAATCCTTCCAGCTGCATGTCCACATGCTCTTGTCGTGAATCATCAGCTATGGTCACTACCGCATACTTCATATTCTGGTTAATTTCCTTCCACGTTGGCCACATTATTAATCACCGCTGCAGCTCTTTCAACTGCACCTTCGGCTTGCCAGAGGTGCCAGTTCGCTGCTCTATTCCTCGCGTGTTCAAACAAGACCTCCCATTCTCCCGGTTCCGGGAATGTGGTGGGAACTACTGCAATCCGGGCTTGGGCCAGCGTCTTTGCGGTGGCGCTCTGCTCACCAAAGGGACGGTCCTGCGGGAGGATAATCGCAGGAGTTCTAGTAATGGCAAGGTCAGCTACGGAGTTCTGTCCGGCCGCTGCGATCGCTACCGAAGCACTCAAAAGCAGTGGAATAGGGTTGTCCACGAACTTATCTCCGCCAAGCACCGTGGCCTCCGGCCAGGTATGACTATCAAAGTCATCACCGCCTGCACCACGAAGGATTACGACACCGGACCGTTGGCATGACTTCGTCGGAGGTTCGAAGCGGGAGATTCCACCAACCATGTGGAGCTTATTCTCGTGGGCAATCAGATGAGTGGGTACGGGAACCCAATCCGGCCATGCAGCGATTATGGCGCTAGCCTGGTGATAGCTCAATTGATGGGGTTGATCATGGCGAAAGCCTGGCATGGCGATCGTAATTACGGGAATGCCCATCAGACGTACGAAGACAGCGATCTCGACGGAACAATCTACATAGAATGCGCGGGGGCGATGCTTGGTGATCCAGGCGGCGATAAGCGCCAAACGCTGCGTGTGTCCTGGTACTCCTATAGGCGACCAATGGAGAGTCCCCCCAGCCGTCAGATCCCGGGGGATGGGATTATCCGGATCAGTGTCCAAGGGCAACTGAATATCCGCGCCCGGTGCGGAGGAAAAGATCACAGTTTCCTCTTTCAGATGCCTAGCAATAGAACGCACGCGGTGCAGGTGCCCGCTACCGCTGTGGTGTGCATACATGCCGATCATGGCTGGGCCTCCTCATGGGCAAAAGTGGCGGTACGGGACACAACTCCGGTGGTGACTGGAGCTTTTTTCGGGTCCGATCTCCCTGTTGTCACTTTTCTATACACCGCGAGGTAGCGGTCGAGGAAAGCAGCTATACCATAATTTTCACGGGCATAATGGGCGACCCTTGTGCGGTCGATGAACCTCGAATCACGAATGGCCTGAGCGAGCGCTTCGACGTTACCAGCCTCTACCGAAGGGCATGGTGAGGCCTCTAGTACGTCAGCCATCCCACCACGGGCAAATGCCGCGACTGGGGTGCCACAAGACATCGCCTCGATGGAGACCAACCCGAAGGGTTCTTCCCACTCCGGGGTGATCACCGCGACGCGAGAATGACCAACCCGCTCCGCCAGTAGGGTGTGATTGAGAGTTCCGATCCACTGCACATCGTTGCCTAGACGCGGTACGATCTCACTTGCCCAATAGGTCGGGCTGGAACGTCGGCCCACAATCGTCAGTGGGATTCCAGCCTTGCGGCAGGCGTCGATAGCCAAGTGTGGTGCCTTCTCCGGCACGATACGTCCAAACCAAATAGCACTCTCGCCTCCAGACCCCTCTCGCCAGACAGAGCAATCCACCGCGTTAGGGATGACCTGGATTCCAGGCAGAGCCCAGCTGGCGGCGGTAGAGTTGCTGACTGCGGTAAAAACGCTTCTCGATTCCGGCGCCACCGCTGCCATACGATCTACCGGTGGGCAGTGCAAGGTGGTAACCAGGGGCAGGGTCTGTGATAACAACAGTTCCGGGTGCAAACTATTGTTATGCACCACGTCGTAGTCGCTTGCCTCAAGGTGCGCCCGCAGACGCGCGAACGCCCGATCCTCCTGTTCCGAATGCCCAGGCGGATAAGCGTGATCGTTTTCCTCGGCGGTAGTGAACCGCCAATCTGGTCTGGGGAACTCAAAATCACGGACATGTCCCTCGGACCCAGCTGTGGCGTACAAGTCCACCTCATGCCCTCGATTGCGCAAACTATTGACTAGGATGCCGCAATATGCCTCTAGGCCACCGGCATAGGGTTCAATAATGGGGTGTCGCCCCGGTGCAACAACAGCAATTTTCATAGCTCACCCGCTGCAGTGAGATAAACGTGACGATGTTGGCCACTGACATCTGGCACCGGGTGTGGACGCACGGGGTAGCAGCTTTCTAGCATTGCCACAGCGCGAGCTGCATCTTTGCCGTCACCGGTGCGGTAGGTAGCCACACCATCATCACCCGGCATCTGAGATGCATAACAACCACAATCCGGGACGGCCACGCTGACGCCGAGATCGCGGCACATGCGCAACCAGCCAGAATGGGTTCCACATTTATATGGCAATACGACCACTCGGTGTCGAGCGATCGTGGTGTGCAATGTTTGATCATCCATGGGCATGTGCACGTAATCGGCCATACTTGTTAGTTCCAATGGCCCATTCTCATGGATGTAGATCTCTGCGCCTAGATCGCGATAAAACCCCGGATCGGTGATGACATTGGCGCGCACCGATTTAAGGAACACCCCGGCGCGGTTAGTAGTTGGGTGTGGTTGACCTTTGGTGATCGCGGGGTGTGGAGTCACCTCTACTGCGCTGCCATAACGCCTGTAGACGACCTCCGCTGCCTGCTGCGAAAGCGTGAATACATGAGTAGCAGCCCGAGTAAGAATGCGCAGTTGTTCGTGGTAATTGCTCTGGTCAGTCAGGTGGGGATTATCCAAATCATGAATCGTGAGCACCAGCGGAATACCAATGCGATCGAGCACTTCAGTGAACTGTCTGGTCTGTTCCAAGGTAAGATGTTCAAACCCGAAATGAACATGAACCACATCCACCTTCCGTGAGTTGTGCCACCATTCAGGTGTAAACGCGGGGTGGGGCCACCACTGCTCTGGGTTATCAGGGTTCACCACTGGATCTGGCAACACTGTGATTTCTTCCCATCCCCCCACGGGTTGCAACGCTCGCGGGTATGGATGGCCTGCCGGGATGGACAGCACTTTGATTGGCACAGCACCACCTTTCTAGATATGGGCGACTCATCTTGTATAACCTGTAATATTATCTTTAATGAATACGCAGGCATGTGGTAATAAACTTTTGGAAACTTCTACTGTGGCCCGCCGTCGCCATTACGCAGACTTCTACCGACTTCGTGTTCCCATCCAAATCAGTGAAAATCCCACTATAGTTGTAGTTGGCAACTGCCAGGCGGAATCCTTGCGCATACTCCTTGATTCCACCGGAGCTGTGAATTCTTTCCGCATCCCCGCCATCCACGAATGGACCAGCGAAGATATCGATCTTATTAGGGTGGTGCTGCAGACCACCGATATTCTGATCATGCAGCCGGTGCACGAAAACTATCGGGGGTTGCCCTGTGGCACCGACCAGTTGGCCCGTTTTCTGCCCGATAGTGGCAGTGTGGTTAGGTTCCCGGTATTGCGTTTTGATGGCCTCATGCCCTATCAGGCTATCATCCGCTCCCCAAACGATTCGTCTCTCAATCCGCCGGTTGTGCCTTACCACGATCTGCGGACTCTAGTAGCTGCGTCACGAGGAATCGACGCTCCAGCTGTGCCTTCCATAGAGGAAGAAAGTCTGCGTGAACTGGCCAAGATGAGCATTGCTGAGCTGCGGAAGCGTGAAGAGGCACATGGCACGGTGAGGGTTTCGGACTTTATTGAAACCTGGCCTATATGGCATACCATTAACCATCCTGACAACAGCACCTTGGAATTTCTCGCATATCAGGTACTGTCAGCCATCGGTGTATCCGGTGAGGTGCAGGATCCTGGCCGTGAATTACTGGGCGGCTTAGATGCCCCGATAGATGCCATTGCTGCCCGCGCCTTAGGTATAACGGTAATGGGACGTGAGACGTGGCATCCTCTACCCTTAGAAGATATCCATCAAGCTCAGCTTGCGTTCTACCGTGAGCACTCAGAGGTAGTGAATGCAGGAATGAAGCGTCATGCGCAGCGACTGAGATTGCTAGGTTTGATCTAGAAATGTAGTCCGATGGATGGAATCAATGAACCATGACGATGACCGACCATGGAACTTGCCCCCGCAGCCTCGGTGGGTTTTGATAAAGTCGCAGATCATTGCCCAATGCAATGCTTGGCTTGAGAAGGAGCGCTACGGATGCATATAACCCACCTGTTAGTAGGTCCCGCAGAACACGGTGTAACCGAATACGCGCGACTACTAGCAGCTCACAGTGGCGGCCTCCGAGCTGGTCTTGAAGACACCCTTCACCCGGGCCCGATCCATGTTACGTTTACCGACCACCTTTTCGGCCCCGATCCAGAGTCCGCAGTGGATGCCGTTTTGGCCGCTGTAGAGGGTCATCCGTTTAGTGTTTCCTTCCATGACGTACCTCAACCCGAGGAAGGACTAGAGCGTTTCGAACGTCGCAGTAATGCTTACCAGCGCTTGGCCCGAATGGCTGACCTCTCTGTGACTAACTCATGCCATGAGGCTTCCTTCTTCGACAGTGATATACATGTCATCGCTCTGCCGCTTCCTGAGGCACCCGCCCCCGCCAGCACCCCGGATCCTGGTACTGTCGGCGTCCTCGGTTTTATCTATCCAGGCAAAGGCCATGAGACCATTGCCACAGCGGCGAGGCAGGTGGACGGACTTTCTGTTCGCGCACTCGGCACGTACTCCTTAGGCCATGAGAACATGGAGTTGCCCGGGGTGGAAGTTACCGGTTACCTTTCCGATGCTGACCTGTGGGCGGAGATGGACCGCATTGCCATCCCCGTATGCGCCCACCGACACTTCTCTGCGTCAGGATCTTTAATGCGCTGGCTCGCTGCCGGAAGACGTGTGTTGGTAGCCGATAGCGATTATGCCCGTGAGGTTGCAGCTAATCATCCCGAGCAGGTGGTGGTGGTCAACGATTGGCCTTCTGCGCTCGCCGAAGCGGCCAATGACCCAGAATTTACCCAGCGCGTTAACACACTCCCTACCTGGGGGTGGCAGGAGGTGTCCACCTCCTGGCAGGATCTATGGATCACACATTTCGGACCATGGCTGCGTGGCAACATACCACCAAGCCCTGTTGATGATCCGGCAGCAGTCAGCGTCGTAATTCCCTATTACAACGACATCGACTCCTTAAAAAAAGTCATCGCAGGGATCGAGAAAAACAACCATGAAGGCGAAGTGGAGATTATTATCGCCGACGACGGATCCGACATTCCGCCTGAGGTTACCTCGACGTTGCCCATTACAGTAGTTCGCCAGGAAGACCAGGGGTTTCGTGCAGCAGCCGCACGCAACTTAGGCGCCCGGGCAGCCTCTCACGAGGTGTTAGTTTTCCTCGACGGCGATACGGTCCCCCGCCCTGGGTATTTAAGTGCGATGAGCAGATGGATCACAGCTGATCCCCGCAGTGTGGTGGTGGGTACCCGTCTTCAGGACGGAGTAGAACCGCAGTGGCTCCGCGATGCCTGGGAATATACCCGCCACCTGTGCCTATCTGATGATACCTCCTGGCGCTTCATTATTTCCTCAGTGCTAGGTACCTCGAAGCAATTGTTTTCTCAGGTCGACGGGTTCGACGAGACAATGATTGGTTATGGTGGAGAAGATTGGGAATTCGGATGGCGACTGTGGAACACCGGTGCTATCTTCATTCACGATCCCGAAGCCGTCGCCGATCACCTTGAGCCGGAGTGGGATGTCCGCGTCCAGCCTGAGAAGGACAAGCTCGCGCAGAAAAATACTGAGTCTATCGCCCTGGCTTCACGCATAACTCACCCGATAGCGCGCCCTGCCGGTGTTTTTTTCGAGCAACAAGACATTGTTGTTTCCCTTCCAGGGAATACTCCCGAACCAGTGGTGACAGCATGGCTCCAAGCAGGTGACGTTTGTGTGGTAGGTCCCATGTCCGAGCTATTTCAAGCCGATCCACGCGTGGGTTTTGCAACAGGGAGGATCAGCATCGAACTTAGCCAACCCCTCTGCCCTCCCACGGATCTCGCAGAATGCCTCCTGCGTGTGGAGCAGCTCGGTGGCCACGGAGTTTTGCGCTACAAAAACCGGAATGTAGGGCAAATCCGATATAAGCGAATTACTTGCCAAACCCCCGCAATTATCCACACCCAGATGCATCCGTGGCAGGGATCATTACGATTGGAAAGATGGTTTGCCAGCTGGTGACCCCTGTGCTATTACCATCAAGGCCATTTTCGACCGGACAAGGCTTTGGGAGGATTGGAGTTGTGAGAGAAGATTTCTCATCGCTTTGGTTGTAGCGTCTAAATACCATATCTGAAACGGAGACTAGCCGTAGGGCTTTTACTCGGTGCCCGCTTCCACGTCTCGGGTAAGAACCGCAATGTAATAGTTCACCGTCTACGCTTATGGAGCAAAATACCTTGGCTAGCTGGTTACATTCGGAAAAATTCACCAGCCACCTCTCGCCGAACATGAGCTATCAAACCCTTAAACGCTGAAGTGGAGATAGTCACAGAACCAATTGAGACAAAAGGGTCATCTTAATGAAAGTATTCCCCCGATTCCTACCCCTGTCGCCAACGTAGCCATGCACGTAATAGGTTGAAATAACAGTTTATGTAAACGATTGCATCAAGGTAGGCAATGAAATAAGGAGGGGGCGTCGTGGCGACGGACAAATTCCGACCGACTCTTAAAGATGTCGCTCTCCAAGCAGGTGTCTCCATCGCCACAGCATCGCGAGCACTGGCGGATAATCCGGCGGTTGCTGCATCGACTCGTCAAAGAATCCAGCAATTAGCCTCTGATCTGGGCTACCGGGCCAATGCTCAAGCTCGTGCGCTTCGCAGTTCTCGCAGCAACACCATTGGTGTGGTTGTTCCCAGCCTGATTAATCATTACTTCGCCGCCATGGTTACGGAGATTCAAAGCACCGCTAGCAAAGCCGGACTTGCCACGATTACCACCAACAGCAATGAAGATGCCACCACCATGTCTGGGTCTTTGGAGTTTCTCACCTAGCATGGTGTCGATGGAATCATCTGCGTGCCAAATGAAGAATGCGCGAATCAACTAGAGGGCTTGCAGAAGCAAGGAATGCCAGTGGTGTTGGTTGACCGAGAGCTTCCAGGAGACTCCACCATCCCAACGGCGACCTCTAACCCCCAACCAGGAATCGCCGCAGCAGTAGAACTCCTGGCTCACAACAACGCGTTGCCGATTGGTTATCTCTCTGGTCCCATGGACACCTCAACAGGTAGAGAGCGATTAGAGGCTTTCAAAGCAGCCTGTGCCAACTCTAAAATCGGCGAGCAGCTCGTTTTTCTAGGTGGGTACGAATAAAGCGTTGGGTTTGAAGGCGCTACAAAATTGCTCGGCCAAGGAGCTAAAACTCTTTTTGCTGGCGATTCCATGATGACGATCGGTGTCATTGAAGCCTGCCATAAGGCTAATTTGGTTATCGGCAAGGATGTCAGCGTGATTGGTTTTGATACCCATCCGCTTTTTGCCCTGCAGCCTCATCCATTGACAGTGATTGATCAAAATGTGGAACAACTAGCCCAACGAGCAGTGTCTATCCTCACCGAACTAATTGCAGGCACGGTGCCCAGCGTCACGAAAACTACGATCCCCACTGCCCTTATTCAGCGTGAATCAATCATCAACTCCACTTAAAGGAAGAAGGATGGACTCCCCAATGAGTAATTTAACCGGTACCGACATAGTCGTCGTCGGATCCATCAATGCCGATCTCACCGCGAAAGTTCAACGCCACCCTGAACCCGGAGAAACCCTCCTGGGCAGCGGCGGCACAGTTAGTGCTGGTGGCAAAGGTGCCAATCAAGCTGTGGCGGCAGCACAATTAGGTGCCAAAGTCACCATGATCGGTGCGGTTGGAACTGATCAAATGGCTGGCGAGGCGCTGACACATTTGCATCAATCAGGAGCAGATATGTCCGCGATTGCCACCGTGGATGGTCCCACTGGTCTTGCCATCATCACGGTGTCTGACGATGGGGAAAACACCATCATCATTATCCCTGGCGCTAACTCTTCTGTCACCGCAGAATTTGTTGATAAACGCTCCCAACTCATTGAGAACGCCGACATTGTGTTGCTTCAAGGTGAGATCCCTGCCGATGGTTTCGAGCGTCCCGTCGACCTTTCACAAGGACGTGTGGTGATCAATCTGGCTCCACTTGTGCCCGTGGGACATGCTCAGCTGCGCCGTGCTGATCCATTGCTGGTCAATGAACACGAAGGCGCTCTGGTGCTGGACATGCTTGGAACACCAGCGACGACTTCGGATCCCCCAGGTTTGGTCAATGAATTGCTGGAGCAGGGTTTTGCTTCCGTGGTGATGACACTTGGTGCCGAAGGTGCTCTGGTTGGCACGCCGGGCCAACTCACGGCAATTCCTACACCAAAAATCCAGGCAGTCGATACAACCGGAAGTGGAAACGCGTTTGCGGGGGCACTCGTCGCAAAGCTCTCTGAAGGCGCTGGCCTTATAGAGGCCGCAACTTTTGCTTCGCGCGTTGGCGCTTATGCCGCCACGAAGCCGGGCGCTAAAGCCTCCTACCCCACCCTGACCACTGAACTCCCCTCAACCATTCACTGAAAAGAGAACACTGATGTCACTTCCTGTTCAGCCGAGTAAAACCTCGGCCGCCACAGTCATACCATTGATGATCGCTCTACTGGTCGCAGTATTCGCCTTCCAGCTCAACGCGTCAATGCTGGCGCCAGCGCTGGCTACGATGGAAACTGAACTTAATGCAACAGCTGCCCAAATCGGTATGACGCAGACTGCCTTCTTCACCGCGGCTGCACTGTTTTCCCTGTTCCTGCCACGTTGGGGTGATCTGATTGGTCGCCGCAAAGTGCTGGTCGGCATGATGATTGTCACCGGTATTGGATGTGTTGTCGCTGCCTTTGCTCCGAATGTGACCATCCTCTTCCTGGGTCGTCTGATTCAAGGTGTTGCTGGCCCAACCGTGCCACTGTGTCTGATCATTCTGCGTCAGCAGGTAACCAATGAAAAGCAATATGCGCTGCTTCTCGGAATTGTCACCTCTGTCAACGGTGGTATCGGCGGCGTGGACGCGATGGCTGGTGGCTGGCTGAAACGCTTGGTTTCCGTTCCATCTTCTGGGTCATGGCTGCCTTTTGTGCTGTCGCTGCCCTCTCGCTCCCCTTCAGTGTGAAGGAATCCACCGCTGAAGAAACCCCGAAGATGGACTGGCTTGGTGTGCTGCCCCTGGCGGTATCCATTGGTTCCTTGCTCATGGCCTTCAACGAAGCCGGCAAGCTCGGTGCAGCAAACTGGGTCCTTGTGGTTGTGCTATTCATCATCGGTATCGCCGGAGTCATCTTCTTCTACAACATCGAAAAACGCGTTAAGCACCCGCTGGTCAGTGTCGAATACCTCGGAATCTCAATCTTCGTGGGTATTACTTATGCAGGTATTGCCAACATCATGCTCAATGGCCTGGGCATCGTACTCTCCCCTGCTAACAACCAAGGCTATCTGCCTGGCATGAACGCCGGTGCCTTCAACTTGGGTGCAGGTATTTCCTTCGCCATCCTCTTCGCAGTCTCCACGGCATTCGGTGACAACGACGGAGGATACGCCGCAGGCATGTGGGCTGGCGTGATCATCTTGGTCCTCGCCTTCCTCTGCTCCCTGCTGATCCCACGCCCAGAATCAATCACGGATACAGTGGCAGCCCAAGTCCAGGCTGAAGAAGCCGCTCAAGCCGCCAGCTAAATCCTCATACTTGAACTAAGGAGTTTTCCCCTATGACCACCAAGATCATCCTCGACTGCGATCCAGGACACGACGACGCTGTAGCCATGCTGCTCGCAGCCGGTAGTCCAGAAATTGAACTGCTTGGAATCACCACGGTCGGCGGCAACCAGACGTTGGACAAGGTCACCCACAATACGCAGGTCGTAGCCACCATCGCAGATATCAATGCCCCTATCTACCGTGGTGTCACCCGACCACTAGTGCGCTCCGTTGAAGTAGCCGAAGACATTCACGGCGATACCGGCATGGAAATCCACAACTTTGAGCTGCCAGAACCCACCAAACAGGTGGAAGATGTCCATGCAGTGGACTTCATTATCGACACAATCATGAACAATGAACCCGGCACCGTAGCCCTGGTTCCCACCGGACCACTGACCAACATCGCGCTAGCAGTCCGAAAAGAACCACGCATCGCCGAGCGTGTCAAGGAAGTTGTCCTCATGGGCGGTGGCTACCACGTAGGAAACTGGACCGCCGTAGCCGAATTCAACATCAAAATCGACCCCGAAGCAGCCCACATCGTATTCAACGAAAAGTGGCCACTGACCATGGTCGGCCTCGACCTTACCCACCAGGCACTCGCAACACCTGAGATCGAAGCCAAGTTCAACGAGCTGGGCACCGACGTCGCCGATTTCGTCGTCGCGCTTTTCGACGCCTTCCGCAAGAACTACCAAGATGCCCAGGGCTTTGATAACCCACCAGTGCACGATCCTTGCGCCGTTGCCTACCTCATCGATAATTCAGTGTTCACCACGCGCAAGGCTCCACTTGATGTAGAGCTCACGGGTGCGCTCACCACCGGAATGACCGTTGCAGATTTCCGCTCCCCAGCGCCTGCCGATTGCACCACTCAGGTTGCGGTAGAGCTGGACTTTGAAAAGTTCTGGAACTTGGTTATCACCGCCGTCGAGCGAGTCGGCTAAACCTGCTTTTCTAAGTGGCTTTCCAAATGCTGCTGCAATTGCTGACCTGCAGCAGCCATATCAAAACGAGTTTTAAGCACTGTGCGTTCTTTATTTAACACATAAAAACGCGCAGTGCTTTTTACTTCTTTAGCAGTCGGTGAGTTCACCACAGTGGACTGCTCAAAATCAAAGCGCAGCTCGCCATCAAACTCTGCAACAGCGCCTTCCAAAAGCTCAGTTTGGCCCGTGGGCTGAGCGAGAGTGAATTCCAGCTTGCCCTCCCCCACAGGACGGAAAAATCCCAGCTCGGTATGCATCGGACCGTGTGCACCCTGCGTCCTTTGATCGTAGCGCAAAAAGGGCTTGCCAGGAATCGCACTAAAAGTTACGGTCTCGCGGTATTCAAAACCCGCAATAGTCGGATAATATCCACTGCCTTGTCCACTCCACGTACCGATTAAGAAGGAAAATGGCGCAACATTTGGGTGAAGGCTCATAAGCACTAAGCCTAGCCATTTACCCCAGTTTCGCGTCCGCGCAGCGGTTTTTCGTCGAAAAGCGTCTTATTTTAAGAGCACGTAGGAATGCGATTTCCACTCGTGGAGCTTCTCACCCTCGCGCTGCCAGCGCGCATAAAGCGCCGAAACTGTGTCATCAATCAATACCGCTTCCAGGCATTGGCGCAGCTTATCCTTCATCGCCGGAGTTTGGAGCCTTTCGACGTCCACCTCCGCTCCTTCTGCAGGCTGATTGCCGGCCGCCAGGTGTGCGAGCGCGATAATCAGCGCACCCTGGTCCTCCTCGATATGCCGCTGGCCAATGTCAGGTAACAACTCCGCAGGATCAAGGTGCCCCTCGCGGAGATCCTCCAACACTTCCTGAGCTTCCTCGTTATCAAAGGGACCAGTATTCCAAATCTTCATGGGCGCTAGAATACCGCTTTTGGGAGGGCTGGTGTGGGTTTAGGTTGCAACGTATCTTGATGCTGACGAAAAACTGCAATCGTGAATCAGATAAATATCTGTCCAAGGATGCTACTTAGAACGCGTCAAAATCTCCGCAATAACCTTCTTCATATTCGCCTTAAGATCATCCAAACTACCGTTATTGTCAATCACCACATCAGCAGCTTTCAAACGCACCTCATCAGGCACCTGCGAATCAATGCGGCGACGCACATCTTCCTCACCCAAACCGCGCTTTTCGACGAGGCGACGCACGCGCTCCTCAGCGTTGACGTCCACCACCAGCACCATATCCATGTTGCGGTCTAGCCCTTTATCTACCAGCAGGGGCATATCGTAAATGGCCACCTTGGTGCCATTGGCCTCAGCTTCTGCAAAACGACGCGCGGTTTCCTCCGCGATCTTTGGGTGCGTAATCGAATTTAGCAGCGCTGTGTGTTCCGGATCCACGAAGGCCTTGGCTGCAAGACCTGGGCGATCCAGGGTTCCATCCTCATTGAGGATTTCCGGCCCGAAGGCCTCTACGAGTTCTGCAAGGGCGGGTTGGCCAGGTTCAACAATTTCGCGGGCGATGCGGTCTGCGTCGATAATCAAAAATCCCTCAGACGACAAAAGATCGGCAACGGTTGACTTACCGCTGCCGATCCCACCGGTCAGTCCAATCTTTAACATACTGACCAGATTAGTGCTTTTTGCCCTGTTATGGGCGTTTTTTGAGGCTATTCCGCTCCATTGACCTTGATGACGGTCGTGGTGGAGTCTGCATGTGCTGCTTCGATGCCAACAATCTCACCGAACTTCGCTGCATTAGAGACCACAACTGGGGTGATCAATGGCAGGTTCTTGGAGCGAATGAACTCTGGGTCAAAGGTGATCAAAGGATCTCCAGCCTTGACCTGCTGCTTGCGCTCCACGTGAACCTGGAAGCCTCCGCCACCCAGCTGGACAGTATCCAAGCCAACATGGATGAGCAGCTCAATGCCACTTTCCAATCGCAGAGCAACTGCGTGGCCGGTCTTCTGCACCAAAATAACGGTGGCATCTGCCGGAGCAACAACAGTATTTCCGGTTGGCTCAATGGCGATACCTGGTCCCAGCTTGCCAGCAGCGAAGATAGGATCTGGAACCTCAGACAGTGAAACTGCTTTGCCCTCGAGTGGAGAAACAATCTCAACCACTTCACCAGCTGCAAGACGAGGCTTGGTGGCTACTGCGGTTGCAGCGGCTGCGCCACCTGCGACTGCGGTACCTGCTGCTGCTGGAGCAACAGCAGGTGCTGCGGTGTTGTTATCCTCAGCTGCCTGAGCTGCAGCGGCCTGTGCCTTTGCCTCTTCGCGCTCTGCATCCGAGCGGTAATCGAAGAAGAGAACCAGAAGCATAGAGGTAAAGAATGCTGCTGCGATACCAACGGTGTAGCCCAACCAAGGATCCATTGCTGGGATGGTGAGCAAGGAGGTGAACACGAAAGCGTATGCCTTGATGTTGAAGATACCCATCACGATGCCGCCGACCAAGCAGCCTGGCAGCAGACGGAAGTAGGTCTTCTTGAAGCGCAGGAGCACGCCGTAAAGGGAAGGCTCAGAAATACCGCCGAGCAAACCAGCGAGCATGCCACCCATGGAAACCTGGCGCATTCCTCGGTTCTTTTCCTTCAAAGCGATCAAGAATACGCCAGTGACCAGGCCGAAGCAGGCGAAGTTCCAGGCGCCCATTGGTCCCTGAATGAAGTCATAACCCAAGGTATTCAGGTTTTGAACCATGATGGCGTTTAGTGGCCAGTGCAAGCCCAAAGGCACCAAGAATGGGTAGAGCAAAGGAATCAGAATGGACAGAATGAATGGGCTGAAGTTGTTAACAGTATCCAGCAAGTTGGAGATGCCGTTACCAATGCCAATTCCGAAAGGTCCAAGCAGGAATGCGGTAGCTGGGATCATGATGAGCAGGGAGAAGAATGGCACGAACACCATCTGCACTGCTTCAGGGATGATCTTCTTCAGACCCTTTTCCACCCAGTACAGACCAATTGCTGCAATCAGTGGTGGGAAAACCTGGCCGGAGTAGTCGTTCAACACCATGGGCATACCGAATACAGTCACGGTATCGCCAGCGGAGCCAAGTGCGAGGAACTCTGGGGTCAGCAGTGCGGCTGGGATAGCTGCACCGATCCACTCATTAGCTCCAAGCTTACGAGCTGCGGTAGCACCCACCATGATTGGCAGGAAGTAGAAAACCGAACGCCACATGGAGTGCAGGAATACATAAGTATCAGGCTGCTCATCCATTGGTGCGCGGAAGTCCTGCAAACCGAAGGTATCTGCAAGAACAAGGAGAGTAATAATCAGGGAGGCACCAAGCAGTGCCCACAGAATTGGGCGGAAGGTATCAGAGAGGAACTCAAAGGCATAGTCCACCCAAGAGAACTTGCCTCGAACTCCGCCATATTCCTTCTTGGATGCTGCTGGCTTTGGAGCATCGCCACCAGCGAACTGGCCCATACCATCAAGCTTGAGCATTTCTTGGTAATAGTTGGCAACAGATCCACCCATTACTACCTGCATACCGGTAGAGCCCTGTGGCACAACGCCGAGCACGGAAGGATCGGAATCAATCTCTGCTTGCTTAACTGCAGATTGATCTCGAACCTGGAAGCGCAGACGAGTGGCACAGTGGGTCATCGACGTAATATTGTCTGGACCACCGAGGTTATCCAGAATATGCTGCGATGTCGTCGTGAGTTTGGACGCCATGTCAAACCTTTCTGAACGCGCGGCTTTAGTCTTCCCGCAGGAAGTTATCCACCGCAACGAAATGGAGCCGTCAGGACCGCGGTTCGATCCTGCAGCGCATACCAATTCTTCGGAGCTTCCCCATCCGGTAGATGGGTTGGCTTCTCAAGAAAACGATTGCACACAAAACAAAATTTTTTCCTGATTGCTCAGGCTGCTTTTTAGTTTCTTCAGGCAAGCTCCCCAATCTTTGTGATGGGGAACACTTACGTCCGAATAAGTGGTAAGTCTCCCTAATGATATGTCCGAATACCTCACAAAACAAGACGAAACACACAGGCACAAACAAATACAAAAGTTTTGCGCCGGAGAACTCCACATAAGGCCACTACAAAGGCTATAAGTGGCCAAACCTTTACCTAACGCTTCAGGGCTGAAAAAGTTCCCCCAATTTTTCAAAGGCCGATAAAGCGATGAATTTCCGCAAATACGGTTTAGCCCCAACGCTTCCTCTTCAGGGCCTCAAACGCTAATCTGAGGGGACATTTTTGAGCCCTTTTAGCTATTAAATTCACTATCTGTGCCAGATCCTACAAACTCAAGCACCCCTTGTTGATTCTTGTAGATTCTGGCACAAAAAAGCATGCTCATTTGTCCCTGAGTCTACAAAAACTAAATACCAAACCCTTTACTTGTAGGATCTGGCACAGTTTAAGGCCACTCAGGTCTTTTTATGCCCTCACAAGAGATGTCCGAGACACTTCCAGGGTTTTCTTGAGCCCCGAAGCGACATTTTCCCTGAGCTTCTCCCGCATTTCAGCGAGCAAGCCCCCCCCCAAAAAAAAGAGCCGAACCCAAAAGCATACAAAACACCCCGCTTCCCTTTGCCCTAAAGCAAATGAAAACGGGGTGTTTATGCGGAGCAAGCTCTAATGATGTCCACTGTCAACGTCAATGGACACCTTAGTGCTAGGTGCAGGAATTATTAGTTGCCTGCAAGCTTCTCGCGCAGAGCAGCAAGCTGCTCGTCGGAAGCGAGGGATCCACCGGTTGTCTCTTCGGAAGATGCTGCTGCTGGAGCTGCCTCTTCAGACTCGGAGGAGTAGTTGCCTGCAGGAGCCTCGGCAGCTGCCTCTTCTGCCTGCTGGCGACGACGCTCGATCTGAGCGGTGTGAGCGGTGAAGCGACGCTCGGACTCTGCGTAGCGAGCCTCCCATGCCTGACGCTGCTCATCGAAGCCTTCGAGCCATTCGTTGGTCTCTGGATCGAAGCCCTCAGGGAAGATGTAGTTACCCTGCTCGTCGTAGGAGTCAGCCATGCCGTACTTGGATGGATCGAACTCTTCGGTGTAGTCCTCATCAGCCTGCTTGAGGGAGAGGGAGATACGACGACGCTCGAGATCGATGTCGATGACCTTGACCATAACCTCTTCGCCAACAGCGACGACCTGGTCAGGAACCTCAACGTGGCGCTGAGCCAGCTCGGAGATGTGGACGAGGCCCTCGATGCCCTCTTCGACGCGAACGAACGCACCGAATGGAACAAGCTTGGTGACCTTGCCTGGCACGATCTGTCCCACAGCGTGGGTACGTGCGAAGACGCGCCATGGATCTTCCTGAGTTGCCTTCAGGGAGAGGGATACGCGCTCGCGGTCGAGATCAACGTCGAGAACCTCAACGGTGACTTCGTCGCCAACGGTGACAACCTCAGATGGGTGGTCGATGTGCTTCCAAGAAAGCTCGGAAACGTGAACCAGTCCGTCGACACCGCCGAGATCGACGAATGCGCCGAAGTTGACGATGGAAGAGACGACGCCCTTGCGGACCTGGCCCTTCTGGAGCTGGTGCAAGAACTCGGAACGGACCTCAGACTGGGTCTGCTCGAGGAATGCACGGCGGGAAAGAACAACGTTGTTGCGGTTCTTGTCCAGCTCGATGATCTTAGCTTCGAGCTCCTGGCCGATGTATGGGTCCAGGTCACGAACGCGACGCATTTCGACGAGGGATGCTGGCAGGAAGCCACGCAGTCCGATGTCGATGATAAGGCCGCCCTTGACGACCTCGATGACGGTGCCGGTAACAGGCTCGTCCTTCTCCTTGAGCTCCTCGATGGCTCCCCATGCACGCTCGTACTGAGCACGCTTCTTGGAAAGGATCAGACGACCTTCCTTGTCTTCCTTGGTGAGGACAAGTGCGTCGATCAGGTCGCCAACTTCGACGACATCGTCAGGATCAACATCGTGCTTGATGGAAAGCTCGCGGGATGGGATAACACCCTCGGTCTTGTATCCGATGTCGAGAAGAACCTCGTCACGATCGACCTTCACCACGGTGCCTTCGACGATGTCACCATCGTTGAAGTACTTGATGGTTGCGTCGATTGCTGCAAGGAAGTCCTCAGCAGAGCCAATATCGTTGATGGCTACCTGAGGTGCATTGTTGGTGGGCATATGTAAATTGCTCCGAAATGGATAGGAAATTTAGAATGGACAGGAAGCAATGTCTCCCAAATACCCTGTATGGACGGGGTTTTGATTTCACGTACAAGCTCGGTGTGCTTTCCTACAAGAACACGCCAATACCCTACGCAGCGACACGCCTAACCAAGACTACGCCGTTGTTGCAGCTAGAGCAAATACAATAGCAAGAATGGGCACACATGATACCAGTGAGACTAATGAGTTTTCACGCGCTAACCGCTCTTGGTGGGATTTAGACGCGCAGGACTATCACGAGCGCCACGGATCTTATCTCGGCACGGACCATCCCCATGGCGAATTTTATTGGTGCCCGGAGATGCTGCACGAAAGAGATCTCAGACTCCTCGGGCGCCCCCAGGAACTGCGCAATAAGAAAATTCTCGAAATCGGATGTGGCTCTGCGCCCTGTTCACGCTGGTTATCCCACGATGTGCCAGATGCATTTATCACCGGCTTTGATATTTCCCGGGAAATGCTGCGCCACGCCGGCACCAACCACAAAGTATCTCTCCTCCAAGCCGATGCCATGGCACTTCCCTTCCAAGACAACTCCTTTGACCTGGTATTTTCAGTATTCGGCGCCATCCCCTTTGTCGAGAATTCCGCGGCACTCATGCAAGAACTTGCCCGCGTGCTTAAACCCGGTGGCCGACTGATTTTTTCTATCACCCATCCCATGCGTTGGATTTTCCCCGACGATCCCGGCCCCGCGGGCCTCACCGCCACCATCAGCTACTTCGATCAGGGTGGCTACGTGGAAGAAGACGAGGAAACCGGGCAATTAACCTATGCCGAACAGCACCGCACCATGGGTGCGCGGATCAAAGAGCTTATCGACGCAAGCTTTGTGCTCGATCAGGTTTTGGAACCAGAATGGCCCCAAGATCTCACTGAGACCTGGGGCCAATGGTCGCCATTAAGAGGTCAACTCTTTCCTGGCACTGCCATTTTTATTGCAACCTTGAATTAACCCGCAACCTCGAATCCCACAAGTTAAATACGGAAAATCTCTCGCAAAAACTAGTGCGCGGCAGCGTCCCAGTTCGGGCCGTCACCTGCGGAAACTTCCAGAGGAACGGACAAGGTAATAGCGCTGTCCATTTCTCTTTCCACAATCTCGCGGACCTGCTCCAGCTCACCGGTGGCAATTTCTACCACTAATTCATCGTGAACCTGCAGCAATACGCGGGATTTCACTCCGGCAGCACGGAGTTCCCGGTCCACGCGAATCATCGCCACCTTAATAATGTCAGCAGCCGTGCCCTGGATAGGTGCATTAAGGGCAGCGCGCTCCGCGTTTTCACGAGCCACACGGTTATCGGAGGTTAGCTCTGGCAGGTAGCGGCGGCGGCCAAAGAGGGTTTCGGTGTAACCTGCCTTGCGGGCTTTTTCCACTACTTCACCCAGGTAACGCTGCACGCCACCGAAGCGCTCAAAGTAGGACTCCATAATGGACTTGGCTTCACCGGCCGAGATTCCCAATTGCTGGGAAAGACCAAAGGCAGAAAGACCATAAACCAGACCATAGGACATGGCCTTTACACGGCGGCGCAGCTCTGGCGTAACGCCATCAATTGGCACATCAAAGACCTTAGAACCCACATAATTGTGCAGGTCTTCGCCCTCGCGGTAGGCCTCGATCAAACCTGGGTCCTGGGATAGGTGCGCCATCACACGCATTTCAATCTGCGAGTAGTCGGCAGTAAGCAAGGTTTCAAAGCCTTCGCCCACCACAAAAGCGGAACGAATCTTGCGTCCAGCCTCAGTACGGACCGGAATATTTTGCAGGTTGGGATCCGTGGAGGACAGTCGACCAGTTGAGGCAACCGTCTGATTAAAGGTGGTGTGAATACGCCCATCAGGTGCAACTTCGCGGATAAGACCCTCCAAGGTGGTCTTCATCTTTTGCACCTGGCGGTGTGCCAACAACCGATCCAAGAAGGGGTGCGGATTCTTAACTGCCAGCGCCTCAATTTCCGCGGCTGCGGTTGAATAACCAGTCTTGGTCTTCTTGGTTTTGGGCAGGCCCAGGGTCTCAAAAAGCACTACCTGCAGCTGCTTGGGACTGGACAAATTCAGCGTGGGATCGCCTGCGAGCTCGCGGGCCGCTTCCTCTTCTTGAGCAACCTGATCAATAAAGGCCTCTAGCTGCTGCTCGAGGGTATCCACATCCACGGCAATGCCAATGGCTTCCATACGCGCCAAAATTCCTGCCAGTGGAATTTCCAAATCGCGATAAAGCTCAAAAGCTTGAATATCTTGAAGCTGCTTGGTGAGTTCCTCAGACAGTTCCAAAATCGCAATGGCATCGTCCACCAAGGACTGATCATCGGCAGCATCGAGCAAAGTCAACTGTCCACCATTGTCATTGGTGCTCAAACTGCGTTGTAAGTGCCGCTGGTAAACGTCGGCAAGCTCATAAGTACGTTGCCCTGGGCGCAACAGGTAGGCGGCAATGGCGGTGTCATGCGCCACCCCGTTTAGCTCAAAACCGCGGCCGGCCAGCATGTGGTAGGCGGCTTTGGCGCCGTGCAGCAGCTTGGGGTCCGCAGACGCCAGCCACGTGGCCAACGCAGCCTCGTCCTCCGTGCTGATATCAGCCAAATCGGCCAAGACCGCATGGCGGGCGGTATCGGCGATACCGACCACATAAGCGTCGCCACCTGCAGGTTTAGCCACACCGGTGAGTGCCAGCGCAAGTGGTTGGCCAGCGCGGGCTGGCAGCCACTTAGCCAAAGGGAGCGTATCGACGACAACCTGCTCGGCTTCTTCAGCAACAGTTTCGGCCACATTGCCCTCGGCTTTAATAACAGCCAGGACACGCTCGCGCAGGTTGGTTCCAAACTCCAAGTCATCAAACTTGGAGGCAATTTCTGGCACCTGTGCAGGTTTCATCTCCAGATCATCAGGTCCTACCGGCAGCTCCAGGTCTTTGACCATCTCGGTGAGCTTGCGGTTCATGCGTACCTGATCGATGCGTTCGCGCAGGCTATCGCCTACTTTGCCCTTGATTTCATCGGCATGCTCCAGCAGATTTTCCAAGGTGCCATATTCCACGATCCACTTCTTCGCGGTCTTCTCACCCACACCCGGAATATTGGGCAGGTTATCGGAAGGATCACCACGCAGAGCTGCAAATTCTGGGTACTGCTGCGGGGTGAGGCCATACTTCTCCTCCACGGCTTCCGGGGTAAAGCGGTGCAAAACCGAAACACCCTTCATGGGATAAAGCACTGTGGTGGTGTCATTAACCAACTGGAAGGAATCGCGGTCACCGGTCACGATGAGCGTGTTATATCCCAGGGGCTTTGCCGCTACCGACAAGCTGGCGATCACATCATCGGCCTCAAAATCCACCTTTTCAATGGTGGTAATGCCCAAGGTTGCCAGCACCTCCTTAAGGATTTCTACCTGGCCCTTAAATTCTGGAGGGGTGGCATCGCGCTGGGCTTTATAGGCCGGGAACATATCCGTGCGGAAGGTCTTTCGTCCCACGTCAAAGGCCACCGCAATGTGCGAGGGCTGCTCTTCTTTGAGCAAGGTGGAGAGCATGGAGAGAAAGCCATAGACAGCATTCGTGGATTGACCTCCCGTTGTTGAGAAATTCTCGGCGGGAAGGGCGAAAAATGCACGGAAGGCCATGGAGTGGCCGTCGATAAGCATGAGGGTCTGGTCAGTCTTCTCAGTCACTTATCCGAGTGTAGGCGAGTGAGTAATTTGGCGATACATTCCCCCGCTTCACCACCCGATTTCCATTTTGTGGGCAATTTGGTCTAATATTTCTTCCAGTCAGCAAGACAAGTTCTTTCGGGTTCTTGTTATGGTTGATTTTTAATGCCCTTGTAGCCCAATTGGCAGAGGCAACGGATTCAAAACCCGTCCAGTGTGAGTTCGAGTCTCACCAGGGGCACCACTACCAGCGGAAACGCTGAAATACTTTAGCCGAAAAGGGCTAAAGTGACAGAAAAGTGTCAGAATAATCGACACACAAGCAAACGGCTGGAACCAATTAGAAATCAGGTTCCAGCCGTTCTTTTGGGGTTAAGTAGCAAAAAGTGTGTCCGGTCGGCGTGTCACTAACCGGACACACTTCGCTTAGCGAATGGTTCCTTTTCTTATTCCGGTGGAGGGGCCCGACCCCCGGCTCAGAGAGCGGTGGTTCAAGCTGCCTACGAATTACGCTCCACGAAATCCTCAAGCCCCGGAGCTACCCACCCCACGGGGAGTGACCACAGGTGAGACAGTTCAGGTCTAAATGATTTGCGCTCTTCTTCGAGTACAAACGCAGCAAAGTCTTCTTCGAGTGTTGCACTCATGAGAGATTGACCTGGAAAAACAAAAGAAATTTCACCAGGCGTGGAAAGAGCCGTCACAAACACCAGATGCACCAATTGCCCTTTATATATTTCTTCACGAGCAACATCAGCCTTGTTAATATCTTCCCATTCAAGAAAATGGTTCTTCAGCTTCCTACCCTTCAGAAGCTTTTCAATATAATCAAGTCCGTCTGAGCCATCTAATAAACCTACGCAGCATTCATAGCTTGAATCCTGCTCAGAAAGGAATAAAAGAATCAGCTTGTCGGAATACATGCCTCAATTCTCCTATCCCATTCCTCACCAACACTGTTAGTCTGGCACGATCAGACTTAGTCAATGAATGAAACGGGCCATAACTGTTGGCCATTGCTACACCCTTCTAAGGAGCAAAGTGTTGCAACGACCCTCTGAACTTAAGGCATAAGGAGATAACCCAAAATCCCCGTACCAGGCGCCTGGTACGGGGATCCACCATGGATTGGAACCACCCAACCCACCACATATCCCCGCCCACCACAGGCGAGGATAAGGGAATGCTACCTGATTACTAAGCCTGGGGACAAGCATTGCGCAGCCCCACCACTAAATCGCCTTTAAATCACCTTTATTTGTCTGAGCTAGCTGCTAGCATTTCGCCACTTAGCTAAGACCATATTTGTTGAAAGGTATTCTCCGTTGACCTGTGATCCTTGCCCAACACTTACCATCAATCGTGATGGCAAAGCAGTATGTCTCCACTGTGGCCAGCTGGTTCCTGCGATTGATTATTCGAAACAGCTGCGCGAACAACGAAGAGAAGAAAGTCGGCGAGAGCGCCGTCAACGTCAGCGGGAAGCAGATGATTTTGCAATCTGGACTGAGGATTCCTGGGGCACGGATAATCTCGGCTGGGAAGGCGGGGGAAAACTCGGTACGTGCACGGCGGGGTGGCCGCGTCGAAAGCAACCGAAACCGCCACTAACGCAAACCTCCGGAAACCTGACGAACCCTTAGTCCTCAAAAACCAGCCCAGCAGATAGTTCCCTCTGGGCATAAATCTGCCCCTTAATGGTGGCGAGTTTTTGCTCAACACCTTCCATGGCGTCGGCACCGACAACAAATCTCAATCGCAGGTGTTCAGAATCAGAAAGGGTGACCAATGCGCCAGCAAGTTTGGCTGGGTCACCCCCTGCTGCCCATTAATGCTCTTCCAGGCAGCGATTGTTTCTTAGATCCGCGGTCCCAGGATTTTTATCGAGATTGGCCCGTAGTGGCGCAACAAACCGTCGCCCTGCTCAGAGCTGAATCCGAGCGTAATCCGCAAGATCGCACATTAAGCGACCTAGTTGAAGAGCTTTCTGTTAGTAGTGAGGATTTCCGCACCTTGTGGGCTTCTCATGATGTCCGCGAGCACCGCACTGGGTTAAAGCTTTTCCAGCATCCGATTGCGGGCAGCCTGGACCTTAATTTTGAAGCCATGAATCTTGATAATGATCCCGGAATGTTTTTTGTGGCGCTGACAGCACCTCCGGGATCATCCTCACACGATGGCCTCCTATTACTTAATAGTTGGACCGCCACTTCACACTCTTAGGAAGCAAAAAGCTCTCCAAGGTGCTTATCAATCTGCTGCATGTAGTTGGCAGATATTCCAAAAAGCCCTAAGTGGCCAGCGTTATCTTCAATGACGCGCAGCTCACTTCCAGGGATCAGTTCCTGCTCTGCAGCACAATCGCGCACTGGGAAGAACATATCCTCACTAATGGGCATCACAAAGGTCTTGGCCTGCACACGGCCAAGTGCTGCAGCTAGATCACCATCGGTATGGCGGGAGACATCACCGCGCTGCCACTTCCAGGCATTGTTGAGCAGAGTGTTGGGATCCATGGACAAAAATAGTGCGTCCAGGAAGTCGGAAAGCACGGCTTCTTTGCTATCAAATCCCAAGCTGCGCCATTCTTCGCGCTTCCAATATTCAGTGGAAAATCCCATGACAGCCCACAAATGAGATTGACGTCGCAGGCCATCGGCTACCTCAGTGTGGGAGGTGTACTCTCCGCCATTAAAACCGGGGTCAGATTCGATAGCCTCGTTGAGAGTCTGAGTGAAAATGAAATCATGCGGAGTGTTCTTCGCAGTGCCAGCAATTGCTGCTGCACGCTTGACCTTCTCAGGGAAACGCACGATCCATTCATAGGTTTGTTGCGCACCCATGGAACCGCCCACCACCGCAAAGAGCTCGGTGATGCCAAAGTGCTCACGTAGCAAACGCTCCTGGGCTACTACATCATCACCAATGCGGACCTGCGGGAACTTAGACATGGAAATGGAATCATCGGCAGTATTAAAAGGAGAAACTGAAAGCCCATTGCCAATCTGATTAATGGAAATAATGAAGTACTTCTCTGGATCCAGGGCATGACCTGCACCAACATAGGTGGAGAAATATGCGCCATGGGAGCCGGAATACCAGGTAGGCAGCAAAATCGCGTTGGATTTATCCTCATTCAGGGTGCCGGCGGTAGCAAAAGCTAACCAGCAATCCTCAATTACTCCACCCTCCTCCAATTCCAAACGCCCAATGGACGCGGTCTCATACTCTCCATGAGCCTCAACACCATAAAAATTATTCTCTAACATTCAAACTCCTCATATACGAGAGACGGATCACTAATGAACCCCCACCATGATATAGATCACGGCAGAATCTAGCTACAAAAGACGCTTTTCGACGCGCTCCGCGGCCCCTCATTGGCACATCGAGAATTCTCGATTAGTATTGAGACCATGGCAAGCCAAGTAGAGATTTTTAAAGCACTAGCCAATGATGCGCGGTTGGATATTTTGAAGTGGCTCGGCGAACCAGACCGCTATTTCATCGAACCCGCTAAACATGCCACCGAAGAAGTCCGAAATGCCGGTGGTGTATGCGTGCGCGATATTCATGAAAAAGCCAATATGTCTCAGTCCACGGTCTCGCATTATTTGCAGATCCTGCAGCGTGCAGGCTTGGTGGAATCTGAGCGCGTCGGCCAGTGGACCTATTATCGCCGCAATGAAGAGACGATGAAAAAGATCGCCCACTTCATTTCCGAAGAGCTTTAGAAGTAAACACCTTAAAGATTTACCTGCTTGACGCCATAATATCGAAGTTTCGCAATACTTATGATCGTCTTTTAATTTGGAGGAGATTCATTCCATGTCAGCCAAAACGCTTAATGATCTCAAAGTCTCAATTCTTGATCTAGCAACCATCAGCGATGGCTCTACACCTGCCGATGCTTTCCGCAATACCCTCGATCTTGCTGAACACGCCGATCGCTGGGGATATGACCGCTATTGGATCGCCGAGCACCACAATATGGCTCCTATTGCCAGCGCTGCTACCTCAGTCCTCATTGGACTGGTTGCCGAGCGCACCAAGAACATCAAGGTCGGTTCTGGCGGAATTATGCTGCCCAACCACTCCCCTTTGGTCATTGCAGAACAATTCGGCACCCTGGAATCCATTTTCCCTGGCCGTATTGACCTTGGTTTGGGGCGCGCCCCCGGTACCGATCAAATCACCGCGCGCGCCCTGCGTCGCAGTAATTCCGATGACTTCCCCGGCATGGTGGAAGAACTTCGCTCCTACTTCACCCCAGAGCGCACCGGCAAACACCTTAATGTCACCGCCATCCCAGCAGTAGGCAAAGATCCTCTCATTTGGCTACTCGGCTCGAGTGATTATAGCGCCACCCTTGCAGCAAAGCTTGGCCTCCCATTTTCTTTTGCTGGTCACTTCTCCCCTGGTTTTGCCTTCCCTGCTATCGAGACCTATCGCCAAAACTTCCAGCCTTCTGAAGTTTTGGATGAGCCTTATGTCATGCTGGGCCTGAATCTAGCGGTAGCTGATAGCGATGAAGAAGCTGTCCGCCAGTTCTCCTCCACCCAGCAACACTTCTTGGCCTTGGCCCAGGGACATCCGCTGCCCATCCAGCCACCTCGTCAGATGAGCCAGCAGGAAATGAACATTGTGCACAATTCCGTGGCAGGTTCTGTCGTCGGCAAGCCAGAAACGGTGAAGGAACAAATCAAGGGCCTTTTGAAGCAAACCGAGGTCGAGGAAATCATGTTCACCTCTTATATCTACGACCACCAGGCTCGCCTGCGTTCCTATGAGCTCCTCAAAGAGGTCGTAGATGCTGGCTAGGGAAGAAATCCAAGCACAATTCCACGCCCTAATCGCACCATTTGAAAAGGGCGATCTCACCCCAGTTGCCACAACCCTGGCGCCGGAGATTTCCATGGAAACCTCCAACCTGGGCGATGCTCACGGTCGCGCGGAAATCTTAAGCACCTTAAACGCAGCAGCACCAGCATCGCAGTTCAGCCGTTATCACCTCACCAATGAATACATCGCGGTAGCAAGCATTAAGGCCCAACACAGTGTGTACCTCACCGCTGCGGTTATTCAGGGTGTCAGCACCAGTTGGTTTGGCGGACACTTTGCCAATTCCTGGGACCATGCCGAAAACGGCTGGCACATATCCACCATCCGCTTTGAACTGGACTGGGTTTATGGCTCACATCCCACGCTCAATTCCTGGCCCACGCCTCGTAACCAACTGGGCTGGGCACCCGGGGCGCCCCTGCCCAAACCGCTTAGCGCACTGGATGGTCCCTGGCATGTCCTCCCACATAGCGATGAACTCGGCTCGGATGAGCAACAAATAGTGGATGCTTTTACGCGTTATACCTGGGCTGTTGACCAATGGGACTTATCGCTCATGGATGAGATTTTCGCGGATGATCTTTATACCAATATCTCCCCCTTTGGTCCGCTCCGAAGCAAAAGAGAGTTTCTTAGCACTCTGCTACTTTTCCGCACCGGACGGCCCTATTTGCACCATGCCATGGGCGCCACCGAGGTTGAGGTAGATGGCGATACTGCGCGCTTGCAGGTTTATCGCCTCGTCCCCTATGGCGCCACGCCAGAGCTGTTGGAACGCAATATCTTTGGTGCCATCTATGACTGCACCCTGCAGCGCGTGGACGGAACTTGGGTGTTAAAAGCATCACCTTCACTGAGGGAAAACTTTTCGAAATCCCCACGAAATAGAAAAGGAGAAAAAATATGTCAAAGATTCTGATTATCGGCGGAAATGGCAAGGTCGCTATGCGTCTAGCTCCAATTCTGGTGGAGCAAGGAGAAGAGCTGACGAGCCTCTTCCGCAATCCCGATCACACTGCAGAGGTGGCAGATACTGGCGCGACCCCCGTGGTGCAGGATATTGCAGCGCTGAGCACCACCGAAATGGCCGAGCTCATGCGCGGATTTGATGCCATTGTCTGGTCCGCAGGAGCTGGTGGCGGTGCTGCTGAAAGAACCTATGCCATTGACCGTGACGCCGCCATTCGCAGCATGGATGCAGCAACGCAAGCCGGAGTAAAGCGTTATGTCATGATGTCTTATCTCCGCGCGCGTGCCGGACATGGTGTTGCCCCGGATCAAGGTTTTTATCCTTATATTGAGTCCAAGCGCATTGCAGATGACTACCTGCGGGCCAGCGATTTGGATTACACCATCGTGGCTGGAGATATCCTCAGCCTGGACGAGCCCACCGGAAAGATTAATCGGGTGCTCATTCCTGCTGAAACCACTTATGTGCCACGCGGAGATGTCGCTGCCACCATCGCAGCCGTTCTTAAAGATGATTCCACCATCGGCACCACCCTCGATATTTGTGGTGGAGAAACTCCTATTACAGAGGCTATTCAGGGCTAAAACCGCCAGTTTTTCGTCGAAAAGCGCACTCTTGGCAACCACGCTGCTGGTTTGTGGCACCTCACCAGGTAGTATTTTGCCCATGATTGAGAGTTTGACCCGATTGCGAAAACGGCCGCTATCTTCACTGCGCCGCGAATCCGCACCCCAGGCCAGGGTGTCACGCAGGGTGATGGCGGCTGTTGGCATCATGGCAGCCTCACTCAGCCTTGTTTCCTGCGTTACCAATGAGGAACAAGGAACTCCCGAAGGCTGGGAAGAAATCAGCCCAGTCGCCGTTCCTGAAATTCAGGCACTGGTTCCAGAAGATGTCGCCAGCCGCGGTGTGCTTACCGCCGGCGCCAACCCGCCTTTCCCACCATTTGAGTTCAAGGATTCTGATGGTGAGATCATCGGTGTGGAAATGGATCTAGCCCGCGCCATGGCCTCAGTAATGGGCCTGGAGTTTAGCGCTCAGGAACAGGATTTCTCCCTTATCTTGCCTTCGGTTCAAGCCGGTACCATTGACATTGGCGCATCGGGCTTTACCGATAATGAGGAACGTCGCGCCAACTTTGACTTCATTGATTTCCTCTACGCCGGTGTGCAGTGGGCGCAGGCCACCGACCGCGACACCCCGGTGGACCCCAATAACGCCTGTGGTCTGACCGTTGCGGTGCAGCGCACCACCGTTGCTGAAACTGACGACGTAATGCCAAAGTCGGAACAATGTGTGGCAGAGGGCAAAGAGCCCATCACCATCTTGTCCTATGAAACTGCTGATACCGCAGCTACCGCCCTTGTTTTGGGCCGTGCCGATGCTCTGGCAGCTGACTCCCCCATCACCGCCTGGGCTGCAGCTCGTTCCGATGGACGCATTGAGGTTGTGGGCGAAATGTTCTTGGCTGCACCTTTTGGTTTTGCTTTCCCCAAGGATTCTGAGCTCACCCCAGCTGCGGCTGCTGCCTTCCAGCACTTGATTGATACTGGCGAATATGAGCGCATCCTGACGCAATGGGGCATCAAGGAGGGACTTGTTGATGAGACCCTCATCAATGAAGTTCCCTTTAGTGAACGTCCCGCTAGCTAAAGCTGCCGTTTGAAGCCCATCTAATTCTTATTTCTGCAAAAGGACTTTTTGACTATGTCTGATGTGAATGCCCGAAGCGGGCACCAGCACGCCCAACATTCCCAACGCTCCCAACCCAAACCTATTGAGGCAAAGCCTTTGCGCCACCCAGGCCGCTGGGTCTCAGCAGCAATCATTCTGGGACTTCTCGCCTGGTTTATTATCGGCGCGCTGAACAATGATGCTTATGGCTGGGAAACCTACCGCACCTATCTTTTTGATACTCGCATCGCCACCGCAGCTTTGCACACCATTGCACTGACCGTGCTTTCCATGATCCTCGGTGTAGTACTAGGTGCCATTTTGGCCGTTATGCGCATGTCCGGAAACCCTGTGCTGCAGGGCTCCGCGTGGCTCTACCTGTGGATTTTCCGCGGCACCCCAATCTATGTGCAGCTGGTGTTCTGGGGCCTACTCGGCTCCCTCTACCAGTCCATCAACCTCGGCTTTACCGAGATTGACCTGCAAAGCTTCCTTTCCAATATGTTCATCCTCGCCGTAGTAGGCCTGGGTCTGAACGAAGCCGCCTACATGGCTGAAATTGTGCGTTCCGGAATTCAAGCAGTCCCCGAGGGACAAATGGAAGCCTCTAAGGCTTTGGGCATGAACTGGGCCATGACCATGCGCCGCACCATCTTGCCGCAGGCCATGCGCATCATCATCCCACCAACCGGCAATGAGCTGATCTCCATGCTCAAGACCACCTCCCTCGTGGTTGCGATTCCTTATTCCCTCGAGCTTTATGGTCGCAGCATGGATATCGCTTACTCCCTCTTCGAGCCAGTTCCAATGCTACTTGTTGCTGCAACCTGGTACTTGGTGATCACCTCCATCCTCATGGTGGCGCAGTACTACTTGGAAAAGCACTTTGAAAAGGGCAGCACCCGCACCCTGACCGCCCGTCAGCTGGCTGCCTTGGCTGATGCCGAAGGTGCCATCCCTGGCAATGTCACCGTTGTTCCTGAGCTTCCCAAGGAGAATAAGTAAATGTCTGAATTGATGATTGACGCCCAGCAGGTGTGCAAAAACTTCGGCCGCCTCGAGGTGCTCAAAGGCATTGACCTCCAGGTCCCTAAAGGAACAGTAACCTGCCTTATTGGACCTTCCGGTTCCGGTAAATCCACCATGCTGCGCTGCGTCAACCACCTGGAAAAGGTCAACGCTGGCCGCCTCTACGTCGACGGTGACCTCATTGGCTACCGCGAAAAGGAGGGCGTGCTCTATGAGATCTCCGAAAAGGATGCCGCCCGCCAGCGCGCCGATATTGGCATGGTGTTCCAGTCTTTCAACCTTTTCCCCCACCGCACGGTGATTGAGAACATCATCGAGGCCCCCATTCACGTGAAGAAGGTGCCGGAAAAGCAGGCGCGCGCCCGCGCCATGGAACTACTCGAGCAGGTTGGCCTGGCACATAAGGCCGACGCTTATCCGGTGCAGCTGTCCGGCGGCCAGCAGCAGCGCGTGGCCATTGCCCGCGCGGTTGCGATGGAGCCAAAACTGATGCTTTTCGACGAACCAACCTCAGCTTTGGACCCCGAGCTTGTTGGCGAAGTCCTACGCGTGATGAAGCAGCTTGCTGACCAAGGCATGACCATGTTGGTTGTTACCCACGAAATGGGCTTTGCTCATGAGGTCGCAGACCAGGTGGTCTTTATGGCCGATGGTGTGGTGGTTGAGTCCGGTACCCCAGAACAGGTACTGGATAACCCACGCGAACAGCGCACCAAGGAATTCCTTTCTTCGCTGCTCTAAGGTGAAATTCTAAAAAATGCGGGAGGGCCCGCCGAGATACTCGGCAGGCCCTCTTATTGCTTTCCTTCTTCTTGTCCGGAATTTGTCTAGCGCGATTTTTCAATTGCAGATGTTCCTGGAGTCTTTCCGGATTCATCTTCCACATTGATCTATCACCGCCCATCGCTGTCACCTCCCCACATATCACTCGATTCAGCGACACACTCTAGACTGCTTTAAGCAAAAAGACCACTAAGGCCCTTATACAGCACCACAAAGGCACCGCCAAAGGCCACTACCAGCGCAAATTTCCGAGCCGTGCCCTTAGCAATATGTGGAGCCATCCGTGCGCCCAAGAAATTTCCCAGCACCATCGACACCACGCACACCGGCCACACCCACAGGCTGGTATCGGGTAGATGCGCTGTTCCAAAAAGCGCCTTCACCAAAATGGAGACCAGTGCTGCACTGAAGAAAACCGGCTGCAATGTGGCGGCAAAAGGTTTTTGTTCCCACCTGGTTGCTTGGGCATAAATCGTCATAACGGGACCAGAAGCCCCAGACAGGGAGTTGCTAAAGCCAGAGACAATGCCCGCCACCACCGCTGGGATCCGCCCAGAAAAATGCGGAATTTTCTTTTGGGCGAAAGTCACCAAAGATAATGAAGCAAGCAAGATGAGGGCCACGATGGTTAAGACCACCGATACCGGCACATATTTAAGCAGCACCGTAGCGGGGATGGCCCCTAGGATGAGCATGATGGCGATTATGCGAAATTGCGGCCAATCAATATCTTTATGCACGCTGGCGGTGCTGATGGCGGCGTTAAAAACCGAGATAACATTCACCACCAGGATGCCCTCAATGGGGCCAATGATTACTGCCATGACTGGCCCAGCCACCAGCCCGAGCCCCAAACCTGAGACTCTTTGTAGGCAGGCACCAAAGGCAACAATCACCCCGATGGTGAATAAAGCAAGCATAAATTAGCTTTGGCGGTACTTCTTGGTCATGGCCTCTGCAACCACATCAGGCAAAAGCCCTGAAACATCGCCACCAAAACGCGCTACCTCTTTACAAAGGGTGGAGCTGACATAGCCGAATTTTTCATCGGTAAGCAAGAAAAAAGTGTCCACGCCTGAGAGCCTGCGGTTCATCTGCGCCATGGGCAGCTCATACTCATAGTCCAAGGAGCTGCGCAGTCCCTTGACCAAAGCTCCTACCCCATGGGCCGTAGTGTAATCCACCAGCAAAGATGCCCAGGTATCCACTGACACATTGCTTAGGTGCTTGGTGGATTCACGGATAAGTTCCATGCGCTCTGGCACGCTAAAAAGTCCCGTGTTCTTATTGGGGTTGGCGGTCACCAAGACAGTGACCTCTTCAAATTGCGCAGCAGCGCGGGTGATGATGTCGAGGTGTCCCAGGGTGATGGGATCAAAGGAACCGGGGCAGACGGCTTTCATTAGCTCTCCTCTAACAGGGTTTCATCAAACACAGCCATATCCATACGCGCGATGCCATAGGTGCGCTTTTTGAGCTTCTGGGTGGTGGGCACCATCCAGACTGGCCAATCGGTTTCTGGAGATTCAATGTGGCGTTCCACCACAATAGCTGCACCATCAAGAAGCTTGGGTGTTAGAGCTAGCAGCATGTCCCGCACCGCGTCGTCGGCAAGCTCATAGGGCGGATCAGCCAGCACCATGGTGAAGTGCTTATTGGGCGCTGAGGCCAGGTAGGTAGAGCCTTTCATCTCAACAACCTGCACCCGTGGGTGCTTGACCACCGCAATATTGCGGCGGATGACCTCTACTGCCTTGGGGTTCGATTCCACCAACACCACTTCTTCTGCACCGCGGGAGGCAGCTTCCAGGCCGAGGGCGCCGGAGCCTGCAAAAAGGTCGAGCACGCGCTGGCCTTCAAATCCAAAACGGACCTGCAGGGAGGAAAAGAGGCCTTCGCGGGCACGGTCAGAGGTAGGGCGGGTACCAGCTGGTGGCACTTCAATCTTCCGGCCGCGAGCTTCGCCGGAGATAATGCGGGTTTGTCCCATTAGTTCTTAGCCTCCAATTCCAACAGCTCATCGCCGCCGGTGACATCGGAGAAATCATCAAAAGCCAAGGAAGCAACCACGCCTGGGCCGGGAGCCAGGATGGGAGCCTCGAGTTTGATGGTTTCAACGGTGCCAAGTTGCATTCCGGTGTCTACCGTATCGCCTTCATCGACGAAGTAGTGGACGATTCCGGCAAAGGGTGCGCAGATCTTCATGGGTTATAGACTATCGCAGGTTGCCTCGATATAAGCAGGCAGGGTCAGCTCTTCTCCAGGTAGTCCTGATTAACGATCGCTATCTCACTGACCAGCTCCAGCGCGCGACGGCGGTCGCGTGCTACGAGCTCGGCGGCGTCGATAAGCGCCTGTTCAATAATCTTTTGGTCGGTGATAAAAGAGAGGTGGCGCAATTTGGTGTCGCTGCCTGATTGACGGGTGCCTAGGACGTCGCCTTCTTGGCGTACCTGTAAGTCAAGTTCAGAGAGTTGAAACCCATCAGTTGTGGCGGCGATGGCGGCAAGCCTTTTGCCTTGCGGCGAGTTCTCATCAAAGGTTGTGTGCAAAAGGCACAGGGAGTCATAGGCGCCACGGCCAACACGACCGCGCAGCTGGTGGATTTGGGAAACGCCGAAGCGCTCGGCCTCGCGGATGAGCATGACGGTGGCGTTGGCAACGTCAATACCGACCTCGATGACGGTGGTAGCCACCAAAATATCGATCTCGCCGCGTGCAAACTCTCCCATGACCTCATCTTTAAGGTCAGTGTCCATGCGGCCATGAAGCATGCCGACGTTTAGCCCTGGGAAAATATGCTCTTCGAGAAGCTGATGGATTTCCAGGACGCCGCCTTCACCCTCAATTCGGGGGCACACCACATAGGCCTGCCGACCAGCAAGGACTTCTTCTCCGATGCGTTCCCAGCCGCGTTTAACCCAGCCGGTTTTATAGTCCGGGATCACTGAAGTTTGGATGGGGCGGCGTCCACCGGGTAGCTCACGCAGGGTGGAGACTGCCAGGTCACCGAAGACCGTCATGGCGATGGTGCGTGGGATGGGTGTTGCTGTCATCACCAAAAGGTGTGGGGTGAGCCCCTCGCGGCCCTTGGTGCGCAGGCGATCGCGCTGCTCCACGCCGAAGCGGTGCTGCTCATCCACCACAACGAGGCCCAGATCAAAAAACTCCACACTATCTTGGATCAGCGCATGCGTACCGACGACAATATCGGCATCTCCCGAGATAACTTCCAGCAGTGCCTCTTTTTTCTTGGCGGCGGGCATGGAGCCAGTCAAGAGCACAACGTTGACATCAAGGCCTGCGGACTCCAAGGTGGATCGCAAACTCCGGGCATGCTGCGTGGCCAACACTTCCGTGGGCGCCAGCATCGCGCATTGGCGGCCGGAATCAATGGCCTGCAACATGGCAATCAGCGAGACAATGGTTTTACCCGAACCCACCTCACCCTGGAGCAGGCGTGACATAGGTACCCGCTGCTCAATATCGGCGCTGATTTCTCGAATAACCTGCTTCTGGCCAGCTGTGAGCTGGAAATCCAGAGCCTCGATGAGCATATGCTGATGCCCTTTAAGCGCGCGCGGCATCGGTGGAGCCTTGCGGTTTTTGTTATCAGCACGGCGCAGTGCCATCACGGTGGCCAGTGAAAGTGCCTCGTTATACTTCAGGCGATTAATAAAGGTGCTGGGTGGTTGGTCACCTGGATCGTGAATACCGCGGATGGCTGCATCAAAACTGGGCAGGCCATCTGGAACCACGGTGAGCGGTTCTTTGATCACCGGCATGGTTTCTAGGACGCGTTGCACCGCAGCCATAATCCGCCAGGTGGTCATGGTGGCGGTACCTGCATAAATGGGGATATATTCGCGGTCGACGAGGCGACGGGCAACTTCTTCAATATCGCCATAGGCCGCCAAAGACTTCATACCGCCTGTGGCGGTGAGTTTGGTGGTGGATCCAGGAGTGGGGATAACAATGAACTCTGGGTGTGAGAGCTGAGGTTCATTGCGGAAGAATTTTACTTTGCCGGTAAAAAGCGCGCGGATGCCCTGTGGCAGCAGGCGTGGAATATGTTTGGCACCAAAGAAAGAAATGCCGATGCGCTCGGTTTCGGTGACCACCATGACCTTGTAGAGCAATTTTCCGGACTGGGTATAGGACTGTTTGGCCACAGCTACTTCACCAACGATGGTGACAAGATCGCCCTCGACGGCATCGCCAATGCCTACTCCCGAACCGTGGTGGGAGTATTTGCGCACATGGTGGCCAAGTAGTTGCTCGGCGGTGGTATAGCCCAAGGCTTTTTCAAAGGCCTTGGCCTCTTTTGCGGGCAGAATATCTTTGAGCAAACGCTCATCATGCCAACCCAACATTTTCTACTCCACCCCGATCTCTACGAGATTCTCCATTCCAGATGCAGGATAGACGGTGATCTCCACACCTGTATGAGTGCCCAGGCCACGGCGGAAAATATCCTCATCAAACTCATGCTGGCGTTCTTTCACAATAAGCAGCGTGATCTGCTCGCCGCCACCATCAAGTAGACGCAAAGCGGTACGCGATAACGCCTCATTGAGTTCCTCGGAGACCTGCACAATTTCGGGTCCAATAAAGGTGAGCAGATCTCCCTTGGAACAAGCACCGGCTTGGGTAAGCGCTGCTGAGGTGGCAGCACGAACCACGGCAGTACGCATAGCACCTGCGGCTTCTGCCATGGCATAGGAATCCACCGCAATGGGCTGGGCTGGATCATGCACGGCTACGGCAGCAATGCCAGAGACCAAGGTGGAGGTGGGCAAAATGATGACATTTTGTTCAAAGGCATGACTGGAGCGCTCAATGGAAACCAACTCCCGCTTGCTTAAGAAACCATTGGGCAAAAGGATAACTTCATCAGCACCGGACTTACGGGCACTGGAAACAATCTTGGCCACAATGTCATCATCGGGTTCTTCAGCATGTAGCTGCGAGATTTCCCGCGGAATAACGTTGACACCAGCGCTGCTATACAGCTCTGCCACCAAGCCATGGGGTGCTACGGCCATAAGAACCCGGCGCGGTTGTCCGACTGGGTTATGTCTGGTCTCTGGGAGGATTTCGAGGCGCAAATCTTTTACTGCGCCACTGGCAAAGGCTTGTTCGATGATCTCCCCGGCGCGACGAGAGTGAATATGGACCATGCCGGCGGTGTCGGTTTCGCGGGCGACGATGAGGCTATCGCCAAGTTCGTGGAGTGTGGTTTCCAAAGCGTTGAGTGCTGCCTCGGTGGTGCAGGTGATATAAAACATCACTTCGAGGTTGCCCACTCGGCCATGAGTATCGGCGGAAGCATCGGCGCCTGTGCCCTCGGCGCCTGCGTTGGCTGTGGCATAGTGGGCGCGCAGTTCTTCCCTCGCTGCGCTATCAATTTGGGCGAGCAGGCTTTCCAGCAGGATGACCAAGCCCTGACCGCCGGCGTCTACTACTCCGGCTTCACGAAGCACTGCCAACTGCGAGGGTGTGCGGGCGAGAGCGGTGCGCGCAGCCTTGACGGTATTGCGGACGACGCTTAAAAGATCGTCTGCGCCGTTTTCTACGCTGTGTTCTGCTTCGATGGCAGCCGAGCGCAGGACAGTAACAACGGTTCCCTCTACAGGATCGGTAATTGCACGGTCTACTAGTGAGCGGGCAATACCTAAGGCTTCTTGGAAGGTGCGGCCATTGATCACGCCGTTGGCTGCTGCTTGGGATACTGCTCGCAAGACTTGGCTGAGTACTACTCCGGAGTTGCCGCGTGCACCACGTACGGAACCAACGGCAAGTGCTGCGGTCATACGCGCTACATCGCTGGTGTCGGTGACTTTAAGGGCTTCATCAAGTGCTGCCGTCATGGTGTGGGTCATGTTGGAGCCGGTATCTGCATCGGGCACGGGGAAAACGTTGAGTGCGTTGATTTCGGCACGACGTTCACTCAGTTCCCGCACGGCAGTATGAGCCCAGCCGAGGACCCCGGGGCCGTCGAGTTGGAGTGTAGGGTCAGATGCCACCGCGTTGTTTAGGGTGTCATGCTGGTTTTCGCTGCTACTGCCGGACATAGTGATTTACTTTACAGTTGCCAGTTAATGGGGGTGGCACCGAGGTTCTTTAGAATCTCATTGGCTTGGCTAAAGGGCTTGGAGCCAAAGAATCCGCGGGATGCTGATAGCGGTGATGGATGTACGGAACAGATACATGGGGTTTCGCCGAGGAATTTTTGCACCTCTTGGGCTTGTTTACCCCAGAGTATTGCCACCAGTGGTTGTGCACGTTCACCAAGTGCAGTAATTGCTGCTTCAGTAATTGCTTCCCAGCCTTTACCCTTGTGGCTACCTGCAGCACCGGGCGTTACTGTGAGCACGCGGTTAAACAGCGCCACCCCTTGGGCACTCCAGGGGGTGAGATCCCCGGAGGTCGGCAGCGCCACCGGGAGCTCCGGCAAAGACTTAGACAAGGACACTCCCAAGTCCAGCGCCCCCTGCCCTGGCTGACTGGAACCTCCAGCAGCGCCCACACCGATATCACTAGCCAACTCTTTAAAAATATTGTTAAGGCTGCGGGGCAAAGGCCGCACATCAGCGTGAACAGAAAAGCTTAAGCCCATGGCGTGGCCGGGGGTGGGATACGGGTCTTGGCCCATAATGAGTACTTTGACCTCATTAAAGGGGTAGCTAAAGGCCCTAAATACATCACCCTCAGCGGGCAAAAATCCGCGCCCGGCTTCCACCTCTGCAGCTAAAAACTGGCCCATTTCTGCGATATGGTCTGCTACCGGCGCTAGTGCTGGCTTCCAGCTGGGGTGGATGGGAAGTTCATCAAAGTTTTGCCACATGGCCTAAAAGCTCCTCCAGCCGGTGGAATAGGCAGGTGTCTTTTTATCTACGGTTACCAGATCATCGGGACGGGTTTTGGTCACACGGCCGATGGTACGAAATCCCGAGGGGGCCTCGCCAAAGGTGGTGGAAAGGAGGGTGTGGTCTTCCCCACCGCTTAAGATCCATTCCCAAGGATCGCAACCCAACAGTTCACCGGCGTGGCTAAGGAGTTCATCGGGGGCGATTTCGGCGGAATCCACGTCAATGCGCACGCCGGACTTTTTAGCCATGTGGGAGAGATCCACGATCAGCCCATCGGAATTATCAGTCATGGCGGTGGCGCCCGCAGCACGCGCCACCATCCCCCGGCCGGGGCTGAGTCGCGGGGCGCAGTGGGCGTCGATAAGCGCTTTGAGGTCATTGGGGACCCCGGCGCGCCCAAATCGCTCAAGTAACGCCAGGCCGGCGGCGGAATAGCCTATGTGCCCGTGGGCGACGAGGCTTTGGCCGGGGCGAGCGCGACCGAGGGTGAGTTCGGGCAGCGAGCCGCCGAGTGCGCCGATGGCGGTGACGGAAAGTACGAGGGAGTCACCAGAGGTGACATCGCCACCAACAAGTTCGGCGGAGTACTCCCCTAGGCGTTTGCCGATGCCGGTGGCCAGGCCTTTGATAAAGGCAACTGGGGTGTGGGAGGGCGCGGAGATCGCCAGGAGCGCTGCTACTGGGCGTGCACCCATGGCTTCAATATCGGCGAAGTTTTGCAGGATGGCCTTCTCGCCGATTTCCTCAGGTGTGGACCAGTCCAGGCGGAAGTGGCGGCCAGAAACCAGCATGTCGGTTGCTACCACCGCGCGGGAGTTGGGGGATGCGTGCCTTAGCACCGCGGCGTCGTCGCCGTTGAGGGAGGAACTGGCCTGTTCGGTAATGACCCTGATGACCTCAAATTCGCCGAGTTCACCTACGGTGGGTCCATCCTGCATGGTGGCGGGAAATATGGGGGCAGGCACAGGTGGTTCGCTCCTTGGTTGCTAACGGTGGGTTAAGGCGGGTTAAAGGCGTTTTGAGGGCCAAGATCAGCGCGGGGTGGCCATAAGCACTACTCAGCGCAGTAAAGCGCCATACTCAGTACAGCCTTCAGTACAGAGTGAAAACCCCGCGCGGTTGCTGATCAGTTTTACTCAGTCTATCGCCTGCCGGGTAGGGTGTGCTGATATGAGTGCCGTGAATAACGCAGGTGGTTCTACTGCCGGGGCGATGAAAAAGACGCCCATCATTATTGCTTTAGTGCTGTCCATCGTATTGGTTGTGGGCGTTTTGATCGCAGCCCGCGCGCTTTTGGGGCCAACTGGTCAGCGTCAGGTATCCATGAGTGCCTTGCCCGCGCCAGAGGCAGAATCCGCAGCGTGTAGCACTTTGGTTGAGAATTTGCCGGATAAGGCATTTGGCCATACCCGCGCGGTTATTGCCGAGCCACAGCCAGCAGGCGTGGCAGCGTGGTCATCCTCCGAGATCGAGCAGGTTACCGTGCGTTGTGGCGTGGATATGCCCTTCCAGTACACCGAGCTTGCCACCACCGTTGAGGCCGAAGGCACCACTTGGCTGCCCGTTGCTGATATGACCCCGGGGTCCACCCTGCAGACCTGGTATTCCGTGGACCGCTTCCCCGTTGTTGCCATCACCGCCGATGACTTGAGCACGAACAATGCCGAAAACCCAGTTGCGCCTTTTGCCGAGGCCGTCGCACAGCTCGAGGAGCGCGCCGGGTCACCCTACCCCGCTCCTCTGCGCGATTTGCCCGCCGGAATCCAGACGGATTCCTGCCAGGCCTTGATCGACGCCCTGCCACAGACCTTGGAGGTCGGGGGCGAGGATGGTGCCACTTATACGCTTATCGACGAAACCCGCATGGCTTCGGTCGGATATGGTGCTGACACGATCGCCTGGGATGCACCAGGCCTTGAGCCCATTGTGATCCGCTGTGGTGTTGCCCCTTCTGCCAACTACGCAGCTGGCGCCATGTTGCAACAGATCAACACAATTCCATGGTTTGAGGACACCATCCTTGCTTCCGGAACCACCGCCTCTACTTGGTATGCGCTGGGCCGTGAAACCGATATTGCCGTTTCCCTGCCCCAGGCGGCTGCAAACCTCTTGATCACCATTTCAGGAATTATTGAAAGCACTGTGCCTGCTAGCTAGTTTTCTCAGGCATAAGAAAAAGCCGCGGTTCCCTTTCCGGGAGCTGCGGCCTTTTATGTTTGTGCTGAGGTTCGTACTTAGTTGCTGGTGCTTAGTTGCTAGTGCGGTGCAGGGCTTGCTGCACCAGCACGTCCAACAAATCCTCATAAGCAACACCGGATGCTGCGAAGATCTGTGGGTACATGGAAATTGGGGTGAAACCAGGCATGGTGTTGATCTCATTGAGCACTGGACCTGATGCAGTAACAAAGAAGTCCACGCGGGCAAGGCCTTCACAGTTAAGAGCCTGGAAGGATTCAATAGCTAGGGACTGAATCAGCTCAGTGGTCTTTTGGTCCAGGGGAGCTGGAATCTCTGCAGTAACCACATTGTCCAAGTACTTGGTATCAAAGTCATAGAAGCCGCCTTCACCATCTTCAGTACCGAGCAACATGGCTGGAACCGAGGCGATAATGCGACCATCTGGGTATTGCAGCACACCGCACTCTACTTCGCGGCCGACAATCTCAGATTCCACAATGACCTTCTCATCGTGGTTGCGTGCCAGTTCCACTGCAGCTGGGAAATCTTCCCAGGTGGTGACCTTAGAAATACCGATGGAGGAACCACCGCGGGCAGGCTTTACAAACACTGGCAGGCCAAGAAGGTTCTTCTCTGCTTCGCTGAGTTCACTGCGCTTACGCAGAATAACTTCCTTGCCAATGGGCAGGCCTTCAGCTGCCATGAGCTTCTTGGTGAATTCCTTATCCATACCAGCAGCAGAAGCCAAGATTCCAGGACCCACGACAGGAATATCAGAAAGTGCAAAAAGGCCTTGGACAGTGCCATCTTCACCAAACCGGCCATGCAGCACCGGGAAGATGACATCTGCGGTGGCATAAAGGCTGCCATCGAGGTAGTGGAATTCACCACGGTGCGCTGGATCTAGGCTAGGTCGGATTTCCTCGCGGTGTTCCACCTCTGGCATGCGACGATCACGGAGTTTAAGGTTTTCCGGATTGCTTTCACCTACCACCCAGGCGCCATCGACGGTGATGCCAACTGGGATCACCTCATACTTCTGAGGATCAAGGTGTCCCATGACAGCGCCGGCTGACACACAGGAAACTGAGTGCTCAGAACTGCGGCCACCATAGACAACTGCGACACGGACTTTTCCAGAATTTGAGATGCTCACAGCATTGAAGCTTACAACCTGAAGTTACTCAGCCTTCTTAGACCTGCCCATGAGTGCCACAATCATGTCACTAACTTTCATTTCCTTATGGCACACGCCGTACACAGCAGTGGTAATTGGCATTTCTACGCCGAGGCTGGTGGCCAGATCAAAAATAGACTGTGAGGAAATAACTCCCTCTGCCACCTGGCCATTTGTAGCTTCACGTGCTTGCTCCAGGCTTTCTCCCCTGCCCAGGCGCTCACCAAAACTACGATTTCGAGACAGTGGTGAAGAACACGTGGCCACCAGGTCACCCATACCAGCCAGGCCGGAGAAAGTTTTAGCATCCGCACCAAGGGCACTGCCCAAACGCGCAATTTCAGCCAAACCACGAGTAATCACCGAGGCATTGGTATTTTCACCCAGGCCAAAACCATGGGAAATTCCGCAAGCCAAGGCGATCACGTTTTTACATGCGCCTCCGAGCTCAGTACCCACCACATCTGTATTGGTATAGGGGCGGAAATAGGGCGCAGCTACCGCAGCTTGCACCAGCTTGGCGCGGTTTTCATCAGGGCAGGCAATAACCGTGGCAGCAGGTTGTCCCTGTGCAATTTCCAAGGCCAGGTTGGGGCCAGACAATACTGCAATGCGCTCTGGATCTGCGTCTGCAACCTCAGCAATAACCTGGCTCATGCGCAGGTGGGTATCTTTTTCAATACCTTTAGCCAGGGACACAATGGTGGCGTCCTGAGAAATAAGGTCTTTCCACTGCGCCAAATTTGCACGCAGGGACTGCGAAGGCACGGCGAGCACCACAATATCTGCACCATCAAGGGCCTCAGCGGCATTGGAGGTGGCAATAATTGCCTCTGGCAAAGCGATTCCCGGCAGGTAGTCGGGGTTTTCATGGGTGTGTTGGATAGCGTTGGCGAGTTCTTCGCGCCGGACCCACAAGGTGACCACATTTCCAGCGTCTGCGAAAACCTTAGCCAAGGTGGTTCCCCAGGAACCTGCTCCCATCACGCTTACGGAAACCACTAACCACAACCTTTCGCCTACCAACATGAACTGCTTAAGGTTAGCCCATCGACGCGAACAGATGCATTTAAACACACAAGAAACCTCGTACACGCCGGGGCTCCGTTATGCATTGGAGCTAACACTGGTGAACAATAGAGGTATATGTTTCTCATTCACTCTGTGCGCGGTTTTCGCCCCAGCCCTCTGGCAAATCGACGAGTTTTGTGCACCTTAACGCGAAAGGTGAATTAACACCCAATGGCAAATAAGAACAACAAGCCCCATGAGGTGGACAAAGATCAGGATTCTGCCATGCTGATCAATGGCCGTCTGCAAAAGATTTCCGCCCGCCCCACCGAGGAGTTCACCAAGCCTACCCTGGCTGCTGGTGCTGTTTTGTGGCGCGGTGATATTAACGATCCAGACAATATTGAAGTAGCAGTGATCCACCGCCCCAGCTACGATGATTGGTCTTTAGCAAAGGGCAAGGTTGATCCAGGCGAGTCCATTCCCACCACTGCTGCCCGCGAAATCCTCGAGGAAACCGGCTATGACGTGCGCTTGGGCAAGCTCATTGGCAAAGTCACCTACCCTGTTCTAGACCGCATCAAGGTGGTTTATTACTGGACTGCACAGGTTTTGGGTGGAGAATTCACTCCCAATGATGAAGTAGATGAAATCCGTTGGTGCAGCATCGATGAGGCCTGCGAATTGCTAAGCTACCAGGTTGATACTGAGGTACTTGCTAAGGCTGGAAAGCGCTTCCGTACCCCAACCACCACCCGCGTGCTTTATGTCCGCCATGCCAGCGCACATGCTCGTCGAACGTGGGGTGGCGATGACAATAAGCGCCCACTCGATAAGAAAGGACGCCGTCAGGCAGAATTGCTGGTTCCAATGCTGCTGCCTTATAAGCCCACGGCAATTTATTCAGCAGTTCCAGATCGCTGCCAGGCAACCGCCCTGCCTTTGGCAGATGAACTGGGCCTCGATGTCTCCGTGAACCGTCTTTTTGGTGACGATGCCTGGGCTCAGGATCCTGAAGCCTGCAAGAAGCGTTTTGAAGATGTGGTCGCTCAAGGAGGTGTCCCTGTCATCGTGGGCCAGGGCGAGATTATCCCTCAGATGATTTCCTGGATTGTTTCCAATGGCACCTTGCCCATCAATGAAGAAATCAAGGCCAAGAAGGGCAGCGTATGGGTGTTGAGCTTCCATGATGGACAGCTCACCGGCGCTGATTACCTAGCTAGCCCGCTGCCAGTCAAGTAGCGCTTAGCCAAGCAAAAGCCCGCGTTCTCCCCTCCCTTGCACAAGGAGTCGAGAACGCGGGCTTTTGTGTTGCTAGAAACGCTGCTAAAACTAGCCAGGTTTAGACGTTGGTCTTTGGCTTAAAGGCAGGACGCTTTGCCTCATAAGCCTCGATCTCATCAACCTTGCGCAGGGTCAGTCCGACATCGTCAAGGCCTTCCATGAGACGCCAGCGGATATAAGGGTCAACCTCAAAGCTGACAATTACATCGCCTGCGGTGACCTGCTGGTTTTCCAAGTCAACGGTGAGCTCCAGGCCGGGGTTTTCTTCCATGAGCTTCCACAGCAGCTCAATATCGGATTGCTCCATGATGCCGGTGAGCAGACCTGCCTTGCCGGAGTTGCCGCGGAAAATATCGGCAAATCGGGAGGAGAATACGGCGCGGAAGCCGTAGTCCATCAATGCCCACACAGCGTGCTCGCGGGAGGAACCGGTACCAAAATCAGGTCCAGCTACCAGGACGGAGCCGTTCTTGTAGGTGTCGGTATTGAGCACAAAGTTGGGATCGCTTTTGCGCCAGTTGGAAAAGAGGCCATCTTCAAAGCCGGTGCGGGTTACGCGCTTGAGGTACACAGCTGGGATGATCTGGTCGGTGTCCACATTGGAACGCTGCAGAGGAACGCCAACGCCAGTGTGCTTAGTGAATTTCTCCATGGTTTTTAGGCTCCTTCTAGCTTAAAGATCTGCAGGTGAGGACAGGGTGCCACGGATTGCCGTGGCAGCGGCGACAGCTGGGGAGACCAGGTGGGTGCGTCCTCCAGGGCCTTGGCGGCCTTCGAAGTTACGGTTGGAGGTTGAGGCAGAGCGCTCCCCTGGCTTGAGCTGATCTGGGTTCATGCCCAGGCACATGGAGCAACCAGCGGTGCGCCATTCAGCGCCAGCGTCGGTGAAGATCTTGTCCAGGCCGAGGGCTTCTGCTTCTTGCTTGACCCAGGTGGAAGATGGAACAACCATCATGCGCAGATCATCTGCAATTTTGCGGCCCTTGAGGATATCGGCAGCAATTTGCAGATCCTCAATGCGAGCATTGGTGCAAGATCCGAGGAAGACAGTGTCAATCTTGATGTCGCGCAGCGGGGTGCCTGGAACCAGGTCCATGTACTCCAGTGCCTTTTCAGCAGCTGCCTTGTCATTGTCGTTGGTGAAGTCGTCTGGGTTTGGCACGGATTCGCTCAGTGGCAGACCCTGGCCTGGGTTGGTGCCCCAGGTAATAAAAGGAGTCAGTGCGGAGCCGTCGATTTCCACAACCTTGTCAAAGGTAGCGCCCTCGTCGGTAGGCAGAGTCTTCCAATAAGCCACTGCTTCATCCCAATCAGCGCCGGTTGGAGCCATTTCGCGGCCCTTAACGTACTCAAAGGTGGTCTCATCGGGAGCGATCATGCCGGCACGGGCGCCAGCTTCAATGGACATATTGCAGATGGTCATGCGGGCATCCATGGACAGCTTGCGGATTGCTTCACCGCGGTATTCGAGCACGTAGCCTTGGCCGCCGCCGGTGCCGATCTTGGCAATGATGGCCAAAATCAGATCCTTGGAGGAGACACCTGGCTGCAGCTCGCCGGAGACCTCAATAGCCATGGTCTTAAAAGGCTTCAGTGGCAGGGTCTGGGTAGCCATAACGTGCTCTACCTCGGAGGTACCAATACCAAAGGCCATGGCACCAAAAGCACCGTGGGTGGAGGTATGGGAGTCACCACAGACGATGGTCATACCTGGCTGAGTAGCGCCGAGCTGTGGGCCAACGGTGTGCACAATACCCTGGCGGACATCGCCCATGGGGTGCAGGCGGACGCCAAATTCCTTGCAGTTATCACGCAGGGTGGAAACCTGCAGGCGGGAGATTTGATCGTTAATCTCCAGCAAAGAACCGGTCTTAATGCCCTCGGTAGGAACATTGTGATCCTCGGTTGCCAGGTGCAGTTCTGGGTGGCGCAGCTTGCGGCCAGACATGCGCAGACCATCAAAAGCCTGCGGGGAGGTCACCTCATGCAGCAGCTGGAGATCGATATAAAGGAGGTCGGGTTCGCCGTTTTCTCCCTTGGACACGACATGGTCGCGCCATACCTTTTCTGCCAGAGTCAGCTTCTTCGCTGGGGTGTTGCTCTCCACGGGGCTGGTCATGGAACTCACCGTCCTTTAAACTAAATCCCACTATGTGAGATTAAAATATCGTTTCATGGGACAGTATAGCTTTTAAAAGGATTAATTGTCACCTCCCGCCAAAAATCTCCCAAAATCTTTTTTGGCTCCACCCAGACACTGAATCCCGCCACCACGTCCCACGGAGTGAAATGCTAAATTCAAGGTATGGGACAGCAAGAAATTATCGAGGACTCTACCGAGAGCGGTATTAAAGTTTTAGACCGCACTGTATTAATCCTTAATGTCATCGCGGAACAGCCCCGATCATTGGCGGAGCTCGCAGCGGCCACCGATTTGCCGCGCGCCACCGCCCACCGCCTCGCCTCAGCGCTCGAGGTTCATGGCATGTTGGCACGCTCCCGCGATAATCGGTGGACCATCGGTGCGCGCCTAGCATCATTGGGTGCCCGCGGCGCCGATACCCTTATCGATACCGCCGTTCCAATTATGGCAGACCTAATGGAGCGCACCGGCGAATCCGTACAGCTCTATCGCCTTACCGGCACCACCCGCACCTGCGTGGCCAGCCAAGAGCCCACCTCGGGCCTTAAGAACGTGGTCCCCGTGGGCACCCGCATGCCACTTAATGCAGGTTCGGCGGCCCGGGTTTTTGCCGCCTACCTGCCCATTCCCTCAGCATCGGAGTTCTCCCGCGAGGAACTAGATCAGGTGCGCGCCACGGGACTTGCGGAATCAGTCGGCGAGCGCGAGCTCGGCCTGGCCAGCCTCTCCTCCCCCGTTTTTGACGCCAACGGTTCCATGATCGCAGCACTGTCCATCTCGGGCGTGGCCGAGCGCCTCAAGCCCCACCCCGCCGCCATGTGGGGCACCGAGCTAATCGACGCCGCCGAGCGCCTGGGTGCTCTGCTTTAAGAGCTTTTCGACGCATTCCCCCAGTTGTTTATTCAACTGGTTGGGACCAAGCCTTTCGCAGGAAATGCGGTGCACTTCGCTATACCACCACAGTTGTTGCTGCTTGCCGGAGTTAAAGCGCTGCCATAGGTCCTCACCAAGGACTGCATAGTCATCGGAGATTGAGTAAATATTATGCAGTTTATCGGCTGTGGAAATCAGCACAGCCTCTAAGCTGGCACCCTCGCTGAGGTGTAGGAGGTAAGCGTCGGCACGCGCTTTCCAGGTTTTTAAAGGCTTTTTGGTGAGCTCCTCCACCAGTGCGCGCACGCGCGGGCCAAAATCCGCCTCAAGTTGGGCGGCGCTATATTCTTCGGGCACGTCTTCGAGGGTGTCGTGGAGTAGGCCTGCGATGAGGATATCTTCATCATCAGTGACAGTGCTGAGCAGGTACATCACGGAATAAAGATGGCTGAAATAGGGAATTCCGCTGCCTTTGCGTACGTGGTTGCGATGCGCCCAGGCGGCGGTATTTATAGCTTTTCTCAAACGTGGGGAAAGGGTATTCACGCAGGCAACTTTCGACTAAACTCTTAAATATACGAACCATGTATATAAAGGAGGTTGGGATGTTAAAACTCCAGTCTAGGGCGTTAATCCTGGCAGCTGGCATGCTTGCAGTTTTAAGTGGCTGTGGCCAAACAGACGATTCTGCCGAGACGCCTGTGACGGTAACCGTTACTGAGAGCCCTAAAAGCTCCGACCAACCCACCCCAGCACCTGCCACCACCACAGTGACCAGCACCATTTCTGTGGAGGTGCCCGTCACGGGATACATGGTCCCACGCGATGCCCCGGTTGGCGACAACGTAGATCTAGAGGTTTCGCGAGCCACAGTGTGCATTAATGGCGATGGATTTGGCACCAATGTTTGGGCAGCCGGACCACATACCAGCTGTGAGCTCGTATCCAGCACCTACGAAGTTCTAACAGCAAATTTCAATGCCACCGAGGATGATCTTCGAGATTTCCTGCCTATGTCAATATGGGTTTATAGCCCTGTTACGCAGGTAACCTATGACATGAGCTGCAGAAATGAATCAGCAGAGGTGTCAGTATGCCGTGGCGCTAATAATGCTGAGGTCTACTTTTACTAAGACCTAATCTTGGTTTAAACATACCCCCCAGGGTATCGTCTGATTTATGATTTTAGCCCTTTTAGGCGGTCTGATAATCGGACTTCTCCTTGGCATGCTCGGCGGTGGCGGCGCTATCCTCGCCATCCCCCTGCTCATTTATGGATTTTCTTTTAGCGCCACCCAAGCCACAGCAGCCTCCCTCACCATCGTAGGAATAGGTGCACTCATAGGATTAAGCACCCAATATGCTGCGGGAAATGTACGCCTCAGAGCAGGAATCAGCTTTGGACTACTCGGCATTGTCGGCTCATTTGCGGGCAATAAATTATCCAGCAACCTCAATGAGGCCCTATTACTTAGCAGCTTTGCCGTCTTAGTCTTGGTGGTGGCAATCACCATGATTCTAAAAGTTAAGAATGTCAAAACCCCTGCCCAAGAAGGTAATTCCCACCAACCAAAAGCGGTGTCCGTGCTTTTAACAGCAACTGGGGTGGGCTTTTTAACCGGATTTTTTGGCGTGGGTGGAGGCTTTGCCATAGTTCCGGCCCTGATTTTTGCAATGGGATTTTCCATGCGTACAGCGGCCGGAACTTCACTGGTGGTTATCGCCATCAATAGTGCCGTTGCACTGGCGTTTAAATACTCCGATCTAGCCACAGTGGACTGGGCAATTGCCACCCCCATCATTGGAGCCACCATTGTTGGCGCTTTTAGCGGAGTACTACTGGCCAAGAAGATCAAAGCAACCTCTCTCCAGCTCGGTTTTGCAGGCTTCCTAATCTTCATTTCCCTCTATATGGCAATCCAAAACTTCCCTACCCTTCTCCAAAACCCCTGGCCATAAGGCCTTTTTTAAAACTCTTTTACATACCCCCTGGGGTATATTGACAGAGTGGCTAAGGTGTTTTAAGCTCTACACATACCCCCAAGGGTATACATTCAACTTTGACCTAAGGTTTCACATGCTTTTTGAACGTGTCTACGAAGAAGGCCTCGCCCAGGCCAGCTATTTCATTGGCTGCCAGCGCGAAGGCAAAGCAATTGTGGTTGATGCTCGCCGTGATATTCAGACCTATGTGGATCTGGCAGCAAAAAACAACATGGACATCATCGCCGTAACCGAAACCCATATCCATGCCGATTACCTCTCCGGTACTCGCGAACTTGCCGCTGCCACCGGTGCTGAGATCTTTCTCTCCGGTGAAGGCGGACCAGATTGGCAATATGGATTTGCTGGCACCACCTTGATGCATGATTCCACCATTAAATTGGGAAATATCACCATCACGGCCAAGCACACCCCTGGCCATACACCTGAGCACCTGTCTTTTTTGATCAGCGATGGCGCTGTATCCAGGGACCCAGGCTTTATGCTCAGCGGTGACTTTGTCTTCGTAGGCGACGTGGGACGTCCGGATTTGCTCGATGAAGCAGCAGGTGGCATTGATACCCGCTTCGCGGGAGCAAAGCAGCTCTTCCAAAGCCTCAAAGAGCAGTTCCTTACCCTCCCCGACCACATCCAGGTTTATCCCGGACATGGCGCAGGCAGCCCGTGTGGAAAATCCCTCGGCGCTATCCCCAGCACCACTGTGGGATATGAAAAAGCCACTGCATGGTGGGCGCCTTATCTGCAAAACAATGATGAGGAAGGCTTTGTTGCAGAACTTCTTGCAGGTCAGCCTGATGCCCACGCTTATTTTGCGCGCATGAAAAAGCAGAATAAGCAAGGACCAGCAGTGCTGGGAGCTTTAAGCCCTGTGGAGGAGTTAAGTGCGGAACAGGTCGTCGACAAGCTTGGTTTGAAGGCAGCTGTTTTTGTGGACACCCGCGAGCAAAATGAGGTGCACCGCGCAACTGTGGTTGGTGCCTTGAACATTCCGCGCGGAGCCAAGGCCTCAAATTTTGCGGCTTGGGTTATCGATCCGGAAAAGGACAACACAGACCTCATCGTATTGGCACCTAATGCCGCTGCAGCCGAGGAGTTCCGTGCCGCCTTGATGCGAACCGGCATTGATAGTGTGCGCTACTTCACCACCAGCATTGACGGCTTGCCTACCTTTGCTCCCGCGCTCATCTCCCCTGCTGAGCTGACCTCCACCAGCTATGACGCATTGGTTGATATCCGCGGAAAGTCAGAGTTTGCAGCAGGTACCATCCCCGGCGCGCAACAGCTTTCCGGAGGTTCGGCAATGTGGCGCCTAGATGAGCTACCCACCAGTGGAACCCTAGTGACTTTCTGCCAGTCCGGAGCACGAAACACCGTGGTAGCAAACGCTTTGCGACGCGCCGGGTTTGAGGTTATTGAACTCGAGGGCAGTTATGCCGCGTGGGAAAGTTTCTCCCGCCAATCCCCAAAACTTGCAGTCACCGGGCGCTAGTCCTCAGGCTGTATTTAATTAAACAATCCCCCTTTATAGAGAGGCAACACTATGTGCCGTGCAGTTACTTGTAAGAAATGCGGAAAGACCACCTGGGCAGGCTGTGGCCAGCACGTTGATCAGGTGATGAAGAACGTCCCTACCTCCCAGCGCTGCCAGGGCCATGAGGCGGAGCCTTCCAAGGGCTTTTTGTCTAAGCTTTTTGGTTAAGCGAGCGCGAAAACGGCCAACCCTTGCGGGGGTTGGCCGTTTTTTGCTTTTCGACGAGGTCCTAGTGTTCCCTCCGCCGCAGGCAGCAGTTTTTCGTCGAAAAGCACGGTTTTGAATCCGAAAGTTCCATTTATGTCCGATTGGACGACATTTTTGGCGTTTTGCATTTAGACTCATCTGCTATGAGCCCTGAAAAACAGCCACTTCCTTCCGCACTCGTCGGCAGCCATGTTCGCGCAGCTGCCGGCACCCCCGCTGAGCTAGCAACTGATCGTAAGTTCTGGACTGGTCTTTCCCGTGCCGTGCAAGAGCGCATCGCCACCGACTGGGAAGCCACCCGCGAAGCCTATGGCAACGCTCGTCAGCAGCACTACTTCTCCGCTGAATTCCTCATGGGTCGTGCGCTGCTAAACAACCTGACCAACTTGGGCCTGGTAGAAGAGGCTGCCGCTGCTACTCGCGAGCTGGGCCATGAGCTCACCGATATTCTTGAGATCGAAAATGACGCGGCTCTTGGCAATGGTGGCTTGGGCCGTTTGGCTGCCTGCTTCTTGGATTCCGCTGTTACCCAGGACTACCCCGTCACCGGCTATGGCCTGCTGTACCGATTCGGCCTGTTCCGTCAGTCCTTCAATGACGGTTTCCAGGTAGAAAAGCCAGACCCATGGCGCGAGGAAGAATACCCCTTCACCATTCGTCGTGCCTCTGACCAGCTGGTTGTTTGCTTTGACGATATGAAAGCCCGCGCGATTCCTTATGACATGCCAATCACCGGCTATGGCACCCACAATGTGGGCACCCTGCGCCTGTGGAAGGCAGAGCCTTGGGAGGAATTCGACTACGATGCCTTCAACTCCCAGCGCTTTACCGATGCCATCATCGAGCGCGAGCGCGTTTCCGATATTTGCCGCGTGCTCTACCCCAATGACACCACCTACGAGGGCAAGAAGCTGCGCGTACGCCAGCAGTACTTCTTCACCTCCGCTTCCCTGCAGGCCATGATCAACGGCCACCTGGAGCACCACCCAGATCTGAGCAACTTTGCCGAGTTCCACTCCGTGCAGCTCAATGACACCCACCCAGTGCTGGCGATCCCTGAACTAATGCGCCTGCTCTTGGATGAGCACCAAATAGGCTGGGAAGAGTCATGGGAAATTGTGTCCAAGACCTTCGCCTACACCAACCACACCGTGCTCACCGAGGCTCTGGAACAGTGGGATCAGCAGATCTTCCAGCAACTGTTCTGGCGCGTATGGGAAATCATCGCTGAGATTGACCGTCGTTTCCGCCTCGAGCGCGCAGCCGATGGCCTGGACGAAGAGACCATCAACCGCATGGCTCCAATCCAGCACGGCACTGTGCACATGGCATGGATTGCCTGCTACGCGGCATATTCCATCAATGGCGTGGCAGCGCTGCACACCGAGATCATCAAGGCAGAGACCCTGTCTGATTGGTACGCCCTGTGGCCTGAGAAGTTCAACAACAAGACCAACGGTGTGACCCCGCGCCGCTGGCTGCGCATGATCAACCCTGGACTTTCCGACCTGCTCACTCGCCTCTCCGGCTCCGATGATTGGGTAACCAACCTGGATGAGCTGAAGAAGCTGCGTTCCTACGCCGATGACAAGTCTGTGCTGAAGGAGCTCCGCCAGATCAAGGCTGCCAATAAGCGCGACTTTGCGGAGTGGATCCTGGACCGTCAGGGCATTGAGATCGATCCTAATTCCATCTTTGACGTGCAGATTAAGCGCCTGCACGAGTACAAGCGCCAGCTGATGAACGCGCTCTATGTGCTGGACCTCTACTTCCGCATTAAGGAAGATGGACTCACCGATATCCCAGCCCGCACCGTTATCTTCGGCGCGAAGGCAGCTCCTGGATACGTTCGCGCCAAGGCGATTATTAAGCTGATCAACTCTATCGCTGATCTGGTAAACAACGATCCTGAGGTTTCCCCGCTGCTCAAGGTGGTTTTTATGGAGAACTACAACGTCTCCCCTGCCGAGCACATCCTACCTGCTTCTGATATTTCCGAGCAGATTTCCACTGCCGGCAAGGAAGCCAGTGGCACCTCCAACATGAAGTTCATGATGAATGGCGCCCTCACCCTTGGCACCATGGACGGCGCCAACGTGGAGATCGTGGATTCCGTAGGCGAGGAAAACGCCTATATCTTCGGCGCCCGCGTGGAGGAACTCCCTGCACTGCGCGCGACCTACAAGCCTTATGAGCTCTACGAGACCGTCCCAGGCCTCAAGCGCGCACTCGACGCTCTGGACAACGGAACCCTCAATGACAACAACTCCGGTTTGTTCTATGACCTCAAGCATTCCCTGATTCACGGCTACGGCGTCGACGCCAGCGACACCTACTACGTGCTTGGCGATTTTGCCGACTACCGCGAGACCCGCGACCGCATGGCCGCCGACTACGCAGCCGATCCTAAGGAATGGGCACGCAAGGCATGGATCAACATTTGCGAGTCCGGCCGCTTCTCCTCCGACCGCACCATTCGCGATTACGCAACCGAGATCTGGAAGCTCGAGCCAACTCCTGCAGTTAAGAAGTAGGTTTTAGGGCTGGGCCCTCCGGGATCTGGTTCTTTGACAGCTGCCGCTTAGCTTCCACCTTGCTGCCGCGACGGCTAACCCTTTGGGTTAGCCGTTTTTTGGGGTTCAGGGGGTCCAGGGGCTTAGAAGAGTACTTTTCGACGGGTGTTGGTGGCAGTTGGCTGACTTTATGCGCGCTCTATTTGAAGCTGCCAAACCCAGGCGAAAAGCCTTTCTTAGGAGATTCATTAGAGGAAGACTCTTTACCGCCCACGAATTGCAGGCATAAAGTCTCTAAAGAGCCACGCCGATCCCTCGCAAATTTAGTCCATAGCAAATTTTTGCAATAAAGTTGATATTGAAAGTAACAAAATTAGCTTAAGGATCCCTTTGGACTATTTACGGTATTTCCGCGAGAAAATTCCGACAATTGAACACCTACCAACAGAAGAACTCCTTGAAACAGTTAGGGTTTTAACTCGCGAAGTCAACGAATGGGATTTTGCGAACAAACTGAAGCCTGAAGACATGCTTTGGCGAGAATGTAAACAGATCTATTTCGAAGGTGAGAGAGTCCGAATCACTCCACAATTTCTACTGAATATTGCACGTATCACACTCTTAGATAGGGGCTATTCCTATGAACAAACCTATAAAGAGAGCGACATTGCTGCGTTTAACAAACGCCTCCCCTACCTCAACAAACTACAGTTTTCCCCCAATGGTTCCTTCTACATTAATGGAATCCGAGAATTAGAGATTGTCGAGAATTCAGAGAAAAACTGGGCGGAGCTGCGGCGACAGGAAGAGCTGAATTCTTACCAGATGAGCCTATTCAAAAATGATGTCCTTCCCCAAATTGAATTCACTCGTGCTCTCGCAAACGTTGGTTTGGGTGGGTGGTCCGGATTCAAAACCGAAGGACTTTCGTTCGTCGAAGAGGATTCTTGGGATCTCCACCTCGATTTTTCCGATGGCAAAGGATCAGTTAGTTTCAGTGGCTTGGACTATTACCCAGAAACTTTTGTAGAACTCTGTCGAGTTCTATTTTGTAAACCTCCGGAGATCCTCGACGATGATAGAGAAACTTTAAACATACGCCTACCCAACCTCAGTAAACTCAGTTTCACCATTGGCGGATTCTTTGGTGCCACTGAGACCAGAACGATTCATGTCGATCGTTCTTATCTCATTTTGGAAAGCGCCGACTATGAAGCCTTCACTTTGAAGGATGGCGATCGTCCTCATACAGAGTTCAAAGTTCATAAATTTTCCCTTGAAGAATTCACTAATGAATTGGAAAATCTAGACCTTGGTTTATGGGAAGAGAACTATTTCTCAGGAGCAACGGATGGAACTTCCTGGTGGCTGAAAATGGAGTTTTCAGATGGTGGCGAGCCCTTTGAATCTTCTGGCAATAACGACTACCCCGAAAACTTTGATGAGCTTCTGAGGTTACTGAGCTGCTCAACTAACGAACCGGAGGAAGATGATGAGTTTGAGGACGAGGATGAAGAAGATTACTAAACCCTAGTTAGAAATCTTCCCTCCTCAAACAGGTTTCCACCGGGGCGAAGGGTTGCGTCGAAAAGCGCCATTTTGCCCTGCACACCGCAACTTTTGCGCCTCTGTGCGGAAGGCGCAGAGCTAATTCTGGTGGTATCTAGATTAGGAGAAGAAATCCTCATCGATTTCAACGACTTTATAGGTATCGCGGACCTGGATTCCCACTGCGAACCGAATCATTAGATCAGTGAGGCGTTTGCCGTCGATCAGGATAATTCGAGTAGGAACATTATTTGCGTATGTGCGTGCGCCTTCAGTGAAAGTGCTGGTAGTGATAAAAACGCCACTATCTGCTTTGCCGCTGAGCGCACCAACAAATGCTTGAAGGTCTGGGCGGCCAACTGAATTGTTGTCTGCATATCGTTTGGCCTGGATGTACACACGATTCACGCCGAGAATATCCTGGTCGATCACTCCGTCGATGCCGCCATCGTTACTGAGTTGAGTTACGCTGCCGGCGCCGGTGGTACCGCCGTACCCCATTGCGAGGAGGAGATCGACAACTGCTTGTTCGAAGAACGCGGGTTCTTTACCTTGGAGACGTTGCAAAAGCTCTGCGGCAACCTCATCATTGATTCTTTGAATACCACCTTGTACCTGCTCAATTGGTGTTAAAGACTCAATTTCGCGTTTTTGCTCCGAAGACTCAGCCGCGGTACTTTCTTTCTTCTTGTACACGCGGATGGCAGAGTTTTTATCTTCGCCGAGAGCCCGAATTTCTTTCTCTTTCGCCCCATTTGGGAACATGGGGATTAACTGTTTACCCGCCTCAGTAATTGTGTAATGCCCACGCTTTGGACGACTAAGAGCACCAACATTTGTTAAGAAAGAAACTGCCCACCCGATTCGGTTCTCATACTTTAATTGACTTCCCGAGGAAAGCATCTCTTGTTTCTGCTCGTCGGTGAGCTTAACTTCATCCGCAACCAGAGGCTGGAATTCACGCCAATGCCGAACGACACCGTCGCTTAAAACTTTAAGCGTTGGAATCATAAAGCCTTCCCAATTGGGCATTGACGAACTCATTTTTCTCCTCTTAGAAATGCCAGAATCTTTCAGACAAGCTAGCAGCCAATTTGCTAGCTTGTGTTCTGTTTAATCCTAACGGTGAGTTCTGAGGGGTTTGCAATGGCCTCGCTGTTCCTGGAATAAGGCCCAAATTCTTGGGTAGTTTTACCTGTTTCTGGGACATCGTTGAACGATTCTTGCCTTTTTCTGACCATGGGGTGTCTCGTCGAAAAGCGCACTCTTTTGGCTTACCACCTGGATGGCGGCTGGCTCCCACCACGTAAAACCGCCGGATTTGACTCTAGGTTGGCCTCTATTCATTCCTCCTTTAAAGTAATGCCGCTCAACGGGTTAGGTAGTTTCACATCCAACGCTTTAAGTTCAGTCACTTAACTTAAATATTGTGCCATGAAACACAATGGCGTAAAACTTAACAAACGGTGTTACAAATCGGGTTCTACACCAAGGAACCTCAAATGCAGAGAACCTCGCACCTCCGACACAGAGGCACACTTAAAAACTTTGAAAGGCAATCACAATATGAGCAGTAACAACAATGTCGCCACTTCAGCGGATGGAACCAAGATTTCCTATGTAAAGTCCGGCACCGGCCCAGCACTAGTAATTACGCACGGATCTATTGCCTCCAAAGAGCAATGGGCTCCAGCGATCCATGAGCTAGAAAAAGACTTCACCTGCTTTGTTTATGATCGCCGTGGCCGTGGTGACAATCCAAATGCCACGAACTACTCCATCCAAAATGAAATTGATGATCTTCATGTGATCCTCAAAGAAGCTGGCGAAAATGCTTCAATCCTCGCCCACTCATACGGAGCTTTGTGTGCCCTGGAATATTCCTTAGCGCACCCACTTGGCGATAGGAAGATGATTCTTTTTGAGCCACCTCTTCCTGTAAATGAGCCGATCGCAGGCGAAGCATTGCTTCCTTATAAAGAACTCATTGAAGCCGGAGAAGATGACGCCGCCCTCCGATTCGGCCTTCTCAACTTCGTCAGGTCATCTGAAGAGGAGGTCAATGGTGCATCACACAGCCCATTGTGGCCTTCTTTGGTTCAGCTAGCTCCAACTTGGGTCCGAGAGCTTGAAAGAATGGATCAACTTAGCGATGACCTTTCCCGCTTTTCGGTGCTTTCCGGATCCAAAGTAAGCCTTCTTGTGGGAACGACTACCAGCGATTTCCTGAAAATAGCAGCAAACGGCTTGGCTGAAACCGTGGACAATATTGTTGTGATCGAAATGCCTGGGCTAGACCATCTTGCCCACGTCATGGACCCTGTTAGCTTTAGCGAGTTCGTCAAAGAAGCTTATAACGGTAGCTAAGACACTCAATGGAATATGTAGAGACGGTCAGTGAGATTTTCACTGACCGTCTTTTCTCTTTCTCACCCGAGATACTCGGGAGCTTCCAAGACCTACTTCTACCTAGTGCAGCCCTCTACGGTCCGCTTGAAGCCAAGGTTGAAGATGTGGAAACCACCTTCAGTTGGTAGCCGCAGAAGACCACCGAAACTACTGCTATCTTCCCACTGAGCTGTTGGATCGACAGCGATGACCCGTGCAATTAGTTCGCTGTTGTGATTCCAACCGCGATAATGCTTGTCACCGGCATCAAATTCGACCCACTCCCCGTCCATTTGCAGATTGGAAACCGGCAACCACTCCGCCCTTTCCAGGGTTACCTTTGACCGAAGGTAAAACACATCATGCCCGGATTGAGTGTGCCCGCACTTGTTGTGCAATCTGATTACTAGCGGGGTGTTTTCATAGGTATTCCGCATGGGAATCTCCTTCATAATCGCTCTTCTCTGCAGTCTTTTGAGTACAGAGCGGATCTTCCTTCGGGGGCACCGTGTGCGTTGCGCGGTTGCCAGTCAGCCTGCCGAAGGGCTTAGGGGCTGAACTTCTTGATCGCGAAGATGAGGTTAGCAGACTGCTTGGTCTAGATGCAAGCCCACCGCCACAGGCACTCGTCGAAAAGCACCCTCCCTCAACCCCCGCATGGGGGTAACTTTCACGCCCAGGCGGGCAACGCGCTAGTTTTGACGGCAGTCCCCACGGGCGCCCGAGCACGGGCTGAGATCGCGCTGATTGCTGCGCGAGCACCGTTTGAACCTGTCCGGTTAGTACCGGCGAAGGAAGAGAGGAATGGTGCAATGACGCCTACCCAAAATGAGATCCACCCGAAGCACAGCTACTCCCCCATCCGCAAGCACGGCCTTGAAGTTCCCGAGACCGAAATCAACCTCGATGACTCGCTAAGCGGCCCCAACAAACCTTTTCGCATCTACCGCACGCGTGGCCCAGAAACTGACCCTACGTTGGGGCTTCCCCGTCTGCGCACACCTTGGATCACCGCCCGCGGCGACGTCACCGAGTACACCGGTCGCGAGCGTTTGCTTATCGACGACGGCCGCTCGGCAATGCGTCGAGGTGAAGCTTCAGCTGAGTGGAAAGGCCAAAAACCAGCGCCTTTGAAGGCGTTGCCTGGCAAGCGCGTTACCCAAATGGCCTATGCCCGCGCCGGCGTGATAACTCGGGAAATGGAGTTTGTGGCGCTGCGCGAACATGTGGATCCGGAGTTTGTACGCTCCGAAATTGCCCGCGGACGTGCGATTATTCCCAATAATGTCAACCACCCGGAATCGGAGCCGATGATTATTGGTCGCAAATTTTTGACCAAAATCAACGCAAATATCGGCAATTCCGCCGTCACCTCTTCCATCGAGGAGGAAGTATCCAAGCTGCAATGGGCCACGCGTTGGGGTGCCGATACCGTGATGGATCTGTCTACCGGCGATGACATTCACACCACTCGCGAATGGATTATCCGCAACTCCCCTGTTCCCATCGGCACCGTCCCGATCTACCAAGCGCTGGAAAAAGTAAATGGCGTAGCCGCCGACCTCAGCTGGGAAGTATTCCGCGATACCATCATCGAGCAGTGCGAACAAGGTGTGGACTATATGACCATCCACGCCGGCGTGCTGCTGGCCTACATCCCGCTAACCACGCGCCGGGTCACCGGCATTGTTTCCCGCGGCGGTTCCATCATGGCCGGGTGGTGCCTAGCGCACCACCGCGAGTCATTCCTCTTTGAGCATTTCGACGAGCTGTGCGAGATCTTTGCGCAATATGATGTGGCCTTCTCACTCGGCGATGGCCTGCGCCCCGGATCGCTTGCCGACGCCAATGATGCCGCTCAATTTGCTGAACTAAAGACCATCGGTGAGTTAACCCAGCGCGCTTGGGAATATGACGTGCAGGTGATGGTCGAAGGCCCCGGCCACGTTCCACTGAATATGATCCAGGAGAACAACGAGCTTGAACAAAAGTGGGCTGCTGACGCTCCTTTTTACACTCTTGGACCCTTAGTTACCGACATCGCGCCGGGTTATGACCACATCACCTCTGCCATCGGTGCAGCTCACATTGCTATGGGTGGAACCGCCATGCTCTGTTATGTCACTCCGAAGGAACACCTGGGTCTACCCAACCGTGACGACGTAAAAACCGGCGTCATCACCTACAAACTCGCAGCCCACGCTGCTGACGTTGCCAAAGGCCACCCCGGCGCGCGAGCTTGGGACGATGCTATGAGCAAGGCACGTTTTGAATTCCGCTGGAATGATCAATTTGCGCTTTCCCTCGACCCTGACACCGCCATCGCTTATCACGATGAAACCCTTCCGGCAGAACCCGCGAAGACAGCGCACTTCTGTTCCATGTGTGGCCCAAAGTTCTGCTCCATGCGCATTAGCCAGGACATTCGCGATATGTTTGGCGAGCAAATCGCTGAATTGGGGATGCCTGGGGTTGGGGCTTCTGATTCCACGGAAGGCATGAAAGAAAAGTCCCGAGAATTTGTTGCCGGTGGTGGCGAGGTTTATCGCAGTGCTGAGTAGTTGCTAGTGATGGTCGGGCCGATCCCAGATTTCTTGAAAGTGCTCTGCCACCAGAGGCCAAATGATTTCTCGGACATCTTCAGGTGAATTAATGCCCTCTGACATCTGACCACGCAACACAAAATCATGCGGGATTATTCTTCCTGCATGATCAGTGCGACCCAGCGGATCTAAGATTCGGGCAGCTGTTAGACCGTAAGATTTTTGGACTAATTCGGTTGCCTGTTCTTGGTTTTCAAAGGCAGCTTTATATATGGGTAGTGGATCCCGCTCTCCGCCATTTTCCAGGAATTGGAAACCCCAGTCTCTGCCACGAGTTGCCCATATTAGAGACATCAGAGGTCCCTCACGAGCACTCGATCATCTACTGCCTGATCCAATTTGCGGGTGAATTCAGCAACCAGGGCTTTAAGGAATTCTCGCTTTTGCATGGCTTCATCACGAAATCCCTGGAGACTTTCCTGAGGTTGATCAGCCATATGTTCCACAAATGCGCTAAAAGCCATGGCAGCAACAGCTACACCACGGTTATTGATCCTCTGACTTCCAAGGACCTTTGAAACAATCGGAACGACCAATTGGACTAGGTCATTTGTACCTATCCGCATTGCCAAATCGGCAGGTAAAACTTTCAGGTTTTGCCATCGCAGTTTTCGTTGCACCGGGAGTACACAGGCTAATGGCAAAAGAACATCGATCCCCTTACGCTGACTAATATCGATATGCCCTGGAGTGAACTTAGCTGATGATAGTAAGAGAAAATCTTTGCCAAAAGAGAATGCCTCATCATGCTCAATGAACTCCAGCAGCTTAGATCGTAGAGCGATAATATCGCTTGCTGCTTTCTTATTTAAGAGGTTTTCAAACTCTTGGACTGATAGCTCGGGCCAAAGATCCGCCTTGGACAGCGCAATAACCCAATTTCGAGGGAACTGCTTCAATTGCTTGCCATCAGCGAGTATCTCATCTTTAACTTGGTTAAGAGATTCGATGAATCCACTAAACAGATAGCGCAGATAACGCTCTTCCTCGCCGGCGTGATCGTGCAATTTTTGTCCATCTACCAAGAACAATGCAACATCTGCGCCCAGCAGGTTTCTAAAGGTACGCGCTTTGTCTTGCCTTTCTGAATCAGTAGTAGCACTGCCTTCAAACCATTCACCTGGGTAATCAAACCACGTTAAGCGAACCTCTGAAGCTTTTGCAGCTTCATTAAGACGAATACCTTTTTGTTTTAATGAAAAGACCGTTTTCTTCGAATCAAAACGGTCAGCTGCTGGAGCCTTGGAATCTTCTTTCATTCCTAAATAGATCTGCATCAAAATATTGTGCCGATCATCTTTTGCCCTAAGTTCAAATAGCTGAGGCTCCCCAGCCTCGCTATTTTGCGCTGTTCCATAAAAGGAACTCAATAAGACAGTCTTGCCGCTACCTGATTGTCCGAAGACTGCTATTTGTCGGTCAACCGTCCTGTTTTCACTCATGGCCCCGATCCTAGTTGTATCTTTGCAGTCGCAACCCCAAATAGTGAGCTTTTGAATCAACGTGTTGATAGCACGTGGAGTTCACGAGCAACGATGCGGAGGCATCGCCTCTTATTAAAAGGCGAAATATCGATCATTACCTTCTACTCCACCGAGGAAGTCCCTTTCGCTTCCTACTACATAGTAAGCATCTTCCAAACCACCGCTTGAACAAAGAAAAAGCCACTCGGTGAAATTCACTGAGTGGCTTCTTTAATCTGTACGACACGCATCGCACAACATATACGGGTTCTTATCAACGGTAGAAATGCCCTCCACTACTGCCCTACGACCAGGGTTAATGGGATAAATATCTCTAAATCCAAAGCCGCCGAAATGTGGGCTAGTTTTTTGCCACTTTTAGAACGAAATAGAAGATTTCGAGCACAGAGGGCGGTATTTATACGTGTTATGCGAATTGTTTTGGTGTTGGATTATGCACCGGCGAGAAAACAGAAATCTGCAAGGATCGGTACTTTTCTATTTCTATACATCCAGTTCCCACACTTGAATAACCTATTAAACTTTTGAACATTATAGTAAAATTGAATCAATCAGTGGTGCCTATTTCCACATAGGCCTGCCTAGTATTGGCTCTGACAGTGATAAAAGCAAAACATCCAACACCAAAACCGACACACCAGCGGCTGAAAGCGGAAATGAAGTTAAGTCACCTGAGGTAACTTGGACAGAAATTTCCCGCCATTCAGGAACTGCAGCGCAAACAAGCGGAGAAGTTTTCGCATTTGCGGGTGGCGAGATAAAGGTCCGCTACGACCAGGTTGGAACAAGTACAGGTTCGAACTCATTTATCTATGCACTTCCTGAAGGCACCACCACTTCTCAAAACGCAGCTGGAGAACTAAACATCGTAATTCAGGATGTTAACGTGTTAGGCACCGACAACGGAAAAAGGGTTGTTGAGAAGCTCGCTGGCAACTATTACATCTACTACAATTCCTCTGGAATTGAGTCGTACACGGTTACCGTCGAAGCCAAAGAGACTTCTTCAGCAGATCAAGTTGAGGCAACTAAAGAATAATGAAGGATCGAGATACCTACAAGATCCTTACGGTGTTTAGTTTCTTTTGTCCGTTAAATCGCTTCTACCTAGGAGAACGAGGAGTATTCAAGCGATTGATTACCCTCAATTACCTCGGACTTGGCTGGATCGCGGACCTGTTCTACATGGACAAGCGGTTCGATGAAGCGATGGCGAAGCGCGGTTTTACGAACACCAATATCCGAAATAGATCTGAGGAATAGCCTGGAAACGGAACAAAAATTTAAAGCGAGGTTACGGCCTCGCTTTTTGGTTATCCTCCTTGCGCATCCATCTATAACATGGACTTTGGATTAGATTATTAGGAGTAATCGGGGTATTGCCTACCTACCCAGTAAGGACAACAGTTTTCCGCAGATAGTTCTCTAAATAAACCCTGAGGTTTATTTAGATTGGTTTGCCTTCGTATTCCAGGAGCCCAGAACCTAATATGTTTGCAGTCGCAATAAAACCTCTTCTAGAGAACTCGAGTTAGTTCAACCAAATACTGTAATCCAGACTTATCCTGATTCTCCCGCTGAATACGTCTTTCTTTGGCTATATCTCGAGCATTCATTCCAACATTTCCCAAGATCGCCGCGAGCACATCGAAGATAATAGTGTCAAGATCTAACCCAGTAAGACCAAAACTTGCAATACCGAAAGTAGCTGTAGGTACAGGCTTTTCCGGGAATCGTCTAGCAAGGTCGGTCGTGAACTTAGCTACCCCGCCCAATCTAGTTTGGGAAACCGCATTGGCGAGTTCAACTACCTGCGGATGTACCTCATCTCTCCACATCGCATCTATCTCAGCTGCATGGTCTATCTCAAGAACTGACGATTCTAAGTTAGAAGCGAACTCCCCGACCGAGCGGAAATATCTCTGGCGTAGCTCCGCTAAGTCATTTCTGGCCTCGAGAATATCCTGCATTCCCGCCTTAGGAAAAACAGGCAAATGCGAGATGAAGCGAGTCCCTGTTGCTGCTCTGGAGGAGTTCTTTAGGGACTGACCGGAGTAAGGGTGATCAGAAACCGATTGAATACCTGCCAATTCCCGAATGTGATCATCCATGAGAACATGAGCATTTGGATCAGTCAAAAGCTGCTTTAGTTGAGAACCTATTTTGAGCAGATCCAATTCTGTATCCTCACTATCCGAGAAAAAGTCGCTCCCCCGAAAGACTAATGCTCCTGAATCGATCGCGGCTTGAATCTGATCTCCGCCATATTGCTGCCAAATTTCTCGGTATTGACGCTCAACATTGCTGCGAACCGAGTCATACCCAGAACCAAGGATTTGGTCGAGTTGGGCTTTATTGCTTAAGTAAGTCGGATCATTCGCAATATCGGGTCGACTTCGGACCAATCTGCGTGGGTAGCTCTCCTGAAACTGGAGCATACCTCGCATAAGTTGTGCAATCTCAGCAGCTTGGTTAGCACTTATTCCAACGCTTTTACTGTAACGCGGATCAGAATATAGATCCATTAGCTGGATTAAGCCCTTTGGCCCAGAGTTTGCTAAGTCATTGTGACGCTTTAGATAGGCTACAGCTGGAGAAACCAGTTCAACACGTGGAGCATAAAGAAGGGCGGATCGAACTAAACGAACATCTTGTGCTGCCTGTTTTTCATCCGGACCACTACCTTCAGAGAGAGACTGAGAATCCCCAATCGCCATCACCACGACAGTCGGGCCATATTCTTGCTCCGCTAAATTTCGAAGATCTCGCTGCTGGCTTTTCCTATTTTTCTTAGCCATTTAACCTTCCCCTGCTCAGCTTTTTACCCAGTCTAAAGTTCTATTAGCGTTGGCGCTACCTTCCCCGATAGTGATAACCCCGGTACGTATTATCTTTAATAAACTCTTTTAAAGTCTCACGCGACACATATTTCCTGGAAGCTACCTGCACATGTTCTAGCTCTCCCTGATTCACCAACTCATAAACCATAGAGTATGAAAGCCCCAAAGCTTCACCGGCTTGTTTAAGGCTTAAAAGCAAAGGGCCATTATCTGCCAGGACATTCGGCTTAATCACAGTGGTCTGCTCAGCCTCAACTACTTCCACCTCTGAAGCAGTAGTCTTCCATGAGCCGTAATACCCGTAAGGCTTGTTGAACTCTTCCTGGACTTTCTTCGCCGCATCCTCCTCATCCGCAGCCCTAACCCACCGCTCTGCCACCTGCACCCTTGTGACTTGAACCCGGTAACGCATAAATGTCTCCTCGGTTTGAACTCGTTTAACCTTTAAGGGCTTGTTCTCTCGTTTCTTGGCGGCATTGCGTACTCGGCGAGAGTAGCGAACCGCCCCATCGACAGGAGGTGCTGGAGATTCACGATCTGACTGCACGTTGCCAATATTCGCTTTTGGCATGCCAGATCGCTTCTTCGTCTTGCTGTGGGTGCGCGTCTCAGATTTACCAAACCCAGGAATCGCTGGCCACCGCTCCCCCAAATCAGTGAGTTCCACCCTCCAAGAATCACCACTGCCCGAGACTTTAACAAGACCTAATTTATCTAGACGCCGAGCATGACCTCGGTAACGAAGATCCTCGTCATCAGCGAAAGTATCAGGAGGCTGCCCGGCTTTGACCCACTCCAAGACCTCAATCTGGAGCTCAGTCAGTCCATGTCGCTTATTGGTCAAAATTGCCTCCGCCCGTTGACCTCTTGCTACTCCATCTTCGCGTGATTGCCACCAGTTCACAAGAGATATTGTGAAGCCCAGGTATGCCGCGCACTTTTCTGGCCAACCCGATCCAAGTTGTTTGCTTAATTTCCCCGGTAAGTCTCAGTCCTAATCGCCCACTTCGCCTTCCGGAGACTTCACTAGAAACAGATTTGACGGGTCAACGTCCTCAGCGTGCGCGAGAACGGGTAGTTCACCGCCCGAAAAACCAGCCATTTCAAGAGCGACCTTTCCAGTATTTACTGCAGAAGCCAAGGACTGTCCGTTGGCTATCGTGGCATAAAAGCGGGCTGAAAATACAATGGCACCCGTATCGTCAATAGAATCCAGCATTCCCACGACAAACGGAATTCCTCCTTCAGTGAGAATGTCCAGCTGTCCGGCGGACTTGCAGGAGTTAAGCACGACCAAGGAAGGCGGGGTGTCCACAGCTGCGAGCGCCCTAGAAAGCGTTGCTGCTGAAATGGCTCGTCCAGGGTTTGGGTCATCCTGGTCTTCTTCGAATAGAACAATCTCCTCGTTGCTATGACCCGAAAAATGCAGTACGTGAGGTGAAAATTCAGTCAAGCCATCGAGAAGATCTTCTGGTGTTGCTGCCGTACGGAAATCGAACTCCACCCAATCACGATGGGTCGCAGACTTTACCGCCTGGCTGATGCGCTTTTGTTCTCTTCCGAGCCTTAGACTTCTTTCACCGGGTAGTGCCCCCATCGGGTCTGAAGTAAGGACGAGGATTCGTAGCTTTTCGATAATAGGGGCTGGAAGTCTCCGTTCCAGAGCAACTACCGAGTTTCCGGTCTCAACCACCCGCGCGTTAAGCGCAGCCTGTTCGCGCTTTAGTTCCGCCATAGTCTTGTTATACTCGGCCACTCGCTTTTTCTCAGCCCTGGTTGCCTCATCCAACTGGGCCTTCGTCAATTTAGTCGTTAGATCGCTTACCTTTTTAGACGCATCAGACGCCTTCCGTTGCCACTGTGTAGCACTCTTTCCCGCCGCTTGAGCCTCTTTGAGACGACGATCATGCTCAGAAAGTTTCATGCGACGAGTAGATTCACTTCTCGTTTTCCCTGCAGCTTCTGCAGCTTTTTCCGCTGCCATTCTCTTCAGTGACTCCTGGGTGCGATACTCCCCGGTCTTCTTTTCTGCTTCAGTTTTAACTTTCTGAGCTCGCTCCAATTCACGAGCAATTTGACTAGCACTCATCTAGATACCCCTTCGCACTTCAGTCCTCGCCGACAGAACTTACATTCGACATTAGGCACAGAATAACACCCATAGAACAAATAGTCGATAGCGATGTTCATACCACTCTCGCAGAAGCGATGAAGTAACTTCTTTAGGACGCGGGCTGTAGACTGCTACCGATTCATCTCATAGGCCTGTTTGACTAGTGTCATCACGTAATCCAAGTCAGTCTCCGAAGTGATTTCCACTCGGTAGTGCCCAATCTTCACTGGAGTCTCAAGGTCTTGCGCAAGTCCTTTGGGGTCATCAAGTGCCCCTGTCTTAACAATTAGAAATAGCCAGAGCTTTAGCTTCTGTATCACAACATCCGCCATGTTGCGGGTCATTTTGAAGGCTACGTATTGTTTCTTCGGCTCAACCTGCATTTCCCGATCGAGACCGAGAATTCGTTCCTGGAGGTCAGCGAAGACTTTGCGGCTGTTTACCCCCACTCCTTCCGATGTGTTCTTCGAGGGTAAAGGTCTGTTGCAAAGGCTTGACGCTCTCCTTGTTCCCAGCTTCGAGCTTCGGCATCCCCGAGATTTTAATTTTCTGTTAGCTCTCGGAATCGAGAGTTAACATCCCGTTTTCGAACAGCTGGTACTTAAGAAGTTCAACCTTGATCGGCAGCAGGTCGGCAGTATCGGTATCGAACTTGTTATAGCTCTCCGCCACGCAGATCACACGAGGTGCGTCCCATTGCACTTCAAATTGCACGCCCTTCTGCTGGCACAGGAAATTGAAACTGTCTTTATGGTCAAGCAACCAACGCAAGTATGAAAGCCCCTGGTTGATAACATTCTCGTTTTGACCCTTCTTATACCCAAATATGAAGGTGGTCAAGCCGAAGGCTTCTCCATCCCAGCCCAACGCGAAGCAAACAAAAAGAAAGCCCAAAGCCTGGGCGCGGTGGTAGTGAAAGAATTCGTCGAGCGTGGAGTATCGGGTACCAGCACTAACCGCCCAGCCCTCAAGGCCATGATGCGCTACCTCGAAGAAGAGCAAGGCAACGTAGACTTCATCATCGTCCACAAGATTGACCGCCTGGCACGCAACCGAGCCGACGATGTTGCGATCAACGCCAAGTTCGACGAGTTCAAAGTCCGCCTGGCCTCTACCAGCGAGAACATCGACCAGACTCCCGGCGGACTCCTGATGCACGGCATCATGAGCTCCATCGCGGAGTTCTACTCAAAAAACCTGGCCAACGAAGTAACCAAAGGCATGACCCAGAAAGTACAGTCCGGAGGTACTGCAGGCAAAGCTCCACTGGGCTATCTCAACACCCGCAACTTCGAAGCAGGCGTAGAGACCAGAACAGTGGAGGTAGACCCAGAGCGATCCCCGCTCGTCCAATGGGCTTTCGAGCGCTACGCCGAAGGAGACATCTCGGTGGCAGAGCTAACCACCGAGCTCAATGCCCGAGGACTAACCACCGTCCCCACCAGGGTGTATCCCTCAAAGCCGGTAAACAAGAGATACGTCCACGGGATGCTCTCGAACAAATATTATCTAGGCATCACCACATACTGTGGCGTGGAGTATCCAGGCAACCACCAACCACTCATCTCCAAGACCCTGTTCGAGAAGGTTGGCCAAACACTCAACACTCGTCGCCAAGGCGAACGGCGACGCAAGCTCGACCACTTCCTTAAGTCCACCGTCTGGTGCGGAGACTGTGGCTCGCGACTCATCCTGCAGAAACCCACCAACCACCAAGGTATCCAGTACGAATACTTTGTCTGCAATGGTCGGATGTCTAGGCGAACAGACTGCACAATGTCTGCAATACCTCTCGCCTGGCTAGAGAGCCAGATCGAGGATCTCTACCGCAATATCCAAGTTCCACCAGCCCTCCTCGAAACCCTCCGCCCTCGCCTCAAGGAGCAACTTGCTCTGCACAACTCCTCCCGAAGCGAAGAGTTCGACCAGCTCAAGTCTAGTGAGCTGAGCATCAAGCGTAAGCAAGAGAAACTGCTCGAAGCATACTATGACCAAGCCCTACCAATGGAGCTCATGGCCAGAGAACAAAAGCAACTGGAGCATAGCCTGTCTCAGGTGCAAAGGAAGCTAAAGGCTTTCGAGGGAACTGAACAGATGCACGACGAGATGCTCGAGCGTGCCCTAGAGTTTGCCGCTAACTGCTTCTCCTCATATACCAAGGCATCGGATATCCAGAAGAAGATGCTAAACCAGCTCTTCTTCGAGAAAGTCTTGATCAGCTCGAAAGGAGAAAAAAGAACACCATGCCCACGCCCATCTCAATACGTGGACTCTAATCTTCCGCACTAACAACGTCGCCCAGAATGAGGCGATAGATATAGAACACAATCTTGAGGAATATCTTGACTTGGATCTAGACGAAGACCTGGAGACTAGTGCAGAAACAACCGAAAATACAGGAATAGCCAGATCTGAAGACCTGGCTATTCCTGTTAATTCACTTAATCGTATGTGTAAGAACACAATGGTACCCCGTACGGGATTTGAACCCGTGTTACCGGCGTGAGAGGCCAGCGTCCTAGGCCGCTAGACGAACGGGGCGCGTTTGGTACGAGAGAAACTATATGTCATAAAGTTAAAGCTAAACAAACCCGCATGTCAGAGATAGTTTTTTGGCCACTTTTTCAATGCTTATAAAACTAAGGGCACCTCCTTCGAATTTTACCGTCGAAGAAAGGTGCCCGGCGTACAAGGGTCGTGTTGTTTAGTTCTTAATCTGACCCTTTCAACCTCCCGCAGTGGCTTTAACCTACTACCACCGCTTTCCGGCTGCGTTTCGGAAGTATCGTCAACTCGAGTAAATTGTTCTCGCTGTTGCGTCCGTTGATGCCCTTATTGGGCTTAATGTGCCGAGTGTGGGTTGTTAAAGGTGGAGAAGTTGGGTGTCAGATGACTACAACGAGGTGTCATTTCGAGGCGAGCTCCTGATTCACACATCTTTAGTGCCTGGAATTCATGGTTATGGCGGTGCCAGCTTCCAGGAGGACAGCTTCGTTGTGTCCGAACTTCGTCATATCTTCACTTACTGCCATACACTCTCCTTCTGTAGGTCGCTTCCATTAACTCCAGAGCGCTCTTTCCGAAGCCTTCTAAGATGCATTAGCGCTGGTCAGCAGCTACATCTTGTTGGTGATCGGCTATGAACTTCTCTGATGAACCTGACTTTAACCCCATGGGAATTGCAGGTAAAGGGTTAGCAATCTAATACCGAGCAAGTCGAAAATAATCTTTACCCCCGCTCGCTTTAAAAGAGCAGCTCAATGCCACCGTACGCACGTACCACACAGGGGTGAGATCTGATGAGTGACACTGCACAAAAGCTTAAGCCCACGCGACCTCTGCGCTGATTGCTTTGCCTAATCCTTAAAACCGCGCCCAACCGCGTCCCCCTCAAGCCCCAAAAAGAGCGCACTACCCCACCAACAGACCCCACCTTAACCCACCACTGACCTGCTCAAATAGACTTTCCGACCACCTGTTCGTTCGAATCTGCTGAGCGTGTCTAGGGCCTATGGCACACTGATCTCCATGAGCTCAATCGCCCAAGCTTTATCCTTCCAACGGATTTTGACGGACTCCCCCGCCGTCCGGCTTTTGGCCGCTAAAAATGCACCATATGTGCTGGCCACGGTGGCAGTTCATTTTGCAGGTGCACCGGCTCCCCGCCCAGCATCTGAGGTCTATGAGCTCATGGCAGCAGATCTAGCAGTGCTGCGCCAACACGGAATGGAGCTGCCTAAGACCCCGGCGGAATATTGCACCGACTGGGTTCGCAGCGGCTGGTTGGTTCGAAAGTCTGGCAGCCAGCGAACCGGCGAATTGCTTGAGCCTTCTGAGGACGCTTTAAGCGCATTGCAGTCAGTGCAACGATGGGAGAAGCCTCGTTCAGCAGTAACCGCATCCCGATTGGAATCAATCTCAGATGCATTGCGTGGTTTAGCACGCGATACAGATCCAGATATTTCCTCCCGCTTGGAACGGCTGCAGCTTGAAAGAGGCCGCCTCGACCGCGAGATCGAAAGAGTTTCCCAAGGCGATTTTGAGTTGCCTTCGGTAGAGATGGTGTCTGAAAGAATTGAAGATATTTTGACCTCTGCCTCTTCAGTACCAGCGGATTTTGCGCGTGTGCGCCATGAATTTGAGGTACTTAACCGCACCTTGCGCCGGCAATTGTTAGATCCTGATGCCACCTACGGCGATGTGTTGGATGAGATTTTCACCGGCGTAGACGTCATCAGTAATTCCGAGGCCGGACGTAGTTTTAATGGCTTCTATTCCATCATCACTGATCCTGAACGCAGTGCATTCATCGATAACTGGATTGACCAGATTCTCGCCAGCGAGCCTGCTAGCCAACTCAACCAGGAAAGTCGAATGTCCCTGCGCAGCCTCATTCGGGATATGGAATCCGCCGGCGCAGAGGTGAACTCGGTGATGACAGGCCTGGCCCGCTCCCTGCGTCACTATGTGGCCAGTGAACAATTTGCGGAGGATCGGAAGATGATTGAGCTAATCCGTGAAACCCGAGCTCTCGCTGCTGATGCAGTACAAGAATCCGAGCTCAGCGCCATTCATGCCATGGAAACTCCCCTGCAACGCATCGGCATGAGCATTCACTCTGTTAGCTCCATCGAGCTGGCCAACCCCGGTGAAGAAGTTGTGGAGGGTGAAACTGCGGTTAATGAACCAACCTCACTTAATGTCGAAGAGCTCATGGCCGCGGTTCGCCAATCAGACATTGACCTTGAACAGCTCATTTCCTCAGTTCGAGATACCGTCACCGCGGAAGGCGGGCAAGCAACAATTAGCCAGGTTCTGGCCAGACATCCAGCCACTCAAGGCCTGGGCAGTATCGTCGGCCTTCTCCATTTGGGTCTCAAATACGGAGTACCGGCTGACCGCATGGGGCATGTCACCTGGAAGGAAGAGGAACCGCCTCAGGGTGCCAATCACGAGGAAACCCGCAGCATTACCCGCCACGCCACCATCGATCAATACTCCTTTGACACCACCAGCCTGGAGGAAATGTAATGTCCGCCATTGAACCTTTATGGACCGGCGATTCCGGCACTTTAACCTTCGATTCCCGCCGCGCCCTGGTGCAGCTGCTCAAAGGCCCGCTGCTGCGAAAGTCAAAACATTCAGAACTGTGGTCTGCTGTGACCACTGATACCGAGGCATTGCGCAGTCGGCTCGCCGATGTTTTCCTCGATCTCATCGTGGACGAAGATGCCGGCATCGCCTTTACCCGCATGGCCGTCCCGGATAACGAGCTGAAAATTCCCGTAGTGTTGCGCGTTGACCGCCTGAAACACGTCGATACGCTTATTCTTTTGCACCTGCGCAACGAGCTGGGCCTGAGTGCCCCGGGTGAGCGCGTCATCGTTGATGTGGAGGAGCTGCGCGACCAGGTGCGCTCCTACCAGCGCACCGATGATCTTGACGATGCCGCTTATAACAAGCGTTTTAATTCTGCGATAACCCGCATTCGCAACACCTACCACCTGCTTGATGAGACGGAAACTGAAGGCCGCTTTGAAGTCTCTCCGGTGCTGCGCCACATCTTTGATGTGGATACCGTCACCGCGCTGCGGGATGAATATGCGCGCTACGCCCTAAGCGGAGCACCAACCGGGGCACCCGCCGGCGAATCTGATACTGCGAAGGAAGTGCTATGAGCACCATCTACCCCGGCCAATTCCGCCTCTCCCGCATCCAGCTAATTAACTGGGGTACTTTTTCGGGCTACGTTGATATGCCCATTGCCCGACGTGGCCAGCTGATCACCGGTGGCTCGGGCTCGGGTAAATCCACGCTTCTCGACGCCATGGCCTCAATCCTCGTCCCACCAGTAAAAGTACGGTTTAATGAGGCCGCACAACAAGGGCTGAGCCGTGAACAGGGGCGCACGCTGGCGTCCTATATCCGCGGTGCGTGGAGGCGGCGTGAAGATGCCGAAACCGGTGGCATCGCCTCGACTTTCCTGCGCAGCCGCGCCACCTACACTGTTGTTGGCCTCACCTACGACGATGCTGCTGGCACTGTATATACGCTGGTTGGACTGTTTTATTTGAAGGCTGGCGATACCGCGAACTCCCAGGTTCAAAAGTTCTACGGCACCCTGCCACGGGATATCGATCTGCGTGAATTTGAGCCATTTCTAAAAATGGGCATTGATAAACGCAAACTCAAAAACGCCTTTGAGGATGGCCGATTCAGCGATAATTACCGCGTTTTTGCCGACTATTTCCGGCCCCGCTTGGGCATGCACACCGAAGAGGCGCAGCTACTGCTGCATCGCACGCAGTCTGCAAAGTCCCTTTCTAGCCTTGACCAGCTCTTCCGCGACTATATGCTGGAGCCACCCGCTACCTTCGACATGGCTGCGGAAGCCGTCGAACAATTTGATGATCTGCGCCAAGCCTATCGGCGCGTTGTGGATGTCCGCGCCCAAATTGAGGTTCTAGAGCCCTTGGTTGCGCTGCGCGATCAACGCGATGAAAATGAAGCCCGCAAAGCTCATGCCACGCAGATGAAGCAGGCCTTCCCCACCGTGCGCGACACCCTCCATGTGGAAAGCAATCGCGACCGCCTTACCGAGTTATCCACCAATCGAACTGCTGCCGATGCCCGCGAGGCTCAGCTACGGGAATCACTTGATGGAGCCCAGCAGCGCATGACCTCTGCCACCGCAGCCCTGCAATCCCAGGGCAATGGCCGCCTCAATGTGCTTGATGAACAAGAAGCGCGCGTTAAAGAGCGCCGCGATCGCAGGTTGGTGGACCAAGGAAAGGTCCACAATGCCGTGCGCGCCGTCGATGGCACCATTCCAGCTGATGCTGAACAATATGCCCAGCTTTTGGTCCACACCCAAGAAATCGAGGCTAACTCCCCTAAACGCATTAGCACGTGGGAGGCCGAAAAACTCACCGAGGAGGTGGGCCGCCATGACCTCAAAACCCAGCGCGCAGAGCTTAGCGCCGAGCTCAGTTCCCTTGGTCAACGCAGCAGCAATATTGATCGCCGTTATATCCTCGTGCGCGAGCAACTTGCCGAAGCCCTGCAGGTCACCGAACAAGAACTTCCCTTTGCCGGCGAATTAATAGATATCGCCCCCGATCACCTCCGCTGGGAACCGGTGATCCAAAGAATGCTCGGTGGTTTTGCCATTACGCTGCTGGTACCAGCGCGATTGGGGCCGGCCATCAATTCTTATGTCAACCAGACCAACCTCGGCATCAACCTGAAATACCGCGTCATCCCGGCCAACGTTGTTGCCTCCCGCGGCTCCTCAAGCCCCACAGCGCTGAGCAACAAACTCCACTTCACCGACGCTCCCATGTCCACCTGGGTGCGCAATGAGGTCCTGCGCACCCACAACTATGAGTGCGTGGACAATGAGCGCGAACTCGAAGCACTCGGCGCCCACCAACAAGGCGTAACCCTTAACGGTTTGGTACGCGAACGAGCCTATAAGGACGGTTCCGTCGGCTACGCCAAGGATGATCGCCGCAAACTCGGCGACCGTTCCACCTACCGCCTCGGTTCCTCCAATGATGACAAGGTGGAGTTGCTCCGCGCCGAAATCAGCGACGTTGACGGCAAAATCACCGCAGTTGATAACCGAATCCGCGACAAAAAGCGCCTCATTGCCAAAGAACGCACGCTAATTGAGCACGCCAAAATCATCGCGCAATTCACCTTTGACCAAATTGACGTAAGTGTCGACGACGCCAGCCTCACCTCCCTCGCCGAGCAGCGCGCAGAGATCCTTTCCTCACCCGAACTCGCGCAGCTCCAACAGCAGGCCGACGCCTCCCGCCAGCACTACAAAAAAGTCGAGACCGAATTCCTCAAGGCCGCCAACGAGGCCAGCCAGCTGGCCACCGAGATCGCCACCATCACCGAAGACATTGCCCGCCTTGAGGCCGAGCTAGCCAAGCGCCCGCTTGTCGACGAGAAGATCTACGCCGAGTTGGCCACTCGCACTCGACGAATTACCAAAATGAATATTGACAGCATCACCGATAAGGTCAACGGCGAGCTTGATGCCACTATTGATGCCTCCGAAAAAGCCATTAACAGTGCTAATTCGCAGATCGCGCGGGTGCTCGGAAAATATATCGCTGAATGGCCTTCTGAAAAGGCCGACCTCCAAGACAGCCCCGAATTTGCAGGTGAAGCCATTAATCGACTCTCAGATTTGCGACGCAACCGTCTCGGAGATTTTGAGGGTCGCTTCCTCGACCTCATGAATGAGCGCTCGGTGAAAAACCTCGGTGCGCTAGCCACCTCTCTGCGCCGTGCCCGTGGAGATATTGAAACCCGCCTCTCACCAGTTAACGAGTCTCTCGGCCGTTCTGAATTCAACGCTGGACGCTGGTTGCGTGTTGAGGTCAGGGACAATCGCAATCGTGACGCCCAAGATTTCATGGATGATCTCACCGCGGCAACCAGTGGTGCGATGGCCGCCACCCGCGAACGCGATATCGCCGAAGCAGAAAAACGCTATGCCGCACTTTCGGTCATCCTTGATCGCCTTGGCAGTGAAAATGCCGATGACCAGCGCTGGCGTCGACTCGTTCTAGACACCCGCTTGCACGTCCGCTTCATTGCCTCTGAAGTCAACGCTGAGGGCGCCGTGGTTAACACCTATGTCGATTCGGCGTCCTTGTCTGGTGGCCAGGCGCAAAAGCTCGTGTTCTTCTGTCTGGCTGCGGCTTTGCGATTCCGTCTCGCCGAAGCTGACGAAGACCACCCTCGTTATGCCACCGTGGTGCTAGATGAGGCCTTCGACCGCGCTGACCCCGCATTTACCCGCACCGCCATGGACATCTTTGCCGAGTTCGGATTCCACATGGTGCTGGCCACGCCACTAAAACTCATTCAAACTCTCTCCCCCTATGTTGATGGCACAGTTGTGATCAACTACTCCGAGGGTGTCGACAACAACGGCCACGACGTCGCACGTTCTGGATGGGCTCATATCGATTCTTCCGAAGGAGTAGCCAATGAGATTTCCTGATGATGTCGCCCAACGCGCCGCCAGCTATTTCCGTACCCGGATTCCAGAGCTGCTGACCGCCGAGACCTTTGAGTGGTCGCTGCCCTTGCAAGCTCCCACTGCTGCCATTGCATTCGAAAAATATGAAGAAGCTCAGAACTTCATTCGCACCTGGCAGGACTGGTCCGGCCCTGGAGAAATCACCTTTGAGGATAAGCACTGGCACCGCGTTGGTCTAGGAATTCAGCAGGTACCCACAAGGATTAGCACCACCACCCCTGCAGAACTCGCCAAGCTTGCAGGAGCAGGGGAAATTTTCGCAGAACTCCAAACCAAACTTGCGCTGTTGGGGCCAGAAAACACCCAAAGAGCCGTCGAAGTGCTGCCCTTGTGGAGGGATCTTCCTGCGGAGGAATGCGCCTGGGTGCCTAAAGTGGTGGACTGGTTTCGCGAAAATCCCGCATCTGGGCTTCGGCCTCGTGCTGTGGCAGTCGCCGGAGTTCACGGCAAGTGGCTTGAGCGCAATGCCCGGCTGGTCCTCCACCTCCTTGGTGCAGAAGACTTAGGTCTGTTTTCCGGCGATCACCTCGTGCGCCTGCGGATTCTCGATCCAACCTTTGGAAACGGCCTAACCGATATCAGCACCCCACTTGCCGAGGCAGCCACCATGTGGCCCACCCGCGGGCCCAGAACTGCGCTCATCGTGGAAAATAAAGAGACCTTCCTCAGTCTAACTACGGCCTGGCCAGAGACCATCGCCGTGTGGGGTGCTGGTTATGCCCTCGGTCAATTAAGCCGACTGCCTTGGTTGCACCGCTGCGACAGAATCCTTTATTGGGGTGACCTCGATTCAGATGGTTTTGCGATCCTGCACCAACTGCGCAGCAGCTTCACCACGGTGGAATCAGTGATGATGTCCCCTGCCGATGTTCACCGCTGGGCTCATCTAGGAGTCCCGGACCCCGGCAATTTCACCACCGTGCTGCCACTGCTTTCCCCAGCAGAATCTGACGCTCGCCAAGCCTTACTGACCAGTGGAAAAATCCGCATTGAACAAGAACGCATCCCGTGGGATATTGCGTTGAACATGCTAAATGAGGCAGTGATTCACAACTGATTCTACTCAGCGGAATTTGGCCATTGTCAGCTATGGAAAAGGTGCCAGGCCACCTCAACACCCAAAAAATGCCAATTTGAACGGCAAGCAATCAACCGAACAAAACGTCCTCAGTACGCATTCCCGAAGTTAAGGAATCCCCTACGGTTCCAACCAGCGATTTCTTGCGCAAGGAGGAGATCTCTTAAACAAGGGCTTTTCGACGAAGTCCGAGTGGGTTAGGTAGCAAAAGGGCGGTCCGCATGATACGAACTGCCCTTTGAACTGGCGATTTCAGGCAACTACCCCAACTTGGCCCACACAAGGCTTCGAAACAACGCCATCACTCGATTTTCGATAAATGCTCAACTAAAAAATAGCAAGACCTACTACCTATACATGCCCTGAGACGTCAGTAGTAACTAGCTAATCAGGGAGTGAGAGCTACTGAGGGGCATTATTTAAAAATGCGATAAAAAGGGTTCCTGTTCCGACGCATTTGACGTTGAAGGAGTTCCTGTTCAATTCTCGCCATTTCCTCATTAGCCTTAGCCTGTGCTTCGGGTAAATACTTAATCAACTTCTTGTGGGCATCGGACAGCTCACGATGTTGCCCGGCAGTCAGGAATGTCTGTGCCATTTTGATCACCCTTTCTATTCCACAATACTAGCAGCGTAACAATAACTATTAGAGTCACAAATCGATTAAGGCGCAATTGTCAATCGGCTTCTTCGGGGGGCGCATTGAGCGGGTTGAACTTGCGGTTGTAATCGATCACAGACTTCTTGAAATGCTCATCCTCCACGTCTGCCAAACGGGATTCCACCATAGCACCCAGGAAATACCATCCCACTGCTTGTTCTGCCGGATCCGTAGCCAACGTATGATCGATAGCCCATTGAACACGCTCATAGTATGCAGCTCTATCATCTGAGTCACGCTTTTGAGCAAACGTTAATAAGGTGCCTCCCACAGCGAAAGCAGCGATAAAGGTACCAAAAAGGGAACCTCGATAATTAGAAAGTTGAAATGCGGCTTCACGCCAAGGCATATCCCCAACCGCGATCATGAGCCAGAAAATTATCATGATCGCTATTAAAAAGAATAAACCAATTGATAAAAGTAGCACTAGTATCATCCCTCGTCCTGATTTCACATTAGGAACTTTACGAAAACACAAGGACACTTAAGTCCCGAATGTTCGAATATATATTCGGACAAAGGTGTCGTTATTCGAAACTCCGAACCCATCAGCAATACATCCATCACGTCAAGGTGAAGTTCGAAATCGAAGACTTTGCAGCAATTAAACGAAGATGCGACGTTGAGCAACAGCAGGGTCGATGACTCCACTAAGACAGTCAACCTTGCCGAGGCGATATGGAGAAAGCGGGCTGAACCTATGAACCTTAAGCCTTACGTCTACGGTTGATATTGCCGACCAGCTGGCACTTTTTGCCCAGCTGAACCAATCTGAGGCGAAGACTAATGTCTAGTTTGCAACCACAAAACAGAAGATACTGGGGGTATAAGCAAGAAAAAATTAGATCTGTAAGCACATCCCGACCGAGTAAGCAATAATAAAGCCAACGATATTGCACGTAATCGACAAGGCGGACAGGTATGGCTCACCCAATAAACAATCTCGGAGACTACGGGCGTATGACGTCGCTACTTAAAGCCGCTGGAGGAAACCTAGCGAAATATAACCATAGACAACAGCTCATCGGCGGAGGAAAAGCACTTGGTGTCCTCGTTTTAGGAATCACTGCAAACGAGGGCTGGAAAGCCTGGAGCAACCGGAAGAAAGCCACAACTTAAGTCCCGGATCCAACGGTCGCAAACCATAGGGAAGCAAAGTTACGCGATGCCCCTGCGGTAGACGAGGAACTAAAATCTAAGGTCGAACAGAACTCCGACAATGAGGATGAGCACATCGTAGCCGAAGACGAAGAGCCAAAACGAACACTAATTAAGGGCGGAGCTAGGCCCTTAATTTATTCAGCACGTGGCTCAAATTGGGGGTTAAGTAGCAAAAAAGGGCGGTCCGCATAATACGAACCGCCCTTTCATTTGTACCCCGTACGGGATTTGAACCCGTGTTACCGGCGTGAGAGGCCAGCGTCCTAGGCCGCTAGACGAACGGGGCATTAGGACACGATCATTTGTTTTCCAGCTGATCGCAGCTGGCCTACCAGGACTCGAACCTAGAATGACGGTACCAGAAACCGTAGTGTTGCCAATTACACCATAGGCCAATGTTTTCCAAGGTTTAAAGCACCTTGGGAAGTTTGCACTTCATATAAAACCTCACTCCGAAGAGTGAAATTTTACAACGTACCCCGTACGGGATTTGAACCCGTGTTACCGGCGTGAGAGGCCAGCGTCCTAGGCCGCTAGACGAACGGGGCATTAGGACACGATCATTTGTTTTCCAGCTGATCGCAGCTGGCCTACCAGGACTCGAACCTAGAATGACGGTACCAGAAACCGTAGTGTTGCCAATTACACCATAGGCCAATCATTGCTCGCATTGTGCTGAGCAACGAGGAATACTATAACCACAACCATGCAATACGGCCAAATCTGCAGGTGACCTGCAAGCCTTGGCAGCTTGGTTGAGTGGCGCGGGGTTGCATCGAAAAGCGGTTTTTAGTGCTCTTTCAGGGCTAGACTGTGAAGAAGTTATCGACACCCGAAGGGATCTTGGTTTATGCCTTTTCCAGCGCTGCTTATTCCGCTTATTTTTTGGACGGCGATTGCTGCTTTGTCTTCGTGGGCGGTGAGCCGTGCGCTGCCGCTGCGCGCGAGCAACACCATTGAAATCAACGCGCCGGCAGCCAAGGTCTGGGAGCTGATTAGCAATCCGCAGCGCGCCTCGGAATGGAATGAGCACATTGTGTATGCGCGCCCCAAGGAGAAGGTGGCGGCTGGTTCGCGGGTGATTATGAAGGCAAGGCACCCTGAGGCACCGCATTTGAGCGCGCGTTTGCGACCGCGGATTGAGATTTTTGAGCCCAATAGGGAGCTCAGTTGGACTGCCAAGATTATTGCGCCGTGGGTGCTGGCCGTAACCGATACCACTACTCTGCACGAAATTGATGAAAATCGCACAGAGGTCACCCAGACCATGGGGTTTAGTGGCTTCCTTTCCCCTGGCGTGCCGTTTTTGACGAGCATCGAGAAGCTCAAAGAGAGCTCAAATAAGAAACTAAAGGCCCTGCTGGAAACTTAAGCCCTTGCACAAACATATCGATTAACGATAGATTCATGCCTTGAAACGACAAGTGAAAGGCTTTTTAATGCACCCTCGCATTCTGCTCATCCTGCGCCTAATATTTGGGTTCGCCTTTATCGGCATCGCGGTCCTACAGTGCCTGCTGCTCCTCAAAATCTTCACAGATTCCCGCACCGGCGGCGAAATCTCTCCCCTGCCTCTAATTGTGCTGGCCACCTTGCTGGTTATCTGCATGGGCCTGGTGGAGTTTATTATTTTCTGCCTTTTTAAACTGCTCAAGCTGGTGGCTACAGATGAGATCTTCAATAAACAAGCCATCGCTTGGGTCGATCGCATCACCATAGTAATCGCCGCGGGCGCAATCCTGCTGCTGCCGATGTCTTATATCGTCGCCGAGGTTGATGACGCCCCCGGTGCCATCATCATCGCCCTTGTGCTCGCCATGCTGATCATGGGCGTGGCCTTGCTGGTCAATATCATGCGCGCGCTGCTCGCCCGCGCAATTGGCTTTTCGATAGAACTTGAGGCGGTCATCTAATGGCCATCATCGTTGATATTGATGTCATGCTCGCCCGCCGCAAAATGGGCGTAGGCGAACTTGCTCAGGCAATTGGCATTACTCCGGCTAATTTATCGGTATTAAAAAATGGCCGTGCCAAGGCGATTCGTTTTAGCACCTTGGAGGCCATTTGCCGGGAGCTTCATTGCCAGCCGGGAGATATTTTGCGCTTTGAGGAAGAGTAGCCAGACGCTGCGGGTTTGCGTCGAAAAGCAGAAAAGGCGCCCCGGAAGGCGCCTTGGTTGGTGTTACTCCGCTGCCTGGTATGGAGTCTGCGCGCGGGCTGCACGCAGGCGGAACAAGGTGGATTCCTTGCCCAGAAGCTCCATGGACTCAAATAGTGGAGGGGAAATTGCCTCGCCGGAAATACCCATGCGCAGGGCACCGAAGGCCACGCGAGGCTTTAAGCCGAGATCATCAATAAGCGCCTTGTGCAGGGCTGCCTCGATGTTTGTGGTGGTCCACTCCTCCACTGCCTCCAGCGCTGCAATGCCGGCGTCAAGTGGCTCAATGGCGGTTTCCTTGAGGTTCTTTTTGGCGGCCTTCTCGTTAAGCACCAGATCTTCATCGGCAATAACTAGGAACTTCAGCAGGTCCCAGGCCTCACTGAGCACCTTGATGCGGGTCTGCACCAGCTCAGCGGCGATGGCGAACTTCTCAGCTGGGTAATCCGCTGGGAACTCGGTGTACTCAGTCATGTAGGCGCGCAGACGCTGCTCAAAATCAGCTGGCTCCAGCAGGCGGATGTGATCCGCGTTGATGGACTCCAGCTTCTTCTGGTCAAAGCGTGCAGGGTTGCCCAGGACGTCAGCCACGTCGAAGTTAGCTACCAGCTCATCAACTCCGAAGACATCCTGATCGGCGGACAGGGACCAACCCAGCAGTGCCAGGTAGTTCAGCATGCCCTCAGGGATAATGCCGTTATCGCGGTGGTTAAACAGGCTGGACTGAGGATCGCGCTTGGAAAGCTTCTTATTGCCCTCGCCCATCACGAATGGCAGGTGACCAAACTGTGGGGTGACCTTGGCAACGCCGATGCGCTTAAGCGCCTCGTAGAGGGCCAGCTGACGTGGGGTGGAAGGAAGCAGATCCTCGCCGCGGAGCACGTAGTTAATCTCCATGAGGGCGTCATCTACTGGGTTAACCAGGGTGTACAAAGGCTCCCCGTTGGAGCGGGCAACCACAAAGTCAGGCTGGGTGAAAGACTTAAACTCCACTTCGCCGCGGACGAGGTCATTCCACTTCCAGTCCTGGTCCGGCATGCGCAGACGCCAAACTGGCTTGCGACCCTCAGCCTCAAAAGCTGCGACCTGCTCCTCGGTGAGATCGCGGTCGAAGTTGTCATAACCCAGCTTTGGATCGCGGCCAGCGGCCTTGTGACGCTCCTCAACTTCCTCAGCGGTGGAATATGCAGGGTAGACCTCGCCGGCGTCGATAAGCTTCTTCAGCACATCCTGGTAGATGTCCTTGCGCTGGGACTGGCGGTAGGGCTCATGCGGGCCGCCCACTTCCACGCCCTCATCCCAGTTGATTCCCAACCAACGCAGGGAATCAATGATGGCAGCGTAGGACTCCTCGGAATCGCGAGCAGCATCAGTATCTTCAATGCGGAAAATCAGCTTGCCACCGGTGTGGCGGGCATATGCCCAGTTGAAAAGTGCGGTGCGCACAAGTCCAACGTGTGGGGTGCCGGTGGGCGACGGGCAGAAACGAACACGAACATCAGTCATGCAGGCTATGGTAATCCCCCTAACCTTTAGCCCGCGCGTTTACCCCTTATGCGGTGGGATTAAAATGGGTCTACATGTCTGTCCACCGCGATCCCGCCGCCCCGCCAACAGCACCAGATTTCCTGCTTTCCCGAGGTCACGGCTCTATTCGCACCCAAGGTTCAGTGGAAACCTTCACCGACGCCTGGGCTGCGGTTTCTGCTTTAAAGGAAGGGCGCGTGCCACTCGTTGTGGGCGCCCTGCCTTTTGATCGCGATAAGGCGGCGGCCTTGACGGTTCCCAAAACCGTCATCCGCGAAGAGGGACCGCTGGAGCCCCACTCCTATTACCGATTCGGGCCGGGCTCAACCTTGCACGCCGAGGTTGCGGGGGTTGACCCCTCACCGCTTGAGCATTTACGACGAGTAAACGCCGCGATTGCCACCATTAAGAAAACTCCCCTGCAAAAGGTTGTTTTGGCACGCGCAGTGGACATCAAATTCGAACCACCTGTCGATCCTTTGCTGCTGGCTGCCCGCCTGATTGATAACTCCCACAATAAAGATGGCTTTATTGCCGATCTCTCCCCTGCTGGCGAGGAATTTTCCGGGCATATGCTGGTTGGTTCCTCCCCGGAGGTGTTGATCAAGCGCCAGGGCTCTACTGTCAGCGCCTATCCCCTCGCCGGTTCCGCACCGCGCCTGAACGATCCTTTACGAGACCTCGAGCAAGGCCAGAGTTTGCTTTCCAGCACCAAGAACCTAGAAGAACACAGCTATGTGGTTAATCATCTGCGCGCTGTTTTAGAGCCCATCTGTTCCCGCGTTGATGTGCTGGACACGCCAGAACTGACCAAGACCAATGAGATGTGGCACCTGGCGACACCTGTGGTTGGCACCCTCAAAGATCCTGCTATGAACGCCCTGGAGCTGGCGCTTTTGGTGCACCCCACCCCAGCGATTTGTGGAACTCCCACCGATGCCGCCGAGGGCTTAATCAAAACTGCCGAATCCCCCCGTAACTTCTATGCCGGTGCTGTGGGCTGGTGCGATTCTACTGGCGACGGCGAATACATGGTGGCGATCCGCTGCGCCGAAGTTTCTGGCGATGGCACCCACGCCCGCGCCTGGGCTGGCGGTGGCATTGTTGCCGATTCCGACGCCCAAGAAGAATTCGACGAAACCACCGCAAAACTGCGAACGATTATGCGGTCCTTGGGGCTTTAATTAGCTTGGGTGTGCGAGAACCTACAAGCAGGCTTTGTTAGGGACGGTTTTTGTAGGCTAAGGGACAAAAATGGGTGCTCATGTGTGCCTGAGCGAGCGCGCTGAGATAGTTCAAGCTTGAAATTGTAGATTCTGGCACACAACCCCTATGGGTGATACGGAAAACCTCCGCCTATGGCCACGTTGCCGCCGACAATCCCTCTCGGAAGAGCCAAGTGTGCCAGAACCTACAAGCACACACCCCAAGGATCGGTTTTTGTAGACTCACGGACAAAAGTGGCCCCTGATCCGTGCCAGAACCTACAGAACACGTGTTCTTAAAGCAATTCTTGTAGGCTCAGGGACAGATCGTGAATAAAACCCTCCCCCACGCCAAAAGTGCAAGAAAAAACGACGCCCCAGAAAGCCGTTTAAGGCGTTAAAGGGGCGTCATTAAGGTAAAAGTGTGGAAGCGCTATTTCGCCTTCACAGCAAGCAACACAATATCAACATGATGATGAGCACCAGCACCACTTTTTAAGTCACGCTCGAAAGCATCGAGAACCTCCACCTTAAAAGCAGAGCTCAAATGCGCACCAAGCCAACGAGTAGTCATCATGGACTCAGACTCAAAGTCATGATGGGTCACAAAGAGTGTGCCACCAGGAGCAACAAGACCTTCCAACTGCGCAAGAGAGGTTTCATTAGCTGGGATCTGTCCATAAGAGCAGGTCACCAAATCAAACTGGCGGCCAGACTCAATCGCAAACTCAGTGAAAGACACATCAAGCACTTCCGCCGAGAGCGAGTTGGCGTCGACAAGCTCTTTGGTGCGTGCTACGGCGGTGGGGGCAAAGTCAATGCCCGTTACCTGCCAGCCCTGTTGCGCCAGGTAGACAACGTCCGCGCCCTCGCCACAACCGATATCCAGCGCGGTGCCGGTGGCTTTGACCGAGCCGAAGTGGCGCACCAGGGCCTGGTTGGGGTTGCCACTCCAGACCTGATCGGCGGCGGTGTAGCGCTGCTCCATCATGTCTGGGGTGACGTCATCATAGGGGCTGCCTGCGGAATGGGAATGCACTTAAGCGTTCACAATCGGATTGCCCAGCTTACCGATGCCTGGGATTTCGATCTCGATGTAGTCGCCGTCGGCCATTGCTTCGGTGCCGGCTGGGGAGCCGGTGGCGATGACGTCGCCTGGGAGCAGGGTCATGGAGGCGGTGATGAACTCGATGATCTCGCCCATCTTCATGATCATCTGGGAGGAGTTAGAGTCCTGCTTGAGCTCGGTGACGCCGTCGTGGGTCAGGCGGGCCTTGATGGGGAGATCGTCAAGGTCGATGGAGTTGATGTCGGTCTGGATCCAAGGTCCGATGGGGCCGAAGGTGTCGATGCCCTTGGCGCGCGCCCACTGGCCATCGGCGAACTGCAGGTCACGGGAGGAAACATCGTTGATGATGGTAAAGCCCAAAACCACGGACTTCCAGTCAGCAGACTTGACATTCTTGCAGGGCTTGCCGATAACAACAGCCAATTCGCCTTCGAATTCAACCTTGGTGGCAAAGGAAGGGATACGGATTGGTGATTCCGGGCCGGTCACAGATGTTGGGGGCTTGAGGAACAGAGTTGGAGGCAGGTGCTCCGCAGACTTCTGAAAAACCTCGGCTACGTGGTCGGCATAGTTGCGGCCAATGGCGACAACCTTGCTGGGCAGCATTGGTGCGAGCAGGCGCACATCCTTTAGTGGCCATTCTTTACCGGTGAACTTTGGTTCGGTGAAGGGAGTACCTTCGATCTCACGCGCGGTGAGGTTGGCTACATCATCCCCTTCGCCGTCGATGGTGCAAAAACACATTCCCTCAGGGGTGGCAATTCTTCCAAAACGCATGGAGCCAATGTTACGCGGTGGGGTTCAGCCCTTGCACCTTGGGAACCCCTTCGAAGCCCCTTCCCCACGGCTTTTCCCACGTCATCGGCAACCTAGTTGGCCAATGAGCACCAGCACCACCCAGCGCATTGTGCTTTGCCCCCTTAAAACACCTAGCTGGAGATATCACGCAATACCTGCGCCCTCCCCTGCCTCGTTTGCGCCAAATACAACTCCGCGCAGGCCAGCGCATCGGTGAGCGCATGGTGGTTTGAATAATTGGGCAGCCCATATCTGCTGCGAACCCGGGCCAGACGCAGGTCCTCGCCACGCGGATAAGTGGACATATTTTCCATATGTTTGCGCTCCATGGCAAAGGTATCCACAATCGGCACCTGCAGTGGCGCGCCAAAAATCTGCTCACAAGCCGCGGAAATAAAGTCCTTTTCAATCGCTGCAAAATGCGCCAAAAGTGCGCGCCCCTGCAGCGCTGCGAGCAGCGTGGAAATAGCCTCCTCCAGGGAGATCCCAGCCGCGATTTCATCATCGGTAAGCTGATGAATCACCGCCGATGACCCTACTGAAAACCCCTCGCTACCACGGATTACACAATATCCCGCGCCACGCAAATCAATCTCCAGGCCATTTACCGGCACCCACCCAATAGAAACAATCTGATGTTCCTTAGGCTTCAGCCCCGTGGTCTCCACATCCACCGCCAAAAGTGGCAGGCTTTTTAGGCTTGTCGACGCCTCGGGGCAGGGTTGTTGGTAAAACTCCTGCAATGCGCCAGTGACGCGCCTAATTTTTCTTTTGGATTTCTGGGCGCCAAACATTAGATCGTCCGCACTGGGTATTTGGTGGCAAGCGCGGTTTGCATGGACTTAATAATTCCAAAGGCATCCCGCAGATGCTCGCGATCCATCTTGCTCAAGGTCTTGGGGTCAATATGGTAATTAGGCTCTTCCCCAGCCTTAAGCAGCGTGGACTGGTGCTGGAAGGTGATGGAATTGAGGAAGTCAAAGGCATCCAATAAGTCCTGCGCACCCTGCTTGGACACTTGCCCAAGACCTGCTGCTGCCATGAGGCGTTCCCGGGTTCCAATCGCAGCATTGCCGGAGGCCAGGGAGTACAGCCGCGCCATTTGCACAATGCCCGCAGTTCCGCCCTTTTTCACATTCAGCGTGGATCCATATTCACCCGATCGCTCCACCACCAAGCCGCGGAAGAATCCCAGCGGTGGGTCGCGGCGAGCAGCCAGCGTGGCCAGGTGCGCATGCAGGCGACGAGCGCCCTGAGCCATATCGACGGCTGCTTGGTGGACTTCCGTGGCCATGGAGACCTCGCCAAAGATGCCACGGAAATCAAAAAAGGTTTGGGCATGCAGCAGCGCATCAGGTTCCGGCGCGGTAATCCACTGGTGGAAGGTGTTAATCCACTCGGACTTTGTCATGCGCCACTGCGGATTACTGGCCATCATATCACCGGGGCATAGCACCTGACCTGCACTATCAAGGCCAGTGCACACAAAATTTGCCAGCTGCGCAAAGTAGGCTCCGTGCTGGGCTTCATCAAAACTATCGTCTAGCACAATGGCATTATCTTGATCAGAGGCCAGGCCCATTTCCTTGCGGCCTTGGGATCCAACCACGGCAAAGCAATATGGAATGGGAGCGGGTCCAAATTTTTGCTCGCCCAATTGCAGCAGGCGCCTGGCCAGGGAATCAGCCGCCACGGTAATAAGGCTGCTGATTTCTTGGGCGGATGCTCCCCTGTCTACAAATCGAGATGCCACCTCGGATGCCGATTTAAAGGTATCGGCAAGTTCCTCCACGGTGTTTTTGCGCGAGAGATCAGCGGTGAGATAAATCGGATCATGGCGCAGCAAACGCATAATATCGGCGGCAGTGACAATGCCAGTGATCTTGCCAGCATCCACAATGGGTAGGTGGTGAATCCGCAGTTCAGCCATCAAAAGCATAGCCTCAAAAGCGAGGTCATCAGAGGTGGCGCAGCGTGGATTGGCTGTCATGATCTCACTAACAGGCAGCTCCACATCGAGGTTGTGGGCTACTACCCTGCTGCGCATATCGCGGTCGGTAACAATGCCGTGGAGATCACCGTCAATATGGACCAGCAGCGAGGAGACGCCAAATTTATCCATCTTCAGGGCTGCATCACGGATGCTGGTATCGGGCTCGCAGCTAATTGGCTCAGCGATTTTAAATTCGCCCAATTTACTGCGCAGAACTTTGGTGCTGGATTCTTGCCGCAATTGATCCGCTGCTGCGCGGATGCGTTTAGACCAACTGGAAAAATAGCGCTTGAGCTCAGGATTCCTGGTGGCAAGTGCGCTAAATTCGGCGCGGTCCAAAAACAGCACCAGGCTATCTTCAACCGCCACCATGCTATAGCGCGCGATGGGATCATGCCCCATGGTGGAATGGCCAAAACAGCGGCCGGCATCGCGGCGGTCCAACAGCACGCCTTCTTCCTCCAGCACATCGATAGCGCCAGAACGGATAACACCCATGCGATCATTGGGCTTGCCGAGGGCAATAATTTCTTCCCCGCGGCGGAAGTACTGCATGGTCATTTTTGCTGGCAGCTGCTCAAGTTCATCCTTGGGCAGCTGCGCAAAGGGTTCAAAACTGGCTAGAAAATCCTGGATCTCCTCGAGTTCAACCGACATAGCTCAACCATAAAATATCCAGAACCCCTCCGGGCGGTTTTGGACAGAGAAAATCCCGCCACGCGGCCTTTCTCAGGCAACGCAGCGGGAAGCTCTCAAAAACCCTTAAGCCTGCAGTGCAGCTGCGATACGATCGCCTACTGCAGTGGTGGAAATTGGCGCAGTGTTATCGCGCTGTGCCACGTCTTCTGCAACTGCCTTTTCAATGCGGACAGCATTGTCCTCATCACCAAGGTGGCGCAGCAACATGGCTGCGGAAAGGATCGCTGCGGTTGGGTCAGCAATGCCCTTGCCTGCGATATCAGGTGCAGAACCATGAACTGGCTCAAACATGGAGGGGTTGGTGCCGGTGGCGTCGATATTGCCAGAGGCTGCCAGGCCAATACCGCCAGAGATAGCACCAGCTTCATCGGTGAGGATATCGCCGAAGAGGTTATCGGTAACAATCACGTCGAAGCGGGAAGGATCTGTGACCAGGTAAATGGTGGCTGCGTCAATGTGGCAGTAGTCAACGGCTATCTCTGGGTATTCGGTTGCTACCTCGTTGACGGTGCGCTGCCATAGGCCACCGCCGTGAACCAATACGTTGGTCTTGTGTACGAGGGTGAGCTTCTTGGAGCGGGACTGTGCCAGCTCAAAGGCGTAGCGGATCACGCGCTCTGCGCCATAGCGGGTGTTAACGGAGGTCTCATTGGCGATTTCATGAGGGGTGCCAACGCGGATTGCGCCGCCGTTTCCGGTGTATGCGCCTTCGGTTCCTTCGCGGACAACTACAAAGTCAATTTTGCCAGGGTTACGCAGTGGGGACTCGACGCCGTCGTAAAGCTTTGAAGGGCGCAGGTTGACGTGGTGGTCAAGCGCAAAACGCATCTTCAGCAGCAGCCCACGCTCGAGAACTCCTGGGGGAACGGAATCTGGTGCGCCAATGGCACCGAGCAAAATGGCGTCGTGCTCGCGCAGGGATTCGAGGTCTGCGTCGGTAAGCAACTCGCCGTTTTTTAGGTAGCGGCGGGCCCCGAGGTCGTAGTCGGTGGTCTCAATGTCGTCGCGGACAACGTTGAGGACTTTAAGGGCTTCAGCGGTAACCTCTGGGCCAATTCCATCGCCACCAATAACAGCAAGTTTCATTTTGCGGGATTCCTTTCTCACTATATGAACTTATTTAGTGTAGCGGATCACGGCGGACACTCAACGAAAATACGCCCAAAACTCCCCCAAAATACACCCTGAACTGCCCCTATCCCCCATTCAAAAAATGAAATAATCCTCACCAGCACGCAAAAACCGCCTCCCCCGCGGTTTCAAAAGAAGCCACAGAGAAGACGGTTAAGCAGCACTAGAAATTAATCCAGGCTGATGAGGAAGGAGGTAGCGCCGAGTTCTTCGTTGATCTCTGCGATAATTGCTTCAGGAACCTCGGACTCAACGCGCAGGATAAGAACTGCGCCGTCGCCCTTTTCAGCCTGGGTCAAAGCAGCAGCGACGATGTTGATGCCAGCTGCACCCAGCTTGGTGCCAACGGTACCCAGTGCGCCAGGAGCGTCGGTGTACTGGAGGAAGAGGTTCAGGCCCTCAGCGCGCAGATCAAGTCCACGGCCGTTGATGCGGGTGATCTTCTCAACGCGGTCGAGGCCGGTGAGTGCACCAACAACAGTAGCGGAGGTGCCTTCGCCGGTGATGACCTTGACCTGCAGCACGGAGCGGTGGGTCACGGACTCGGAGTTGGTCTTAACGGTAACTTCCAGGCCACGCTCTTCAGCGATGCGAGGTGCGTTAACGAAGGTGACGGATTCTTCGATGATGCCGGAGAAGAGGCCACGTACAGCGGACAATCCTAGTGCGTCAACCTTTTCGGTGGAGAGCTCGCCACGAGCCTCAACCTCAATGGCAACAGGTGCGGTATCAACAAGCTTGCCTGCGAGCAGACCCAGCTTGGCAGCAAGGCCGAGCCATACGGAAACTTCTTCGCCCACGCGACCACCGGAAACGTTCACTGCATCTGCAACGAACTCGCCAGCCAGTGCCTTGAGAACGGAGTCAGCAACGTCGGTACCAGCACGGTCCTGAGCTTCTTCGGTGGATGCACCCAGGTGAGGGGTAACAACGACCTGTGGCAGCTTGAATAGTGGGGAGTCGGTGCAAGGCTCGGTTGCATAAACGTCGAAGCCAGCGCCACGGATGTGGCCAGCCTCGATAGCGTCTGCCAATGCCTGCTCATCAACAAGGCCGCCACGTGCAGCGTTGATGATGATCTGGCCCTTCTTGGACTTAGCCAACAGCTCAGCATTGAACATGCCGGCAGTTTCCTTGGTCTTTGGAAGGTGAATAGTGACAAAGTCAGAGCGGCCCATGAGCTCTTCAAGCTCTACCAACTCAACGCCGAGCTGTGCAGCGCGGGCTGGGTTTGCGTATGGGTCATAAGCGATGATCTCGGTCTCGAATGCAGCAAGGCGCTGTGCAAAGAGCTGACCGATGTGGCCGAAGCCGACGATACCGATGGTCTTGCCGAAGATCTCAACACCATTGAAGGAGGAGCGCTTCCATTCGCCCTGGCGCAGGGTTGCGTCAGCAGCTGGAATCTGGCGTGCGGTGGAAAGCAGCAAGGAAATTGCGTGCTCACATGCGGAGTGGATGTTGGAGGTTGGTGCATTGGCAACCATGACGCCTGCTTCAGTTGCAGCAGGGATGTCAACGTTATCCAGGCCCACGCCTGCACGGCCGACAATCTTCAAGTTTGGGGCAGCGGCGATGACTTCTGCATCAACCGTGGTGGCAGAACGCACGAGGAGTGCGTCGGCTTCCTTGACTGCTTCAAGCAGTGCGGGGCGGTTTGGTCCGTCAACCCAACGGACTTCTACTGCATCTCCCAGCGCGTCAACAGTGGACTGCGCTAGCTTGTCGGCGATGAGGACTACCGGACGGCCATTCTGGCTCACAAGTTTCTCCTGGAAAAACTAGGAATGTCCGCCTGCAACAGGCACGACCGCGTCGGCTGCAGACGTGTCCACGCCGGGTTTTGGCGTGCGACTAGGGTTCATTCTAAACCCACTTCTAGGACTTGAGGCACCTTCACCCCATTTTCATGGGGTGGGATACACCCCCATTTGTGTCTCACCAGGCAGATTTCTGCTGTTCTTTGCCTGGTTTTAAAGCAACCCACTAAATGCCACGGCAGCAAGAAAGGGCCTTGAATTTATTTCAAGGCCCTCATCTCACACCTGGCACCCAACCGGAAAATCGGCCGCGCACACTGCGCACTACGCAGCGTGGCCGCGTCGACAAGCGTTACAGGCGTTTCAAGCGTTAAAAATTATTGATAAGACACAAACCATGGACGCGGATTAACCTCTTCATAGGTTTGCTGCGGGGTGAAGGTGGGGAAATCCTCGTCATAGAAATTCTTCCACGCCATGAAGTAATTGGGGCTTAGGCCCGCGCGCATGAGGTCCCAGGTGGCATATTTATCGCCTGCCATACCGTGTCCATCAGCGTGCAGTACAAAGGCCAGCTCGGCATAGTCGGTCTTAATGTTTTCACGATCCGGCAGCATCTGGGTTTGGAATTGGTGCAGCACCAGGGCCTTTTGCGGGAGCTGATTGGCCTCGGTAAGGTCTGCCAGCCACTGCGCGGTCTCATTAATTTCCGCAGCCGTCGCCGAACCCACGCGGGTCATCGGCTGCTCATCTGGGCCAATCTTCCACTCTGGATCAAGGGCCAATCCCACATTGGGGCGCTTCAGCAGATCCTCATAAAGCTTGGCCTGTTCCAAGAAGCTGGCGCGTCCAGGCTGCAGGTCAATCACGGCATAGCCGCCGGCCTCGGTAATGGCATCGATATAGCCAGTGAGCTCCTCGGCTGCGAATTCATTGGAGAAGTTGCCATCATCACCGGGGAATTCCGAGGCCACAGTAGCGATAACCTCAAAAGCTGGAATCACTGGCTGTTCTTCAAATTCCTGATATTGCGCAGCCATGTCTTTGACGCGGGCAACGGCCTCAGTTGGGGGCTGCTCCCCCATTGCGCCCAAGGCAGGACCGGAAGGATGCCCATAAAGAGCCACCATGCGGCGTCCTGGGAACACCAATCCGCCGCCACCGGGCAGCTCAGTGGTGATGGTTTCACCGCGCACAATTTTCTCCGACAGCAGCTCACTGCTGCCGAATTGATCACCCAGTGCCAGCAAAGGCTTATCGGAAAGCCCGGCCACCATGTTCATGGTGTCGGTATTAAGCCGCGGATCTGGGTAGTCCATAAAACGAACCTCAGCGCCATAGGCACGCGCGGTTGCAACAGCAGAAATGCCACTTTCAGGGCTGGCAATTACAACCGGCGCCATCTCCCCATCGCGCTTGGTCTGCACCGGGAAAGCCTCTACCTTCTCAGCAGAAGTATCCGCGGGCATCTTTTCCCAGGCTGGCACCAACAAGGTTTGCTCTTCCGGAACCAACTGTGCGGTCGCGCGGGTGACCTCGGAAATATCGACGACAGTTTTCTCCTCAAATTGCAGGGAGGTTAATTCCGCCAGTGCCTGCTCGGTGCCCGGATCTTGAATCACCGTTGTCACCTTTTCCAGGCTATTTTCATCAAATCCAGGCAGCGCATTGCCCACCAGCAGCACCGTCGTTGCACCCAGGCGCTCAATTTCCGCAATCACCGCAGCATCATCAGAGCCCGGCGCATGTAGCACCGGCGCATGTGCAACCACACCAATCGACGCCGCGCGCAGCTCCTGCGAAATTCCAGCACCTGCCACCACGACCGTTTCCGAGGAATCAAAAAACATCTTGCTCGTTTCAATTCCCGAATAACCCGGATCGCTAATCACGGTTGGTGTCTGCGGAAAATTCTCCGACACCACGCGCGCAAGGTTCTCAGTTTTTGCCTCGCGGTAGGGAGAATTATCTTCAACCGTGCTTGTCGACGCCGCCTCGGTCTCGGCTGGTTGCTGTTGTTCGGCGGAGGAACAGGAAACCAGGCCTAACACCAGGGCCGCTGAAGCGGCCACTGAAATCAGGTGGCGTACGGGAGTCTTTTGGAGTGCCAAGTGCTCGTCCTTCGTCGTGGTGGTTTTTATTTCTAGAACCGTCCGGCAATGGTAGCCGGTGGCAGGTTCTTAAACCTCCACCGTATCCTCAAAGGCATCGGGGCCGTCATGTCCCCCCGCTAAATCAGCTTCATCAACATCTCTAACCACTGGTTTGCCAATGGCTTCTTCCACCATTTTGATGAAATTGATGCGCCTATCAGCAAAGAAGCTGGTGGTATCGGAATTGTGCAGATCCTCGGCCTTGAGCAGGTGCGTATTGAGCATCTGATCAAATTCCTCATCTCCCATCAAGGACTTCGACTGCACGCGGGAGAGATAACGAGAAGGTGGAGTATCGCCAATAACCACCTCGGTGCGGCGTCCCATGGGAGTGCGGTTGAGTACAGATTCTGCGAGCACCGGATCAATACCGCGTTCTGCACACCACTTGGTGGGGAAAATCTGGTGGAAGCTGCACCCCAGTTCTTCAAAAGTCCAGCGATCGAATTGCTGGCCGGTGCGCCAGTCACGTGCACCGCGGCCCATCAGCAGCGCAAAAATTCCCTTCCACACGCCGGTGTCGGCGGTGGCACTGAGGAATCGCGATTCATGGAATTGGCAATCGCGGATCGTTTTTGGTGCCTCAACATCTTCGGCAGCACCTTGACGAATCCACGCCGTCACCTGATCGGTATCACGACCCGCACGTGCGATAATCGCTGGAGATCCATAAAGCTCACCCAGCACGCCACTCCAGAACCACTGGTTGAGGCGATCCCAGGAGCGAGTATTGGCCAATTCTTCGGATGTAAGCAGCGTCAAAATAACAGCTAGTGGCACAATTTGCGCAGTATAAGGCACCTGATCGACGCTCAAAATGCAGCGCTGGCGCAAAAACTCCGCAGCCTCATCAAAGCCATTGCGGATTTCTTCTGCTGCTGGAATGTACTCATCAAGGGTGAGGTTCAAAATATCTTCGCGATATCCAGAAGCACTTCCCTTGCGAGCACTAACCAATAGCGCAACAGCAGTTAAGAATTCAGTGCGGCCAATGCCGTCGAGAGCTGAGTGCTGGCGCAGGCGCTTTTCGGTGTGAGTCCACTCTTCGCGCAAGGAAAATTCGTTGTCGCGGGATTCATCGGCCGCAAAAACTGCAGTGAGTAGATCAAAGACATCCATTTGTAGACCAGAGGTATTGGCCTGGGCAAAGATGGAGCCCACTCCTCCCTTGGCGGTTTCACGATCCAGGCGGATCATGGGGATGTCATAGCTGACCAGAGTTTTAATAATCTGAGACTGGAATTTCTTGGCATGATCGCGGGCCTGTGGTCCTGCGAGATCGGCGAGGTCAAAAAGGATATCGGTGCCTTTATCGCCCAACAGCATGGAGATGGGCAAGCAACCATTGCGGAGGGCTGAATCAAGATCAGTGATGCCACCTTCGACGGTGGGGCCAAAGTGGGACATGATTTGACCATTTTCACCTACGGAGAACACTGCCTCATCGGGCATAACCGGAGATTCAATAGCCTTGGCAACATTGACGTAGAACTTGCGGATAACCTTTTTTGAACGGAAATCAACGGTATTGACAAATCCTTCGCCACTGAAGCAATGATAAAGAGTGGTGAGGCGCTGTTGTCCGTCGAGAAGCAAAAGGCCTGGGTCTAGGCCGGTATCAGGCGCGCCGGCCAGTGCGCGGGGCCGGAACCGCATCTCTTCGCCGCGGGTGTCGAGCGCCATGAGCACGCCGACGGGAAAACCGCGTAGAACAGTGATTATTAGGCTGCGGATGCGATCAACATCCCAGGCATAGTCCCGCTGGAAATCGGGAAGTTGAATATCGCCACGGTCGATGCGGGCGAAAAGGTCATTTAGCGCATAGCTTGGTGTGGAAAACCCCATAGGTCACACTCTATATCAGCACACACTCTCGTGACCGCTATGTTCGGCACTCTCTAGCTGAATGGTGGAATGATTGATTCCAAGTTTGGATAATTCCGCTTCTGCCCGATCCAACACTCCGCAGCTATAAACATTTTTCTCGGAGGTTTCCACCACTAAGTGGCAGGTAGCAAGGATTTCTTTGCCGTCAATGGTCCAAATATGAAGATCGTGGACATCGGCAACGCCGTCTACAGCCTTAAGTGCTGCTGTTACTTGTGCAGGCTCCGCATCGGTGGGAACGCGTTCCAAGAGAATATTAATAGCCTCTTTAAGCAAACCGAAGGCGCGCGGAATAATAATTGCGGCGATCACGATAGAGGCAACCGTATCGGCGGGCATCCAACCGGTGTAGCGAATGACCAACCCAGCAATGATGACGGCCACTGAGCCCAACATGTCACTAAGCACATGGAGGAATGCGCCACGCATATTAATATTGCCGTCTTGGTGGCGCATGAGGATCAGAGCTGACACTGCATTGGTGATAAAGCCAATTATTGCAACGATCAACATGACGCCGGTTTGGATTTCTACATCCCCACCCAAGCGCATGAGAGCCTCAACCACAATCCACACCGAGAGCGCTGCCACCACCACGGCGTTAGTCATGGCAGCGAGCACCTCTACCCTCTTAAAACCGTAGGTAGCGCGGTCGGTGGGAGCTTTGCGGCCAATGAGCATCGCCACAGCGGCAATAATCAATCCGGTGGAGTCTGAGAGCATATGCATCGCATCTGCCAGCAAGGCAAGCGAGCCAGAGATAAGGCCGGCGCTAAGTTCTGCCAAAAAGATGACAGTGGTAAGTGCGAGGACACCGAGCAGGGCTTTAAGAGAATTGGGGGCGTGGCTGTGACCCGCTACCCCGTGGTCGTGATCGTGGCCATCACTGTGGTTGTGGCTATGGCCGTGATCATCGTGGTGTGCATGCCCATGCTCGAGGGTGTCCTCATGCTTTTTCATATCTCTAGCTAAGCACAGTTTAGTGCTTATTGAAACCTTATTGAAAATAAAACATTTGGGTTGGAGCTTTTGGGGGCCACCTGAAGGGCAACTGGGGTCTTTTGGGGGTAAACAAAAACCACAGGTGTCAGCTGACGCTTGCCAGCTGACACCTGTGGTGGCAGTTTTTAAACCCTATTTAGAAGGGTTAATTATGCGGTTTCAGCGCGAGCATCAACCTTGACCCAGCTCATGAGGTCGCGGAGCTTAGCGCCGGTCTCTTCGATTGGGTGGTTGTTGTAGGAAGCGCGCAGATCCTCGAGCTCCTTGTTGCCACCTTCAACGTTAGCGATGAGGCGCTTGGTGAAGGTGCCGTCCTGGATATCGGTAAGGATGTCCTTCATGCGAGACTTAGTGTCTGCATCGATGACGCGTGGGCCGGAGAGGTAGCCACCGAACTCAGCGGTGTCGGAAACAGAGTAGTTCATGTTGCCGATGCCACCCTCGAACATAAGGTCAACGATGAGCTTGAGCTCGTGCAGAACCTCGAAGTATGCCATCTCTGGCTCGTAGCCAGCTTCGGTAAGAACCTCAAAGCCGGTCTTAACGAGTTCCTCGGTGCCACCGCAAAGAACAGCTTGCTCGCCGAAGAGGTCGGTAACAGTCTCAGCCTCGAAGGTGGTTGGGATAACGCCTGCGCGTGCGCCACCGATTGCGGAAGCGTAGGACAGTGCCAAAGCCTGGCCCTGGCCGGTTGGGTCCTGATCAACTGCGATCAAGCAAGGAACACCCTTGCCGTCAATGAACTGACGACGAACGAGGTGGCCTGGGCCCTTTGGTGCAACCATGCCGACGATGATGTTGTCAGCTGGCTTGATCAGGTCGAAGTGGATGTTCAGACCGTGGCCGAAGAAGAGTGCGTCACCTTCGTTGAGGTTTGGCTCAATGTCGTTGGTGAAGATTTCTGCCTGTGAGGTATCAGGAGCCAAGATCATGATGACGTCTGCCCAAGCAGCTGCGTCAGCGGTGGTCTTAACTTCGAAGCCGGCTTCCTTTGCCTTCTCTGCGGACTTGGAGCCCTCACGCAGACCGATAACAACCTCAACGCCGGAATCGCGCAGGTTCTGGGAGTGTGCGTGGCCCTGGGAGCCATAGCCAATAATGGCAACCTTGCGGCCCTGGATCAGGGAGAGGTCAGCGTCAGCATCATAAAGCAGTTCAATAGCCATGGGAGAAAATCTCGCCTTTCGTGAAAAATTGGTGAAAAGTAGCCTGTATTACTTCACTTTCGTGAGTGAACCCGAAAGTGAAGGCGTTGACACAGACAACTACATTATTGTTTCTACCACACACATGCGCTGAAACCATGTTTAGCCCATCACATTTATGCAGTATTTAGGGTATAAATTACGGTCTAGATTTTTGCTGGTGCCATGGTCTTTGGACCACGGTTCAGTGCGATCTGACCAGATTGGATCAATTCGCGGATGCCAAAAGGCTCCATGACGTCAAGCAAAGCGCGCAGCTTGCCTGGGGTGCCGGTGGCTTCAATAACCACGGAGTCTGGTGCGACGTCCACAACGCGAGCACGGAAGATGCTGGCGGCGTCGACAATTTGCGGACGGTTGGTGCTGTCCGCAGAGACCTTAACCAGCATGATTGCGCGGGCAATGGTGGTCTCATCATCTAGTCGAACGACTTTAAGCACTGGAATCAGCTTGTTGAGCTGCTTGGTGATCTGCTCGATGTTGAGCTCGTCGGCGTCAACCACAACAGTAATACGGTTGATGCCATCAGTTTCAGTTTTTGCTGAAACCAGGGAAACGAGGTTGAATGCGCGACGGGTGAACATACCCGAAACGCGGGAAATAATGCCGTCTACGTCCTGTACCAGAACGGACAGGATGTGGCGAGTGATGTCAGTGGTGGCCATCTTGAGCGCTCCTTAAATTCCGGTCGACTTTACTGCGGCGTCGATACCGTCGACGGCTTCATGGATGTCTGCAGGATCTTCTGCAGCGGACTCATCACCATCGAAAAATGGGCGCAGTCCTCGGGCATATTGGATTTCAGTGTTGGAGGCACCTGCAGAGACCATGGGCCATACTTGTGCGTCTTCTCCCACGATGAAGTCAATAACCACTGGTCGGTCGTTGATTTCACGGGCTTTTTGAATCGCAGGCAATACTTCTTCCGCTTTGGTGACGCGGATGGCAACACAGCCCAGACCCTCGGATAGGGTCACAAAATCGGGCATGTACTCGCCCTGATTACGCAGTTTAGTGTTTGAGTAACGGCTTTCATAAAACAGGGTCTGCCATTGGCGAACCATGCCCAGGTTTCCGTTGTTAATCAGCGCAACCTTGATAGGCATTCCCTCGACTGCAGAGGTGGTCAATTCCTGGTTGGTCATCTGGAAGCAGCCATCACCATCGATAGCCCAGACTTCCTTGTCAGGAGCGCCTGCCTTAGCACCCAGAGCTGCCGGAACGGCATAACCCATGGTGCCCAGACCGCCGGAGTTCAGCCAGGTACGAGGCTTTTCAAAGTCCAGGAACTGAGCAGCCCACATCTGGTGCTGGCCCACGCCGGCACAGTAAATTGCATCCGGTCCAACTTCCTTGGACAAGGTCTCGATAACAAACTGTGGGGACAGCATGCCGTCTGGCTGCTCGTCGTATCCGCGTGGGAAACGGCTACGCAGATCCTTGAGGTAGTTAACCCACTCGGAGATGTCCTCATTGGCAGAGGTCTTTGCCTTGTAGGTCTCCAGCAACTTGGACAGAACCTCGCGGGCATCGCCCACGATTGGAACCTCAACCTGCTTGATCTTGCCAATTTCGGCAGGGTCAATATCGGCGTGAACGATCTTGGCATCAGGAGCGAAGGTATCAACATCGCCGGTGACACGATCATCAAAACGGGAACCAATAGCAATGAGCAGATCGCTGCGCTGGAGAGCTCCAACTGCAGAAACGGTGCCGTGCATGCCAGGCATACCCATATGAAGGTCATGAGAATCTGGGAAGGATCCCAAAGCCATCAAGGTGGTGACAACAGGAATGCCGGTGTACTCAGCAAATGCCAGCAGTTCAGCGTGGGCATTAGCCTTGATAACGCCGCCGCCAACATAAAGAACTGGCTTCTTGGATTCACCGATCAGCTTTACTGCCTGCTCGATCTGGCGTGCATGCGGGGTGGTAACTGGGCGGTAACCTGGGAGATCAATAACTGGAGGCCAAACAAAGTCGAGCTCTGCGGTCTGAACATCCTTAGGAATATCAACCAAAACTGGTCCCGGACGGCCGGAGCTTGCCAGGTGGAAAGCCTCGGCAAGGGCCTGTGGGATGTCATTAGGGTTGGTAACCATGAAGTTGTGCTTGGTCACTGGCATGGTGATGCCGCGGATATCTGCTTCCTGGAAAGCATCAGTTCCCAGCAGCTTGCTGCCGACCTGGCCGGTAATAGCAACCAAAGGAACGGAGTCCAGGTTGGCATCAGCAATTGGGGTAACCAAGTTGGTTGCACCTGGGCCGGAGGTGGCAATACACACACCCACACGTCCGGTTACTTGGGAATAGCCGGTAGCGGCGTGACCTGCACCTTGCTCATGACGAACCAGGACGTGACGCACCTTGGTCGAGGAGTAAAGGGGGTCATAGAGAGGTAGCACTGCGCCACCTGGAATGCCGAATACGATTTCAGCATTAAGCTCCTCGAGCGATCGAACAATTGCCTGTGCGCCTGTCATCCGTTCCGGGGCTCCGGAACGACCACGGTTTGCAACCGTAGCGGGAGTGGGCTGTTGAGAAGCTGCCACGTTCACGACTAGTTGGCTCCTTTTCATAGAAGGATTTTCAGGGTTGCTCTCCCCTGCGGGAAAACAACCTTCTTAAATTGTTCCGACGCGGATGCGTGTGCACGCAGTGCGACAGATGTCTGTTGCGATGTTGAACACTTGGGTCATGTCCAACAAGAAAGCCCTCGATGCAACACTGTGGTGAGTGTTGTCGAGGGCGCTTGACGAGACGACTTGAAAGGCCGCTACGGCAGGCGCCGAGGGGTCACTAGTACAAGTCGAATAATGGTCATGTCGTGTAATGCTACACACACCAACCCATGCGTGCCAGTTTAAGCACAATTTTATGCGCCCCCTGCTTCCCCCCATTAACCACGCGCCAACCACGTGCCAACCACGACCAAAACAAGCACCCTAAAACCCAGTGAAATTCAGTGAGCTCACAAAGTCTCAACAGCAATCCCCTACGCACCGACGCTACTGTGGTGGCCATGCCCATTCCCGTGCTCTATTTACTTTCACAGTTTTGGTCCTGGGTTGTTGAAACCGGACTAGATCTCGCACTGCTTTTGGTGTTGGCATTTCTTATTCCGCGCATCGGCAGATTTTCCATGCGCGTTATCAAGCACCGAATTGAAAATAATGCAGATCCCGATACCACCAAGAATCAATTAGCCTTTGCCGGCGTGGGCGTTTATATCGCCCAAATCATTGCGTTTTTTATTCTGGTTGTCTCTGCACTGCAGCAACTGGGGTTCTCCCTCGCCGGCGCTGCGATCCCTGCCACCGTGGCTTCGGCAGCCATTGGTCTTGGCGCACAATCCATCATCGCGGACTTCCTCGCTGGATTTTTTATCCTTACGGAAAAGCAATTTGGTGTGGGCGACTGGGTGCGTTTTGAAGGCAATGGCATTGTTGTTGAAGGCACCGTCATTGAGATCACTATGCGCGCTACCCGCATCCGCACCATCAGCCAGGAAACGGTGATTATTCCCAATTCCACGGCCAAGGTGTGCATTAACAACTCCAATAACTGGTCCCGTGCAGTGGTGGTTATTCCGATCCCGATGCTGGGTTCGGAGAATATTTCCGAGGTCATTAGCCGTTCGGAGAAGGCCACCCGCCGCGCGCTGGCACAAGAAGATATTGCGCCGGAAGTTCTCGGCGAATTGGACGTGCACCCGGCAATTGACGTGACTCCCCCGACTGTTGTGGGTATGCCGTGGATGGTTACCATGCGCTTTTTGGTGCAGGTCACCGCCGGTAATCAGTGGCTGGTGGAGCGCGCCATCCGCACCCAAATCATCGCCGAATTCTGGTCTGAATACGGCTCGGCCACCACCACCTCCGGCACCCTCATCGATTCCCTCAACGTCGAGCATGAGGACCCCTACTACCGCGCCCAAAAACGCCCGCTTGTCGACGAAAAACTGGCGCGAACTAACGCTCAACCAAAAGCAGCTGCAGATAGCAGCGTGGTGTCCATGGCGGCCAGCTCAAAGGATGATCCAGATCCCGCAAAAGAGGTGTTAAGCCCCGGAAATCCAGAGAAATCCCTTGACTTGGAAGTTTCCCAGCCGGATCTCGCACCGGAAAAAGATGAGGATAAGGAAGAAAAAGATGGCTCAGTAAACGGCTTCTTCCGCACCGATTTTTACCCAAAGCGTTGGCAGAAAATCCTTTCCATTGGCGGTCGAGTGCGCATGACCACCTCAATTCTGCTGTGTATACTGGGCTTCCTCCTTTTGTTTAAGGGACTCACTGTGCAGACAGATCCGGAATGGCAGGGTTCTAGTGGATGGTTAGCCCCGGATGTGGCAACCACCACCCAGAGCTCTACTGTTGCCCCCACGACTGCTCCTACCACCAGCTCCGTGACACCGTCACAGGAAAGCGTCGAAACGCGCCCTGATACCTTTACCCCTGAGACCAGCACCTTTGGCACCTACTCGGAGGAGCCAACCCCCGCGGAGCAAAGCTCTGCGGCGCCAAGTACTGCGTCTACGCCACAGCAAACTACCGCTGCGCCAACTGCCCAGCAGTCCACCGCAAGTACGCCAACGCAGCAGCAAGCAACCCCTACGTCCACCCAGTAGGACGTTGATTGTTGGAACGTCCCATTTTTTGACTAGTATTGGAAACTATGAGTTCAGACGCAGGAAAGAGCACCGAGGCTAAAAACCCAGCAACCGCGGTGGAGCTTTCAGAAAAATTCCACCCCGAACGCACCCATATCCTCGGCGCAGTTGTCCTCGGACTGATCTCACTTTTGGTCATTGGAGCCGCTCCGCAGTACCTGTTCTGGCTCCTGGCCTTTCCAATTATTTTTATCTATTGGGTTCTGAAATCTGCCACCATCGTGGATGAATCCGGCATCAGCGCGCAGTATGCATTCAAGGGCAATAAGTTTGTGGCCTGGAAGGATTTTGCTGGCATTGGCTTCAAGGGCGCACGAACCTTTGCGCGCACCACCGCTGGCCAGGAAATCACCCTGCCAGGTGTCACTTTTAACTCCCTACCCCGTTTGCAAAAGGCCTCTTATGGTCGCATTCCTGATGCGCTTACTGCCGGTTTGGAAGCCCAGGATGGCAAAGTTGTGGTTGTTCATGAAGATGGTTATTCCGTCCTTTTGACCAAGGAGGAGTACCTGGAACGCCAGGCAGCACTTGGTAAAGAGGTGCAAATCAACTTTGATGAAGAATCCACTGCAAATAATGGGAATACTTTTAAAGCATCCGCCGTTGAGGAGGCTGGGGAGATCCCAAACCCAGCTAACCAGTCTCGTGCAGATGTTGCAGACACCTCACGCCGTGATAACCCCACATCACAAGCAGATTAGTAGCACAAAGAGTTGATTGCCCCGCCCGAACCAAAGGGCGCTAGCGCACACCAACCCCCAGAGCCTGTGACACACAAGTGAGCTCTGTTTTACCCCACCCGCCGCTCTTTCGAGCTGAAATGAAAAGCGCATCATGATTCCTCTTCGTTCAAAAGTCACCACTGTCGGTCGCAATGCAGCTGGAGCCCGTGCCCTATGGCGCGCCACCGGCACCAAAGAAAACGAATTTGGCAAGCCAATCGTTGCCATTGTGAACTCCTACACCCAGTTTGTTCCAGGTCACGTCCACCTCAAGGACGTAGGAGACATTGTTGCTGACGCTGTGCGCAAGGCAGGTGGCGTTCCCAAGGAATTTAATACCATCGCTGTTGATGATGGCATCGCCATGGGACACGGTGGCATGCTGTACTCCCTGCCTTCCCGCGAAATCATTGCTGACTCCGTGGAATACATGGTCAATGCACACACTGCTGACGCAATGGTGTGTATCTCCAACTGTGACAAGATCACCCCGGGCATGCTTAACGCTGCCATGCGCCTGAACATCCCTGTTGTGTTTGTTTCCGGTGGCCCTATGGAAGCCGGCAAGGCTGTTGTTGTTGATGGCGTTGCCCACGCACCAACTGACCTCATCACCGCAATCTCTGCTTCTGCAAATGACGCCGTTGATGATGCTGGCCTGGCTGCGGTTGAGCAGTCTGCCTGCCCTACCTGTGGTTCTTGCTCCGGTATGTTCACCGCAAACTCCATGAACTGCCTCACCGAGGCCCTTGGTCTTTCCCTGCCAGGTAATGGTTCCACCTTGGCTACCCACGCTGCGCGCCGCGCCCTCTTTGAGAAGGCTGGCGAAACCGTTGTTGAGCTGTGCAAGCGCTACTACGGTGAAGAAGACGAGTCTGTTCTTCCACGTGGCATTGCCACCAAGCAGGCTTTTGAAAACGCAATGGCCCTGGATATGGCAATGGGTGGCTCCACCAACACCATCTTGCACATCCTGGCTGCAGCTCAGGAAGGCGAGGTTGACTTTGACCTCAAGGACATCGACGCCCTGTCCAAGCGTGTTCCTTGCCTGTCCAAGGTTGCTCCAAACTCCGATTACCACATGGAAGATGTTCACCGCGCCGGTGGCATCCCAGCTCTGCTTGGTGAACTCAACCGTGGCGGACTGCTTAACAAGGATGTTCACTCCGTTCACTCCAACGATCTAGATAGCTGGCTTGAAGAGTGGGATATTCGCTCCGGCAAGGCTTCTGCGGAAGCAATTGAGCTCTTTCACGCTGCTCCCGGTGGTATCCGCACCACCCAGGCTTTCTCCACCGAAAACCGTTGGGATGAGCTGGATACCGACGCTGCCAAGGGTTGTATCCGCGACGTCGGGCACGCTTATACCGCTGATGGTGGTTTGGTCATTCTACGCGGCAATGTTGCTCCCGATGGAGCTGTGATCAAGGCTGCTGGTATCGACGAAGAGCTGTGGCACTTCTCCGGACCTGCACGCGTTGTGGAAAGCCAGGAAGAAGCCGTTTCTGTCATCTTGAATAAGACCATTCAGGCTGGCGAGGTTCTGGTTGTCCGCTACGAGGGACCTTCAGGTGGACCAGGTATGCAGGAAATGCTGCACCCAACTGCCTTCCTCAAAGGCTCCGGCCTGGGCAAGAAGTGCGCGCTGATCACCGACGGCCGTTTCTCCGGCGGTTCCTCTGGACTGTCCATCGGCCACATCTCCCCTGAGGCTGCTCACGGCGGTGTCATCGGCCTGATCGAAAATGGCGATATCGTCACCATCGACGTTCACAACCGTCAGCTTGAGGTTGAGGTTTCCGAGGAAGAATTGCAGCGCCGTCGCGATGCCATGAATGCCTCCGAGAAGCCTTGGCAGCCAGTTAACCGTAATCGCGTTGTCTCCAAGGCCCTGCGCGCTTATGCCAAGATGGCTACCTCTGCCGATAAGGGTGCTGTCCGCCAGGTAGATTAATCCCCTGCCCTAAAATTAAGAGCGCCTCCCACACACCGTTTGCGGTGCGTGGGAGGCGCTTTGGGCTTAAGAGTGCTTTTCGACGGATGCCTGAGGCTATTTTTGGTGGCTTTTAAGTCAGCTGCTAAACCAGCGTTTAAGCGGTGCCACTTACATGCTCGGCATAATACAAAGACTGTGCAACCAGTGCCTTGACGTGCGCATCGCTCGCGGAATAGTACACAAAGGTGCCTTCCCTCCTACTGTTTACCAGTCCGGCAAGGCGCAGTTTAGCTAAATGCTGGCTCACCGCAGTAGGAAGTGCTCCCACGTGTTCTGCTAAAGCATTAACGCTTAACTCCTCATGAAAAAGGGCCCACAAAATCCTCACTCGCGTAGCATCTGCGAGCATTCTAAAGGTTTCTGCTGCGATTTGTGAGTGTTCCTCATCTGGAATTGGGTTCACCAATTTTTCATGCATGTATCTATCTTAGCCCTTAAGCCTTATCTGCATACTTGCGCAGGTATGATGGCAATCATGAATACCACAGCCGACTTACACCACCACGGCGGCCACGGCCATGACCACCATCATCATGACAACCACGAGGATCATCACGACCATGAGCACGGTGGCGGACTCGCAGCAAAAATCCTGCATAGCTTCACCCCACATAGCCATGACCATTTGGAGCAAACTGATCTTGACACCACTTTCGATGAGGCCAGTAGAATCGGCATTCGTGCAGCCTGGATCAGCCTCATCGGTATGGGAATCACCGCCATTGTGCAGCTAATTATTGTGTACCTAAGCGGTTCGGTAGCACTTCTCGCCGATACCATCCACACTTTGGGACACTTGGCCACTACCATCCCGCTGATCATCGCTTTCCACATCAGTAGGCGCCCAGCAACCCGTAATTACACCTATGGTTTTGGTCGTGCCGAGGACCTGGTAGGCCTTGTTATTGGTGCTGCGATTGCGGTTTCTGTTGCCATCATTTTGTGGGAATCACTTATTGCCCTTAGCCATCCGCGCGATCTCAGCCACAGCTGGTGGGTTATTGCGGCTGCAATTGTTGGTGCGATAGGCAACGAAGCTGTGGCAATGTATCGCATCCGCGCTGGCAAACGAATTGGTTCTGCGGCGCTGGTGGCCGAGGGATATCACGCTCGCGCCGATGCACTAACTTCCCTAGCCGTAATTCTTGGCGTGCTGGGATCAATGGCTGGCTTGCATTGGATTGACCCACTTATCGGTCTCTTTATCGCCTTTGCCATTACTGCCGTGCTTTATTCCTCAATGCGCACAGTGCTGCGCCGTTTGATGGATGGCGTGGAAGATTCCGTGCTGGACAATATTGACCGCGCACTGCATTCCTTCGCGCCTGGATTAAAGGTCAATTCCATTCGCGCACGGTGGAGCGGTCATCAGCTCCTTGCCGATATTGAACTCCCCTGCGATACCCCAGCAAATACAGTGATGCTTAGCGACCACCTCTATCGCACCGTGCCTCACCTCTTTGAGGTGCGTATCTCCAAAGACCTCCCCCATGTCTAAAAAGAAAAATCCGGCGTGATCATTTTTTAAGGATCACGCCGGATTTTTTGCCTTGCTGCAGCTTCGAATTACATCAAAGAACTGGAGTTAAGTGGGTTGATACCTGCACCAAACCACCACAGTAGGCCAGCGAGAACAATGCCCACAACCACAAAGATCCAGGAGCTCACCAGCGGACGGCGTGCCCAACCACGGCCAGAATCCAAGGAAATCTTGCCCGGGCCAGTAAACTGCAAACCAATAACCACCAGAGTGAGAATCAGCGCGAGCATAATTGGTTCATCCAAATTGCCCCAACCACCTTCATGAATATTGACCTGGTGCAAGGTGGTAAAGGAGGTCGCAACGGTTGCCACAGCTGCAGCTACCGGAGTCATCAGACCCAGCAGCAAGAACACACCAGCGGCCAGCTCAATAGAAGGCAGCAAAATAGCCAGGATTTCAGGCCACTGATAGGTGGCAAATTCAGCTTCCAACCCGGCCAAACCTTCAGATCCACCCAAGGTGAAGAAGGTAAATACGCCGCGCACAATCAAATACAAACCAATGACGACGCGAATAATCAAAAGACCAAAGTCAAGGGTGCCACGGCGTGCATCCTCAATAATGGTGGGCTGTTCCTCAAGTGGCTGCTCTGCTACGGGCGCAGCCACAACGGGCGCAAAATCAGTATCCGCATAGGATTCCTGTGGTGCCGTATAGGCTTCCTCGCGCGCAATTTGGCGCGTGGGCTGCGGGGTCACTGTTGTTGGCGCATCAGAGGCCAGAGGACTGCTTGTCGACGCGCCCCCGGTGGCAGGGGTCGGCGCTACTGGCGCCAGCGGGGTGGACTGCGCTACTTCAGGACGCTCAAATGCAGAGGTCTCGGTATTATCCTGAGGGCTGCGGGGCGAGATGTTCTGCGGTGCTGCGCGACCAGTGCGGTCATACAGCTTATCGGAGGCGTTGGTGGAATTCGCCGTTGGTGATCCCCCACGGTAGGTAGGGATCACGGAATCATCATCTAGGTCACTGAGATCTGCCGAATCAAACTTAGGGTCGGAATTTCGCGAGTTGTCAGTCATGGTGCCCAGAATATGCGAAGTTAAGCCACGGGGGTGGATATTAACTCGGCGCGCCGGAATGCCGGCAGGAAAATTCGGATTTTCTTAAGCGGTACAGGTATCCAATTGGGTGCGCAGTGCGGTTTGCTCAGCGTCTGTTACCCACAGTCCATAGCGGGCTTTCACCGTGATAATAGATTTTGCATAATCACAACGCACAGCTTTGTTTGGTGGCAGCCAGGTTGCTGCATCTCCGGCGCCTTTTTGCTGGTTTAGCTCACCGTTTACAGCCCGGAGGTTATCTGGATCATTGGCAAAATTCCAGCGAGTTTGTTCATCCCACTGCTGCGCTCCCTTAGCCCACGCATCTGCGAGAGCAACAACGTGATCAATTTGTACCTCGCCTGAACGCGGTCCGCGGACAAAATCCATCACAGTTCCGGAATATGGATCATTCAAGGTTCCAGAAACCACTACGCAATCATTGGTTCCTGGGCGAATTTCGGTGTTTACAAGATCGCGGCGCAGGATGTCATTACGGGTGTCACAACCATTGTGGCCAAATTCCACATCAACATCATCGGTCCAAGCTTGGCCAAAATTATCGCGATCATATCCAGTAGACGGCGCACGGCCTTTAACATCCAAGGTTGCCAGCAGGGCGTAAAAATCTTTAGCCACTGCCCGTGCAGTACTCGTTGACACAGTTGTGGTGCTCTGCACAGTTGTGGTTGGCGCAGAGCTGCTGGTCGGAGCCGTCGTAGATGAGCGTGCCGTGCTCGTTTCCATGGTGCTTGTTTTTGTATTTGAGCTACTGCTCGTCGTCGACGGCGCTGCAGCTTCAGGGGTTGGTTCTGCTGCCCCATTTAAAAAGAATGCAACCAGCGCTATACCCACCACTACCAGCGTGATCGCTCCAGAGATAAGTGATTTTATCTTGCGGGTGGAGTGCGGTTTATTTAAATCTTCAAAACTAGAAATGCCTTTTGCCATGATGAGGGGTTACTTTAGCAATCAACTGGGACTCCCCTTCCTTTGGGAGTCGAAAACTCGTTCCCTTGCTAAGTTAGCGCCCTTCCCCTAAGGTTGTTGATATATCATATAAATCTTCAAGGAGGACTGACCATGGCTAAAGACACTTCCAATTGGGCCGGAGCCCCACAAAACGCCTCACCAGATGGCGAGTTTGTGCGCGATACCAATTACATCACCGACCGCATTGTCGCGGACGTTCCCGAAGGATCCGCCCCCGTCGCCCAATCTGATGGAACCTTCCATTGGCCTGTTGAGGCTGGACGTTACCGTCTCGTCGCAGCGCGCGCTTGTCCTTGGGCCCACCGCACTGTTATCACCCGACGTTTGCTCGGCCTAGAAAACGTCATTTCCCTCGGGCTTGCAGGTCCTACCCACGATGTTCGCTCCTGGACCTTTGATCTTGATCCTGGCGAAGTTGATCCCGTTTTGCAGATCCCACGTTTACAGGAGGCGTATCTCAACCGCTTCCCTGATTACCCACGTGGCATCACCGTTCCTGCCATTGTTGAGGAATCCTCCAAGAAGGTTGTCACCAATGACTACCCTTTCATCACCATTGACTTCAACCTCCAGTGGAAGAAATTCCACCGCGAGGGCGCTCCAGATCTCTACCCCGAGGAGCTGCGCGAGGAGATGGCGCCAGTGATGAAGCGCATCTTCACCGAGGTCAACAATGGCGTCTACCGCACCGGCTTTGCCGGCAGCCAGGAAGCCCACAACGAGGCATATGAGCGCCTCTGGGTTGCGCTGGACTGGCTGGAAGAACGCTTGTCGACGCGCCGCTACCTGATGGGCGACCACATCACCGAGGCTGATATTCGCCTTTACCCCACCCTGGTGCGTTTCGACGCCGTCTACCACGGCCACTTCAAGTGTGGACGCAATAAGATCACGGAGATGCCTAATCTGTGGGGCTATTTGCGTGACCTTTTCCAGACCCCAGGTTTTGGTGACACCACCGACTTCACCGAAATCAAGCAGCACTATTACATCACACACGCCGAGATCAACCCCACCCAGATCGTGCCAGTTGGCCCTGATCTCAGCGGCTTTAGCACCCCACACGGCCGTGAAAAGCTCGGCGGTTCACCTTTCGCTCCTGGCGTTACCCTGCCTGGACCAATCCCAGCCGGTGAAGAAGTTAAAAACCCAGAGCCTTTCCAAAAGTAATTAGGCTCTTAAACCACCTTTGGCAGCGTTGACAACAACCTCGGTAAGTCTAGCTAAAGACCTTGACTCCAGGCGCCAACGCTGCCAATACATGGGTGTATCAACAAAATTTTCATCCAATAACACCACGTCACCGGACTGTAGCATCGGCGCGGCTTGAGCCTCTGGCAATAGCCCCCAGCCCAATCCCAAACGTACCGCTTCCCCAAATCCTTCTGCTGAGGGCACAATTGATATGCGTCTGCGCGGAATTGGGCCTTTTACCCGGCCGATCAAGTCTCCATCTTGGAGCACATCCTTAGGGCCAAATCTCAACACTGGCATCGCAGCCCAGTCCAATCCGACTTCAGTGCGATAGGTATCGCGAAAAGTAGGCGTAGCTACAGGCAGATGACGCATCACACCCAGACGCACGGATTCGCATCCCGCCACGGGCTTTTCTTCAGTTGTCACCGCTCCCAGTACATCTCCACGCCTGAGCAAAGAAAGTGTATGGGCTTCATCCTCAATACGTAGTGATAATGTCGCCCCACCCCAGCTTCCCACCTCGGCAAAAACTGGTGAAAACCAAGTTGATAGAGAGTCCGCATTAATGGCGATGGTGAGTGGAATCTCCGCCAGCCGTCCCGATAGTTGCGCTTTGGTTTCTGCTTGTAACAATGCCATTTTGCGAGCTGCTTGGACGAGCACTTCCCCAGCATCAGTTGCTTTGGCAGGTTGTGACCTTGAAACCAGTACTCGACCCACGAAGTGCTCCAGCGCTTTAATACGCTGGCTCACTGCAGAGGGTGAAATCGACAGCGCCAATGACGCGCCTTCAAAGCTGCCTTCATCCACAATGGCCAGCAGGGTTTCTAGGTGCAAAGGGTTCATGAAGCAATTCTAAACCATGTTAAGAACCAATCATTTTACTTAACTTCGATTCTGAGTGACTATATCTGCATGGAAATCTTCATGACAGGTCTGCTTTTGGGAGCCAGTCTGTTGCTGGCAATCGGTCCGCAGAATGTACTGGTGATTAAACAAGGAATTAAACGCGAGGGCATCACTGCAGTAATTATTGTGTGTCTCTTATCCGACATCGTGCTTTTTAGCGCGGGCACTTTAGGCGTGGGCTTATTGTCCAATACCGCCCCGATTGTGCTGGATATTTTGCGCTGGTGTGGCATTGCTTATTTGCTGTGGTTCGCGGTCTTGGCTGCCAAGGATGCACTCCAGGCAAAAGATGATGCCACCACGATTATTGAAGAGACTGAACCTACTGTCCCTGAAGATTTCCCCACCGCAGGTGGGGGCGGTTCGGCGGTGGCCACTGATACCCGTCGCCGATTAAAGATCGACAGTAAGCAGGGATCCGTCGACAATCGTCCGGTGTGGATAAAGCCCATGTTGATGGCCATTGTGCTGACCTGGCTCAACCCCAATGCCTATTTGGATTCTTTTGTTTTTATTGGCGGCGTGGGTGCGCAATATGGTGAGACTGGGCGCTGGATTTTTGCGGCCGGCGCCTTTGCAGCCAGCCTCATTTGGTTCCCGGCGGTGGGTTATGGGGCGGCTGCGCTATCGCGCCCATTGTCCAGCCCCAAGGTCTGGCGCTGGATCAATGTGGGTGTGGCGCTGGTGCTTTCAGGACTTGCCCTCAAGCTGATTTTGATGGGTTAAACCCCTATTCAGCACGGGTTTTGGACTCGGTCGCCCGCGCCCACAGGTTAATACCGGCGTCGTGCGCAATCTCATCAATAGCCTCAAGCTCGGCATCGCTGAAGGTCAGGTTCTGCAAAGAATCAAGGCTATTGTCCAACTGTGGCACCGAAGATGCGCCGATGAGCGCACTGGTTACGGTATCGGCACCGTATTCGCCCTGTTCACGCAGGACCCAGGCCAATGCCATTTGAGCTAGGGTCTGACCACGTTCCTGAGCAATATCATTGAGACGGCGGACCATATCAATATTTTCCACGCTCAACATGCCCTCGGAAAGGGACTTTCCTTGGGAGGCGCGGGAACCCTCAGGAATGCCGTTGAGGTATTTATCAGTCAGCAATCCCTGCGCCAGCGGTGAAAAGGCAATCACACCAAGGCCATTATTAGCGGCAGTTTCCAGCAGGGATTCGCCGTCGTCACCAGGCTCCTCCACCCAGCGGTTAACCAAGGAGTAGCTGGGCTGGTGGATAAGCAGTGGGCAGCCTTCCTCCGCCATAAACTCTGCAGCTTCTGCCGTGAGTTCTGGGCCATAGGAGGAAATGCCAACGTAGAGAGCTTTGCCGGAGGCGACGATATCGCGCAGGGCGTAGAGGGTTTCCTCCAGCGGAGTATCTGGGTCTGGACGGTGGTGGTAGAAAATATCCACATAGTCCACGCCGAGGCGCTTAAGGGACTGGTCTAGGGAGCTCACCAAATATTTGCGGGAGCCGCCAAATCCATAGGGGCCAGGCCACATATCCCAGCCCGCCTTGGAAGAAATGATCAGTTCATCGCGGTGGTTTTTGAGGTCTTCTTGGAGAATGCGGCCAAAGTTGATTTCTGCAGATCCGGCGGGTGGACCGTAGTTATTGGCCAGGTCAAAGTGGGTTACTCCCCTGTCAAAAGCGCGGTGGATGATTGCGCGCTGGGTTTCCAAGGATTTGTCATCGCCGAAGTTGTGCCACAGGCCGAGGGAAATTGCCGGCAGTTTAAGCCCGGAGTTTCCGACCTTACGATAAAGCATTGAGTCATAGCGGTTGTCCGCAGGTTGATAAGCCATATGCCCCATTGTGCTCGGAAAATGTGCCCAATGCCAGAAAAACACCCCAGTTGGCTAAAAAGCCAGCTGGGGTGTTCTTTTTAGGAAGAAGTCTTACTTGATAAGACCAAAGCCGCCGGTCCAGGAGATCTTCTCGGAACCTGCAAGGGTGAGCTGCAGGAATCCAACAGCCTCCAGCTCGTGAGCGCGCTTGAGGGAACCTGCGTCAAGTGCGTCCAGGCCACCAGCGTTAACGTCGGTGATCAGAGCGGACTTAGCAGCCTCATTGTCACCTGCAACCAAAACGGTGGTGGTGAGGTCGCCTACCTTGCCGGTAGCCAAGGTAGCAGCAAAGTTGGTGTTGAAAGCCTTAAGAACGCGGGACTCAGGAAGTTGAGCCTGGATCTCTGCGGTTGCGGAGGAACCAACTGGTACTACGAGAGAATCGAAGGTCTCGAAGTTCAGTGGGTTGGTGATGTCGATAACGGTCTTGCCTGCAAGAGCAGCATTGTGGTTAGCGATAATGTCGTCTACTGCTGGGTAAGGAACAGCCAAGATAACAACGTCACCATTAATGGTGGCAGTAGCGGACTCTGCGGAGTCGATGTGCTCTACGGTTGCGCCGCCCTTGGTCAAAACGCCTGCAATAGCGGTTGCCATGTTGCCCTTGCCGAAAATGGTGTAGTTGGTCATGATTTTTGTCTCCTTATGAGTTTGAGTTTGAGATGGGGTCATTGCTGGGGAAACTTCTTTGTTTCCGAACAATTTGTTCAGCAGCTCTTTGATCATGCTCATTAGCGTAAGCCTAAATACTTTCCATGTCAAGTAATTATTTTGAAGTTAGATTTCAGCACTTCAGAGGTGGTCAAACACGATCCGGGAAAAAGCCTCCCAAGAGCACACTGCACTCCCAAAAGGAAAACTCCCTTAACTTGGTTTCTGCCCCTCGCCTTAACGAGCTAAAAGAAATTTGGCAGTCTCGGCTTCCAATTCAACTTCGCATAATCGCCGAAAATGACACTCCCCCACTGACTCCAGGAGCCATTTTTAAGCCCACCCCACACGCCCTTCATAGAAGGACTAGAAATATCACTTTTAAAGCCCGACAAAAGCCTCAAACGCACTTATTTGCCGTTTAAAAGCACTGGTAATCTCAAAATAAACTAAATATCAAAATAGATTCGTCACTTAGACGAAACTTTTAATGACGATCCAGCACCTCCTGCCCCAGTGCCCAAAAATCTCCTTCGATTTACCCAATCCGGTGACCTCGAAACGGTTCAAAAAAGTAGGCCAAAAATGATGAATAAAATTAGGTGGCAAGGTTGCCCAGAGGGCCAAAAGAAACGAAGAAACTACTTAATGCGAGTTCCCCTCCCTGATTGTGGCCCGCTGCTACTTAACCCGAAATGCGTCATAAGTAAAACAAAAGGTGCTTCCCATATGGGAAGCACCTTTTGGCGGGCGAGGTTAACGCTGTGCCACGCAGCGGATTTTAGAGCAGCTTCTCAGCCTAAAAACTTAGGCGAGCTTCTTGGCAATCAACTGATTTACCTGTGCAGGATCGGCCTTACCGCGGGTTGCCTTCATAACAGCACCCACAATCGCACCGGTCACTTTGGTGTTGCCGGCACGGTACTTCTCTACGATGTCAGGGTTTGCAGCCAAAGCATCATCAACGGCCTTTTCAATAGCTCCGTCATCGCGGACAACCTCGAGGCCACGAGCTGCAACAACTGCATCTACATCGCCTTCGCCAGCAATAACGCCATCGATAGCCTGACGTGCCAGCTTATTGGTGAGCTTGCCTTCAGAAACCAAGGCCACCACGCGGGCGACATGGCTGGGGCTAATTCCGAGGGCGTCCAATTCCACGCCAGCCTCATTGGCCTTTTGGGAAATGTAGGAAACCCACCAGGCGCGAGCCTCATCAGGAGTGGTGCCAGCCTCAACAGTCTCAATGATCAAATCAAGCGCATTGGCATTGATAAGGTCACGCATTTCAGCGTCGGACAGCTTCCATTCTTCCTGGATACGTGCACGGCGCACCCAAGGCAACTCTGGCAAAGTAGCACGGATTTCTTCCACCCACTCGCGCGGAGCAATCACTGGAGGCAGGTCAGGATCGTTGAAGTAACGGTAATCCTCTGCGGTCTCCTTTGGACGACCCTTAGAGGTAGAACCATCGGTTTCCTGGTAGTGGCGGGTTTCCTGATCGATAACTCCACCATTGTCCAGCACCTGAGCCTGGCGCTGCATTTCGAAGTAAATAGCCTGCTCAACAGACTTCAGGGAGTTAATGTTCTTGGTTTCGGTACGAGTACCAAACTCCTGCTGGCCGATTGGGCGCAGCGAAAGGTTTGCGTCGACACGCATAGAACCTTGATCCAAGCGGCCGTCAGATACCCCAAGGGCCTTAACCAGGTCACGCAGCGCAGAGACATAAGCCTTGGCGATCTCAGGTGCGCGGGCACCGGCGCCTTCAATTGGCTTGGTCACGATCTCAATAAGTGGAATGCCGGCACGGTTGCAGTCCACCAAAGAAGCGGTTGCGCCGTGAATACGGCCGGAAGTGCCACCCAGGTGGGTGAGCTTTCCGGTGTCTTCCTCCATGTGTGCGCGTTCGATCTCTACCCGCCACTCGGTGCCATCTTCAAGCACGACATCAAGGTAGCCATCATAAGCAATAGGCTCGTCATACTGGGAGATCTGGTAGTTCTTTGGCTGGTCTGGGTAGAAATAATTCTTGCGTGCAAAGCGAGAGGATTCAGCGATGCTGCAGTTCAGCGCCAAACCAATCTTGATAGCCCATTCCACACCCTTGGCATTAACCACAGGCAAAGCGCCTGGAAGGCCCAAGGAAACTGGATCGACGTTGCTATTAGGTTCAGCGCCGAAGTTAGCAGAAGATGCTGAGAACATCTTGGTCTCAGTGCCCAACTCGACGTGGACCTCAAGACCCATAACGGGGTCATACTTCTCTAGAACTTCATCGAAGTCCATCAGATCATAAAAGGCTGCAGTCATGGGTTATTATTCTAGCCCTCATTACTCAGCAATGTGGACATGGGGTGGACAGAAAAATAGCACTCCCCCAAGAAAACGGGAAGTGCCATCTCACCCACCTGCCTCAGGGCTAGGTGTTCAGTGCCTTGTGCTTATCGACGCCTAGCGGTTGCTGGCCGCTGCTTTTTCGGCGGCCCGTTTATCCACGGTACGACAAATAGCTGCCAAAATAGCGCCTGAAAGGTTATGCCACACCGAGAAGATGGCGCCTGGAAGTGCTGACATTGGAGACATATACTGCGCTGCCAAGCCTGCAGCCAGGCCGGAGTTTTGCATTCCTACTTCAATGGCCATGGTGCGGCGGGAAGCAGCTGGCTGACCTGTGAATTTACCAGCCAAATAACCCAGCCCATAGCCCAAACCATTGTGAATAATCACCGCAACCAGCACCAAAAGGCCTGCCTCAACGATCTTTTCGCGAGATCCGGCAACCACAATGGCCACAATCATAGAAATTGCGAGCACCGAAACCCAGGGCAAAAGGCCAAGGATCTTGGTCACCAGATTAGGGAAGATCATGCGGATAACCAGGCCGCCAATAACTGGAACCAACACCATCTTCACAATGGACAGGGCCATGGCACCGCCATCAAGAGGCATGTATTGACCAGCTAGCCACAGGGTGAGCATTGGAGTTAGCACTGGAGCAATTAGCGTGGAAATAGAGGTCATGGTGACGGACAAAGCAACATCACCGCGTGCCAGATAGGACACCACGTTGGAGGACGTTCCGCCGGGCGCACAGCCAACGAGGATCACACCAGCAGCGATTTCTGCAGGCAGTTGCATAATCCACACCACAAAGACGGCCAACAGAGGCATGATGACATATTGCGCTACAACGCCAATAAGTACTGGCAATGGCCTTTTCAGCACGAGTGTAAAGTCAACTGGTTTGAGGGTTAATCCCATGGCAAACATGACGATGCCCAAAAGTGGATTGACCCATGAAGATAGGTTCAGCACTGCATCTGAGGCGCTAAAACCAATGATTCCGCCAATGATGACCAATACGGGGAAACCCAACGCTGCGATATATGCGGCTTTATCGTCGGATTTGGTGGGGCTCACTTGTGTCGTTGTACTCAAGTTCTTATCCGATCAAAGCTTTGTTCGTGCACCTGCACGAAAATGTGGAAAATAATTCAGTTCTCACTATTTGAGACGATTTCTATTTTTCATCTCAATATTTACTTAGAATATGGTGAAAGTCCCCTATTTACAAAAAAGAACCGGCTTCTCCCCCATTTTCACCCCGTGTACACGGAGATAGAGGGAAAAGCCGGTTGAGATCAACAGGAAAGTTTTTAAGCTGCTTTAGCTGGCGTCAAAAAATGCTGCTTCATTAGGCATTGTTGGCACCTGCAAGCGACGGTACAAGCGTTCAATCAAAGTAAGCTTGACTGCTGGCCACTCATCATTGGTGATGGAATAGATCACGGTATCGCGCACAGTTCCATCGGGATGAATCTTATGTTTACGCAGTACACCGTCCTGCTTTGCACCCAAACGCTCGATAGCAGCGCGGGAACGGTGATTATGCCAGTTGGTGCGAAATTCCACAGCATTAACGCCCAAGATTTCAAAGGCGCGTTCCAACTGCAGGAATTTCGTGGCTGGATTAATTCCAGTGCCATGGACGTGCGCAGACATCCAGGTGCGACCGATTTCTAGACGTTTATTTGCATGGTCAAGTGTATGGAAGGAGGTCATTCCAACAGCACGGCCAGTAGCAGTTGAAATGATCGCCCAAGGAGCACACAGTCCATCAGCCTGCTCTGCCAAACGACGGTCAATTTCCTCTGCCATGCCCTCTGGGGTAGGTAGAGCGACGAACCAATGGCGCCACAATTCTTGTGAGGCGACAGCTTCTTGGAGATCTGCAGTCCACTGATGTGACAGTGGCTCCAGAATCACCGCGTCGTTCGCCAGACGCGGGTTTTCAGCGAATTGCATGAGATGAATATAGTCGTAGAATTGACATTTGTCCTATTTTAGATATAAGCAAACTACAAAGCTATTAAATTCACTCTTTTTAAAATGCTTTTCGACGCAAAAACGCCGCACTCCCCGCATCACTTTGGGGGGCACGGCGTTGGGGCGTCGACAAGCTACTTTAGAAGGAGACCCCAGCTTTGAAAATCGCGTTTGCGTACGGGGTCGTTTCCCCAGTTCTTACGACAAATGCGCAGTTAGAAATTCGTTCCTTTAGCTCTTCATGTGAAATTTCTTCCGCCTCAGTGTGCAAAAGTTCTCGAATGGCAGCGGGCGTTTGCTCAGCAATAAAAACGCCCTCCACCACGACCTCATTTAGGATCGCAGCAACCACCTGCGCGAAGCTCGGGATCCCAAATACGAGAGCGAGATCAATAACCTCGACATGCTCTGGAATAGGTAATCCACAGTCAGCAATGGCCCAGGTATCAGTGTGCCCTAAGCGCGCAATTGCATAGCTTAAATCAGGATTGAGAATGCCAGACTTTTTCACTGCCCCTACTTAAAATCTGCGACATTGTCGAGCTTGACAGTAACAACCTCAACTGGGACATCGGTCTGTGCGTCCTCACCACGGAGGAGCTTGGCAGCCTCTTCCACAGCCTTGGCACCCAGTTCCTCAGGCTGCTGTGCAATGGTTGCCAACATGCGACCATCTTCCACTGCTTTAAGGCCATCAGAGGTTCCATCGAAGCCCACAACCATTACATCCTTACCTGCACGGTCGCCTAGAGACTCAATCGCGCCAAGTGCCATTTCATCATTTTCTGCGAAAATGGCCTTCACGTTTGGATGCGCTTGTAACAAGTTGGTAGCTACATCGAGGCCTTCTGCACGATCAAAATTGGCAGTTTGCTTCGCAGCAACAGTAATGCCGCTATGCTTTGCAATTTCTTCCTCAAAGCCCTTACCACGGTCGCGAGATGCTGAGGAACCGGCAATACCCTGCAAAATGATGATCTCGCCGGTACCACCAATTGCCTCTGCCAGTGCTGCTGCAGCCTGTGCTCCACCCGCTACATTATCGGAGGCAACGAAGGAAGCAATTTCTCCGCCATTTGAAGAACGATCCACCGCAACGACTGGAATATCGGCCTGATTCAAAGCCTCCACGGAAGGAACCACTGCATCCGAATCAGTGGGGTTGACGATAACCACGCCAGCTCCGGTGGTCACAGCATTATTGAGCTGGTTAGCCTGTGTTGCAGCATCATCCGACGCATCCTGAACGTTGAGGGTCACGCCAAGTTCATCTGCCTTTTCCTGTGCTCCATCACGCAATTGCACGAAGAAAGGGTTGGTTTGAGTTGAGAGAGCCAAGGTGATGGAACCTTCGGTGGCTCCGCCTTCTGCAGAGGTGTCTGAGGACTCACGGTTGCAGGCAGCAACGCTGAAAGCAAGAGCTACAGAAGTGGTCAGGGCAAGGATCTTACGGGTGTTCATGAGATAGGTGTCCTTTCAGAGACGGGTAGAAAATACTATTTGGAAGTCTTATTACGAATAACGTCAAAACCGACGGCAATGGCGATCACACAACCGATAACAATCTGTTGCCAGAACGAGGAAACATTCAAAATGTTCAAGCCATTTCTGATAACTGCCAACAAGATTGCGCCGATAAGTGTGCCTGTTGCTTTACCGGAACCACCTGCTAAGGAGGCGCCTCCGATAACTACCGCAGCGATGGCATCGAGCTCATATCCAACACCTGCTTGTGGCTGTGCGGATGATAAGCGACCTGTCATCACCAACCCGGCCAGCGCTGCATACACTCCGGCTAGGGCATAGACCATTACCAAAATGCGCTTTACGGGAAGGCCAGAGAGGCGAGCTGCTTCCATGTTTCCGCCAATTGCGTACATGGAGCGCCCCAGCACAGTGCGGCTAAGAATGAACCAACACACGATTCCGGCCAGTGCCATCATCAAGATGGGCATGGGAATTCCAAAGTAGGTGCGTCCTAAGGCATTAACTGCAGGAGCACTTGGAATTGGTGAGCCCTGGGAGATAACCAAGGTAATACCGCGGGCGATGGACATCATCGCCAAAGTAGCGATGAATGCCGGGAGTTTTCCGTAGGCAATGGAGATTCCCGAAATTGCACCGGCCAACAAACCAATCAGAAGGCCGATGATGAGCGTAATCCAGCCTGGAAGACCGACTTCTGAAAAGAAATAGGCAGAGGTCATGGCTCCTAATGCAGCCACCGATCCCACAGAGAGATCAATACCGGCGGTAACGATTACGAAAGTCATACCGAAAGCCAAAATAGCCACGGTGGCGGACTGAATTCCGATATTAATTAGGTTTGGTACGGTAAGAAAGTGTGGGGTGGCAATAAAAAGTCCTACGCAAAGGACAATTAGTCCAACGAGCGCTCCGTTATTGAGCATCCACTGCCCGATCCCTGAGCTTGCGAATCCTTTGGATTTTGGCCCTGGGGCCGGTGTCTTCTCTGAGGTCTTAATTGAGTGGGAACTAGTTTCAGCAGTGCTCACTTTTCCTCCTTTTGGGCGTCTATTCTTGCTGCGGCTTCTGCGGTAATTGAGTCGTCGATCTGGGAAACGGCCAATGCCATCACATCGTCTTGGGTAGTGCCTTGAACGGGTAATTCGCCAGCAATTCGGCCACCCGACATCACTAAGATGCGGTCTGCCATTCCTAGTACTTCTGGGAGCTCCGACGACACCATTAACACTGCCCCGCCTCTGGCTGTGACTTCATTAATGATGTTGTAGATCTCAACTTTGGCTCCGACATCAACTCCGCGCGTCGGCTCATCGAGTAACAAGACCTTGGAACCTGCAAGTACCCAACGGCCAAAAACAGCTTTTTGTTGGTTACCTCCGGATAAGTCTCGGATGGGCTGTTTAATATCCGCCATTCGGATTCTGAGCTTGTTTGCAACGTCTGTTGCCCGCTCGAGTTGGCCTTTTCGGTTAACTAAACCCAACTTTGACGTGCTCGCCATCGTTGCCAAACCCAAATTCTCTGCGACCGAGGATCCTAAAACCAAGCCTTGAGCTTTACGATCCTCAGGAATATGGCCGATACCATGCCGAATTGCATCTGAGATATCGCCCGCTCGGATTTTCTCTCCTGCAACGAGAACTTCGCCCGAGTCGATTGGATCTACTCCGGCAATCGAACGTACTACTTCAGTGCGACCAGCACCGACCAAGCCTGCTAGGCCGACAACCTCTCCTGCTCTTACCTTCAGCGAAATATCGCTAAACCTACCGGCTGCATTCAAATTTCGAAGTTCTAGCAGGGTCTCACCGAGTTCAGGTTGAACGCGAGGATATTGATTTTCAATACTTCTACCCACCATCAGACGCACAAGTTCATCTTCATCGGTGGTCGCGGGTAGTTCTGCAATAAACTGGCCATCCCGAAGCACCGATACGGTGTCACCAATGCGCGCAATTTCATCTAGGTGATGCGAAATGAACACCATTGCGACGCCCTTAGCCTTAAGATCGTCAACAACTTTAAATAGCTGATCAATTTCACGTCCGGTAAGTGCAGCAGTCGGCTCATCCAAGATCAGGATCCGGGCATTCATAGAGAGCGCCTTGGCAATTTCCACCATCTGCTGACGGGCAATGCCCAAGCCACCAACCTCAGCATTGATATCTACATCAACCCCGATCAAATCGAGGGCAGCCTGTGCCTCTCTTCGCAAATGCTTAAAATTTACTAATCCAAATCTTCTTGGGGTGCGACCCAACATGACGTTTTCAGCCACTGTCATGGAGGGAACGAGATTAAGTTCTTGGTGGATGGTGGCAATACCCAAGGCTTCCGCGGCTCTCGTATCAGGCAAGGTAACCGGTCTACCATCAACTAAGATTCGGCCTCCGTCTGGTTGATAAACACCAGACATCATCTTGATCAGGGTCGATTTGCCGGCTCCGTTTTCGCCAAGCAAAGCTAAAACTTTGCCAGGACGAACGTCAATACTTACTTCATTGATTACATTTACTGGACCAAAGGATTTTGAAACCTTATCCAATTGCAAAACGGGTTTGGGATCAACCGCATGAATAAATTCGCTAATCCTACTATTTACAAAACGTTCTTGTTCCTGTGCCATCTTTAACCCGCCTCCTTCTCTTTATTCCTCTTCTTGCTGGCCTTTCGGTTTTTCTCAAAGGCTTTTAGAGAAACCGCGGTGGAACCATGTATTTCCAGACTGGTTGGCAAAAGAACGGACTCTTGCGCTTTTTCTCCATCTATAAGCTTTTGCAAAATGTCGAAAGCGATTTTTCCCATTTCTTGAACATGCTGGTCGATAATGGTTAAAGGAGGGTTTTGCAGACGGAAGGTGGGATTATTATCAAAGCCAATTAACTGAATTTCTTTACCTATTTTGAGATTCAATTCATGGATGGCATGAAGAGCTCCAATCGTCATCATGGAATCGCCAGCAATAATTGCCGAAGCACCTTGTTGGAGAAGAATCTTTGTGCCCTCATAACCTGAAGCTTGACGATAACCGCCGTAGTAAACGCTCGATCCAGTTATGTCTCGTGTTATGCACAACTTCTCAAAAGTGTCTAAGCGCTGCCTGCCTGTTGAGGTATCTTGAGGGCCAGCCAAATACCCCAACTGCACTTCGGCGGCGCACAATAGGTCAAATGCTTGAGTCATTCCTGGCACTGGGTCCGAGGTAACCGAAGGAATCGAAGTTTCTTCAAAGGAGCGGTCAACCAAAACAATTGGTACTCCCCTTGAAGAGAGCTCCACTACCTTTTCCTTTGACTGGATATGCGGAACGACAATAATCCCATCCAGGCGCTGATCATCCATAATGTCCAACGTCTGACTAAGAATCTCCGGATTCTCTTCCGAATTGGACAAAATTGTGGATACGCCCACTTGTCGGGCGACGGTCTGAATCGCAGCGGCGAGGGAAGAAAAATACGGATTCTGAATATCCGGAATAATCACGCCGATGGTGTCTGTTCGAGATTTTCGCAAAGCACGAGCTTGAGCATTTGGACGGTAGTTAAGCTTTTCAGCTACTTCTATCACCCGCTGCCGGGTGGATTCCGGAATGCTTGCATTGTTAGCTAGAGCCCGAGAAACTGTGCTCACTGAAAGCTCAGTGACTCTCGCAATGTCCTTTAACGTTGTTGCTCGTTTCCTTGTCGGAGGCAAAGCGCGAGATGAGGGAATCTCAGAAGCCATCTTTTCACCACCTTTCTTTCACCGCATTGAAGGCTAGTTGCTCAGAATGCAATCGATTGCATTGTGTTTCATTGAAGATAACCCGTCACTACAACCCAAGTCAAGTCACTTGGATCACATTTTCTTATCACTTTGGTTTCAGGCACAAAAATCCGGCTCTCCCACTCGCAGTGGAAAAGCCGGATTCTAGGTGTGGCCTGCTGTTTTAAATTTTATCCAAACATTGCTTGGGCAGTCACCCAACGCTCCATTGGAACCTGCTTGAGGGTGCCAACGGCATCCTCAAAGGAAATCATCTCAATGCGCTCACCCTTGAGTGCCACCACCTTGTCAAAGTCACCCTCATGGCAGGCGCGAGCTGCACGCACACCATAACGAGTAGCCAAGACGCGGTCAAAGGCAGTTGGGGTGCCGCCACGCTGAATGTGGCCGAGTACCGTGGTGCGGACATCGTGGCCCAAACGTCCGTGGATTTCATCGGCAATCTGCTGGCCGATACCGGTGAAGGTCTTGTGACCAAACTGGTCAACATGGCCTTCACGTAACTCCATGGTTCCTTCCTTGGGAAGTGCACCTTCGGCCACGACGATAATGCCGTACTTCTCGCCCATTTGGAATCTACGCTCCATGGCCTTGCAGATCTCTGAAATATCAAATGGAACTTCAGGGATAACAGTGTAGTGAGCACCACCAGCCATGCCGGCGTGCAGGGCAATCCAACCAACGTGGCGGCCCATAACCTCAACGATCATCACGCGGTTGTGGGATTCTGCGGTGGTGTGCAAACGGTCAACGGCGTCAGTTGCAACTGCTACTGCGGTATCAAAACCGAAGGTGAAGTCGGTGCCATTAACGTCATTATCAATGGTCTTTGGCACGCCAACGACGGGGATTCCATTATCGGAAAGCCACTTTGCACCCTTGAGGGTGCCTTCGCCACCAATTGGGATGAGGGCGTCAATGCCTGCATCCTCAAGATTTGCCTTAACCTGGTCAATTCCAGCCTTGAACTTATCTGGGTGGAGGCGGCCAGTGCCCAAGATAGTGCCACCGCGGAGAAGGATACGGTCAATTCCTTCATCGTCATAAAGCTGGACGCGGCGGTCGGCCAATAAGCCTTCCCAACCATCTTGATAACCCACTACGGTGGATCCGAATTCATTGCTTGCAGTGCGGACAATTCCTCGGATTACTGCATTAAGTCCGGGGCAGTCGCCGCCTGACGTGAGAGTGGCAATTCGCATGTCTCCCATATTAAACCCATCACAGGCTGCCTGCCGGAACAATCACATAAAAAGGTGACACCAGAACTGTGAAAAAAACCATATTTACAGCTTAGAGACTATTTTTCCGGCATTTAACTGCAGTTTTTGATTAGAAAATAGTATGTCTGATCAGACATGAGGTACAGGCCACAACTTTTATTCGGGCATGAGATGGCACAAATCTGGGACGAAGTCCTAAACTGGCATGCCATGGAACTGAAACTCAAAGATGCACAAAAGGTCAGCACTGCAACCGTCGTGGCAGCAGGTCTCATTGGCGGTTGGCTCACTGCTCGTGAATCCGGAATCCGTCCTCTGGGCACCATTCCTTTGGTTGCTTCCGGCGCCTTGGCAGCACGCACTTGGAATGAAAAGAAGGGACCAGCTGTCACCGCTGGCCTCCTTGCCACCTACGTTGGCGCTTTTGGGCTTTCCCACCCACTAGCTAAGAAGGTTGGCGCCTGGCCTGCAGTAATCATTGCTACTGCAGGTGCCGCTGCTACCGCCTTTGTCGTTTCCGACGCTCACTAATTAAGACTCTAAAGCTGCTCGTTCCGCTGCCTCATTTTCTTCATTAAATTGACGCTTGGTTATTTGCCACTGATCCTCAGTCATGCCCAGGCGCCAATAACCAGAAATTGAGGCATCTTCTTTTGCCACCTGGCCGTCAACAAAGAGGAAACGGCGAGTTTCTTTCACCATTTCTGCAACGCCGTGGATAAACCACGAAGTCTTCTTTTCGGGATATCCGCCTGCGCGGACGGCGTCGATAAGCTTGGTGCCGTGGGTGGCACCATCGCGGGGCACCCAGACCACCTCAATTGCTGGGCCGCTGGGGGCGTCGAAAAGCGCCTGCTTATTGGCAATTTCTACATATGCTGTGGCGGTGGTACCCGCTGGCAATTGTTCCAATGCGGCAAAAATTGCAGGGGCTGCGGCCTCATCGCCGGCCAGAACAAAGTGCTCATAGGAGTCTTCTGGTTTCCAGCCACCACCAGGGCCGGCAAAGCCGAGCTGATCGCCGATCTGCGCGCGCTGTGCCCACGGTCCCGCCAGTCCGGTATCGCCGTGAGCCACAAAATCCACCTCAAATTCCCCGCTTGCGCTATCAAAGGTACGCAGAGTGTAGGTGCGAGTGACGGGATGTTTCTCACGCGGGACGGTCTCGCGGATGGTTGCCAGATCAAAAGGCCAGCTATAATCGGCTGCTTCAGGAATAAAGAAAAGCTTGATGTAGTGATCGCTAAAGGGCAGCTCCACTCCGATCATCTCGGGGCTGGCAAACTTCAGGCGAATGAGATCTGGGGAGATCTGCTGCTTAGCCAGCACAGTTGCCTGCTTGGCCTTCATATTTTTGCGCCCGCGTGGGGGCTGTCCTGCTGCTCCTGCCGTTCCGGCTGTTCCGGCTGCCCCGGTGGGCACTGACGTTTCTGGCTGGCTCATAAATTCCTCATTTTCGATATATCTTTAAGTACGGTGAAGGCAAGCCTAACAAAACTTATCCGCCAGCGCACCTAAAAATTTCTCTTGAGGTTTCAACCCCACATGTAGCCTCGCGTGCTGCCCCAAATGCAGCCGCTACATGCATGCACCTGGAAATACCCTGGAGATAGGAAAAGCCCAGCTCCCTCACCCTTTAACAGTGGAGGAAACTGGGCGCACCGAGCCTCAGAGGCTCGGTCCTTTTAAAGCTGGTTGTTACTTCTGGCCAGCCTCGAATGCTGCACCAACGCGGTACAAACGATCATCGTGGAAGGCAGGAGCCATGAGCTGCAGGCCAACCGGCAGACCGGAATCGGAAGCCAAACCAGCAGGCAGGGACATACCAGCTAGACCAGCCAGGTTCAGTGGCAAGGTGAAGAGGTCAAAGTTGTACATCTCCAGCGGATCGGTAACCTTCTCACCCAACTTGAAGGCGGTGGTTGGGGTTGCTGGGGAAACCAAGATATCTACCTGCTCATATGCCTTGGCAAAGTCCTGTGCAATCAAAGAACGCACACGCTGTGCCTGGAGGTAATAAGCGTCGTAGTAACCCACGGACAATGCGTAGGTACCCAGAATGATGCGCCGCTTAACCTCAGGACCAAAGCCCTGAGCGCGGGTAAGAGCCATAACCTCATCGGCAGAGTGGGTTCCATCATCGCCAACGCGCAGGCCATAACGCATACCATCAAAACGTGCCAGGTTGGAGGAAACCTCACAAGGCAGAATCAGGTAGTAAGCGCCCATGGCATCGTCAAAGTGAGGGCAGTCAACTTCGATGATTTCTGCACCCTGGGAGCGCATTTGCTCCACCGATACGTGGAAAGCCTCAAGTACACCTGGCTGGAAACCTTCGCGGTCAAATTGCTTGACCACACCAACCTTGACACCCTTGAGGTCACCATTGGCGCCCTCACGTGCAGCAGCAACCACAGGTGCGACTGGACGCTTGACGCTGGTGGCATCAAAAGCGTCATAACCTGCAATAACTTCGTGCAGCAGGGCGGTATCCAGCACGTTGCGGGCAGTTGGGCCACCCTGATCCAAAGAGGATGCACAAGCGATCAGGCCATAACGGGAAACGGTGCCATAGGTTGGCTTCACACCAACGGTGTTGGTCAACGCTGCAGGCTGGCGGATAGATCCACCGGTATCGGTACCAATTGCCAATGGAGCCTCACCAGCAGCCAAAGCAGCAGAGGAACCGCCGCCGGAACCACCCGCAGTGCGCTCCAAATCCCATGGGTTGTGGGTGGGGCCATAAGCTGAGTTCTCCGTAGAGGAACCCATGGCAAACTCATCCATATTGGTCTTACCCAAAATTGGAATGCCAGCTTCACGGATCTTCTTGGTCACCGTAGCGTCATAAGGGCTCATGTAGCCCTCAAGCATCTTGGATGCAGCCGTGGTCGGCGCATCAGTGGTGGTAAAAACATCCTTCAGCGCCAAAGGCACACCAGCAAGCGCCGAGGCAGGTGCCTCACCAGCATCAAGGCGCTTATCGACGTCGTCAGCCGCCGCGAGCGCAGCCTCTGCACCGACGTGCAGGAAGGCGTGAATATCGGTATCAACTGCAGCGATGCGGTCAAGGTGCGCCTGGGTAACCTCACGGGAGGTGACCTCGCGGGAGTGGATCAGACCAGCAAGCTCTGCTGCGGTCTTAGTAGTCAGCTCATTTTCGGAGCCAGTTACGAGGTATTTATTGCTCATAATTAATTAGTCACCCTCGCCCAAAATCTGCGGAACCATAAAACGTCCATCTTCAACTGCTGGTGCCTGATCGAGGGCTTGCTCAGCATTCAAGGTCTTCTTAACAACATCTTCACGCATAGTGGTGGTGATGCTATGGGGATGGCTCATCGGCTCAACGCCAGCGGCATCGACATTTTGCACTGCGGAAACATAACCGACAATGTCATCGATCTGTCCGGCAAATTGCTGTAGCTCTTCTTCACTGAGCGCCAGACGGGACAGTTTGGCAAGGTGAGCGACCTGGTCGCGCGAAATCTCAGGCACTTGGTTTCTGATCCTCTTCGCTAGTCACAATGGATATAATCTCTACTTTTACGCCCCGTCTTGAAAAAGGTGGGCGCAACTGTTGGTTAATCTTACTGCACCCGGCGGACACAGACTGGTGTGGGTCGAATCAGTGGGTATCAAACCTTGAACAAAAGGCTCGACGTGCAACCTTATGCTCTATTACGGTGGTACTGTCGAACCCTAAAGGTGAGAAGGGCTACCTTTAAACTTCACCATCCTGACCTTGATAGCCCTCCGATTTTAGAAGGAAGCGATTCCATTGTCTTTCCTTATTCGCGTTCTGTTGTCTGACACTCCCGGTAGCTTGGCAGTCCTTGCAGAAGCACTTGGGGTGGTTGAGGCCAATATTCAGTCCGTGGATGTGGTGGAACACTTCCCTAATGGCACGGTAATGGATGATCTTGTGATCACCATTCCCCGCACGGTTATGGCAGATACCATCATTACCGCTGCTGAAGAGGTTGATGGCGTGGAAGTTGATTCCATCCGCCCCTTCTCCGGCACCGTTGACCGCCGAGGCCAAATTCAGATGCTGGCCTCTGTTGCTGCCCACCGTCACAACACCAAAAAGGCCCTTGAAGATCTAGTCAACGTGATCCCCCGCACCATGACTGCTGGCTGGGCGATTATTATTGACCTTAAAGGCCCCATCACCCGCATTGCAGCTTCCCAAGCAGCCCCTGAAGACGATGGCACCGTACCTGAAAATATTGTGCTCACCGAGGCGCGCTTGCTAAACAACTCCCACGAGACTTGGGTACCAGAGCCTTGGACCTTGCTTGATTCTTCTCTAGCCATTGCCCCCATTGGCAAGCATGGTCTGGCTTTGATTGTGGGACGCCCCGGTGGTCCTGATTTCCTGGCGAGCGAAGTTCAGCACCTGGGCAACATTGGCGAGATTATCGGCGCCATCCTGGATTAAGCATGAATATCGCATCCTTGGGTGCGTAACCATTCCCGTGCCGCACGTTCTGGAAAAGCAGTGAGCTGATCAGGAACGATGGGATCTTCCCCGAAGGTCTCGCCGGTGCGGGTTTTGTTTTGCGCAACTGTAAGCATCACCCGTGCACCATCCGGCATTTCAAAGGTCATATTGGCGGTAGCAAAACCAGCGGTGGGCAGTCCAAAGGTTTTGCTCTGGTCTAGACCCCGAAAGGACAAGAGTGTTGCTTCCCCTGAGCTGGCTGTTTTTTCGTCGATTAGCAGCGCCGTGGGAACCCTAAATTTGCCCTGAGCGCTGGCTTTAGTTGGGGTTCCTCCCCCACTTACGGCATTGCCCTTGATGGTCACGGGGCTATCGCCCCCACTTGAGCTAAACCAAAGTACCTCACCATCGGGCAGGAGAGCTGATACCCCAGCTAGCATGGGACCGAGGTCGCCACCGGTATTTTCCCGCAAATCGACGATCACCCCGCAGGCTCCGCCCTGAATGGACTTCACCAAAGGTTCGGCAGCTGCATTGGCATATTCTTGCCCATCCCACTGCTGATCCGTAGGTGGCAGTGTGAGCGTAGCAATTCCTTCTTGAGTGGTGACCTCCGGTAAAGGTGCCGACTGCCGTTCAGGGGAAATCCGACCGGGGACAATAAGTGCCGAATGTTTACCGCCAGCAGTTTTGAGGACAGCATCAATAATTGGATAGGTATCGGCTACGGTATCCACATATTCCAGCTCTGTCTCAGCTTTTGCGCGGGCGGTGGCAAATTCCGGCGTGGCGACATAAAGCCCTTGGCGCTCTGCGATCTCAAAAACAGATTCCGCATATCGCTGAGGCGAAGGTGGCAAAAGGTAGATGGGTCGGCCAAAAATCATGGCACCATAAACAGGTCCGAAAACCCAGACCAGGCTAAACCCCGCAAAACCAACTGTGGCCAGGATCCCGAGCTGCACCATTCTCACTTTGTTCATTGCTGACGAGCTCCTTAAATCCTTAGTTAATTACTAAGAATATGGATTTAAGGAGTTGAAGTCATATAGAAATACAAAGTTAGGGATTTCCCCTACCCCCGTTATATGCGTTCAGGGTTATTCCTGAGGGCCATTTTCCAAAAGCTGGACAAAGCCTTCCTCATCGAGGATTTTGATCCCCAATTCTTCCGCCTTGGTAGCCTTGGAACCGGCGTTTTCGCCCACCACCACATAATCAGTCTTTTTAGACACCGAACCTGAAGCCTTACCGCCCCGGGAAATAATGGCTTCTTTTACCGAATCGCGGGTAAAGCCTTCCAAACCTCCGGTGACCACGATGGTTAAGCCAGCCAGAGTTTGTTCTGCTTGTTCACCGGCTTCCTCTTCCATGGTGACACCAGCTGCAGCCCAGGTACCAACGATATTGCGATGCCAATCCACCTCGAACCACTCTTTGAAGGACTGCGCAATAATGGCGCCTACTCCCTCAGTTTCTGCAAGCTCCTCCAAGGGTGCGTCGACAAGCGCCTTGATGGAGCGGTAGCGGCCGGCAAGGGCGCGCGCGGCGGTGGGGCCCACGTGCCTAATTGATAGTGAAACCAGTACGCGCCAGAGGTCGGTGTTTTTAGATTCTTGCAGGTTGCGCAGGAGTTTTTTGCCGGAGGCATTCACCTTTCCGGCTTTGGTGGTGTACACCGAGGACTTGAGCAGGTCTTCCTCGGTGAGGTCAAAAATGCCGGATTCATCAACAAGAATGCCACTGCGGATAAGATCTTCTGCGCCCTTCTCACCCAACGCTTCAATATCAAAAGCGCCACGACCAGCCAAATAGGTCAAGCGCGTAGTGAGCTGACCGGGGCAGCTTTGACTATTGGGGCAACGCCAATCCACATCATCTGCTTTTGCCGGAGCCAAGGTGGTGCCACATTCTGGGCACTGGCTGGGGAAGACAAACTCGCGTTCGCTGCCATCGCGCAATTCCACCACCGGACCCAGAACTTCTGGGATGACCTCGCCGGCTTTTCGAATAACCACGGTATCGCCAATAAGCACGCCTTTGCGCTTAACTTCGCTTTGATTGTGCAAAGTTGCCATGGACACGGTGGAACCGGCCACAAAAACTGGCTCCATCACAGCAAAAGGCGTCACTCTTCCGGTTCGGCCCACGCCCACCTGAATATCAAGCAGCTTGGTGGTGACTTCCTCCGGTGGGTACTTATAGGCTATGGCCCAGCGGGGAGCTCGACTGGTGGCGCCAAGTTCGCGCTGGGAGGCAATATCATCCACCTTGATCACCAGGCCGTCCATTTCATGCAGGGCAGCATGGCGGTGATCGGCCCAATATTTCACCTTCTCCACGACAGTTTCCGGATCAGTGACGGCCTCGGTATAAGGCGAGGTGGGCAGACCCCAAGCCGAGAGCGCCAAATAGGCATCGTGCTGGGAAGCCGGGCTAAAGCCTTCGGTGAAACCAATGCCATGGCTAATCATCCGCAGGCGACGCTTTTTGACGTCTTCAGTGTTCTTTTGACGCAAGGAACCTGCGGCAGCATTTCGCGGGTTGGCAAAAGGCTTGCCACCTTCAGCAATGCGCTGGGCATTGACCTCGGAGAAATCTTCCACGGGAATAAACACCTCGCCGCGGATTTCCAGCACAGCTGGCAGCGGATAATCTGCAGTTGCTTTAAGCTCATGCGGAATATCCTCAATAACCCGGGCATTAGCGGTAATATCCTCGCCGATTCGACCATCACCACGGGTGGCGGCGCGCTCGAGCACGCCATTGCGGTAAACCAGGTCAATGGAAAGTCCATCAATTTTTAGCTCGGTGAGATATTGCTTTGCTGGGGTTCTGCTCAACCAATCGCGCAGTTCTTGTTCATCAAAAACATTGTCGAGGCTGAGCATTCTTTCCAAGTGGGTGACATTATCAAAGCTGGATTGCTCAGCAATGGGCGCGCCTACCTCTTTGGTGGGGCTATCTGGAACGGCGAGTTCAGGATAATCCTTTTCCAATTGTTGCAGCTGTTTAAAGAGGGCATCAAAGTCGGCGTCGGTGATCTCTGGCTGCTGGTTGTAATAAAGGTCGCGGTGATAGCGAACCTTTTCAGCGAGGTCATTCCAGGTTCTGCGCAATTGAGCATTATCTTCAGTCACGGCTCCCGATTCTAATACCTGCGCGGACATGAATGATTCTGGCTCCCCATCAAGCCCCGGGGGCACCCGCTGTCCGGTGCGTTGATTAGGGTTGGAGTCTATGAACACACCACATGCTTCTCATTCCACTCTCCCCTCCTTTGATCCCAGCAATATGCTCTCCTTTGACTTGGAGACCACCTCGGCCCAACCTTTTGAGGCGCGCATTGTTACCTCCGCATTAGTAAGCATCACCAAAGCAGGTGCGCAGCCTGTTGAGATGTTGGCTGATCCCGGCGTAGAAATCCCTGCCAGCGCCACCGCCATCCACGGCATTACCACCGAATACGCCCGCGAGCACGGCCTCCCGCATGATAAAGTCTTGGCCGAAACCATCACCTCCCTGCAAAAGGGTTGGCAACAAGGTCAAGCCGTGATCATTTATAACGCGCCCTATGACCTCACCGTACTGCGCAGCCAGCAGCCTTCCTTTACAGTTGATGGCCTAGTTTATGATCCTTTCACCATCGATAAAATCAAAGATCCCTACCGCAAAGGCAAGCGCACCTTAAGTGATCTTTGCGCGCACTATGAGGTACAAATTGGCAGTGCTCACGAGGCCACCGCAGATGCCCTGGCAGCAGCGCGCATTGCCTGGAAGCAGATCAGGATTTGGCCAGAACTTGCCACCATGAGCGGTGAGGAATTAATGGAGCTGCAAGCAGTAGGTTATTACGAATCCCAGATTGGCCTGCGCAATTACTTCATTGGTCAAGGCCGCGATGGAGCCAGCGTGAATACTTCCTGGCCGGTTCAAACCCAGGGCGACTAACCTCGCCTTTCAGAAAAACTAGAGCTCGGATAATTCCTAAAAGATTGGCACATTGTGGCTAAAGACCATCTAGAACCACCTATTGTCCAGGGTGGCAAGAGCTACCCGGCGATGCCCCTGCCGGAAAAAGATGCGTGGCCAGCACTAATTGCGCTGTGCGTAGGATTTTTTATGATTCTGCTGGACCAAACCATCGTTGCGGTCTCTACTCCTGCGCTCCAAGCAGACATGGGTGCCTCCTATAACGAGGTCATCTGGGTCACCTCAATCTATTTGCTCACCTTTGCCGTCCCCCTGCTGGTCACCGGACGCTTGGGCGATAAATACGGGCCTAAAAACGTCTATGCCGCCGGCATGGCGCTTTTTACCTTAAGTTCACTGGCCTGCGGGCTTGCGCCTGATATGTTGACGCTGATTATTGCCCGCGGATTCCAAGGCTTTGGCGCAGCGCTGCTTACCCCTCAAACAATGGCCACAATCAACCGCATTTTTGCCCGGGAACGCCGTGGCGCTGCATTGGGAATCTGGGGCACAACAGCGGGGCTTGCGTCCTTGGCGGGGCCACTCCTGGGAGGTGTGATCACCGAGAACTGGGGTTGGCAGTGGGTCTTCTTTATCAACGTTCCTATTGGAGTGCTCTCCATCTGGGCGGTGTTGAAGTTTGTTCCAGCCTTCCCACCTCATACCAGGCCTCTTGATCTGCTTTCGATTCTTTTATCGGTGGGTGCAGTATTCTTGCTGGTCTTTGCCCTTCAAGAGGGCGAAAACGCCCATTGGGCGCCGTGGATTTGGCTCATGTTACTGGCCTCTGTGTCGCTATTTATCTGGTTTATTAAACAGCAAAGCATCATTGAAAAGGCAGGCCAGGATCCGCTTATTCCGCTAGGGATTTTTAGAATCCGTAACTTCAGCTTGGGCAATATCTGTATTGCTGCCATGGGTTTTACCGTGGCTGGAACCCCACTGCCGATGATGATGTATTTCCAGCAGGTACACGGTATGGATCCCATGCACGCAGGCATGATGATCATTCCGCAGGCAGCAACCGCAGCGATCCTCTCACCCTTTGTGGGCAAATTGGTTGATCGCTCCAACCCCAATATTTTGGCAGCGTTCGGCTTTGGCACCGTAGCGCTCTCTATTTTGGGCCTGGCCCTAGTGATGATCTTCGAGCTGCATATCGCCTGGGCATTGGTTGCGCTGTTCTTCTTAGGTGTGGGCAATGCCTTTGTCTGGGCACCAAACTCCACCTCCACTATGCGCGATCTAGCACCGCAAATGATGGGCGCAGGATCTGGAGTGTTTAACACCACCCGTCAGATTGGCTGTGTCATTGGTGCTGCTGCCATCGGCGCAGTTCTACAAACCCGCCTTGCTGCGGGTGAAACCGGTGCTGCCTTTGGCCAGGCAATCTTGCTGGCAGTCGGAGTGTTGGTGATTGGCGTTATTGCCTCACTGTTGGCAGAAGGCGCAAATAAGCACGCCCCAAAAGCTAAAGGCTAAAAGCTAAAGACCTAAAGGTCGCCCGCGTCTTTTTCCAACATCTCAGAGACCACCCGCGCCATGCGGTACGCAGGTGTTGCATCGGAGGTTTGCCCCTCCAGCAGCGCACTGCGCGGGTGAATGTCAATATCACTAAGCAAATGGCTGCGGCTTAGGCCAATTTCATCAAAGAATTTAGCAATGGCTACCGCCTTAGCCCGTGGATTTTCCAAAAGCTCATCCACCACATCCGAAGGATCAGTCACACCCATACCCAGTCGCACACCAGAGGCAAGAGTTTCACCAAAGTCATCAAGATGGGCAGCTCCTCGGACCTGCTCCATCGATACCTGAACAGTTCCGGCTCCTGCTCCACGGGCTACTTCCCAGGATGGGTTTTGTCCGGTGAGGTTGAGATAGCTTACGCCGCCAAGAGCAGAAAATACTTGGTGCAGGCGTTCATTGATATCCGGGATGCGGACGGCTGCGATGGTATCAAAGGTGGATGTGCCCTCGAGTTTTCCGTCGATAAGCGTTGCTAGGTCAGGCTCATCAATTTGTACCTGAACTTCGGCGCGGAACCGCCGCGCTACTTCGCTTTTATGGGCGTTGATGCCTTCGATCAGTGCCTCGGTGAGGTCCCGCATGGCGCCGCGGTCGGTTAGCACGCGGTGGCCATTGCTGAGCTCAATGCGTGCGCCAAGGGTCCACGGGCCTGCAACCTGCACTTTGATCGTGTCCAGGGAGGTGCCCCAGACTTCCTCACAGGTATCTAGGTCACCTTTGAGAAAGTCCAGTGTGCGGTGGCTTAGTCTGCTTGGTCGGGTGCTCATCACCCAGGAACGCGGACCGCGCGCCACATTGAGGGTGTCAAGCAGACCAATACTGCGGCCAATTTGATCGGCGCCTAGTCCGCGCGCCGGCAATTGTGGCAGGTGCAGCAGCTGGCCGGTTTCACCCTCAATAATGTTGGCGGCTTCAAAAACCGAGGTTCCAGGTAGCTCGCCGAGACCATACGCAGACATAGTTTTTTAGGACTCCGTGGCGCAGATAGTGCCGGAGCCGAGCACAATATCGCCCCCGGGGTCTGGCAGGTAGAGCACGGCAGCTTGGCCACGGGCAACGCCAGATAGCGGCTCCTTGAGCTTGAGCACCATGAAATCACCGTCGCGATCGACGCTGGCATCACAGGCAACTACCCCACCATGTGCACGCACCTGAACCTCGCAGGCAATCTCACCGTCCATAGCTGGGTGCAGGAACTTGAGGCGATCAGCGTGGATGGTTGACACATTGAGGTTTTCGCGGCTTCCGACGGTGACGGTACCGGTAGCAGCGTTAATGTCAGTGACATAGCGTGGGCGACCATCAGCAGCAGGAGCCTTAATATCAAGTCCCTTGCGTTGACCAATGGTGAATTCATGCACTCCGGCATGCTCGCGCAACTTAGTGCCTTCCTGGTCAACAATCATGCCAGGGCGCATACCAATGTGCTTGCCCAAGAAGGCCTGGGTATTGCCATCGGGAATAAAGCAAATGTCATAGGAATCAGGCTTCTTCGCCACAGAGAAACCAGACGCAGCTGCCTCTTCGCGGATCTTCGGCTTGACGGTATCTCCAACTGGGAACATGCAGTGCTCAATTTCATGAGCGCCCAGCACACCCAACACATAGGACTGATCCTTGTTGGGGTCCACACCGCGACGCAGGTAGCCATCGCCACCATCTGCAGGCTGAGTCAAGCGTGCGTAGTGACCGGTGACCACAGCATCAAAACCAAGGGCAATACCGCGCTCTAGCAAGGCTGCAAACTTGATCTTCTCATTACAACGCAGGCAGGGATTAGGGGTTTCACCGATGGCATAGGACTCGATGAAGTTATCGATAACATCTTCTTTAAAACGATCGGAGAAATCCCAGACATAAAAAGGGATGCCAAGCTTATCGCACACGCGGCGAGCATCGGCGGAATCCTCCAAGGAACAACAGCCCCTGGAAGATTCGCGAACCGTCTGCGGATCCTGCGATAGCGCGAGATGCACGCCGATCACCTCATGACCAGCCGCCACCGCACGCGCTGCTGCCACAGCGGAATCAACGCCTCCACTCATTGCTGCAAGAACCCGCATGATCTCCCCTCTTCAAAAAATAAATAAAATAATGGGCCTGAAACCAGGCTCCTCATTTTAGTAACAACAACGTAGCCTAATCCTGTGTTCCCAAAATCCCGAATTTTTTAAATTTTTACGCTTTTCGACGCCCCGAGCCACCGCGCCTCCCGCAGCGCGGTGCCCTGCACCCTGGAGGACGCGCGGACGGGAGTGTGGGAGCTCTAAAAGATCTAATCACCCCGGGAAGTTCTAAAAGTTCTAAACTCGATATAAGCTTCTAAAAGATCTAAAACTTACTAGCCCTCCTTAAGGAAGGTGCTTTCCATGGCAGCTCGCAATCCTTTCCGCCCCACCTTCGGCGTCTCACCCACAGTCTTGGCCGGACGCGATTCCCTCCTGCAGTCTTTCCGCCTTGGTTTGGCAGAAGGCCCGGGCAGCCCCTTCCGCGCCCTCCTTATCTCAGGATCTCGCGGCATGGGCAAAACGGTACTGCTTAATGAGTTCGAAGATGCCACCGCCTCCCAAGGCTGGATTACTTTACGCGCCTACCCAGATGCTTCCATGGTGGATGCTCTTATTAACTCAGCCATCCCGACCGCATTGCAGCAGCTTGATGGCCCACAGTCCAAACGCATGCTCAGCAGTGTCTCCATTCCAGGCATTGCCACAGTGACTGCCATTGCTGATCCTTATAAAAAGGATCCCACCCCAACACTTATTTACCGGTTGCGTGAACTTGGCAGCATGCTTCAAAAACGGGGCTCCGGTATCCTCATCACCCTTGATGAACTCCAAAGTGCGCAGGTAGATCAACTCCACGTGCTAGCCACTGCCGTCCAGGATCTGCTCCGCGATGATTTTGATATCGCGCTGGTGGCAGCAGGCCTGCCAGAGGGAATTGATCGCCTGCTCCAGCATGAGGGCACCACCTTTATTCGTCGCGCGGAACGCATCCTGCTCAGCCCGGTTGAACATGCCGATTCCGTGCATATGTTTATTGACACCACCGCCGAAGGTGGCAAGCAGATGTCCATGGAGGCTGCCGAACTAGCGGCAACAATCAGCAATGGATATCCCTATTCCATGCAGCTCACCGGCTCTTTGGCCTGGGCCCAAAGCAACCTGAACAACACCGAGCTTATTGCTGCCCGCGAGGTTGAAGCCGTGCGCACAGAGGTAATCCGCCGCATGGGCATGCAGGTGCACGAACCAAGCCTGCATCAGGTGCCAGATGGTGAACTCACCATTCTGTATGCCATTGCCCAATTATCACAAGATGGCGAGATGGTATCTACTGGAGATATCGCAAACCTCATGAATGTCAAGCCCAACGCCTTGTCCATGCAACGTAAGCAGCTGCTTAGACGCGGGCTTATTCAAGTTCCTAAATATGGCTATCTCAATTTCACCCTGCCCTATATGCGCGAACATTTACTGAGCAACGCCCACCACCGCCCCATTACCTAAGCCAGCAGCCCCCATAAACAACTACAGACAATCCCAGAAAGCACACAGTGGCCCGCAAAAAACACGCCCCCGAACAGTCCAACTCTTCCACCACCTCCGGTCCCGTTGCCGGCACCTATGAGGGTGAATACTCGGTCATCGAGCTAGAGGCTGATTCCTATACCACCGATGGCTGGCTAATCAGCATTAATGGAGTTCCTAGCTCCCATATTGTGCTGGGCCAACCGCAGGCGCTGGAGTTTGAATATATGCGGTGGATTGCCACGGGCGCCCGCGCCTTTATTGACGCCCACCTCGATGCCTCAAAGCTGCGCATCACTCACCTCGGCGGAGGCGCCTGCACTATGGCGCGGTATTTTGCGGATGTCTACCCACAATCACGAAACACCGTGGTGGAATTGGATGCGGAATTAGCTCGCCTGGCTCGCGAATGGTTTGATATTCCCCGCGCTCCCCGCGTGAAGATTCGGGTGGACGATGCCCGCGCAGTTGCCGAATCATTTACCCCTGGAAGCCGCGATGTCATTATTCGCGATGTGTTTGCCGGAGCTGTCACCCCGGAAAACTTCACCACCGTGGAGTTTTTTGAGCATTGCCAACGCGGTCTGGCCACAGGCGGGCTTTATATTGCCAATTGTGGCGATCACTCCGATCTGCGCGGGGCAAAGACTGAGCTGGCCGGCATGATGGAGGTTTTCCAGCATGTTGCTGTCATTGCTGATCCCCCGATGCTTAAAGGTCGTCGCTACGGCAATATCATCCTCCTGGGTTCAGATACTGAATTCTTTAGCTCCACCAGCACCGAAGCCTCTGCGATCACCCGCGAGCTGCTCGGTGGTGGCGTTCCAGCGCAGTATAAGGATGAGAGCTGGGTGCGGAAATTTGCCTCCGGCGCCCATCCCCGCCACGATGAACCCGCTACTCCCCAAACGCCGAGTGATACTCCACAATACCCTGCGGAAACTCCGGGGCAGCCAAACGTGCAGCCATAAAATACTCGGGCGGCGCCTGCGGATAGACCAAACCTGGCACCACCTCAAAGCCAAAACGTCGATAATATCCAGGGCCCCCTACGACCACGACGCCGCTTGCACCATCGGCCCGCAGCTGATCCAGTGCATAACCCATCAGGGCAAAACCCACACCTTGCTGCTGCTTATCCGGGCGCACACTTACCGGCCCAATCCCGAACCAGCCCTGCGCGCCACCGCCGATCAGCACCTCAGAGGCTGCGATATGGCCAATAATCTCGCCATTTTCCTCGGCCACCGCGGAGAGGCTCAGCGCCTGTGCAGCGCGAAGCTTGTCGACGATTTCCTGTTCCGTACCAGCAGCATGATCAATTCCGGCAAAGGCCGCCTCGGTGACCTCATAAATTGTCCTAAAATCGCGCGATTCTTCAGCCCGAATGTGGAAGGTGCTCATATTCGACAAGAATAGCAACATCAATGAAACCGGCACGAACGCTCCGTTTTTGCCTATTTTGCCCACAACTTAGACAAAATACATCAATATCGGCATGATCGTGCCGATTTACCCTTGTTTAAATTCTAAAACACGAATAAACTTAAAAAACGGCACGATCGTGCCGGAGAAGTTGTGAGGATGACCATGTCCGCGGAAGAAATTGGCCAGGCGATTCTGCAGGGCCGCAAAGAACTAAATCTTCGACAAGCTGAGCTGGCCGAGCTTGCCGAGGTATCAGAACGCTTTATTCGAGATGTCGAAAAGGGGAAGACAACGGTCCGTTTGGACAAAGTTATTGATGTTTTAAGCATCTTAGGCTTGGAAATCACCATTAGACTCCATGATCCATTGAGGCACCAACAGTGAACCCCATTGCAGATATTTGGTTCAAAGACATCTTGGCTGCTCATTTCACTCGAGTGAATAATGAGACCATTTTTTCCTATACCGAGGAGTATTTGAGCAGCGATCAGCCACCTATAGCTACGTCACTGCCACTTACTTCTGAACCGGTGATCACTCGTGCTGGCGCCCTGCCCCCATTTTTTGCAGGTTTACTTCCCGAAGGGCGACGATTAAGCGCGCTGAGAAGAAGTATTAAGACTTCTGCAGATGATGAGCTTTCTTTCCTTTTGGCAGTTGGTTCCGATCCTGTAGGAGCTGTGTCAATATTCCCACACGGCGAAAAACCTCACTCAGCGCAGGCAATGGTCACGATTGATAAAGACCTCAACTTCGCCAGCGCACTCAATGAATCTGGAATCGCCGACCCAGTTGCACTTGCAGGTGCACAGGATAAGGCTTCCGCTCGAACCATCGCAGTGCCTTTGGCAGGTGATGCGATCCTTAAGGTTTCACCACCTGAGTATCCCTATTTGGTCGAGAATGAAGCGGCTTGTTATGGGCTCCTCCACAACAACAAGTTGCGCATAAAGTTTTCACACGTAAAGGTGCTCCACGATAAAAATGGACTTTCGGGGTTGTTAGTTCACCGCTTTGACCGCACTCCTCAAGGAAAAATACCGGTTGAAGATGCTGCCCAAGTGTTGGGCATCTGGCCAGCCGATAAGTACAACGTGAGCTATGAAGAAATCGCCGAGGCTTTGGGAAAAGTGTGTACTACTCCAAGATTGGCGATGCGAAATCTAGCTTTCCAGATTGCATTTGCGTGGCTCAGCGGAAACGGAGACCTGCACGCCAAAAACATTTCAATTCTAAATGCTGGGCGCGGTTTTGAAATCAGTCCCATTTATGACATCCCCTGCACCGCGATTCATGGGGATACTTCAATGGCTTTAGAAATCCAAGGATCCAAGCAAAATCTCAGCCAAAAGAAGTTTCTGAGTTTTTGTGCCGCCATTGGCCTGCCCCCAAAATCAGCCCTGACCATAGCCAATGCTGCTTTGCAAGCTACAGAACCCGCAGCACAAAAAATCACAGAGGCGGGAAACTTTCAGCAACGCGAGATTCGAGACCTCAAGCGCATTCTTAGCTTCCGCCGACGTTCATGGGGTGCCTAAGAAAGTTGGCGCCCCACTTGTTTAAAAAGCCATGCCAGCGGTACGAGCTCGGGATACTACATCTGCAATAACATTAAGAACCGCAGTAATAGATTCTTCGGTGGTATTGCGTCCCAAAGTGAAGCGAATAGCGCCGCGCGCATCTGCTTCGGTGATGCCCATTGCCAGCAGCACGTGGCTAGCGCGGTTAACGCCATTGGAACATGCAGAACCAGTGGAAGCCTCAATGCGCAGGGAATCCAAGAGCATAATCAGGCTATCGCCTTCGGCACCTGGGAAAGAAAGATGCAGGTGTCCAGGCAGGCTTGGTTCGGTGGTATGGACCATCACGTTGTCGATCTGCGCCAGGATTCCGTCGAGAAGCGTGGCCTTTAGGCCCCGCAAACGTTGATCCTCCGCTTCGATCTCGCTCACTGCCTCGCGCAATGCGGCTGCGGTAGCGGCCGCACCGGCAACGTCTAGGGTGCCCGGGCGGATGCCACGCTCCTGGCCACCGCCGTGCAGCACGGCAGAAGGCGCAGGTGAACGCTTGGCCAGCAGCAAGCCAACGCCGCGGGGTCCGCCGAATTTATGCGCAGACGCGGCCAGCGTGGTCACGCCCAGCTGGTCAAAATTGACCGGCAGGTGGCCAACAACTTGCACCGCATCAATGTGGGTCGGCGTGCCAGTGGCCTGAGCTGCGGCAATGAACTCAGATACCGGCTGAATGGCACCAGTTTCATTATTTGCCCACATCATGGCTGCCACGGCTGCAGGTTCTTGTAAAAGCTCAAAGGAGGATACGCGACCATCAGCGCCGATGGGCAATAAGTCCACCTGTGCGCCTTCGACACCCAAGGCTTTTACCGTTTCCAGCACCGCCGGGTGCTCAATCGCGGTGGAAACCACGCGGTTGAGCGACGAAGACTGGAAAAGTCCCCTAACTGCCAAATTGTCTGCTTCAGTGCCCGACGCGGTGAAAATAACCTCGATTGGCTCGCAGCCCAATAGTGATGCGATTTCTTCACGGGCGGAATCTGCCACACTGCGCGCTCGGCGGCCGGAGCCATATTGGCTGGCGGGGTTGAGCGATTGGGCATATTCCATCCACGTGGCAGCAGCCACCTCACGCATAGGTGTGGTGGCTGCATGGTCCATATAAAAAGTGTTCAAAGCTCCTACTTGCGCTTGTTGATCTCCTCGATCAGTTGCGGAGCAATCTCGAAGAGGTCACCCACAACGCCGAGGTCGGCGATCTGGAAGATTGGTGCATCCTCATCATTATTGATAACAATGACCTTCTTGGCGGTCTGCATTCCGGAGATGTGCTGGATTGCGCCAGACACACCCAAACCGATGTACAGGTCTGGAGATACCGTAACACCGGTTTGTCCCACCTGATATTCGCCCGGGTAATAGCCGAGGTCAACAGCGTCACGGGTAGCTCCCACAGCACCGCCGAGGGCGTCTGCTAGTGGTTCCACAATGCTGCGGAAGTTTTCTTCGCTGCCCACGCCACGACCGCCGGCAATAACAACCTTGGCCTGTGGCAATTCTGGGCGGGCACTCTGTGCTGCCTCCTTGAAGGAGCTAACAGTAACATCCTTGGCGGTTGCAGCTGGGAGCTCCAGCTGAGCCAGGGTGCCAGCAGCTGCCTGTGCTTGGCCATCGACGGCACCTGCACGCAGGGTGTACAGCGGTGCATCGCCACCCACTGCGGCAGAAACCTGGATGGTATCGCCGAAGATGGACTGCTGCGCGGTGCGATCGGCATTAATGCCAACAACGTCACAAAGCACGCCGGAAGCCAAACGGGCAGCGAGACGACCAGCGATCTCATTGCCACGAGCATTAGCCGCAATGACGATGGGAGCTGGGTTATTGGCTGCCAAAATGTGCAGAGCGTCAACTGCTGGCAGGATCAGGCGGCTTGATGCACCGGCGACGGTAGCGGCAACAACAGTTGCTGCACCCATTGCGCCGAGCTCAGGAGCAAGTGCTTCTGCGCTGCCTGGCTCGCCCACCACAACTGCGGTGACCTCGCCAAAAACGCGGGCTGCGGTAATAAGTCCAAGGGTTGTTGGTTCGACGCGGCCATCTAGCTGCTCGACCAGAACATAAGAAGTAGACATGTAGTGGTTCTCCTTTAGAAAGTGCTAGATGAGGTTTTCAGCGGCGAGGTAATCGGCGATCTTGGCTGCTGCGCCTGCAGAGCCAATAACATCACCCTGGCTGCGCTCTGGACGATCAGCAGCATCGGTGACGGCGGTAGCAGCGTGTGCCAGGCCAACCTGCTCTGGGGCAACGCCAATTTCAGCCAAGCCCAGCTGCTTAATTTCAGCCTTTTTAGCAGCCATAATGCCCTTGAAGTTAGGGAAACGTGGCTTATCGGCCTTATCAGAGATGGAGATAATGGCAGGCAAGGTTGCTTCCAACTCATAAACACCGTGGTTGTCGATGCGGGTGGCTGTGACGGTGGTGCCAGCAACAGAAACAGCAGAAAGGTTGGTTAGTGCTGGAACCTGGCGGTATTCTGCCAAAACTCCTGGCAGTGCGCCCATAGCACCATCGGAGGAAGCAGATCCTGCCACGATGAGGCTGACATCTGGGATGGTGTTGATGGCGTTGTTCAAAGCCCATGCGGTACCCAGCAGGTCGGAGCCTGCGAGGGCGTCGTCGGAAAGCTGAATTGCCTCATCAGCACCCATGGATAAGGCCTTGCGCAGTGCCTCATCGGCGCCGGCTGCACCAGCACTGAGAGCTACCACGCGGTAGTCAGCGTCAGGGTTTGACTCCTTAAGACGCAGAGCCTGCTCGAGTGCAAACTCATTGATCTCATCGAGTACCCGATCCACGTTTGCACGATCCAGGGTGAAATCAGCTTCTAGGGTCCGCTTGGACCAGGTATCTGGAACATTTTTCACCAGAACCACGATTGTGGACATCCACACTCACCTTCCAATAAGTCTTTTTTGAGAAAAAGATTTTAAGTTTCCACCCATGGTACGCCCGCGGAAAATGCCCACGGTGCACCTGGTTTTAGCCAATCCTAATACAGACTGCATTGTCTATTTCTTACAGACTAGTTAATCCAGCCCAGGTTTTACAATGTGGCAGCGCTACTAAATTCACGGGGTCCACAAATTAGCGCAACTCCCCTACTGCCAATGCGGGTAACCACCACCGCAAAAGGTGCCGAGCCCTTTAATTGCAGCTTCTTGCGCAGTTGATCTGGATCCACATCCACCCCGCGAACCAAAATCTCTACCGAGCCAGCCTTCAGGGCAGCCAGTGCCGATTTCAACTTCTTCAGCGGGACTTCTTCCAGGAATCTAAAACCGCTGGTTCCCTCTGGAATTCTATTGCCAGTGAGGTAGGCAATACGATCATCGAGCATCCACAGGCCTTCCCTGATGGCATAGTGGCGAACTAGTCCTGCGCGCACAATTGCGCCATCGGGATCGATAATAAAATCTCCGGGCTCCCTTGCCAGGGACTCCCCACCGCCATCTTCGAGCAGATCATTTAGGCAATCGAGGTGATCTCCACGAATCACCACTGCTTCGCGGGTCTCCCCTTGCGCCAGCTGCGGGCTATATAGGCAGGCTTCTTTGACGCCGCCGTCTACACTAGCCAGGCTCACCAAGCCCTGCCATCCAGAAAAGTCCACCCCAGGGGCACATTTAACGGCAATTGGCGTGCTAGACCAGGTTTCAAGCAGGCTCGGCAGTGGAGGCAAAAGTTGGGCGGGGTCAGTGATGCGACGGCCATTGTTGCGACGCGCCGGATCAGCGATGATCACATCGGCTCCGGTTGTTGCCGGGACCAGCGCATCTGCCTGCAGTAGCTCTGGCTTGCCGCCTGAAGCTGCCGAAGAGGGGTGCAGGCTCAGATTAAATTGCGCCATAAGCAGGCGTGGCATATCGATATCAGAACCTAGATAATGCAAACCAGCATCAAGGACAGCATGCCCCTCTGTACCAATTGAGCAGGTGACATCGTGTACTAAAACACCTTCGCCCAGGGCTTCTTTGAGGCGACGAGCACGCTCAGCAGAAACTGCCATGGGAGTAGTTTGCTGCGCTGAATCATGGCATAGCAACCACTCCTGTGGCAGCTTGCCAGCCACACTTCGGCGGGCACCAGCAAGCTCGGCTACTGCACGGCCTTGGTCCCCAAAGGTGTCCCGCAGGGCAGCAATGTCCGAGATCATTGACTTCTTACTTAAAGCCAGGTCAGCGGTGGCTGCGGTAATCTGCGGGGCATTGTCTGTGAGGAAGTGCACCTCAGCTACATCAAAACTCAAATGGGCACTCCCGGCTCATAGAAAAATTAATTAAAACTAGAAACGCTCAAAACGCGGAGTTTCATAAAACTCGCGATAACGCTCATTGTCCACTGCATCATCAACTACTGGGCTCATATCAAAATCAACGATGGCCTGCAGTAATTCTGCGGTGGAGTGGAAATTGCTCAGCTCGTAAAGCGAAGCCCAGGTGGAAATAACCAAGCGCAGCAACCCGGCGCGCCAACCGTCGAGCAGAAGGCTAGGCGGGAAATAGCCAGTGGAGGATGCTTCCATGGTGTTGCCATCAGCGTATTGGCCTTCAGGTTCCACGGCGACGAAGGTGAAGGTATCAAAACGTGCAGCGGCGCCTTCTGGGCTAGCCCACCTCGCAAAAGGCACAATGAGATCACTGCGCACCACCAGGTTTTCCCTGATGAGCATTTCGGTCAGAGACATCTCATGGCTTTCCAATAGCGGCCGGTAATCATGGTACTGGCTGGCGTTTTGGACAAGTTTGCCGGTTTCGCCGTGTTCGGCAAGCAGTGTTCCAGCTTCTTCAAAGAGTTCGCGGATAGCGGCGAAGATGAGGGCATGGGCGATTTCCGGGGTGGTGTTGAGCCTTTTAGCCCATTCCTCTGCGGTGGGTCCTTTCCAGAACTTCATGTGGTTGTAGTCAGGAAAGTCCCGGGGATCTACGCCGCCACCGGGAAATACAGTTGCGCGCGGGAAATGTGGCATTGAGGAGACACGTTCTTGAACGTAAACCTCAATGTCTGGTTGTCCGTCGATAATCCCGTCGCGCACCAGCATTACGGTTGCGGCTAGTTTTCTGCCACCAACACCCTGCATCACCATGCGCTGTCCCCTGACTTTCTTGGCTTGAGCCACGTGTATTACTCGTGTTTGCCTTAATAATGAGCCATTTTAGGCGCGGTGGCTTCGTGCCGTGCGCACGCGCCTGGCAAAGTAGCGTTCTCCAATGCGATCCACCTGGATAGGTTGGTGGAATGCCTTAGACAGGTTTTCATTGGTAAGCACAGAGTTGATAAGTCCCTGGGCTACAATTTCGCCCTCATCGAGCAGCAGTGCGTGGGTGAAGCCGGCGGGGATTTCTTCCACGTGGTGGGTGATCATAACGATGGCGGGGGCATCGGGGTCCATGGCTAGTTCGCCAAGGTAGGCCACCAAGTCTTCACGTCCACCCAGATCCATACCGGCAGTGGGTTCATCGAGGATGAGGAGTTCTGGGTTGGTCATCAGTGCGCGGGCAACCAACACGCGCTTGCGCTCACCTTCAGAGAGGGTGCCCCAGTTGCGGTCGGCCAGGTGCATGGCGCCGACCTGTTCCAAAATGGTGGTTGCTTGGCCGAAGTCCATTTCATCATAGTCTTCGCGCCAGCGCCCCAAGATGGCATAACCTGCGGAAATAACGAGGTCTGCCACTTTTTCCTCGGGCGGAATGCGGTTGCCGAGGGCGGAGGAGCTAACGCCGATCATGGCGCGGAGATCGCGCATATCGGTTTTGCCAATTCTTTCACCCATAATGCGGGCCACACCGCCGGAGGGAAATTCCTCGGCCGCAGCCATGCGGATGAGGGTGGTTTTACCCGCACCATTGGGTCCAATAATGACCCAACGCTCGTCTAATTCGACCTGCCAATCGACAGGGCCGACCAAGTTTCGACCATCACGCTTAAACACCACACCCTTGAAGTCAATGAGGAGGTCTTCGTTATATTCCTCTTCAATAGGGGTGTGGGCTGCTGCTGCGGGGTTATTGGAAGTATTAGTCACGTCTTCTATCTTGGCTGATTTCTCTGCTTCCGTGTGGAACTGACACAGCTCCGTTAAACTTTTGGGAGGGTTTGCGCCGGTGGAACTACCCCCGGTAGCTGCCTTCGAGTTTTTAAGTAATGCAACCTGCAGCACTTCATACCGCGTTTTGAGGAGAAAACTGTGACTGGCCGTCTCGGAATCGATGATGTTCGTCCCCAGCTCTTAGATGGAAACCCAGCAAAGGCTGTGGTCGGGGAAATTGTTCCCGTATCTGCAGTGGTGTGGCGTGAAGGCCACGATGCTATTGCTGCGACCTTGAACGTGCAGGGTCCTGAGGATTCAGCAATTGCAGCCGAGCCCATCCAGATTCCGATGCGTCCAACTCCTAATAATCAGGACCAGGCCAATGCCTTTTTTGTCCCTGATGTGCCTGGTTTGTGGACTTTCCGTGTGGATGCATGGTCGGATCCCATGGCCACCTGGCGCCATGCGGTGACCACCAAAATTGAGGCTGGTCAGTCCCCGGAAGAACTTTATAATGACCTCGAGCACGGCGCACAGCTTTTTGAGGCTGCGGCAATTAACCTGCCGAAGGCCGAAAGAATAACGCTTCTCGACGTCGCCTCTGTGCTCAGGCGTGGCGGTGATCTGCGCGCGCGCATCGCCCCAGCGCTATCGGCGCCGGTCTTGCAGTTGTTGGAGCTTAACCCCCTGCGTGAGTTACTCACCCGCGGCGCTAACTTGCAGGTCGCAGTGGAGCGTCGAGAAGCGTTGGTGAACTCCTGGTATGAGTTGTTCCCCCGCTCAACCGGTGGTTGGGACCACACTGGCACCCCAGTGCACGGCACCTTTGCCACCACTGCGGCGTCTTTGGACCGCGTGGCACGCATGGGCTTTGATACCGTCTACTTCCCTCCTATTCACCCCATCGGTGAGGTTAACCGCAAGGGCCGCAACAACACCTTGACCCCAGAGCCACATGATGTGGGCTCTCCTTGGGCCATCGGCTCCAAGCATGGTGGCCATGATGCCTTCCACCCAGAATTGGGCACCGAGGAAGATTTCAAGGCACTGATTGCGCGTGCTCGGGAATTGAACCTGGAAATCGCGTTGGACCTGGCCCTGCAGGCTGCTCCTGATCACCCTTGGGCTCAGGAGCACCAGGACTTCTTCACCGTGCTGGCCGATGGCACTATTGCCTATGCTGAAAACCCACCTAAGAAGTACCAAGATATTTATCCCCTGAACTTTGATAATGCGCCGGAGAAGATTTACCAGGAAATCTACCGCGTAGTGAAGTTCTGGGTGGATCTGGGTGTGACAACATTCCGCGTGGATAACCCACACACCAAGCCTGCGAATTTCTGGCAATGGTTAATCGCCAAGATCCATGAGAGCAACCCTGAGGTTATTTTCTTGGCCGAGGCTTTCACTCGCCCGGCGCGCCTTTATGGCCTGGCTAAGATTGGCTTCTCCCAGTCCTACTCCTACTTCACCTGGAAGGTGTCCAAGGAAGAGCTCACCGAGTTTGGCAATGAAATTGCGCGCATGTCCGATGTGGCACGCCCCAACCTCTTTGTGAACACCCCAGATATCCTGCATGAATCCTTGCAGCATGGGGGACGCGCCATGTTTGCTATCCGCGCTGCCCTAGCTGCTACCTTGTCCCCGCTCTGGGGTGTGTACTCCGGCTATGAGCTCTTTGAGCACGAAGCTGTTAAGCCTGGTTCTGAGGAATACTTGGACTCTGAGAAGTATGAACTCCGTCCGCGCGATTTTGAAGGCGCTTTGCGACGTGGCGATTCCTTGGAAGAGTACATCGGACTGCTTAATAAGATCCGTCGTTCCAACCCTGCCTTGCAACAGCTGCGCAATCTGCACTTCCATGAGGCAGACAATGACCAAATCATTGCTTACTCCAAGGTTGATGCACTTACTGGCAATACCGTTTTGGTGGTTGTGAACCTGGATCCACGTAGTGCCCGCGAGGCCACCGTGCACCTGGATATGGCTGCTTTGGGTCTGGACAAGGGCGCGCAATTTGAAGTCCGCGATGCCATCACTGGTGCTCGTTACCTCTGGGGCGAGAGCAACTTTGTCCGCTTGGAGCCATTGCGCGATGTAGCCCATATCTTCGTGTTGCCTGAGCTTCCAGCTGCACGCCGTGAGCCAGTAGCCTGGCGCCAGATTGAGGAATACCGCGCCTAAAGTCCCACCTTCCTGGGGGCGGGTTTCTCATAACCGCCCCCAGCTGTGTGAACTCCGGTACTTTCGAACGTAGACCTTAAATTTTTTAGAGTTTCCCCCGTTAAAAGGACTTTTATCTATGACTGTTGATCCCGCTAGCCACTTGCAAATTCCTGCGGATGACCTGGTCCGACTGCAACACTGCAGCCACCACGATCCCCATGGTTTTTATGGCTGGCATGCGCTGGCTAATGGGTCTGTGGTGCGCACCCGCCAAATCGGCGCGGAAAAGGTGGAGTTGCTCGTTGACGGCACCAGCTTCGACATGATTGCCCTTAGTGATGACATCTTTGCGGTGGAGCTGGAATACCGCGAATCCGTGGACTACCGTCTGCGCATTACCTGGCCTGGTCAAGCTCCACAGATTAAAGCAGACCCCTACTTCTTCCTGCCGACCCTGGGCGAACTTGATATCTACCTCATTTCCGAGGGCCGCCATGAGCGCCTCTGGGAGGTATTGGGCTCTCATATCAAGACCTATGAAACTCCTTTGGGAACAGTCTCTGGCACCGCCTTTTCGGTGTGGGCACCCAATGCCATTGGTGTAGCCGTAGTTGGTGGTTTTAACGGCTGGAATGCTTCCCAGCACCCCATGCGCTCCATGGGTGGTTCTGGACTCTGGGAACTCTTTATTCCGGGCATTGGTGCTGGCGAAGTGTATAAATTTGCTATCCAAACCAAGGCCGGTCACCGCCGCGATAAGGCCGATCCGATGGCCCGAGCTGCCGAAATTCCACCGGCAACCGGCTCCATTGTGGTCGATTCCACCTATGAGTGGAAGGATGCCCAGTGGCTGGAGCAGCGTGCTAGCAGCGATCCTGCCAACTCCCCCATGAGTGTGTATGAAGTGCACCTGGGTTCTTGGCGTTGGGGCCGCACCTACGCGGACCTTGCCACTGAACTGGTGGACTATGTGGCAGATCTTGGTTATACCCACGTGGAATTTATGCCTGTTTCCGAGCACCCCTTCGGCGGATCTTGGGGCTATCAGGTATCCGGCTACTATGCACCCACCTCTAGGTGGGGTACCGCCGATGAATTCCGCGCCCTTGTTGATGCCTTCCACGCCCGTGGCATTGGCGTCATTATGGACTGGGTGCCAGCGCACTTCCCCAAGGATGACTGGGCTCTTGCCCGCTTTGATGGCGAAGCTCTTTATGAGCACCCTGACTGGCGCCGCGGTGAACAAAAAGACTGGGGCACCTATGTCTTTGACTTCGGCCGCAATGAGGTCCGCAACTTCCTGGTAGCTAATGCACTGTACTGGATTGATGAATTCCACATCGATGGCCTGCGCGTGGATGCTGTTGCCTCCATGTTGTACTTGGACTACTCCCGCGAAGCTGGCGAGTGGGAGCCCAATATCTTTGGTGGCCGTGAAAACCTTGAAGCTGTGCAGTTCCTGCAGGAAATGAACGCCACCCTGCTGCGCCTGCACCCGGGAGCACTGACCATTGCTGAGGAATCCACCTCCTGGCCCGGAGTTACTGCTCCTACCTGGGATGGTGGCTTAGGCTTCTCCCTCAAGTGGAATATGGGCTGGATGAATGACACCTTGGAGTACTTCTCCAAGGATCCTATTCACCGCGCATTCCACCACAATGAGCTTACCTTCTCCCTAGTTTATGCCTTCTCTGAGCGCTTTGTACTGCCGATCTCCCATGATGAGGTAGTACACGGCAAGGGATCCTTGTGGACCAGAATGCCAGGTGATACCTGGAATAAAGCCGCAGGTCTACGTACCCTCTTGGCTTATATGTGGGCACACCCAGGCAAGAAGTTGCTGTTTATGGGCCAAGAGATCGGCCAGACCGATGAGTGGTCCGAGGCCAAGGGTTTGCCATGGGAATTGGTTGATGGCTGGCAGGGCGAGTACCACGAGGCGATTCGTGAGTTGCTGCGCGAGCTCAACCACACCTATACCTCAGCGCCTGCCCTGCACACCCAAGACTTCCAGGGTGAAGGCTTTACCTGGAATAAGGCTGATGATGCTGCCAATAATATTTTGGCCTTCACCCGCTTTGGTACCGATGATTCCCAGATGCTTTGTGTGTTTAACTTTTCTGGCACCCCGCAAAAGGATTACGTTTTGGGCGTTCCAGCTGGTGGTACCTGGAAACGAGTTCTCAATACCGATGAGGCCAAGTACTACGGTGCTGATAATACGCTGGCTGCCTCCCTTACAGCCTCCGATACCGGTTGGGATGGATTCCCTCACTCCCTCAAGCTGGATATTCCGGCCATGAGTGCGCAGTACTACTCCTGGGAAGGCTAAACCCCAGAGAGCCCTGAAAGCACTAACAAACTAAGAAAGGGGTGCCTAGCACAGAATCACTGTGCGGGGCACCCCTCTTTGTAGCCTTAAGCTGTTTATTTAGCTTTCAAAGCGACGGTCCACAATGGTGTCAAAATCGAAGTACTCCAGGAGACCAGCGCTAACAAAGGATCCGATAAGCGCATTTTGGTAGGTATTAACCTCATCATCAAGTGGCACCTGCAGACGCAAGCTGCGGGTATTTAGCTTGGAGGCCTCGGGGTCAAAGCCTGATTCCTGGGCGTAGATTTCAGCCCACTCGTCTTTATTGTCCTGAGCCCAGACATAGGCCTCGGCTACGCGATCGAGAAGATCATCAAGGGCAGCTTCCTTGGCTGGGTCAGCCAAAGCCTCATCACTTGCAACACCAAAGCCATAACCGGCAGAAACACCAGCGGCGTTGACCAAAATCTTGGCACCTTCAAGCTCTGCCTGCGCGGTATATGGATCCCACACTGCCCAGGCATCTACCTGACCATTTTGGAAGGCGGCCTTGGCATCAGAGGGCTGCAGCAGGTTCAGCTCTACTTCATCAACACTGACTCCGGCCTTCTCCAGCTGCAAGATCAGGTGTCCATGGGCACTGGAACCACGTGCAACGGCAACCTTCTTGCCTTTAAGGTCTGCCACGCTGGAAATGGTGGAATCTGGGGAGATCAAAATGGCATCGCCAAGCGCCTGGTTGTTATAGGCAGCTACCACCTTGGTGTTGGTTGGTCCACCAATAATTGGAGGGGTATTTCCGGTGATGGCGAAGTCAATTTGACCGGCATTTAGGGCTTCAATCTGTGGCGGGCCGGAGGTAAAAGATGACCACTCAATGTCATAAGGCAGATCATCTAGTTCGCCAGAGGCAGCCAGAACTTGCTCGGTGCCGGCAATCTGATCTCCCACCTTAAGCGTCACATTAGAGAGATCCACGCTGCCATCGGCATTGGTTTGGGTCTCACTAGATGCTGAGGAGCAGGAGCTAACACCCAAGCCGAGGGCGACCAGAGCGGTGGCGAAGATAATCTTGTGCTTTTTCATTGGTTTAAAGATTCCTTAAATACATTTAATGAGGTTTAGGCGGGAGTGGTAATTTCGAGCCATTCCAAAAGCTGTGCGGTATGAGCACCAAAGCTGGGATGGGCACGGCGGGTGTGCTTTGGTCCTGGAATATTGACCTGCAGGGTGTGGGTGATTTCGCCTTCATCAAGCAAAATGACGTGATCGGCAAGGGCTACGGCCTCAGCTACATCGTGGGTAACCAGCAGCACACCTAGGTTGCGGGCAGCCACAGTGCGCAACAACAGTTCCTGCGCGGTGAGGCGAGTTAGTGCGTCAAGAGCACCAAAGGGTTCATCAAGCAGCAACAATTGTGGCTCGGAGATAAGCGCGCGGGCGAGGGACACTCGCTGGGCTTGGCCACCGCTTAAGGTCAGTGGCCAGGCATCATCAGAATCTGGAAGGTTTACTTCCTGCAACAAGGCACTTGCCTGCTGGCGGGCTTCCTCCCAAGACAAGGGGCTGCGGTTGAGCCCAAAGGCCACATTTTCTACCACCGTTTTCCACGGCAAGAGGCGGGGTTCTTGGAAAGCCACAGCGGGATTACCAGCAACTTCAACGGTGCCACTATGCGCACCAGAGAGTCCGGCCAAAACGCGCAGGATGGTGGATTTTCCGGAACCGGAGCGGCCGATTAGTGCTACGACCTCGCCAGGAGCGATGTTAAAGTCAATGCCGCGCAGCACTTCTTTGGAGCCATAGGACTTGCGCAGGTTATGTACTCGAGCAGCAGATTTAAGTTGGGTGGGGGCGGAAAGTGTGGAAGTCATTGTTTTCTACTTTGCGGAATCGGTGGTGCGGTAACGGAAGGTGTGGCGTTCCCAAGCACGAATGAGTGCTTCTGAAAGGAGGCCGAGGGTGGCATAAACAATCAGGCCGAAGATGACGAGGTCGGTGCGGTAGAAATCACGGGCGTTGTTAATCAGGAAGCCCAGTCCTTCGCGAGCATTAACCTGTTCAGCAACAATCAGGGAGAGCCACGCTGCAGCACTTGCCTGACGCAGACCTACAAAAAGCTGCGGGGCGGCGGAAGGAATAACGATATTGCGCAGATTTTGGCGGACACTAAAGCCCATAACCTGGCCAGCTTCTAGCAGCTTGGGATCAATTTGGCGGAATCCGCTGGCAGTGTTGAGGTACAGCGGGAACAGCACACCGAGGCTAATAATGAGCACCTTGGGTAGTTCGCCAATGCCGAACCAGATAATAAAGAGCGGGACCAAACCCAGGTGCGGCAGTGCGCGCGCGGCCTGCAGCAGTGGGTCGATGGCGGTATCGGCCAGGCGTGACATTCCGGTAAGCACGCCGAGACTAATTCCGACAATCGCGCCAATCAAAAATCCGATGATGACGCGCTGCCCAGACACCAGCAAAGCGTCGACAAGCTTGCCGTTAGCCAGCACCTCCCAGCCTGCGCCGGCAATGGTGACCGGCGCGGGCAGGACGCGCTCGGAGATCAGCCCGAGCATCGAACCCAGCTGCCACAGCACCAGCAGTACCAGCGGCGAAATTAGGCGGGTGGGCACGGCCACTTTAGGCCGAGGGCGAGTTGCGAGTGCAGTCATGAGAGGTCCTTTAAAGATGCTTGTCGACGCGAGCTTGGCGGGGGTAATTCGCCGCGGTTAGTCCACCGCGGCCAGCGCGCGGGCGGGTGTTTGCTGTGGGGCTGGGTGGTTTTTAACTGCTACGCCACGGCGCAACAGTTCTGGGATAACGCCTTCACCGAAGTAGAAGGCCTCTTCCAAGTTGGGGTATCCGGAGAGCACGAAGTTGTCTAGGCCAAGTGCTGCATATTCTTGGATGCGATCGGCAACCTCGCTATGTGAACCAACAAGTGCGGTACCAGCGCCACCGCGCAGTAGACCCACACCAGCCCAGACATTGGGATAAACCTCAAGATCACGCGCTGCGGTGCGAGCGTTAAAGATCTGGCCCTTGCCGTGCAGCTCAGCCATGCGACGCTGTCCCTCTGAAGCGGAGCTTGCAAAACCAGCCTGTGCCTTTGCTACCTGCTCTGGAGTGACATGGGCGATGAGCTTTTCAGCCACATCCCATGCTTCCTCAGCGGTGTCGCGGCTAATCACATGGAAGCGGATGCCGTGGGACACGGTGCGATTGTGCTTTTCAGCAAGGCCGTTAATCCAGTTGATCTTCTCCCCTACCTGCACTGGCAATTCACCCCAGGTGAGGTAGGTATCTGCAAATTGGGAGGCAACCGTGCCGGCTGCTGCGGAGGAGCCACCGAACAACACTGGTGGGATGACCTCTGGAGGATTAACCAGATGTGCATTCTCTACCTGCAGGTGTTTGCCCTTAAAGTTAACGGTCTCGCCGCGCCACAGGTTGGTGACGATGTCCAAGAACTCGCCACAGCGCTCATAACGTTCTTCCTTATTGAGGAAGTCTCCATAAGCGCGCTGTTCCGCATCCTCACCGCCGGTGACCACGTTAATGAGCAGGCGGTTATTGGATAGACGCTGGAAGGTGGATGCCATCTGAGCGGAGAGGGTTGGTCCGATTTGACCGGGACGCAAAGCGACCAAGAACTTCAGCTTATCGGTGGCGTCAATGAGGGAAGCATCGGTGATCCAGGCATCCTCGCACCAAGTGCCGGTGGGAGTAAGCACAGATTCAAAACCATTGGTCTCTGCTGCCAAGGCCATTTGCTTGAGGTAAATATGGCTTAAAGGACGGGAGGTGCCAGTTTTTTCAGCACCGTGGCCGCCGCCGATAATGCCGCGGGAATCGCCGGAAGTGGATAGGAACCAGTGGAATGTCAACGTCATGACACAATATAAACAGACTACATAGTCTACTAGTAAGAGTTTCAACCAAGCTGGAAAAAAGTATCTCTAGCAGTTACTCTCACCTATCATTGGGGATATATAGACAAATCTGTCTATATTAGTCAAGGTGAAAAATAAACCGCCCTGTACGGAAAACGTGCAGGGCGGTCTAGTGTGCTGAGAGTTAGAACAGGGCGCTGGCCATCTGTCCACGTGCAGTCAGCACGCGAGGATCAGTGGCCTCAAACATGCCAAAGAGCTCGAGTAGACGGTCTTTAACCGCTGCTTTTTCATCGCCAGCAGTAGCCATCAATAACGCAATTAGGCGGTCAAAGGCCTTTTCTGGTGCGCCATTAACCACGGCAGTATCGGCGGCGGCAAAAGCCTTTTCCACTGAGGTGGGATCAGCATCTGCAGCGGCGATCACCTCCTCTCCCGGAGCCACAGTGCTCAAACGCGCCAAGAGCTTTGCCGTATCACGTGCCTGCTTGGCATCGGCGTTCTTGGGCTCTTCTGCCAAAATGGCATCATAAACTGCGATAGCTTCCTCAAATGCACCGCGATTAAGTGCATCGGTGGCAGCCTCAAAACGTGGATCCTCTGGCTCTTCCGCTGGAGCATCCACATCGGTGTCCGGCAATCCCTCTAATTGTGGGCCTACCGCTTGAGTAATGGAGCTCACCCACTCTGCGAGTGCCTCAGCTGGTTGTCCGCCCTGAAAGTCAGCCAAGGGGCGGCCTGCAGCAATAGCAATAACGGTGGGCAGCCCTTGAATTCCAAAGACCTGCGCTACATCGGCATCAGTATCGGCATTAACATAGCCAAAAATAAACTTCCGGCCAGAGTTGGCAGCAAGGGCTGTGAAATCCGCCTTGAGCTGCTCAGAATCAGGGCTACGCGGAGTGCCGATCAACACAACAACTGGGACCTGGGTGGAGCGTCGTAAGACCTCATTTTCCAGATTGTCCATGGTGACATCAATAGCGGTGGCAATGCCACCGGTAGCAGGGCCTTGTTCATGCGCTTTTTGACGCGCCTCGGCACGAGCTTTTACTTCACCTAGATCAATAGCGCCACTAACAAAACGATGTGGTGTAGTCACCTTAAAATCACGCTTTCTACTTCATTGCGGTTAATGTCCACAATCCTAGTGATCGGCAGCTAGACGTTCCTCCACTGCCTGAACTTTCCGGGTGAGCTGTCCGGTGTGGCCGGGGCGAATATCTGCCTTAATTACCAAGGAGGTACGCGGTGCCACCTTGGAAACAGCCTCAGTGGCCTCTTTAATGACGGCAAAAACCTCATCCCACTCCCCTTCAATGAGGGTGAACATGGCATTGGTTTCATTGGGAAGGCCGGAGGCCCGAACCACGCGGATTGCTTCAGTGACAGCATCAGCCATCTCTGCATCGGGATTATCAGTAACTGCGGGGGCAACAGAAAAGGCAACAATCATAGCTGCCACCCTACCCCTTTAGCGACGATCCCAGCACGGTTTATGCCAATGCCGGCGATCATCTTCGCGCCCACCAGTTTCCTTAGGCCACGCCACGATATGCGCTACTCCCGGTGGAATATTCTGGTTGCAACCAGGACAGATATAGAACTTTTTTGCCGCTGCCGAACCAATTTGGCGCACCAAATAAGGCTCGTCAAAAGACCAACTTGGCCCCTCTTGGGTTTGGGTCCCCCAATAGGCTGCTCCATCTGGAGGCAGACTATGTGAGGGCTGAATATTTGTGCGCTTATTTCGACGTGGCATGAGGGTCTCTAGAAAAGCGTGAGCTCATTAGATTCGATGCCGCGCAGGGCCTGATAGTCCAGGGTGACGCACTTAATGCCACGATCTTCCGCCAAGGTCTTAGCCTGTGGCTTAATCTCCTGGGCCGCAAAGATACCCATGACAGGCTTGAGTAGCTCATCGCGGTTGAGCAATTCCAAATAACGGCTCAACTGCTCAACACCATCAATGCCACCACGGCGCTTGATTTCCACGGCAACAGTTTGACCATCGGCATTGCGACACAAAATATCCACTGGTCCAATAGCTGTGGGATACTCACGGCGGATTAGAGTGTAGCCCTCGCCAAGGGTGGTGATATGTTCAGCCAGGAGCTGCTGGAGGTGATCCTCTACGCCGTCTTTTACGAGGCCGGGATCGGTGCCGAGCTCAAAATTCTGCTCAGAGTGAATCTGCTCCACGGTGATGCGAAGCTGTTCTCCCTTTTTGTTTTCCACCACCCATAGAAGCTCTCCGGTGGCCTCGCCGTCTACGTCCATAATGGGAGTTTCTATAAGGCTGCACGGCGGTGTCATCCAGTTAAGAGGCTTATATGCACGGTCATCGGCATGGATGGATACAGATCCATCTGCTTTAACCATTAAAAGGCGATCGGCCACGGGAAGGTGAGCTTCCAGGCGGCCGACATAATCAACTGAACAACGGGCGATCACAAGACGCATGCACCCACCATAACAAGGTTGGGAGATTATTTACCCTTTTGGGTGCCCTTGTTGCCAAAGCGGAAGCGCTGGAAATCCTCAGCGCTAACGGAATGTTCGGAGCGAGCATCAGGAGCAGCTTCCAGCCAGGCGGTAAAAGCCATCTCCCCATGTGCGTCGAGAGCTAGCTCAATTTCCTCATTTTTGGACTTGATATGAATAACTCTTGAGCCTTCAAACATAAAAACCGCCTCTTCGGCAGTAGGCTCCCTGCGATCAAGGAGAGATACCGAAAGGCGGTTGAAAATGAGGTCAGCCATAGGAGAAAGAGAACGCAGCTTAAAGTACTCAAGATCATTGGCATTATAGCGCAAAGTGCCATGGCGCCAGCCGTGTACACCGGTTTGCGGCAAATGGCGCAAAATGACAGTGGTGCCACGGGAACGCAGGGTGAAAAAGCGCCAACCTGCCAGCACAACAGCGAGAACCGCGATGATCACCAAGGCCCAGGTAATAAATTCCACGGTGTCTTAAGTCCTCCCTGTCGAAAGAAAAACGATTTCTCACGATCCTACCCACAATGTTTCAGAGAGCGAAAATTGTCACAACGGGGGTGAAAGTTATCAAGGTTCAGTAATTGTCTGCTCACCTCCCTACCCCCTTGCGGGGTGGTGTGGGAAGGCTGGTGGGAGGCGTCGAGAAGCGCTTAAAAATGGAAAATCGCCCTAGTAGAAAAAATCTACTAGGGCGATTAACAGCTAAACGGAGGTTTAGAGACCTTCGTTGCTGCGGCGGACCGCGCGCAGCCCAGCCTCGGCATGTGCCTTGACTAGCTCGTCGTCCGAATTAAGGTCTGCCTCGGCGGATGCGGTATCAACCTCATTCGCCCAGACGGCGAAGTCCGCGAGGATCGTCACCTTTGCCTTGGATACGGAGAGGAATCCACCCGATACGCCAGCGACAAGCTTGTCACCATTGATCGGCTGGATGGTCACAACACCATTCTCGACCAATTGGCCGAGAAGTGGCTCGTGATCGGGCAGCACGCCGATCTCACCTTCGGTGGTCTGAGCAGTCACAATGCTGGCCTGACCCGACCAGAGCATGCGCTCCACAGACACCAGTTCAACGGTGATTTCAGCCATGTGTCTCTACCTTACTTTCCGGTCAGCTTCTTGTACGCAGCTTCGACGTCGTCCAAACCACCGAGGCCGTTGAAGGCCTGCTCTGGGTAGTGGTCGAAATCGCCGTTGCAGATGCGCTCGAAAGCGTCGATGGTGTCGGTCAGTGGCACATAAGAACCTGGAAGACCGGTGAACTTTTCTGCAACGAAGAAGTTCTGGCCGAGGAAGCGCTCGATACGACGGGCGCGAGCAACGGTGATCTTGTCCTCTTCAGACAGTTCGTCCATACCGAGGATGGCGATGATGTCCTGGAGTTCCTTGTTCTTCTGCAGAATGCCGATGACACGCTGAGAAACCTCGTAGTGACGCTCGCCCACAATGGAAGGCTCGAGAATACGAGAGGTAGAGGTCAGCGGGTTCACTGCAGGGTAAATACCCTTGGAAGCAATGGAGCGGTCAAGCTCGGTGGTTGCATCCAAGTGAGCGAAGGTGGTCGCTGGTGCTGGGTCGGTGTAGTCGTCGGCAGGAACGTAAACGGCCTGCAGAGAGGTAATAGAACGACCCTTGGTGGAGGTAATACGCTCCTGGAGCACACCCATTTCATCAGCCAAGGTTGGCTGGTAACCCACGGCGGAAGGCATACGACCCAGAAGGGTGGAAACCTCAGAACCTGCCTGGGTGAAACGGAAGATGTTGTCGATGAACAACAGCACGTCCTGGTTCTGAACATCGCGGAAGTACTCAGCCATGGTCAGGCCGGACAGTGCCACGCGCATACGGACTCCTGGTGGCTCATCCATCTGGCCGAAGACCAGTGCGGTGTCCTGCAAAACGCCCATCTCTTCCATTTCGAGGAAGAGGTCGGTGCCTTCACGGGTACGCTCACCAACGCCTGCGAATACGGAAGTACCGGAGAATTCGCGAGCGATACGGGTGATCATTTCCTGGATAAGAACGGTCTTACCCACACCTGCACCACCGAAGAGACCAATCTTGCCGCCCTTAACGTAAGGGGTCAAAAGGTCAATAACCTTGATGCCGGTTTCCAGGATCTCGGTCTTACCCTCGAGCTGATCGAATGATGGTGGCTCGCGGTGGATGCCCCAACGCTCGATGTCTGGGTTGGTGTTGAGGGAAACATCGTCCAGGCAATCGCCCAGAGCGTTGAATACGTGACCCTTAACAACATCGCCGACTGGAACGGAGATTGGCTTACCGGTATCGGTTACGGCAGCACCGCGGACAAGTCCGTCGGTAGGAGCCATAGCGATGGTACGGATGAGGTTGTCGCCGAGGTGCTGTGCAACCTCGAGAACGACGGTCTTCTTGACTGATTCGAGGGTGACCTCGACAGTCAGTGCGTTGTACAGTGCTGGCAGCTCGCCGCGGGGGAACTCCACGTCGACGACCGCGCCAATGACACGCACGACACGGCCGGCAGTAGCTGCCTGCTGTGCGTTCTGCTCTTCAAGAGCTGTAGTCATAATCTAGTCACTTTCTCCGCTGTCGGCGAGCGCACCAGCGCCACCGACAATCTCTGTGATTTCCTGGGTGATCTGTGCCTGACGTGCCTGGTTGGCCACACGGGACAGGTCCTTGACCAATGCCGTTGCGTTATCAGTAGCAGATTTCATCGCGTTTCGACGTGAAGCGGACTCTGCAGCTGCGGCCTCCAAGAAGATGGAGAACAGCCGACGCGAGATGTACTGCGGAAGCAGTGCCTCAAGCAAAGTGTCAGCATCCGGTTCGAAGTCGTAGTCTGGCTCGACATCGCCGGAGGAGGACAACAGATCCTCGCCTTTTTCGAAAATTTTGTCTTCAATAACTGGCTCGATTGGCAGCAGCTGGTGCACTACTGGATTCTGAGTCAGCATTGAGACGAACTCGGTGTAGACCACGTGAACCTGGTCGAAGCCCTGGATATCCTGGCCTTCTGCCACGTTCAAGCCCTCGCGCCATGCGGCCTTGCCATCAGAGGTGGCAGTAAAGCCATCAATGAGGTGTCGGCGCACGTTGTGGGTAGCGTTCCAGTCTGGATCCTGTGAGAATCCAGTCCAGGCGCCCGCAACGGCATCTTCGCGGAACTTGTAGTAGTCCACACCCTTTTTTCCGGTGACATAGCGAACCACGTCGTAGCCGCGCTCAGCGAGGAGCTTTTCCAGCTCCGCAGCCTTCTTCAGCACGTTGTGGTTGTAGCCGCCGGCCATGCCGCGGTCAGAGGTGACCACTAGCACGGCGGCTCGTTTGCCGCCTTCACGCTCACGCAGCATGGGGTGATCGAGGGAGCTTGCTGACGCGAGACGCTCCAGCACACGCTGGATTTCCTCGGCGTACGGTGCAGCTGCCGCGACGCGACCCTGTGCCTTGGTGATGCGAGAGGTGGCGATGAGCTCCTGAGCCTTGGTGATCTTCTTGGTTGAGTTAACCGAACGAATTCGGTCACGCAATTCACGAATTGTTGCCATGGTTCACACGCCTCCCTTCAGTTGCTTGGACAGTCATAGAGTGTAGGCTCGCTGCCTTTACTTCTTGCTGACCTTGCGGGAAACGGAAAGCTGGTTCTTCTGAACCTGGCTTGCGTCAAGTGCCTCTACCTCAGGCTCATTGATAACTGGGGTGCCATCAGTGGTCTGGAAAGAGCCCTTGAAGTCCTCAGTTGCCTTGAGCAGAGATTCCTTGGACTCATCAGACAGCTGAGCGCCGCCTGCGATCTGCTCATAAACCTGAGCAGCGTTGGATCCGAGGTACTCGTGCAGTTCGGTTTCGAAACGACGCACGTCTTCGACGGGGACGTTGTCGAATGCGCCTTCGCCAGCGAGCCACAGAGAAATGATCTGGTACTCAACGGACTGAGGAGCGTTCTCAGCCTGGATCAGCAGCTGAACGAGGCGCTGGCCACGCTCGAGCTGTGCCTTGGAGGCAGCGTCCAGGTCAGATGCGAAGGTAGCGAAAGCTTCCAGATCGCGGTAAGCAGCCAAGTCCAGACGGAGTGAACCGGCAACCTTCTTCATGCCCTTGGTCTGAGCTGCGCCACCGACACGGGAGACGGAAACACCGACGTTAATAGCCGGGCGAACGCCACGGTTGAACAGATCGGACTCAAGGAATACCTGACCGTCGGTAATGGAAATTACGTTGGTAGGAATGAAGGCGGAAACGTCATTTGCCTTGGTCTCAATGATTGGCAGTGCAGTAATGGAACCTGCGCCTAGATCATCAGACAGCTTTGCAGCGCGCTCCAGCAGACGGGAGTGCAGGTAGAAGACGTCACCTGGGTATGCTTCGCGGCCTGGTGGGCGACGCAGCAAGAGGGAGATGGCACGGTATGCCTCTGCCTGCTTGGTGAGATCATCGTAGATAACCAGGACGTGGTTGCCCTGATACATCCAGTGCTGTGCGAGAGCAGCGCCAGCGAATGGTGCAAGCCACTTAAAGCCAGCAGCATCGGAGGCAGGAGCAGCCACAATGGTGGTGTACTCAAGAGCGCCCTGCTCTTCAAGGGTCTTACGCAGGGCTGCAATGGTGGAGCCCTTTTGGCCGATTGCGACGTAGATGCAGCGAACCTGCTTGGTCTTGTCGCCGGTCTCCCAGTTAGCCTTCTGGTTAAGGATGGTGTCGATGCAGACTGCGGTCTTACCGGTCTTACGGTCACCAATGATCAGCTGGCGCTGACCACGGCCGATCGGAGTCATTGCGTCGATAGCCTTGATACCGGTAGCCATAGGCTCTTCGACAGGCTGACGCTGCAGCACGGTTGGTGCCTGCAGCTCGAGGACGCGGTCCTCTTCAGCTACGATTTCGCCCAAACCATCGATTGGCTTGCCCAGAGGGTCGATTACGCGACCGAGGAAGTTATCACCGACGGGGATAGACAGTACGTCTCCCGTACGGCGAACCTGGTCGCCTTGTTTGATTAGCTCGTAGTTACCCAGGATTACGACGCCGATGGAATCGGTGTCGAGGTTCTGTGCGACGCCGATGACGCCGCCCGGGAATTCGAGGAGCTCATTCGCCATTACAGACGGAAGGCCCGAAACCTGGGCAATACCGTCAGCGGCCGAAATAACCACGCCGACCTCCTCACGGGAGGCCTCCGCGGAGTAGCTCGAGGTGTAGTTCGCAATCGCGCTACGGATCTCATCGGAGGAGATCGTCAGCTCCGCCATGTTCTTCCTGCTCTCGGTTGTTTCTTCCAGCATTACTAAATTTGTCAATTCGTCGTGTCTTTAAGCGAAGGTTGCACGAAGGCGCTCGAGCTTACCCGAGGTGCTTCCGTCAATTACTTCGTCTCCGACGCGGATGATCATTCCACCGAGGAGGCTGGTATCAACCTCGGAGTGGATGCTCATCGCACGACCATAAATACGTCCCAGCTTTTCGGCTAATGCCTGCTGCTGTCCCTCATGCAGTTCAACCGCAGAGACAACATATGCCACGGAGCGACCTTGTAGCTCAGCTACGTTGGCTGCCAAAGCGGCGATGTCATCAATTGGGTTGTGCTCGGGGCGACCAATAACCTGCAGTGCCAATGCCTCGGTAACAGCAGTTACCTTGCCATAGAGCACCTTAGCTAGCAGTTCGCGGCGAGTTGCAGCTTCCTGAGTGCGATCGGAAAGCAACTGAGTGAGCTTGCCTTCGCGATCCAAGATGCGGCTTAGTCGGAACAGTTCGTCTTCAACCTGGCCGAGGAGACCCTGCTGCTCAGCTGAGCGAAGCAGGGCACGACGGCCAAGTCGGACGAGTCCAGCACGGAACTCGCGTGGGGTGGACCAAGTCTGCTCAGCGGCGTCCTTGAGGACCTCGAGAACAGATGGGCTCACCTTTCCACCGAACACGGCCTCAATGAGGCCGACGCGGCTTTGCACGTCCTTGGAGGAATCAGCCACAGCCACACGCAGAGCGCGGTCGCCGTCAAGAATCTCAACGACGTCGAACAGCTCGTTTCCAGCCTGGGCGGCTACTGCCACGGTGTTATCTGCTGCAAGAGCAGTGTCCAAATCGGACGATACCTTTGCCAGTGCCTCACGGCTCGCTGCGTGCATGTCGCCTACTTTCCGGTTGGTGCCACAGAGTCGAGGTCTGCAAGGAAGCGATCAATCGTGCCAGAGCGCTTTACGTTATCGGAGAGCTGATCTCCAAGAAGGTGCTCGGCAAGGTTGATAGAGTTCTGGCCCATTTCGCGGCGCAGTTCGCTAACGACCTGCTCGCGCTGTGCCAGAAGCTGCTTCGTTCCGGACTCGATGATGCGGTTGCTCTCTTCGTTGGCCTTTTCCTTCAGTTCTGCCTCGATCTGCTTGCCGCGCTCGCGCGCCTGCTCACGGATCTCTGCAGCCTCGGTACGGGCCTCAGCGAGCTGTGCGTTGTACTTTTCAAGGGCAGCCTTCGCCTCGGCCTGTGCGGCCTCGGCACGCTGAATGCCTCCCTTGATCCGGTCCTCACGCTCGGTCAGGACCTCCTGGAACTTCGGAAGAACAAACTTCCAGAAGACAAACAGGATGATCAAAAACGGGATGAGGGACCAGACGATGTCATAAGCCTTAGGCAGCAGAATTGAGTTGCCACTTTCCCAAGGAAGGGACTCTGCGTTTGCATGCGCAAGGTAGTAAATGGGATTCGCCATGGTTTACCAGCTTTCGGTTAAGTTAGCTGATTAGAACAGGAAGCCAGCAACGAGGCCGATCAGTGCCAGGGCCTCAACGAAGGCGATGCCCAGGAACATGGTGGTACGGAGCTGTCCGGCCATCTCAGGCTGGCGTGCCATGCCCTCGAGTGCCTTACCAACCAAGATGCCGATGCCGAGGCCTGGGCCGATGGTTGCGATGCCGTAGCCGACAGCGCCAAGGCCGGTGATGGTGGACTCGGTTGCGTCCTGAGCCAGGATGATCTCGTTCATGAGGTGTCGTTCCCTTTCTGGTGCCCGAATGTCGGGCGTGAAGTGTTTAGTGGGGTTATTCAGTTGACCGTGTGGTCCGCTCGGCTGTGCACTCCCCTATATGAAGGCAGTGCCTAGTCGACCTTTATTTGTTCATCTAGTGAGAATCCGCATGCAGTGAAAGCTCAATGTAGACAGCAACCAGCAGAGCGAAGATATATGCCTGCAGGAAGATGACGATGAGCTCGTACAAGGTGAAGAGGACTGCCAGGATGATAGTAACGCCAGACATTGCAGTCCAACCGTTCATCTGCCAGAAGAAGAAGTTCGTGGCGGAGTACAGCAGGACCAGAATCAAGTGGCCGGCAAGGAAGTTAGCCATCAAACGAAGCGCCAGAGTAACTGGCCTCAAGATGAAAGTAGAGAAGAACTCAATTGGGACAACCAGCACGTGAAGTGCAGGTGGAATGTTCGGAATCACTACAGATGACTTCACGTATTTAGCAAAACCATAACGCTTAGAACCCGCGTAGATGAAGGCAATGTAGCCTGCAACAGCCATGACGATTGGGAAACCAATACGTGCATTTGGCGAGATATTAAGGCCAGGAATGATGGTCGTGAGGTTCATCAAGAGGGCAGCAAAGAAGATGGTGGCGATAATCGGTAGGAACCGACGGCCTTCCTTCTTTCCAAGGATGTCCTCGGCGATGTGAATACGAACAAAATCGAGCGCATACTCTGCAAAATTCTGGACACCATGCGGAATAAGCTTGGGCTTACGCAGGGCCAAAAGGAAGAAGATCACAATGATTGCCGTCATAAGCAGACGGATCAACATGATGCGATCAAGTGCGAACCAACCATTGGCGAAATCGGTGAACAACATGTCCACGACGCCGCCATCTTCGGTTACGTGCCCCGGGAAAAATTCGTCGTCCAAATTCGGGCTGTGAAATTCACCCTTCATGGACAGTGTTGTAACGCTCAGCGTTCTCTCCCGTGTTCGGGCCGTGCACTCTTTTTATGCACGGTGCGATGGACGTCTGAAAAACTCGCTGTAATCGCCACGGACTCCGTCGCACATCAGCGCAACGATCACAGGGGACGTGCTCCGCAAAACCCCCTGCGGCTTAGTGTCTGCTGCCTTGGGAGGTTTATCGGTTCAACCCGCGTTATAGATTAACAGGTGTTTTTAGCTTTTATCCAAGCGGGGCGGGGGCAAAACCTTCTTCCCACTACTTAGTTCGAAGAAATAGCGTGTGAGCGGGAAGGATAAGTAGGTGTTAGGTGTGTCACAAAGCCCGATTTGCGGGTAAACGGGGGTAGCTGATATGGCCAATCGCGAATTAGTTAAGCAGATTTTTGCCAGCAATTCATGGGCTAAAACCTAAAATCTACCTGCCCTTTTCTCAGCGGTCATCTGGAAAAGGGTACTTTGTTATGCAGTTTTAATCTCTTTCACTTTGACCCTGTGGTAACTGCCACATGAATTAAAAAGCTGCGGTACCCCTACTTCCCTACCCTCTAATGTGGTGTTAGCCAAAAATCCCGGGGGCTTTAAGCACCTAGCGCTTAAAGCCCCCGGGGTTCGTCGAGAAGCATTTTTAGCCCACGTAGGTGACCCTGGAGGTAATTACTCCCCACACCTCAGTAAGGAGAACAACCAAGAGAGCAATCACCACAGTGACAAAAAGGGCCACATTGTCATAGAAGGTCATATCTTTAATGACTGCCAAGACGATGACCAAAATGACGATTTTGAGCAACCAACTTCCCAACACCACGGCTCCGGTGGTGGTGACATTGGAGTTTGCGGTCACCAAAACGCTCAGCGCGGTCAAGAGCACAAAACCACCGCCAACAGCAGCGCCAATGAGCACTCCCCACACCCCAGGCAATCCGCGGGTAGTTCCCCAAATGGCTAGGGAAACAATAGTAAGGACCACCAGCGCGATGGTTCCGAACTTCACTGCTCGCTGCAGTGGCCGGCGATGATCATCATATTGGGAGATCTGAAAAGGTGAATCCGCAGACTCTGGCGTGGGCTGCGCGTTGGAATTCTGAGGCTGTTGGTTAGTCACGTGGAGGAATCCTACCGGGGTTTGGTGAAAAGTCTTAAAAGAATCAGGTCAGCGATTGGAACCAAGCTAAGGAACTAAAGCAAGGGACCAGCACAGGGCGCTAATGCAGCAGGTTAAGGTTCGACTCGGCCTGCATGCCTGGGCATCTGATTCCGACTGCGCCACTCTGGAATCGCGGTGAACACCACCGCGAGCACTAGTCCAATAACGGTGAGTCCGGTGGCCAAAAGCGGAGGCACAATAGAAAAACTTACCGCACCAAAAGCAACCACAGTTACCCACATATAAAGCACGAGGACAACACGACGGTGGGTGTGGCCAATGGCCAGCAGTCGGTGATGCAGGTGCATCTTATCGGGAGCAAATGGGGATTTTCCCCTACCCACCCTTCGAATCACGGCCATAATCAAGTCCAGCAGCGGTATGGCAACGGCAGCCAGCACCACAATGATTGGCGACATCAGCGCAATGATATCCACGGTGCCGTAGAGGCTCATATTGATTTTTCCGGAGGCTGAAGTCGACGCCGCCGCCAATAAAAGACCAATCAACATAGAGCCAGAATCACCCATAAAAATGCGTGAAGGTTCGAAGTTGTGGGGCAAAAATCCGGCACAAATTCCCACCAAAGCCGCGGCAATAATAGCGGGAGGATAGGCCGATACAGCACCATTTTGGTCAAAAAGAATAGTGAGGGAAAAAACTAAAATTGCAGCGCCTGCAATCATGCCCACGCCAGCAGAAAGGCCATCAAGTCCATCGACGAAGTTGAGGGCGTTAATGAGCGCGACGGTAAACACTGTTGTCAATATTGTGGACTGGACTTGGTCAATAAGGAGCGTGGTTCCGCCGCCAAAGGGGATATATAAAATTGTCCAGGTCAAGCCCAATAAGCTCATGGCAACAGCGCCAACTATTTGGCCTATCAGCTTGGTTAAAGCATCCAGATCAAAAAGATCATCTAGGGCGCCCACCACCACAATGACAAAGCCTGCCCAAATGACAGCATTCATCTCTGGAGTGATGGGCATAAAGCCTCTTGTCAAGGCTGGAAGCTGGTCCGCAAGGAATACCGCACCCAAAAATCCACTAAACATAGCCACTCCGCCGAGACGGGGTTTGGGCATGACGTGGACATCCCTATCGCGGATCTCATTGAGGCGGCCACTTTTGACCATGAGCATCCTGATAATTCCGGTGCTTAGGTAGGTAATCGCCGCTGCGACCAGGATTACTAGTCCTAGTTCACGCAGCGGAATTCCCGCAAAACCGACTCCCATATTTAGCGCAAGCTCTCTGCCGTCACTCCTAGAACTTCGCCGACGCGCTCAGCGCTGATTGCTCCTTCGCGCAGAATCTTGGGGTGATCGCCGGAGATATCAACAATGGTGGATGGCTTGCCGATGGCGCACTCGCCACCGTCAAGGTAAACCGCAACATTTTGGTTGAGCTGCTGGCGCGCCTCGGTAACAGTGCTTGGAGGGGTCTGGCCAGAAATATTGGCAGAAGATACTGCCATGGGGCCGGTCTGACGCAGCAATTCAATAGCTACCGGGTGCAAAGGCATACGCAGCATCACGGTGCCGCGGGTATCGCCTAGGTTCCAGGGCAGGCTTGGAGCCTGAGGCACGATGATGGAAAGTCCGCCAGGCCAGAAGGCTTCTACCAGAGCCTTGGCCTGTGCAGAGTAGGACTGCACCAAACCTTGGATGGTATCCCAGCTGCCAACGAGCACTGGAACGGGCATATCTGGGCCGCGGTGTTTGGTGGCCAAGAGGTTTGCCACTGCCTGATTATTGAAGGCATCGGCACCCAAGCCATAAAGGGTATCGGTAGGAAGGACTACCAGCTGGCCAGCTTTAACAGCTTCAACTGCTGCTTTGAGTCCGGCAGCCCGAGCTTCTGGCTCTGCGCAATCATAAATTCTGCTCACGGTTTTCTCCTCAACTAAAAATCAACTATAAAAAAATAGGCAAATTCCACAGCCTATGCCCACGCAACCTAAGCGCCTTTAAAATCTCACGATCACAGCTTACTCGCTGTCACAAAACGGTCTCGGCCAGCAAGATCTTTGAGGACCTCAATGTTGCCAAAACCACCATGACTGCGGAAAACTTCCTGCACCTGGGCTGAGGTGGTGTCATCATGTTCTACCCCAACCACTCCCCCGGGTCGCAGCAAATTAAAAATCAAATGCACCATTTCCTCGATGACATCCATACCGGTTTCACCACTAAAAACGGCCATATGTGGGTCTTGATAAACCTCTGGTGAAAGCTCCAAAGTTTCTGGAACATAGGGTGGATTAGACACCACAATATTCACCGTGGAATGCAGAGAAGGCAAAAGCTGTGCATCTGTAACGTCCCCCTGGACCAGGTCAACCTCCGGTGCAAATTCCAAGAGGTTGCGCCGCGCCCAGGTTAAAGCCCCCGGATCGAGTTCCACCGCGGTGAGGTGGGCGTCGACAAGCTCATGGCCGATGTAGGCCGCCAGGGCACCGGAACCGGTGCACAGATCAACAATAACGGGCTTGTCGACGCCCCTCGCCTGCCGCACGGCCCAGTCAGCGAGGACTTCGGTTTCCGGGCGGGGAATAAAAACGCCTGGGCCCACGTGCAAATCCAGTAGTCCCATGGGCGCGGAGCCCAAAATATGCTGTAAGGGCTCGCGCTTGGCACGGCGGGCAATTGCCTCGGCAAACCCATCGGGCACCTCATCGCGTATATGGAGGGCCACGTCCAGGGGCCCGCAATCAAGGAGGTGTGCTGCAATCAAACGGGCGTCATTAAGTGGCGATGCCACCCCCGCCTTTTCAAGGGTGGAGGTGGCATCGCGCAGTGCTTCCCCGAGGGTGAGCATTTTTAGCCCTCGGCCTCGAGGCGAGCGGCACGCTCAGCGGCGCGCAAGGCGGTGAAAAGATCATCAAGTTCACCGTCAAGAACGGAGTCAAGGTTGTTGGCCTTAAATCCAATGCGGTGATCGCTGATGCGGTTTTCTGGCCAGTTGTAGGTACGGATGCGCTCGGAGCGGTCCATGGTGCGGATCTGAGCTGCACGTCCCTGAGCTGCTTCGGCTTCAATCTCTTCTTCTTTAAGAGCTTGCAAACGAGCAGCCAGCACCTGCATTGCACGTGCCTTGTTCTGGATCTGGGAGCGTTCCTTCTGACAGGTCACCACCAAACCGGTTGGCAAGTGGGTAATACGCACGGCGGAGTCAGTGGTGTTAACGCCCTGACCACCCTTACCGGAAGAACGGTAAACGTCGATACGCAGGTCCTTCTCATCAATCTCCACGTCCTCGATCTCATCGGGTTCTGGGTAAACCAAAACACCGGCGGCCGAGGTCTGAATGCGTCCCTGAGATTCAGTCACGGGCACACGCTGCACGCGGTGCACGCCACCTTCAAACTTGAACTGGCTCCAGGCACCATCGCGGGAAGGCTGACGGGAACGGATGGACAAGGTGATGTCCTTCACGCCGCCGAGGTCAGACTCAGCCGAGTCCAAAACTTCAATTACAAAGCCGTGCTTATCCGCAAATTTTTGGTACATGCGCAGCAGATCGCCCGCAAAAAGCGCAGCTTCTTCGCCGCCGGCACCGGCCTTGATTTCCATCACGATATCTTCACTATCGTGAGGATCGCGTGGTGCTAGCAGGTCAGCGAGCTTTTCTTCGAGCTCAACAACCTCTACGGACAAACGCTCAGCCTCAGCTTGGAACTCATGATCCTCATGAGCCATTTCCTTGGCTGCTTCTAAATCTTCTTGAGCAGCGGTGAGCTCGCGGTGCACATTGATAATGGGCTGCAACTCGGAGTAGCGCTTTCCTACCCTACGAGCAGCTGTTGGATCATTGTGCAGCTCGGGATCAGCCATTTGCTGCTCCAGGCCGTGGTATTCGGCCAGGATGTCATCTACTGCAGAAACCTGCGATGCCATTAGGAGTATTCCTCCTCTTTCTCAGTTCCTGCCATAGGTGCGCTGGAGGCAACCTGCATCAGGAATTCTGCATTGGACTTGGTCTTTTTCAACTGTTTAATCAACAGATCAATGGCCTGCTGGTTATCCAGCGCAGAGAGGATGCGGCGCAGCTTGTGCATAATGCGCGCCTCATCAGGGTTGAGCAAAAGCTCATCCTTACGGGTACCGGAAGGATTGACGTCAACAGCTGGGAATACACGACGCTCAGAGATCTTACGATCCAGCTTGAGCTCGGCATTGCCGGTGCCCTTGAATTCCTCGAAGATCACGGTATCGCCGGCGGAACCGGTTTCCACCATGGCGGTAGCGATGATGGTCAAAGAACCACCATTTTCGATATTGCGGGCAGCACCCAAGAAACGCTTTGGTGGATACAGGGCGTTGGAATCCACACCACCGGAAAGGATACGTCCGGAGGCAGGTGAGCTGTTGTTGTAGGCACGGCCCAAGCGGGTGATGGAGTCAAGTAAGACAACAACGTCTTGGCCTTGCTCTACCAAGCGCTTTGCGCGCTCAATGGCCAGCTCAGCCACTGCAGTGTGCTCTGATGGTGGACGGTCGAAGGTAGAGGAAATCACCTCGCCGTTAACCGAACGCTGCATATCGGTAACTTCTTCAGGACGCTCATCAACCAGCACAACCATGAGGTAGCACTCAGGGTTGTTGGTGGAAATAGCGTTGGCAATATTTTGCAAGATGGTGGTCTTGCCGGCCTTTGGTGGGGAAACAATCAGTGCACGCTGACCCTTACCAATAGGCATGATGAGATCGATGACACGAGTGGTCAAAATGCGTGGCTCAGTTTCCAAACGCAAACGCTGGTTTGGATACAAAGGAGTCAGCTTGCCAAAATCTGGACGGTTGCGAGCTTCTTCAGCAGGCAGGCCGTTTACGGTTTCCACGCGCACCAGGTTGTTGTACTTCTGGCGGTTGCGTCCACCGTGGTTGCTGTGGTTGAAGCTGCCCTGGTTCATACGAACCTGGCCGGTAATTGCATCGCCAGAGCGCAGGCCCATACGGCGAATCAGCTGGTTGTTTACAAAAACGTCTGATGGTGCGGCGTGATAACCGGTGGTACGCACAAAAGCGACGTTGGTATCAACGATATCCAGGATGCCGCCTACTGGCTGTAGCTGCTCTTCATGAGTAGTGCCGTTATCGGAGTCCTGGTTGTCGCGATCGCGGTTATCCCTATTGTCGCGGTTGTCGCGCATATCGCGGTCACGGCCACGACGGTTGCGGCGACCACGGCGACCACGACGATCATCATCATCCCCATTGCGATTATCACGGTCATTGCGCTCGCTGCGATCATTACGGTCACGGTTGTTGCGGTCGCGGTTGTTGCGTGGACGGCGCTCTTCGTTATTGTCCTCGCCGTTTTCTGCCTGGTTCTCCTGCTTTTCGACGCCTGCCTCTGCGGTAGCAGCGTCATCACGGGAGTTGCGGTAGTCACGGGAACCGCGATCATTGCGGTTGTTGCGGCGATTGCCGCGCTCACGGCGGTTGTCTTCGCGAGCTTCTTCACCGTTATTGTCTGCATTGGTTACTTGCTCAACAACAGCTGGAGTTTCAGTCTGCTGCTCACGCTCAACTACAGGCGTAGCAGTTGCTTCCTTGGCTGCCTGAGCCTCACGTGGCTCCCGTGGCTCACGTCCTTCACGGCCACCCTGGGACTGACCCTGATCCTGGGACTGACCCTGATCCTGGGTTTGACGCTGACGGTTGCGACGAGCCCGGCGCGCTGCGGAGCGGGATTCAAAACGGTTGTCTTGATCCTCGCTGTTGGCGTTGTCGGAGTTGTCAGCAGCGTTCTGAGTGTTTGTTTCAGCTGCAGGCTCTGCAGGTGCTGCGGGAGTCTCAATTGGGGTGGCAACTGGAATCTCGGCCTGCGCTGGGGTGTGCTCAGTATTTGCGGTGACATTGGTGGCGCTGACGCGACGGCGACCGCGGCGTGGTGCTGGGGTTTCAGATGCTTCTGTAGCCTCTGGCTGTGCAGCTTGCTCAACTGGTGCAGCAGCGGCAGGCGCAGCAGCTTTGGTGCTGCGACGGCCTCGGCTGCGCGGTGCAGGAGCAGTGGTTTCAGCATTTTCCACCGGGGTTGCAGCTACCGGAGCTGGAGTTTCAACCGGAGTCTCTGCTGGAGTTTCGGTCGCTGCGGGCGCGACAGCACGGGTGCTGGTGCGCTTTGTTGCCCTCTTTGGTGCTTCTGCTGCTGCGGTGGGTTTACCAGCGCGAGCTGCATTAATGGCGTTTAAGAGGTCGCCTTTGCGGAGTGCAGAGGTGCCCTTGAGGCCAAGGTCTGCCGCAATTTTGCGCAGATCAGGCAGTCGAAGGGAGGTCAGTTCTCCCTGATTCGCTGCGGTGTTGTCTGTGTCAGTCACAGATTTCCTTTCATTGCAGTTCAGGCCGTCTGAAGGGGATACCCGGGATTTGTCGGGATGGGACGTGTGGCCGAACGCGGCTTCTGTGTAGTTGAAAGTGTCATTGCACGATTGGGCTGAGCTGGTGGTTTGCCGCATTTTGCAGCTTTAAACACGCGCTCAACATTGTTTGCGCTATATGACACTGGAGGAAGCTAATACACCAGCACGCTGTGTTGGAGAGTACTTGTGGTGTTGTCTTCCAGACCAAGATGTGGCTGGGAAAAATATCCACAGCTCCGGGTGCTTTAAAGTTAATCCTCTACCCCGTCATGAGAGTCAGCCTCAAAAATGTGGGATCTCAGCAGGTAGTGCGGAGGATGTTGGTGTGCACCGGGAAGCATTGCCTCGGTCTTGATCGCCTATATTAGCGCATTGCAGCCCAACTGTCTCAATCGCCCTCTATCTATGTATTTGTCAGCCTAAAACCGCTGCCCTTTCTGAGGTTTTTGGCTAGGTTGCCCCCACACTGGCAAAAAGTTCAGGGGCAGCCCGCTATTGTTGAATACATGCTCAGCACGATGCAGGATGTTCCCCTTTCCCTCAGCAGAATCCTTGACTACGGTTCCACTGTGCATGGAGATACGCTCATTACTACCTGGGATGGTGGTGAGCAGGTCCAACAGACTTTTAGCGGAATCGGCGCCCGCGCCGCTGCTTTAGCCCATGCCCTCTATGATTCTTTGGGCATCACCGGTGATCAGCGCGTTGCTAGCCTGCTGTATAACTGCGCAGAACATATGGAAGTGATGTTCGCTGTTGCGTGTATGGGTGCGGTGTTTAATCCCCTCAACAAGCAGCTGATGAATGATCAGATTTCTTTTATTCTCAATCACTCTGAGGCTGAGGTTATTGTTGCTGATCCGCGCCTAGCCGAGCAGCTGGCCGAGGTTTTAGAAACCTGCCCCAAGGTCCGGGCTGTGGTCTTTATTGGTGATAATGATTTTTCAGCAGCAGCCAGCCTGCTGCCGGATACTGTTGAGACTTATTCCTATGAAGCCCTGCTAGATGGTCGTTCAACCTCCTATAATTGGCCGGTGCAAGATGAGCGCACCGCTGCCGCAATCTGCTATTCCACGGGTACTGCCGGTCCGCCCAAAGGCGTGATCTATTCCCATCGTTCCCTGTATTTACAGTCCATGAGCTTGCGTACCACCGACTCCCTGGCAGTGGAACATGGCGAGACCTTCCTGTGCTGTGTGCCTATTTATCACGTGCTCAGCTGGGGTGTACCAATTGCTGCTTTTATGTCTGGCACTCCCCTGGTTTTGCCTGGTGCTGATCTTTCCGCCCCTACCCTGGCCAAAATTATTTCCACCACGTTGCCTCGTGTAGCCCACGGTGTGCCAACCCTGTGGATTCAGTTGATGGTGCACTACCTCAAGAATCCTCCTGAGCGTATGTCTTTGCGTGAGCTTTATGTGGGTGGTTCTGCGGTTCCGCCAATTGTTATCACCATGTGGGAGCAGCGATATGGTGTGGATGTGGTGCACGTTTGGGGCATGACAGAAACCTCTACTGTGGGTACGGTTTCGCGTCCGCCTTCAGGTGTTTCTGGTGAAACCAGGTGGAGTTATCGAGTTTCTCAGGGTCGTTTCCCTGCCTCCTTGGAATACCGAGTGGTCAATGATGGCCAGGTCATGGCCTCTACTGACCGCAATGAAGGCGAAATCCAGGTGCGTGGCCCCTGGGTTACTGCAAGTTATTTCCATTCGCCTATGGAAGATGATGGCAAGTTGGCCCACACCTTCCGTGACGGTGAGGTTGATGATGCCCACGAACTCTTTACCGCAGATGGCTGGCTACGTACCGGCGATGTAGGTTCGGTAACCAGCGATGGCTTCCTAACAATTCAGGACCGCGCCCGCGATGTGATTCGTTCCGGTGGTGAGTGGATCTATTCCAGCCAGTTGGAAAACCTCATTATGGCCACTGATGAAGTGGTGGAATGTGCCGTTATTGGTTTCCCGGATGATAAGTGGGTGGAGCGCCCCTTGGCTGTGACCTTGCTCTATCCAGGTATTGAGCGCAGCCGCGAGACCGCTGAGAAGTTACGCGAGCAGCTTAAAGATCGTCTGCCCAACTGGATGCTGCCGGAATATTGGACCTTCGTAGATGAGATCGATAAGACCTCGGTGGGCAAGTTCGATAAAAAAGACCTGCGTATGCACTTGCGCGACGGTGATTTTGAGGTCATCAAGCTAAAGGGACCTGGCGAAAAATAAAAAGAAAACGCTTTTCGACGCCGCCTTGCAGGCGGAGCATGAGGATCTTTTACTTTTGGGTAGAATATTCCCTATGCCAGATTCTAAGGGACATGGACGTAGCTCCAGCCGCCGTGATGAAATTATCGACGCCTGTCTTGACGTGATTTGTGAATTTGGCGTAGCGAATACCACACATCGCAAGGTGGCAGAAGTAGCCGGAGTGGCATTGGGATCGATTACCTATCATTTCAAAGATCTCAATGAACTCATCGTCACCGCCTTTGAGAGATTTGTGGCTGACAATATCCGCTGGTGCGAAGAGAATTTTGCCGGTGTTGATTCCTTTGAATCGGCCACCGCTGCCCTGCTTCGGGTTTTCTCCGTAAGTGATCACACTATTATTCTCAGTGCTGAGCTCTACGCGCGTGCGCTCCATTCCCCCGAGGTAGCCGCAGTATTTTCACACTGGCTAGCCGAATATAACCGCATCTATTCAACCTATTTTGATGATGCTACTAGTCGTATGATCGATGCGCTGTGGCTGGGCTTAGTTCTAAATCGCAATTCAAGTACGCACGAGCATCCTGAAATCCTCACCGCCCAAGCCCTTGAGCGCATTGTATTACCCACAAGTTATATCGAATCCCAACAATAAAAAACCGAGTGCCTTGGCACTCGGTTTTTTATTTATGCGTGATTAACTTCGACCTTCACGCCCTCAGCTACTTCTAGCTCGAGCACGCGAATACCGGATTCACGGGCATCTTCTAGTACCTTGTCTGGCACTGGCTCAGTAGAGAGCACCATCACGGTGGGGCCTGCGCCGGAAAGATAGGCTGCATGTCCGCGGTTGCGAAGACGGTTGACCCATTCGGCGGTGACGGGCAAAACATCAGCGCGATAAGGCTGGTGCAGGCGATCGCGGGAACCCTCCCACAGCAACTCTGGGCGATCCTGCAAAGCAACGATCATCACCGCCACGCGGGAAACATTGAAGCGGGCGTCGATATGCGTTACCTCGGTGGGTAGGACTCGTCGCACAGCTTCGGTGGAAGCGTGGAAGTTAGGCACCAAGGCCGTGGCGCGGATGTCTTTATGGACCTTGATGGGCACGGCAGCGTATTGTGGCTGGCTCTTGCCATCAACGGACAAGGTGGTCCAGGAAACCACGGCACCACCGAGCACAGAGGCGGCAGCATTATCGGGGTGACCCTCAAAAGCTGAGGCCAGCTGCACAATCTGGTCCTGGCTCAGGGGGAAATCTGCCAAGCCATTTGCTGCAGAAACACCAGCAACGGCCGCAGCGGCAGAGGATCCCAAACCACGAGATTGCGGAATGTTATTGTGGCAGATCACCCGAAGGCCGGGAACTTCTACGTCGGCAGCGCGTAGACCTGCACGGATGGCCTTAACCACCAGGTGAGATCCATCGAGGGGAACCTCGCCTTGGCCTTCGCCAAAAACTTCTACTTCCAGGCCGGAGGGAATGATTTCCACTTCGACGGTGTCGTAGACAGAGAGTGCAAGGCCAAGAGTGTCAAAGCCGGGGCCGAGGTTCGCGGAGGAACCTGGCACGGTGACAGTAACCTTGCGGCCGACGTTGAGTTCAATAGCCATGGAGTAAAACTAGTCCCTTTCGAGGCGGATCACACTGTTAATAGCCTTAACAATTGGCTTGGCTTTAAGTAGTTCAACAGTGTGGCTGAGATCAGATTCCAATGCGGTGTGGGTGACCACGATGAGGCGGGCACCGTTTTCGTGCTCCTCTTGACGGATTGTACGCAGTGAAATTCCTTGCTCTGCAAAGAGGTTAGCCAATTCAGCCAAAACCCCAACGCGGTCTTCAACTTCCATGTCCAGGTGGTAGCGGGTTGGAGTATCGCCGAAGTCTGCGATCGGAAGGTTTGCATAGGTGGACTCGCCTGGAGCGCGACCACCAAATACCTTGTTGCGAGCCGCACCGACGACGTCGCCAAGCACAGCAGAGGCGGTAGGCGCACCACCGGCACCATTGCCGTAGAACATCAGCCGACCTGCAGCCTCTGCTTCTACGAAAATGGCGTTAAAAGATTTATTAACGGACGCCAAAGGATGAGAGGTGGGAAGCAGGGTTGGGTGCACGCGCGCAGAAATGGCCTGACGTCCTTCCTTATCGGTGATTTTCTCACAGATGGCAAGCAATTTAATGGTATGGCCGGCTTGCTTCGCGGCTTTAATATCAGCGGCACTGATATTGGTGATGCCCTCGCAGTGCACATCATCAGCGGTAACGCGGGTATGGAATGCGAGGGAAGCAAGAATTGCTGCCTTGGAGGCGGCGTCGTGGCCTTCGACATCGGCAGTAGGGTCAGCTTCGGCATAGCCCAGGCGCGTTGCTTCAGCGAGGGATTCCTCATAGCCTGCGCCGGTGGAATCCATGGCGTCGAGAATAAAGTTGGTGGTGCCATTGACAATGCCCATGACAGACTGGATCTGATCGCCTGCGAGGGAACGACGCAGCGGTCCCACAACCGGGATTGCGGCTGCTACTGCTGCCTCGAAGTAAAGGTCAACATTGGATTCTTCAGCGGCATCGGCCAGTTCTGCGGAATGTGCTGCCACCAGCGCTTTATTAGCGGTGACCACGGACTTTCCGGCCTTCAAGGCTGCTAAAACAACCTGGCGTGGGTAGTCGATGCCACCGATAACCTCGACAACAATGTCAACATCTTCGCGTTCGATCAGAGCAAAGGCGTCTTCGGTAAGAAGTTCGGGCGCCACGCCCTCACGAGGCTTTGAAGCATCAGATACGGCTACGCCACGAAGTTCCAGCGGGCCACCGATGCGATGTGCCAGCTCATCTGCGTATTCTGTCATCAAACGCATCACCTCAGAGCCAACGGTTCCGTAGCCAAGAAGAGCAATGCCGACTGGTGAGCCGGGGCCCTTGCCGGGGTTGAAGCTGGGGGCAGATGCTGAGGTCATGATTCTCCAAAATAATCGTGGTCGAGCTTTATCGTCCTAGTTCACTAAGCCACCCTACGTGGGATAGCACAATTGAAAAAGGATACTAAACCACTATAGACTAAGCTGTTCACTTTTGGAGGATAATTTCACACTTTCAATTCAAATAAGCACTCTTATTGCCAATTGTGTTTCTTTAGAGCTGCTCCGGGTGCCAATTCAGATGCCACATGTGACCACACGTTGGGACACTTTTCATAATTGCGAGGTCGACACCTGTTCCAAAATCTTAAGAATTTCTAAACTTAAGCACATTTAATACCTTTTTCTATTCTAATTCCTTAGGTTTCGGGTTAATATAACCATTATCCCAAAGTAAAATAAGTGAACTTCTGTACTACCTCTTCCAAAACCCCATGGAAATGGCAGCACGTAAGAAATAAATATTTGTTAGGAACTCCCATTTTGAGAATCCGAGCCATCGCCAGCACAATGCTGATTGCAAGCCTCTTTGCATCCACATTCCCATCTTTACCCCATGCTGGCGCTGCTCAAGTGGAAGTTAATAAAAATACTTGTGTTATTATTTTCTCCGCGGCGGAGCTTCAAGCCCTAGCCGTCAATTTTTCTCAAACCCCGTCCACCATGGACAGGCTTATTGAGAAATTCCCTGATCAAAAAGCCAATTTTGAGCTGGCACTTGCCGAGCTCTACGTCATGGTTGAAAACCGTAATTACAGTTCGGCACACTTAAGCGATCCTGCAGCTAGGGCTTATGCAAGTATTATTGCCGCTGCGGAAGCATCGGGAATTTTTCGTTCAGAGGCCGCACATTTAATTTATGCAGCCGTGTGGGATGAGTATTTCACCACTTGGCTGGAAAATGACGCTCAAACTTTAGCTGGCAGTCGCACCATCCCACAGCAAAAAGCAGCCACTCAAGTTTCTGATCTCCTTGGTTTTTATCCTGGAGCGGATTTTAGCGAGCTACTTGTTTCCGATCAGGTGTTCCCGCTCACTCAGGCGCGTATCGCTTCAACCTCCCAAACTCTGCAACGCCTTGCTAACCCCTATCAGGCCTGCGTTGATGGAATCAGCGGCGAAGTATTAGTTTCCCCTGTGGTCTCGCAGGCCAAAGCTGCGAGCGGAAGCTCCTTTGGCAGCAGCTAACCCCTGCGCTTTTCGACGAAAACCCCCATGGCGTACAGGCTTAATAAAAGGGGCAAGCTATTCGAACTTCTCCACCACGACGTCTTCGGAATCGGCGCGCTCTACTCTAAGGACACCAAAAGTTGAGCGCCCAGGTGGAAATACCCGCACCACCAGGGAATCTCCGTCTTGCAAGTTGGCTAGTTCATTAAGCAGTTTGTGATTAAGCACTTCTAAACGTGGATCTTGCACTGGCCCTTCAGTACTGGGAGAAAGATCGTCAACTAGGCGGACTTGTGCTCCCCTAATCCGTGCATCCCATACTGCAGTTGTAATGGCGGGGGTATCAAAAAGCGGGGATCTCAGCGCATCTCGCAGACGCAGCTCCATCAATAGTGCAGCTGATTTTTGGGCATTCTCATCTAGTCCCTGCCGAAGCATGAACCCTAAGCGCTGTGCCAACCACTGGCGGGTGTTGTTTACAAACTCTTCTTCAACTTCGGTGATTGCCCTTCGTGCTGTTTTTACACGTCCACTTGCTATGAGCATCGGCAAGCCAGAAGAAACCTGTTTAACCAGCATTGGCAAAATGGCACCCGGCAAAATAACGAATACCAAAGGCAAAGTGGTAGTCCATTGCAACAATGGCGACTGCCAGCCTAAAGCTCCAAATATTTCCCCAATAATGACACAGCCCAACCAGCTGCCAATGCCAATAACCGGCTGGTAGCGCACTGTTAGGTACAGACACATTAACAGGGCGATGGGAATGTACCAGTTAAACGGCCAACGCTGAATATCGCTGGCTTTTGAAGCGATAGCCAGGACGTAAAATCCCCAGATACACAGCATCACCAACACTGAATTGTCTAAGGAAAGCCGCTCTGTTTCGCCCCTAATTAGAATTGCTAGGCCTAATCCAGCTAGTGCTAACCCCGCCGCCCACAACAACTCATTGGTCGGTTGAACCCGGAGTGATATTCCAAGGAACACACACCACAATAAAAATGCTGGCAGTGGCCGGTAAAGCTCCGCAAAACCCATCGTTTCATACACAGATGGGATTTCATCAACCTCTGTGGTGCCTACATCCCTTAGCTCGACCCACTGCAAGATCACTTCAGTTCCTCGCCCCTTGGCAGACTTGATCTCCGCCTGACCACCAGGTAACTGATTGACCCTAGCCAAAATACTTAAGGGAATTCCTGCCCTATTAGCGGGGATATTGTCCGTGTGAAAACCTGGCCCATCATCTCGAATTCGAATGTCTATGCTTTCTTCTTCCCTATCAACCTGAATGCTTAAACCTGCGGATGAACCAGGGGCATGGATCGCAATATTTTTGGCAGCTTGCCGAGCAGCGTCAATAAGAGCGCTGCCGGCTTCCGCTGGAATATCAAAACTGGCCTGTTTAATTACATCTTCATCGAAGGCAATAGCTGGATATTCCTCCCGCACTGCAATCTGAATTCTCGAAATTACTTCGGATACAGGCCAGAATTGGTACACCAACTGTGGAGCATTAAGTGCATAGGACTCCCGCACATTTTCCACGCTAAATGGCAATATCCCTCGACGAAGTGCGTTTAATTGAGCCAATACCTTATCGTGAATGAAGGAAAGGAACCTCGATTCCAGTTCCACCAGCGCTTTTTGGGTGGCGAGAACCCGAGCATTTTTTATCGCTTGCTGGGAGCCATCATCAATTTTCTTCGCGGTTCTCAGCACCCGCATCACAATATAATTCAGTGGCAAAGTTGTTACCGCTGCATTTAGAGCCTCAATAAGCAGCGCAAATCCACCGCCATACCGATGATTCACAGCCGCAGAAAGCATGGAACCTACCAAAACACTAATGCTTATCGACGACCACCGTGGCCAGGCGGCAACGAGGATACCGGCGGGCAAGGCCGCATAGTCCCCCAGCATTAATTCGCTTAGATTGCTTTGCCCACTAAAGAGAATTTGGCCCGCATGTACCACGACCAAAACCAAATAAATTATCCCGGCGATACCCATTGTGGGCACAAAGGCTCGCTTTAGGTTTAAAACCCCCACTGCAAGTACGGCCACTGAGCTTCCGGCTAGCAGGGCCTCGGCCACACTGTCCATGCTGAAAATGCCCTGTTTGAGCAGCAAAATTAGCCACGACAATCCCCCACCAATGGCAATGATGCGACGCAAAGACGCCGTCGCTTGCCCCTTAGTTTCCAAATAGTCACTTGCTTTGGGAGCAACTTGGCTTAAATGGCGTCGAGGCAAGGGCTGGAAGAAGTCCGCATCAAGCCGACTACTTAGCAGCTTAGGATTCTTAGGCATCAGCTGGGCCGGCGATATAGCCATCTTCAAGCCCACGCAAATACAAGTCCGTCTTTGACGTGGTGGGACGTCCTGCAGCACAATATTTTTGCCGAATTCGGTTGATATAGTCCTGAACCGTATCAACGGAAAGATTCGTTATTCGAGCAACCCTTTTAGCTGATTCACCAGAGGCATAGAGCTCCAAAACCTGCAGCTGACGTGGTGAAAGGTCGACTGAATTTAGCAAGGGATCGGAATCGATAGCGCTTGCCCAATCAACATTGGCAAAGGTGTTGTTTTGATGCACCGTTAGTACAGCCTGAACAATTTCCTCATCAGTAGCTGTCTTGGAAACTACGCCCTGAACCCCAGCTTGCAAGGCTCGACGGATCAAGAATGGGCTATCAAGCGAAGAAAAGATAATGACTGCCAGACCCAGGGCTTGTAGGCGCTGCACATTATCAAAGGGATCAGAAGAATCCCCCATGCGGAGATCCAAAAGCGCCACTTGAGCCTTTTTCTCTCCTGCACCAGCGAGATAATCACATGCTGCTGGGATTCCAGAAACCGCCGCCACAAGTTCACATTCACCATCAGCGCTAAATAGCGTGTGCATTCCCAAGAGAGAAATTCGATGGTCATCAATTGCGATGATTTTCACAGCCATTTTCATAGGTTAAGCCAAATCCAGAATATTTTCTTTATATTTTAAGAAATTTGCTACTTCTGACACAGATGTAAAACAGGATTTCATAACTG
>NZ_JAWVOB010000006.1:0-210074 GCF_046592015.1 Corynebacterium callunae
GTGCACCCTTTTTTGGTGTTTGTGGGGTGGTGGTGGTGGGTGGGTGTGCCCTCTTACTCAGGGGTGGGCGGCGGGGAGAGGCGTCGAAAAGCAGCTTGGGTGGCGTGAATTAAAGCCAGTTCACGGGAGCGGGTTCAAAATTGCAAATAGGAAAGGACTAACCTGACCACTATGGCCCAGGATTCTCTTTTTGAAACGCCCGGGGCTTCAGAGGCCCCAGGACAGTCTTCAGGCAACCCGGTGGGGTGGCGAAGCTCAAAGGCGGCAGATCAGTATTTTCACCCCGGTGGCCATGCGCCGTTAGCTGCGCGGATGCGGCCCCGCACGCTTGATGAAGTCGTCGGTCAGCAGCACTTGCTTGGGCCAGGTAGACCATTGCGGCGGCTGATTGAAGGTAGTGGTGAAGCTTCGGTGATCCTTTATGGTCCGCCAGGGACAGGCAAGACCACGATTGCCTCGCTGATTTCTGCGGCGGCTGGGGATCGTTTCGTTGCTATGTCGGCGCTGTCGTCTGGTGTGAAGGAAGTCCGTTCTGTTATCGAACGTGCACGTATGGATCTGCAGCTGGGGCAGAAGACGGTGCTATTTATTGACGAGGTCCACCGCTTTTCAAAAACCCAGCAGGATGCGCTGCTCTCAGCCGTGGAAAATCGCACGGTCTTGCTGTTGGCTGCTACCACTGAAAATCCTTCCTTTTCGGTGGTCGCACCGCTGCTGTCTCGTTCCCTGATTCTGCAGTTGGAACCCCTAACCGAAGGTGATATTAAAACATTGCTGCAAAGAGCGCTTATCGACGAGCGCGGGCTCGGCGGGCGTATCACGGCCAGCGCGGAGGCAATCGATCAGCTGGTGCTGCTCGCTGGAGGAGATGCGCGACGTGGGCTTACTTATATTGAGGCGGCTGCGGAGGCGGTTGCCGATGGGGAAGAACTTGATCTCACCACAGTTAAAGAAAACGTCAATCGGGCAGTTGTGCGTTATGACCGCGATGGTGACCAGCATTATGACGTGGTGAGTGCGTGGATTAAGTCGATTAGAGGTTCAGATGTTGACGCCGCGCTGCACTATTTGTCGCGCATGATTGATGCGGGTGAAGATCCGCGCTTTATTGCGCGTAGGTTGGTGATTCACTCTAGCGAAGATATCGGCATGGCTGATCCAACTGCTATTCAGGTGGCCGTGGCCGCTGCGCAAGCAGTACAACTCATCGGTATGCCGGAGGCGCGGATCAATCTGGCACAAGCAACAATCCACCTGGCGCTCGCCCCCAAATCCAATGCCGTAATAGTGGCGATGGATAGCGCTTTAGCTGATATCAAACAAGGAAATATTGGTACCGTGCCGGCGCACCTTCGTGATGGCCATTATGAGGGTGCCAAGAAGCTTGGAAATGCTGTGGGATATGTCTATCCGCATGACGACCCGCGGGGAGTGGTGCGCCAAGACTATTTGCCGGAAAACCTTCGCGATCGGGTCTACTACCAGCCCAGTGAACATGGTGGTGAGAAGCGAATTAGTGAGTTTATTGGCCGGCTGCGCAGGATCATTCGGGGCGGCAAATAGCCCGGGTTGCTCATGAAGTAGACAGGGCAGGTAAACTTAGCTCTTGTCCAAATAACGGCGTGCGATTTTGCGTGCGCTGAAACTATTCGAGAAGTTCTAAGGCAGGATACCGCTGTGCAGACCCATGAGATCAGGGAGCGCTTCACTAATCACTTCGTTAAGGCCGGTCACCAGGCGGTACCAAGCGCGTCGTTGATTCTCGATGATCCAAACCTGCTCTTTGTCAACGCAGGCATGGTTCCCTTTAAGCCATATTTCCTTGGTCAGCAGACCCCACCTTTCGAGAATGGAACTGCCACCTCTATCCAGAAGTGTGTGCGCACCCTCGATATTGAAGAAGTTGGCATCACCACTCGCCACAACACCTTCTTCCAGATGGCCGGTAACTTCTCCTTCGGTCAGTACTTTAAAGAAGGCGCAATTACCCATGCCTGGACTCTGCTTACTGACAAGGTAGAAGACGGCGGATATGGCCTTGACCCAGAGCGCCTGTGGGTCACTGTTTACCTTGACGATGATGAAGCAGCCGAGATCTGGGAAAAGAAGATCGGTGTTCCTAAAGAGCGCATTCAACGCTTAGGAATGGCAGATAACTACTGGTCCATGGGTGTTCCGGGACCTTGTGGCCCTTGCTCTGAGATCTACTACGACCGTGGCGAGAAATACGGCAAGGACGGCGGCCCAGAAGCTGACGATAACCGTTACCTGGAGATCTGGAACCTGGTCTTCATGGAGAAGGAACGTGGCGCTGGCATCGGTAAGGATAACTTTGAGATCGTTGGCGACCTGCCAAAGAAGAATATTGATACCGGCATGGGTGTGGAGCGCGTTGCTTGCATCCTGCAGGGTGTAGAAAACGTCTACGAAACTGACCTTTTGCGTCCAGTGATCGACGTCGCTGAGACCTTGACCGGCACCACCTACGGTTCTGATAACACGGCTGACGTGCGCTTCCGCGTTATTGCGGACCACTCCCGCACCGGCATGATGCTCATCCTCGATGGCGTTACCCCAGGTAATGAAGGCCGCGGATACATCCTGCGCCGTCTCCTGCGCCGTATTATTCGCTCTGCTCGTCTGCTGGGTGCTACCGGTGAGACCATGGAGCAGTTCATGAACACCATCATGGACACCATGAGCCCGTCTTACCCAGAGATCGCTGAGAACCGCGAGCGTATCCTGCGCGTGGCTATCACCGAAGAGCGTGCATTCCTAAAGACCCTGGTCTCCGGCACCCACCTCTTTGAAGAGGCAGCGGAGAGCATCAAGTCTTCTGGTTCCACCGTGGTTGCTGGCGCTCAGGCATTCGCCCTGCACGATACCTACGGTTTCCCCATTGACTTGACCCTTGAAATGGCAGCGGAAGCTGGCCTGCAGGTTGATGTCGATGGTTTCGAGACCCTGATGGCGGAACAACGTTCCCGCGCCAAGGCCGATAGCCAGGCCAAGAAGCACGGCCATGCTGACCTCTCTATTTACCGCGAATGGGTAGATAACAACCCAACTGTGTTCACCGGTTTTGAGGAATTGCAGTCGCAGTCCAAGGTTTTGGGTTTGCTTGTCGACGGGGCCAAGATCAACGAGGCTGCTGAGGGACAAGAGGTTGAGGTTATCCTCGATCAATCCCCACTTTATGCAGAGTCCGGTGGACAGCTCGGTGACCGTGGACAGATCCTCATGGGGGATACTGTGTTGGACGTTCAAGACGTACAGAAGATCGGTAAGAAGTTGTGGGTTCACAAGGCTGTGGTGGCCAATGGTGGACTTGCAGTTGGAGACCAGGTGGTGGCATCCGTCGATAAGCAATGGCGCCACGCTGCACGCCAGGCACACACCGCAACCCACCTGATCCATGCGGCATTGCGACAGGTTCTGGGACCAACTGCCGTGCAGGCAGGTTCAATGAACCGTCCGGGCTATTTGCGTTTTGACTTTAATTACACTGAGCAGCTCACTCCTGCGCAGTTGGAGCAGATTCAGACCATCACCAATGAGGCTGTGGATTCTGACTGGACTGTGAACACCATTGAAACCTCTTTGGAAGAGGCTAAGGCAATGGGCGCTATGGCATTGTTCGGTGAAAACTATGGCAGCACCGTGCGCATGGTCGAAATTGGTGGACCATTCTCCATGGAACTCTGTGGTGGTACCCACGTGGCTCATTCTTCTCAGATTGGCCCAGTTGCCATGCTTGGGGAGGCTTCTGTTGGTTCAGGTGTGCGCCGCATTGAGGCCTACTCCGGCATGAACTCCTTTAACTACCTGGCTAAGGAGCGTGCGCTGGCTGAAGGTTTGGCTAGCTCACTGAAGGCTCCTTCCGAGGAACTTCCAGAGCGCGTGGCCCAGTTGGTGGACAAGCTAAAGGCTGCTGAGAAGGAAATTGAGGCTCTGCACCGCCAGCAGTTGATGGCACAGACCGCTGATCTACTGAACAATGCGCAGGATATAAAGGGTATTAGCACCCTGTTGCTGCGTGTTAAGGACGGCACCTCCGCAGGTGACCTGCGCACCATTGCGACCACCTTGAAGGATAAGCTGGGCGCTCGCGAGGGTGTCTTGGTGCTTGCTTCTGCCAATGATGACAAGGTTCCTTTTGTGGTTGCTGCAACCAAGGCTGCTGTGGAGCGCGGTGCGCATTCCGGTAACTTGGTCAAGCTTGTTGGTGGCTACATTGATGGACGCGGTGGCGGAAAGGCTGATTTGGCTCAGGGCTCCGGCGCAAATATTGCCGGACTCGAGGCTGGTTTTGCTGCCGTTCGTGAAGAAATTGAAGGTCTCTAAGCTCTAATGTGAGCCTGGTATTAAGCCGGGGTTCTCTTTTCAGAGGACCCCGGTTTTCTATTTAGTTGTTATTAATTGGCCCCGTGGACCGCCAAAAACTGAGTAATTCTCAGCGAAGGCGCGATAACATACGCGGACACACGCGGAAATAACCACCACGTGGCTGTGACCGGCTAGATTTGATGATGTGCCCTGGGACACGTTGGTCTTATGTACCAATCCCACGCGAAGTTTTCAGAAAGGTAAACCGGACTCTTATGAAGGTGAATCCTGATATTCCCGGCGTTGGGGACCCAGGTCCCGGCAGACGCCTTGGCATAGATGTAGGAACTGTCCGAATTGGTGTTGCGGCGTCGGACCGCGATGCTCGTTTGGCTATGCCGGTGGAAACAATCAAGCGGGAAACTGGACTAAAAGGACCCGATCTTGCAGATGTGGATCGGCTGCTGCAGCTAGTGCGTGAATATGCTGCGGTTGAGGTGATCGTCGGTTTGCCCACTGATCTCAAAGGTAATGGTTCGGCCAGTGTGAAACAGGCAAAGGAAATAGCTTTCCGGATCCGACGCCGGATTAAGAATGATGGCTTGCTCAATGAGGGTAAAGAAATCCCCGTTCGCTTGGGGGATGAGCGGCTAACCACGGTGGTGGCAACGCAGGCCTTGCGCTCCTCAGGAATTAGTGAAAAGGCAGGCCGCAAGGTTATTGACCAGGCTGCTGCCGTTGAAATTTTGCAAACCTGGTTAGATGGTCGCAACGCTAGGTTGAACGCGAGCTTGAAGGAATCAGTCCCTGGAACGCCCGAAGGCAACCAGGGCAACCAAAGAAACCAGGGAAACCAGGGAACACCTGCACCAAAACCAGTACCACCAGCCACTAATAAGACGTTTTTAGAAAATAGCTCTGACGAGAAGGGAAATCTCCCAGGATGACAAATATCCGAAACCGCCGGATGGAACCTGTTTATGTAAAGAGGCGTCAGCGTTTTATAGCTGTGGTTATTGCCGCGCTTATCTTGATTATTGGTGCCGTTATTTATATCGGAGTCGCTACTTCAAATAGAGGCTCACAGGACTATGAGGGCGAAGGAAATGGCGTGACCCAGTTGGTGGAGATCCCAGAGGGTTCCTCTATCTCGGAGTTGGGTCCTGAATTGGTGGAGCGCAATATTGTGGCTACCAATGAGGCATTCCAGACTGCGGCTAGCAATAATTCCAATGCTGGCAATGTGCAGCCTGGTTTCTTCCGCTTGCAGGAGGAGATGAGTGCGGCGGCAGCGGTGGAAGCACTGCTCAATCCGGATAATCAGGTTGATTTGCTCGATATCCATGGCGGTGCAACCTTGATGGATGTCACGGTGGTTGGCGGGGATACTCGTCAAGGTATTTACTCTCAGATTGCTGCGGTGACCTGTACCGAAGGCTCTGAGAACTGCATTAGTGCAGAGGCATTGCAGCAGGTGGCTTCCACAGTCGATCCCGCGCAATTAGGTGTACCTGATTGGGCTATTGCCGGAGTTGAGGCTCGTGGCTCTGATCCAAAGCGCCTCGAGGGCCTGATTATGCCTGGTCAGTATGTGGTTAATCCATCAAATGATGCCCAGGGAATCCTCACAGATCTCATTACTCGTTCCGCCCAGCAGCTAGCAGAGACTGATATTGTTGGCCGCGCGCAGGCAATTGGTCTGACTCCTTATGAGCTTCTCACCGCAGCCTCGCTGATTGAGCGTGAAGCACCAGCTGGCGATTTTGATAAGGTCGCCCGCGTTATTTTGAACCGTCTGGCTGCGCCAATGCAGCTGCAGTTCGACTCCACGGTGAATTATGGCCTTTCCGAGCAGGAGGTGGCTACCACTGATGCTGATCGTCAGACCGTGACCCCATGGAATACCTACGCAATGGACGGTTTGCCACAGACCCCAATCGCAGCCGTGTCCACCGAGGCATTGCAGGCAATGGAGAACCCGGCAGAGGGCAATTGGCTGTACTTTGTCACCATTGATACGGATGGCACCACCGTGTTTAATGACACCTTCGAGCAGCACCAGGCGGATACTGAGCAGGCGCTTAACAATGGCGTCCTGGATTCTAACCGCTAGAAAGATTTAAAAGCATGCAGGAGATCACACAGCGCGCAGCCGTCCTTGGTTCGCCTATTGAACATTCACGTTCGCCGATTTTGCACAATGCTGGTTACCATGCCCTCGGCCTCTCGCAGTGGAAGTACGGGCGTTTTGAGTGCACCGGCGAGCAGCTGGCTGAGCTGGTTGGCGGCGCGGATGATTCTTATCGCGGTTTTTCGGTGACCATGCCAGCCAAGTTTGCAGCTCTTGAATTCGCTACAGAAGTTACTTCACGTGCCCAGGCGATTGGCGCTGCAAATACTTTGGTGCGGATTAACGGTGGCTGGCGCGCCGATAACACCGATGTGGATGGCATTAAAGGTGCCCTTGGCGAGTTGCTCGGCGAGCAGGGTCTCGTCGATAAGCACGCGGTGGTTATTGGCGGCGGTGGCACCGCGCGCCCAGCTATCTGGGCGCTTGTGGAGGCAGGCGTGGCGCAGATTACGGTGGTCAACCGCTCTGACCGCAGTGCCGAGCTGGCCCCGCTTTTCGACGAAAAACCGACGGTTTTGAAGTTTATTGGCTTTGATGCCGATATCGCGGCGGCAACGGCGCGCGCTGCGGCGGTGATTTCCACTGTGCCTTCAGCTGGAATTGTTGGCCTGGAAGCAGCCATTGCGCAGGCTCCGGTGCTTGATGTGATCTATGATCCTTGGCCCACGCCTTTGGTCCTGGCAGCGCGGGCGGCTGGTTTTCCGGCAGTGGGAGGCCATGTGATGTTGGCTTATCAGTCTTTTGGGCAGTTTGAGCAATTTACTGGCCAGCCTGCGCCACAAAGTGAGATGCGGGCAGCGCTGGAGGAATCTTTAGGGATGACGCCGGAAATGTAGGTTGATCTCACCGTCAATCTCAGTTCGAATGACCTGGACGCCGTATACCGGCTCCAGGTTTTTTGCTGTCAGTACTCCATTGGGGGTGCCCCGCGCGATGATGCGGCCGTGGTCCAGCAAAATGAGCTGCTCACAGTAGGCAGCAGCGAGGTTGAGATCGTGCAGCACAATCACCGCGCTTTGGTTAAGGCTGCGCACCAGGTGGAGCACCTCGTGCTGGTAGCGGATATCGAGATGATTGGTGGGCTCATCCAACAAGATGTGGGTAGCCTCTTGCACCAACGCGCGGGCGATGAGTACCCGCTGACGTTCGCCACCGGAAAGCTCCCCAAATTTCCTTTTGGCCAGCTGCAAGGCCCCAACTTTTTTAAGCGCTGCCATGACCCGCTGTTGATCCTCAGTGGAGGTGGAGGCTAGAAAACGCTGATGGGGGAGCCTGCCCAATAAGACCAGCTCCGCCACCGACATATCCATCTCGGAAGTGTGTTCCTGCACCACTACCGCTATGGCCTTGGCGATCTGCCGACGGGGCAGGGTATTCAGGACGGCGCCGTCTAGCTGCACCTCGCCCGCATTTGTCTGCAGGGCACCATAGAGTGCGCGCAGCAGGGTGGTTTTGCCACTGCCATTGGGGCCGATGAGACCGAGAGTTCCTTGGTGGGGGATCTCGAGGGAGATGTCTTTGAGAACTGGTTGGGCGCCGAAGTAATGCGAGAGCTGCTGGGCTGTGATCATGGCTGGGTGGTTACCGGTTGGGTCTCTATAAAATCAATGATTTTTTCCAAACCATCAAGTGCCAGTGGAGAGGGTGGCTCTGCGAAGTTGAGGAAGAGCGGCAGCACGCGCTCGGTGTTGAGGGCTTGAAGGGCGTTGGCGCCTTGGAGGTTTCTTAGCTCCTCAACATAAGCTGCGGCATCGCCCTCGCTGTGCAGCACGATAATATAGTCCGGATTGCGGGAAATGAGCTCCTCGGCGGTGATCTCAAAAACGCGCTCGGATTGATCGGCAAAAACATTGTGCAGGCCAGCCGATTCCACCAAAGGGTTGGACATGGACCCGCGACCATAGGCGTACATCACGCCGCCACCGATGGTGGGGTAGAGCACGGCTACAGTTTTCTCCACTGAGTTTGCCGCCGAGTTAGTCGCTGAGTTAGCCGCTGATGTTTCAGCACTACCCAGCCCAGCCACGCCAATTCCAGCTGCGCGGGCTTCCAGCTCTGCAAGCCGCTGCTGCAAGGTGAAAGTCAAGCTTGCAGCTTGGTCTTTGTGGTCAAAAATAGTTCCATAGGTATCTATCTGGGACCACACATCATCAAAGGTGACATCGTGGTCAATGCTGCCACAGAAGGCGGGCTCATCAACCACCGGAATATTATTGCTGGCTAGCGTCGCACGGTTGATGGTGTCGGTTTCTCCAATCACTAAGTCTGGTTGTGCTGCCACTACAACCTCCTTGGAGATCAGCACATGTCCGGTGGCATCAACGCGCTCGCTCAAACTCGGAATTGCTGCGACTTTAGAGGCTAGTGGTTCCCGGTAATAGCCCGCGGGGAAAGCTCCGGCCTTAGCCACCACACGGTCTAGAACGCCCAGGCCGTCAAGGGTGGGAACAGCGGCGCTGTCCATTAGCGCTACCTTTTCGGGCGCTGCGTCAAAACTCACGGTGGCGCCACAGTTTTCCACTGAAATCTGTGCAGCGGACTCCGGTGTCTCTGACGCGCAAGCCCCCAGGCCTAGGGCGCAAATCAGGGTGGTGGCAAGAAGCGGTTTTTTCACAGTTTCCTTCAACGTTTTTAAGAGCCTTAGAGGTTAAGCCACAGACATTCTGCGGATCAGAATCAATAAAAATGGGGCGCCGATCAGCGCAGTGATAATGCCGATTGGGATTTCTTGTGGCGCCAGCAGCGTACGGGCGGCAATATCTGCCCAAATCAACAAGATCGCACCCAGCAAGGCGGCGATCGGCGCGAGCAGGCGGTGAGTTCCTCGCACAAGGCGGCGGGCCAGGTGCGGAATAACCAGACCAATAAAACCAATGCTGCCTGCCATAGCCACGATGGAACCCACCAGCAAGCAGGACACCAGCAACATCAAGATCCGCAGCCGATCAGGGGAAATACCCAGCGTAAGGGCGGTTTCATCGCCAGATTTTAGGGCGTCAAGCTGCGGTCCCCACAACATCAAAACCGCCAAAGAGCCAGCCACCACCAGGCAAATAAGCGCTAGTGGTCCGTCCCAAGCTGCCAGCCCCAGCGAGCCCAGCAGCCAAAACATCACCGAGCGGCTGCCCTCAGCCGAGCTGGAAGAAAAAATCAGGAAGCTGGTGGCTGCGGAGAGCAGGTACCCTACAGCGACCCCGGACATCAATAAGCGTATCGACGACAACCTCCCGGCGGCACGGGCAACACCAAAGATCAATGCGCTGGCTACCAAAGCTCCCACGAAGGCACTGCCCTGAAGGGCATAATCGCCAAAGCCTGCACCCACTCCAAAAAGGAGGGCGGCCGCTGCGCCACAGCTAGCTCCGGAGTTCACCCCCAAAACATAGGGATCGGCAAGGATATTGAGCACCAGTACTTGCATGATTACACCGGCCAAGGCGAGGCCAGCTCCCACAATGGCGGCGAGGACAATGCGTGGGGTCCGGATATCCCAGATGACGGCGTCGGCAAGCGTGTTGGTGAGTGGGCGTCCAAAGAAGTGGTGTCCCAGCACATTAGTCGCTTGGGCTAGGGAAGTTTCCGATGTGCCAATGAGGATTCCGAGCACCATACTTAAAGCTAGAATTGCCCCCAGGCATAGTGTCCAGGTGAGAGCTCGGCGTCGATGAGTGTCAAGGCCAAGCGAAGAAACATCTCCCGATGTTGGGCGAAGGAGCATGGGAGAAACCTTAACACTCAAACAACCAATTGACTATTAGCGAAAGGCGACAGCCATGGCGGATGAACAAGAACTCATGGATTTAGCTCAGCACTGGGCGCCGTTGTTTAAGCTCATGGGGGATCGCACACGCTTGAGCCTATTATTGGCCATGCATCATCGTGGGCCAGGGGAGGCTACGGTCTCAGAACTTGCGCAGCTGGTGGAAGTTTCCCTACCGACGGCATCGGCAGCGCTGGTCAATTTGGCTGAAAATAATATTGTGGAGGCCTCTAAAGAAGGCAGGGTTACTAGATATCACCTGGTGGATGAAGCAACTCATAAGCTGCTGCATCATCTTGGGGGCACCCACGCCCATTCTTAAGCTGAAAGTCGACGTCGAAAAGCGGGAACCTGCGGGCCTTAAAGCCAGTCCAACAGGGTATGACCCTTTTTCTTTTTGCGCTGTGGTGCGCGGTGTTGAGCTTTTATGATCTGCGGTGGCGGCGCCTGCCTAATTTTTTGACCCTGCCTGGGGCGGCGGTGATAAATGTGACGGCCGCGGTGCAGGATCCGCTGTGGATTGCGGGCGGGCTGGTGTGGGCGGGCTTGTATTTTATTACGGCGCTGGTGGTGGGTGGGATCGGCGGCGGAGATATAAAGTTTGCACTGGGCTTGGGGACGGTGGTCGCCAGCGCGGGGTTGGGGGCGCTGATGCTGGCGATTGTGGGATCTTCTCTACTTTCTGTCCTACTAGGTGGAATGGTGCGGGTGTATTCAAGGCATCCAGGCAGGTTATATATTCCCCATGGTCCCTCTATGGCTCTTGCCTCTACCTGCGCTTTTATTGTGTTTGAGGGCATTAATTGAGGTTTGAAGCACTAAAAGGGGTGGGCAGTATGCAGCGTCATCGCAGTTTCGTGCGATAATGCTAGGCATGCTTCGATGGACAACAGCTGGTGAATCACATGGCCAGGCGTTAATCGCCACAGTTGAGCACATGCCTGCAGGCGTGCCCGTGACCAAGGATGAGGTTTCGCACCAATTGGCTCGCCGCCGCCTCGGTTATGGACGCGGTGCGCGTATGAAGTTCGAGCAGGATGAATTGACCTTCCTCACTGGTATTCGCCATGGCCTCACCCTCGGCAGCCCCATCGCTATCATGATCGGCAATTCCGAATGGCCAAAGTGGACCACCATCATGTCCTCTGACGCGTTGGATATGGACGATCCAGAGAACGTGGCTGCAATGTCTTCGGGCCGTGGCGCCAAGCTCACCCGCCCACGCCCCGGTCATGCCGACTATTCCGGCATGCTGAAATATGGCTTTGATGATGCCCGCAATGTACTTGAGCGTTCCTCTGCTCGCGAAACTGCGGCGCGTGTGGCGGCTGCGACAGTGGCTCGTTCCTTCCTGCGTGAAACTCTCGGCGTTGAGGTGCTGTCACACGTCATCTCCATTGGTCGTTCCACTCCTTATGAGGGTGCAGCTCCAACCTTTGCCGATATTGAGAATATTGATAATTCTCCAGTGCGCGCCTTCGGCAAAGAAGCTGAAGAATCCATGATCACTGAGATTGAGGCCGCCAAGAAAGCGGGCGATACTCTCGGTGGCATCGTGGAGGTCATCGTTGAGGGCCTGCCAATTGGTTTGGGCTCTCATATCTCCGGCGAGGATCGCCTAGATGCGCAGCTCGCAGGTGCCTTGATGGGAATTCAGGCAATCAAGGGCGTAGAAATTGGCGATGGTTTCGAGGAAGCTCGCCGTCGTGGTTCTGAGGCCCATGATGAGATCTACCGCGATGAAAATGGTGTGCACCGCAGCAGCAACCGTGCCGGCGGCCTCGAAGGTGGCATGACCAATGGTGAATCCTTGCGTGTGCGTGCAGCTATGAAGCCAATTTCTACGGTTCCACGCGCACTCAAGACCATTGATATGGCAACCGGTGAGGCTGCCACGGGTATCCACCAGCGTTCCGATGTGTGCGCGGTGCCAGCGGCCGGCGTTGTTGCTGAGGCCATGGTTGCTTTGGTGCTGGCACGTGCGGTTCTACAAAAATTCGGCGGTGATTCCCTTGCGGAAACCAAGAATAATATTGCGAGTTACCTCACGGGACTTCAGGAGCGCATGGAGTTCTTAGATGAGCACTAACGAAGCCTTTGATGCAGTAACGGCCGATACAAGCCCTGCAGAGGTAAACCCTGTGGTGGAACCTGCCGAGGACCTCACCCCTTGCACTGAGACAGCAGGGCCCATCGTTGTTTTGGTGGGGCTACCAGGTGCTGGCAAGTCAACGATTGGTCGTCGCCTGGCTCGCGCTTTAAACACTGAGCTAGTTGATTCCGATGAGCTCATTGAAAAAAGTTATGGCAAAGCCTGTGGCCAGATTTTCACAGAGCTTGGCGAGCCAGCCTTCCGCGAAGTAGAGGCGGTCCAGGTTGCTGAGGCACTGAAGTCCACTGGCGTTGTTAGCCTCGGCGGCGGGGCGGTATTGACCGAATCAACCCGCGAACTGTTGAAGCACCACGAGGTGGTGTGGATCGACGTTCCGGTAGAGGAGGGTATTCGCCGGACAATCGGTGAGCGCACGCGCCCAGTCTTACAAGCTGCGGATCCAGTTCAGCACTATCGCAATCTGGTGGAAAAGCGCACCCCGCTCTATGAAGAGGTGGCGTCCTACCGCTTGCGTACCAAGGATCGTAGCCCGCAGCAGGTAGTTGCCGCGGTGCTGCATCATATTGAAAATCATTAAAATGTCGGGTGGTCGCAGGTGCTGCGTCCACCCGATTTCTTAAACTTTTTCTTAAGCCCTGAAGAACACATAAACAAAGGTCGTGCAAATGTGAATGCTCCACAAATTTTCAACACCGTCCACGTTAATGGCGCATCTCCTTATGATGTGACCATCGGTGCGCACCTGACGCAGTTGATTGTGGAGCGCATCAGCACCTCCGGCGCCGAGCAAGTGGCCATCCTGCACCAGGAACCTCTTAATGACATTGCTGCTGAGCTAGAGCGTGAAATCCAGGCTCTAGGCTTGAAGGTCTTACACCTTAACGTGCCAGACGCCGAGGCCGCCAAGACCTTAGAAGTAGCCGGGGCGTGCTGGGATCAGCTTGGCGACGCCGCATTCGGCCGCCGCGATGTCGTCATTGGCCTCGGTGGCGGGGCCGCAACGGACTTGGCCGGTTTTGTGGCTGCAGCCTGGATGCGCGGAGTGAAGGTCATTCAAGTTCCCACCACTTTGTTGGCCATGGTTGATGCAGCCGTCGGTGGCAAAACCGGTATTAATACTGCTGCCGGCAAGAACCTGGTTGGAGCTTTTCACGAGCCAGATGCAGTGTTCATTGATACCGAGCGCCTTAAAACCCTGCCGGATTCAGAGGTCATTGCAGGTTCCGCGGAAATTATTAAAACCGGTTTCATTGCCGATCCAAAGATCATCGAGCTTTATGAATCCGATCCGCAGGCCTGCCTGCAAAAAGAGGCTGCGGATTCCCATTTGCCGGAGCTAATTTGGCGTTCGGTGGCAGTGAAAGGTTCTGTGGTTGGCCAGGACCTCAAGGAATCCAGCCTGCGCGAAATCCTCAACTATGGTCACACCTTCGGCCATGCGGTGGAGCTGCGCGAGCACTTCCAATGGCGCCACGGCAATGCCGTTGCGGTGGGCATGATGTTCATCGCCAACCTCTCCCACAACCTAGGGCTTATCGACGCCTCCCTCCTCGGGCGTCACCGTGCGATCCTGGAGTCCATCGGGTTGCCAACCACCTATGAAGGCGGTGCCTTCGAAGAACTTTATGAGGGCATGACCAGGGATAAGAAGAATCGCGATGGGCATATCCGCTTTGTGGCGCTCACTGATATTGGGCAGGTAACCCGTATTGAAGGCCCTGCGCGTGAAGAGCTTATTGCAGCATATAAGGCAATCAGCGCAAAATAGATTTTACCCGTATTAATTTAAGGAGAGAACATGGCATTAGCAGATACTCGATTTTCAACTCGTAGGCGTGCTCTGGCGGCCAAACTCGCAGCGCAGCGAATTGATTCAATTCTGGTGACCAGTCCCATCCACGTGCGTTATCTCAGTGGATTTACCGGTTCTAATGGTGCATTGATTGTGAATAAGGATCTCTCTGCACATATCTGCACCGATGGTCGTTATACCACCCAAATCTCCGAAGAGGTGCCAGACATTGAGGCACTGATCGAGCGTAACTCGGCTGTGGCGCTGTTGAGCCAGGTTGCAGGGCCGCGTCGAGTCGCGTTTGAAGCTTCTCAAACCACCATCGCGGAACTTGAAGCGCTCCAGGGTGCGCTGCAGGAGGACGTCACCCTGGTGCCTGTCACCGGTGTGGTGGAGGCAATTCGCCTGCACAAGGATAATTTTGAGCTTGATCGTCTGCGCGAGGTTGCAGCTTTAGCTTCTCAGGCATTTGAGGATTTGTTGGCTGCCGGTGAGGTGGCCGAGGGTCGTACCGAGCGTCAGGTAGCTGCGGATTTGGAATACCGCATGCGCATGTTGGGTGCCGAGCGCCCCAGCTTTGATACCATCGTCGCCTCCGGTGTGAACTCTGCCAAACCACATCATGGCGCAGGCGATCGCGTGATTACCCACGGCGACCTGGTGACCATTGATTTTGGTGCGCACGCACGCGGCTTTAACTCCGACATGACCCGTACTTTGGTGATGGGTTCGGTCGGTGATTTTGAAGCCGAGATTTATGATGTGGTGCTGCGTGCGCAGTTGGCTGGTGTGGAAGCTGCCTATGCGGGCACTCCACTGGTAGAGATTGACGCTGCTTGCCGTTCCATTATTGAAGACGCAGGTTATGGCGAGTACTTTGTGCACTCCACCGGACATGGTATTGGCCTGGAAGTTCATGAGGCGCCCGGTGCTGCCAAGACCTCAACTGGCGTGCTTGATGCTGGTTCAACTTTGACCATTGAGCCGGGAATTTATGTCCCGGGCAAGGGTGGTGTGCGCATTGAAGATACGCTGATCGTCACCGAAGGTGCGCCGGAAATCATTACCAAAGTAAGCAAGGACCTTCGCATAGTGTAATCTGGGTGAGCTAAACAGACTTTTTCTCGTGGCCCGGTAAAAACTTGGGCCGTCGGGGGAGAGCACCCACACACGTTATCCATGAGGGAGATCACATCCGTGGCAACCACCGCTGATTTCAAGAACGGTCTTGTGCTCAAGATCGACGGCAAGCTCCAGCAGATCATTGAGTTCCAGCACGTCAAGCCAGGCAAAGGCCCAGCATTCGTACGCACCAAGCTGAAGGACGTTGTCTCTGGCAAGACCATCGACAAGACCTGGAACGCGGGCGTCAAGGTTGAAACCGCTACCGTCGACCGTCGCGACGTCACCTACCTTTACAATGATGGAACCTCCTACATTGTGATGGACGATAAGACCTTCGAGCAGTACGAGCTCAACCCAGAAGCTTTTGGCGATGCTGGCCGCTTCCTCTTGGAGAACATGCGCGTTCAGGTTTCCTTCCACGAGGGTGAAGCTCTCTTCGGCGAGCTCCCAGTTTCCGTTGATCTGCGTGTTGAGCACACCGATCCAGGCCTGCAGGGTGACCGCTCCACCGGTGGCACCAAGCCAGCAACCTTGGAGACCGGCGCTGAGATCCAGGTCCCACTGTTCATCGAAACTGGTAACGTACTCAAGGTTGATACCCGCGACGGTTCATACCTTTCCCGCGTTAACAGCTAAGATTCTTTTTAAAGAATCAACCCGAAACCCACAAGCCACATTTTGAGTGTGGCTTGTCCCTATTTGACAGGAACTAAGAGAACTCAACGTGAGCGAGCGTCAACACGACTACAAGCGCCATGGATCCCGCTATAAGGCACGCAGGCGTGCGGTAGATATCCTTTTCGAAGCGGAATCCCGCGATGTTGATCCCGTGGCCATTATTGAAGATCGCCACAAGCTAGCCAACGCTATTGAGCCAATTGTTGCCCCCGTTGCGGAGTACACCGAGGCCATCATCAATGGTGTAGCAGTGGAATTGGACACCATCGACGCCCTCCTGGAAGAGCATATTGCTGAGACCTGGACGCTTGGACGCCTGCCTTCCGTGGACCGCGCAATTTTGCGCGTGGCATGTTGGGAAATGCTCTACAACCCTGACGTTCCTGTCACCACCGCAGTGGTGGAAGCGGTAGAAATTGCTTCGCAGTATTCAACCGACAACTCCAGCGCTTATATCAACGCCACCTTGGACTCCATGGCCAAGAAGGTAGATATCTTGCGCGAGCGCGCTGCTGACCCACGGGCTGCTGCAGTGGTTCTTGATGATGACGACGCTCCAGTAGCTCCTTGGGATGACACCGTCTTTGACGAGGTTGAAACCCCTGAGGCTGCTGAGGTAGCAGAGGCGCCAGCGGCCGAAGAGGCCTCAGAGGCACCTGAAAACAAGTAGGTTTTAGGGTTTAGATAAAGGGGCTGCAACCAACAACGGTCGCAGCCCCTTTGGGGTTTCTAACCTTTGATAGCTAAGCGGATTTGCCCAATTCGCCGGCAGCTTTGGCTACTGCGTCCTGAATTGCCAGCACGTGATCAATAGCATTTTTTAGGCTGTCCGAAAGCTGCGCATTATTAAGTCCCGCGGCAATGAGAATATCTTTTTCGGCGCGGATAATGGCCTTTTCAATGCGGTCAACTACCACGGCCTTGGCCGCAAAGTTAAAACAATTTACTTGGTTGCAGGCCAAATGCCAGATGGGATTTCCATCGGCAGTGGAGGTTTCGGTGGGGCGGTCGGCACGTACAATGAGCACGGAGCCAATGACAGCGAACATGACATTGGTGCCGTTGAGGTTGGCGCTGGCAATTTGCGCCCCGGCGCTTTGATCATTGGACACTAAAAGATCAATGCCAAATTCCTTCATGATTAAAGAAACCCGGTCAATGGTTACCGGAATAGGCAGGGTGGCATTCGCGGGATTAGTGCTCATGGTGATCGTCCTTCCAGGTAACGAGCTCGGGGAATTGTTCTTCCAACCACTCAAAGCAGTGCACGATGGCATCAATGGAGCTCATCACAAAGGATCCCACCTGATTGTGGCTAAGTCCCTGGGAGGTGGTGATATTGCGCAGGGCGTTGATCGCTAAGGTGCCTTCATCCAGTTCAAAAAAGCGCAGGGTGGGTGCAAACTGGGTTAAATTCCACTCATTTGTGGCAGCAAGCACGGCTGCAGCTTTATCGGTGCTGGGGGCGCCGCGCCACATGGCTTCGATGGTGAGGGTGCCATCAACATTGATGAAACTAATGGCGGCGTTGATAAAGCCGGTGCGGATAACGGTGGAATCACTTACTTCTTCAATTCGATAATCAAGTTTTTCATCTTGAAGAATGGTGACCACCATGTCGAGGTTAAAGTCCTCGACAAGCTGAGTCGAGGTGGCATCAGGCACTGGAGAGTTTCAGTCCTTCCAAAAAGCGGGTTTTATTACTTGTCACCACACTACAGTTGCTCACCTTTGTCATTGCGCTTCCGTCGGAAATTGAGAATAGAAGACAGGATACTTTGCTCAATCTGCTCGGGATCTACCAGATTCGAGTCCGTTGGAGCTGCCCGCTTAGAAGCCTTACGCGCAGCCTTCAAATCAGCACGTTCCTGTTTGCGCTCGGCTTCAATTTCTAATTGCTGCGCGGCATCGGCGAGTTTTTCATGCCCCAACTCGTGAGCAATCGCCGCAGCAATATCGGTATAGCGGAAAGTATGTCCCAGCTTCTCCAACGCTGCCGGCGCGGTGCGCTGATCCGCCAAAGCCAATTCCTCCGCACCCTGGCTGCCGAGCAAAATCTTCGGCCCCAAAGTAGGAATCTGCAAAATCGCTGGACGGTGCAAACTACTAGCCAGCGCCTTGGTCATTTGCGCATTGGATACCGGGTTGGGGGCGACGGCGTTAATCGGACCAGAAACCTGCTTATCGACGATGGCACGGTAGTAGATATCAGTGAGGTCGTCCAGGGCAATCCAGCTAAACCACGAGGTTCCATCGCCGAACTTGCCACCCAATCCGGTTGAGAACAAGGTTTTGAGGAGGGGGAGCATGCCACCGCGGCCGCTAAGCGCGACCCCGGTGCGGATGAGGGCAACGCGCTTGCCAGCTTCACTGGCCGGAGCAGTGGCAGCTTCCCATTTGCGGCAAACTTCAGCCAGGAAATCATCACCAGAAGCGGAATCCTCGGTGAGGATTTCATCGCCACGGTCATGGCCATAAAAACCAATGGCAGAGGCGGAAATCATGGCCTCGCAGTTAGGGGAGGAGGCAACTAACTCTGCAAGCAGGCGAGTGGGCTCCACACGGGACTGCAAAATAGCTTCCTTATGGGTGTCATTAAAACGCCCCAAGATTGGCTCGCCCGCCAGGTGCACCAGAACGTCAATGTCCTCCAATAAATCAGCCGCGGGATTTTGCGGGTTCCACTGGCGTTGGCCCGGTTTGGGGTCATTGCGTACCAGCTGAATCACCTCATGTCCGCCGGTTTGCAGCTGGGCGGTGAGGGCACGGCCGACGAGGCCGCGTGATCCGGTGAGGGCAATCCTGCGGGGGGCGCCGTCGAAAAGCGATTTTGTTCTGTTGAGGAAGGAGAGATCCTGCAGGAGCTGATTTTGGCGGTAGGCAAACATGCCGGTCAGCGTGTTGGCGGGCAGGCGCGTGCTGACGGAATCGGTGATGAGGGTGCCGCCGTCTTGGTCGATGAAATTATGGACGTGGCGCCAATTGGCAAACGCTTTAACAGGCGCGGTGAGGCAGACGTCGGTGAAGCGCGAGCCGGCCATATATCCGGAGAGATCGTGGCGCGCGACCCATTTGAGGCCAGCGGGCAGGCTAAAGATGGTGGTGCCGTCGGCTAAGCGTGATGCTTGGACAATGGGGGTAAAGGGGACAAAAGGAGGGGTAAGACGCGCGACGGCGCCCGTGCGAGTATGCCAATCCCACACCTCTTCGCGGGGAAAAGGAATAAAATGGCTGGTAGTAAGACTCACAGGTACTTCTCCAAATCGGTGGATTTCGCTCCTCGGATCTTAAACCCGGGGTGCCTTACATCGAACAATTATTACAGTTTTGGCTGTCATGATGTAGTATCAGCTTTAGCATTGTGATGTTGCTAGATTGTCCACTTCACACTGCACCTTAAAAAACGGTGTTTCCTTAAGATCATAGTCAGCTTATGGGAACTCGGTGGCTTGCAGGTGTAGGCAGGGTGGGTAGTTAGCTAAATCACTTGAGGCTGTGATTTTTAGGTAATGGCCACTACGGTGGTCGTTGCAGAATTTAATGCAAGTTAGACATCCTTTAAAGGACCGCACAGAGAGGCGGGGAAGGAGGTCACGATGAGCGAAGGTTTAAGTACTGAGTTGGAACTCCTCAATGGAGATGACGTCAGTCGTACAATCGCACGCATCGCGCACCAGATTATTGAAAAGACCGCGCTTGATTCCGCAGGCGCGGAAAAGGTCATGCTGTTAGGAATCCCCTCAGGTGGAGTCCCGCTGGCCGAAAGACTCGCGGAAAAGATTGCAGAATTCTCCGGCGTGAAGATTGCCACCGGAGCCATTGATATCACCCTTTATCGTGATGATCTGCGCAATAAACCACATCGCGCCCTCCAGGCCACCTCTATTCCACAGGGCGGCATTGATAATGCCACTGTCATTTTGGTTGATGATGTGCTGTTTTCAGGTCGCACCATTCGCGCTGCCCTCGATGCCCTTCGCGATGTCGGGCGCCCCAACAACGTGCAGCTTGCTGTGCTGGTTGACCGCGGTCACCGCCAACTCCCAATTCGCGCCGATTATGTAGGCAAAAACCTGCCCACCGCACGTGCCGAGGATGTCTCGGTGCTGCTCAAAGAAATTGACGGTCGCGATGCCGTGACCCTCACCCGTCCAACCGAAGGGGACAACTAAATGAAGCACCTCCTCTCTATTGCGGATCTTTCCCGCGATGAGATTATTGGCCTTTTGGACGAGGCAGATCGTTTTAAGGAGGTGCTGGAGGGACGGGAAGTAAAGAAGCTGCCAACTCTGCGTGGCCGCACCATTTTTACGCTGTTTTATGAAAACTCCACCCGCACCCGCTCTTCCTTTGAAACCGCAGGCAAGTGGATGAGCGCCGATGTGATCAACATTTCTGCATCTTCCTCCAGCGTGAAGAAGGGCGAATCCCTTAAAGACACTGGCCTCACCCTGACTGCAATCGGTGCAGATGCCATCATTATGCGCCACCCAGCTTCTGGTGCAGCTCAGCAATTGGCTGAATATGTTGCTCCCGGTGGACATGGCCCTAGCGTTATTAATGCGGGCGACGGTGCCCACCAGCACCCCACCCAGGCTCTGCTCGACGCCTTGACCATTAGGCAGCGTCTGGGCCGTATTGAGGGCTTGAAGGTTGTCATTGTTGGTGACTGCCTGCATTCCCGCGTGGTGCGCTCCAATGTAGATTTGCTTTCCAAGCTGGGTGCTGAGGTTGTGCTTGTTGCTCCTCCAACCCTGTTGCCAATGGGCGTGGAAAATTGGCCAGTGCGTTTCTCCTATGACATGGATGCAGAAATTGCTGATGCTGATGTGGTCATGATGCTGCGCGTGCAGCAGGAGCGTATGCAGGGCGGTTTCTTCCCCTCGCACCGCGAATACGCCACCTTCTATGGAATGTCCAAAGCCCGCGAGGCGCGCCTGAAGGATTCTGCAATCATCATGCACCCAGGTCCGATGCTGCGCGGCATGGAAATTAACTTCGCGGTGGCCGATGCTCCACGCACTGCGGTATTGCAGCAGGTAAACAATGGTGTTCATATGCGCATGGCAGTACTTTTTGCGCTCGTTGCTGGCGTCGATGCCACGATCTAATCCCGAATCTGAGGCTGAGCTTTCTAACGCTGAGCTCAAGCTCGGCTCACATCTGGTGAAAAGGACTTAAATCTGATGGAAAACCAAGATCAATACCCAGCAACCGGTGCTTTGGCGCCGGCCGCAGCAGGAACCCTGCTCATTGAAAACGCACTTGTTTATGGCGAGGGCGAACCCACTAGCGTGCTGGTGCAAGATGGTGTGATCCGCGAGATCGCCCCTGCAATTACCTCCGTTGACCGCGGGGCAGTCGACCGTATTATTGACGCCCAGGGTGGAGTGCTGCTACCTGGATTCGTCGATATGCATGTGCATCTGCGCGAGCCAGGCCGCGAAGATACTGAAACCATTGCCACCGGCTCTGCCGCTGCTGCCAAGGGTGGATTTACCGCTGTGTTCACCATGGCGAATACCCAGCCTGTGATGGACCAGCCCGTTATTGCCGAATCCGTGTGGTTCAAGGGCCAGAACATTGGCCTTTGCGATGTGCACCCAGTCGGTTCTGTAACCAAGGGCTTAGCCGGTAAGGAACTCACCGAGTTCGGCATGATGGCACGCTCGGAGGCGAAGGTCCGCATGTTCTCCGATGATGGAAAATGCGTTGATGATCCACTAGTTATGCGCCGCGCTTTGGAATATGCAAAGGGCATGGACGTGCTCATCGCCCAGCACGCAGAGGACCACCGCCTCACCGAGGGTGCCACCGCACACGAGGGTGAAAATGCTGCTCGCCTGGGCTTGCGTGGCTGGCCTCGTGTGGCTGAAGAGTCCATTGTGGTCCGCGACGCCATCATGGCCCGCGATTATGGCAACCGCGTGCACATCTGCCACGCGTCCACCGAAGGCACTGTAGAGCTGCTGCGTTGGGCCAAGGGCCAGGGAATCCCAATCACCGCCGAGGTCACCCCGCACCACCTCACCCTCACCGATGAGCGCCTGGCCACCTACGACGCAGTCAACAAGGTGAACCCACCCTTGCGCGAAAGCCGCGACACCGAAGCCCTCAAGCAGGCGCTTCTCGACGGCACGATCGACGTGGTGGCCACCGACCATGCGCCACACGGCTCCGAAGACAAGTGCTGTGAGTTTGAAAACGCCAAGCCCGGCATGCTCGGCTTGGAGACTTCCTTGGCCATTATTGTGGATACCTTCGTTGCCACCGGCCTGGCTGATTGGCGTTTTGTGTCCCGCGTGATGAGCGAAAAGCCTGCGGAAATTACCCGTCTGCCTGGCCATGGCCGTCCAATTGCTGCCGGCGAACCAGCCAACCTCACTATTGTGGATCCTGGTCGCGCATGGACTGCGCATGGTGCGGAGTTTGCGTCCAAGGCAGATAACACCCCTTTTGAAGGCCAGGAATTCAGCGCCAAGGTTACCCACACCATTTTGCGGGGCAAGGTTACCTGTGACAATGGGGTAGTACCTGCCTAAGGCTTGGGCTGCTTAAGGCTAGGGTCTGGGCTTAGGACCGGGCTAGGTGTGATGTTTCAGTGGGGGTGTATTTAACGGCATCCACTGGCGTTGCATATCATGCAAAGTATTGAATAAACTTCATTCAGAGAATTCTCAACCCGCCCCTGAAAATTTAAGGGCACACACACGAAAGGCGACAGTAGTCACCGTGAGTACTAACACCAATGAGAACAGCTACCAAGGAGTAACCGAGATCGGATCCGTTCCGGCTTACTTGGTCCTCGCAGATGGCCGCACCTTCTACGGCTTTGGTTTCGGCGCTGTGGGAACCACCCTCGGCGAGGCAGTGTTTACCACCGCTATGACCGGTTACCAAGAAACGATGACTGACCCCTCATACCACCGCCAAATCGTGATTTCCACCGCTCCACAGATCGGCAACACCGGTTGGAACGAAGAAGATGATGAGTCCCGCGAAGGCAAGATCTGGGTTGCAGGCCTGGTTATTAGGGATCTTTCTGCTCGCGTCTCCAACTGGCGCGCAACCACCTCCTTGCAGCAGGAAATGGCTGATCAGGGTGTAGTTGGCATCGCCGGTATTGATACCCGCGCACTAGTTCGCCACATCCGTCAAGAAGGCTCCATCGCAGCGGGTATCTTCTCCGGCAAGGACGCTGAGCGCCCAGTTGAAGAACTGGTTGAGATCGTTAAGAACCAGCCTGCAATGTCCGGTGCCGACCTGGCCACCGAGGTATCCACTAAGGAGACCTACATCATCGAGGCCGAGGGCGAAACCCGCCACACCGTGGTTGCCTATGACCTCGGCATTAAGCAGAACACCCCACGTCGCTTTGCTGCGCGTGGCGTGCGCACCGTGATTGTTCCTGCAGAGACCCCTTATGAGGAGATCAAGCAGTACAACCCAGACGGCGTGTTTATCTCCAACGGCCCTGGTGACCCAGCAACCGCTGACACCATGGTGTCTATTGTCCGCGAGATCCTGGCCGAGGACATCCCATTCTTTGGCATCTGCTTCGGCAACCAGATCCTGGGCCGTGCCTTTGGCATGGAAACCTACAAGCTGAAGTTTGGCCACCGTGGCATCAACGTGCCAGTCAAAAACCACGTCACCGGCAAGATTGACATCACTGCTCAGAACCACGGCTTTGCGCTCAAGGGCGAAGCTGGCCAGGAGTTCGAAACCGATTTCGGTACCGCAGTTGTAACCCACACCTGCCTCAACGACGGCGTTGTTGAAGGTGTTGCTTTGAAGTCCGGTCGCGCATACTCCGTGCAGTACCACCCAGAGGCCGCCGCTGGCCCCAACGATGCAAGCCCCCTATTTGATCAGTTTGTTGAACTGATGGATGCCGACGCTCAGAAGAAAGGCGCATAAAAACAATGCCAAAGCGTTCAGATATTAACCACGTCCTCGTTATCGGATCCGGCCCCATCGTTATTGGTCAGGCTTGTGAATTTGACTACTCCGGAACCCAGGCTTGCCGCATTCTTAAAGAAGAAGGCCTGCGCGTTACCCTGATCAACTCCAACCCAGCAACCATCATGACCGACCCCGAGATGGCTGACCACACCTATGTGGAGCCAATCGAGCCGGAATACATTGACAAGATTTTCGCCAAGGAAATCGAGCAGGGTCACCCCATCGACGCTGTGCTGGCAACCCTGGGTGGCCAGACCGCACTTAACGCCGCTATCAAGCTAGATCGCCTCGGCATCCTGGAGAAGTACGGCGTAGAGCTCATCGGTGCTGACATCGAAGCCATCGAGCGTGGCGAAGACCGCCAGAAGTTCAAGGACATTGTGGCAACCATCGGCGGCGAGTCCGCTCGCTCCCGCGTCTGCCACAACATGGAAGAAGTTCACGAGACCGTGGCCGAGCTTGGCCTGCCAGTAGTTGTGCGCCCTTCCTTCACCATGGGTGGACTGGGTTCCGGCCTGGCTTATAACACCGAAGACCTCGAGCGTATCGCCGGCGGCGGACTTGCAGCTTCCCCTGAGGCTAACGTTTTGATCGAAGAATCCATCCTTGGTTGGAAGGAATTCGAGCTCGAGCTTATGCGCGACAGCGCAGACAACGTGGTTGTTGTGTGTTCCATCGAAAACGTTGACGCCCTTGGCGTTCACACCGGCGACTCCGTCACCGTTGCGCCTGCACTGACCCTTACCGACCGTGAGTTCCAGAAGATGCGTGACCAGGGCATCGCCATCATCCGCGAGGTTGGCGTTGATACCGGTGGATGCAACATCCAGTTCGCAATCAACCCAGATGACGGCCGCATCATCACCATCGAGATGAACCCACGTGTGTCCCGTTCTTCTGCACTGGCTTCCAAGGCAACCGGCTTCCCAATTGCTAAAATGGCTGCCAAGCTGGCTATCGGTTACACCCTTGATGAGATCAACAATGACATCACCGGTGAAACCCCAGCAGCTTTTGAGCCCACCATCGACTATGTCGTAGTCAAGGCACCACGCTTTGCTTTTGAGAAGTTCGTCGGAGCTGACGACACCCTCACCACCACGATGAAGTCCGTGGGTGAGGTTATGTCCCTGGGCCGTAACTACATTGCAGCCCTGAACAAGGCACTGCGTTCCCTCGAGACCAAGCAGCAGGGTTTCTGGACCAAGTCCGATGAATTCTTCGCCGGTGACCGTGCTCTAGACAAGGACGCTGTCCTCGAAGACCTCAAGCGCCCAACCGAAGGTCGCATGTACGACGTGGAACTGGCCATGCGCCTGGGTGCCACCGTCGAAGAGCTACACGAGGCATCCTCCATTGATCCGTGGTTCCTCGCCGAGCTGGAGGCACTGGTTCAGTTCCGCCAGAAGCTTGTCGACGCGCCATTCCTCGACGAGAATCTGCTCCGTGAAGCAAAATTCATGGGTCTTTCCGACCTCCAGATCGCTGCGCTGCGTCCTGAGTTCGCCGGCGAAGATGGCGTCCGTCGCCTGCGTCTTTCCCTCGGAATCCGCCCAGTATTCAAGACCGTTGACACCTGTGCAGCTGAGTTCGAGGCGAAGACCCCTTATCACTATTCCGCATATGAGCTCGATCCGGCCGCTGAGTCTGAGGTTGCACCACAGACCAACCGCGAGAAGGTCCTGATCCTCGGTTCCGGTCCAAACCGTATTGGCCAGGGCATCGAGTTCGACTACTCCTGTGTGCACGCAGCCTTGGAACTCTCTCGCGTGGGTTATGAAACCGTCATGGTTAACTGCAACCCTGAGACCGTCTCCACCGACTACGACACCGCAGACCGCCTCTACTTCGAGCCTCTGACCTTCGAGGACGTCATGGAGGTCTACCACGCTGAGACCCAGTCCGGTACCGTTGCTGGCGTTATTGTCCAGCTTGGTGGCCAGACTCCACTGGGCTTGGCTGAGCGCCTCAAGGCTGCTGGCGTGCCAGTTATTGGCACCTCCCCAGAAGCCATCAACATGGCTGAGGACCGCGGCGAGTTCGGTGCGCTGCTCAAGCGCGAGAACCTGCCTGCACCTGCATTCGGCACTGCAACCTCCTTCGAAGAGGCTCGCACCGTAGCAAATGAGATCAGCTACCCAGTTTTGGTTCGCCCTTCCTACGTGCTCGGCGGCCGTGGCATGGAAATCGTCTACGATGAGGCTTCCCTTGAGGACTACATCAACCGTGCAACTGAGCTCTCCACCGAGCACCCAGTGCTGGTTGACCGCTTCCTCGACAATGCAATCGAGATTGACGTTGACGCCCTCTGCGATGGCGAAGAAGTCTACTTGGCCGGCGTTATGGAGCACATCGAGGAAGCTGGTATCCACTCCGGCGACTCCGCTTGTGCACTGCCTCCAATGACCCTTGGTGTTCAAGACATTGCTAATGTTCGCGAATCCACCAAGAAGCTCGCACTAGGCATCGGCGTAAAAGGCCTGATGAACGTGCAGTTCGCGCTTAAGGATGACATTCTCTACGTCATCGAGGCCAACCCACGTGCATCCCGCACCGTGCCTTTCGTATCCAAGGCAACCGGCGTCAACCTGGCTAAGGCAGCGTCCCGCATTGCCGTGGGCGCCACCATCGCTGATCTGCGTGCTGAAGGAATGATCCCAACCGACTATGACGGTGGATCCTTGCCAATGGACGCTCCAATCGCTGTTAAGGAAGCTGTACTTCCTTTCAACCGCTTCCGCCGCCCAGATGGCAAGACCCTGGACACCTTGCTTTCCCCTGAGATGAAGTCCACCGGTGAGGTTATGGGCTTGGCCGATAACTTCGGTGCTGCCTACGCTAAGGCTGAAGCAGGTGCCTTTGGTGCCCTGCCAACCGAGGGAACCGTATTCGTCTCCGTGGCAAACCGCGATAAGCGCACCCTCATCCTGCCAATTCAGCGCCTATCTTCCTTGGGCTTCAAGATCATGGCTACCGAAGGCACCGCAGGTATGCTGCGCCGCAACGGCATTGACTGTGAAGTTGTGCTCAAGGCCTCTGACATCCGCGAAGGTGTCGAGGGACGTTCCATCGTCGATCGCATCCGTGAGGGCGAAGTTGACCTGATCCTTAATACCCCAGCAGGTTCTGCTGGTGCGCGCCACGATGGCTACGATATCCGCGCTGCTGCCGTGACCGTAGGTGTTCCTTTGATCACCACCGTTCAGGGTGCAACCGCTGCGGTTCAGGGCATCGAGGCTGTTCGCAACGGCATCGTTAGCGTCCGCGCGCTCCAAGAACTCGACCACGCAAAGAAGGCCTAGACCCTTGACATTCGGCGAGAAGCTTCTCGACGCCGCTGCGCTTCGTGGCAGGCTGTGTGTGGGAATTGATCCCCACGCGGGCCTGCTGGAGGCTTGGGGTTTGCCCGTCAACGTGACCGGACTGGCCAAGTTCTCCCGCATTTGTGTGGAAGCTTTTGCAGACACGGTGGCCTTGGTTAAACCACAGGTGGCTTTTTATGAGCAATTTGGTTCACAGGGTTTCGCTGTGCTGGAGGAAACCATCGGTGCACTGCGCGAAAGCGGTTGTTTGGTGGTCTCTGACGCCAAACGTGGCGATATCGGCTCCACAATGGCTGGTTATGCCACAGCGTGGCTAGATCCCGCCTCACCGCTTGTCAGCGACGCTGTGACGGTCTCTCCCTACCTTGGGTTCGGTTCCTTGGCACCAGTGCTGGAATTGGCCGAAGAATACGGCAAGGGAGTGTTTGTCCTGGCTGCCACCTCTAATCCAGAAGCGAGGGAGCTGCAGGATCAAGTTGGACCTGATGGTTGGACTATCTCCCAGCAGATTATCGATGCGGTAACAGAGGTAAATGCTGCGCACGCTGCTGTGGGCGAAGCCGGCAATCTAGGCGTGGTAGTGGGCGCAACGTTGAGTAATCCACCGCATCTCTCTGCGCTAAATGGCCCGATCTTGATGCCAGGTGTTGGTGCCCAAGGTGGCACTGCTGCAGACATCGCAAAGATCGCCGGAGATATGAACCATTTGGCGTTCCCGAATGTGTCACGATCCGTCCTCTCCCAAGGCCCAGATATGGAAAATCTGCGTAATTCTGTGCTTAAAACTGCGTCAGATTATCCAGGTTTCCCCAGGTCATAAAGAATTGGCACCGACTCTTTTGTAACGCCGTGACCAGCGGTTTTAAAAAAAAGGGGCGGTGCCACCTTTGTGTTTGTGGAAGTAGTGCTAGACTATTCGAAAATCGCAGGCTGACATGCTTGGCATTCACCACGTGTACCCTCGATTTCCGGATGCTTAAGTATCCGTTGGTAACTAGAAACTTACGATTACGGAGGAACCCCGTGGCCCTTCCACAGTTGACTGATGAGCAGCGCAAAGCAGCTCTTGCTAAGGCAGCAGAAGCACGCAAGGCACGCGCAGAGCTCAAGGAGAACCTGAAGCGCGGCAACACCAACCTCAAGGACGTTCTGGATAAGGCTGAGTCCGATGAGATCATCGGCAAGACCAAGGTCTCCGCTCTTCTCGAGGCTCTTCCAAAGGTTGGCAAGGTCAAGGCAAAAGAGATCATGGACGAGCTCGGAATTGCACAGACCCGCCGTCTGCGTGGCCTGGGTGACCGTCAGCGTCGCGCCCTGCTCGAGCGTTTCGGCTTCGAAGGCTAATTCTCAGTGTCGGGCGATAACCAACCAGGGCGGCTCGTAATTCTTGCGGGCCCCTCGGCAGTCGGTAAATCGACTGTGGTTGATCGCCTCCGCAATGATGTTCCAAACTTGTACTTCAGCGTTTCTATGACCACCAGAGCTCCACGCCCTGGTGAAGTAGAAGGCAGAGATTATTTCTATGTCAGCGCTGAGGAATTTCAGGACAAAATCGACCGTGGTGAAATGCTCGAATGGGCAGATATTCACGGTGGATTGCAGCGATCAGGCACTCCTGCTGAGCCCGTAAATGAGGCATTGCAGGCTGGTCGTCCCGTACTAGTTGAGGTTGACCTCGCTGGTGCACGCAATATTGCCCGCCTCATGCCTGAGGCTGAAACTATCTTCTTGGCCCCACCGTCATGGGAGGTTTTGGTTGAAAGGCTTACTGGGCGCGGTACTGAAAGTAAAGACGTCATTGCTCGCAGGCTGGAAACCGCACGCGAGGAATTGGCTGCACAAAGCGAATTTAAGCACGTTATTGTTAATGATGACGTAGCCAAAGCCGTCAAGGCTATTGAGGATGTGCTCCTCGGCGCATAGCCAAATAGCAGGGAGGTAAGGTATGCTTTCTCGATTGAGCATACTTTCCGCTCTTTAACTACTGTCTACAAACTTTTGAAAAGGTGTCAGTGACCAACGTGAGCAACGAGACCAACGCCACCAAGGCCGTCTTCGATCCGCCAGTGGGCATTACTGCCCCTCCGATCGACGAGCTGTTGGATAAGGTCACTTCCAAATATGCGCTCGTGATCTTCGCCGCTAAGCGCGCGCGTCAGATCAACAGCTTCTACCAGCAGGCTGATGAGGGAGTGTTCGAGTTCATCGGACCACTCGTAACCCCACAGCCAGGCGAGAAGCCTTTGTCCATTGCACTGCGTGAAATCAATGCAGGTCTGCTGGACCACGAGGAAGGCTAAAAACTTAAGCAGCTTTCGAGCTGTTTAAAAGCCTAAAATTTCACACGCCTCAACACCCACTGTGCACTTGGTGCAGAGAATGGGTGTTTTGGCATGTCTGGAACAAATTCCAACGCTCCAGCCCTGCTGAACGCAGTCCTTGAAGAGCAGCACTAGAGTGGTGGGGGATTAACCTCACCCCAGACTTTCTAAGGACCATATTTTTATGTCTTCACCAAGCGCTCCCGCCCGTAAAATTGTTGTCGGTGTGGCAGGAGGAATCGCAGCATATAAGGCCTGCCATATCATTCGTGCGTTTAAAGAGGTCAGCGATGAAGTAAGGGTGGTTCCCACCGCTGCAGCACTGAACTTTGTGGGCAAAGCAACCTTTGAAGCGCTATCGGGTAATCCAGTATCAACCACCGTCTTTGATGAGGTGGATAAGGTCCAACATGTCAAGATTGGTCAAGAGGCAGATCTCATTGTGATTGCCCCAGCAACTGCAGATCTAATGGCACGGATCGCTGCGGGGCGCAGTGATGATCTTTTAGCTGCGACAATTTTGGTCGCTACCTGCCCTGTGGTTATTGCACCCGCGATGCATACCGAGATGTGGCATAACCCAGCCACGGTGGCCAATGTAAAAACCCTGCGAGAACGCGGCATTACGGTTATTGAGCCAGCTCATGGTCGCCTCACCGGCAAGGATTCGGGTCCTGGTCGCCTGCCTGATCCGGAGCAGATTGTTGATATCGCCAATGCGGTTGCTCGCGGAGTGTCTCTCCCAAGAGACCTAGCAGGGAAGAAAGTCCTCATTACTGCTGGCGGCACCAAGGAATATATTGATCCAGTGCGCTTTATTGGCAATAGCTCCTCCGGGAAGCAAGGTTTTGCGCTGGGAGAAATCGCCGCCCAGCGTGGGGCAGAGGTCACCATTGTGGCCGGTAGTACGGTAGAACTTTCAACCCCAGCAGGCGCGGAGATTATTAAGGTCAGCTCCACCCGAGAGATGTTTGAGGCGGTGCAGGAACGCGCGGGCGCGGCAGATTTTATTGTGATGGCAGCAGCCGTGGCGGATTTCCGTCCTGATACTCAGGCTTCTTCCAAGCTGAAGAAGGGCCATGATGAGGATTCGCTCAGCGTGATTCATCTGCTGGAAAATCCGGATATTTTGGCAACTACAGTGCAGCGTCGAACTGCAGGGGAGCTGGATAGCAATCCGCTAATCGTGGGTTTTGCAGCGGAAACCGGCGATGAAAAGACCAGTGCCCTTGAATACGCGAAGGCAAAGCTGAAGAAAAAGGGCTGCGATTTGTTGATGTGCAATGAGGTTGGAGTCGGAAAAGTCTTTGGCCATGATGACAACCAGGGCTGGATTTTGGATACCCAAGGCGGGGTGGAAGAAGTAAAGCAGGGTAGTAAGTTGGAAGTGGCTGCCGCTATTTGGGACCGCGCAGCGTCTTTTCGTCGATAAGCGCCGGTAGACCAGCGCGATTGCACTATTAGACAGCTTGGTCTATATTGTTTTAAGTATTCAAAAATTACTTATAAACATTTCTTCGAAAGCAGGGTTTTTGTGGCTCAGCCAACTGCAGTCCGTTTGTTCACCAGTGAATCTGTAACCGAGGGGCATCCGGATAAGATCTGCGATGCCATCTCAGATACCATCCTCGATGCACTCCTGGAAAAGGATCCACAGTCTCGCGTCGCTGTTGAGACCGTGGTGACAACCGGCATTGTGCACATCGTTGGAGAGGTTCGCACCAATGCCTACGTTGAGATCCCACAGCTGGTGCGCAATAAGCTCATCGAAATTGGATTCAACTCCTCCGAGGTCGGCTTTGATGGCCGTACCTGTGGTGTGTCGGTGTCCATTGGTGAGCAGTCCCAGGAAATCGCGGATGGCGTGGACAACTCCGATGAGGCCCGTGCCAATGATGATGTGGAAGAAGATGACCGCGCAGGCGCCGGCGACCAGGGCCTAATGTTTGGTTATGCCACCAACGAGACCCCGGAGTACATGCCTTTGCCAATCGCTTTGGCACACCGCCTGGCTCGTCGCCTCACCCAGGTCCGCAAGGAGGGCATCGTCCCTCACCTGCGTCCAGACGGAAAGACCCAGGTCACCTTCGCTTATGATGCGCAGGATCAGCCTTCACACCTGGACACCGTGGTTATTTCCACCCAGCATGATCCAGAGGTTGACCGCAGCTGGCTGGAAACTCAGCTGCGTGAGCACGTTATTGATTGGGTTATCAAGGACGCCAATATTGAGCACCTGGCCACCCAGGAGATCAATGTCCTGATCAACCCTTCAGGTTCTTTCATTTTGGGCGGACCAATGGGCGATGCTGGTCTGACCGGCCGCAAGATCATTGTGGATACCTATGGCGGAATGGCTCGCCACGGCGGCGGAGCTTTCTCCGGCAAGGACCCCAGCAAGGTTGACCGTTCCGCTGCCTACGCTATGCGTTGGGTCGCCAAGAACATCGTCGCAGCAGGCCTGGCAGATCGCGCTGAGGTACAGGTTGCCTACGCCATTGGCCGTGCAAAGCCAGTTGGACTTTATGTAGAAACCTTCGACACCAATAAAGAGGGCTTGAGCGATGAGCAGATCCAGGCAGCTGTGCTTGAGGTATTTGACCTGCGCCCAGCAGCGATCATCCGCGAGCTTGACCTCCTGCGTCCGATCTACTCCCAGACCGCAGCTTATGGCCACTTTGGTCGTACCGATGTGGAACTTCCTTGGGAAGCAACCAACCGCGCAGCTGAACTTCGCGCGACCCTCAATCTGGCCTAGAACGGCTATGTAGTATCTTCGGATCTATGGCTTCAACCCGCGTCCCCGCTCCAGAGTTATCAGTGGCGCGGGTTCTCCCATTATTGGGGTTGCCCCACCTTGACCGCCTTTTTGACTACCGCATCAGCGCGGATCAAGACCGCGATGCCCAACCAGGTGTGCGGGTAAGGATCAGGTTCGCAGGCAGGCTTGTCGACGCAATCCTCATCTCACGCACTGCCCACACCACGCATAAAGGAAACTTAGCCTGGTTGGATCGCGTCATTTCTCCTTTTGTGGTCTACCCACCGCAGCTTTCTCAATTAATCGAAGCTCTCGCCGAACGTTATGGCGGCGTGCGCTCTGATTTAATTCGCTCAGCCATTCCCGCGCGCCATGCAGGAGCCGAGGATTCCCAATTAGAAAGCACCTGGGAAGAGTTGGGCACTGCTGGTGAACCAGATCTTTCCTCCTGGTCGGCCTATCAACACGGCCAATCTTTTGTGGATGCAGTGCTCGCCGGAACCACTGCGCGGGCTGCCTGGCAGATTGCCCCAGGCGATGATTGGGCCCTGGCCTTGGCTTCTTTGGCTGTAAAGGTAGTTGTTGATGGGGGAGGTGCGCTCATTGTGCTGCCGGATCAGAGGGACGTCGACAAGCTTGAAGCCGCACTTCGCACCCTCGTTGCCGCCAAACAGATCACCGTATTAAATTCTGGCCTCGGGCCACAGGCCCGCTATCGGCGGTTCTTATCGGTGCTGCAGGGGCAGGGCCGGTTGGTGATAGGCACCCGCAGCGCAGCATTTGCGCCGGTAAAGGACCTTAAATTGGCCGTCATTGTCAGTGATGGCGATGATAACCTCGTTGATCCGCGCGCGCCCTATTGCCATGCCCGGGAGGTACTTACCACCCGCTCCGCACTGGAAAAATGCTCCCTGATTATCGCCAGCCACGCGCGCACTGCAGAAACGCAATTGCTGGTGGAATCGGGGTGGATGCATGATTTGGTGGCCCCGCGTGACACCCTGCGCACCCGCATGCCCCGCATTCAAGCGGTGGCGGACTCAGACTTTGAGCTAGAAAAAGATCCGCTGGCACGCTCGGCGCGTTTGCCGGCAATTGCTTTTAAAGCCCTGCGCGATGCCCTTGACCGTAAAGAACCAGTGCTCATTCAGGTTCCGCGCAAGGGTTATGTGCCCACGTTGGCCTGCGGAAATTGTCGCACACCGGCGCGCTGCCGGCACTGTAATGGTCCTTTAGGTCTGCCTCAGGGCAGTCCCACCCAAGCTGGTGTTCCGACCTGCCGGTGGTGTGGGCGCCCTGATACCAATTTCCGCTGCCAAAGCTGCGGTTCACGGAAGTTGCGTGCGGTGGTTTTAGGAACCGAACGAACTGCTGAGGAGCTGGGACGTGCCTTCCCTGCAGTGCGCATTATTACCTCCGGTGGCAATCGGATAGTGGATTCTATTCCCAATCGGCCTGCCATCGTGGTGGCCACCCCGGGGGCGGAGCCATATGTGCTTAATGGTTCCCAGCAGTACACCGGGCCCGAGTCCCATGGCTATTATGGCGCCTGCCTGCTGCTAGATACCTGGGCATTAATGGGGCGCCAGGATCTGCGCGCTACTGAAGATACATTGAGTAGATGGACTGCGGCTGCCACTATGGTGCATTCCCATCTCCACGCTGGCCAAGTAATTGTGGTGGCCGATTCCGCCTATCCGGTGGTGCAATCGCTTATCCGCTGGGATGTGGTGGGCGCTGCCGCCGCCGAGCTAGAAAGTCGCCGGGAGGTGCTATTCCCGCCCTCGGTGCATATGGCAGCCGTGGATGGAGCAAGTGCAGCGCTGGATAGTTTCTTGGAATTGGTGGAACTACCAGCGCAGGCTGAGGTTCTTGGACCGGTGGACCTGCCACCGGGAGTTACCCTGCCAGGCGAATATGATGAGCAAAAATATGGTCCAGTACAACGTCTACTGATTCGCACCGCGCTCGGTCCACGGGCCGAGCTTGGTCATGCTTTGCGCGCGGCCCAGGTAGCACGAGCTGCACGTAAAAATGATCTGCCCCTGCGGGTGCAGATGGATCCTTTGCATATTGGCTAGCAGGCTGGGTGCGGGCCACGGGCAGACCGCGGGCGAACTGTCGCGGACTGAGCGCAGCCTGCCATGGTCTGGGTAGGGAAGTTCCAGGCTGGAACGATAGGATAGGATTTAGAGTTTATTTTCCAATTGTTTAAGTCAATTGGTTTCCTGCCTTTGTGCAGCCTTTAGTTCACCTCTTAGTTCAAGGAGCTTTTCACCCACTATGACTGTTCGTGATGTCAGATTGTTTGGCGACCCCGTCCTCGTGAGCCGCGCTGAGGAGGTTGTCGATTTTGATGAAACTTTGGCAACGCTGATTGCAGACATGTTTGACACCATGGAAGACGCCGGGGGAGTAGGACTGGCAGCAAATCAGGTGGGTGTGCTGCGTCGCGTATTCGTTTTCGATACCTCCCACCAGCCTGGCGGAATGCGTGGGCATGTGGTCAACCCAGTGTGGGAGCCAGTCAGCGAAGATACTCAAACTGGCAACGAAGGCTGTTTGTCTATCCCTAATGTTTCCGCTGAGACCACCCGTTATGAAACGGTGCGCCTCTCCGGCCAAGATCAAGACGGCAATCCCATTGGCTTTGTAGCTAGTGGCCTGCTGGCGCGCTGCATTCAGCATGAGACCGACCACCTTGATGGAGTGCTCTTCCTCAAGCGCCTGGACCCGGCTGAGCGTAAAGCTGCTATGGGCGTGATCCGCGCTTCTGATTGGTTCAATAACTAACCCCGCTCCACCAAAACCAAGAACCCCAAACACCCTGCCCAAACACTCAGCCACAGCCACCCCAGCTCGCCCCGCAGGAAGGACACCGCATATGCGCCTGGTATTTGCCGGAACCCCCGAACCCGCAGTTGTTGCACTGCAAAAATTAATTGACTCTGAGCACGAGGTCGTCGCAGTTTTAACCCAGCCCGATGCCCGCCGTGGCCGCGGACGCACCTTGCACCCTTCAGCCGTTGCGGAGCTCGCAGCTCAGCACGGCATTGAGGTGCTCAAGCCCGCAACACTTAAGGCCGATAGCGCCGACGGCCAAGAGGTGCGTAAGCGCTTGCAGGAACTGGCCCCTGATTGTTTGCCAGTGGTTGCTTTCGGCCAGCTCATCACCAAAGACCTGCTTGATGTGGCACCACACGGCTGGGTGAACCTGCACTTTTCTCTGCTCCCCGCATGGCGTGGCGCGGCCCCAGTCCAAGCAGCCATCCGTGAAGGCGATCAGCTCACCGGCGCCACCACCTTCCGCATTGATGAAGGCCTCGATACCGGTGAGATTCTTGCAGTGCTTAAAGAAGAGATCCGCTCTACCGATACCGCAGATGACCTGCTTGAACGCCTGGCTTATGTAGGTGGAGATTTGCTGGTAGAAACCATGACCGGGCTGGAAAACGGCACCATCACCCCAATGGCGCAGGTAGGCGAGGCAAGCTACGCCGCCAAAATCTCCACCGAGGACGCGCGCATTGATTGGACCCAACCCGCCGAGGTCATTGACCGCCACATCCGCGCACATACCCCAGCCCCTGGGGCGTGGACCACGCTTGTCGACGCACGCCTCAAGGTCGCACCAATCAAGCTCTCAGGCGAGGCCCCAGTGCTTGCACCTGGCGAAATTAGTGCCAGCAAGTCCGCGGTGTTTGTGGGCACCGGTAGCAGCGCAGTAGAAGTGGTGGAGATCCAACCACCAGGAAAAAAGATGATGAAAGCAGCAGACTGGGCGCGTGGCGTCCATCTTGAACAGGAAGCGAAATTTCAATGAGCCTAGATAAAACGGGCGGCTTCCGCTCACGTAGTTCCAAGGGCGATAAGCCTGGATCCACCCGCAAAACTGGTCCGCAGCCCCAACGCAGCAGCGCAGGCCGTGGTGGCCAAAACCGCGGTGCCCAAAATAAGGGAGCCCAGGGACATGGACAGGGGCGTCCACCGAAGAAGCAGGCCCAGGGCCGTGATGCTTCTGGTGAAACCCGCCATGTGCGTTCCCTCGGCGTAGATAAACCCCGTGAAATCGCCTTTGAGGTGCTGGATCGTGTGCGCACCGGCGATGCCTATGCCAACTTGGTGCTGCCACGTTTGCTGAGCAAACATCACCTCAGTGGCCGCGACGCAGCCTTTGCCACCGAAATCACCTATGGCACCCTGCGTAAACAGGGCCTGCTTGATTCTATTATTAAGGCAGCATCGGGCCGTCAGCTTTCTGAGATTGATCCAGAAATCCTCGATATCCTGCGTTTGGGTGCCTACCAGGTGCTCTTTATGCGCGTGGAGGATCACGCCGCCGTTGATACCTCTGTAAAAATGGTTGGTGGCCTGAAGAAATTCCAGGCCACTGGTTTTGCCAACGCTATTTTGCGCAATATCACCCGCACCTCGCCTGAAGCTTGGCTGGATCAACTCGAGCCCGAGGGAGACATCGCCAAGGTTGCCTTCCGCACCGCACACCCAGAATGGATTGCGCGCAGCTTTGCGCAGCTACTGCCAGCAGAGGAGTTGGAAGATGCTCTGGCGGCGGACTCTGAGCGTCCAGTGGTGCACCTGGTGGCACGCCCCGGTGAAATCAGTGCCGAGGAGCTTGCACTCATTGTTGGGGGAGAAGAAGGCCGTTATTCTCCTTATGCAGTTTATCTTGAAGGCGGCGACCCAGCCGATATTGAACCCATCAAGGAAGGTCTCGCGGCGGTACAGGACGAGGGCTCTCAGCTGATCGCGCGTGCAATGGCTGAGGTTCCAGTGACAGATGATCATGGCAAGTGGCTTGATCTTTGTGCTGGTCCTGGTGGCAAGGCTGCACTGATTGGTTCCTTGGCTCGCATGGAAGCCGCCAAGCTTGATGCGGTGGAGATTTCTGAACACCGCGCCCGCCTCATTGAGAAGTCTGTCCGCGGTTTGCCAGTGAAGGTCATGGTTGGTGATGGACGTTCCATCAACCTTGAAAATAATTATGACCGCGTGCTGGTTGATGCCCCTTGTTCCGGCTTGGGTGCACTTCGTCGCCGCCCTGAAGCACGGTGGCGCAAGCAGGAAAGCGATATTGCAGAGCTTAATGTGCTGCAATTAGAGCTCTTGGAATCTGCCATCAACAAGGTGCGCTCCGGTGGCATCGTGGTCTATTCCACCTGCTCACCAGATCTGCGCGAAACCCGCGGCGTGGTTGATCAGGCCTTGGCCAAACTTGATGTTGAAGAATTAGATGCACGTCCATTTGTGCCAGGTATGGAAGATACCGGCGCAGAAAAGTCAGTGCAGATGTGGCCACACCGCCACGGCACGGACGCGATGTTTTTTGCCATTTTGCGCAAAAAGTAGAGAGTGATTAAACCCGCCTTTTAAGGCGGGCTATGATCTAGGACATGGCACAACATACTCCAAAGATCGCCCCCTCCGTCCTCGCAGCTGATTTCTCCCGCCTCGGCGCGGAGGTAGCAGCGGTACCTGATGCAGACTGGATCCACGTCGATATTATGGATGGGCATTTTGTGCCCAACCTAAGCTTCGGCGCCGACGTGACGGCGGCCATCAACCGGGTTACCGATAAGGACCTGGATGTGCACCTCATGATCGAAAACCCTGAAAAGTGGGTGGACAACTACATTAAGGCCGGCGCTGATTGCATCGTCTTCCACGTGGAAGCTACCGATGATCACGTTGCTTTGGCCAAGTACCTGCGTGAGCAGGGCGTACGCGCGGGCTTCTCCCTGCGTCCAGGCACTCCCATTGAGGACTACCTTGATGACCTGGAATATTTTGATGAGGTCATCGTCATGAGCGTGGAGCCAGGCTTCGGTGGCCAAAGCTTCATGCCAGAGCAGCTGGAAAAGGTCCGCACCCTACGCCGCGTTATTGATGAGCGCGGGCTTAACACCATCATCGAAATTGATGGTGGCATTGGCGAAAAGACCATTGCAGACGCTGCAGCAGCAGGTTGCGATGCTTTTGTGGCAGGTTCTGCGGTCTACGGTGCAGCCGACCCAAATGTGGCTGTGCAAACCTTGCGAGCCCTAGCTAGCAAGTAAATGACGACCCCTCCAGAGATCGCTGAAGCTTTAGCCCAGGCAATCGCCGCCGCTGCCGAAGTCCGCGGTACAACCAGCCCCAACCCCGCTGTTGGCGCTGCGATTTTAGATTCCGCGGGTGCAATCGTCGGCGTCGGCGCCACCCAACCACCGGGCGGCCCCCACGCCGAGGTCATGGCGCTGGCAGACGCCGGTGCGCGCGCCCAAGGTGGCACCGCGGTGGTCACCCTCGAGCCCTGTAACCACACCGGCCGCACGGGGCCCTGCTCCCAGGCGCTTTTCGACGCCGGAATCCAGCGGGTGTTTTATGCCCAGGCCGATCCTTTCCCCGCAGCAGCCGGCGGAGCTGAATTTTTAGCCTTAAAGGGCGTGGAAGTTCACTTTCTAGATGTGAAGATTCCTACACTGCAGCCATGGCTTAATGCGGTAAAAAGCGAACGCCCCAATGTCACGCTCAAATTTGCGAGTACCTTAGACGGATTTGCAGCTGCCACCGATGGCAGCAGTCAATGGATTACTGGTGCTGCAGCCAGGGCTTTTGTGCATGAAGATCGTAGTCGTCGCGATGCCATCATTGTTGGTACCGGGACTGCACTGGCGGATAACCCCTCGCTCACCGCCCGCTCCGGTGATCGCCTGTACCCCCGACAACCGCGGCGGGTTGTCGTCGGCAAGCGTGAAATTGGGGCAGGGAACCTGCAGCGTTTGGGATTTGAGCAATACCCGGGAATTCCTGAGGCGCTAAAAGCGCTATGGGAAGAAGGATGTCGTGATGTGCTCATTGAGGGCGGACCGACATTGGCTGCGGCGGCTTTGCGCATGGATGTGGTCGATAATATTCAGGCTTATGTGGCACCAGCGTTGCTGGGTGCAGGGCGTTCAATTCTTAATTGGCCGCAGGAAACAAGCATCTCAGAGATTATGCGCTTTGAAACCTCAGCCGTTCAACAACTTGATAATGATGTCTTAATTGAGATGCAAAGAAAAGGACTGTAGAAATGTTTACCGGAATTGTGGAGGAACTAGGCACCATCGCCGGGGTGGAAAACCTCGGAGATTCAGTGCGCTTAGAGATCGCAGCCGCGACTGTTTTATCTGATGTACACTTAGGCGATTCCATTGCAGTCAATGGCGTGTGCTTGACTGTTGCTGATTTTACAGAGAACAGCTTTAGCGCAGACTGCATGCAGGAAACCTTAGATCGCAGCACTTTAGGAACTCTAAACACCGGCAGCCGCGTTAATTTGGAACGTGCCACGTCAGCGATTGGTCGCCTGGGCGGCCACATTATGCAAGGTCACGTTGACGCCACCACTGAGCTGATCGCACGCACCAGTTCCGAAAACTGGGACGTTTTGCGTTTTGCTCTGCCTGCGAACTTAGCCCGCTATGTGGTGGAGAAGGGTTCCATTGCGCTTAATGGCACCTCATTGACGGTCTCCAAGTTAGGCCCTGATTGGTTTGAGGTCTCGCTTATTCCAACCACTTTGCGCGATACCACCCACGGTGAATTGGCAGTGGGCGATCGTATCAATATTGAGGTTGATGTTATTGCCAAATATGTAGAGCGCATGATGGGTGCTCATGTCAATCCAGCACCAGCCGAGGACTAGGTTTAATAATTGTGAATGTAAAAGAATCCAATAATAGTGCGCTTGATCCCGTAGAAGCAGCCATCGCCGATATTGCCGCCGGCAAGGCTGTTGTCGTGGTTGATGATGAGGACCGCGAAAACGAGGGCGATATTATTTTCGCCGCCGAGCTCGCAACTCCTGAGTTGGTGGCCTTTATGGTGCGCTATTCCTCTGGTTATATCTGCGCCCCGCTTACCGCTGAGGACGCCGATCGCCTGGATCTGCCACCGATGACCGCGCAGAACCAGGACGCGCGCGGCACTGCTTATACCGTGACTGTTGATGCCAACACCGGCAGCACCGGCATTTCCGCCACCGACCGCGCGCATACCCTGCGTCTTTTGGCAGATCCCAACGCCGAGGCTAAGGACTTCACCCGCCCCGGTCACGTGGTGCCTTTGCGTGCCCGCGAGGGTGGCGTGCTGGTGCGCGCGGGCCACACCGAAGCTGCCGTTGATCTCGCCCGGGCTGCAGGCTTGCACCCAGCAGGTGTGATCTGCGAGGTTGTCAGCGAGGAAGACCCAACTGGCATGGCACGCGTGCCTGAGCTGCGCCGATTCTGCGATGAACATGACCTCAAGCTCATTTCTATTGCGCAGCTCATTGAATGGCGTCGTAAGAATGAAATCCTGGTGGAGCGCCAGGTAGAGACCAAGCTGCCCACCGAATTTGGCACCTTTAAGGCCGTGGGCTACCGCTCTAAGGTTGATGGCACCGAATTGGTGGCCATCGTGGCCGGCGATGTCGCATCCAACGGCGGCGAGGACGTGCTGGTCCGCGTGCACTCCGAGTGCCTGACCGGCGACGTTTTTGCTTCTCGACGCTGCGACTGCGGGCAGCAGCTGCATGAATCCCTGCGCATGATCAATGAAGCCGGTCGCGGCGTTGTGGTTTATATGCGTGGACATGAAGGCCGTGGCATTGGACTTTTGGCCAAGCTGCGCGCTTATCAGCTCCAAGATGAGGGCGCCGATACTGTCGACGCCAACCTAGCTTTGGGCCTTCCTGCCGATGCCCGCGAATTTGGCACCAGTGCTCAGATTCTTTATGACTTGGGCGTGCGATCCCTCAACTTGATTAGTAATAACCCGGCCAAGAAGGTGGGGCTGGAAGGACATGGAATTTCCATTGCCAGCCGCACTCCCATTCCGGTGCAGGTTCACGAAGATAATGTGAAATATCTCAAGACCAAGCGTGACCGCATGGGCCATGATCTTCCCGCTGTTGCACAGTGGGAAGAAAACCACCACGAAGGAGAATAAGCATGGCTAAAGAAGGTTTGCCCCAAATTGAGCTACCAGATGCCAGTGGGCTGAAGGTCGCCGTTGTTACTGCTACCTGGAATGCCGAGATCTGCGATCGCCTCCATGATCACGCGGTGACTGCGGGACGCAATGCTGGCGCCACAGTTTCCGAATACCGCGTGGTGGGTGCCTTGGAATTGCCGGTTGTAGTGCAGGAACTCGCACACACCCATGACGCAGTGGTGGCTTTGGGCTGCGTTATCCGCGGTGGCACCCCACACTTTGATTATGTGTGCGATTCTGTTACCCAGGGCCTAACCCGCATCGCCCTTGATACCTCTACTCCCATTGGCAATGGCGTATTGACCACCAATACCGAAGAGCAGGCAATTGAACGCTCCGGTGGACCAGGTTCAGTAGAGGATAAAGGCGCGGAAGCAATGGTTGCTGCGATCGATACTGCCTTGGTGCTTTCTCGGATTCGTGCCAACAAGGGTTAAACTATTCCCCGAACACTTTTAGCGACATTTAAGACCGAAGGATTTGTGAGAACGTGGCAAGCAACGCCCCCGATGGAGCACCGGATAACCTCAAAAGCGCTCAACAGGCCGGGGGCTTAAGCGACGCAGAGCTTCAGGAATACACTGCCGCTTTTGCAGGCACCACCACCACAAAGCCCTGGGAGCTAGTGGTTACCTCCAAGACCATGAAGCGCCTGGCCTGGGTGGTAGTTGTGGTTGTTATGGCTGTTCATATCTTTATGGGCGCTGTGGTGGGCGTGGACTTTACCGGCGCTGCCGTAACCACCGTTGACAAGCTGGCTTTCCCTGGCATTGGCATTGTGATCTCTGTTGCTTTGTACTTTGCTTTTACCCGCGCTCGCGTGCGCGCCAATGGCGATGGGGTAGAGGTCCGCAACTTCGTAGGCACTCGTTTTTATCCCTGGGCTGTTATCTATGGCATGTCTTTCCCTAAGGGCAATCGAGTAGCGCGTTTGGAATTGCCTGATTTTGAGTATGTCCCAATGTGGGCTTTCCAGTCCAGTGATGGCCAGGACGTCGTGCAGGCTGTTGCAGCTTTCCGTGAGCTCGAAAACAAGTATATGCCCGAGGACTAAATAGTTTATGGCTGATCCAACCTCATATCGCCCGGCTCCTGGAACAATTCCGACGGAGCCGGGTGTTTATAAATTCCGCGATGATTCCCGTCGCGTTATCTACGTGGGTAAGGCTAAAAACCTACGCTCGCGTCTATCCAATTATTTCCAGGATGTTACCCAGCTCCATCCCCGTACCCGGCAGATGGTTTTTGCGGCCTCTTCGGTGGAGTGGACCGTGGTCTCCAGTGAGGTGGAAGCCCTCCAGCTGGAATACACCTGGATTAAGAAATTTGACCCGCGCTTCAACGTTAAATACCGCGACGATAAAACCTATCCCATGCTCGCAGTTTCCACTGGCGAGCGTTTTCCGCGCGCCTATTTTTATCGCGGACCACGCCGTAAAGGTGTGCGTTATTTTGGCCCCTATTCGCATGCCTGGGCAGTGCGCGAAACTCTGGATCTACTGACTCGTGTTTTCCCCATGCGTACCTGCTCAAAGGGGGTTTTTAACCGCCATGAAAACCTCGGGCGACCTTGCCTGTTGGGATATATCGATAAGTGCGCGGCGCCCTGTGTGGGCCGGGTGAGTGAATCTGAGCACCGCGAGATCGTTGAGGGTTTTACCTCTTTTATGTCCGGGCATACCGATAAGGTCACCCGCAAGCTCCACGCAGATATGGAAACTGCCGCCGCCGACCTCGAATTCGAGCGCGCTGCCCGCTTGCGTGATGATCTTGAGGCGATCAACAAGGTCATGGAAAAGCAATCGGTGGTGCTCGGTGATGGCACCGACGCCGATATCATCGCCTTTGCCAGCGATGAACTGGAAGCCGCCGTCCAAATCTTCCACGTCCGTGGCGGTCGCATCCGCGGCCAACGCGGCTGGGTAGTGGAAAAGACTGGGGACTGGGATCAGGAGCTTGTCGACGCCCCCACGCAGGATGAGCTCGACCCCGCGCTGCCTTATCTCATGCAGAACTTTTTGGTGCAATTTTATGGCGACGCCGTTGAGCGCGCGGACTCTGAGGCCCGTGAAGACGCCGAGCTCATCGAGCGGCGGGGCGTCGACAAGCTCTCTCAAGAACGCCAAGCTCCCTTGACTCGCTCAGCTGTGGTGCCCCGGGAAATTTTGGTGCAGGTTTTGCCTAATGAACCGGAGGAAACGCTGCAGGTGCTCAGCGATATGCGCGGCGCCAATGTGGATGCCCGCGTGCCGCAGCGGGGCGATAAAAAAGCGCTGCTGGAAACCGTGGAGCGAAACGCCAAAGAGCTGCTCAAACAGCATAAATTGAAGCGAGTTGGTGATCTCACCGCACGTTCGGCTGCTTTACAGGAGCTGCAGGAAGCATTGGGTATGGAGCAGGCTCCACTGCGTATCGAATGTACTGACATTTCCCATATTCAGGGCACTGATGTGGTGGCTTCGCTGGTGGTTTTTGAAGATGGTTTGCCGCGGAAGTCTGACTACCGCCGTTATCGCATTAAAGAAGCTGCTGGTGATGGTCACTCCAATGACGTGGCATCCATCGCGGAAATTACGCGCCGCCGCTTTTTGCGCCACAACAAGGATAAATTGGCGGTGCCGGCTGCTGAGGAATTTGATGGCTCCACCTTTGCCGATGAGAATATCGAGGAGATGAGCACGGACAATAAACGCTTTGCTTATCCGCCTCAGCTTTTTATTGTCGACGGTGGCGCACCACAGGTAGCTGCAGCCCAAGAAGTTTTTGATGAATTGGGCATTGTAGATGTGGTGCTAGTTGGTCTGGCCAAGCGTTTGGAGGAGATTTGGGTTCCTGGTGACCCTGATCCGGTGATTTTGCCACGAAACTCCCAGGCGCTATTTTTGCTGCAGCAAATCCGTGATGAGGCGCACCGCTTTGCCATTACCTATCACCGCCAGCAGCGATCCAAGCGGATGCGGGTGTCTGAGCTGGACAATATCAAGGGTCTTGGACAAAATAGGCGCACCGAATTGGTGAAACATTTCGGTTCTGTGGCCAAGCTTAAAGAGGCAAGTGTGTCTGAGATTGCAGAGCTCAAGGGCTTTGGCCCGAAGCTGGCAGAGGCAATTTATGCCGGCCTGCACCCTGAGTAGGGGTTTAGTAAAGGCGCTAGTTGCCACGCAAGGTTTTAGAGCTGGCTAGGATGTAGGCATGATTCAATCTGTTGGGTTAACACCATCTGAACAATCTGCGCCCGCCGAACCGCTAAAGTACCGTGACAACTTCACTCCCGTAGTGATTACCGGAATGTCAGGCGCCGGTTTGAGCACCGCAGCCCGGGTCTTGGAGGACCTCGGCTGGTATGTGGCACACAATATTCCGCCGAAACTCATCCTTGATCTAGTGGATATGTGTGCCGTGGAAGGCTCCCCGGTAGATAAGCTGGCGGTTGTCTGCGATGTGCGCTCCCGTGAATTCAGTGGTGGGCTTGCCCAAGTAGCTGCCGAGTTGGTGGCCAAGGATCTGGCCCCAACTGTGCTCTTCCTAGATGCCCGAGATGATGTGCTAATTAAGCGCTTTGATAATGTGCGTCGCACCCACCCGCTGCAGGGTAGTCAGACTCTGCAGGTAGGCATCGAACGCGAACGCACTATGCTTTCACAGATTAAAGAAGACGCTGATGTAGTAATTGATACCTCAGAGCTTTCCGTTCATGATCTCCGCCGCTCAATTGAGTCCTCTTTTAAGTCCATTGCCAGCCGCGTGCAGCATGTGACCATTGAATCCTTTGGTTTTAAGCATGGCTCACCCCGCGACGCAGACTTTGTGGTGGATGTGCGTTTCCTCCCCAACCCATTCTGGATTCCAGAACTTAAGCCTTTCCGTGGCATCGATAAGCCGGTATCTGATTATGTGCTGGCCCAGCGTGGCGCCCAAGAGTTCCTTAATAACTTTGTGGAGATGCTTAAAGATATGCTCCCGGGCTATCGCCATGAGGGCAAAAACTTCATCACCGTAGCCATCGGTTGTACTGGCGGACACCACCGCTCAGTGGCAGTTTCTGAAGAATTGGCGCGCCGTCTAAGCGATGCCACCGACCTTGATGTCTCTGTGGTTCACCGCGACATTAATCGCCATTAGGAGGTAGGAGATTTATGACTACTCCACAGAACTCTTTTGGCGACCCCGAATCTCCAGAGCCTGCAGTTGAGGTGGAGGTATCTAGTAATTCGGTATTTAAAGAAAAACCATCGACGATTACTAGCCTCGGTGGCGGGCACGGCCTTTTCCAAACCTTGCGTGCTGCACGTAGCTGTTCGCCTGAGCACATTAACGCCATTGTTACCGTAGCTGACGACGGAGGCTCCTCCGGACGCATCCGCCGTGAGTTGGGACAAATTCCACCCGGTGATCTTCGCATGGCACTCGCAGCGCTGACCTCAGATAATGGGGAAGGAGTTCTGTGGGAAACCCTGTTGCAACATCGCTTTGGCGGACATGGGGCACTAGCTGGCCACGCCTTAGGAAACCTCATGATCGTTGCACTAACAGACATTCTGGGTACTTCCCAACATGCCCTCGATAAAGTGGCCGAGATTATTGGTGCTCGCGGACGAGTCATTCCAGTATGTTCTGAACCACTTGATATTGAGGCTGAAGTCTCTGGACTTGATACTGATCCCCGCGTGATGACTCAGGTCCGCGGTCAGGTTGCAGTTGCCACAACTCTGGGCCAAGTTCGCAGAGTGCGCATTGTTCCAGATGTTCCTGTGGCGAACCCAGTTGCTATTGATGCGATCCTCAATGCCGATTTGGTGACTTTGGGACCTGGCTCCTGGTTCTCCTCGGTTATTCCCCATATTTTGGTCCCTAACGTGGTGGATGCCCTTGCTGAAACCAAAGCCACCAAGGCAGTGGTGCTAAACCTCACCACTGAGCCAGGTGAAACTGCGGGATTTTCTGTTGAACGCCACATTCATATGTTGCGACAGCATGCCCGCGATCTAAAGATGGATCAGGTCATTGTTGATTCCGGAACCATCACCACACCTTCTGAGCGTCTGCACATTGAGCGTGCTGCCCAAACCTTAGAGGCAGAAGTCTCCTTTGTAGATGTCCGTGCAGAAGATGGACGTGGACGATTTACCAGTGTTCATGATCCAGTAAAACTAGGTTCTGCCCTGTATGAGAGCTTTAGAAACTCTCGCAGTGGCCGCGCCTAAAGCAGTCGCGATTTAGTGGGATTTCCACCAGGGGAGTGGAGTTCCATTTGTGGGCTCCTATTTTATTGGGAGCCCTGGATTGTTCAGGAGCGCTGGATTGCCTGGGATCGCTAGGAGCTAGCGGTGTTGGTGAAAATCCCAATGACCCACCTAGCTAAACTGAAATAATATTTGGTGACAGGTTTAACCTGTGGCAGGCGCTTGGCCAAGTGAGCTTCGCTGCCACAGTAAGACAAGTCCTACGACCAAGTGGTGCTTTGAGGAGGACTAATTATGTCATTGACCAATGACATCAAACAAGAACTGACAAAGGTGGCAGTCAGCAGACAAAGCTCTAAGGCGGCAGAGGTTTCAGCAATGCTGCGCTTTGCTGGTGAAATGCAGTCGGTTCATGGTCATCTGGTAATTGAAGCCAATTTGGATAGCCTCAAAGTTGGTCAACGACTGCAAGAGTTCATCCATTCTCTTTATGGAACCGATGTTGGCCTGCACACTGTCAATCCCACGGTAAGCAGGAAAACTCCGCGTTATCTAGTTCGTATCATTGACAATGCCGATGAGGTGGCACGTCGCGTCGGGCTGGTTACACGGTCTGGATATCCTGTCCGTGGGCTTGCTCCGCAGGTGGTCTCGGGAACAATCAGTGATGCCGAAGCGGCGTGGCGCGGTGCTTTCTTGGCAAGTGGATCACTATCTGAACCGGGCAGATCCTCCTTCTTGGAGGTTGTGTGCCCTTGCCAAGAAGCCGCCTTGGCTTTGGTCGGTTGTGCTCGTCGTATTGGGGTAGTGGCCAAAACCAAGGATTCTCGGGGCTCTGATCGCGTAATTATCAGAGATGCAGAAGCAATTGGAGCTCTTTTGAGTCGCATCGGCGCCCAAAAGTCTCGAATTCTTTGGGAGGAGAAGCGGCTTAAGCAGGAGGTTCGAACCCCGGCAAATCGCTTGGCCAACTTTGATGATGCTAATTTGCGTAGGTCTGCTCGGGCCGCGGTGGCCGCGGCTGCACGTGTGGAGCGAGCCATGAAGATTCTGGGCGATGATGTGCCAGAGCATTTGGCTGAAGCTGGGCAATTGCGAGTACAACACCGCCAGGCCTCTTTGGAAGAGTTGGGTCGCTTGGCTGATCCACAAATGACCAAAGATGCCGTTGCCGGACGCATCCGACGCTTGTTGACAATGGCAGATAAACGGGCAAAAGATTTGGGAATTCCTGATACCAATTCCGCCGTAACAGATGACCTTTTAGAAGAGATGTAGGGCTTCCAGCCCGGAAAAACGACATCAGGTATTGCGCTTTAACATAGCCGACCATGTGATTTATATCACACGGTCGGCTTTCTTGAGACAAAGGTCGTTGGACTTATGCTGATGTAGTTCAGCTCATTATTGCCCCCATTTGGGTGTGTTTGTGAAAAAGTGCAACGTTAAAAATTTGTTCACGTTCAAAAGTATTTCCTGGCCATGTGGGAATTGCCCCCATAAGGGGTGAGTAGTGATTTTTGGTTGTGTTTGGTTATTTTTGGCAAGCGCTGCGGAATCTGTGGTTTCTCGCTAAAATCGAAAGCAGGTTAACAACGAGTTGACTCGACGAAATGACCTTTGTCGGTAGGTTTGGGTAGCGGGTTTATTCTCGAATCAACTTTGAGTGCACCTGACCGTGGATTGGTTTATAAAACCAATTTGGGGCGTTTTGCCCCCGCGGACCCTAAATCTTCATACATTGGATTTCCCACAATCTTTAGAGGAGCAACAACATGACCATTCGTGTTGGCATTAACGGATTTGGCCGCATCGGACGTAACTTCTTCCGCGCAGTGCTGCAGCGCAGCGAGGATCTTGAGGTTGTCGCAGTTAACGACCTCACCGATAACAAGACCCTTTCTACCTTGCTGAAGTTCGACTCAATCCTGGGTCGTTTGGGTCAAGAGGTTGAATTCGACGATGATTCCATCACCGTTGGTGGCAAGCGCATTGCAGTTTATGCAGAGCGCGATCCAAAGAACCTTGACTGGGCAGCTCACAATGTTGACATCGTGATCGAGTCCACCGGTTTCTTCACCGATGCTCAGGCCGCAAAGGCTCACATCGAGGCTGGTGCAAAGAAGGTCATCATCTCCGCACCTGCAAGCAACGAAGACGCAACCTTCGTTTACGGTGTTAACCACGAGTCCTACGACGCTGAGAACCACAACGTCATCTCCGGCGCATCCTGCACCACCAACTGCCTCGCTCCAATCGCTAAGGTTCTTAACGATAAGTTCGGCATCGAAAACGGCCTGATGACCACCATCCACGCTTACACCGGCGACCAGCGTCTGCACGATGCACCTCACAAGGACCTGCGCCGTGCACGTGCAGCAGCAGTGAACATCGTTCCTACCTCCACCGGTGCTGCTAAGGCAGTTGCTTTGGTTCTCCCAGAGCTCAAGGGCAAGCTTGATGGCTACGCACTCCGCGTTCCAGTCATCACCGGTTCCGCAACTGACTTGACCTTCACCACCAAGTCTGAGGTCACTGTTGAGGCAGTTAACGCTGCTATCAAGGAAGCTGCTACCGGCGAGTTCGGCGACACCCTCGCTTACTCCGAGGAGCCACTGGTTTCCACCGATATCATCACCGATTCCCACGGTTCCATCTTCGACGCTGGCCTGACCAAGGTCTCCGGCAACACCGTCAAGGTTGTTTCCTGGTACGACAACGAGTGGGGTTACACCTGCCAGTTGCTGCGTCTGACCGAGCTCGTTGCTTCCAAGCTCTAAAAAAGCTCACGTCAACGCCCTGAAATGAATATTCAGGTGATGTGACATCCCAATAGCCCGGGGTGTGCCTCGGCGCACTCCGGGCTATTTCTTATCTAAGGCAATACAATTGAATACGGCCCAGCAACACAGGGACATTCTCTTTGGAGAACTTCCATTCACCTTCGGCACTTGCCACCAGGTGCTGTGACAACTGCTGGTACTAATAAACTTCTCTTTCTAACTCCAAGGAGTACGGCATGGCTGTTAAGACCCTCAAGGACCTGCTCGACGAAGGCGTCGAAGGACGCCACGTTATCGTTCGATCCGACTTCAATGTTCCACTCAACGATGACCGCGAGATCACCGACAAGGGCCGCATCATCGCCTCACTTCCCACCCTCAAGGCTCTTAGCGAAGCTGGCGCCAAAGTCATCGTCATGGCTCACCTGGGTCGTCCAAAGGGCGAATTTAATGAAAAGTTCTCTTTGGCACCTGTGGCAGAGGCTCTTTCCGATGAACTTGGACAATACGTTGCACTTGCAGCAGATGTTGTTGGCGAAGACGCTCACGAGCGCGCCAATGGCCTGACCGAAGGCGATATCCTGCTCCTCGAAAATGTTCGCTTTGATGCTCGCGAAACTTCCAAGGACGAGGCTGAGCGCGGCGAATTCGCTGACCAGCTTGCAGCACTCGCAGCAGACAATGGTGCTTTCGTATCCGACGGCTTTGGTGTTGTGCACCGCGCCCAGGCTTCTGTCTATGACATTGCCAAGCGCCTTCCTCACTACGCTGGTGGCCTCGTAGAGACCGAAATCTCCGTCCTGCAGAAGATCGCAGATGCTCCTGAAGCTCCATATGCAGTTGTGCTCGGCGGCTCCAAGGTCTCCGACAAGATCGGTGTTATTGAGGCACTTGCAGCTAAGGCTGACAAGATCATCATCGGTGGTGGCATGTGCTACACCTTCCTCGCAGCTCAGGGACACAATGTTCAGCAGTCCCTGCTGCAGGAAGAAATGAAGGACACCTGCTCTGATCTTTTGGCTCGCTTCGGCGACAAGATCGTTCTTCCAGCTGACCTGGTTGCAGCTTCTGAGTTCAACAAGGATGCAGAGAAGCAGATCGTTAATCTTGACTCCATCCCCGAGGGCTGGATGTCCCTTGACATCGGACCTGAGTCCGTCAAGAAGTTCGCAGAGGTTCTTGCAACCGCCAAGACCATCTTCTGGAATGGCCCAATGGGCGTATTCGAGTTCGCTGCTTTCGCTGAGGGAACCCGCGGTATTGCACAGGCAATCATCGACGCAACCGCAAACAACGGAGCATTCTCCGTTGTGGGTGGTGGCGACTCCGCAGCATCTGTTCGCGTGCTTGGCCTGGACGAAGAGGGCTTCTCCCACATCTCCACCGGTGGCGGCGCTTCCCTGGAATATCTTGAGGGCAAGGAACTTCCAGGCGTAGCAATTCTCGCCAGCTAACCCCGGTTAGTTTTCCCGTGGCATCATGCCACTGCTTTTAACAGGGCTTTTGCCACGAAATTCATAGTTCACCCTAGCGCCCAACCGCCAAGCCGCCGCGCGCCAGGGGAGTGAAAGCCCTGTTAAAAGGCAATTACCTCCAAGCACTACCCATTAGAAAGGTGTGTCACTCATGGCACGTAAGCCACTTATCGCCGGCAACTGGAAGATGAACCTCGATCATCAGCAGGCAATTGGTACTGTCCAAAAGCTCGCTTTTGCTCTGCCAAAGGAATACTACGAGAAGGTTGATGTCGCTGTGACTGTTCCCTTCACCGATATTCGCTCTGTGCAGACCCTTATTGAAGGTGACAAATTGGAAGTCACCTTCGGCGCTCAGGATGTCTCCCAGCATGAGTCCGGTGCCTACACCGGTGAAGTTTCTGCCACCATGTTGGCAAAGCTGAATTGTTCTTGGGTAGTGGTTGGACACTCCGAGCGTCGTGAATACCACAACGAATCAGATGAGCTTGTTGCTGCAAAAGCAAAGGCTGCACTGAGCAAGGGCATTAGCCCGATTGTTTGTGTGGGTGAGCCACTGGAGATCCGTGAGTCAGGCACCCACGTTGATTACGTCGTAAAGCAAACTCGTGCGTCTTTGGCTGGACTTAGCGCTGAAGAGTTGGCCAACACTGTTATTGCCTATGAGCCCGTATGGGCGATTGGCACCGGCAAGGTGGCGTCCGCTGCGGATGCGCAGGAAGTGTGTGCAGCAATTCGTGGCCTCATCGTTGAGCTTGCTGGCGAGGAAATCGCCTCTGGCCTGCGTATTCTCTACGGCGGTTCCGTCAAGGCAGAGACCGTTGCAGAAATCGTCGGACAGCCTGACGTTGATGGCGGCCTAGTTGGCGGTGCTTCCCTCGATGGTGAGGCATTTGCCAAGCTCGCAGCAAACGCTGCAACCGTTGCTTAACCCTAGCTATACCTTCGGGCTTTAACGCCCGGAACCATGGCTAGGTAGTACACCAGATACACCCGGCCATACTAAAGAGTTGAGGAATTTTCACCACCTCTGAAGATTCCTCAGCTGCTTAAACCTCAAAAGTCGCCCAGTATCTCCTACATAGTGCTGGGCGACTATTTTATTGTGCAGGTTTTTGATGACATCATTGCAGGACACTCTTCGAGGAGTTTTAAGTACAGTGAATGATCTTTTGCGTGACGATATCCGTTTTCTCGGGCGCATCCTGGGAAAAGTAATTTCCGAGCAAGAAGGCCCAGAAGTTTATGAGCTAGTTGAACGTGCGCGTCAAACCTCTTTCCAGATCGCCAAAGGCAATGTGGAGATGGACACCCTGGTCGAGGTGTTTAAGGATATTGATCCAGAACAAGCAACCCCCATTGCTCGCGCCTTTACCCACTTTGCATTGTTGGCCAACCTGGCAGAGGACCTGCATGATGCTCAAGCGCGGGAGGAGGCTCTGGACGCCGGTGAAACCCCACCCGATAGCACCCTGGAAGCTACCTGGCTGAAGTTGGATGAGGCCGAGGTCAGCGCCGCAGAGGTGGCCGAGGTGCTGCGCAATGCGCAGGTTGCCCCAGTACTCACCGCACACCCAACAGAGACCCGCCGCCGTACCGTTTTTGACGCCCAAAAGTGGATTACTGCCTATATGCAGGAACGTCAGCTTTTGTTGGCTGCCCCAGAAACTGCGCGCACCCAGGCCAAGCTCGCAGATATTGAAAAGAATATTCACCGCCGTATTTCAGTGCTGTGGCAAACTGCGCTGATCCGCGTGGCGCGTCCCCGCATTGAAGATGAAATTGAAGTGGGGCTGCGCTATTACAAGCTCAGCCTGCTTGAAGAAATCCCACGCATTAACCGCGATGTGGTGCAGGAGTTGCAGGCCCGCTATGGCAAGGAGATGCCTGCAAAGGCCGTAATCAAGCCAGGTTCCTGGATTGGGGGCGACCATGACGGCAACCCCTTTGTTACCGCAGAAACCGTGGCTTATTCCACCAGCCGCGCAGCGGAAACTGTGCTGAAGTACTACGGTCGTCAGCTGCACACCCTGGAACACGAGCTAAGCATCTCAGACCGCATGAGTACAGTCACCGCTGAGCTGCGTGAACTCGCCGACGCTGGCAAAAATGATGTACCAAGCCGCGTTGATGAGCCTTATCGTCGCGCCGTACACGGCATCCGTGGCCGAATTTTGGCCACCACCGCGCATCTTATTGGTGAGCATGCCGTCGAGGGCACCTGGTTTAAAATCTTTAAGCCTTATGCAACTCCGGAGGAGTTCGCCGCGGAGCTCAAGGTCGTGGATACCTCCCTGCGCAGCTCAAATGATGATCTTATTGCCGATGACCGCCTCGCGGCACTTTATGCAGCCGTGCAGAGCTTCGGCTTTAACCTCTACTCCTTGGACTTGCGTCAAAACTCCGAGAGTTACGAGGACGTCCTCACCGAGCTATTCAATAATGCGCAGGTCACAGCGGATTATCGAAACCTCGACGAAGCTGCCAAGACTGAACTTTTGCTCAAAGAGCTACGCAGCCCACGTCCTTTGATCCCGAATGGCGAGTGGGAGTTTAGTGAAGCAACCGACCGCGAACTGGGTATCTTCAAAATGGCTGCCCGCGCAGTCCAGCAATTTGGCCCCAGCATGGTTCCGCATTGCATTATTTCCATGGCATCTTCGGTCACCGACGTGCTCGAGCCCATGGTTTTGCTCAAGGAATTCGGCCTAATCAAGGCTAAGGGCGATACTCCAAGCGGTAGCGTCGACGTTATCCCGCTCTTTGAAACCATCGAAGACCTCCAGGCCGGCGCTGGCATCCTCGAGGAACTGTGGCAGATCGACCTTTACCGCAACTACCTGCAGCAACGCGACAACGTGCAGGAAGTCATGTTGGGCTATTCCGATTCCAATAAGGATGGCGGATATTTCTCTGCAAACTGGGCGCTTTACGACGCGGAACTGCAGCTGGTAGATCTTTGCCGATCAGCCGGGGTGAAGCTCCGCCTCTTCCACGGCCGCGGTGGAACCGTGGGACGCGGCGGCGGACCTTCCTATGACGCTATCCTCGCCCAGCCCAAGGGGGCTGTGCGCGGATCTCTGCGAATCACCGAGCAGGGTGAAATCATTTCCGCCAAGTATGGAAGCCCAGAAACGGCCCGCCGCAATTTGGAGGCATTGGTTTCGGCCACCCTCGAGGCATCCTTGCTTGATGTTTCTGATCTTTCTAATCCAGAGCGCGCCTATGAGATTATGCGTGAGATTTCTGAGCTCAGCCTGCAGAAGTACTCTTCCTTGGTCCATGAAGACCCTGGCTTTATTGATTACTTCACCCAGTCCACTCCTTTGCGTGAAATTGGTTCCCTCAATATTGGTTCGCGGCCTTCCTCCCGTAAGCAAACCTCCTCAGTGGAAGATCTGCGTGCTATTCCTTGGGTGTTGAGCTGGTCTCAGTCCCGCGTAATGCTGCCTGGCTGGTTTGGTGTGGGTACTGCACTACAACAGTGGATTGGCAGTGGGGAAGAAGCAGCGGCTCGCATTAAGGAGCTGCAGGAGCTCAATGAGACCTGGCCATTTTTCACCTCGGTGCTCGATAATATGGCGCAAGTGATGTCCAAGGCAGAGCTGCGTTTGTCCAAGCTCTATTCGGAACTTATTCCGGATAGGCAAGTAGCAGAGCGCATCTACCAGGTGATCTTTGATGAGTATTTCCTCAGCAAGGAGATGTTCTGTGTGATCACTGGTGCGAATGATCTGCTGGATGATAACCCGCTTTTGGCGAGGTCCGTGCGCAGCCGTTTCCCATATCTATTGCCACTCAACGTCATTCAGGTGGAAATGATGCGTCGCTACCGCGCAGGTGATGAGAGTGCGGGTGTCTCCCGCAATATTCAGCTCACCATGAATGGCCTGGCAACAGCACTGCGAAACTCCGGTTAGCCTGCCTGGCTTTAAGAGCTCGTGTATACTATCTAGAGTTATTCGAAATCAGGTTTGTCAAAGGCCTGAGTTCTCAAGGAAAAGGAAAAGTTTCCACATGGCATTGACGCTTCAAATTATCCTCGTCGTCGCCAGCTTGCTCATGACGGTCTTCGTCTTGCTGCATAAGGGCAAGGGTGGCGGACTTTCAAGCCTGTTCGGTGGCGGTGTGCAGTCCAATCTTTCTGGCTCCACCGTGGTGGAGAAGAACTTGGACCGCGTCACCATCTTGGTAGCTCTCATCTGGCTTGTGTGCATTATTGCACTGAACCTGATTCAGGCTTATTCCTAGAAGCATCAAGCTCCTAAAACGACCTCTTCGGAGGTCGTTTTTTGGTTTAAGCCCCAAACTATCGCCCTTACCTAGACCCAAGAGGCCTTAGTAGCTATAAATGGTGTGGCGGGCGTTATTTACAACGGATTTATAGCCTTTGAGGTGGGATTATGTCGATTCTGGGACACTCTTTTTGCTCCTTTACCTCGTTTATTCCGCAACCTCAAAAGTAGCTAATAGAGTTAAAGGAAGTGATCTTCATTATAAAAATGCAAATCTATTGAACGATAGGTAAAAACTAGGCTAGATTTACCTATAGCGGAATAGAAAATACTTCGCACGGTAGCAGTACATAGCTGAAAGGCCTTTAACATGGACCCCTCAGATCTAGCCTGGATCCTCACCTCCTTTGCATTGGTGAGCATGATGTTTCCTGGTCTCTCGCTACTATATGGTGGCATGCTCGGTGGGCATCAGGTGTTGAACACTTTCATGATGGTGATGAGCTCTCTTGGCATCATCGCATTTGTTTATATCCTTTATGGCCACGGCCTTGTTCTAGGAAACTCCATCGGGGGATGGGGAATTATCGGAAATCCCCTAGAGTACGTAGGTTTCCGCAGTGTCATGGAAGATGATGGCGCAGGCGGGATGATGTGGGCAGGATTTTATATCCTCTTTGCAGCTATCTCGCTGGCCTTGGTTTCCTCAGGTGCCGCCGGCCGCATGCGTTTTGGCGCGTGGTTGGTTTTCGGCGTGTTGTGGTTCACCTTCGTCTACGCACCGCTGGCACACTGGGTCTTTGCAATCTCAAACCCAGAGACCGGATATGTTGGCGGTTGGATGAAGAACATCCTGGAATTCCACGACTTCGCTGGTGGAACTGCAGTCCATATGAATGCTGGTGCTTCCGGCCTGGCACTGGCCATGGTTTTGGGACGTCGCCACACAATGTCGGTTCGCCCACACAACTTGCCACTGTTGATTATCGGTGCCGGCATGATTATCGCCGGCTGGTTTGGTTTTAATGGCGGCACTGCAGGTGGCGCTAATTTCCTGGCTAGCTACGTAGTTGTTACTTCCTTGCTCGCAGCAGCGGGCGGCATGATGGGCTTTATTATCGTGGAACGCCTGGTCAGCGGCAAGCCCACCTTCTTCGGTCTGATCACCGGCACCATCGCAGGCCTGGTTGCTATCACCCCAGCAGCAGATGCAGTGAACCCACTGGGAGCTTTCGCAGTGGGAGCAGTTGGAGCAATCATCGCTTTCTGGGCAATTAGCTGGAAAACCACCCACCGTGTGGATGACTCCTTCGATGTTTTTGCAGTACACGGCATGGCCGGTATCGCTGGCGCGATCTTTATTATATTCTTCGCAGATCCTGCAGCACCGGCAGGACTCGCAGGTATCTTCGCCGGCGGCGAGCTCTCCTTGCTTTGGCGCGAACCACTGGCATCGATTGTTACCTTGGGTTATGCCTTCGGTATGACCTGGATCATCGCGACTTTGCTGAACAAGATCATGCCACTGCGTATTACTGCAGAAGAAGAGTACGAGGGCATCGACGGCTCCGAGCACGCGGAATCTGCCTACCAGCTCAATTCCACCGGAATTGGGATGGCAAGCCGCTCCAACTTCGGCGCTGATATCCCCAAGGAACCCGTAATTCCCACCCAGCAGGTGGGCGTCGACAAGCAAATTATTGAAAACCGAAAGGCATAAACAATGACCACCACTCAGACTTCCGCAACCGCTATTGATTTCCTCTTCCTCAGCGAGCCAGACATGATCGCTGCGGGAGTTAAGGATATTGCACAATGTGTTGACGTCATGGAAGAGACTTTGGTGCTGCTTGCACAAGGCGATTATAAAATGGCTGGCCTGAACTCTAATTCTCACGGTGCGATGATCACCTTCCCGGAGAATCCAGAGTTTGAGGGTATGCCAAAGGATGGCCCGGACCGTCGCTTCATGGCCATGCCGGCGTATTTGGGCGGTCGTTTTAAGAACACCGGTGTTAAGTGGTACGGCTCCAACGCTGAAAATAAAGCCTCTGGCCTGCCACGATCCATCCACACCTTCGTGCTTAATGACACCGTCACCGGCGCACCCAAGGCAATTATGTCCGCCAACCTGCTCTCCGCCTACCGCACCGGCGCAGTTCCCGGCGTGGGTGTGAAGCACCTCGCTGTTGCAGATGCCACCACCTTGGCAGTGGTTGGACCAGGCGTGATGGCAAAAACCATTACCGAGGCCTGCCTAGCAGAGCGCCCCGGCATCACCACCATCAAGGTCAAGGGTCGCAGCGAACGCGGCATCAACGCCTTTGCCACCTGGGCACTAGAAAAATTCCCGCAGATTGACGTCATCGCTGTGGGCTCCGAGGAAGAAGTAGTTGCCGACGCCGACATCGTCATCGCGGCAACCACCACCGACGCCGCGGGTTCCTCCGCCTTCCCATACTTCAAAAAAGAATGGCTCAAGCCAGGTGCGCTGTTGCTGTTGCCGGCCGCCGCCCGCTTTGATGACGCTTATTTGCTTGACGACGCCCGCCTCGTCGTTGACTACATGGGGCTCTACGATGCGTGGGCTGAGGAATACGGCCCCCAGGCCTACCAGTTGCTGGGCATTCCAGGCACCCACTGGCACGACCTGGCTAGCTCCGGTCAACTAGACCCAGCAAAGATCTCCCAGATCGGCGATATTTGCTCCGGCAAACTTCCCGGCCGCACCAATGACGAAGAAGTGGTTTTGTACTCTGTTGGCGGCATGCCAGTAGAAGATGTTGCGTGGGCAACCCAGGTTTATGAAAACGCATTGGAAAAGGGCATCGGCACCTCACTCAACCTGTGGGAGAAGCCAGACCTGGCTTAACGGTTGGCGGGGTAGCAAGGCAGCACAATCATTCTTAGCAGTTAAAGGAGCAGAAATTATGAAGGTAGCGGTTATCGGTCTTGGAGCCACAGGTTCTATGGCTTTGTGGCACTTGAGCAAAATCCCTGGCGTCGAGGCCATTGGATTTGAACAATTTGGACTTGCCCATGGATATGGCGCTTTTACCGGAGAATCCAGGCTTTTCCGTATGGCGTATCACGAGGGCAGCACCTATGTTCCGCTACTTAAACGAGCTAAGGACCTGTGGTCGCAGCTCAGCGAAGAATCCGGCCGCCAGCTCTTTCATAATTTCGGCGTCTTAAGCACCGGCAAAGAAGATGAAGCACCATTCCAGCGTTTGGTGGAATCAGTAGAGCGCTATGATTTGCCCCATGAGCGCCTCACCGCTGCAGAAATGCGCGTGCGTTTCCCAGGCCTAGACTTCCGCGATGATGAGGCCGGTGTCATCGACAAAGAAGGTGGCGCGCTACGTCCCGAACTTGCAGTTTTGAGCGCAATCGAAGGCGCTCGGGCCAATGGCGCCGATGTACGCGAGCACCAGAAGATCACCAATATTGAAGACAACGGCGATCATGTACTCATTCAGGCTGGCGAGGAAACCACTAAAGTTGACCGCGTTATTGTCACCACCGGTAGCTGGACCGGGGAACTGCTTCCCGCAGTAGCTCCGTTGCTCGAGGTAAGACGCTTGGCTTTGACCTGGTTCCTGCCTTATAACCTTGAGGATTTCCAGCCGGAGAATCTGCCTTGTTTTATCCGTGACCGCGATGGTTTCCATGTTTTTGGAGCTCCGTGTGTGGATGGCTACAGCATTAAGATTTCTGGCCTTGATGATTGGGGAGTGCCACTAGGTGCACATGTTGAGGATGAGGATCTGCGCCTTGACCGCGCGGCAATCTCGGAATTTGGCCGCAAAACCCACGATCTTTTCCCTGGCGTAAATCCAGAACCAAACCGCTATAGCGTGCATTATGACACCTACACTGCCAACAAGGCACCGCTCATTGATGCCGTTGACAACGTGGTGGTGCTTACCGGTGGCTCCGGTCACGCCTTTAAACTTTCACCCGCCTATGGCGAGCTGGCTGCACATTTGGCAGTTGGACAGGATTCACCACTTTATAGTGAAGACTTCCGTATCAGCGCGCACCAAAATATTAAGGAGGAGGTGGGGGTATAGACACTTACCTAGCAAGACCTGCTGCCACACTTCTCCAGGGTAAGGGCAGCCTCTCGGCGGATATTAACTAACTTTGAGCACTATGAAGCTTGAAGAAGGTTCAAAAAATCCGGGTGTGGGCAACCATCTTATAAAGATGGTTGCCCACACCCGGATTTTTAGTTTTTAGCGGCCTAGCTGCCTTAAAGGTTAAAAGCTTTAAGCAAGTTCGGTGGCAGCGTCAGCGGCTAAGAAAAGCAAAGTTTCGGACTTGCCCTTGGCTCCAGCAGCTGGCCATTCCTCAGCTGGTTTGCCAGCAACAATGGCCGCAGCGGCCTCAGCCTTTTCGGCACCAGAGACCAAGAGCCACACCCGCTCAGCGGAATGGACGGCTGGCAGGGTCAAGGTTGCACGCTCTGCAGGTGGCTTAGGGGAATCAAAAACCGCAATAACCTTGCGCTGAGATTCTGCAACTGCAGCAGTGTGCGGGAAGAGGGAGTTAATATGGCCCTCGCCACCCATGCCCAAAATGTGCAGGTCAAAGCCTTCTGGGGCAAATTCTTCGAACATAGCTTCATAGGCAGCAGCAGCTTCGGCTAGATCTACTGAGCCTAGACCATAACCATGAATATTGGCCTCTGGAATAGCTACCTTTGACAATAGTGCAGTACGCGCCTGACCTTCATTGGACTCAGGATCATCAACCGGCACATTGCGTTCATCGCCAAAGAACACATGGATGCGCTCCCATGGCAACTCTGCACCATCCACGGAGAGCTTCTCCAGCAACTTAATGCCAGCGCCACCACCGGTGAGAACTACCCGCGCAGTGCCATTATCGGCGGTAACTTGAGAAACAACCTCGATAAAGCGGGCTGCTGCTTGCTCAACAAGATCTGCGGTATCAACTGCAGAAACTACTTCTACCATTGCTTATTCCTTAAACTTCGATGCGGTGAACGCTGGAAAGACCAGCAAGAGCGTGCTGATAACCCAAATCAGGATCCATATGGCGCAGCTCCTCAGCTAAACAATCAGCTTCACTGCGGCGGCCAATAGCCACCAATGCTGGAGCGGTACCCTTGTCTGGCATCTCCACGCGCAGGGTGTGCGCATCCTGAATGCTCACCACAATGGAACCGGAGGTGCGCTCGATTTCCAGGCGCTCCACTGACAACAGTGGCGTGCCCTCATCGTCGCAGGCCACGGTGGGGGAATCAGTGCATTCACGATAAACCGGGACATCCAGGCGACGTGCCAGCCAACCTGCAGCGAGGTCAACAGAGGTGCTTGTCGACGCGCCCCGCACCCGCACCGCGGTCACTTCACCGTGTGGTGGTTGGTCCAGGGAGGAAGCTACAAGTCCACGCCACTGAGTGATGCGCGCCCAGGTCATATCGGTATCACCGGGGTGATAATTTTCGATGCGGTCCTGGAGTGCAGTTTCACGATCATAGAGTGCATCGGTGATGCGACGATGCGCAATCTTTCCAATTGGATCCTTAGCAGGATTTTCTGGAGACTGGCCTGGCCACCAAGCAACGATTGGGGTATCAGGAAGCAACAGGGGAGTAACCACTGACTGCAGGTTTTCAGCTACTGGTCCATTGAGGTGGATGATGATCATCTCAGAGGCACCGGCGTCGCCGCCAATACGAACCTCAGCATCAACCTTGGTCTTGGCAGCCTTGTCACCAACCACCAAAATCAGCACACGCGAAGGGTGCTCGCGGGAAGCCTCATTGGTGGATTCCGTAATCGCAGCCACGTCACTTTCCGAATTGGTGACCACAATCAAGGTCAAAACGCGACCAGTGGTGCCCTGGGTGCCGGTTTCGCGCAGATGCGAAAGCGTCTTGGAAATTTCACGCGTAGTGGTATCTGGAAGCTCGAAGATCATGTGTTTTACCTAACTTCCTAAAATTATGGTCGACGCCAAGTGTGGCCATTACGGGCGAGCATGTCATCGGCACTCTTGGGACCCCAGGTGCCAGCCGCATATTCCTCCGGCTGACCAGCGGTTTCCCAGGCCTTCAGTACTGGATCAAGGATCTCCCAGCTCAACTCCACCTCTTTATTGGTGGGGAAGAGGCTTGATTCATCCAGCAACGCATCCAAAATCAGGCGTTCATAGGCTTCAGGGGACTCCTCGGTGAAGGACTCAGAGTAGGAGAAGTCCATATTGACATCACGAACTTCCATAGCAGAGCCAGGAACCTTGGAACCAAAGCGAATAAGCACACCCTCATCAGGCTGCACGCGGATCACGATGGCATTTTGGCCAAGTGATGTCGTCATTCCAGCATCAAAAGGCTGGTGTGGTGCGTCTTTAAAGACCACGGCAATTTCGGTTACGCGACGGCCCAAGCGCTTGCCGGTACGCAGGTAGAAAGGAACTCCAGCCCAGCGGCGAGAAGTGATCTCCAGGGTGCACGCTGCGTAGGTCTCGGTGGTGGAATTTGGATCAAATCCATCTTCCTCGCGCAGACCCTTAACGTACTCAGAGCCCTGCCAACCGGAGGCGTATTGGCCACGGGCAGAAGTTTTGTTCAGCGGATAAACCGGTTTGGTGGCGCTAAGAACCTTAATCTTTTCAGCCTGGAGCTGCTTTGGAGTGAAGGAAATTGGCTCTTCCATGGCAACCAGGGCCAAGAGCTGGATGAGGTGATTCTGGATAACGTCACGAGCAGCACCGATGCCATCGTAGTAGCCAGCTCGTCCACCCAGGCCGATGTCCTCGGCCATAGTGATCTGCACATGGTCCACATAATTTGAGTTCCACAGAGGCTCAAAAAGTTGGTTGGCAAAGCGCAGTGCCATGATATTTTGCACTGTTTCTTTGCCCAAGTAGTGGTCAATACGGAAGACGTTCGACTCGGGGAATACGGCGTTAACCAGGCGGTTAAGTCCGTGCGCAGATTTTAGATCGTGGCCAAAAGGCTTCTCAATGATGACGCGGCGCCAGACATCCTCGGTGGACTCTGCCATGCCGGAACGCTCCAGCTGGTGGCAGACAGCCGCGAAGGAGTCTGGTGGGATAGACAGGTAAAAAGCCCAGTTGCCTGCGGTGCCGCGGGTGTCATCGAGACGCTTAAGGGTGTCGGAGAGGGAATCGAAGGCTACATCATCATCAAAGTTGCCTTGGACAAATTCCATGCCCTCGGCGAGACGTTCCCAGACGTTTTCACGGAATTCAGTGCGGGCGCCTGCAGCGGCTGCCTCACGCACGTACTTTTCGAAATCTTCCTTAGACCATTCACGACGGCCATAACCAACCAGGGAGAATCCGGGTGGCAATAGACCACGGTTGGCGAGGTCATAAATAGCAGGGAGAAGCTTTTTACGGGCAAGGTCGCCGGTGACACCGAAAATCACCATGCCTGAAGGGCCGGCGATTCGGGGGAGGCGCTTGTCTTGGGGATCACGAAGTGGATTAGTCCAGGTGGGAGTCGTGTTCACGATGGAAGCGTCACGATCCTTTCTTTGATGAAAGATGTGTAACGGCCACGAGAACCACAATGGTTCTCGGTGCCGTTACAAATGCAGCTTGCTGCTTGTTGCCCCTGATTCTACTTCAGGCGGGATTCCATGGACTCAAGGAGTTCACTCCAAGAAGCCACGAACTTTTCTACACCTTCGGTCTCCAAGACCTCAAAAACATCAGCGAGGTCGATGCCGATTGCGTTGAGCTGGGTGAATACTTCTTCAGCCTCAGCGCCGGTGGTGGAGAGGGTGTCGCCGTGCAAGTTGCCCAGCTCCAGGACAGCGTCAATGGTGCCTTCAGGCATAGTGTTGACGGTCTGTGGTCCAGCCAGCTCAGATACGTAAAGAGTTGCAGGGTATGCAGGGTTCTTTACGCCGGTTGACGCCCACAGTGGGCGCTGGGTGTTAGCGCCGGCTGGCAACTCGGCAGCGTCGAAAAGCTCCTTGTACACAGCGTAAGCGCGCTGAGCGTTGGCAACGCCCGCCTTGCCGCGCAGGGCAAGTGCTTCTTCGGTGCCGATTGCTTCGAGGCGCTTGTCGATTTCAACGTCAACGCGGGAGACGAAGAAGGAAGCGACAGAGTGGATCTTGGATACATCGTGTCCGTTGGCAGCTGCCTGCTTGATGCCTTCGATGTAGGCGGCGATAACTTCACGGTAACGAGCCACGGAGAAGATCAGGGTGACGTTGACGCTGATGCCAGCAGCCAAAGCGTCGGTGATTGCTGGGAGGGAACCAGGGGTAGCTGGGATCTTGATCATGACGTTGGGGCGATCAACCTTAGCCCACAGTTCCTTGGCCTGAGCCAAGGTAGCGTCACGATCAGCGGAGATACGAGGATCGACCTCGATGGATACGCGACCGTCGTAGCCGTTGGTGGACTCGTAAATGCCGGTGAAAAGATCACAAGCATTGCGAACGTCATCGATGCTCATGGCGTAAACAGCCTGATCAACGGAGGCACCAACTTCCTTGAGCTCAGCGATCTGTGCGTCGTAGGAATCACCCTTGGACATCGCGGCTGCAAAAATAGCTGGGTTGGTGGTCACGCCAACAACAGACTTCTGATTAATAACTTCCTGGAGGTTTCCGGAGGTAATGCGCTCGCGGGAAAGGTCATCGAGCCAGGTGGAGGTTCCGAGCTCAGCAAGATCGTCAATATAAGACATGTAAAAATTATCCTCTAAGTTTTTCTCCCCCCTTGTGGCAAACTGCGCCTGCGGCGCCACCAATAAGGAACGGGGAGGGTTAGGTTATGAAGTCCTTTATACCCTTGCCAACACTAAGCCCGGGGCTAAAAATTCCGGAGAATTTCAAGCCCCGGGCGTATGTGCTGTACAGCGGGTGTTTCTAGAAAAATTTAGGCGCCAATAGAAGCCTTGGCAGCTGTAATAACTGCCTCGGTGGTGATGCCGAACTTTTCGTAGAGGGTCTTGTAATCAGCGGAAGCACCGAAGCGCTCCAGGGAAACAGCGCGACCCTGGGTGCCGAGAAGACGGTACCAAGGCATCGCAATGCCAGCTTCGACGGAAACGCGAGCGGTGACAGCTGCTGGGAGGACGGACTCGATGTAGTCAGCATCCTGCTCCAGGAACCAGTCCATGCAAGGAACAGAAACCACGCGAGCTGCAACACCCTCGGAATCAAGTGCCTGAGCAGCTTCAACTGCGAGCTGAACCTCAGAGCCGGAGCCCATGAGGATAACGTCTGGGGTTTCCTTGGAAGCTTCAACCAGGGTGTAAGCGCCGCGGCGAACACCTTCGGCAGCCTTCTCCTTGGTGCCTTCCAGCACTGGAACATTCTGACGGGTAAGGGCAAGACCCTTTGGACCACCGGTGTGCTCGAGGGAAGCAACCCATGCCTGAGCAGTCTCGTTAGCATCGGCTGGGCGCAGCACGGATAGGCCTGGGATAGCGCGCAGTGCAGCCAAGGTTTCTACTGGCTGGTGGGTTGGGCCATCTTCGCCCAGACCGATGGAGTCGTGGGTCCAGACATAGTAGGTGTCAATGCCCATGAGAGCTGCGAGACGAACAGCAGGACGCATGTAGTCAGAGAAGATGAGGAAGGTTCCGCCGTATGGACGGGTGCCACCGTGCAGCGCAATGCCGTTGAGGATGGAGCCCATAGCGTGCTCACGGATACCGAAGTGGAGGTTGCGGCCATAAGGCTCAGCGGTCCAGGTATCGGTGGAGATGGTCTCAGGGCCGAAGGAAGGGGAGCCCTTGATGACGGTGTTGTTGGAACCTGCGAGGTCAGCGGAGCCGCCCCAGAGTTCAGGCAAGGTCTTGCCCAGGGCCTGTAGTGCAGCCTCGGAAGCCTTACGGGTAGCAACACCCTTAGGGTCTGCCTCCCATATTGGGAGTTCTGCAGCGAAATCTGCGGGCAGTTCACGTGCGCTCAAGCGATCAAAAAGAGCCTTGTTTTCAGGGTTTGCAGCAGCCCACTTGTCGAACTTCTCCTGCCAGACTGCCTTCTTTTCAGCGGCGCGCTCAGCAAGCTTGCGGGTGTGAGCAATAACTTCATCATCGATGGCGAATCTAACCTCAGGATCAAATCCGAGTTCCTTCTTGGTTGCTGCAACTTCTTCAGCACCCAGAGCAGCTCCGTGAACGGAGCCGGTGTTCATCATGGTTGGAGCAGGGAAACCAATGATGGTGCGAACGCGCACGAAGGTGGGACGCTGGGTGTCCTTCTTAGCCTCAGCAACGGCAGCCTCAAAAGCTGCAACGTCTTCGCCACCTTCGATTTCAATGGTCTGCCAGCCATAAGCCTTGTAGCGAGCAATAACGTCTTCGTTGAAGGCGATCTCGGTGTCATCTTCGATGGAGATACGGTTGTCATCCCAGAAGACAATGAGGTTGCCCAGCTGCTGGGTACCAGCCAAGGAGGAAGCCTCGGCAGTAACGCCTTCCTGGAGGTCACCATCAGAAGCTACAACGTAGATGTAGTGATCAAAGGGGGATTCGCCAGCAGGAGCCTCAGGGTCAAAAAGACCGCGTTCGCGGCGAGATGCTATTGCCATACCAACAGCGGAAGCGAGACCCTGGCCCAGTGGGCCGGTGGTGATTTCAACGCCCTTGGTGTGGCGGTACTCAGGGTGTCCTGGGGTGAGGGAATCCCAGGTACGCAATGCCTTAAGGTCATCCATTTCCAGGCCAAATCCACCCAAGTACAGCTGGATGTACTGGGTGAGGGAGCTGTGACCACAGGAAAGAACAAAGCGGTCACGGCCAGCCCAGTTGGTGTCCTGCGGATCAACGTTCATCACACGCTGGTACAAGGTGTAAGCAAGGGGAGCCAAGCTCATTGCGGTGCCGGGGTGGCCAGATCCACAATTTTCTACCGCATCAGCAGCAAGGACACGGACGGTGTCCACTGCCTTGGTGTCCACATCGGACCAATCGGAGGGGTAATTGCGTACAGTGAGCGCCTGAAGTTCAGGTGACAGCGTCAAGGTGGTCAATCCTTCCTGGGTTAAACCGGGATGAAGTTGGGTTCATGTACGAGGATCCGATGTCCGGTCCGCGTCTAGTTAATCAGCCTACATACATACCAAAGTGGCAGTTCCGAATATGTGACTCGGATCTACCGACGGCAATTTGTGGACTTACAACACCTTATAGCTTAGTGATGTCGCCCCCATTTTATAACTGAGTGTGTTTCGGTCGGCTATAAGATACGACCAATTCAAGCATATGCAGGAGTTTCTTGGGAGTTTTTGGAAATTTTTCTGAGACGAAAGAGAATAATTTTCTCAATTTCTCCTCCCCAGTGCCGCAAATCCCCTTAATTCAGCTGCAGCCGGCCAGCCCACACGACCAACCAGAGGGGGAGAAAAGGTGAATTTCTGCACCTCGATTACTCAAACCAAGGCGTTTAAAGATAGCATGGCAAAGTCTGGTCAAAGTGGGAGATTTAGCAATTTCACACTGCGATCTGCATGCCAAATGAGGCAAAAACTTTAAAGAAACGTGATTTGGGAACTTTTCCAAAGCCTCATCCGACAACTGAGCTATCCGGCATTTTTCAAAGATCTAAAAAAACAGTGGAAAATGTGGTGGCACAGTGCTTGACCAAGGCATGTGAAAGCACCATTAGTTCCAAATGGAATTGATGGCGCGCTTCTTTAAGTACATGAGTGATATAAAAATGCAACGTTGTGGAGGAAAATCCTTGGAGACGATCAAGGCCTATATTGCGCTAACGAAGCCCAGGGTGATCGAACTCCTTTTAGTCGCCACAATTCCCACCATGCTGCAAGCAGAGCGTGGGGAAAATAATATTGTTCTCATTTTGCTCACCGTCTTCGGTGGCTGGATGGGAGCTGCTGCTGCCAATACCTTTAATATGGTTGCCGATTCTGATATCGACCAGCAGATGGGACGTACCAGGGCTCGACCATTAGTGCGCCACACGGTTAGCAACCGCGATGCCTCAATCTTTGCTTGGGTGCTCACCATCGCCAGCTTCCTGTGGTTGTGGTTGCTGTGTAACTCGCTTACCGCAGCGATCTTCGTGATGATCACAATCTTCTTTTATATTTTTGTTTATACCAAGTGGCTTAAGCGACGTACCCACATGAACATTGTATGGGGTGGCGCCGCTGGCTGTATGCCGGTGCTCGTGGGCTGGGCAGTGATTGTTGATAGCTTCCCTGCAGGCGTTCCACAGCAGTGGTGGCAGGCCATTGTGCTCTTTATGGTCATCTTCTTCTGGACCCCGCCACATACCTGGGCGCTGGCCATGAAGTACCGCGAGGATTATAAGGCCGCTGGTGTGCCAATGCTTCCAGTTGTCCGCACTCCTGTGCAGGTCACCTCACAGATTGTGTGGTACTCCGTAGCAACTGTACTGACCACATTCTTGCTGATCCCAGCCACCGGTTGGATCTATGCCGTGGTTTCCGTACTCTCCGGCGTGACCTTCCTCTTTATGGCGATCAAGCTCCACATCGGCATCAAAAATGGTGGCAAGGTGAAGCCTTTGAAGCTGTTTATTCTCTCCAATAACTACCTGGCTGTGCTCTTCGTGGCGCTGTCCGTAGACGCAGTCCTCGGCCTGCAGACCATCGGCGAGATGCTGGGCTGGACCACCACCTTCTTCTAAAAAACTGTTTTTCGACGAAAAAATGCTGGCTTGCACCACTTTGGTGCAAGCCAGCATTTTTTAATCTTGTGGAATCCGCAGCACAATCGAACCGCTGGTGGCCCGAGACTGCAGATCGCGATGGGCCGAGGGGGCGTCGACAAGCTCATAAGTACCGGTAACTCGCACCCTTAGGGTGCCGTCAACAATCGCCTGCGTGACTGCTTGGGCGCGTTTGGCAAACTCGCCTTCTTCGGAGGTCCAGGCGCCGAGGGAGGGGCGGGTGAGGAAGATTGAGCCGTGGCTATTGAGCAATTGTGGATCAAAGGGCTCTACAGGGCCGGAGGCTGCGCCAAAGAGGCAGACGGTGCCACGAGGGCGCACAGCTTCCAAAGACTCCATGAAGGTGGCCTGGCCGACTCCGTCATAAACCACGTCCACGCCATGTCCGCCATTGTGGCGGCGTACCTGCTCGGCCAAATTATCGGAGTAGCGGAATACCTCGGTGGCGCCAGCGTCTAGGGCTAGCTCCGCCTTTTCATCGGTGGAAACCACGCTATAGACGCGCGCGCCCTGAGCTGCTGCCATCTGGGTGGCCAATAAGCCAACGCCACCAGCGCCGGCGGTGATCAGGCAGCTATCGCCTTCCTTAAGCTCATAGACACCGTGGGTGAGGAAGTGCGCGGTCATGCCCTGCATCAACATCGAGGCAGCAATTTCCGGGCTTACTTGCTCTGGCACTGCCACCAGACGATCGCGGGGCACACAAACCTGTTGGGCATAGGAACCCATGGCATCGCACCAGGCCACTTTGGTGCCTTCGGCGATGAGACCTTGGGGATCGTGAATGACCCGACCAGTGCCCTCAAAACCGGGAATGAGGGGCAGACGGGAATGGTAAATGCCTTCCCGGTAATAGGTGTCGATGTAGTTGACACCTGCCATGGTTACGCTGACGAGAACCTGATCTGCGGTGGGCTGGGGAGCTTCCACATCGCAAAATTCCAATACTTCCGGGCCACCGGTCTGGGAAACTTTAATTGCCTTCATATTTTCCACATTAACCGTGCCAGGCAGAAGAGGTTTATAAAAGATCCAAAAATGCCCCCACGGTAAAACCGTGAGGGCAAAATTCTCTTGCTATTTAGGCAGAGAGCACCTGCTGTTTTTGGTCGCCTGCAGGGGAACCAGTGATGGTGGCTTTTCCACCCACGCGTGGACGCCCCTGAGCCCACAAAAGGGAGGTGAAGGCAACTACCGCGGCAGACATGGCGATGTGGAATGGAATAGTCCAACGTGGCACGCCCATGCGATATTGCAGGATGCCGATGCCCGCCTGAATCAAAATGAAGAGGATGAGCGCAATTCCCAGTTTTTGGGTCTTTGTTGCAGCCTTCGCGCGGTAAAGGCCAAAGACCACGATGAGGGTCAAGAGGAGATAGACATACATGTTGTAGCCGTGAACATGGGCCATCCAGTCAATATCTACCTCGAGGCGGCCTTCCATGCCTACGCCGTCGTCGCCGGAGTGCACGCCTGCGCCGGTGGTCATGGTGCCGGTGATGAGAACTACCGCCAGGGCGATGGTCGCAATAACTGCCACTACGCGAATCCAGCCTGGGAAAGCGGTTTGGATGGTGCCATCATCAGGCTCGCCGATACGGGTGTACAACACTGCCGCGAGGAAGACCAGAATCATCGAAGGCAGGAAGTGCAAAGCAACTGCGTACCAGTGCAGATCAACCAAAACGGTGATGCCACCGATGACAGCTTGGGCGATAATGCCCAGGCCCTGAATGAAGGAGTGGATCACAATCTCTTTGCGTCGTTTAGCAGCAAGCACGGAGAGGAACACGGACAGCGCGGCCACAACCAACACAAAGGTCAGCATGCGGTTGCCGAACTCCACGGCCTGGTGGATCCAGGGAGCCGCACCTGCGACAGGAACGAGGGAGCCTTCGTGGCACAGCGGCCAGGTATCACAACCCAGGCCAGAGCCAGTGACGCGCACGATAGAGCCAGTGACGGTGATACCACCCTGGAAAATCAGCAGCAAAAGTGCAAGAATTCGCTGCAACTTCATGGAGGGAGCCCATTTGGCAAATGGCTTCATCTTAAAGGACTGATCAGAGGGCACAATCGAAGTAGACACAGCGACAACCTTAACCCTTCTCAGGGGATTTTAGGGAATTGAAAAAGCCCCGTACGCAGTGGGATTAACCACTATCAAGGCTCGGAACTTTTGGGGAAATTATCCGACTCGCCACCGGGTGATCGAGCTCCCGGATGGGTGGGATGGCGACTATTTGGCGGTAAAACTAAAAAGCTTATTGGCTGCGATTGACGTACCCAGCAACCATAGCAGCAGGATTCCTAGCTGCACCCAGGGCAGATGGCCATTAAAGGCTTCAACCATGCCGTGGCCCAGGGCAATGGAAGGAATAAGGGAAAGCAGCCCGCCAGCGTCAACCTCGGAGGAAAATACTGCCCAGGCAGCAAGGCCGGTGAGGGTAATCCAGATGAGGTTGGCCAAGGCTAGTACCAGCTCGGAAGATAGCGTGCCACCCATAAGAAGACCCATTGCCGTAAAGGTGGCCACACCCACAAAGAGGGTGAAAAGCCCAAAGATGACTCCGCCCAGTGGGGCGCTCCAGCCCAGCAGCAAGGCGGTGGTACCAAGGATAATGACTTGGACGATAGTCACAGCGACAACAGCAATGACCTTGCCAAAAATGATGGTCCAAGCGGGGACACCACTGGCGCCGGTGCGTTTAAGGGCGCCGTATCGACGGTCAAAGGCAAGGCTGATGGCTTGACCTGTAAAGCCTGAGCTCATGGAAGCCACTGCCAGAATGAAGGGGAAGGTTTTGTCCAGGGAGTGTTCTCCTGGAACAAGGTCAAACTTTGCCAAGGCAATAAGACCCAAAAAAGGAATGATGATATTGAGCAATTGTTGCTCGCCATGGCGTAAGAAGAGTAGAGATTCTACTTTTCCCTGGGCCACCAGCATGCGAGCTGGGGTTGCACGCTGAGGTGCCGGGGCAAAAGTGCCCGGAGCGTAGTGTGCAGCGCCCGCGCCGGCTAGATGAGTCTGAGGGCTCGAAGGAGTGTGGGGAGTTTGAGACATGGGGGATTAACTCCTTAGTTCTTTGCCAGTGATTTCGAGGAAGACATCTTCCAAAGATCGGTGGCCAGTGTTGAGCGCACTAATTAATACACCTTGCTGTGCAATAGCTTGAGCAACGTGTGCAATGGTTTCCGGAGTGGGGTCAACCTTGATGGAATAAGACAGTGGCCGGCTGGCCCTAATCTGAGCATTGGCTACACCCGCAGCCCGCAAGCCATTCATGAGCTCGTCCAGGTCAAGTGCGGTGGTGGTTTCCAGGGATATATTTCCCCCGCGTTCCTTATTTTCGCTGGTGAGTTGCTCCGGGGTACCACTAGCAACAATCTGGCCCTTGTCAATGATGATCACTTGATCTGCCAGTGCTTCAGCCTCATCCATGAGGTGGGTGGTCAAAATGACGGTGACACCATCGCGTTTGAGGTTGCTCACCAACTCCCAGACCATATTGCGCGATTGCGCGTCCATGCCAGCAGTTGGCTCATCAAGGAAGACCACCTCAGGGCGGCCAATAAGTGCCAAGGCAAGGGAGAGTCGCTGTTGTTGACCGCCAGAGAGCCGGCGATAAGTGGTGTTGCGCTGTTCACGCAGACCCACCAAATCCAGCAGCCATTCCGGGTCGTGGGGATTGGCATTATAAGAAGCGCTGAGCTTCAGCATTTCTAGGACGCGAATGCCACTATAGGATCCACCACCTTGGAGCATGATGCCAATGCGACGGCGCACCTGATCGGGATAGGTGGTGGGGTTAATGCCCAGCACCTCAATCTCACCGGAGGTGGGAGCTGTAAAGCCCTCACACATCTCAATGGTGGTGGTTTTGCCAGCGCCATTGGGGCCGAGCAGAGCTAAAACTGAACCACGCGCCACGCTAAAGGAAAGCCCATTAACTGCGGTGGTATCGCCGAAGGTTTTGATAACGTTTTTGAGCACTATTGCAGGCTGCTGCGAAGATGCAGAAGTATGCGCATCTAAGCTGCGGTGAAGCAGCTCAGATGGGGATTGTGCCGCGGAGAACTCAGAAGTCACAAAGATTCAGTGTAGTCCAAAGGTTGGAGATCGCTTCAACCTCCACCATCCAACTGCGAGCAAGGCTGCAAAACCTAATGCTGCGCCAAAGTAGATATTAAAAACTGTCGATGGTGGCAACGCCAAGCCACGGGGTAATACAAAAAAGCTAAATGCGGTGGAGTAGGCAATCACACCGATTTGGAAGAGCGGACGGTTGGCCCAGGGCGCCAGCGGCACAATTGCCCACAGCATGTACCAAGGGTGAACTACCGGGAACAAAATCACGAGGACAAAGGTCGCTACTCCCAATCCACCTACGGCATGAATTTGACCTCGATAAGTGGCCAGCAGCATGCGCAACATAAAAGCACCTGCCACCAAAATTCCGGCAGTTCGCGTGACTGCGAGCATTGCTGAAGTGTGGTCACCCAACCCCAGATTCATCGACAGGAAACCAAAAACGACGCCGATATTGGTGGTGATGGACATCCAACTGCGAATCGTCGCAGCTCCACCTTGGCCGGTGACCCAACCCAGCCCGATTCCGGTGATTGCACTCACCACTGCCACCGTGAAAACAAGGCTAAAGACTTGAATACCGATTGCGAAACCGATTGAAGAAACATGCTTAAATCCGCGGGCATGAAACTCGCGGGCGATCGCCATGCCCACAAATCCTAGGCAAATAAAGCCAGTAACCTTGACCAAGCCAGCGCAGCTAATAAGCACACCACTGCCAAGCAGATAAAAAACTGCTGGCTTCCAGAGGCCGGTGCGAATCTTATCAGCCCCGCGCAGCCCCAATTCCAGGCCTACCAGCATAAATCCCAGCAGCACCGATTCATTATGGATGCCACCAATGAGGTGCAGGATCAGCAGCGGATTCAAAATTCCGAGCCAAAAGGCCACCTCCTCCGACACCCGACACCGCCGTGCGAGCATCGTCACCGCCCACCCCGCAGCCAGCACACCCAGCAGCGCCACCAGGCGGTGGGCAAGAACTCCACCCACGATGCTGTCATTGGTAATAACGCTTATCGACGACGCTATGCCGAGCGCCACCGGACCGTAGGGCGACGGCGACTGGGCCCAAATAAAGGGAACAGAACGGGCTAGGTGATTATCGGGGCCAAGAAGTTCCAAAGGGCCACCAGCGTATGGATCCAGGCCATAGGACACAATTGACCCTTGTGCCAAGTAGGAATAAATATCTTGGGTAAAAAGTGGCGCAGTTAGCATCAGGGGAGCCACCCAGGCTGCAAACGTACGGCGCAACATGGATAGCGTTAATGCGGGGCGGCTATCGTCCGAGGATTTAAAAAAATCGCCCAGAAGTGGCGCCAGCATAACCCAGGCTAAAACTAAAAAGCCCACGCCGATAAGGACCACCATCGATGATGACTGCAACATGCGCGCCATTAAATTTCCACCTGGGAAATTAACATAAGGGTTGTTAACCACAGGCAGTGCGCCAGCACCCAAAGCGCCAAAGGCGATCATCAGAGTGCCAATTGTTCCTATATATCTAAGGAAAGCAAAACGCCTAAGTTCCACCGCGCTGAGCGCGCGGTGAGCGGGTGAGGGTGCGGTGGTCGCGACGTCGAGAAGCGTTGTTGTGGTGAAATCATCGCTGGGCTCGACGTGCAAGCTTGCGGACCGCGAACCTGGGCTGCCGAGGTGCGGAAAGGCTTGGGCAATGCTGCGTAAAGGACGGGGGAGCCGGGCGAATCGGGGTTGATCTACGCCTGGCTCGGTTCCATTTTTTATCTGTTCGTCCTTACTCACCCGCCATATTCTACGCACTGGGAGAGACTGACTCCGGTTTGCCTGGCTGTGAGAGCTATTTCACAAAAATTTTTGGAAAGTGTGGGTTTTAGTTTCCGTGGCTGAATCTAATTCAATAAGCAGGCTAAATAAGGGAACCTTTAGTTAGTTTTTAAGCCTTAAAGGTTTTATTAATAACCCTTATCTAGGGGCTATTTCCGCAGGTTGGGCGGTAGAGATTGGACAGGGGAATAGAATTAGGGAACACTTGTGTTGTCTAAAGATGTAAGTGGAACACCATAGGCAATCAAACGCTCTACAGGCAGGAGGTGACACCCCAGTGGAAAAAGTTCTTAATGATCGCGACGTGCATGCCGTTGACGGCGATACGCGCCGGAAAATTTTGCTGATCTTGCTGGAACGTGCACCGGTGACTGCTTCTGAGATTGCAGATGAGCTTCAGCTTTCAACAGTAGGAGTGCGCAGACACTTAGACAATCTGGTTGAGGAACATCTGGCGGAAGCGGCAGCGCCCCGACAGAATCCTTATGAGCCAAAGACCCGCGGCAGGCCGGCAAAATCTTATCGGCTTACCGACAAAGGTCGTTCTATTTTTGGCCATGAATATGACCTTCTTGCAGTGGCAGCCCTAGACACCCTCCGGGATGTCGGCGGAGACGCAGCTGTAAGGAAATTTGCCCAAAAGCGGATCGCCACCATTGTGGAAGGGGTAACACCCGTTCACGAGGGAGATCAATCAATTGAGGATACAGCCAAATCCTTGGTTGAAGCTTTTAGTCGGCATGGTTATGCAGCAACTGTCAACACTGTCGGAAATGGTTTGCAAATCTGCCAGCATCACTGCCCAATTTCAAGCGTAGCTTCGGAATTTCCCGAGTTATGTGAGGCAGAGCACCAGGCAGTTTCAGAACTTCTCGGACAGCACACACAGCCATTGGCAACAATCGCCGATGGCCACGGTATCTGCACAACAAATATCCCATTGACACCCATCAAACACTCCTGATGAAAGGAGCGGATCATGACTTCGGCAACTACGAACCCAGGGGTTACTGAGCCCTTGACCGATGACCAAATTATTGAGTCCATTGGTCCCTACAACTACGGTTGGCACGACTCTGACGCTGCGGGCGCTTCCGCCCAGCGCGGTCTGAGCGAGGATGTTGTTCGCGACATCTCTGCCAAGAAGAACGAGCCAGAATGGATGCTCCAGCAGCGTCTCAAGGCACTGAGCATCTTTGAAAAGAAGCCAGTTCCAACCTGGGGTGCAGACCTTTCTGGTATTGACTTTGACAACATTAAGTACTTCGTCCGTTCCACCGAGAAGCAGGCTCAGAGCTGGGAAGACCTTCCAGACGACATCAAGAACACCTACGACAAGTTGGGTATTCCTGAGGCTGAGAAGCAGCGTCTAGTTGCAGGTGTGGCAGCTCAGTATGAATCTGAGGTTGTTTACCACCAGATCCGCGAAGACCTGGAAGAAAAGGGCGTTATCTTCCTGGACACCGACTCCGCACTGAAGGAATATCCTGAGCTTTTCCAGGAGTACTTCGGCACCGTTATTCCAGCCGGCGACAATAAGTTCTCCGCGCTGAATTCCGCTGTATGGTCCGGTGGCTCTTTCATCTACGTGCCAAAGGGTGTCCACGTGGACATTCCACTGCAGGCATACTTCCGCATCAACACCGAGAACATGGGTCAGTTCGAACGCACCCTTATCATCGTTGATGAAGATGCTTATGTGCACTACGTCGAGGGCTGTACCGCTCCTATTTATAAGTCTGACTCCCTGCACTCCGCAGTTGTTGAGATCATCGTGAAGAAGGGTGGACGTTGCCGTTACACCACCATTCAGAACTGGTCCAACAACGTCTACAACCTGGTGACCAAGCGCACCAAGGTTGAAGAAGGCGGCACCATGGAATGGATCGATGGCAACATCGGCTCCAAGGTCACTATGAAGTATCCAGCCGTATGGATGACTGGTCCACACGCAAAGGGCGAAGTTCTCTCCGTTGCTTTCGCAGGTGAGGGACAGTTCCAGGACACTGGCGCCAAGATGACCCACATGGCTCCTTATACCTCTTCCAACATTGTCTCCAAGTCTGTTGCCCGTGGTGGCGGACGCGCGGCATACCGTGGCTTGGTTCAGATCAACGCCAATGCGCACCACTCCACCTCAAACGTTGAGTGTGACGCGCTTTTGGTTGACGATATCTCTCGTTCTGATACCTACCCATATAACGACATCCGCAATGATCACGTTTCCCTTGGTCACGAGGCAACTGTCTCCAAGGTTTCTGAGGAGCAGCTCTTCTACCTCATGAGCCGTGGACTTGCCCAAGAAGAAGCTATGGCCATGATCGTCCGTGGCTTTGTTGAGCCTATTGCGAAGGAACTCCCAATGGAGTACGCCCTCGAGCTCAACCGACTGATCGAATTGCAGATGGAAGGATCGGTGGGCTAAGCCCAATGTCTGAAGTAGCAACTGTTAAAGCCGCAACCCCTCACAACACCAAGGGTGACCTCTTCACCTCCTTTAATGTGGAGGACTTTGAGATCCCTCGCGGTCGCGATGAGGTGTGGCGTTTTATCTCCCTGCGTCGTTTGCGTGGACTCCACAATGGCGAGTTCGCACCAGCGACCACCGCTGATGTTTCTGTAGAAATCCCTGCAGATGCAGAGGCTGTCACTCACGAGCGCGTATCCCGCGACGATGAGCGACTAGGCCGTGCTGGCGGACCGGTTGACCGTGTCGCCGCACAAGCCTGGACTTCTATGGAGGAGGGTGACGTTGTCACCTTCGCCAAGAATTCTCACAACCCTTCACCAGTGACCATCACCGTCACTGGCAAGGGTGAGGGTGTTACCTCCTTTGGTGCCATCTCCATTGAGGTACAGGACAACGCAGATGCCATCGTCGCACTGCAGTATGTTGGCTCCGGTACCCATGCTGACAACGTCGAGTTCATCGTGGGCGATAATGCTCGCCTCACCGTGATCACCGACACCCACTGGAATAACGACGCTGTTCACCTGAGCAACCAGCTGGCAAAAATCGGCCGCGACGCCACCCTGCGCCACACCGTTGCCACCTTTGGTGGCGAGGTTGTCCGCATCGTTCCTCGCGTTCGTTTCACCGCTCCTGGTGGCGACGCAGAAATGCTCGGCGTCTACTTCGCAGACGACGGACAGTACTTTGAGCAGCGCCTCTTGGTCGACCACGCCGTTCCAAACTGCCGCTCCAACGTCCTATACAAGGGCGCACTGCAGGGTGACAAGACCACCGATCTGCCAGATGCTCGCACCTGCTGGGTAGGAGACGTACTTATTCGCGCCAATGCGCATGGTACTGACACCTATGAGGCAAACCGCACCTTGGTTCTGACCGAAGGCGCACGCGCAGACGCTATTCCAAACTTGGAAATTGAAACCGGCCAGATTGTCGGAGCAGGACACGCAGCAACTGTGGGTCGCTTTGATGACGAGCAGGTTTTCTACCTGCAATCTCGTGGTATCCCATCCGAGGAAGCACGCCGCCTTATCGTTCGTGGCTTCTTTAATGACGTCATTAACAAGGTTCCAGTTGCTTCCATCCGTGAAGAGCTAGAAGACCGCGTTACCTCGGAACTCGCAGTTCTCGGAATGTAGTGTAGCCAGCGGGTCGGCCTCCGCTTTAGCGGGAGCTGCCCTGGCACATTCACTTTTATAAGTACAAGTCCGCTTTAAACCTGAAAGATTGTTATAGATGAGCACTCTTGAAATCCGCAACCTGCACGCACAGGTGCTGCCCTCCGACGAATCCGCTGAGCCTAAGGAAATCCTGAAGGGCGTCAACCTCACCATTAACTCCGGTGAAATCCACGCCATCATGGGACCTAATGGTTCCGGCAAGTCCACTCTGGCCTACACCCTTGGCGGTCACCCACGCTATGAAGTAACCTCCGGCGAAGTTCTTCTCGACGGCGAAAACGTCCTCGAGATGGAAGTTGATGAGCGCGCTCGCGCTGGCCTCTTCTTGGCTATGCAGTACCCAACTGAGATCCCAGGCGTTTCCATGGCAAACTTCCTACGCTCTGCAGCAACCGCAACCCGCGGCGAAGCTCCTAAGCTGCGCGAATGGGTTAAGGAAGTTCGTTCCGCACAGGACGCACTGTCCATCGACCCTGAGTTCTCTAACCGCTCAGTTAACGAAGGCTTCTCCGGCGGTGAGAAGAAGCGCCATGAGGTTCTGCAGCTCAACCTGCTGAAGCCAAAGTTCGCCATCATGGATGAGACCGACTCCGGCCTTGACGTTGACGCACTGCGTATCGTTTCCGAGGGCATCAATGCCTACAAGGAAGAGACCAACGGTGGCATCTTGATGATTACCCACTACAAGCGCATCCTTAACTACGTGAAGCCTGACTTCATCCACGTGTTTGCCGACGGCCACATCATCACCACCGGTGGTGCTGAGCTCGCCGACAAGCTTGAGGCTGACGGCTACGACCAGTTCATCAAGTAATATGTCCGATTTCCTCAACGCAGACGGAACCCTCAATGTGGCTAAGGTGAGGGCAGAATTCCCCATCCTTAGCCGCACTGTGCGAGATGGGCAACCGCTGGTCTATTTGGACTCAGGGGCTACCTCACAGCGACCTGAAAAAGTATGGCGCGCTGAAGAACGCTTTGTGCTGTACACCAATGCACCAGTCCACCGCGGGGCTTACGAACTTGCGGAGGAAGCTACTGATGCATATGAGGGTGCACGCGAGAAAATTGCGGCATTTGTGGGCGCAGAACAGCATGAAATTGCCTTCACCAAGAATGCAACCGAAGCGCTGAACCTCGTGGCATACACCCTCGGTGATGACCGCGCTGGTAAGTACCAGATCAAAGCTGGTGACACTGTTGTTGTCACTGAACTGGAACACCACGCGAACCTCGTACCTTGGCAGGAATTGTGCCGCCGCACTGGCGCCACCCTGAAGTGGTACAAGGTCACCGAGGACGGCCGCATTGACCTGGACTCTTTGGAGCTGGATGACACCGTCAAGGTTGTCGCCTTCACCCACCAGTCCAATGTCACCGGTGCAGTTGCTGATGTTGCTGAATTGGTACGTCGTGCCAAGGCAGTGGGAGCTCTCACTGTGCTTGATGCCTGCCAGTCAGTGCCTCATATGCCAATTAACTTCCATGAGTTGGACGTTGATTTTGCAGGATTCTCCGGACACAAGATGCTCGGACCTGCTGGCGTGGGTGTGGTTTATGGCAAGAGCAATATCTTAAATGAATTGCCTCCATTCCTCACCGGTGGTTCCATGATCGAAGTTGTGACCATGGAAAAGACCACCTACGCAGCAGCTCCACAGCGTTTTGAAGCCGGTACCCAAATGACCAGCCAGGTGGTTGGTCTGGGTGCAGCAGTAGAATTCCTCGAGGAAATCGGCATGGAGGCCATCGCTGCTCATGAGCATGCGTTGACCGCCTATGCGCTGGAGAAGTTGCAGCAGGTATCCGGTTTGCACATTGTGGGACCATTGGAAGCAGAAATGCGCGGAGCTGCCATTAGCTTTAGCGTTGATGGCATCCACCCGCACGATCTTGGCCAGGTTCTTGATGACCAGGGCGTGTGCATCCGTGTGGGCCACCACTGTGCATGGCCAGTACACCGTTGCATGAACGTGCAGTCCACCGCACGCGCATCCTTCTACCTGTACAACACCTTTGAAGAGGTTGACGCCTTGGTAGCGGCAATCGAAAAGGCAAAGCAGTTTTTTGGAGTTGAATCATGAAGCTAGAGCAGATGTACCAGGAGGTGATCCTGGATCATTACAAAAACCCGCAGCACAAGGGCCTCAGGGATCCTTTTGATGCAGAGGTTCACCATGTGAACCCCTCCTGTGGCGATGAACTGACCCTGCGTGTCAAGCTTTCCGAAGACGGCAAAACCGTTGAGGATGTCTCATATGACGCAATTGGTTGTTCCATTAGCCAAGCTTCCACATCTGTGATGGCTGAGGAGATCGTTGGTCAGCCAGTAGAGCAGGCCATGATTAAGCTGCAGGAATTTGAGAAAATGGTTGTTTCTCGAGGTCAACTCGAAGGCGACGAGGACATCATCGGCGATGGCGTAGCTTTTGCTGGTGTGTCCAAGTATCCGGCACGCGTCAAATGCGCATTGCTCGGTTGGAAGGCTTTTCAAGCAGCTACTGCTGAAGCAATGGAGGAAAAATGAGCGAGCACGAAGAAGATCGCCAAGACCAGGTAGAGGTTGAGGAGCAAAACTCCGCAACCTTCGAATCTCCTGTCGGCGAACGCCCAGAACAGTCCGAGGAAGACCTGGCAAAGGCAAGTGACGTCGAGGAGTACATGCGCGACGTTATCGACCCTGAACTCGGAATCAACGTGGTTGACCTGGGACTTGTCTACGATATTTACATCATCAACGGCAATGAAGCCCACATCGATATGACTCTCACGTCACCAGCTTGCCCGCTGACTGAGGTTATTGAAGATCAAGCGCGCACCGCAGTTGTTGGCAATGGCATCACCGAGAAGCTATCCATCAACTGGGTCTGGATGCCACCATGGGGTCCACATATGATCACGGAAGAAGGCCGTGCCCAACTTCAGGCCCTAGGCTTTGCAGTCTAAGGTTTTTAATTAAAGCTATCTAAGAATCCACCGCTAAATCCTACCAAGGGTAAGCGGTGGATTTTTTCGTCGAAAAGCACGCTTTTAATCTTTTAAGCAACCTGCCATGAAGGCAAGGTTGGCTGGGTGCAGGGCGAAGGTGGAGGTACGATCCTCAAAAAGACCAGGCCGCTCGCCCCAAATCACCTCTTTGGACGCGGCGCGGTCTGTGCGGATGTCATTGCACTGGGAGATTTTCTCAAAAAAGTTGGCGTTATAGTCAGTGGCATAATTGCTGAGCTGGCCGTCCACGTAGGAATTATCGGCAGTGATAGCCACACCTATGTAGCCTGCGAGAATAATGCCCAGCAAGGGACCGAGGCACCCAGCTTTTTTCTTTGACTGCGCTTGGCGGCGCTCCTCCAAACTGCGCTGGCGCACAGGTGGCGGAGTGGGCAACCAGGTTGCGGGCGCGGGATCACTGAAGTTGTTTTGGCTTGCGCGCTCAACATGCGCGGAATCGGACCTTGGTGGCTGGGGTAACGCGGCCGGCTCTCGGTGGGTGGGCTCGGCCGGAGCAGCTAATCGACGAGACAGGGGAGTTGCGCTAATGTCCTTAATATCACCTGCTCTGAGGCCATAATCTGCCACCTTGGACAAGAGGTCAGCCTTGGAAGGCGGGCGCGAAAAGCGCAACACCATACTGCCACTTTGATATTGATCAAGCTGGTAGGTCACGTAATAATCGGTGCCACGTGAAGTACCTGAGGTGTCATCGCCAGAGTGGGCATTTGTGCTGGGTTTCTTGCTCCATGGAAACTCCATATGCCCACCCTAGCCAAAACTTAACGGTGAGGTGGGCGTTTGCAGAGTACTTGGGGAACTCAGCGCGGCAGGAAACAGCGCTGCGGGAATCGGACGAGTACCCGGGGCTTTGGCCCGTGCGCGGAATGCACCCACCATCCAGCACCTAGAAACACCAGCCAGCACCCAGTCTCAAAACCGGAGATTTAACAGGGGAGCGTTGCCCGTTTATTGACCACACCCAGTTAGTTGATACACTGACAGGTTGTGATTGTCACCAATGATTTAGAGGTGCGCGTAGGCGCACGTACCCTTCTTAATGCCCCCGGCCAACTCCTGCGCGTACAGCCAGGCGACCGTATTGGACTGGTGGGTCGAAACGGTGCGGGCAAGACTACCACCATGAGGATCCTGTCTGGCGAAACCCAGCCTTTTGGCGGATCTGTCACCACCTCCGGAGAAATCGGATACCTGCCTCAGGACTCCCGAGAGGGCAATATTGAACAGACCGCGCGCGATCGTGTTTTGTCTGCTCGTGGCCTTGACCAGCTGCGCGCTGATATTGAGCGCCAGCAGGAAATCATGGAAACCACCAGCGATGAAGGCAAGCGCGACGCCGCTATCCGCAAGTACTCCCGCCTGGAAGAGCAGTACCAGGCACTTGGTGGTTATGAAGCTGACTCTGAGGCAGCCCAGATCTGCGATAACTTGGGCCTTGAGGCCCGCATCCTCGATCAGAAACTGAAGACCCTGTCCGGCGGCCAGCGCCGCCGTGTGGAATTGGCGCAGATCCTTTTCGCCGCCACCAACGGCTCAGGCAAGTCCAAAACCACCTTGCTTCTCGACGAACCGACCAACCACCTCGACGCTGACTCGATTTCTTGGCTGCGTGGATTTTTGTCCAAGCATGAGGGTGGATTGATCATGATCTCCCACGATGTTGAGCTTTTGGAAGCCGTCTGTAACAAGATCTGGTACCTGGATGCCGTTCGCGGTGAAGCTGATGTTTATAACATGGGCTTTGCCAAGTACAAGGACGCACGTGCAACTGATGAGGCTCGCCGTCGCCGTGAGCGCGCCAATGCTGAGAAGAAGGCAAGTGCGCTGAAGGACCAGGCTGCGCGCTTGGGTGCTAAGGCTACTAAGGCTGCTGCTGCAAAACAGATGATTGCTCGTGCGGAAAAGATGATGGGCAGCCTCGATGAGATTCGCGTTGCTGACCGCGTGGCTCATATTTCCTTCCCTGAGCCAGCTCCTTGCGGCAAGACTCCGCTCAACGCCACTGGCCTGACCAAAATGTATGGTTCTTTGGAAGTCTTCGCCGGCGTTGATCTCGCCATTGACAAGGGCTCCCGCGTGGTTGTGCTGGGATTCAACGGTGCTGGTAAGACCACCTTGCTGAAACTCCTTGCGGGCGTGGAACGCACCGACGGCGAGGGCGGTATTGTCTCCGGCCACGGCCTCAAGATCGGCTACTTCGCCCAGGAACACGACACCATCGACCCCGACAAGTCCGTCTGGCAAAACACCATCGACGCCTGCCCGGATGCCGACGAGCAGGATCTGCGCAGCCTTTTAGGTGCCTTCATGTTTACCGGCGAGCAGCTCTCCCAGCCGGCCGGCACCCTGTCCGGCGGTGAGAAGACCCGCCTGGCCCTGGCAACGCTGGTTTCCTCCCGCGCCAATGTTTTGCTTCTCGACGAACCGACCAACAACCTCGATCCAGTTTCTCGTGAACAGGTCTTGGACGCTTTGCGCACTTACACCGGCGCCGTTGTACTGGTGACACACGACCCTGGAGCTGTTAAGGCTTTGGAGCCAGAGCGTGTGATCGTACTTCCTGATGGCACCGAAGATCTATGGAATGACCAGTACATGGAGATCGTGGAGCTGGCTTAGGCTGGCCTGCATAAACAGAGGTCAAACCCCTTAAAATAGGGGGATATATCCCGCAGATATCCCGCACGCTCACCGCACCAAATATCGCAGCCCGAGTCACATCATCCGACTTGGGCCATAGGTGCGTGTGCTTGTCCAGATTTTCCTTCTCACTCGAGTGTCTGCTTGATTGGGCGACTTCGGTGGTGAGGCGGATTGACGTAGGCTCGTCCCACCACTGAACCCGCCAGACTGGGCTTCGTTCCATCAAACGCTATGCAAGCAGAAGTAACTTATCTTTTACTCCGTCGTCGTGCCCTTTAGATGATGAGGGAATTTTTGACCTAAAGGTGCTTTGAATTGGAGTTACCTAAAGGGGAATAATTGAGTGAGTCTTTGTAGCATATCTATGAACTAGAGTAAGTGGATGCTGCATGCCTTCATTGACGAATCTGAACATAAAGACAAGTACTTTATTCTCACGGCATTAATTGTGAGAGATGAAGATCTAGTAAAGCTAAACCAAGAACTGGATTCTCCCATATTTGAGTATGCAAGGTCAGTGAATACGATGTTCGATGCTGAACTCCATGGTTACGATTTGATACAGCAGAAAAATGATTGGGCTGGGATACCTATTAAGATGTCAGTCTCTATCTATAAGAAAGCGCTGGGCATTATTAATCAATATTCCTGTGCGCTTTTCGTCGAGACGATCGATCGGGAAAGGCAACGGAGTAAATACACCCACATTTACAATCACCGAACGATTGCAATTGGGTTTATCCTGGAGCGTTTTCACGAATACGCTTCTAAAGTAGGTGAAGAAGCAACTACCTATCTGGACGATCACTACACGGCGCCTGAGGGTAGGAAAGAGTTTATTCAATATAAATCTTTGGGAACTTTTGGGTATAAGAGCTCTAAGTTGTCGACCATCAAAGAATTAGACTTCTATGATTCAAGAACCTTAAGAGGACTCCAGGCCGCTGACCTTTGTTGTTATGTATACCAGAGAGTACTTGTCACTAAGGAAGCGAATACCCGCGTGATAAAGCTTCAAGATCAATTGTGGAATATTGTTGGTGAAATCCGAAGTGCTGGCAGGCAGCGCATTTGGGCTTAGATGCACGAAACCCCCGCTCGAGGCGGGGGTTTCGGCAATGCGGAGTTGCCTACTGGGACAATCTCTACTTCTTCGATAATATGCCCGTTTCGGAAAATAGACAAGATCTTATCAAAATGAAAAGTCGAGAAAGACATTAGATAACCCCTGTATGTCGCTTATGGTTGTCTAAGGTCAAGATACCTGAGTAATGGGTCGGCGAGTTCTTTTCGGGTGTGGATGAAGAACATCGACTAATGGCTAAAGACCCTTCATAATGATGATTAATGAGCAACCAGTGATTGGCCTTTCGGGACGGGGTAAACGGTTCGATAAGGTCCTATTTACTCTCCTGCATGAGGTCGCTCACATCCTTTTGGGACATCTCAGTAACAATGGGGACGTCATCCTTGTTGATCTTTCAGCAGTAAGTGCTGACTACGAAACTGAGGCAGATCAGTTAGCTAGTGAGCTTTCGATTTCCGGGCAATTACCTGCTGTTCCTGATCGTGTGAACTCCGCATGGATTGAAAAACATGCTGCTGACCTAGATGTGGCTCCAATTATTCTCGTTGGGCGACTTTCAAAAAGAGGGAAGACTTTCTTGGAAAACTACCTTGGTACGCAACGCCCCAAATATGGTTCAATACTTGGAAAATTGGAAGGCTCCACTTCCGGCTTGAGCAAAGCGCAATGAAGGCATCTTCAACAGGTTAAAGTGAAAAGAAAATGCTCCAAAAAACTTCCGGAAGCAGTCCAAAGAAGTCAACTCTGCCCAGGGAGTCACAGGGCTCTTAGCTATGGATTTTGAATAGGAACACTTGCCCATGCAACACCCAGAGCTGTCCTATCCGCACCACCTGCGTCGTCTCACCTTGCGTTTGCTAGAGGGGGAGACACCGGCCAATTTAGGCCTCAAGGGATGGCAGATTGACGATCACTCAATTGTCATTGGCCAGGGTGATCAGTGTTATATCGATGCTGTGCGGCGTCTAAAAAGTGGGCAGGTGCATGCAAATGCGCGGATAGAGGTGGTAGGAACCATCGACAAGGGTGAGATCATCAGCCTAAAATTTGCCGGGAGCACCTCGCAATGTGAAATCCTCGAGCTAATTCAGCATCCAACACGCTCAGTAATGGTCTACGGAACGGTGGAAGGTCATGTGGAAAAGGGGGAGGAGGCCTTCGAAATCTCCCTTGATGATAATGACCAAGTACATGGCCGAATAGTGGCTTTCTCCCAACCAGCACGCTGGTGGGCATGGCTGGGCAACTGGGCAGTGCGCCCAACTCAACTGTGGATCACCCAGCGTTACCTAGAGGGCATGATCCCTCCAGGCAACGAGGAACAAAAAGCTAGTTCCTAAAACCGTGGACCGGGGCTGGGATAAAACCGCCACGGTTAATAAAGTCGCGGTTGGAAACTGTATTCACAGGGATAACTGGTGCGTAGCCGAGGAGTCCACCAAAGTCCACTTCATCTCCCGGTACAGTGCCCGGAACTGGAATAACTCGCACCGCAGTGGTCTTATGGTTCATCACTCCGATGGCAGCTTCATCTGCAATCATGCCGGAGATGGTTTCTGCTGGAGTATCACCTGGAATAGCGATCATATCCAGACCCACTGAGCAGATTGCAGTCATTGCTTCGAGCTTGTCAATAGAGATGGTGCCTGCGCGAACGGCGTCGATCATGCCCTTATCCTCAGAAACAGGGATAAATGATCCAGATAGCCCGCCGACGCGGGAACATGCCATCATTCCACCTTTCTTTACGGCGTCGTTAAGCAATGCCAGCGCGGCGGTGGTGCCGTGCGTGCCTACCTGGTCTAACCCCATGACCTCTAAAATATTGGCCACTGAGTCGCCGACCTCGGCGGTCGGCGCCAGGGAGAGGTCAACGATGCCGAAGGGGACGCCGAGGCGCTCGGAGGCCATGGCGCCGACCAACTGCCCCGTGCGGGTGATTTTAAAGGCAGCTTTCTTGATTTCCTCGGCAACTTGGTCAAGGCTCGCGCCCTCCATATTGCCAAGCGCGCGGCTGACCACACCAGGGCCAGAGACACCCACGCTGACCACGCAGTCTGGTTCTTCAATGCCGTGGAAAGCGCCAGCCATGAAAGGATTATCGCCCACAGAATTGGCAAAAACCACCAGCTTGGCGCAGGCAATGGCGGAAGAATCAGCCGTTAGTGCTGCAGCTCCCTTGACCACACGGCCCATTTCCTTCACGGCGTTCATATTGATGCCGGCACGGGAGGAAGCAACGTTGACCGAACCGCAGACCACATCGGTCTCGCTAAGGGCTTCAGGGATCGAGCGGATAAGGCGAATATCCGAGGTGGTGCCACCTTTTTCCACCAAAGCGGAGTATCCGCCGATAAAGTTCACGCCAACTTCCTTGGCAGCCTTATCCAAAGCATGGGCAACATCGGCGGGATTACCCTTGCAACCCGCGGTAACCAGCGCAATTGGGGTGACCGAGATGCGCTTATTGACAATCGGAATGCCCAGCTCGCGCTCAATTCCTTCACAAACCTCTACCAAGCGCGCAGCTTGGGTGGCTACGCGATCATAAACCGCCTGGCAGGTTTCTTCCATGGTGTTGCGCGCGCATTCCAGCAGGCTAATACCCATGGTGACAGTGCGGATATCCAGGCGATACTTCTCAATCATCTCGATGGTATCCAGGATGCCCTTGGTGGAGCGATCATTAAAACCTGAGGTAGACATAAAATTAGTCATAGATTTTTCAGCGCTTCCTAGATCTCATTGACGGCGGAAAACAGCGCTTCCGACTGAATTCTGATGACCAAGCCCTGCTCGGCTTCCACCGGTTTCATCTTTTCCTGCAAAGTGGCGATATCCACGCGGTTTTCATCAAAGCCAATATGCAAAATCATGGTGAACCACTGATCCATAATGGTCTGTGACACATTGTGAATATTGACGTCCAACTCGGCCAACGCTGTGGAAACCGCAGCAATAATTCCGGTGTGATCCTGTCCGGTGACAGTCATAATTGCAAACATATTTTAATGCTACAGCCCCGGGCGGACACGAACCTTTGGGTATATCATCGGGCGCATGAGCAAAAAATTTGATGGGGTACCTAGCATCTTCCATTCTCTCCGCGCAGATTGGCTCGATCTCAGCACTGAGCAGCGCTTTCCCATTATCGGTGCGGTCCTTGCAGAACTATCCGGCAAAATCGCTACCTGGATTTCCCTCTACCGCCGCCCCGCAGAAAAAATCCGCGGACCAAAGTGGGTGTGGTTCCTTTTGACCTTCATCAACGGCATCGGACCAGCGTTGTACTGGAGTTTCGGCAGAAAGAAATAACTGGCGCTACGGTGGGGAAGTATGAGTAATTCTTCTAAAGTTCTGTTCATTGGCGGCCACGGCAAGGTTGGATTGCTGGCAACCCCTTTGCTTGTCGACGCCTCCCTCACCGTCACTTCTCTCTACCGCAATCCGGACCACCGCGCTGAAATTGAAGCGCTCGGGGCTACGCCCCTAGAGCGCGATGTCACCGAACTCAGCGTTGATGATTGGGCCGAACTGCTTAAAGATTTTGATGTTGTGGTCTGGAGTGCAGGCAATGGTGGCAAGGCCGGCGCCGATGCCACCTATGCGATCGACCGCGATGCGGCCATCGCTTCTATTGATGGGGCAGCACAACTAGGTGAGGACGCACCGCGTTATATCATGATCAGCTATATAGGTGCCACCAAACACACCATTGACCCAGCTGACTCCTTTTACCCCTACGCCGAGGCTAAGAAAGCTGCGGATGAGCACCTGGCAACCTCCGGTCTGGATTATTTGATCCTCGGTCCCAGTGCACTCACTATGGATGAAGTATCGGGCATTGAAGTGATTGACGATACCAGCGAGGCTGCCGCTGGACGCAGCACCTCCAGAATCCTCGTCGCTGAAGTCATCGCAGAACTCGCCGCCCGAGATTCCTTCCCCGAGGCTAAGGTGCTGCCATTTGTTGATGGCACTGCACCAGTGAGCTCTATTTAAACCAGGTGCTCTGCACCATCTGTTGAGCGGGTGCCTGCGCAAACTTCCACAAAGTTGCGCAGCACTCGATTGGCGTAAATGGAATCTACGCTGGGGAGACTAGCGATAATGTCTTCATAATCGCTAGGGGAGAAATAGCCGTAGTCGGCATAAAAATCCATTCGATTTTTCATGCCCACGGCATCCATATCCGCGTGAAACTGCACTGACCAGGTGGTCTTATTAGCGCGCAGCATTTGAATCGGGCAGGTCGGGCCAGTTGCTAGAACCAAGTGGCCCGGTGCTGCCTTGATGGCATTTTCCGTGTGGCCGGTAAAAGAAGTAAAAGTATCAGGCAGATCCCTTGTCAACACATCTTTTTTGCCCGCATCGGTTAAGAGCACAGTAGTAGGACCGGAAGGCTCAGGGTGGGTGCGACCAACTTCTCCACCTTCGGTAAAGGTTAGGAAGGTATTTCCATAACAAATAAACATCGTGGGCAGTGGCTGCTCGATAAGAGATCTGAGCTCTTTGTGTACGTGATGCTGCCAGGGGCTGTATTCAAAATTGGTGGCGTTAAGGGGACTACCGCCCACAATGACACCATCAAAACCTTCTAAGCTGCCGATAGTCGTTTCCGTAGTATCGAGCATTCGGGAGGTCAGTTCTTGGGGCTTAAGTCCAGTCGCCTGGAGGAAATCTCGACGTTCAGCAGCCGCAACTGCTTCACCTTGACGGGGTTGAACTAATAGAACTGAAACCATACCGCTTAGTCTAGTTCGTTTGTACTAAATTAACGAACTAGGGTCTGTTTAATCCGTTCGGCGCACGGAATTTTCTACCAAATCCAAGACCTCTGAAAGTCCATCGGTGGGAGCGCCGGTGGCTAGACGAGAGATAAAGCCATCCATGACGGTTTCCAAATAGGTATGAAGTACTTCGATGGGGACGTCGGTTCGCATTTGGCCTTTGTCCGCATTTCTTGCCAGGCGAACTCGAACTGCTTCATCCAGCACGCTTTGGTGATCCACCCATTTAGCACGAAAAACTGGGTCGGTACGAAGCTGCTTGGAGATCTCTAGCCGAACGGACATCCAGTCATAGCGTTTTGGATCCTCGAGCATGCCACGCATAACTTCTACGAGACCATTTTCCGAAACCACCTCTGCCATGCGAGCAGCGTCTTCACGGGCGAGGGCTAGAAAGAGTTTTTCTTTGTCGCCAAAGTGATGGAAGATCGCGCCTCGGGATTTACCGGTGGCTTCTTCCAAACGCCGTACAGTTGCACCTTCATAGCCGTGTTCTGCGAAGCATCGTCGGGCACCTTCGAGAATTTCTTGCCGACTATTAGTGGGTTTTTCACCGCTTGCAACGGTCACGATTGACTCCTTGTGAAGGGGGATGGTGGGAAAATGGGCGTAGCACTAAGGGCCCCACCAATTAAGAGCATGACCATTAAAGAATCATGGCCTTGAAATGATGGGGCCCTTGTGGTGTTGGTGTTAGCGGAGAAAACTCAACTAGCACCAACGTTTCGCGAGCTTCTAATTACTTAGAGCTAGCTGCCATCTGACGCAGAACGTACTGCAAGATGCCGCCGTGGCGGTAGTAGTCAGCCTCACCGGGGGTGTCGATGCGAACGACTGCGTCGAACTCAACAACATCGCCATTTTCCTTGGTAGCGGTGACCTTAACAGTCTTAGGAGTGGTGCCCTCGTTAAGAGCAGTCAGTCCGGTGATGTCGAAGGTCTCGGTGCCATCAAGTCCGAGGGACTCGTGGGACTCGCCTGCAGGGAACTGCAGTGGGACAACGCCCATACCAATGAGATTGGAGCGGTGAATACGCTCGAAGGACTCAGTGATAACTGCGCGAACACCGAGCAGGTTGGTGCCCTTTGCGGCCCAGTCGCGAGAAGAACCGGTGCCGTATTCCTTACCACCAAGAACAACCAGTGGGATGCCAGCTGCCTTGTAGTTAACGGAAGCGTCGTAGATGAAGGCCTGTGGGCCACCCTCCTGGGTGAAGTCGCGGGTGTAGCCACCTGCGATGTCAACCAGCTGGTTCTGGAGGCGGATGTTAGCGAAAGTACCGCGCATCATGACCTCGTGGTTACCGCGCCTAGAACCCAGGGAGTTATAGTCGTGGCGTGCAACGCCGTGCTCATCCAAGTACTGCGCAGCAGGGGTGCCTGGCTTGATGGAGGAAGCAGGGGAGATGTGGTCGGTGGTGACGGAGTCGCCGAGCTTAGCAAGAACGCGAGCGCCCTTGATGTCGGTTACAGCCTCAGGCTCGACTGGCATGCCGTCGAAGTAAGGTGCCTTACGGATGTAGGTGGAGTTCTCATCCCACTCGAAGGTGTCGCCGCTAGGAACGTTGAGTTCCTGCCACTGCTTGTCACCCTTGAAGACGTCAGCATAGTCAGCCTCATAGAGCTCACGAGAGATAGCCTGCTGGATGGTCTCTTCGATTTCCTCGGTGGAAGGCCAGATGTCCTTCAGGAAGACATCGTTGCCATCCTGGTCCTGACCAAGGGCATCGTTTTCGAAGTCGAAGTCCATGGTGCCGGCGATTGCGTAAGCAATAACCATGATTGGGGAAGCCAGGTAGTTCATCTTAACGTCAGGGGAAATACGTCCCTCGAAGTTACGGTTACCGGACAGAACTGCGGTAGCAGCTAGATCGTGCTCGTTAATAGCAGCGGAAACTTCCTCTGGCAGTGGGCCGGAGTTACCAATACAGGTGGTGCAGCCGAAGCCGGAGAGGTAGAAGCCCATGGCCTCTAGGTCCTTCCAGAGGTCTGCGCGCTGGTAGTAGCCGTCGACAACCTGGGAACCTGGTGCACAAATGGTCTTAACCCAAGGCTTGGACTTCAGACCCTTTTCTGCAGCCTTACGTGCAATGAGGCCTGCGCCGATCATCACGGAAGGGTTAGAGGTATTGGTGCAGGAGGTGATGGAAGCAATTGCAACCATGCCGTGGTCGATGGTGTACTCGCCACCCTTAGGGGAGCTAACGGTTACTGGGTTAGAAGGACGACCTTCGGAGGTGGTAGCCAGGGACTCACCCTCGCCAGCCCAAGAAGCGTTGTAGTTATCAAGGTTTTCACCCTGATCCTGTGCGCCACCTTCATTGTCCATGCGCTTTGCAGAGATGGAGTTGTCGGTGGAGATTGCGTCGTTGGTGTAGGTAGGCAGATCCTTACGGAACTGCTCCTTAGCCTCAGAAAGCAAGATACGGTCCTGAGGACGCTTTGGACCTGCGATGGAAGGAACGACGGTGGACAGGTCGAGCTCGAGGTACTCAGAGTACTCAGCCTCAACGGTGTCTTCGTCCAGCCACATGCCCTGAGCCTTTGCGTATGCCTCAACAAGAGCGATCTGCTCTTCTGGGCGGCCGGTGAGGCGGAGGTACTTGGTGGTCTCTTCGTCGATTGGGAAGATCGCACAGGTGGAGCCGAACTCTGGGGACATGTTGCCAATGGTTGCACGGTTAGCCAAAGGCACAGCCTTCACGCCAGAGCCGTAGAACTCAACGAACTTCTGAACTACACCGTGGTCGCGGAGCATCTCGGTGATGGTCAAAACGACGTCGGTTGCGGTAACGCCAACTGGGATCTCGCCGGTGAGCTTGAAGCCAACAACGCGTGGGATGAGCATGGAGACAGGCTGGCCGAGCATTGCTGCCTCAGCCTCGATGCCGCCAACGCCCCAGCCGAGGATGCCAAGGCCGTTTTCCATGGTGGTGTGGGAGTCGGTACCGATACAGGTATCAGGGTATGCAACGCCTTCGTTGTCGAAGACGACGCGTGCCAGGTACTCGATGTTGACCTGGTGGACAATGCCGGTTCCTGGAGGAACTACGCGGAAGTTGGAGAAGGACTCAGAACCCCAACGGAGGAACTGGTAGCGCTCTTCGTTGCGCTCGTACTCGATCTCAACGTTCTTTGCCAAAGCATCGGGACGACCGAAAGCTTCAACGATAACGGAGTGGTCGATGACCATTTCAGCAGGGTTTAGTGGGTTGACGTCATTAGGATCGCCACCCAAGGTTGCAACTGCTTCACGCATGGTAGCAAGGTCAACGACGCAAGGAACGCCGGTGAAGTCCTGCATAAGAACACGTGCAGGGGTGAACTGGATCTCAACGCTTGGCTCAGCGGAGGCATCCCAGTTAGCGATTGCTTCGATGTGTTCGGAGGTGATGTTTGCGCCATCCTCGGTGCGCAAAAGGTTCTCTCCAAGAACCTTTAGGGAGTATGGCAGCTTCTCCATGCCGGGCACTGCAGAAAGGGCGAAGTAGTCATAGGACTTGTCGCCAACTTCAAGGGTGCTTTTAGCATTGAAGGAGTTCTTGCTTTCAGTCACAGTGAGCTCCAATTCTAACTTTTCCAGGGTGAGATTCCCTCCTCGGCCTTGCTATGGGCGGGGACGAGATGGGAAAAACTTCAGATTCTTCCGGCGGACATGCCATTAAAGAACCCTACGTCTCAATTATCCTAACAGTACGAGCGTTCTGGTGTGCAAGATGGGTAGTTTATTAATCTAATGTGAGGCCAAAATGCTGGGCTGATACATTGGTAGTTGTCTCCTGGCTGGGGATATGTAAAAAGTTCCAGCTTCTCAATGGGGCGGGATGTGACTTCCTTCCACCCCCAAAATTACCCCCTGTCATCGTGGGGGTGCGTCGTATATCGCTCTTTTATTGGAAGGCTTAACCTTGATTCCTGAAGATGTAAATATCGCAGAATTGGCAGCGGACCTTAAAAAGGACGCGATTGCGATCGGCCCTCAAACTACCGCAAACTATCCTCAGCTTCAGCAGGATCTGGCGCAGGTTGTTGATAGGGCAGAAGGTGGAGATTTTGGCAGTGTGGGGTTGGTTTATTTAGATCACACACCTGCGGTGACCTCAGATCTGAGAGATATCGCACAGGAGCTGCTAAATAGTACTGACTATGAGACGATCGTAGTGCGCGCACCGGCTTCAGGGGCGGTGGTTAGCGATGTGCATTCCCGTGCGGTTTTGGAGATCGGACAAAGTGATTTGCTGGCTACCAATGATTTTGTCGCCGGAGCCGATGCGTTGATAAGCGATGTAACACTTTCGAGTGTTGCTGCTATTGATTGGGCTACGGTGACAATTATGGGAGCGATTGTGCTGATTGTGGCGATTGCGATAATTGCAGCGGGGCAGTGGGGGTTGCGTCGAAAAGCGAAGTTTTTGAACAGGTCAAGCATTGAAGCTTGACCTTGGTTGGGGTGGCTGAGCGGCGCTTTTTAAGGTGTAAAACAGATAAGAATCACCCAAACCAAAAATGTGATGAAGCTCACTTAAAATAATCGATTAAGGAAAACTGCAGGCCAGCACGTGCAAATAGTTGCACGTGCTGGCCTTTTGTTATGTAACTGATGTTAATAATGTATCAAAAGTTATCTACGTGACTTAAGGTTCAAATATCGACTCACGGGTCGTCTTTTAAAACTTTAGGCATCTTTAGTCACAGTGGTTTTCTAGGTTTCAGACTTGAAAACATCCACTTGTTCACTGGATTTTCAGTGTTTTCGGGCAATCGGGGAAGTTTGCTGCGGAATGTGGACGGGCTGCAGATTAAATATGTGTGAAGTTGGGAAGGGCGACTCGCGTTTGCATGGATGGCAGGCTTTTCGAAGATTCAGCCCTAAATTTCTAGTGTGCAGGGTTGACTTTGGGGAGAATCGGATGGAACAGGAGATCACGTGGGCAAACGAGAATCAGGTCGTCGAGACGCACGAGCTGCGCTGAACCGTACCCAAAAAGTGGCAGGTATTGGCGCGGTATCCAGAGCACTTTTGGTTGTAGCTATTGGTGGCAGCCTGATCGCAGGAGTTACCCCAGCGATCGCTCAACCAGTGAATCCAGATGACGCCACCATTGCTCAAGCAGAGCAAAACGCGCAGGCCGGCGATGGGGAAGTCGCTCGCCTAGCAGCTGCACTATCTGCGTCTGAGGCAGAAATTAACCGCCTTGAGCTGGAAATGGGCGCCTTGCGCGAAGCGGTTAACAAGGATCTTGTTGACCTCCACGATGCCCAGGCACAAGCCGAGAAGGCGCGCCAAGACGCTAGCGCTGCCAAGGCTGCACTTGATGAGTCACAGCGCCAAATCGAAGCCGCCCAAGAACGCCTGAATGAGATCTCCCGTTCTGCCTATCGTCAAAATGGCACCACTCGTGGCATCTCAGGACTGGCTGGAACTGAGGCCAGTGAGGATGCGCTTGATCGCCAGACCTATTTGCGTACCACTGCTGAAAAAGAACAGGCTGCAGTAGCCGAGCTTGATAAGCTGCGCACCGAAAATGCCAACAAGGAATCTGAGCTGCGTGAGGCGCGTATTCGCGCAGAGCAGCGCGAAGCTGAGGCTGCTGAAAAGCAACAGCAGACCCAGAACGCAATTGAAACCAACTCGGCGCAGATTGCAGAGCTCAACAACAACCGCACCACCTTGGTTGCACAGCGTGATGAGGCTGAGCAAAACTTGGCTGCAGCACGTGCTGCAGTGCAACAGCTCAACAGTGACCGCGCAGAGTATCAAGAATTCCAGCGCGCTGAAGAAGAACGAAAGCAGGCGGAGGCAGAAGCTGCCGCAGCAGCTGAACAAAAACGACTAGCCGATGAAGCTGCAGCAAAGGCCGCTCAAGAAGCAGCTGCCGCGCAGGCAGAGCAAGCAGCTCAGGCCGCGCAGCAGGAGTCCAATGATCGGGCATCAGCCCAAGCGAAGGCTGAAGAAGCCAAGGCTGCTGCTGCACAGGCTCAAGCTCAGGCGGATGCTGCAGCTGCGGATGATGCAGCAGCCAAGGAACTTCGTAACCAGGCTCTGGCAGCAGCGACCGTGGCGGCCGCTGCTGTTGTGGCAGCATCCCAGGCTGATCACGCAACCACAGAAAATCCTTATCCAACCGGTGAGGACGCGGAAGCTGCAGATATTGCTGCACTCCAGAGCCCTGCTGTGGCAGCACGCACCGCTCCAAATACCGCCGCAACTGAAGCCACAGAAGCTCCAGAAGCGGCAGATCAAGCTTCCGAGAGCACTACTGAAACTACCACTGAATCAGCGCCTGCAATTGGGAGCTCAGATTCAGCGTCAAGCGACGCCATCTATACCGAAGACGACTACTACGACGATAGCGTTTATAACGAAGGAGATTCCTCCCTCGATGATCTTTCGGATGTCACTGACGGTGCATCAACCATTGTCACCGGCGACCGCGCAGCCAAGATTGAAGCAGTGATTGCACGTGGTATGAGCCAGCTAGGTGTGCAATATGCCTGGGGTGGCGGAGATGCCAACGGCCCTACCTTGGGTATTCGTGACGGTGGCGTTGCTGACTCTTATGGCGATTACAATAAGGTCGGTTTTGACTGCTCTGGTCTTACCCTTTATGCCTTTGCTGGTGTGGGCATTGCTCTGCCGCACTACACCGGTTATCAGTATGAATATGGAACCCAGATTCCAGCCGCTCAAATGGAGCGCGGAGACCTCATTTTCTATGGTCCTGGCGCCTCTCAGCACGTTGCCATCTACTTGGGTAATGGCCAAATGTTGGAAGCTCCAAACTCCGGATCTGTAGTTAAGGTTTCTCCAGTTCGCTGGTCTGGCATGACCCCGAATGTGGTTCGTCTGCTCTAATAACTAAACCATTCCCCAGATCAAAAGTGCTTTATGCACAATCAACCAAAAGTTGTTAAGCTTCTTGGCATGAATGTTCGATCTTCGGATTCCTATGACGCCCTCCTTGTGCTCTCTTTCGGTGGCCCCGAAGGACATGAGGAGGTTCGTCCATTTTTGGAGAATGTCACCCGCGGCCGCGGAATTCCGCCGGAGCGTCTTGATGAAGTGGCTGTGCATTATCACCACTTTGGCGGTGTGAGCCCCATCAACCAGCTCAATCGCGAGATCATCGCCAATGTCGAGCGTGAGCTGACACAGCGCGGCATGGATCTGCCCGTTTATTTTGGCAACCGAAATTGGCTGCCCTATGGCACCGAAGCTGCCGATCAAATGGCTGCTGACGGCGTAAAAAATGCCCTCGTTTTGGCTACTTCTGCGTGGGGTGGCTTCTCTGGCTGTAGGCAGTACCAAGAAGATATCCAAGGCATGGTGCGGCATTTGGAGGAGCAAGGTAAGGAAATTACCTTCACCAAACTTCGCCAATTTTATGATCATCCACGTTTTATCCAGCAAATGGCTGATTCGGTGCGGGAATCTTTTGGAAAGCTACCAGCTGAGCTGCGTGCAGAAGCACGCCTGGTGTTTACCGCGCACTCCATCCCCACGGCTGCTGATAACGCCTCTGGCACCCCGGAGGATGGCCCGCTCTATTCACAGCAGGTCCGCGAGGCCTCAGAACTTATCGCGCAGGCTGCAGAGATCGCAGATTTTGATCTAGTCTGGCAGTCCCGCTCGGGCAGCCCAGAGATTCCTTGGCTCGAGCCCGATATAGTAGACCACGCTGTTGACCTTAATGAGAAGGGGCAAAAAGCCCTTGTAGTCTGCCCTGTAGGCTTTATTTCCGATCATATGGAAGTGATCTGGGATCTTGATTCAGAGCTGATGGAAGAGGCGGAAAAGCGCAATATGCTGGTCGAACGTGTCGCCACTGTTGGCCCCAGCGAGTCTTTTGCAGCGCTGGTTGTCGACCTCATTGAAGAGGTTGAGCTCAAGCGCACCATCGAAAAGCTTGGCACCTTGCCAGCTCGCGGATGCACCGTTAATGGTGCATCCTGCGCTGAAGGCTGTTGCACCATCCGCAAGCGCCCAGCCGCTTAGTTAGCTGCCCTCGCAAATTCCGCGAGGGCATAACTCACGCCCGTGATACGCGCGGTTCGAATATGCCGCCACAGTCCAATGAGTTGCGGATCCAAACTGTGATCACCAATGGTGTCCTGCACCGTCTCAATAATCGCTGCCACACGATCGGCCCGCGCAAAAAGCTTGGCACTGCGATCCGGAACCGCATAAGGCAAACCCGGTGTGTCATAAAAATCCGAGAGTGATCCAACTTTGAGTCGCGGGTTTTTCAAAGATTTCGGGGCAAGTGAAGCATAGGCACTTGACTCAATGATGGCTGCTGCTTCTTCCGTCGCCCGCGACAACAAGCGATCAGCCTCCCCTGGCGAAACCTCTGCACCCGCCGGCAGCAAGCCCTCCACCTCAACTAAATCCCAGGTGGTGCCATCTGCCTCGCGCGTAGGTATCAGGGCAAAACTTTTAAGCTTATCGACGCTACGTAGCAGCAGCGCACCCTCTGGTGAGAGGCTTACCCGGCGTGCAGCATCTGTGCCTGCCGGCACAGCTGGCGCATCTCCAGGCCCGCTGAGCGCAAGATTGATGACGGGCGTGCGGAAGGGGGCGTCGACAAGCTCTTTGGTTATCTCTTTAATTTCTCTTAAAAGATCAAGTAAACCGCCACCGGCAAAAGTGTGGGGGCCACCGAGATCAACAAAGGCGTCAATGACATCCTCGGTGGGGACGAGATCATAAATCCAGGCGCCGAGCCACACGGCGGTATTTTGTAAAGGCGAATATACCTGCGCACGAATATCCATAGTGATTGGGTAGTGTAGCGCACCACTTCGCTAGGGTTAATAACTATGAGTTTCTCTGATCCTTATGCAGGCGATATCCTTGGCGGCCATTCCCGGAGCAGAACTCCGGAGTACCCAAATATTCCCGCGGAACCGGGCTTAGTGGTGGAAGTTCGTGGTGATGGCTTTGTAGGTGCCGTGGTTGGATTTGAACGCACTTATGATGGCGACTTTGTGCGTTTGGAGGATCGTCGAGGTAGGGAAGCACTCTATAAGCTACGCAAAGGCGCATTTATGGTTGATGGACAGATTGTGAACCTAACGCGATTTGTCCCCAAACAAGCTCCCCAAAAGTCCAACTCTGGTTCCAGGCGAGTTGCCAATGCGCAAGCCAAGGTTGCTGCACCTTCGCGCATTTGGGTTGAGGGTATTCACGACGCCGCCATCGTGGAAAAGGTGTGGGGCCACGACTTGCGCGTGGAAGGCATTGTGGTGGAGTACCTCGAAGGTCTTGATAACCTGCCTGAGCGTCTGGCTGAATTCCAGCCGGGCCCGGGTCGACGTGTGGGCGTGCTTGCCGATCACCTGGTAGAGGGTTCAAAAGAAACTCGGATGACGCGTGCACTGCCGGCAGATGTGGCCGTGACTGGTCACCCATATATCGATATTTGGGCTGCGGTAAAGCCTGAGCGATTGGGGCTAAAAGCCTGGCCTCAGGTTCCCTATGGCGAGGACTGGAAAACCGGAATCTGCCGCCGTGTGGGCTGGTCAGACCCTAAAGAAGGCTGGAATCGTGTCTACAATGCTGTGAACTCCTTTAGAGATTTGGACTACACCCTCATCGGTGCGGTGGAGCGATTAGTGGACTTTGTGACCAATCATGACCTCAGCAAAGAAGATGTTCTGGCCTAAAAATATTCCTGCCACTATTAAATAGTTTCTGTAGGCTGGCCAGGGTGGGAGCAATAATCTGGTTTATCGGCGCACTTGTCCTCGCTGGCTTAGAACTGGCGGTGGGAGAATTTACCCTGCTTATGCTTGGCGCAGCAGCACTTCTCACCGCTGGCGTTTCCCTTGCCGGGGTTCCTATCTGGGCGGAGCTTCTAAGCTTCGCCCTTTTTTCTGGAGCCCTGCTTTTCTTCCTAAGGCCCGCACTAAAAAGACGATTGCATAAGCCCGCTGCCTTGGATACCTCCATTAAGGCTCTCATTGGCCATAGTGCCGAAGTATTGGAAGACATCACCACCACACAAGGCCAAATTAAGCTTGATGGTTCAATTTGGTCTGCGCGCAGCTTAGATCCCGCCCACACCTTTGAGGCGGGAGATATTGTGAACGTTGTCAGCTTTGATGGTGCAACTGCTGTGGTGTGGAAAGAATACTGACATCGGCAGTACACACAAACTAATTCGGAGGAACCATGACAGGATTAATCCTTGCCGTAGTTTTCCTAGTTTTCATAGCAATAGTCGTAATTAAGTCTATAGCCTTGATTCCACAGGGTGAAGCGGCAGTCATTGAAAGACTGGGACGATATACCCGCACAGTGTCCGGCGGCCTGACAATTTTGGTCCCTTTTGTGGACCGCGTGCGTGCCAAGGTGGATACCCGTGAGCGCGTTGTATCCTTCCCGCCACAGGCAGTAATTACCCAAGATAACCTGACGGTGGCCATTGACATTGTGGTGACCTTCCAAATCAACGAGCCTGAGCGCGCTATTTATGGTGTTGATAACTACATTGTGGGTGTTGAGCAGATTTCCGTTGCCACCCTGCGTGATGTGGTCGGTGGCATGACCCTGGAAGAAACACTTACCTCCCGTGAAGTTATTAACCGCCGTCTGCGCGGAGAACTTGATGCTGCCACCACCAAATGGGGCCTGAGGATTAGCCGTGTGGAGCTCAAGGCGATTGATCCGCCACCATCTATCCAGCAGTCCATGGAAAAGCAGATGAAGGCGGACCGCGAAAAGCGTGCCACCATTTTGACCGCTGAAGGCCAGCGCGAAGCAGATATCAAAACTGCAGAAGGTGAAAAGCAGGCCAAGATTTTGCAGGCTGAGGGTGAAAAGCATGCAGCTATTTTGAATGCAGAGGCAGAGCGCCAAGCCATGATTTTGCGTGCAGAGGGTGAACGCGCTGCGCGTTATCTCCAAGCGCAGGGTGAAGCTCGTGCGATCCAAAAGATTAATGCTGCAATCAAGTCTGCAAAGCTGACACCAGAGGTTTTGGCCTATCAGTACTTGGAGAAGCTACCTAAGATTGCCGAAGGCAATGCCTCCAAGATGTGGGTTATCCCAAGCCAGTTCACCGATTCCCTGGAAGGTTTTGCCAAGCAATTTGCTACCAAGGATGCGGAGGGTGTTTTCCGTTATGAGCCCCAAAGCGTGGATGAAGAAACCCGCGATATTGCCAATGCCGATGACGTTAAAGACTGGTTCTCAACGGAGTCTGACCCTGAGATCGCAGCGGCTGTGGCGGCTGCAAACGCTGTGGCCAATAAGCCAGTAGATCCAGATCCTTCTGAACTGCTCATCTCTAAACGACGCGAGAAGCAACCAGAAATTGAAGCCCAAAATAACAGTGCACAAGCTGATTATTTCCCTGAAATTAAGCAGGGCGACCTAAACTAGGTTTTTAGGCATAAAAATGCTGTGTGGTGCCACCTCTTAGAGGTGGCACCACACAGCATTTTAGTTTTTAAAGCCTGCCAGCTTGCTCAATGAGGTTTACCGCTAGCTGCCAGCCCGCGGTTTCTGCTTGCCAGCCCGCAGCTTGAAGACGCTGAGACATCGCCTGCTTGGAGATTCCCAGTTCCTCGGCCGCTTCATTTTGGTTGAGCCCGGAGCGAACCAGTGAGGTTGCCTCGCGACCTTCCTGCGTGCGTTTAGACAGGACTTGGCCCATCAAGGTAAAAGCTGCAGAGATATTAAAGGCCTTGGGGTCATCGCGCTTGACACCAGCAATCCGCACTTTTACAGTGCCGGATTTTGCAGTGGGGCGTAGCGCTGCAGTCGCGGACTTTTTGGCGGCCTCAATATCTGCCTCCAGCTTTTTAGCTGCCTTAGGGTTGTTGGAAACATCGCTGAGTGGGTTCTCGGCGCGTGGAACAATTCCAATGCCAATTGCCCAGTCGCCTGCAGCAAGAAGTGCCATGACAACATCGCAGGTGGTTACAGCCGAGCTAATGTGAGCGCGGATTTCCTCCACGCCGATGATCTCGAATTCACCTGCACCCTCCAGGGTGGACAATGCCTCTGCGAAGCGGCGTACTAATTCTGCTCGTCGTGTATCGCGACCTCGGTACCTGGCATGAAGTGCCCACATGGATGGCATCCCCCTTTATGACGTGTGCTGCCTAAAATCCTTAACTACCTTTAAGTATCCTCATGATACCTCAGTTTGTCTATTTTCCAGACTTGACTGGTAACCTTTGATCCAAATAGATTCCGACTAGGCCTAAAACTGCCAAAATTGCGCTGAAAATAATTGCAGTCCAGTTACCCGTTCCGGTGACGGCATCTCCCAACACGACGGTAGCAATAGTGCCCGGTGCTGAGCCAATTAATGTGGCAATAGTAAAGGATATAGCCGGAACACTGGTTAAAGCAGCTGCATAATTTAGCACAAAAAATGGCACTGCGGCGATCATGCGAAGCGAAGCAATAGCAAGCCAGCCACGCTGCTCCAAGCGCACATTAATATTCTCCACGGCAGGATGTTTGAGTCGGGGAGCCATCCACTCACCCAAAAGCTTTCGCACAAGCAACAGGGAAATTAGTGCTGAGACTGTCGTTGCGCTTAAAGCTACAACTGTGCCGACCACTGGGCCGAATAATATTCCCGCAGTCAGGGTAAGAAAAGTGCGGGGAATGGGGAATTGTGTAATCGCAATATAAAGGACAAAGAATAAAAGAATGAAGGCATCGCCGGCATCTGTAGCCCAATCTCTGAGGACTGAGATTGAAGGGAGCTGGAAAAAGTAGGTAAATGCTACAAAGGCAATGAGTGCAATTGTGACAACTACTTTTTTGGTGATGCTCCAGGCCCGAATATGGTGCACAGCATCGCTAAAAGTGGTGGAAATAAAGTGGAAGAAGGTGCTGATACGAGTATTTAACCGAGCGGAAGTTTCCGCCGGGTCTTCTTTGTGAGCACGTTCCTGATCCATTCCTGACAGCTTACAACTAGCTACCTATCTACAATTAAGGCACCTAGTTTTCCTGCGGTAGGGCTGGAGGTTTCCACATTGCTAATTCCGGGTGGCTGCCGTCTCGGGTTGGAATGTAGCCCATTGAAACAAAGCCCAGACGCTGATAAAGCTGCGCTGCTCTGGTAGATGTTGCTTCCAAGTAGATGCCGGAGTTTCCCGCGCGGTCAAAACCATAATTCAGAAGCGCGGTTCCAATACCTTGTCCGCGAGCACTTTCTGGGGTGGCCAAGGTATAGAGATACCAATGGGGGAAATTTGGATGAAAGGTGCTGGAGTGCATCTCTGTCTTAATGACTTGCGCGGTGCCACGTCCAAAGATATTCCAGAGATCGGGGAGTGCTGCCAAGGATTCTGCAGCCTGTGGGCGACCCTCATAAAAGTCCCACAATGCCACACCGAGAGCCTCACCTTCATCGTTGAGGGCAAGATCGACATGTCCCGCGACGGCATATTGTTTCTTTAGCTCTAAGGTAAATAAAGCGCGGAGTTTTTCATTGTCGGGATCTGGTTGGGGAATCATCCTTAGGAAGGCAGGATCTGCGGCGAAGGCATCCACTAGAATGTCTACAATTTTGGGGTAGTGCGCTACCGTAGCCGGAATAATAGTAAAACTCATATTTTCCACCATAGTGAGGGATGACTTTTGAAGCTGGTTCAGATCATTAGCGAAGTGTGTGCGCCGTGGTGCAGCAATCTAGTGATGTTTCTCGCGCTCGGATTTGCTCTTGATGCCAACGCTGCAGGAATAGGCGCAGCATTTATGACCGGCATCATGCCCATGATTGGGTTGTTGTGGATGAAAAGTTGGGGAAAAGTCACTGACCACCACGTGACAAAAGCGGCTCAGCGCACGAAGGTCTTCGCCATGATTGCAGGCTTCCTTGCCCTCTTGTGCCTGTATCTGATCTTGGTTCCTACACCACGGGATATTTGGGTAGCTTTTGTTGCTGCGGTTGCCTTTATCGTGATTTATGCCTTTATTACCAAGGTGGTGGGGATCAAATTATCAGTTCATGTTGGTTTATGGGTGTGCGTCTACGGGTTTTTGGCTGTGACTATTTCACCGTGGTGGACAGTGGGTTTGTTGGCCACGCCAGCGGTATGGTGGGCTCGGGTGAAATTAGGCCATCACACCAATAAGGAAGCTGCAGTGGGCTTGCTTGTGGGCCTTGTACTGCTGGGGGTTGCGTCGAAAAGCATTTAAGTGGGGCACCGGCGGTGACCCAAATAGAAAAAATCTCCGACACAAAAGTGTCGGAGATTTAAAATTGTGCCCGGAGGGGGACTTGAACCCCCACGTCCGTTAATAGGACACTAGCACCTCAAGCTAGCGCGTCTGCCATTCCGCCACCCGGGCTGGGTGTGTGAGTACTTAAGTTAAAAAATTAACTCAAAGGCATAAGGTAAAGCCCTGACCTGTTAGACCAGGGCTTTGGGTACTGTCTCAACACAGTGTGCCCGGAGGGGGACTTGAACCCCCACGTCCGTTAATAGGACACTAGCACCTCAAGCTAGCGCGTCTGCCATTCCGCCACCCGGGCTGGGTGTGTGTTTTGGGGCTTATTGCCCTTTGCACGAGATAAACAATAGCCCGAAGCCTTAAAGGATTACAAATCTGCTGGTCAGTTCCCAGAAACCGGAAAATATTAGGGCCTTAAAAGGCTAGGGAAGTTACAAGGGTGTGAGTTCAGGGAGCTTGCAACCTAGTGCTTAAAGCTCTCTTTAAGCACGATTTTTCTGCCACGCTTCGGAGCTGGAGGTAGCTGTGACAGCGGACACTGGAAAATTCGGGTAGAACGGTGGCATGACTTCCTATATAGATCCAAAGTTTCCGGGCCCTGATCCTTATTCGCCACTGGGTGAGCACCCTAGCTTTCCGCTGAGCTCTACAGATTTCCAAGACGGAGAGAAGCTAAAAGAAGCGCAGCTGGGCGGCAATGATGTTTCTCCGCAGTTGGCCTGGTCTGACCTTCCTGCAGGAACGAAATCTCTAGCAATTACCTGCTTTGATCCTGATGCACCAACCGCTGCCGGTTATTGGCACTGGGCTGTGTTTAATATTCCCGCCACGGTGAGCGAAATTCCTACTGGCGCTGGCGATGAAACCCTTGGCGGTATCGAGGGTGTTGTTACGCTAAAGGGCGATTCTGGTAAGCGTGGCTACTATGGCGCGGAGCCTCCCCAAGGCCACGGACCACACCGTTATCTATTTGCGGTGCACGCTCTCGACGTGGAAAAGCTCGATATTGACCCCAGTGCTACCCCCACTGTCCTCGGTTTCAACCTCTATTTCCATACTCTTGGGCGTTCTATTGTGTGGGGATGGTACGAGAACTAGTAGGCTAACTCACATTATGAGTGCAGCAAAAGGTAAATTTCTCAGAAATATCAGCAGCTTGGACGATCGAGCCAGCTGGCGCCGGATCCCACCAGGAATTCGCGTAGGCGGTGCTTTTATGGCGCTGGGGCTTGTTTTGTTGGTCTTTGCAGCCATTGAGCTTTTTACCTCCGGAATTTTGCAGCCTTTTGTGATCACCCCGGGCTTCCTTCTTATTTTGTGCGCAGCGCTGATCCTCGGTGCCTTTGCCACCACCAGTAAATATGAACCAAGCTCCAAGACTCAGATTATTTCTTTGAGTATTGCAGTTGCCATGGTTATTGCCAGCCGCTTGCTGCCTACCACTGAGCTTTATGTGGTGGAGCAGTTCTGGCTGAGCGCCTGGGGCGTTGCAGCATTGATCTGTGGTCTGATTATTCGCCGTTCACAGATTCCTAAGTCCAGCTAGATTTTAAGGTCCGCAGCTAAGCCGCGGGGCCGCCAAGACGCCAACACATCAAGACGCCTAGCGGAGTTAACCCTACGGACCTGGCCAACTAGAGCCTTTAATTCAAGGCCAGCAACAGCAAAAAGCTCTCCTCCCAAGCGGGAGGAGCGCTTTTTGCTGGGCAAGTCCCAGTGAACCAGCAAGAACAGTCAGACGGCCTTCAAGTCAGATCGCCTTAAAGGCCCAAAGCGTGGTCTTGAACTAGTTCTTCCATTCCAATCCGCTGCCGATGGCCTCGGTGATATTGCGTAGACCGTGGGCGCGGATCTGCTCGGCAATGCCTAAGTGAATATCGCGAATCCAATCGGGGCCACCATAGATCAATGGAGTGTAGCCCTGTAGCAGGGCAGCGCCGGAGGTAATGCGCTCCCAAGCTTGTTCCGGGGTGCTAATGCCACCGACAGAAATCAGCACCAACTTGTCGCCCACACGGGCATAGAGGCGCTTGAGTACCTCAAGTGAGCGTGCAGCAACAGGAGCTCCAGAAATGCCACCGGCAGCCATTGCTTGCACTTCCGCAGCTGGGGTCTTTAGGCCTTCGCGGGAAACGGTGGTGTTGGTGGCCACAATGCCAGCCAACTTCAACTCCACCGCGAGATCAGCTACGGCATCGATATCTTCATCAGAAAGATCGGGGGCGATCTTCACCAGGACGGGAACATTGGTGGACTCTTGCACTGCTGCCAAAATTGGGCGCAGGGATTCCACCGCCTGCAGGTCGCGCAGACCCGGGGTGTTTGGAGAAGAGACGTTGACAACAAGGTAGTCGGCAAGATCGCCCAAGAGGGAAGCGGAACGACGGTAATCGTCCACTGCCTTTTCCGCCGGAACGACCTTGGTCTTACCGATGTTGATACCAATTACGTCCTTGGACTTACGGTTGCGCAAATTGGTAGCCACTTCAGCAGCGCCCAGATTATTAAAGCCCATGCGGTTCAAAATGGCCTTGTCGGCAGGCAGTCTAAACAAGCGTGGGGTGGGGTTTCCCGGCTGTGGGGAAGCGGTCACGGTGCCAAGCTCGGCGTAACCAAAACCAATAGCACCCCAGGCATCGGCCATGGATGCATTCTTATCAAAGCCCGCGGCAAGTCCCAGTGGACGAGGGAAGGTAACGCCAAAAACCTCTTGGGATAGCACATCATCATGCACGGCGATGATTTTTTCCATGCCACGATTTAGTGGCGCCAAAGTATGCACAATGCCAAGGCCATTATTCATAATTCCGTGGATGCGCTCCGGGCGAATGCGGAACATCACCTTGAGGCTGGCATCATAAACCACTTGGCGGACACGGCGGGCGGTGCTGGGCTTGCTCATGATAGTAACTCTTTCTTAAGAAGCGTTAGGGCTGATAACCTGCAGGCCAGCGCCGGTGGCGGAGGCTGCAACCAGGGTGGCGTCGCTAAGCACCACTATGTTTTGGGCATCGGAAACGGTGCTATAGCGCTGTTGTTCCTCGGGCACACCCGCAGAGATTTTATAACCAACAAGCGAATTTTCAGACAGGGAAGTAATCCATGCCAAAGCGTTGGTGGAATCCCAGGCCACAGCCCATGGATGGTCATCAACTGGCGCGGTCATCTGCAAGCGAATGACGTCATCAGCATTATAAATGGCAATCTGGCCGCCGATTTCATCAGAAACCACGAGCAAACCGTCCTCGCCACCGGCCATTTGACCTACGCCGAGACCAACGCGCAAGGTTGCACCCATTTTGTCATTGGGATAATCAACATCTTGAATGGTGGTATTTTCATTCCAGGTACGCACCACCGCATCGTGACGTTCATCCACCGGAACCGCAATGAGCTGGGTATTTGGCGCATCAACCTCAAAAGTCTCAGGATCCTCGCCCTCACGATAAATCGTCAAAGCAGCTTCCTGATCATTGCCCACCAAGAGCTCACTATCCGAGGTCAATGCTGCGACCGTGGCCGGCGCCTCAGTGGCGTGCAAGTCATCCAAACTTGGCGCCGCAGCGTCAATAAAATACACCCCATCGGCACAGGGGAGCAGGAAGGTACCACCGGTTGCAGTGAGGTCACCGCATTGCTTATCGACGTCAAGTTGCTGGGCCTCACCCTTTTCAATTTGGGCTAGGGTGCCAACACTTAAGGTCTGCGCGGTGCGCAGACCTAGGATGTCACCTTCGGCGACCTCCATATCAATGACCTGATCCTGGCCAGCAGGCAAAGAAATAATCCGACCATCGGGGTTTTCAGAAACAGGGGAAGCAACGGGAGTGGCCTTTCCCATGTCTGGAGTTTCGGTCACTTGCTGGGCACAAGAACTAAGCAAGAGGCCAGCGGAGGCCACCAAAGCAGTGGCTGAAAGTCGACGGTAAACACGGGATTGACGGCGCATATTCACAATTGTTCAGGTTACCAGGCGCCCCGGACACACCAAGTTAGAGGGAGACGTCATCAAGGGCTTGAGTAATAGGTGCCGGCAGCGTGACCGCTTCAGCCTTAAGCAGTTGAGTGAGCTGGTCCGAAGTCCTAGCGCCCACAATCACTGAGGTTACCCCCGGTCGATCGCGTACCCAGGTGGCAGCCGTAACTGCAGGACTAATGCCCAAACCAGTGGCCGCAGTATCCAGCGCATCGACAATCTTGGTGGAACGCAAATCCAAATACCCCTGAACCTCAGCATCACGACCAGAAGCTGCAGCTCGAGAATCTTGGGGAATCTCTGAGCGATATTTAGCTGTTAGGACACCTTGGCCCAGGGGAGCGCCAGCAAAAAAGCCCACTCCCAAGTGCTGGGTTGCGGGCAATAGCTCCTCCTCAGCGCGACGCACCAGCAAACTATATTCATTTTGTGCCACCACAATGGGGCGTGCTGACGCTGCCGCATGATTAGATGCTGCGTGTGTTACCGCTAGCTGCCAGCCAGCGTATCCGCGGACCCCGGCATAACGCACACGCCCAGTTCGCACGGCAAAGTCCAAGGTATCGGCCACTTCATGGGGAGGGGTGTTTTCATCCCAATAACCCACCGACCACAAATCCAAATAGTCGGTGCCCAGGGCATCTAAAGTGGCGTCTAATTGCGCAATGAGGTTGCGCCTAGAACAGTCCACCCGGCGACCAATGGGAAGTGCCGGATTTACCCCAGCACTAGAAGAAATAACCACCTCGGCGCGGCGTCCATGGGATTGGAAAATAGAACCCAACATTTGTTCTGCAGTGCCAGATGTATAGGTGGGGCTGACATCAATGAGTGTTCCCCCGGCTGAAATAAAGGAATTAAAAATTTCCCCGGCTTCATGCAGCTCGGTCCCGGAACCCCAGGTTGAGGTTCCCAAACCAAGCCTGGAGACCCGCAGGCCACTTGATCCCACCATTCGCTGTTTCACGCCAACCACACTACTTAGGCCACACGATAGTACGGTAGATCGGGTGAACGAACAGACAACTCTCCTCGCTTCCGCAGTGGAGCCCGCAGCAACTGAAAGTATGGGATGGGTCCAGACAATCGTTTTGTCTATCATCCAAGGCCTCACCGAATTTCTCCCGATTAGCTCCAGTGGCCACCTGCGCATCATTTCCGAATTGTTCTGGGGTGCTGATGCTGGTGCATCATTTACCGCTGTTATTCAGCTCGGAACTGAAGCAGCGGTATTGGTGTTTTTTGCCAAGGAAATCTGGCAGATCGCCACCGGTTGGTTCAAAGGGCTAGCCAACAAAGAAAAGCGTGGCCGTGACTACAAAATGGGCTGGATGATCATTGTCGCCACCATCCCAGTTGTGGTGCTTGGCGTGTTGGGCAAGGACCTCATTCGCGAGGCTCTGCGCAATATGTGGATCACCGCCACCGTGCTTATCCTTTTCTCCTTCGTCTTTATCTTGGCGGAGAAGATGGGCAAAAAAGATCGTGGATATGAAGAACTTAATATGAAAGACGCCATCGTCATGGGCCTGGCTCAGTGCTTGGCCTTGATCCCTGGTGTTTCTCGTTCCGGCGGTACGATCTCAGCTGGTTTGTTCCTCGGACTCAACCGTGAAGTTGCCGCAAAATTCTCCTTCCTCCTGGCAATTCCGGCCGTTTTGGGTTCTGGTCTGTATTCGCTTCCTGATGCATTTTCCCCAGAGGCAGGTCAGGCAGCGACTGGGTTGCAGCTAACCGTCGGTACTCTCATTGCCTTTGTCGTTGGTTATATTTCCATCGCCTGGCTAATGAAGTTTGTATCCAACCACTCCTTTAGCTGGTTTGCGGCTTATCGCATCCCAGTGGGCTTGATTGTGATGCTGCTTTTGGCATTGGGGTACCTCAACCCATAAATCCTTTTGTAAACTGGAATATTGCCCCGATCTTAAAGGTTGGACAATGCAGTGAACCGTGGCGCTTTAGGTTTTGTCTAAAGCGCCTTTGAATTCACTTGTCACGGAAATAGTCTCGGAAAGTAGATAGAGTTAACTCCATGCAATCTTGGCCCACCCCTGAAATCCCAGCTCTTGATGGCTCACCAGTGCCATTGAGGTTATTTGATACCGCTAATCAGGAGGTTCGCCCGGTTGACACCCCCGCCAGTGGCTCCGGAATCCCGGTAGGAATGTATGTCTGTGGCATTACTCCCTATGACTCCACCCACCTGGGACATGCTGCAACTTACCTTGCTTTTGACCTGATTTACCGTGTGCTTTTGGATAATGATCAGCAGGTTCACTATGTCCAAAACATCACCGATGTGGATGATCCACTATTCGAGCGCGCTGAACGTGATGGCGTGGATTGGCGCGAACTTGGCAGTAGCCAAATTGATCTTTTCCGCAGCGATATGACGGCACTGAGCATCATTCCACCGCAGGACTATATCGGCGCTATTGAATCCGTCGACGAGGTTATTGAGATGGTTCAGACCCTGTTGGACGAGGGTGCTGCCTATGTTGTAGATGACGCTGACTATCCCGATGTTTATGCCTCTGTGAATGCCACCGAGAACTTCGGTTATGAGTCCAATTACGATCGCGCCACCATGGAGCAGCTCTTTGCAGAGCGCGGTGGCGATCCCCAACGCGCTGGCAAGCGCAACCCACTGGATGCGTTGTTGTGGCGTGCTGCCCGTGAAGGTGAACCTAGCTGGGATTCACCTTTTGGACCTGGCCGCCCTGGCTGGCACATTGAGTGTTCCGCCATCGCCACCAACCGTTTGGGCCACACCTTCGATATTCAAGGTGGCGGCTCTGACCTGATCTTCCCGCACCATGAGTTTTCTGCAGCACATGCCGAGGCTGCGCACGGCGTAGAACGCATGGCCAAGCACTATGTTCATGCTGGCATGATCTCCCAAGATGGCGTGAAGATGTCCAAGTCTTTGGGCAACCTTGAATTTGTTTCCCGTTTGACCCAGGCAGGCCATGAACCTGCTGCTATCCGCTTGGGCGTCTACGCCAGCCACTACCGCGGAAACCGCGATTGGAATAATGAGGTTTTGGCCGCTGCAGAGCAGCGTTTAGTCAATTGGCGCGAGGCTGCACGTACCGCACAACGTGCGGAAGTCGCGGTGGCAACCGTCGAAAAGCTGCGTTTTCACCTGTCCAATGATTTAGATACTCCGGCGGCATTGGCGGAGATTGATGACTGGGCAGCGCAGGTAATTGCAGCTCAGCCTGAGAAAGCAGCTGCGGATGCGGAGTGGAATGAGGCTGGAAAAATTGTTGCAGCTGCCGTTGATGCGCTCCTTGGCGTGCGTCTTTAGAAGAATTCAGGAACAATAACAGCTATGAGCATTCGCGCCACTTTCCAGCCTACGGTTGATGAGTTCATTTCCACCCTCGAGGAATTTGCTACCGGTTCTTATCTCCAAGATGATGAAAAAGAATTCTGGGATGAGCCATTTGATGCCAAGGTCTTGCCGGATCTGCGCAAGATTTTGGAAAGGTACCTAGATGCACTCGATAAGGTGGGGGAAGCTCCAGAGCTTGATGAGGTCAACTCCATCGCTCAAAAAACCCTTGACGAGGTAGAAAAATTCAACACCAAGCATCATGGCGCTGTGGTTGAGCCAGAGGAAAAAGAAGAAATTTCCCAGCTCATGTTTGATGCCGCCAAGCTCACCGGTGCAAATGATCTTTCTGAAGAAGGATTCCCTGAGTTTGAGTAATTAGCTTTACTTCGCCCAGAAGAGTTCCCTGCAGTCCTTTCAAAAGGCTGCAGGGAATATTTTTTACCCTGGTGATTGGCGGAATTTAAGTTGCGCGGTGCAGTACTTCGACTAGCGCAGCTACCATGGCTTTCCACATCGCTTTGGTCGGCTCAATGGCCTCCTGATTTGCTAGGCGCCGATGTTGGAGGCCAAAACTGCTTTTATTGTCACCTTTGGCCTGGAAATTAACGCTGACTCGAGAATCATCGAGGTTCCACTTGGCATTAAAAGTTCGAGGTTCTGTGGCGGAGGTAGGAGTTAGGAGATCAGGCTCCAACCACTGGGCGCGAAGGTCATCATTGGCAAAATAGGCCCACAGCTGTGCCACTGGAATGGCAAGCGTCTTTGAGATATTGGTGGCAAACCCATCGCTTGTCATACCTCGGGCGCGCATCCCACGGTCATATTCATAACCTATGGCGATACCTTGTGCCCACCAACCTGAAACTTCAAAATTTTTGGATATATAAGCTGCTAGCTCGGTATGTGTCATAGTGGCTCCCTGGGCAGCATCCAAAATTTCGAGCCATTTCTTCCACGGTTTACCAGTTCCTTTGAGGATGGCCTCCGGAGAGATACCGGGAGAGGTATTGTCGTGCGGTGCCATCAGGACCTTTCAGAGTGGGTTGCATTTATGAGGGTTTGGGGAGGGCTATGGGGATAGCAAGGGTGCTGATGTATTGGGTTGCTGAGGTGCAGTTTAATAAAACTCGGGCTGGGAAGCGGGGTGAATTAGCTGGGGTGACTTTAAATACCTGTGAGTAAAATTACCCAAAAACTAAAGGATTTGGCTTAGCCGTACTAAGCTGTCTATCCAATGTCTACTACAGCTTTTATCCCAGCCTCTGCTGCACTTTTGAACCAGCCTGTGAACTCCGAGTTTTTGGAAGCTCTCAACAATTATGTGTTGATCGGCGACGGTGCCATGGGCACCCAATTGCAAGGTTTTGACCTTGATGTCGAAAAAGACTTCCTCAACCTCGAGGGCTGCAATGAGATCCTCAATCACACCCGTCCAGACGTATTGCGCAATATTCACCGCGCATATTTTGAGGCTGGCGCTGACCTCGTAGAAACCAATACCTTCGGCTGTAACCTGCCCAACCTGGCGGACTATGACATCGCTGACCGCTGCCGCGAGCTCGCCTATAAGGGCGCCGCTGTTGCTAGGGAAGTAGCCGATGAAATGGGTCCCGGACGCAATGGCATGCGTCGCTTTGTGGTCGGTTCACTAGGACCTGGTACCAAATTGCCTTCCCTGGGCCACGCACCTTATGCAGATCTCAAAGGCCACTACAAGGAAGCAGCACTGGGCATTATTGAGGGTGGCGGCGATGCCTTCCTCATCGAAACTGCGCAGGACCTTTTGCAGGTTAAAGCCGCAGTTCATGGCGTGCAAGAAGCAATGGCAGAGCTCAACACATACCTGCCCATCATTTGCCATGTCACCGTAGAAACCACCGGCACCATGCTAATGGGCTCTGAAATTGGTGCGGCACTGACCGCCCTGCAGCCTTTGGGCATTGACATGATTGGCCTCAACTGCGCCACCGGCCCAGATGAGATGAGCGAACACCTGCGCTACCTGTCCAAGCATGCCGATATTCCGGTATCTGTGATGCCGAATGCAGGCCTGCCAGTACTGGGCAAAAATGGTGCAGAATATCCCCTCGGCGCTGAAGAACTAGCCAAGGCGCTTTCGGGATTTGTCACCGACTACGGCCTGTCCATGGTTGGCGGCTGCTGTGGTACCACCCCAGCACATATTCGCGCAGTCCGCGATGCAGTGGTAGGTGTACCTGCAGCTGAAACCTCCTCCCTCCATGAGGTTCCAGCAGGTCCCGTTGAGCGTGGCGAGCGCACCATCGAGGTCGAAGATGCCGTGGCATCCCTATATACCTCTGTGCCACTTACACAAGAAACCGGCATCTCAATGATTGGTGAGCGCACCAACTCCAATGGCTCCAAGGCTTTCCGTGAGGCACTGCTCGCTGGTGACTGGGAAAAGTGCGTGGACATTGCCAAGCAACAAACCCGCGATGGCGCCCACATGCTGGACCTCTGCGTGGATTACGTCGGCCGCGATGGCACCAAGGACATGGCACAGCTCGCTTCCTTGCTAGCCACCAGCTCCACCTTGCCCATCATGATTGACTCCACGGAACCAGAGGTTATCCGCACTGGTCTGGAGCACCTTGGCGGACGCAGCATCGTCAACTCCGTGAACTTTGAAGATGGCGACGGCCCCGAATCGCGCTATCGCCGCATTATGGCCATGGTCAAGCAGCATGGCGCAGCGGTAGTGGCCCTGACCATCGATGAAGAAGGCCAGGCCCGTACCGCAGAGCATAAGATCCGGATCGCTGAGCGTCTTATCGAGGACATCACCACCAACTATGGCCTTGGTATCAATGACATTGTGGTTGACTGCCTTACCTTCCCCATTTCCACTGGCCAGGAAGAAACCCGCCGCGATGGCATCGAAACCATTGAGGCCATCCGGGAGCTGAAGAAGCGCTACCCAGATATTCACACCACCTTGGGCCTATCCAATATTTCCTTTGGCCTCAACCCAGCAGCACGCCAGGTGCTCAACTCGGTGTTCCTCCACGAGTGCATCCAAGCAGGTCTGGACTCTGCCATTGCGCACAGCTCCAAGATTTTGCCCATGAACCGCATTGATGAGCGTCAGCGCGAAGTCGCCCTGGATATGGTCTATGACCGCCGCCGCGAAGGTTATGATCCGCTGCAAGAATTCATGCAGCTCTTTGAAGGTGTATCTGCAGCCGACGCCAAAGATGCGCGCGCGGAGCAGCTTGCTGCCATGCCGCTTTTTGAGCGCCTTTCACAGCGCATTATCGACGGCGATAAGAAGGGCTTGCATGAGGACCTTGACGCCGGCATGAAAGAGAAATCCCCACTGGCAATCATCAATGAGGACCTCCTCAATGGTATGAAAACCGTGGGTGAGCTCTTTGGTTCGGGCCAAATGCAGCTGCCTTTTGTGTTGCAGTCTGCTGAAACCATGAAGGCAGCTGTTGCTTACCTCGAGCCTTTTATGGAAGAGGAAGCAGCCGCCAACGGCGAGGAAAAGGCAGACGGCAAGGGCCGCATCGTGCTGGCCACGGTTAAGGGCGATGTGCATGACATCGGCAAGAACCTGGTGGATATCATCTTGTCCAATAACGGCTATGACGTAGTCAACCTCGGCATTAAGCAGCCACTCTCCGCCATGCTAGAGGCCGCAAACACCCACCGTGCAGATGCCATCGGGATGTCTGGCCTCTTGGTGAAGTCCACTGTGGTGATGAAGGAAAACCTGCAGGAGCTCAACCACGCCAACGCAGCTGATTATCCAGTCATCCTGGGTGGCGCAGCGCTGACCCGCACCTATGTGGAAAATGATCTCGCCGAGGTCTACCAGGGCGATGTTTATTATGCCCGCGATGCCTTCGAAGGCCTGCGCCTGATGGATGAGATCATGGCAGAAAAACGAGGCGGGGGAATTGACCCAACCTCCCCTGAAGCCATCGCTGCTGCAGAGAAGAAGGCAGAGCGTAAGGCTCGAAATGAGCGCTCCCGCAGGATCGCCGCTGAGCGTAAGGCTAAGGCCGAGCCAGTGGTCGTACCAGCGCGTTCCGACGTCTCCCTCGACACTCCAATCGCACAGCCACCTTTCTGGGGCACTCGCATTGTTAAGGGCTTGCCTTTGGCGGAATACCTGGGCAACCTCGATGAACGCGCACTGTTCATGGGGCAGTGGGGACTAAAATCCACCCGCGGTGGTGAAGGTCCGAGCTATGAGGAATTGGTGGAAACTGAGGGCCGTCCCCGTCTGCGTTATTGGCTAGACCGCCTCAAATCAGAGGGTATCTTGGACCATGTGGCACTGGTCTACGGCTATTTCCCAGCCGTTGCTGAAGGCGATGAAATCCTGATTTTGGAATCCCCAGAACCAGAGTCACCAGTGCGCATGCGCTTTAAGTTCCCGCGCCAGCAGCGTGGTCGCTTCCTGTGCATCGCAGACTTCATTCGCCCCCGCGATCAGGCCATTAAGGATGGCCAGGTGGATGTATTCCCATTCCAGCTGGTCACCATGGGTGATCCCATCGCGCAATTTGCCAATAACCTTTTTGAGGCCAATGAGTACCGCGAGTACCTCGAGGTTCACGGCGTCGGCGTGCAGCTGACGGAAGCCTTGGCGGAATACTGGCATGCCCGCATTCGCAGCGAGCTTAAGCTCAGCGATGGTCGCACCGCCGGCGATGATGATCCAGAAGATAAGAATAAATTCTTTGATCTGGACTACCGCGGAGCTCGTTTCTCCTTTGGTTATGGCTCCTGCCCAGACCTGGAGGACCGCGCAAAATTGGTGGAGTTGCTCGAGCCAGAGCGCATCGGCGTGACTCTGTCTGAGGAATTACAGCTGCACCCAGAGCAGTCAACAGACGCCTTTGTGCTCTATCACCCCGACGCAAAATACTTTAACGTTTAGCGTCTTTGATCCCGGCAACGTTGCACTTTGCCGGGATCCCATTAAGGTTGACGGCATGATCAAGGCGATTTTCTGGGACATGGACGGCACGATGGTGGATTCGGAGCCACAGTGGGGCATAGCTACCTACGAGCTCAGCGAGTCCATGGGACGTCGGCTAACCCCAGAGCTGCGCGAGCTCACCGTCGGCTCGAGCCTGCCACGCACCATGCGCATTTGCGCGCAGCACGCAGGCATTGAGGTTTCAGAGGAGGATTACGAGCGCTACCGCGCTGCGATTTTCACCCGCGTTCATGAGCTTTTCGACGAAACCCTCGCGCCCAATCCTGGAGTTCGCCCCCTCCTTAAAGAATTAAAAGAGCTGGGCATTCCAATGGTGGTAACCACCAACACCGAGCGCGAGCTCGCAGATCGTTCCATCGCTGCAGTGGGCAATGAATTTTTTATCGATTCCATTGCTGGTGATGAAGTCGCGTCCCCCAAGCCAGCACCTGATATGTATCTGGAAGCAGCTCGCCGCGTAGGCCTGGATACCTCTGAGTGCCTCGTTTTTGAGGATTCTTTTAATGGCATGACTGGCGCCATTAACGCTGGCTGCGTAGTTATTGGACTGCATCCAGAAGAGGTGGAAGCACCAGCAGGGGTGGTGCCACTTCGGGAACTTCATGGTTCAAACTCTTTTGAGGGTGTCACTGCAGAGATGGTGGGGCAGTGGTTTGCTGAAATTCGTGCTGTGCGAGTTAGTTCCTAAGTCAATCAAAAGTAGGGACACGAATTTATAGCTCCCCCAAAAGCACATCCACAGGTGTGATGTGGAAGAATGTACCGAGTGAAGACATTTGACTCGCTGTATGAAGAACTTCTTAACCGCGCCCAGACTCGCCCTGAGGGATCTGGAACTGTAGCTGCCTTAGATAAAGGTATCCATCATGTGGGCAAGAAGGTCATCGAAGAGGCCGGAGAGGTCTGGATTGCAGCCGAGTACGAGACCGATGAAGAACTAGCTGGAGAAATCTCCCAGCTTATTTATTGGACTCAGGTCATCATGGTTGCCCGTGGCTTGAAGCCCGAAGATATCTACAAGAACCTGTAGGAGATTTAAGCAATCATGTTGAAAATTGCCGTCCCTAACAAGGGATCCCTGTCCGAGCGCGCCATGGAAATCCTTGCAGAAGCAGGATATGCCGGTCGCGGTGACGCAAAGTCCCTCAACGTCTTGGATGAAGCAAACAAGGTAGAGTTTTTCTTCCTGCGTCCTAAAGACATTGCCATCTACGTTGCTGGTGGCCAGCTTGATCTGGGCATTACTGGTCGCGATCTAGCTAAAGATTCCCGTGCCGACGTGCATGAGGTTTTGTCCCTTGGTTTTGGATCTTCCACCTTCCGCTATGCTGCTCCAGCTGGCGAAGAGTGGTCCGTCGAAAAGCTGCAGGGTAAGCGCATTGCAACCTCTTACCCGAACTTGGTGCGTGACCACCTGGCTGCGCGCGGTATTACCGCTGACGTGCTGCGCCTTGATGGCGCCGTTGAGGTATCAATCAAGTTGGGCGTGGCAGATGCCATCGCCGACGTGGTCTCCACCGGACGCACCCTGCGTCAACAGGGCCTTGAGCCTTTTGGTGAGCCTTTGTGCACCTCAGAGGCAGTGATTGTGGGGCGCCGCGATGAGAAGGTCACCCCTGAGCAGCAGATTTTGTTGCGTCGTATCCAGGGCATTTTGCACGCGCAGAATTTCCTCATGCTGGACTACAACGTGGATCGCGACAATCTGGCGGCTGCAACTGCTGTCACCCCAGGTCTTTCCGGCCCAACTGTGTCGCCACTAGCTCGCGATAATTGGGTTGCAGTGCGCGCAATGGTTCCACGTCGTTCCGCCAACGCCATTATGGATAAGTTGGCAGGAATTGGTGCCGAGGCTATTTTGGCTTCAGAAATCCGCATCGCACGTATCTAGGCCAAAGTTAAAAGGATTTTCAGCCCCATTTGAGGGACTAAATCCGTCCCCTTGCCTCTCATAAATCCGTAGGATTGGGAAAACACAATCGTGATTTTCAGCACCTACTTGTGAGAGGCATTTTTCATGTCAAAGACCAGCCACAAAGCTTCCGAAGAACCAAATCCGGAGGCCATTACGGATAGCACACCCTCAGCTACCACTGACAATGCAGCTTCCGAAAAAACGAAAGCCAGCTCCAAAAAAGCAGCCAAGCCAATTTTCCGCGTGGAATCTGATCTCCTAGGTGAACTCCAGATCCCCGCCGATGCTTACTATGGCGTCCACACTCTCCGTGCTGTAGACAATTTCCAAATTTCTCGCACCACCATCAATCATGTTCCAGACTTCATTCGCGGCATGGTTCAGGTGAAGAAGGCAGCAGCGCTGGCCAACCGCCGCCTGCACACCCTGCCCGCAGAAAAGGCAGAAGCGATTGTGTGGGCCTGTGACCAGGTACTGGTTGAAGGCCGCTGCATGGATCAATTTCCCATTGACGTTTTCCAGGGCGGAGCCGGTACCAGCCTCAATATGAACACCAATGAGGTAATTGCCAACCTGGCGCTGGAACATTTGGGCTATGAAAAAGGCCGCTATGACATCCTGCACCCCATGGATGATGTCAACATGTCCCAATCCACCAATGATGCATATCCCACTGGTTTCCGCCTAGGTATCTACGCCGGAATTCAAACGCTCATTGCGGAAATTGAACTGCTGCAGGTTGCCTTCCGCGATAAGGGCAATGAGTTTGTAGACATTATCAAAATGGGCCGCACCCAGCTCCAAGACGCAGTTCCCATGAGCCTGGGTGAAGAATTCCGCGCCTTTGCCCATAACCTCGCTGAGGAACAAGCCGTACTGCGATCGGCCGCTGACCGTCTGCTGGAGATCAACCTGGGTGCCACCGCGATTGGTACCGGCGTGAACACTCCTGCGGGCTACCGCCACCAGGTCACTGCTGCACTATCCGAAGTCACTGGTCTGGAAATGAAGTCCGCGCGTGATCTCATTGAGGCCACCTCCGATACCGGTGCTTATGTGTTGGCCCATTCAGCGATCAAGCGCGCAGCGATGAAGCTGTCCAAGATCTGTAATGATCTCCGCCTGCTGTCCTCTGGTCCCCGTGCAGGTTTGAATGAAATTAACCTGCCACCGCGCCAGGCTGGCTCATCAATCATGCCCGCAAAGGTCAACCCAGTTATCCCTGAGGTTGTAAACCAGGTGTGCTTTAAGGTCTTCGGCAACGACCTCACAGTCACCATGGCAGCAGAAGCTGGCCAGTTGCAGCTCAACGTCATGGAGCCTGTTATCGGCGAATCCCTCTTCCAATCACTGCGTATTCTGACCAATGCAGCCAAGACCCTGCGCGAAAAATGCGTGGTGGGCATTACCGCTAACCCTGAGGTATGCCGCGCCTATGTGGATAATTCCATTGGCATTATCACCTACCTCAACCCATTCCTCGGCCACGACATCGGCGATGAAATCGGTAAAGAAGCAGCCCGCACCGGCCGTTCCGTAAGGGAATTGGTGTTGGAAAGAAAACTCATGGATGAAAAGACGCTTGATAACGTCTTGTCCAAGGAAAACCTTATGCACCCAATTTTTCGTGGCAAGCTTTACCTTGAGTCTTAAATCAGCCACAACTTAAGGCCCTGATTTACCTAGGGCCCCAATTTAAAGGAGGAGCTTTCCCTCAAACCCACAACTGGGCAGGGGAGAGCTCCTCTTTTGCGCACCGGTTCGCACCGCTTTGCACCGGGAACCTCAAAACAAGGCCTTTAGCGTGGCCATGGCTGGTTACGCAGAGTTTCAATGCCGCGGTTAAATTTCTCCAAAAGGCGTTGGTAATCAGCAATTTCTGCTTCGCTCCAACCATCCATAATTTTCTTAGTGGTGGCTTCACGGTACTCAAACTCCAAGGCCAAGAGACGATTGCCTTCAGCGGTGGGTTGATGTTTTTTAGCCTGACCGCCTTCAGGATCAGCTATTTTTTCAATGAGGCCAGCTTTAATAGCGGCTGCCACCTGGCGGTGCACAGTCGAGATATCCAAACCAAAGGCCTCGGCTAGTTCGGCAATCGTCATAGGTTCAGCTACTGAAAGGCGCGCCAACAAGACGGTGGCACTACGGTCTAAACCGGCGGAAAATCCATGAGCAGGATGGTTTTGCAGGGCGTACCTGGAATTTAACATTTGCTCGTAGGCAATTGTGGCAAAGGGATTTTCAGGTCGGTCTGCTGACACGGGTTTCCTTCTTTAGATCTTTAAAGCTTTTACACAAGGCCAATGGTGCTTTCAAAAAAGCCATTTGTATAATACAAAAGTCTAGCTTATTAAAGTTTTATCCTAACTTGTGGAGACAAAATCTCATAGTTGAAAGGAAGTGTTGAGTGGCAATCACCGCAGCCACGACCGCGGATTCAAAAAACAATGAACATCCGCCATTGTTTACCCCCGCTTTTGTCTTGGGTTGGCTAGTTAATTTTTCGCAATATCTTTGTTTTTATTTTTTGGTCACCGTCATGGCGCTTTATGCCATGCAGCAATTTGCAGTGTCCGAGGCAGCCGGAGGATTTGCTGCCAGCGCCTTTGTTGTCGGCGCAACTGTGGCTCGTCTTTTTGCAGGCTGGGCCTCTGACCGTTTTGGCAAGAAGCAGATCCTGCTTATTTTCGTAGGTATTTCTACAATTGCGTCCTTGCTATATATCCCAGTGAACTCCTTCGGTGCCTTTATTGCCGTGCGCCTAATTCATGGCTTTTCTTATTCCATGGCTTCAACTGCAGTGATGGCTCTGGTGCAAACTGTCATTCCCGCTGGTCGTAGGGCAGAGGGTACTGGCTATTTTGCTTTGGGATCTACTCTGGCTACTGCTGTAGGCCCTGCCGTCGCACTGTTTGTCGTCGGCAGTTTTAGTTATGACGCCCTGTTTTGGCTGACCCTAGCAACAAACCTTATTGGGCTCGTTCTGACCATTTTCTTTAAGAAGCCTGCGCATTTGCGCGAGGCCGATCGCAACCGCCCTAAGGTGGCCTGGACGCCAAAGTCTGTGATCCAGCCAGCCGTCATTACCATTGGCTTCTTTATGTTGATGATTGGTTTGTCCTATGCCGGCATTATTACCTACATCAATGGCTTTGCTCAAGAGCGCGGACTAAGCGCTGGTGCAGGTTTATTCTTCATTGCTTATGCCGTGGCAATGTTGGCCATGCGTTCTTTCCTCGGCCGTGTCCAGGACAAACGCGGCGCTAACCCCGTTATGTTTTTCGGTCTGGCGAACTTCGCGATTGCGCTGGCCATTATGGCTGTTGCGGGGGAGAACTGGCACATTGTGATTGCCGGTATTTTCACCGGTTTGGGATATGGAACTTTGATGCCTGCAGCCCAAGCTGTTGCGGTAAGTTCGGTTCCAGCACATCAGGTAGGTTCAGGAATTTCCACCCTCTTCCTCTTTACTGATATCGGCATTGGCCTCGGCCCGATTCTGCTGGGAGTTTTGGTGTCCGCCACCGGATATAGCGTGATGTACGGCTGCTTGGCGGTGCTGATCGTTTTCGCTAGCGTTTATTATTGGCTCACCCATAAGCATTAAAAGACCGCTTTTCGACGAAAAACCACGAGGCGCCTGGCTGTGAAGATTTCTCCTTCACGCCAGGCGCCATTGTTTATGCGGAAATCTTTTAGGTCAGGACTAAAATCTGTGAAGCCCAATTAATTAGCTAATTGCGATTAGATGTTTGATTTTCCCTACTGAGTGTCCAGCGCGTCAGTAAACTTCATACCATCACTAACCGCTCCTAATCAGAAATGAGATTCCGATGGAAGATCTGTTAAATAGATTTGAAGTTTCCAAAAAGGCCTATCAGGAATTAATTGCGCAAGACTTTCCGAAATTTGATTTGGAAAAATACGCTGCGGAGAAGATTAGAGAGGCAGAGTCTTCGGAAACAGGATCGAATTTCTCAGAATCTGAAAAAGCAGAAGAAGATGGTGCTGAGACCAAACGCCGAAAGTTTGGAAGGAAGATTGCTTCTAAACTTGATTTCAATGCGGATAGCAAATTCGGATTTGATGATCTAGCCGGAGCCGCCAAGAGATCAGGACAGGCTGCCACCGCAGCTGCTAAAAATGCAGGCGAGGCTAGCAAAAACTTCGTCGAGGGCACTAAAGAAAAAATAGAGAACGCCAATCGCGCGACCCTCGCTGAATCTGCAGTATTAATTGGAAAAAGCGCAATTGGAGTCCAGGCAGTCCAAAACCGCAAAGCAGCCAAAGAAATTCAAAAGGTTTGTTCCGAGTACTATGAGCTAGCTCAAGAAGTAACAGAGGAGAAACGGCGACGACTTAACTATGCCATTGAGGATTTTGGCAAATACCGACTGCAAGTTCTCCATCTGACAGTGGGACGTTTTTTGGATCAACTTAAAGCACTCAAGCAGAATAATGCAGCCAAAGAATATGAGATTTTAATGGGTGCAGATTTTCGTTGCGACAAATTGGCTGAGATGAAAGCCATTGATATGGCCGCTGGTGAAGCCTTAAGATCCACCGCAGTGGCAGGTGTTTTCGGTCTCGCAGCACTCACTGGCACCCCAACCGCAGTAACGACTGCTGTTGGGGCCGTTGCCTCAGCATCGACAGGAACGGCGATCTCCGCGCTCAGTGGTGCGGCTGCTACCAATGCCACTTTGGCATGGCTGGGTGGAGGGAGTCTTGCCGCGGGTGGCGGTGGCGTCGCGCTTGGCACCACAGTCTTAACTGCGATTACGGCAGGATCTACGGGCGTGGTTGCTATTTTGGCAGCAGGAACGATCGCATCCGTCCACTACAGCAAGAAATTAACTGAGGCCAAGGACTACGAGAGAGAAGTCGGTTTAGCGGTGACAGGCATCGAAAAGGGGTGGCTAGTCATGGACGGAATTGGTGATCGTACTGCGGAACTCCGTGAAATCACTGAGCAACTCAAGTGGAGAGTCATTGGAAAATTAGACGAACTCGAGAAAATTATTCCAGAGTTCGATTTTCACAACTCAGAACATGTAGCTGTTTTTAATCAGTGCGGAATTCTCATCAAAACCATGGTCATATTGGCACAAACACCGATTTTGGACGACGATCAAAATCTTAGTTTCGAGAGCATGCAAATTATTGGCAAGGTACATTCAGTGCTAAATACGGAGGTTTAGAGAATGCCACAAAACTTTAACGATGTATTTCGCCTGCTCTATAACGAATTTGGAGAAGATCTGATTTCCCTTGGTGCTCAAAAATTTGGAACCTATCGAAATGGTCGACGGGGAGCACCCGATTCAAGAGTCTCAGATTCTAGTGAAACGGAAACCAATCACGATGGTGCTGAAAAATTCGAGCACGCGTTTAAGGAAAATATAAACGCTCCGGTAATAAGAATTGCTCACCCTAATGATGTAATTGGAGCATTGATTTCCGTCGTTTTGATGGCTGGTGAAGCTGCCAAGTTTGAATCAGTCCAACGAAACGTTCGCGTGGGCATCGCAGCAGAACGTGATGTAGCGATTACGAATATAGAAATGCAAAAGGCTCTTTTGCTGGAGTACTTGGATAAATCATTCGATGAGCGTCGGGAGAACTTTCAGAAGTTATTTACTGTCGTCGATGATGCTTTAGAAAAAGGGGATAATCAACAGTTAGCACTGGGACTGGATAGCATTCTCAAATTGGCGGAATCTTCTCCTTTTAAAGATCTCGCAACTATCCAAGCAACCGCAGATGCTTTGAATGACCCAGACCACCAATGGGATTTTTAGCGCAAATCACCCATAAGCATTAAAAGACCGCTTTTCGACGAAAAACCACGAGGCGCCTGGCTGCGAGGATTTCTCCTTCACGCCAGGCGCCTTCTTTTATGCCGAAATTTTTTGAACCAGGTCAAAATTACGTTGTAGATCCATCCATTCCGCAACGCCGAGCCCAAAAGCTCTTTCCAAACGTTCAGCCAAACTTTCACTCAGTGAGCTTCGACCGGATACCACATTGGCGATGGTGGATTCGGCGACGTGCAGGGACTTAGTCAGGTCATAATTGCTGATGCCACAAGGTTCCATAAATTGTTGGCGCAAAATCTCGCCAGGGTGCTGCGGGGTAACCACGAAGAATCCTTTCAGAAAAATTCATTTAAGAATATGGCTAAAACCTATTAAAAAATTCATTAATAAAGGTTCTTCTTAAGAATAGTCTGATTTCCCCGACCTGCAAACCGAAGCGCCTAGTCAGCCGTGCTGCCTGGCCAGCCCGGATATTCCGGCGGCACTCCACCAAACTCTGGGCACAAAGCTTGATGTGGGCACCAACCACAGAGCTTGGAGGTTTTGGTCCTAAAGTGTCCAGCCTTGCCGTCCATCTCAATTTTTGCCCACAGCTCAGCCAAGTCGCGCTCAAAATATTCCAGCTGCTCTTTCGAGGGGCTTAGGAACATTGAGTCATTAACTTTGAGATACATCAAACGCAGCTGAGTTGGGATGGAATCAAAAAGCCGCCAATAAACCAGCGCATAGAAGAGCATTTGGAATTGTGCTTGCTGGCTCCACTGTGGCTTGGGCTTTTTACCTGTTTTATAGTCGACCACACGCACCTCACCAGTAGGAGCAGTGTCTACGCGGTCAATAAAACCTCGCACTGGCACGCCATTAGGCAGGACCGTATCTACATACATCTCACACTCGGTGGCATCAAAGCCTTGGGGGTTTTCCATCTCAAAATAGCCCCGCAGCAAAGACCTGCACTCCACCAAGAAATCATGCAGTTGATCAGCGGGAACGAGTTCTTCTAATTCCGCATCCTCAGCACACATGGTGGCCCAGGTAGGTTTCAACTGCTTGACCATCGCCGGATATTGGCGTTCCTCACGTGGCAGCTTATGCATATGCTCCAATACCGCATGCACCAAGGTGCCTTTCACCTGTGCAACTGTTTTAGGCTCCGGCAAGCGATCAATGGCCCGGAAGCGGTAGAGCAGCGGGCACTGTTGATAATCCCCGGCGCGCGATGGGGAGAGCGCAAGGGGCTTTGGTTTTTTAGGCAAAGTTTCTGAAGAGCTGGTCATAATGGTTCTCACCTTAATTGCTCGGCCGGACATTCTGCGCAGGGGAGGGGGAGTTAGCTAATCTTGAGACATGCATGCAACTGACGAATTCCAGAGCTTTATCGCTCATAGTCCCAGCTCATATCACGCTGCTGAAACCGTAGCCACACTTTTGGAAGAAGCTGGATTTAGTCGTCAGGATGAGACCAAGACCTGGGATGCCACCCCTGGCGGACACTTCTTGGTCCGAGGCGGCGCAGTAGTCGCCTGGTGGGTTCCAGAAGACGCTTCCTGGGAATCTGGATTTAGGATTATTGGATCTCACACCGATTCCCCCGGCTTTAAGCTCAAGCCTTTAGGTGACCTACCTAATCGGCACTTTCAGCAGGCTGGCGTTGAAGTCTATGGTGGCCCAATCTTTAGCACCTGGCTCGACCGTGAACTCAATCTGGCAGGACGTGTTGTCTTGGCCGATGGTTCAGTAAAACTGCTTAACACTGGCCCGATTTTGCGGATCCCCAACCTGGCTATTCACCTAGATCGCACTACCAACACCACCTTTGCGCTTAATCCGCAGCATCACCTGCAGCCAATTTTCGCGGTGGGTGACCTCCAGGTTTCCATTATGGAGGTCATCGCTGAGGCAGCTGGTGTAGAGAGCAGCGATATCCTCAGTCATGATCTCATTACCGTTGATGCTCAAGAAGCTGAAGTTTTTGGTGCACATGGGGATTTCTTTGCTGCCGGCAGGCTCGATAATCTCAGCAGTGTTTATCCTTCACTCAAGGCGCTGATTAAGGCTTCCACAACTGAGGACAATAGCTCCGACATTTTGGTACTGGCAGCTTTTGACCACGAGGAAGTGGGCAGCAATTCACCAACTGGTGCAGCGGGCCCTCTTTTGGAAGATGTGCTGATTCGCACCGCCACTGCACTTGACGCCGATGAGGAAACACACCGTCAAATGTTCCAGCGTTCCACCATGGTCTCTGCGGACGCAGCGCACTCTATTCATCCAAACTTCCCCCAAAAGCACGATCCGGTGAATTATCCGGTGATTGGTCGCGGACCAGTGCTTAAAGTTAATGCCAACCAGCGCTATGCCTCAGATGCTCTAAGCTCTGGGGTATGGATCCGCGCCTGCCAGATGGCGGGAGTGCCACATCAGGTCTTTGCTGGCAATAATGAGGTGCCCTGTGGTTCCACCATTGGACCTATTAGTGCAACGCGTTTGGGTATTTCTACTGTCGATGTGGGTATCCCATTATTGTCCATGCATTCAGCTCGCGAAATGGCTGGAGTGAAGGATCTCCTATGGTTTGAAAAAGCCTTGGAGAGTTATCTGGTAAATTAACGCCGAGTTCACGCACGATTCATAGATTTTGAGAAAGTGAGGGCACATGCCCTACTCCGGTCCCTTCCAGGCAGGCGACCGCGTTCAGCTAACGGACGCCAAACGCCGCCACTTCACCATCATTTTGGTACCTGGTACAACCTTCCATACCCACCGTGGCCAAATTGCTCACGATGACATCATTGGTGCCGATGAAGGTTCCGTGGTTCAGTCCACAATGGGATCTGATTTCCTCTGCTTCCGCCACCTCATGGTTGATTTTGTGCTCAGCATGCCTCGTGGCGCTGCGGTGATCTACCCTAAGGACTCCGCTCAGATCCTGGTTGAAGGCGATATCTTCCCCGGCGCGCGCGTGCTGGAAGCTGGCGCTGGTTCTGGTGCATTGTCGATGGCTTTGCTGCGTGCAGTGGGCGAGCAGGGCAATGTTATCTCCTATGAGATCCGTGAAGATCACCTTGAATATGCGGTTTCCAATGTCGAGGAATACTTTGGCAAGCGCCCAGACACCTGGGACCCACGCCTGGGTGACCTCAAAGAAGTAACCGTTGATGATCTCGGCGGACCAGTGGACCGCATCATCTTGGATATGCTTGAGCCTTGGGAAATGCTCGAAACCTGCAAGGATCTGCTGATTCCAGGTGGAGTGTTCATGACCTACGTGGCTACCGTGCCACAGTTGATGAAGGTCATGGAAGGAATCCGCGAACAAAAGTGCTTCACCGAGCCCCGCGCTTGGGAATCACTGGTGCGTGACTGGAAGGTCGAGGGACTAGCTACTCGCCCTGAGCACCGTATGAATGCGCACACTGCGTTCTTGGTGATGACTCGCCGCCTGGCTGATGGTGTGGAGCCTCCTCGTCCACAGCGTAAGGCTCGCCGCTAAAGCTGCTTTTTGCATACTTATGCAAATGGCTAGAGCACAGGGGTTAAAGTGGTGGGCATGAGCTCACCAACAAACCCTGCTGCAAATAATTCTTTCTCGGATTTTAATCGGGAGGAATTAACCCGAATCTCTGATGAGGTGCGTCAACTAAAACGCACCAACTCAGATTTGGGAGCACGAAACACCAAATTGGCGGAGATGCTGAAATCCTCGCGCAACAAACTCTCCATGATGTTTGCGCAGCTGGAGGAAATGGCACAGCCACCATCTGTGTATGGCACCTTTTTAGAAACTGCCAAAGATGGCTCCAATGCGGAGATTTTTGCCGGTGGCAGGCGCATGCGCGTTGCTGTCTCACCAATGCTGTGCGCAGCTGACCTTATGCCCGGTGTCATGGTTCGCCTGGGCGAGGGCAATCAGGTGGTCGAGGCCTGCGATTATGAACAAACCGGTGAATTAGCCACCTTGATGGAAATGATCGGTCGCGATCGTGCGCTGGTGTCGGATAGATCGGGTGAGGAACGCGTCGTAAAGCTTGCGGGGCCTTTAATGGATCGCACCGCCAAGTTACCGCGCCCCGGTGACACGCTTTTGGTAGACCGCAAAGCGGGCTACGCTTTTGAGGTTATTCCCAAGACTGAGATTTCCAAGTTGGCTTTGGAGGAAGCTCCCGATGTGTCCTATGAGGACATTGGTGGTTTGGATGATCAAATCGAGCTGATTCAAGATACCGTTGAGCTGCCATTTTTGCACCCTGAGCTTTACCGCGCCTATAACCTGCACCCACCTAAGGGCGTATTGCTTTATGGTCCTCCCGGTTGTGGCAAAACCCTGATTGCTAAGGCTGTGGCTAACTCGCTGTCTGCGCGCATTGGTGAGGCTGGAACCTCGTACTTTATTAACGTTAAGGGCCCTGAGCTGCTGAATAAGTATGTGGGTGAAACCGAACGCCAGATCCGCGTGATTTTTGAACGCGCCCGCGAGCTGGCAGGTGATGGCCGTCCCGTCATTATTTTCTTTGATGAGATGGAGTCAATTTTCCGCACCCGTGGCTCAGGAGTGAGCTCGGATATGGAAACCACCGTGGTGCCACAGCTATTGGCAGAACTTGATGGTGTGGAGGACCTCTCCAATGTCATCGTGATCGGTGCTACCAACCGTGAAGAGCTTATCGACCCAGCCATTTTGCGCCCGGGTCGTTTGGACATCAAGATCCGCATCAACCGCCCCAATAAGAGCGGTGCTCGGGATATTTTTGCCCGCTATATCACCAACTCCATTCCGCTGGCTCAACCTGCGGAGGAACTCATTGATATCGCAGTAGACCACCTCTTTACTCCACGCCCTTATGTGCGCCTGAGCTTTGCCGATGGCACTGAGGACACCTTGAATTACCATGACTTTGTTTCCGGCGCGATGATCGCCAATATTGTGGACCGTGCAAAGAAATTGGCTATTAAGACCCATATTGATGGCGATGGTGCAGGCTTGAGTGCTGCGCAGCTTATCACTGCTATTGACGATGAAAATCAGCAAAGTGAGGATCTGCCCAATACCTCCAACCCTGATGAGTGGTCACGGATCACCGGCCGCCAGGCAAAGCGTGTGGTTGCGGTGGAGGTCGTCAACTAGCAGCTGCAGGGTGCTGGGGTGGCGGCCCGGCAGCTCCCCATCCCGGCCTCCCGGCAGAGGTGGGGCTAAAGCCTGTATGTTTTAGCCCCACCTTAAAGGGTGGCTCTATATGCTTAGAACCATGGATAGGTTTATCGGTGCAGAAACAGAATATGGAATCTCCACGCCCAGCGCTCCTTTGCTGAGCCCCATTGTCACGTCCACCCACGCGGTGGTGGCATATTCCATTGCCCGGGGATTTGGCGAACACCGCGTGCGCTGGGATTATGAGCAAGAAACTCCGCTGCGTGATATTCGCGGTTTTGACCTGCGCCGTTACCACCAGGCGCCGGTGGTTGATCCTTTCTCCATGGGCGTGGCCAATGTTTTTGTGTCCAATGGCGCGCGTTTTTATGTCGACCACGCGCACCCAGAATATTCCTCCCCAGAGGTCAATAATGCCTGGGATGCCATGGTTTATGACGCTGCCGGCGATCACATCCTTATGCAGGCAGTTTCCGACGTTGCTGGCTTTACCAGCCAAGATCACTCTGTGTTGGACGGCCACCCACCGTGCCCGCCACTAAAAATCTATAAAAATAACGTCGATGGCAAGGGCGCAAGTTATGGCTCCCATGAAAACTACCGTTATTCCCGCGACGTCGACTTTGATGTGCTCGCCCAGGCACTGATCCCATTTTTTGTCTCCCGCCAGGTCATCATTGGCGCCGGTCGCGTGGGTCTGGGCCAACACGGTGAAAAGCCAGGCTTCCAAATCAGCCAGCGTGCCGACTATATCGAACAAGAAATCTCCTTGGAAACCACCCTCAACCGTGGCATTATCAACACCCGCGATGAGCCCCACACCGACGCCGACCATTGGGGTCGCCTGCATGTAATCATCGGCGATGGCAATATGTCCCAAAGCTCCAACTTCCTCAAATTCGGCATGACGGCGCTGGTCCTGGACGCCATCGAAGCTGGCGTGGACTTTAGCGACCTGCGCCTCAAGCAGGCGGTGGCTGAGGTGTCCCGCGTCTCCCACGATCTGACACTGAGTCACAAACTTGAGCTTGTCGACGGCCGCCGCCTCAGCGCACTAGAAGTGCTCGGGGTTTACCGTGAGCGGGTGGCACAATTTGTCATCACTGACAAAGAAAAAGAACTGCTCGCGCTCTGGGATGAAGTAATGGAGCTGCTGGCCGTAGATCCTTTGTCCACCAGCCATATTTTGGACTGGACCGCCAAGCTCGCGCTGCTGCGTTCTTTTGAAGCCCGCGGTTTAAGCTTTGATAACCCCAAGATGCAGCTCATTGACCTGCAGTACAGCGATATTGATCCAGCCCGCAGCCTTTACCATGCCCTCGTAACCAAGGGCAGAATGCGCGCACTTATTAGCCAAGAGGACATCGCGCAGGCAGCAGCCACTCCGCCGGCACATTCCCGGGCCTTCTTCCGTGGCCAAATGATGGATAAATTTGGCGAATCCGTCCTTGCTGCTAACTGGGAATCACTTATTGTTCAGGCAAGTTTTGAGGATCCCATTCGAATTGCCACCACTGAGCTTGATGGCCTCGCCGCGGCAGAAGTGGGGGAGATCCTCGATTCCGCAAGCACCGTTGATGAGGTTATTGCAGGTCTTGATCAAGGTGGTTTAACCTCCTTGGCAAAGCTCAAAACTTCTTAGGGTAACCTGAATCTTTAGTAGCTCTAAGCCGCTTCCGCTGCGCCAGCGCGTAGGTTGGTGGCTCAGGGAAACCCCCGGATATTTCTCTGAGATGCTTAAAAGCACTTTGAAGGGGCAATGTGACTCCGCTAACGTGGGGTGAATTATTGTGAATGTGGGAAACCCTGTTTTTAAGGTTTCTCAGTTGGTGCTTGTTTTTCAGGCCCAATTAATAACGTAGGAAGGTGTACTTATGAATGCCAAGCAAACCCAGGTTTCTGCTGGTGGCGGCCGCGAAGACGATCACAATGAGGATTTCACTCAGACCTCTGGCCAGGTACAAATCAACACCACTGGCGTGGATGACCTCCTGGATGAAATTGATGGACTGCTAGAAAACAATGCCGAGGAATTTGTGCGTTCCTATGTGCAAAAAGGTGGCGAATAAGACTCGTGAGTGACGTGGAAACCACATCAACACCAGCAGAGGTATTTACCCGCCGCATCACCGGTACAGAGATCGAATACGGCATCACCTGCACCGATGGCGAGGCTAGACGTTTACGCCCCGATGAGATTGCCCGCATGATGTTTCGGCCCATCGTGGAAAAATACGCCAGCTCAAATATCTTTATCCCCAATGGATCCAGGCTATATCTTGATGTCGGTTCCCACCCCGAGTACGCCACTGCAGAATGTGACAACCTCACTCAGCTCATCAACTATGAAAAAGCGGGTGATGTAATCACCGATCGCATGGCCGTTGCCGCCGAGCAAACCCTGAAAAAAGAGGGGATTGGCGGCCAGGTTTATCTCTTCAAAAACAACGTGGATTCTGTCGGCAACTCCTATGGTTGCCATGAAAACTACCTCGTTGGCCGAGGCATGCCATTAAAGTCTTTGGGCCGACGCCTCATGCCTTTCCTTATTACCCGTCAGCTTATTTGCGGTGCCGGCCGGATTTACCATCCCAACCCTGGTCACAAGGGTGAAGAGTTTCCTTTGGGCTACTGCATTTCCCAGCGCGCAGACCATGTGTGGGAGGGCATATCCAGTGCTACCACGAGATCGCGCCCAATTATTAATACCCGTGATGAGCCCCATGCAGACTCTCACCAATACCGTCGTCTGCACGTTATCGTGGGCGATTCCAACATGGCAGAACCCACCATTGCTCTTAAAATCGGCTCCACCCAGTTGGTGTTGGAGATGATTGAGGCTGATTTTGGCCTGCCCAATCTGGAGTTGGTAAATGACATTGCCTCCATCCGTGAAATCGCCCGTGATTTCACCGGCAGCACTAAATTAGCGCTCAAAGATGGCAGTTTTATTAGCGCTTTGGAGATCCAAAACCTCGTCTTTGAACACGCGAAGAAGTGGCTTATGGTGCGCCCTGAGCCAGAAGTTTCTGGAACCTCCAATGCCGAAATAGCCCGTGTCCTCGATCTTTGGGGCCGCATGTTGGAGGCCATTAAAACTCAAGACTTCTCTGCTGTGGATACTGAGATTGACTGGGTGATTAAGAGAAAGCTCATTCAGCGCTATCAAGATCGTGGGGGCATGGAGCTGGGCGATCCACGGCTAGCCCAAATTGACCTCACCTATCACGATATTCGACCTGGTCGTGGCCTATTTAGTCTGCTGCAATCCAGGGGCCTGATCAAGCGATGGACCACCGATGAGGCTATTGCACACGCGGTGGACAATGCTCCGGAGACCACCCGCGCGCATCTTCGCGGGCGAATTCTGCAGACTGCCGATAAGCTAGGTGCAGCTGTGACCGTCGATTGGATGCGCCACAAAGTTAATAGGCCTGACCCCCAGTTGGTTGAGCTCAGTGATCCTTTTGCGGTAACAAACCCCGAGGTGGATGAGCTCATCGCATATATGGAGGAAAACGCGGCCTCTTATCGCAACTAGTCGGAGGATAAATGTCGGATCGCAAGGAGGATCTGGAACGCCAGATCAACCTCACATTTGCATTTCTTAGTGCGGAATCATATTCCAGGAAATTCCTCACCAGGCCCTGGATCCGCGCAAATGTCAGTGGTTATCGAAACCTCTCAGATGATGCTTTCCGCAAAAAGTTGCTTCGCGATCTCGCTGCCCTGCGCCGAGTCGGCGTACCCATTGAACAATTTACTAATGCTTCTGGATTTGCCGAGGGTGAACAGGCTTATCGTTTAAGCTCTGAGTCCTATGAGCTGCAGGAAGTGGAGTTCACCCCTGAGGAAGCCGCGGTATTAGGCATGGCAGGGGAGATGGGTCAAAGCCAAGAGCTCGGCGCTTTTGCCCGCTCTGGGTGGACAAAATTGGCGGCCGGTGGCGCCCAAAGAGATTTATCAAGCTCTGCCTCAGTTACCAATGCTGGCGATTTACGGACCCTATCAGCCAAAAATTTCGACGCCATCTTAAAGGCACGCCATCGTGGCCAGCGCATTAGCTTTAGCTATGAGCCCTCACGCACCAGCGAAAAAGTCATCCGCACCATGGACTTATGGGGCCTGGTGCCCGAACGTGACCGCATCTACCTCGTCGGATTTGATATTGACCGCAACGCCCCGCGCTGCTTCCGCGTCATCCGCATCACCGACGTCACCGCGGTCGGCCCAGCCTCCCACCCCATGCCCGCAGACACCAACCTCCAAGAACTGGTGCGCCAGCAGCTTCGACGCCGCAGTGAGCTTGTCGACGCCACTCTGCGCATAACACCGGGCCGCGCAGTGGAACTCAGCGCCGCTGGAACCCACCAAGAACAAGACCTGTGGTTACTCAAAGACGTTGACCGCAGCTGGCTGGTGCGCACCGCAGCTGCGCACGCACCAGAAGCCATTGTGATTGAGCCACAAGAGGTTATTGATCAAGTTATTGAGCTACTTAAAGCAGCACGCGGACAGGAGGTGTAAATCATGGGTCGATCAGCGCAAAAAATTAGTGATCTAGCCCGCCAGCTCAACCTTTTGCCTTATTTTCAAAAGCATCAGGGACGCTCGGTTATGGAGGCCGCCCGCGATTTGGGGCAACCACCCCAAGAAATTATGGCTGATCTCAACCGTTTGTGGTTGTGTGGCCTCCCTGGACTTTTGCCCGGCGATCTGGTGGAACTTGAACACAACCTTAAAGGGGTGAAGATCTATAACGCCCAAGGAATGGACAAGCCCCTGCGGCTTACCCCGACTGAGGCCGGTGTGCTGCTGCTGATCTTAGAATCCTTGGAATCACTGCCCGGCTTAACCAACCAAGAAGCGGCAGTGTCTGCAGCGGCGAAACTCCGCGCAATTATGGGCGAATATTCCTCCGCTGTTTATGACTCCACCGGAGACAACCAGGCCAGCGATGTGTTGGCTGTAATTCGAGAAGCCATGGATCAAGAGCTGCAGGTGGCTTTTACCTACCATTCTCATAACTCAGATGTGGTGTCTCAAAGGGTGGTAAGTCCCGCCCATATCTTTACCAATGAGGGTGAAACTTACATCAAGGCCTGGGAAGATGCTGTGAATAATCATCGTACCTTTAGGCTCGATCGGATCTCTGACATCAAGCTCACCGACCTTAAATCAGAGCCCCATTCCATGCGCTTGAACTTCTCCGCCGATGATCCTTTTGACTTTGCCAAACAGTCAGATTTTGCCACCTTCCAATTGCGCGAAGACGCCATCTGGCTGGCAGATTATATGGCGTTGGCCATCGATGAGCAGCGCCCGGCAGAAGTGGATGCAGCGGGCAAAAAATGGTTTTACGTTAGCTATCCCTTACTTTCGCGGGAGTGGTTTGTGCGTTTTGCCATTAGCCATGCCGAAAGCATTAAAAGCATAGCCCCAGCTGACCTTCAGGAATCCATAAACTTAAAGGTTGCGCTTGGTTTGTCAGCGTATAATCTTGACGTACAGTAAGACCAACAATTATCTATCCATACAAACGCCCAACCATCACCGTGGTTCGTGGCTTAGCTTGTACAACGTGAGTTTGGAGTAACCACATGCCCAATCTAGGACCTTGGGAAATCGCAATGATCGTTTTGCTGATCATCGTGCTTTTCGGAGCCAAGAAGCTTCCTGACGCAGCTCGTTCCATCGGCCGCTCCATGCGTATCTTCAAGTCTGAAGTTAAAGAACTCAATAAAGACGAGGAGAATCAGGCACAGCAGCCTGTCCAGCAGCAAATCGCACCAAACCAGATTCCTACCCCACAGCCTGTTCAGCAGCCCATCCAGCAGCCAGTGCAACAGCCAAACTTTGAGCAGCACTACCAGGGCCAGCAGCAGCCAGTGCAGCAACCACAGACTCCACAGCAGCCTGACTACCGCTCTAACTATGAAGACCCAAACCGCGCCTAAATCCTAAATAGGTCTGTTTTTCATGTCCACGCACCGCAACTCACCTTAATGTTGCGGTGCGTCGTAGTTTATTCACTTGGTCTGAGCATGCTTAGACCCCGGTAGCCAGCAGGTTTGAGAAATTGTCAGAAATTAACAAGGCTGAAGTCGTCAAAGTAACCCGGCGCGGAATCACCAAAAAGAAAAAGAAGAAGTCCGCAACCGGTGATATGTCGATTGTGGAGCACATCAAAGAGTTTCGCCGTCGCTTGCTCATCTCCCTCGCAGCGGTACTGGTAGGAACCATCATTGGTTTTATTTGGTACCAAGAATCTGTGTGGAATATCCCCACCCTTGGTGAGTTGCTGCGTGATCCTTATTGTTCCCTTCCGGCAGAATCTCGTTATACCTTCAGCGATAGCGATGAATGTCGACTTCTCGCCACCGGACCTTTTGACCCCTTTATGCTGCGTTTGAAGGTTGCTGCGCTGGTTGGTGTTGTCCTGGCCTCACCAGTGTGGCTAAGCCAACTCTGGGGCTTTATTACCCCAGGTTTGATGAAGAATGAGCGTCGCTACACTGCAATCTTTGTTACCACCGCAGTTGTACTCTTTGTTGGTGGCGCAGTACTTGCTTATTTCGTTGTTGCCTATGGCTTGGAATTCCTGCTGACCATCGGTGGCGATACCCAAGCAGCAGCACTAACAGGTGACCGTTACTTCGGGTTCTTGCTCGCATTGCTGGCAATCTTCGGGGTGAGCTTTGAAGTGCCACTGGTTATTGCCATGCTTAATGTGGCAGGAATCCTGACTTATGATGCTATTAAAGACAAGCGTCGCATTATCATCATGGTGCTCTTCCTTTTTGCAGCCTTTATGACCCCCGGCCAAGATCCATTCACCATGATGATCCTGGCGTTCTCATTGACAATATTGGTGGAATTGGCCATTCAGTTCTGTCGCCTCAATGACAAACGCCGCGATAAGAAGCGCCCGGAATGGCTGGATCAAGATGATCTCACCGCATCGCCTTTGGATACTTCTGTTGGTGGTGAAGATGCTCCAGCACCGGTTCCGGCCCCTGAACCAGTAAGTCCAACACCGCCGCAGGCAGCGTCGACAAGCTTTAAACAGTGTGGTTCGGACTTCGGTGACGTGCTCTAGCGCGTCGCCGGGTAGCCTTAGGGCATGAGTTTTACTGCCGAACAAGGAACCCACCTGACAGAATTTATCGCAGACCTGGGCTTCGAGATGGATGATTTCCAAATTGAGGGCTGCCGGGCAGTCGAAAACGATCATGGCGTACTGGTGTGTGCGCCCACGGGAGCGGGCAAAACCATTGTTGGTGAGTTCGCAGTGTCCCTCGCACTTTCGCGGGGGACCAAATGTTTTTATACCACCCCAATTAAAGCCCTGAGCAACCAGAAATATCATGACCTGGTGGCCAAACACGGTGCTGATGCTGTGGGACTGCTTACCGGTGATGTCTCCATCAACCACGATGCGGAAATCGTGGTGATGACCACCGAGGTCCTGCGCAATATGATTTATGCCGGATCTTTTGCGCTGGAGCGTTTAAGCCATGTGGTGATGGATGAGATCCACTTTCTCGCCGATGCCTCCCGCGGCGCGGTGTGGGAAGAAGTGATCCTCAACCTTGATGAATCCGTGAACATCATTGGTCTTTCTGCAACGGTGTCCAACTCGGAGGAATTTGGCGAGTGGCTAACCACCGTGCGCGGCGATACCCGCGTTATTGTCAGCGAACACCGCCCGGTACCCCTGGACCAGTGGATGATGGTTAACCGCAAGGTGCTGCCTCTTTTTGAACCAGGTACCGATGGGCGAGTAAATAAGCACCTGGAGGAGACCATCGAGCGTCTCAACAGCAAACAAAGCGATCAGGGTCGCGCTGATTATCATTCCGGTGCTGGTTTTAGGGCCCGCACCAAGGACGATGGACGGGGACGCAACCGCGAAGAGCGTCGCGCCGGTGGTCGCACTGGCAAAGACCGCGAACAAGACCGCCACCGTCCTTTGGGTCGCCCTGATGTCATCAGCATTTTGCAGGGCCAAAATATGCTGCCTGCCATCACCTTCATTTTCTCCCGTGCTGGCTGCGACGGCGCTCTTTACCAATGTCTGCGCTCCCGCTTGATCCTCACCGATCAAACAGAAGCAGAGGAGATTGCCCGCATTATTGACGCAGGCGTCATGGGCATCCCAGAAGAGGACCTCCAGGTACTGAATTTTAAGCAGTGGCGCGCTGCCCTTATGCGCGGTTTTGCCGCTCACCATGCAGGTATGCTTCCAGCTTTTAGGCACATTGTGGAAGAGCTTTTTGTGAAGGGACTAGTCCGCGCGGTTTTTGCCACTGAGACTCTCGCCCTCGGCATTAACATGCCTGCCCGCACGGTGGTCTTGGAAAAAATGGTGAAGTTTAATGGCGAAGGCCACGTTGACCTCACCCCAGGCCAATATACCCAGCTCACCGGCCGTGCAGGTCGTCGTGGCATTGATACCATAGGTAATGCGGTGGTGCAGTGGGCACCGGCGATGGATCCCCGCTTTGTGGCAGGCCTGGCCTCCACCCGCACCTACCCGTTGATCTCCACCTTCCAACCGGGCTACAACATGTCCGTTAACCTGCTTAAAACCATTGGTTATGAAGCCTCCCTGCGTCTGCTGGAAAAGTCTTTTGCGCAGTATCAGGCTGACGGCTCCGTGGTGGGTGATATTCGTGAAATTGAACGGGCCGAAAAGAAGGTGGCAGAGCTGCGCGCGCAACTAAATAAGGAAATTGCTGCCACGAACCCCGCAGTCCGCGAGGACCAAGACGCAGTTAGCCTCTTTGTGGAATATATGGACCTGCGCCGGGACCTTAATGAGGAAGAAAAACTCAACCGTAAAGAAAGCATTGAAGAACGCACCCTCGAAACCACAACGGTGCTGTCCAAACTGCAAATCGGTGATGTTATTGCCATGCCCGGACGCAAGCGCCCCGTGCTCGCTGTTGTGATGACCCCTGCCAACCAGGCCCGTGATCCACGCCCGTGGGTGACCACTGAATCTGGATGGTCTGGCCGTATTGATGCGGAATCCTTCAATAATCCACCCATTGTGATCGGCACCATGCGCCTGCCTCGCGCAGCGATTGAGGAACCCCGCCGCAATGCCCGGCGCGTTCAAGAACTCATGCGCAAAGAGCATTTCAAGCGCCCCAATAAGATGCGGGAATTTGCCCGTGTGCGCCCCAATGCCAAGGTCACTGAGCTGCGTCACCTCATCCGTGACCATGAAGCACACAACTGGCCTGATCGTGAGCAACTAGCGCGCACCGCAGAAAGGCTTATCCGTAAAGAACGCGACCTCAACAAACTCACCGGCAATGTGGACCGCGCCCGGGAAACCCTGGGCCGTACCTTCGAACGCATTTTGTCCCTGCTCAGTGAGATGGACTATGTGGACTATAGCGATCCCGACAATCCGGTAATCACTGAAGAAGGCGAGCGCCTGGCCAAAATCCACACCGATACAGACTTGCTGGTCGCCCAGTGTCTCAAGCGTGGCATCTGGGATGGGCTCGACCCTGCAGAGCTTGCGGGCGTGGTAAGCATGTGCACCTTCGAAAACCGCCGCGAAACCGGCGGCGAACCAGAGGCAGTCACCGAAAACATGGCCGAAGCCATGAACAACGTGGAGCGCATCTGGGGCGAGCTTGTCGACGACGAGCGCCGCCATCGTTTGCCGATTACCAGGCAGCCCGAGGCGGGCTTTGCTATGGCTATCCACCAATGGGCTGCCGGCGCACCTTTGGGCTATTGCATGGCTGCAGCTGCAGAAAACGGCGCGGAGCTCACCCCAGGTGACTTTGTCCGCTGGTGCCGCCAGGTCATTGATCTCCTCGAGCAGGTAGCCAAAACTGCCTACAACGATGAGATGGCGCGCACAGCCCGCCAGGCGGTAGATGCTATTCGACGCGGTGTGGTTGCGATCGGCTCCTAAGAAAGCAGATCAACCGCCCGCTCCAAAGCCACCAAATGCTCGGTAGTACTGGCAACGGTGGCAATACCGGTGTTTAAACCTGCGGGGTCAAGAATCATCGATTGCACCCCGTAGACCCTTTCATTTACCAAAAGCGGACCACCTGAATCACCGCGTACCGCCTTGGCTGGGGAATTGTAAATCAAGGCTCCATGGGTGACTCGGGTGATTCCATTCTTGGACAAACTAGATGGGATCCGCAGCAGGACTCGACCAGAGATTTCCTTGGGCAATCGCCCCTTTTGATTGCCACCAAAGCCAAAGGTCGTAGTGGACATACCTGGTTTCAGCGGGGTAGCGGAAAATAGTGGCAGCGCCATTGTTGGGGCTTGGGAATCTAAGACAATAATGCCTAAGTCCGTGCCAAAAACTGAGAGATAGGTGCTAGCCGTAGTACTAAAATTATGGCCGCGCACTCGAATCATCTTGTCCGCACCCCGGAGAAAATGATCGGCGGTGAGCACAAACCGAGCCCGATCACTTAAGTGATGGACCAAACCGGCAGGCTTAAAAGATTCGCTGAGCTGGCGTTTAGTCAGCAATAAGCCACTGGCATAATGGCGGCCAGAAGAAATTCGGACGGTGTGAATGGATCGCACACCCACCTAGGCTACTAGGGTTGGGGATTATGAGTGATTCTTCAACGTCTAATTTTCCCCCTGAGGTTTATGCCCAGCGCCTTGCTCAAGCACAGCAGGGCGCAATCAACGCCGGACTCGATGGCCTCATCATCGGCACCGGAGCAGAACTTGCCTATCTCACCGGCTCTTGGATTTCTAGCCATGAGCGCCTAAGCGCACTCGTCATTCCCGCAACCGGCACCCCGAGCATCATTTTGCCCGCCGTGGACCGCGGTGACCTCGCACTTTCTGCTATCCCCAACCTTGAAATCAACACCATCGGTTGGGTTGATGGCCAAGATGCCCACGAGCTTGCCGTCACAGCGCTAAATGTTGATGCTGCCACTGGCTTTAAAGCCGTAGGTATTGGCTCTTCCATTACCGCTGATCACTTGATCCCACTCCAAGGCCTCCTGGGTGTCGAGTGTCGTTTGGAACTGGCAGTCCAGGTACTCAAAGAACTCTTTGTCTCCAAAGACCAAGCAGAAATTGAGCAGCTGCGCGGAGCAGGCAGCGCTATTGACCGCGTCCACGCAGTAGTGCCTGAATTGCTGCGCGCTGGCCGTACCGAAAGGGAAGTAGCAGCAGACATCAATGAGCTCATCCTCAAAGAGCACACTGAGGTGGACTTCATCATCGTCGGCTCCGGCCCCAATGGCGCCAACCCCCACCACAGCTTCTCTGATCGTGTGCTTGAAAGCGGAGAAATCGTGGTGGTAGACATCGGAGGTACCTATGGCCTTGGCTACCACTCTGACTGCACCCGCACCTACATCGTCGGCGGCGATACCACCCAAGCAGATCCAGAATTCACCCGTTTTTATGAGGTCCTCCACCAGGCACAACTGGCAGCAGTAGCCCATGTTCGCCCCGGAGTCACTGCAGCCTCCGTTGACGCGGCTGCCCGCACCATGATTGAAGCAGCAGGATACGGCGAATACTTCATCCACCGCACCGGACACGGCATCGGACTTTCCACCCATGAGGAACCATTCATCATGGCCGGAAATGAACTCATCTTGGAAGCCGGTATGGCCTTTTCCATCGAACCCGGCATCTATATCCCAGAAAAATTCGGCGCCCGCATCGAAGACATCGTCGTTGTCACCGAAACTGGCTGCGAAACCCTCAACAATGAACCAAAGGCTGTGCGTTGATTCTCATTCTGGGTGCTACCTCGGATATCGGCGGGGAAATCGCACGCTTAGCCTGTGCTGGTGAAGATGTTGTGCTCGCAGCGCGCCGTCCCACAGCAGCAGGCGAGCTAGCCGCCAAACTTGAGGTACTGGGGGCAAAATCGGTTCATATCCTGCCTTTTGATGCCCTGCATCTTAATGAACACCGCGCCCTCATCCATCAGGCACGTGCCCTGGCTGGCGATATCTCTTTGGCAGTAGTCGCCTTTGGCATGCTGGGTGAGCAAGAAAGGGCGGAAAGCGAGGAAGAACATGCGGTAGAGATAGCAACCTTGGATTACACCGCGCAAATCTCTATGCTGACCGTCCTCGCCGATGAGCTGCGTACCCAAGCAACCCCAGCGGCCATCGTGGCGTTTTCCTCCATCGCTGGCTGGCGGGCGCGCCGGGCAAATTATGTTTATGGCTCCACTAAGGCTGGCTTAGATGCATTTTGCCAGGGCTTAAGTGATGCGCTCCATGGCAGCAATGTCCGTCTAATTACTGCACGTCCGGGGTTTGTTATTGGCTCTATGACCACCGGTATGACTCCAGCTCCAATGTCGGTGTATCCCATCGATGTTGCCCAGGCTGTTCTGAAGGCAGTTAAGGAAAAGAAATCCAGTGCGACCTTGTGGGTTCCAGGTCGCCTGCGACTGCTGGCATGGGTCATGCGGGTGGTACCGCGTGGGGTGTGGCGGAAAATGCCCCGTTAGCCTGCGAGTATAGAATCAGGTGTATGAGTCAGCCGATGCCCACACCCGAGTCTGCCAACCCCACCGCTCAACCGCGGTTGGGGGTTGTCGGTGAGACAGTTAATCCAGAGGTGGCGCACTCCACCCAGCCCAAAGGCCCACCTGAGACCATTTGGCTGATTGGTATTAGCACCGGCGGTTTTGAAGAACTTGGATTAAAGGCACAAACCACACTGCGCCAGGCAGATGTTATCGTCGGCACCTGGCGTCAGCTAAATATGCTGCCAGACTCCCTCCATGGCGAACGCCACCCGTGGCCAGCACCACAGGACCGCGATCTTGAGGGTCTTTTCCGGGAGTTCCAGGGCCGTAACGTGGCAGTCTTGGCCTCTGGCGATCCCATGTTTTATGGAGCTGGACCCGCAATTGTCAAAGCTCTTGGAATGCACCGCTTGGAAATTATCCCAGCGGCGTCTTCTGCATCACTAGCTTGTGCCCGGTTGGGCTGGGCGCTGGACCGTACCCCCATAGCGTCACTGGCAACTGACCCCGTCGAAACGCTTATCCCTTTGGTGGAATCTGGGATGCGTTTTTTGGTCCTGGGCAAGGATGAGTTTACAACTGCAGCAATTGCGAAGTTGCTCACCAAGCTCGGCCACGGCGCAGCCAAGCTTAAGGTGCTTAGTGATCTGGGCAGCAGCGATGAGGAATTTTCTGAAGGCACGGCAGCTCAACCACCGGCAGCGGTATCAGCGTTGAATGTGATTGCCGTAGAGCCGGTACCCGGAATCCCCTTAACCCGGCACCATGAGCTCGACGCAGATCTCAAAGCGCTGATAGTTGCAGCTCTTAAGCCAACTCCTGGAGCAACTTTATGGTCAGTGGGGGAGCCCAGCGGCAATATCGCCACAGACTGGCTACGTGCCGCCGGCATTATCAAGGGCAGCAGAGCTCAAGCTGTGTGTTTTGAATCCGCCCCTGATCGTGCAACGCAGATATCCAAACACGCAAGCTCCGCAGGAGTACCTTGGCTCAAAGTTGTCACGGCCACTCCAATTACAGCCAAGGCGCTAAAAGATATTCGCTTCGAACAAGGCCCTATTGCTGCCACTCCCGATGCCATCTACTTGGGCAAAGCAGTTGTTAATGAACTCCTCACGGAAACTGCGTGGATGTTATTGCGCCCCGGTGGAATCATTATTGCCAGCGCCACCACTCCAGAGGAGATCACTAAGCTGGAGGAATTCCAGATGCGCTTCGGCGGCGAACTCAAACATCTGCAGCTTGGTGAGCTAAAACTTAGCCAATGGCGAGCAAGGAAACCTCTAAGCCCAACCGCCGTCTAGCCAAGGCTCCTAAAAGCGCTCGAACACCTCATAGTCGCCGGCACCCGAGGCTTGGTATTCCACATGTGCCCGGCGCGGATGGCCACAGCGTTTAGCACAGCCCGAAAAAAATACCGGCTTGTCCACCTCCAGCTGGCCACTAGATACCGCAGAGATCAGATCACCGCGCACATCAGCTAAAGCATGCGCGCACCCGGGTTGACCAATACACGCAGAAACCTGCAACCACGGGGACTGAGCATCAAAAATCAAGCCCATCGGCGCTAATATCTTTACTACCTGCTCAGCAACACCTGCGGGTAGATCGGGGATATAGAGCGAATGCCAGGGTGTGACAAAGATGTCAACCTCAATAGCTGCCAAAAACTGCGCTAAACGGGCATCCATACGCCCCAAAGGAACCCCAGCTCCCAAAGACACCACCTCGGGATCATCGGCGTTCTCCAACCAACCAATGGGAGCGGGATGCTCCTTAGTAGGCTCAAAGTCCCATGTCTCACCAGCAACTAGAGCCGAATCAGAAAGCACACTCACAATCATCGCCACGGCTTCAGAATCCGTCACGATAGGGCCGGTACTCAAGTTCTTTCCCACCACCTGCAAGCGGGTGTCGTCGATAAGCACCAGGCTAATATCAGGGCGCAACCTTAAAATGGCACCGTTGCCAGCATCCAACCCAATCAAAAGCTCTTGGCGCACAGCGCCAGCAAGCTCGGCGGACAAAGCCGCAAGGCGCGCATGCCCAGGGGCTGCCACCACCACGGGGCCAGGCACGCACTCCGGGCGCTCGCGCAGCCCACGCAGGTGAATGTTGCCCCGCGCAGTGAGGTAAATCGACCCATCACTAGTATCTTCAGCGAGCGACGCCAACTGCTCCCACTGCGCGGAACTAATACGCCCACCGGGGAAGTGCAACCGCCCAACCAGCCCATCCGCTGCGCGGTATACCTGCTGAAAACTTAAAACACCACTACTAGCCATGGGCTTAGATCCTAGCCCCGCGCCACACAGAATTAGTATTCTGTCCCCTATGGCTCCCACGGCGCACAACCCAGGCAGATACCAGGACTTCCAACCCCGACGTATCCACCGCGCCGGGCAAACCCGCACCCTCTACCGCAGCCTCGGCCCACTTCTTAGCGAAGGCAGCACCGCGGTACTTCGACGCATCCTCGGCACCAGCACGCGGCCTTCACGCCAAAGCCCACCGGAGGACTTCCCAGATTTCGGCGCCACCGTGCGCACCACCGGAATCGAGCACGGCACCTTAGTTAACGCCGCGCCACTCAAAGTGCTGGGAACCATGGGGGAGACCAACCCTGCAAGCTGTTACCGCATCGAGTACATTAGCGGCGATTCCGCCGGACGTGCCATCACCGCCACCGGCGGCGTGCTATTTTCCAAACAACCTTGGCCCCACGGTCCGCGCCCCGTAGTCGCCATCGCACCCTCCACCCAGGGCGTCGCCGCCCACTGCGATCCCTCCCATACCTGTGCAATCGGCCTCAATGTCTTTTATGACAAACCCTTTGACGCCATCCTCGCATATGAACTCCCCGTTATCCTCTGGTTCCTCGCCAAAGGCGTCGATGTCATCTTCATCGACTATCCCCGCGACCCCATCGCCGGCATCCAGTACTACTGTGACTCCATCGCAGCAGCCAAATCGCTTTTCGACGCGGTCCTCGCCGCCAGCGACCTCGGCATCTCACCCGAGGCACCACTAGGACTGTGGGGATTTTCCCAAGGTGGCGGCGCCACCGGCTGGGCAGCCCAACTTAATAAATACGCACCCACCGTGACCCCACGCGCTGCCGTAGTCGGCGCCCCACCCACCGACCTCTTCGAAGTTCTCCGCACTGTTGATGGGGGATTACTCTCAGGAGTTATCGCCTATGCCGTAGCAGGACTCTGCGCCAGCACCCCAGAGCTCTACGCCGAAATCATGCCCACCCTCAACACCCGGGGCACCAGGGAAGTACTAAATAACGTTGCAAGCTGCGCCGGCGGCACGCTATTGCTAAGCGGATACCGGCATTCATCCACCTGGACCACCTCCGGCAAAACCCTCGACGACGTCCTCGACGATCTCCCCACCGTGCTCGCGGAATTCCAACGCCAAAAACTAGGCGCCATCGCACCGAAAATGCCGGTTCTCCTTTGGGGCGCAAAACACGATGATGTCATCCCTATCCAGCCACTGCGAGATCTCCGTGATGCCTGGACAGAACTCGGAGCCGATATCACCTGGTATGAATCTTCAGCACCCCAATTACCGGGACACACAGGCCTCAACCACTTTGGCCCCTATTTCCGACACCTCGGCCACTATTCCGGATGGCTGCTCGACCACTTAGTCGAATCCACCCCGCTGCACCGAGCTTGACCCCGTACTCCTGAGCGCGCCGGGTTGAGAGGGTAGTGTAGGGCAGGTGCCAGCAGTAATAGCAATCCCATATTTCATTGTTGAGATCCTTGCCTTCATAGGCGTCGTCATGTGGCTTGGCCTTGGTTGGGCCTTTGCTCTCCTCGCGCTCTTTTTTGTCGCCGGGCTTTTGCTCGCCGGTATTGAAATGCAGCGCATTAGCAAAGCAGCCGCCATTCACCAAGCTTCTGGAGCCGGCAGTGCCGGAGCTATCGCGGGCAATATTGGTTTGACCGCAGCCGGTGCCATTTTGGTGGCCATGCCAGGCTTTGTGTCCTCCATTATCGGCATCCTGCTTATTCTTCCGCCTACCCGCGCGCTCTTCCGCAAGGTTTTGGCCAAGAAGATCCGCACCGGAATTGAAAACCTTGGTGTTCGTGGTTTTGAGGCCGTTAATGGATACCGCACCCAGGCTTCCTATGGCAGCTTTGGTGACTTTGGCAATGGCGGAACTTTCCCTGATGCCAGCGGACATCCTTCCCAAAACCCACAACGCCCCATCATTATTGATGAGGAAGAAATCCAAGAGTGGAGTTCTTCGTTAAAGCCTGAAGATTTCGGAACTCCGGATTCTGATAAGGATGACAAAGACAATAAGAAACCCGGCGGCGATAAGTGACTCTAGTTATTCGACTCGCCCTAGCAATGCTGGGCGGGCTTTTTGTTTATGCCTCCTATGAACCCATCGGCTGGTTTTGGGCCGGGATCATAGGAATTGCGCTTTTTTATGCATCTCTCGCAGGTTGGGAAATTTCCCTTCCCAAAAAGCGTCGGAAGAAAAACGATCCCATTCCGCTGATGGAAAGACTGGCTCAGGCACCCACCCTCAAGCAGGGTCTTTTGTTGGGCTTTGTCCATGGATTGGTGATTTACCTCTTCCTTTTGCCGTGGATCGGCGAGTTTGTGGGCAATTTGCCTTATATTGCACTTGCCGTGGTGGAAGCGCTTTATTCCATTGCCCTTGGGCTAGGTGGTGTGCTTCTTAGCCGCTGGCAGAAGTGGGGAGTTTACCTTTTCCCCGCGTGGTATGTGGCAGTGGAGTATCTCCGCGCGAATTGGCCTTTTGGTGGCTTTGCCTGGGCGCGTTTAGCCTGGGGGCAAATTAATGGTCCCCTTGCCAATATGGCGGCTGTAGGCGGTGTGGCCTTGGTCAGCGGACTAACTGTACTGGCAGCTGTGGGCCTGGCAATGGTGTTTATTAGCAAAAAGCGCGCACAGGGTGCGATTGTCTGCGCGCTGGTCATTGTCAGCGGTGCGCTTGCGTCATTTTATGTTGATCGCAGCGGAACCAGTACTGAAAGTATTGAAGTTGCGGCAATTCAAGGCAATGTGCCGCGGATGGGATTGGATTTTAATGCTCAACGCCGCGCAGTATTGGCCAATCACACCCGCGAAACCTTGAACTTGGACCACCAAGTAGACCTAGTGATCTGGCCAGAAAATTCCTCGGATGTAAATCCATTTTTGGATACCCAAGCCCAAGCGTTGATTAATAAGGCTGTGGATCATGCGCAAGCACCTATTTTGGTGGGCACTATTACCCAAGATGAAGTAGGCCCGCGCAACACCATGCAGGTTTTTGATCCTCAAACTGGCGCAGTGGACTATCACTATAAGAAATTCCTGCAGCCCTTTGGCGAATATATGCCTTTCCGGGAATTTTTCCGCATCTTTTCTTCCTATGTGGACGCTGCTGGAAATTTCCAGCCCGGTGACGGCACCGGCACTGTGAATATGACTGCCGCCAAGTTGGGCCGTGCCATAACAGTGGGTATTCAAACCTGTTATGAGGTGGCTTTTGATAAGGCTGGCCGCGATGCCATTGCCAATGGTGCAGAGTTTTTGGCCACACCTACCAATAACGCCACCTTTGGTTTTACGGACATGACCTACCAGCAATTGGCCATGAGTAGAATGCGCGCTATTGAATTTGACCGTGCAGTTGTTGTCGCAGCTACATCGGGTGTTTCGGCCATCATTAACCCCGATGGATCAGTATCCCAGCAGACCGAGATTTTTGAGGCCGCAACCCTGACCGGAGAGATCCCTTTGAAGCAGACAACCACCTTGGCAGCGGTAGCTGGTTTCTATGTTGAATTAGCATTGGTTATCATTGGTGTTCTAGCTTTAATTGTCGCCCTTCGCGGTACTGCGTTTTCCTCTAGGAAATCGGCTACACCTAAAAAATCTCCAACTCGCATTAAGCGTGTTGGTGCGAAAAAGGCGACAGGGAATCGTCGAAAAGCTTAAAGAGCTCGTGCGAGATCCCAGGAAGCACAATTTTGTTCATTTATTGAGGCCCCTTTAGGGGCCAAGGAGGCCCACCTAAATGAGTAACCAGGCAGCAGATGCTTTAACGCTGGTGATTATTCCAACGTTTAATGAGTTGGAAAATCTGCCTTTGATCGTCGATCGGGTGCGTAGCGCTGCTCCTGAGGTTGATATCCTGATCGTTGATGACAATAGCCCTGATGGCACCGGCGAGCGCGCAGATGAGCTTGCCGCTGCTGACGCCCAGATCCACGTCATGCACCGTGAGGGCAAGGGTGGCCTGTGCGCGGCATACATGGCTGGTTTCGCCTGGGGCCTGGAGCGCGATTACCAGGTGCTATGTGAAATGGATGCCGATGGTTCTCATGCCCCTGAGCAGCTGCACCTGCTTTTGGAGGAGATTGCTAAGGGCGCAGACCTGGTTATTGGTTCGCGTTATGTGCCAGGTGGTCGCGTGGTTAACTGGCCTAAAAACCGTTGGCTGCTGTCCAAGGGCGGCAATGTTTATATCAACCTCGCGCTCGGCGCTGGCCTTTCCGATATGACCGCTGGCTACCGTGCTTTCCGCCGCGACCTCCTCGAGGCTTTGCCTTTGGATGAGCTTTCCAACGCTGGCTATATTTTCCAGGTGGAAATTGCATTCCGTGCCGTTGAAATGGGCTTTGACGTGCGCGAAGTACCAATCACCTTCACCGAGCGTGAAATCGGCGAATCCAAGCTGGCCGGCAGCTTTGTCAAGGATTCCCTGCTTGAGGTGAGCAAGTGGGGCCTTAAACACCGCGGTGACCAGGCCAAGGAACTTGTCAAAGAAATGTCCGGCCTGGCTAAATACGAGTGGAACCACTTCAAGAAGCAAAACACCTGGCTTTAAAAGATGCTTTTCGACGCGCCCCTGCACCAGCAAAGGTGCAGGTAGTACCACTTAAGACCAAGAATTAATCCCCACACACCATGTGGTGTGCGGGGATTAATTCTGTTTTCAGCTATTTCAGCTTATTCTGCGGCCTTTTCGGCTTCCTCAGCTTCTTGCTGAGCCTTAAGCAGCTTGGCTGCATTACGACGACGCTTACGAAGTGCCTCAATGCGCTCTTCCAGCAGCACATCAAGTTCCTCGATGGTACGACGCTCACGCAGCATGTCCCAGTGGGTACGTGGTGGCTTAATGGGCTTGGACTCTACGCCTTCACCCTCCATGAGGGTGCCCAATTTACCGTTTTTGCACATCCACTCTTCGGGGATCTCCGCGTCATCAGCGAAGGGGACCTCAAAGACGTCTCCATCTTCGGTCCTGTACTTCACGAGTTGGCGTGGAGCCAAGTCGTGGTCCCGGTCCGTCTCATAGCTCACGGCGCCCATGCGGCTGCCACGAAGAACGCGATCTGCCATCTAGGTATCAGTCCTTTGCCTTAGAATGCGACCTTCAAGTAAGCCGCAAAAGTTTATGTCTCACATAGTTTAGCCGGAGGGCTATAGATACTACACGCCGCCTCCCAGCAGGTGCACTTGAAATGTGATTAGACCCTCTAGTATAGCGAAAATCCCAGAATCGTTGTATGTGGAACAATCGACTAAGCTAATGCGGGTGCAGAATTTAAATCCAAACCACCAGGTATCAACCTGTTCATGGTGCGGTAGTGACTTCGCCCCCACCGGCCGAGGGCGACCTCGTAAGTACTGCAGTCAAGCATGCAGACAACGTGCCTACGAACAGCGCAACAATGTCTCTGGTACCACTATTCCCGCGGAGGCAGTCATCATGTCGCCCGAGCGAGCTAGTGAACTTAAAGATTCCCTCTTTGAGCTAAGGTGTGCAGCCGAAGATATTGCCACGGCTGTGCAGGAGGGGGAAGACCCCAAAGAAATCTCCTTCCTCTGTCGGGAGATGGTGGAATTGGCTCGAAATATTGAAAAGTTGAGGTCATGAGCAACACGAACATTACTGCTTCACATCCTGAAGCACAGAGTCCACTTATTAAATATCGCACCCTGATTATCACGGTCTTTGTGATCTTGATTGTTGGTTTAGCGTCACTTGCCGTTGGTCCTGTGCTTTATAAGTTGATCATGGGCCCAGGTGTACACACTGACGGCATCCACGCCGACGGTGCAGCACCGGCAACCACCGATATCAACGGTGAATGGTCAGTAGTCCCCGGTCAAATTCCCAACACCTCGGCGGCTGGTTTTACCTTCGCCGAGATCCTGCCCGGTGAAGAAAAGATCACCTCCGGCTCAACTCCTGATGTCACCGGAAATGTGGTTGTGGAAAATAATGCCCTGACTTCCGGTTTGATCACCGTGGATATGACCAATATCACCACGGATCAGGAAAAGCGCGATATTAACGTACGCATGAAGCTTTTCCACACCGACCAATTCCCTGAGGCGACCTTTGAGGTTCGCGATGCTGTTGATCTTTCAAATATTCCAGATACTGGAACCGTAGCGCAGGTTGTTATCCCCGGAACCCTCACTGTGCATGGCGTGAGTAAAGACGTAGCACCCACCTTTGATGTGCTCCGTACCCGTGAGCAAGTAATCGTTGCTTCGGATATTGAGATCAACCGCTTGGACTATGGAGTGGAAACCCCAGAGTTTATTGCCGCCAAGATCAATGAGACTGGCGAAATCAACGTTCGAATCGCCTTGGAGAAATAACTAATGTTGGCTGCTCGTATGATCCCGGCCCTATGGTTCCGTTTGATCGTAATTATTGCTTTCACCGCTTTTATGGTCTGGGAGTCCATGTGGATTCTGGCGCTAATCGGTGTGCTGCTTACCTTGGTGACCGTGTGGCAATTGCTAACGGCTTATAAAACAAAAGCCCAAACAGAGGAATAACCTCTCTGTTCAGGTTAAGAAATGCGCCTTTTGTTCCCTGTGCTGCGGATTCTCCGCAAGGGGGGGGTGAGAGGCGCATTTTTGCTGCCCAGGGCCCTAAAATTAATACATATTAAGAGATTCTTATGTTGCATTAAGGTTACGGATGCGTCTCTATACTCAAACGATTTCTTGAAGTGGTGGCCTTTGCTCAAAAATTAAATACACAATGGGTGAATCAGATCCAACTAGAAAGGCAGATCGAGATGACCCTCAATAATAAGACCCTGCGTAAGCGAATCCTCGCAAGCACCGCGGCCTTGGCTCTGTCCGTTGGCTTGGCCTCCTGCTCCCAGGCAGAAGACGCTGCAAGTGAAGCTACCAGCGCAGCAGGCTCTGCAACCAGCGCTGCTGGCTCAGCTGTAAGCTCCGCCACCAGTAGCATGAACTCAGATTCCTCTGCCAGCGAATCCGCAACCAGTGCAGAAGGTGCCACCGGTGCCGAGACCACTGAAGTTGAGGCCGCAGACGGCTCAATGATGACCCTGCCCACAGATGTGGTCATTGCCGCAGAGAACGCAGAGTTCACCATGCCTGAGATGATGGAGGAAGGCCCCAATGGTGAACTGCTGGTGACCTACCCAGAGGGCTATATTGTCAGCTCCGAAGAGGGTAGCGTGCAGCCACTGGTGGGTAAGATCGCAGAGACCTGGATCAATGGTGGCGGATTTGACTCCGAGTTTGGTGTCCCAACAGCTCCAGAGAAGATGACTGATAATGGTTGGACCCAGACCTTCACCAAGGCTGTTATTGAATGGAAGAGCGATGGTTCCGGTAACTTTGCTGCTGAGGTTTTGCCTGGTTCCTAGGGTAAATTCCTCGCCTAAACTGCTAAAAGCCGTGGTGAGGACACTTTAAGGTGCTCACCACGGCGCATTTTAAGGGTGGGATTAGCCCAGCTTGCCTGAGAGTTTTTCCAAACGCTCCAAGCTTGCTCCATCCAGGCCAATAATCTTGATCTGTTTGCCGCGTGCCTTATATTTTTGAATAATGCTGTCTAAGGTTGCCACAGTGGAGGCATCCCAGATTTCCGCAGCCGTGAGGTCAATTATGATCTCTGTGGCGGGGTCGGAATAGTCAAAGCTATAAACCAAATCATTGGATGAGGCCCAAAAGAGTTGGCCCCGCACAGCGTAGGTACTTACCCCTGCGTTTGTACTGTGGCTGACGGTGACCAAATGGGCAACGCGTCGTGCGAACATCACCATGGCGGTAAGTACACCTAAAATCACCCCGATGGCCAGGTTTCCAGTGCTTAAGGTCGCCACAATGGTTATTGCCATGACGAGGGTTTCGCTCAGGGGCATAAGGCGCAGCGTGCGAGGGTTAAGCGAATGCCAATCCGCCGTATCAATGGCCACGATCATCATGACAGCAACCAGTGCAGCCATAGGAATTTTGCCCACAATATCTCCGAGCACCAGCACCAAAATGAGCAAGAAGGCACCAGCCAAGAAGGTGGACAATCTGGTGCGGGCGCCGGAGTTTTTCACGTTGATCATGGTTTGGCCGATCATGGCGCAGCCACCCATACCACCCAAGAGGGATGTCAGAATATTAGCAATGCCCTGACCTGCAGCTTCACGCGATTTATCCGAATGGACTTCAGTGATATCGTCGACAAGCTTGGCGGTGAGTAGTGACTCCATCAGCCCGACCAGCGCCATGCCGAAGGCATATGGCGCAATGATTTTTAGGGTCTCGAGGTTGAGTGGGACTTGCGGTAGCAGGAATTCCGGCAGGGTTTGGGGGAGTTCTCCCTGGTCAGCAACATTGGGGATGGAGATATTAAAAATCCAGACCAGTGCCGTGAGCAGGATAATTACGATCAGCGGCGCTGGAACTGCGGTAGTAAGTTTAGGAAAACCCAGCATAATCGCAATACCGAGGGCAAAAAGTGGATAAAACATCCACGGAACGTTAAATAGGTGGGGGAGTTGCGCCATAAAAACCAGCGCTGCCAACGCATTAACAAACCCCAGCATCACCGAACGTGGAATAAAGCGCATGAGTTTAGCAACGCCCAATAAGGACAGCGCAATTTGGAAAATTCCCGCCAACATCACTGTGGCCAGGAAATATTCAACGCCATAAAGCTTGACGACGGGCGCAATCACCAGCGCCACAGCGCCGGTGGCCGCTGAAATCATAGCTGGCCTGCCGCCTGTAAAAGCGATGGTCATCGCCATGATGCAGGAGGCAAAAAGGCCCATGCGGGGATCAACACCTGCCAACACGGAAAAGGCGATGGATTCGGGGATTAGCGCGAGCCCAACAACAAGTCCTGCGAGAACCTCGGTGCGTAGGCGCTGTGGTGAAGAAAAGGCGAATTTAAAGGAGGGGAGCACACCAGTTGGAGCTGGTGGCTCTAGGGTTGCAGTTTGACCTGTGGTTTGCGGCTGGTGCTGATGTTGGTGCTGAGGTTGGGACAAAATCTCTCACAATGTTCTATTTTTAGGGGGCTGCAGGTTTTAGTTACGTCAGTGTGACAAAAAAGGGCTAACTAGGAGTTCTCCCGCTTAACCATTTTATTGATCCAAATCGGGGCAAAAGGCGAGGTGCAATTAGGCGGCGTTGGATAATCCTTGAGCACCTCTAGGCGCTCGCCAATATCTAAGGCGCGGGCGCGGTGGTCAGGCAGTTTGATGCCGATCTGCGCCAAGCATTCATTCATGGACCATTGCAGGCGCGAAGCGGCAGTTTTCATCTCGGACTCAATGATATTGAGAAGCTGATCAATATCGAGCACTTTAAGTTTCTTGGTGATGGCGAAGGTGTTGAGTGACCAGCCTGCGGCAGCGATATCCGGATTGGAATCATCAAGCCACAGCAGACGAAGCTCGTCCCATTGGGGATGCTTTTTCACCACATAGTTAAGGAGCCAGTCGGTGATCTTTGGCGTGCGCGCCTCGCGCAGCATGCGATCCAAATCGGCGGCGCAAAATTCCTTCGGCTTGCAAATAAGCAGGCTAAGCAATCTGGCGGCAGAATCTTCGAAGTTCCATAGCTCAACGGCCAATGGCTGATTCTTCTTGAGATCCTTGGCCACGGCGCGCAGCTTGGTGAGATTGACGGCGTGCTCATCGCCGTGGCGGTGGTTGACTGCAAGGATCTTGTCATCGGCTAAAGCGGCGAGGGTTTCCAGGGTTGTCTCTAAGGTGGTTACGGGCTGAGTCATGGCGTTTAATTTACCAGTTCAATCTATATCAATAATTGTCCGATAATGTACATTATGTCATTTTGGCTTTGTGGAGGTGTGCCCCGCCATCAAGCTTTGGCCGCCGATGATGCACAAGACCCTCCAGCGATCAGCCTGAGATCTAACCCTTTTCACGGCAAGCCTCGGCCACCCGTCTGGTGTTTCCAAAATTCCGCCGCCAGCATCAAAGCTCCGAGCTTCGATCCACGCACCCCGCAAGCCGAGCCCCGGCGCACCGCCAAAGAAAAACTCCGCACCTCCACTGGCCCGAGGGTGCCGTGATATCTAGGCCAATTAGAGGCGGGGGTCCATTCAGCCCCATGGGGCCGGCGCCTTAGAGGGAAACTAGAAACCCAAGTCTGACTTTTTAGAACCCTCAGGGCCACCCAGAGACCTTTTAAACCCTCCAACCCCACAACCTTTTCCAGCCAGCTATTTCGTCACTCTGACAAAACAATACAAAAACCTCTGTATAAAGAGCTGGTAGATGTATATTTCTACCAACCACTTTATGCAGAGGTTTTTATGAAGCTAGGAAACCTTAGGCAGCCAAGGCCCAAGAACCCTCGCCCACCTTAGCCAACGGCATCAAGGAATAAGCGTTGAAAGCACCACTTAAAGGAGTTGCGCAGAGATCAATGTTGGCACGATCGATCTTGTCGTAGTCAATCTGACCATCTTGGTTCTGCAGTGCAATATAAGAAGAACCGGCAGGAATACCAGACTCATCAAGGTTTAGGCCAGAGAGGTCAACTCCATAGGCAGCCTCAAGTTCTGCGGTGGGAGTTCCCTCGCAAAGAATTGCAGCGGAGACATAATCCTCGCCATAGATATCAGCCAGCGCTACCGCAGTGACATTAAGGCCCTGTGCATCAATGCCGGCGATGGTTGATTCCAAAGCTCCGGCAGCTGCAAAAGTCCTGTCTGCATTATTGCTGGCAGCAATTGCGACCATGCCTGCCATAGCCACAATCCATATCACGACGATGGCCGCTACAATTCCCTTTGCTTTATTTGAAAGACTCACCTGTAGTCTCCCACCTTCCCACGTTCGTTAATCCCTTTTAGTATCCGCTTTACTTTAGCCTGCGGAACTGCCCAGGGTCTCCCCGACTGCTGAAAGTTTCCTGTTAAGCGCAAAAATAAGACGCTTTTCGACGGCGGCCTGCGGCGCTGCGGACCAGCTTTTAGCTAAAAACGTGCTCGATGACGATGTTGATGCCAATGCCAATGAGGACCAAGCCGCCAATCACAGTTGCCCAGCGCCCCAATTTTCCAGCGCCATGATGGCCCATCCAGGCTCCAGCAAGAGACATTACAAAGGTAATTACCCCCATTGCCAACGCGACGACGAGGATATTGACGTCAACAAAAGCCAAACTCATACCAACAGCAAGCGCATCAATGCTGGTAGCAAAGCCCATGATAATTGCAGGTCGCAGTTGGATGCGGCCATCGTCAATGACTTCTTCGTCATCTTCGGCGTGGAAGGCATCCCACAGCATTTTGAGGCCAACAATGCTCAATAAAGCGAAGGAAATCCAGTGGTCGATTTCTGCAATGAAGGTAATTCCGCTGAAGAAATAGCCGATCACCCAGCCAATGAGTGGCATAAGCGCTTGGAAGAATCCAAAGACGGCTGCGAGCACTAAAGCTCGCTTAACCAGGTTCTTTCGAATGACGGTGCCGCGCACGATGGAGCAGGCAAAGGCGTCTGCGGACACGCCTAAAGACAGCAAAGAGATTTGAACAAGGGGCATGGTTCTCCTTGGGACCGTGCCTGGGCATAAAAAATAGACCCCGGCGAATGATTACGCCGAAGGTCTCGTTCGCCTGTTCTCAGATGATGAGATCAGGTGGCACGCCGGGTGTGGTTCAAACACACCAGTATGTCGTTCATGCCTCCCACAAGGAGTCTTTCGCCTTGTATGGAACTACTCCCCTTCGATTGGAAGTTGTTGCCCTGTCATTCTAATGAACCCCGGGAGAAAATCAACTTTCATGTGGGATTCGGTCCGGTTTTTCGTCGAAAAGCGTGGTTTTTATCCCTTAAAGCAGTTGTGGGTTAACAATTGGTTAAGATGAGAAAGTATGACAGAGGAACGCGAGGTTCTCACCTATGAGCAATTTGGAACTGCAATTCGTGAGCTGGCCCAAGAAATTATTGATGACTATCAGCCCGATTGTGTGCTCTCCATTGCACGCGGCGGATTACTGATCGGCGGCGCTTTGGGATACGCACTAGGCATCAAAAATGTCTCAGTGATGAACGTGGAATTTTATACCGATATTGGGGAGCATTTAGAAGAACCAATGATGCTTCCTCCAACTCCTAAAGCTGTAGACCTTACCGGCATGCGCATCCTGGTGGCCGACGATGTTGCCGATACCGGCAAGACTTTGGAATTGGTGCGCGATTTCCTCGGTGATCATGTAGTAGAAGTTCGTACTGCCGTGATCTACCAAAAGCCCAACAGCACCTTCCAGCCGGATTATAAGTGGCGTGAGACCGATAAGTGGATTAATTTCCCCTGGTCAAGCCTGCCTCCGGTAGAACCCAGCGCCTAAATCTCGCACGCTTTCCCTAAACCCCCACCAGCTCTTGCGGCGGGGTTTTTCCATGCCCGACATTGACAGCTTATTCTAAGTTTTTGAGCTGTGAATCTCACTTAATGAGACTTTAGTAGCTTAAAGTCCAAATAGTGAGATTGACTCTGAGAAAAGCCTATGGAAACATCATTCGGGTAATTATTCATTTGAGTAGGTCTTAAGCGAGTAAAAAATCATGTCTCAGGACTCATCGGCTGCTTCCTCAACCGATTCCACACCAGCATCAGCTATTGCAGTTGATAATGGACAGCAAGAAAACTTTGTCATTGATAAAAAGACAAAGCGTCGAGTCGCAGCGGCTTCGACAATTGGCACCACCATTGAGTTCTATGACTTCTATGCCTATGCCACCGCAGCAGTTGCTGTGTTCCCGACCTTATTCTTCCCCAAGAACGAAGATCCCACAGTAAACCTGCTGGCTTCTTTTGCCACCTTCGGCCTGGCCTTCATTGCCCGTCCGCTGGGTTCTATCCTTTTTGGACACTTCGGTGACCGCGTGGGCCGCAAGGCAACTCTGATCGGTTCTTTGCTTACCATGGGTATCGCGACGATCCTCATCGGTTTGCTGCCAACCTATGGCCAGGTAGGCATCATCGCTCCTGCACTTTTGGCGCTAATGCGTTTTTGCCAGGGTCTGGGTCTAGGCGGCGAGTGGTCTGGCGCTGCTCTCTTGGCTGGTGAAAATGCAGAAAACAACCACCGCGCACGTGCTGCCATGTGGCCACAGCTGGGTGCTCCCTTCGGCTTCTTCATTGCCAATGGCTTCTTCTTGATTCTGGTGACTGTCCTCGCACATGAAACCGGCGATGCTCAAGGTGCTTTCATGTCATGGGGTTGGCGTCTGCCCTTCTTGGCTTCTGCCATTATGATCGCCATTGGCCTGTGGGTTCGTTTCTCCCTCGAGGAAACCCCAGTGTTCAAGCAGGCTGTTGACCAAGGTAAGCGCGTGAAGTCTCCATTGAAGGAACTCTTCAAGACTTCTACCGGCCCATTGATCCAAGCAACCTTCATCATGCTGTCCACCTACACCTTGTTCTACCTGGTGACCACCTGGATTCTTTCCTACGGCATCGGCAGCCGCGAAAAAGGAATCGGCCTGTCCATGCCATATATCGAGTTCCTGCAGCTGCAGCTGGGTACCATCGTTTTCTTCGCCGTGATGATTCCAATCTCCGGTTGGCTGGCAGATGTGTGGGGCCGTCGTAACACCTTGATCCTGGCTTCGGTTCTGCTGCTGATCTTCGGTTGCTCTTTCAACGTACTGCTCAACCCAGAAACTGCCACCAAGACCACCGTCTTTATCTTCTTGGCCGTAGGCATGGCCATCATGGGCCTAATCTTCGGACCAATGTCTGCGATCTTGCCTGAGCTCTTCCCCACCAACGTTCGTTATACCGGTTCCGGTATTGCCTATAACGTTTCTTCCATCCTGGGTGCAGCAATTGCTCCATTTATTGCTACCTGGTTGGTTTCTTCCTATGGCGTTTCCCGCGTGGGAATCTACCTCATCATCGTCACCGCAATTACCTTCATTGCTGTGTTGACCATGACGGAAAATAAGAACAACGACCTGCGCGAGGTCTAAAAAGCGAGCTTTAGATAGCTCAACTCCACCCGCGGGCGTCGCTAGTAAAAACTAGCGGCGCCCGCGGCGGTTGCGGGTGGTTAAAGCAAATTGCACAGCATCAAGACTCCCGAGGCGCAACAAGGCTTCAATGAGCGCATAGTGATAAACCCACATACGGCGATAGACGGCATCAAAGCCATCTGCTGCCGCTTCTCTTGCTTGACCCTCAAAAACCTCGCGCTGCAATTGCACACTTCTTAAATAGTGGCCCGCAAAGTGGGTTTCTTTGACCACACGCAGTGAAGATTCCCGATCCACCAGCTGGTGGACCTCCTCCACAGTGGGATACTTCAAGGCGGGCCAAATATATGCCTTCAACATGGAAATCGCCTCTGTGCCCGCTACGCCGAGTTTTTCGGTGGCTACCAAAGACTGCAGCGACACATGTCCGCCCGTGGTGAGGAGGCGGTCCAAGCTGCGCACATAGCGTTTAGCGCCGTGGCCGCCCACCACCTCCAGCTTCTCCATGGACACAATGGAGTCATATTGGCCCTGCCAATCCCGCACCGTGGGAATTGCCTGCGGAATCACCTCAACCTGAACATCATTTTCCACCCCAGCAAGCACCAAGGTTTCCTGAAAGGCACGAAGCTGCTGGGCATCCGCAGTTAAAGAATCAACAGTTGCTTGTCGACGCGCCGCCATGATTGCCACTGCCCCACCGCTGCTAGGGAACTCCAGAACGTGGGAACCGGGTTTTACCCGCGCGCTATCCAGCAGATTTGCCACTGCACGGCGCTGGGCTTCACCCAGGTCATCTCTTTCCACTGCCACCGGTTCAGAGATGCGGGTGATATCTACAAAGTGAGTGCCTGGTTCGCGGTTGCGTCCAGCCCCCGGCACAAAGCTTTTAACGGCGGTTCTTAAAGTAGTGGGCACACCGGAGGCAAAAATACCGCCAAAGGCGCTCATACCGTCACCAGAGCTCAAACGAATCAGCTCATGGGGCAAGGCGCCACCATTATCAATGGCTTGGCCAGGCAGGCTAAAAGCGGAAGCGAGCCGGCCTCGTGGCCGAAAACCCACGCTTAACAGACCTAACAAAACATCAGCTAGCTTTTCCGTCCGCCACTCTCCTGCCATATAACTTTCGGCTAATCCCAGCCATCCAGTGGTAGCAAGACGCGAAAATAACTCTTCATGGTCGATTGTGAGATCGGGCGCATTTCCAACTAGTTCCAAACCCGCATTTTCACACGCTTTTGCAAACCTAGCTTCGGCTTGGCGAGCACGTATGGCAATGAATGGAGAGTCAGGCACTAAAGCTACTCCCGGCCACTGTTCAACATCAATTGATTCCAGATGGCGCAAACGTGCCTCTACCATACGTTTTGTGCACCTCCGACAGCAATAATTCACAAGATTAAGAAGCTCAAAAATTTACTCATATGCAGTCTACGTGTGCACGCCACTACAGCAGGGTAGGCACGACGGAACAAACATAATTTAGGCCTTCAAAAAAGTCTTCAAAATAAACGTGACATATCTCATTATTCAGGGCATACTGGTTCGAAGTGGGTGCGAATACCACACATTTCCCGCCTAACGGACAGTGAATTTAGACCCGATCCTGTTTGTTTCCGTGGGAAGGGTTACTATTTAACAAGTACGCTCCACTCATTTATGGCAGCGCCTCAACAACTGCAAAATACATCGCAGACTCTCATCTGTAGATAAACGATCAGGAGACTTTGACAACTATGTCAGTAAACCCATCCCGCCCCGAAGGCGGCCGCCACCACGTCGTCGTCATCGGTTCTGGTTTCGGTGGCCTTTTCGCTGCTAAAAACCTCGCCAAGGCCGACGTTGATGTCACACTGATTGACCGCACCAACCACCACCTCTTCCAGCCTTTGCTGTACCAGGTGGCAACCGGCATCCTTTCCTCCGGTGAAATCGCTCCTTCTACCCGACAGATCCTCAACAAGCAGGAAAATATCAACGTAATCAAGGGTGAAGTAACCGATATCAACATCGAGTCCAAGACCGTAACCGCCTCCCTGGGCGAGTTCACCCGCGTTTTTGAGTACGATTCCCTCATCGTTGGTGCCGGCGCTGGCCAATCCTACTTCGGCAATGATCACTTTGCAGAGTTTGCACCAGGCATGAAGTCCATTGACGATGCGCTTGAGCTTCGCGCACGTATCATCGGTGCTTTTGAGCGCGCTGAGATCTGCGAGGATCCTGCTGAGCGTGAGCGCCTGCTGACCTTCGTTGTTGTTGGTGCCGGTCCTACCGGTGTTGAGCTTGCCGGCCAGTTGGCTGAAATGGCACACCGCACCCTTGCTGGTGAGTACAAGAACTTCAACACTACCTCCGCAAAGATCATCCTGCTTGATGGTGCTCCACAGGTTCTTCCTCCATTCGGTAAGCGTCTGGGCCGCAATGCACAGCGCACCCTGGAAAAGATCGGCGTTAACGTTCGCCTGAACGCTATGGTGACCAACGTTGATGCTAAGTCCGTTACCTACAAGACCAAGGACGGCCAAGAGCACACCATCGAAGCTTTCTGCAAGATTTGGTCCGCTGGTGTGGCCGCTTCCCCACTGGGCAAGCTCATTGCTGAGCAGGCTGGTGTTGAGACCGACCGTGCAGGTCGCGTCATGGTTAACGATGACCTCTCCGTTGGTTCTGAGAAGAACGTCTTCGTTGTTGGCGACATGATGAACTACAACAACCTTCCAGGCGTTGCACAGGTTGCAATCCAGGGTGGCGAGTACGTTGCAGAGCAGATCGCTGCAGAGGTCGAGGGTCGTGCCAACACTGAGCGTCCTGCCTTCGATTACTTCGACAAGGGCTCCATGGCTACCGTCTCCCGCTTCTCCGCAGTGGTGAAGTTGGGCAAGATCGAGGTCACCGGCTTCATCGGTTGGGTTCTCTGGTTGGCTGTTCACCTCATGTTCCTCGTGGGCTTCCGTAACCGTTTTGTCTCCGCGATCAGCTGGGGCCTCAACGCAACTTCCCGCAACCGTTGGAACCTGGCTACCACCCGCCAGCAGCTGCACGCTCGTACTGCACTTTCTAAGCTTGCAGACGATCACGCAACTGACAACGATATGCCAATCGAGCTGCGCGATACCCACCGTTTCGGCGCTAAGTAAACCCTAAAAGCTAAGTTTAGGCACTTTCTGTTTCCACAGAAGGTGTCTTTTCTTATGCCTTGTCATACCTAAGCCAAGCCCTTTGCTAGGGTGACTATCAGGCACGGGGTGCTGGCTGCCACATTAGTTGTGCAGCACGGCTGAGATAACACCCGTTGAACCTGCTCTAGCTCGTACTAGCGAAGGGATGGCCCATATGGCTGACTCATATCTATTTGCAATTAATATCTTGAGGGAAACCACTCCCCTGGTGCAATGTTTAACCAATGCGGTGGTCATGCAATTTAGTGCCAATGTGCTCTTGGCAGCCGGAGCTTCGCCCGCGATGGTGGATACTCCCGCCGAATCAGAAGAGTTTGCTCGTACTGCTTCAGGAGTGTTGATTAATCCGGGAACTCCCTCCACTGAGCAGTACCAAGGAATGCACAATGCGATTTCCGGTGCGCTCGCAGTAGGAACACCCTGGGTTTTGGATCCAGTCGCTGTTGGCGGTCTTTCACAGCGCACTGAGTTTGCAGCGGGTGTCGTCGAAAAGCACCCCGCGGCAATCCGCGGAAACGCCTCTGAGGTCGTGGCGCTCGCTGGCCTGGGCGCAGGTGGCCGTGGTGTGGACGCCACCGACTCCGTAGAAGCGGCCTTGGAGGCCGCACAGGTATTGGCTGCGCGCACCGGTGCGGTTGTCGCTGTCTCAGGTGCTGAGGACCTTATTGTGTCCCAGGGCCGAGTTACCTGGTTGGAGTCTGGTGATCCCATGCTCCAAATGGTTATTGGTACTGGCTGCTCCCTGGGAGCCTTGGTGGCAGCCTATTTGGGTGCAACCAAAAATAGCGACATCACCGCTCATGACGCCGTTTTAGCTGCCCATGCACATGTGGGTGCAGCGGGCAGCCTAGCCGCAACGCGCGCTGCAAGACCCGGTAGTTTTGCCGTGGCGTTTATCGACGCCCTCTATGAGGTCGATTCCGCAACCATTGCCGAGCTCTGCAGCGTTCGAGAGGCCTAAAATGACTGATTTTTCCCTTTACCTGGTAACTGACCCTGAGCTCGGCGGTGGCGCGGATAAGGTGGCAGGAATCGTCGCAGCCGCCCTGCGTGGCGGCGTGTCGGTGGTACAGCTTCGAGACAAGCTTGTCGACGACTCCCTCTTCCGCGAATATGCACAAGGACTAAAAGATGTCTGGGCTGAATTTCAGGTGCCACTTTTTGTTAATGATCGCATTGACATCGCTGCAGAACTAGGACTGCACCTACACATTGGCCAAGAAGATATCCCCTATGTCCAAGCCCGTCAACGCCTGGCACCAGGGCAAATGGTGGGGCTCAGCATTGAAAACTTAGAACAATTGCACCGTGTTATTGCTGAGTGTAAGTCCGCGCACGTGAGCTTGCCAGATGTAATTGGCATTGGCCCGGTGCGAGCTACCTCCACCAAACCTGATGCTGCGCCAGCATTGGGAGTTGCCGGAGTTGCAGAGATCGCTGCAGTGGCCCGCCAACACGGTATTGCTTCTGTGGCTATCGGTGGGGTGAAGTTGGACAATGCTGCAGCCTTGTCCAAGACTGCCATTTCTGGACTGTGTGTGGTTTCTGAAATCATGGCAGCTGCATCCCCGGAGGCTGCAGCAGCAGAAATCAAGGGGGTGTGGAAACGCGAACACTCCCCGGCTATTCCTAGGGTGCTAACCATTGCTGGTACCGATCCCACCGGTGGCGCTGGGGTGCAAGCTGATCTTAAGTCCATTGCTTCGGCTGGCGGATTTGGCATGTCTGCAATCACCTCCCTGGTTGCACAAAACACCCATGGGGTTACTGCTATCCACACCCCACCTTTGGAGTTTTTGGAGGAACAGCTTGAGTCAGTTTTCTCCGATGTTGAGGTGGATGCCATCAAGATCGGCATGCTGGGATCAGCCGACACCATTGCAGTAGTTGCCAAGTGGTTGGACAAGCGAGCCCATGGGCCGGTGGTTTTGGATCCTGTCATGATTGCCACCAGTGGTGATCGTTTGCTTGATCCCGCCGCAGAGCAGTCCTTGCGAGAGCTGACCCGGCGTGTGGATGTGATTACCCCGAATATTCCAGAGCTTGCCGTTTTATGCGATCAGCCCGCAGCAAGCACCTTGGAAGAAGCAATTACCCAAGCCAAGGACTTTGCCTCTAACCACCACACCACCGTCATTGTCAAGGGTGGCCACTTGAAGGGAAGCTTTGCCAATAATGCCGTGGTCCGTCCTGATGGCACCGTATTTGAGGTAGAGAACTGGCGTGTGCACACCAGCAACACTCACGGCACAGGCTGTTCCCTATCCGCAGCCTTGGCCACTCGCCTCGCCGCCGGCCATGATGTTGAAAGTGCCCTCGAGTGGGCAACAAGATGGCTTAATGAGGCTCTACGCGGAGCTGATTCACTTCAGGTTGGAACGGGCAATGGTCCCGTTGATCATTTCCATGCGCAGCGTCGCCTGATTGCAGCTGCAGATACTGCCCCCTGGGAGCATTTGCGCCAGCCACGCCTTGCCGGAAATGATCCCACTCAGCTGGTTCCTGCATCAGCCACCAGCAGCCCGGTGTCGCATATTGAGCCAGCTGGCCCCTATACGGCAGCGTTGTGGCGGGCAAGTGGCGATATTATCGCGAAAATCAACGACTCAGGCTTTATTAAGGGCCTTGGAAGTGGATCACTTTCCTTCCGCGATTTCCGCTTTTATATTGACCAAGATGCTCAGTACCTCTCCCAATATTCCCGTGCCCTGGCTGGACTTTCCGCCAAAGCACCAGATGCGGGATCACAGGTGGCGTGGGCTCAAGGCGCTGCAGCATGCCTCATTGTGGAAGCAGAGTTGCACCGCAGTTACCTCGGGGAACAGCCGGAGGCCTCTACCGCTGCCCCATCGCCTGTCACCATGGCTTATACCGACTTCCTGCTCGCACGAGTATTGGATCAGGATTATGTCATCGGCGCAGCTGCGGTCCTGCCGTGTTATTGGCTTTATGCGGAGGTGGGACTTAACCTGGCCGCGCAAAACCACCCAGAGCATCCTTATCACGCCTGGTTGGAAACCTATTCCAGTGAGGATTTCATCACTGGAACCCGTGCGGCCATTCAACGAGTGGAAAATGCCTTGGCTCAAGCAGGCCCGCAGCAACGCGTGGAAGCTGCTCGCGCCTTTTTGAGTGCTTCAATGTATGAGTTGGAGTTCTTTGACCAAGCTACTCGCACTGGCTGGGTCTAAAAGCGAGGGCTGCACCTGGTCCGCAGCCCACCCGGCATAGCGCTCGGCGCGCACCTCGCAGTGGTGTGCCTCGGGCGCTTTTCCCTTTCTGCCCCGGGTTTGGTGTCTGAGCGCTTTATCGCTTTTGGCGTGGCATGGACAGCGCTGCAATGAGTAAGAACCCTAGAGCAAAACCCAGGCAGATGAGGATGTTGCGGGTGACGTTCATATTTGCGCCATTTTGGGCTGCATTAAGTGCTGCGTCTACTGCATAGGACAGGGGCAACACATTCGAGATCCAGTGCAAGGCGGTGGGTAATTCAGTGCGTGGAATGAGCAGGCCGCAGAGGAGAAATTGCGGGAGGATCAATAACGGCAGGGTTTGGATGGCTTGGAATTCGCTGCTGGCAAATGCGGAGCTAAGCAGTCCGAGGGCGACGCCGATGATGCCGGTTATGGCTGCGATGAGGGTGGATATCCACCAGGGGGCTTGGGTTTCTACTCCCAGAAGATAACGCAGGGTCAAGATCATGAGGAGTGCCTGGGCGCTGGCCATAATGGCGAAGGCAATGGCGTATCCGGCAATGAGGTCAAGACGGTAGATATTGGTGGTCCATAGGCGTTCGAGGGTGCCGGCGTTTCTTTCCCTTTGCATGGTGACGGAGGTGACGAGGAACATGAGCATTAGGGGGAATACTGCGGTCATCACTGTGGAGATGGAGTTGAACATCTGTGCGCGGATGGGGTCTGCGGAGTACATATAGGCAAAAAGCGACATTAATAGCACGGGTGCCAACATGATGAGAGCCAGGGAGCGTTTATCGGCTCGGAGTTGGCTTAGCACTCTTTTGACGGTGGCTAGCAGGTAGGTGGTGTTCATGATGTTTCCTCGGCAGAGTCCTGCGTGGCAGCCGTAGCACGGGAGTTGATGGCAGCTAGGAAGGCGTCTTCAAAGTTGGTCGCGCCGGTCGTGCTGAGTAATTGGGTTGGTGTGCCCTGCCAGATGATGGCTCCTTCGCGCATGAGGATGAGTTTGTCGCAGCGCGCGGCTTCTTCGAGCACGTGGCTGGAGATTATTAGTGCTGCCCCAGTACGGGCGATATCTCGGAATTCTTGCCAGAGCCCGCTGCGGGTGAGTGGGTCTAGCCCGACGGTTGGTTCATCCATTACCAATAATTCGGGTGCTGCAATAAGCGCACATCCCAGGGAGACGCGGCTTTGTTGTCCTCCCGAGAGTTCAGAAACTGTGCGGTCGGCGTAGTTTTCTAGCCCTAAGGTGTGCAGGATATCCGAGACTGTGCGGGTGGTGGAGTGTGTGCAGCCGAGCTTGGCAAAGTAGCTGAGGTTGGCTATCACGCTGAGGTCTTGATAAACGCTGGCGTTTTGGGTGACGTATCCGATTTTGCCGCGTAGTTCCTTTTTGCCAGGGGTGGTTCCCAGCACGGTGAGTTCGCCGTTAAAGTGTTGGACTCCCACGAGGGTGCGCATCAGTGTGGTTTTGCCACATCCAGACGGTCCCAGTAGCCCGGTTATTTCACCGGGGTTCATGGTGAAGCTGAGGTTTTTCAGGATAAGGGTTGGGTTTCGCTTACCCATTTGGACATTGAGTCCGCGAGCGCTAATAGCTGCTGTTTGTGCACCTGGTGAGGTGGTCATAGTGGTTAATCTACGCTGCCCCACCAGGTGCCTCAAGGGTTATTTCTTGGTGAAAACGGCCACTAAGAAGGTGGACTCAGGGGTAAATGGGTGCAGCTCCCAGGATTCATAGGCGTTTTCTAGTTCGAGGCCTACTTCTTCAGCTTGGGTGATGAAGTCGCCAAAGGCCCAGCCACGTCCGGCACCGAATCCGATAATGGCGCGCCCATCAGCTGCCAGCCCATCGTGAATATGTTGCAGGGCGGGGATTCTGCCCTCTTCGGCAAGAAAGCCCATCACATTGCCGGCGCTGAAGATGAGGTCAAAGTCTGTTGCGGGCAGTGGATCGGCAGAAAGGTCGCCCACGCTCCAGTTAGCCTCAGGGTTTTCGGCTTGGGCATAGCCGATGAGGATGGGGTCAATATCTATGCCATAAACCTCATGGCCTTGTTTAGCCAGGTAGCCGCCGAGGCGCCCTTGACCGCAACCGGCGTCCAGAATTTTGGAGCCACGCTGTGCCATGGCGTCTACTAGGCGTGCTTCGCCGTAGATGTCTTCGCCTGCAGCCTGCATATCACGCCAGCGTTGGGCGTAGTTTTCAGAGTGGGCGGGGTTGTTTGCGGTGATTTCTTTCCAGGTAGCCATAAGGTTCGAGTATAAAGCGAGGTGCTTTTCGACGCCCACCGCCGCCGTAGCACCCCGGGTGGGTGCTAGCGGTCAAGCACCATGGTGCGCAGGGTGGTGCGGGCTACGAGTTCGCCACGGTGGGTGCAGAGCACTTGCCATACCTGGGTGCGTCCGCCTACCTGGACGGGGGTTGCTTCAGCGACGATGACACCGGAGCGGACTGAGGAGATGAAATCGGTGTTGTTGTTCACGCCCACGACTATTTTGCCTGGTGCTGCCACCATTCCTGCCACGGAGGCGGTGGATTCTGCAATGGAAGAATAGACCCCGCCGTTGACCAAGCCTACTACTTGGAGGTGCTTGGAGGTGACGTGGAGTTCGCTAATGACCTTGCCTGGTTCGATGGTGGTGTAGCGCAGTCCGAGGTTTCTATCTAACCCAACGTTGAGGTTGTTGAGTTCTGCGAGCTCTTCAGTGGTGAGCGCACGAGCGGCTGCACGAGAGGCAAGGGAAAAGAGATCCATTGGTGGGTCCTGGTGTCCATTCATATTTTTAACCTTAGCGTCCGAAAATTATTGAGCAATAAATAGGGTTTTAGCTGGGAAATTAATTCACACCCCAAAATGGTCACACCTTTTAAATGGATCCGGCTGACAGCTGGCTAAGCGTTGAAGTACGATCAAGGGCATGACTAATGCAGATAACCTCGCTCAGATTGGCGTTGTGGGCCTAGCCGTCATGGGTTCCAACCTCGCACGTAACTTCGCAAGAAACGGCCACACCGTCGCCGTCTACAACCGCAGCACCGAGAAAACCGATAAGCTCATCGCCGATCACGGTTCCGAAGGAAACTTCATCCCTTCCGCAACCATCGAGGAATTTGTTGCATCCCTAGAAAAGCCACGCCGCGCGATCATCATGGTCCAGGCAGGTAACGCCACTGACGCCGTCATCAACCAGCTTGCAGACGCTATGGAAGAAGGCGACATCATCATCGATGGTGGTAACGCTCTCTACACCGACACCATCCGTCGTGAAAAGGACATCGCCGCCCGCGGCCTCCACTTTGTCGGCGCTGGTATCTCCGGCGGTGAAGAAGGCGCCCTCAACGGCCCTTCCATCATGCCTGGCGGCCCAGCAGAGTCCTACAAGTCCCTCGGCCCACTGCTCGAGTCCATCGCCGCCAACGTTGACGACACCCCTTGCGTGACCCACATCGGCCCAGATGGCGCCGGCCACTTTGTCAAGATGGTCCACAATGGCATCGAATACGCCGATATGCAGGTCATCGGCGAGGCTTATCACCTGCTGCGTTATGCCGCGGGCATGGAACCAGCTGCCATCGCTGAGGTATTCAAGGAATGGAACGCTGGCGACCTGGACTCCTACCTCATTGAGATCACCGCCGAGGTCCTCTCCCAGGTAGATGCCGAAACCGGCAAGCCTTTGATCGACGTCATCGTTGATGCTGCTGGCCAAAAGGGCACCGGTCGCTGGACCGTCAAGGCTGCTTTGGACTTGGGTATCGCAACCACCGGCATTGGCGAGGCTGTGTTTGCACGTGCACTTTCCGGTGCTGCATCCCAGCGCGCCGCTGCACAGGGCAACCTGCCTACCGGCGAGCTCACCACCCTTGAGGCTCTCGGCGTGGATAAGGATCAGTTCGTCGAAGACGTTCGCCGTGCGCTCTACGCCTCCAAGCTGGTTGCCTATGCCCAGGGCTTTGATGAGATCAAGGCTGGTTCAGAGGAAAACAACTGGAATGTTGACCCTCGTGACCTCGCTACCATCTGGCGAGGTGGCTGCATCATTCGCGCCAAGTTCCTCAACCGCATTGTTGAGGCTTATGACGCCAACGCCGAGCTCGAGTCCCTGCTGCTGGATCCTTATTTCAAGGAAGAGCTCACCGGTCTGGTTGATTCCTGGCGCCGCGTGGTCGTTGCTGCAACCCAGCTGGGTCTGCCAATCCCAGTGTTTGCCTCTTCCCTGTCCTACTACGACAGCCTGCGCGCCGAGCGTTTGCCTGCTGCCCTCATCCAGGGCCAGCGCGACTTCTTCGGTGCACACACCTACAAGCGTGTAGACAAGGAAGGCTCCTTCCACACCGAGTGGTCCGGAGATCGCACCGAGTCTGAAGCTTAAGGTTTTAACGCTTTTCGACGCCGCCCTCCGCCGCGCACCTTGAGTGCTGCGGCGGAGGGTTTCGTCGAAAAGCGGTCTTTTAGTCCTGCTAGGACTAGTGTTGATAAATAATGACTACATTTTTAGAACTTAATCTTCCCGAGGAGATCGTCCGGGAACTTCGTGGCCAAGGAATTACTGAAGCATTCCCCATTCAAGAAGCTGCCATCCCCGACGCCCTAGCTGGCAAAGACGTACTCGGCCGTGGACCAACCGGCTCCGGAAAAACCTTCACCTTCGGCCTGCCCATGATCACGCGTTTGGCTAAATCCGGTGCCTCCAAACCAGGTCGCCCCCGCGGACTCATCCTGGTTCCGACCCGTGAACTTGCAGCTCAGGTCCGTGAACGCCTGGCAGATCCCGCCCGCGTCATGGGACTGCGCACCCTCGAAGTTGTCGGTGGTGTCAACATCAACCGCAATATCACCGCCCTGGCATCACCCGTAGATATTTTGGTGGCTACCCCTGGCCGCGCCCAAGACTTGGTCAACCAAAAGAAGCTTTCTTTAGCTGCTGTGGAGATCACCGCACTTGATGAAGCCGATCAAATGGCCGATATGGGCTTTTTGCCACAGGTGAAAAAGCTCATGGATCTCACCCCAGCTAAGGGCCAGCGTTTGCTCTTTTCCGCCACCCTTGATGGCGACGTCAGCAAATTAGTTGATCGTTATATGCATAACCCGGTCACCCACTCCACTGCACCGGTACAAGCATCCGTGGACACCATGGAGCACTACCGTTTGCTCGTGGGCAGCCGCGATCCCCGCAATGAGGTCATCGCCCGCATCGCTGCGCGTGAAGGCAAAACCATCATGTTCATGCGCACCAAACATGGTGTTGACCGCCAGGTGAAAAAACTGCGCCGCGAAGGCATCAATGCCGTAGGTATTCATGGTGATAAGGGTCAAGGCACCCGCACCAATGCCCTGGCTGGATTCTCTGATGGTTCCATCTCAGTACTGGTGGCTACCGACATTGCCGCCCGTGGCATTGACGTGGATGATGTTTCCCTCGTGGTCCACGTGGATCCCCCTGCTGAGCACAAGGCCTACCTGCACCGCGCAGGTCGCACTGCACGCGCCGGAACTTCCGGTACAGTAGTGACACTGGTAATGGATGAACAAATCAAGGAAGTCCGCGACCTCTTTAAAAAGGCTGGCGTTGAAGCTGCCGAGGTAAAGGTCCACAAAGACTCCCCTGAATTGGCTAAAATTACCGGTGCACGACGCCCTTCCGGCACGCCGCTTGCCCTTCCAGGTCAGCAGCAAAAACAGCCAAAAAGGGAACAAAAAAATACTAACAACCGTTCTGACAGCAAGGGTTCCACCCGGAATCCCCGCCGTAAAGGGTTCAGTGGCAAACGCACTGGGGGTAGCGCTAGCACCGCCGGTGGCAATCGCTCCAGCTCACGGCGTCAGACTTCAAAGAAAGATGGTCCCCGAAGCTAAAACTCCTTGAGGCTTCTGCCCAAGGGCTAAAAAGCTCAACATACGCCAATGGACATACTCATAAGCATCCTCTCACTGCTTGGTTTTGTGCTACTTACAGCCAGTACGGGTCTTTTCGTCGGTATCGAGTTCGCACTCACCGGCCTAGAAAAATCCACTGTTGAAACCCACGTCAAACAAAAGGGCGATGGCAGCGCCCGCGCAGTGCAGAGGGACCACCAAAACCTGTCCTTCGTGCTATCCGGAGCCCAACTGGGCATCACAATCACTACCCTTGCAACGGGCTTTTTGGCAGAACCAGTTCTCGCCAAATTTATTACCCCGGTGCTGGAACTAACTGGCTTAAGTGCCTCCGTCACCACCGCGATTGCTATGGTTCTTGCCCTAATTATCGCAACGGTATTGTCCATGGTGTTTGGTGAGCTGGTCCCTAAAAACTGGGCCATTACTGACCCCCTGGGAGTCGCCCGCTTTGTGGTGCCCCCCGTAAATGTATTCAACACCGCGCTTAAGCCATTTATTAATGGAATGAACAAGTCTGCAAACTTTATTGTGCGCAAAATGGGCATTGAACCTGCGGAGGAACTTGCCTCTGCCCGTTCCGCCCAGGAGCTCACCGCCCTGGTGCGTAGCTCTGCTGAAAGTGGCGGCCTTGACCAAAACACCGCTGAGGTTATTAACCGCAGCCTGCGTTTTGGTGGCGCCACCGCCGATGAGTTCATGACACCTCGTTCCACCATTGAATCGCTCAAAGCCACCGATACCGTCAATGACCTCATTGAACTAGCACTGGAAACCGGACACTCCCGCTTCCCAGTAACAGAAGGCGACCTTGATGACACCATCGGATTGGTGCACATTAAAGACGCCTTCTCTGTGGTGCGTGAGGAAAGAGCCACTACGCAGGTGGGCGAACTTGCTCGTAAAATCCCGGTGGTCCCAGCCAGCCTTGATGGCGACGCTGTACTCAATGCCGTGCGTTCCGCTGGTTCCCAGGTAATCCTCATTGCCGATGAATACGGTGGCACCGCAGGTTTAGTCACCATTGAGGATGTCGTCGAGGAAATCCTCGGCGAAATCCACGATGAGCACGACGACTCCGATGCCGAAAGGGATTTCCAACAATTTGGCTCCAGCTGGGAAGTATCCGGCTTGGTCCGCACCGATGAGTTGGAAAAACGTGTTGGTTATGTTTCCCCTGAAGGCCCTTTTGAAACCTTAGGTGGTTTGATCATGTACTCCATGGGACAAATCCCCCGCGTTGGCGATGTCACCTTGTTGCCACTAACTGATACCCCCTCCATGGATGAATTCGAATCAGGTTTCAGCGGACGATGGATTGCACGCGTGACCGTGATGGAAGACCGTCGCATTGATAAAGCAGTGCTGACCCCCATCACCCACGACGAGGCAAAGGAGTATGAAAAGTGAGTATTTGGCTAACCATTCTCCTTGTTGTTGCCTTGTTGGCAGCTAATGCCTTCTTTGTGGCTGCAGAATTTGCACTTATTTCTTCTCGCCGCGACCGCCTGGATTCCCTGGTATCCCAGGGTAAAAAGGCCGCCGAAAAGGTCCTTTTTGCCACCGAGCACCTCTCCATCATGTTGGCCGGCGCTCAGTTTGGTATCACCCTCTGTTCTTTGCTGCTGGGTAAGGTGGCCGAACCTGCCATCGCGCACTTTATTGAAGAGCCGTTTAAGTCCTTTGGCGTTCCCGATGATCTCATCCACCCCATCTCCTTTGTGATTGCGCTGGGCATTATCACCTGGCTACACATTCTCTTTGGTGAAATGGTGCCTAAGAACATTGCCATCGCCGGCCCTGAGACCTTGGCCATGTGGCTGACCCCAGTGCTGATCTTGTTTGTTAAGATCACCCGCCCATTAATTGAGTTTATGAACTGGGTGGCACGTATTACCCTCAAGGCCTTTGGCATTGAGCAAAAAGATGAGCTGGATTCTACAGTTGATCCTGAACAGCTGGCCTCGATGATCTCAGAGTCACGTTCTGAGGGATTGCTCGACGCCGAGGAGCACGCACGTCTATCCAAGGCGCTGCGTTCTGAACACCGCTCCATCAAGGAGCTTGTGATCCGCGATGAAGATGTTCGTTCCCTGGACTTCGGTCGCTCCGGCCCTACCCTGTGGGAGTTGGAGGAAGCAGTGCGCGAAACTGGTTTCTCCCGTTTCCCGGTGACTGGTCGCGATGGTTCCTACCTGGGTTATATTCACATCAAGGATATTTTGCCGCGGTTGGCTGATCCCAAGATGGACCCCAATGAGGTCATTCCCCGCACTGCACTGCGCCCGTTGAGCAATGTGGATGCTGATGGCCTCATGGACGATGTGCTGGACTTCATGCACCATCGCTCTGCCCATATGGCCCAGGTTCGCCAGCGCGGAGTTTTGCTCGGTGTGATCACCCTGGAAGACCTCATCGAAGAATACGTTGGCACCGTCAACGACTGGACCCACGAAAGCACCACAGAGTAAAGAAAAGATTGTGTTAGATTCCACCACCTTTAGCTATCTCGACGAGGCTGAGTGGACCGAAGAAGCCCGCGCCCACCAAGCGCGGGCTCATTCGTTCACCAAGGACCACCTCGCTCGTCGACAAGCTCATATCAAGCACCCGGTATTTGACTTCCTCTTTGAGTACTACCCCGTGCGCGCAGCGCACCTAAAAACCTGGCACCCCGGCCCCGGCGTGCGGCTGGAAAGCTCCGCGCCCCATGCCACCCAGCGTTTTTATAAGCTTGTCGACGCAACCCCGCAGCATCCCGCAGGCATTGAGTTTGATCTAGATAGCTTTATGGAGCGTCGTGGTTCCTCGGTGCGTTATATTCACGATCTTTTGCTCGGCACGGAAAATAATCCCGCCCACTTTGACTGTTTTGGTCTCCATGAATGGGCCATGGCTTATAAATCAGATGATTTACGCCATGATCTCCCCCTGCGGCTGGGAGCTGCGGGCACCGATGCGGTGGTGGAATCGCACAATATTAAGTGCACACATTTTGATGCCTATCGCTTTTTCACCACGCCGGCGATCTCACTGAACCTCACGGTGCTCACCCGCGAGGACCAGCCCAAAAATGATCAATGTGGCTGCCTACATGCCAATATGGATCTATATAAATGGGCTGCCAAGTTAGGGCCTTTGGTGCCTGGTGATCTTTTCCTCGACACCTTTGAACTGGCTCGCGATACTCGCATCTTGGATATGGAAGCTTCCCCCTATGATGTCCGCGGCCATGGCTTTGGTGCCGTAGAAATTGAGACCCCCGAAGGCAAGGCTGAATATGTGGCGCGCCAGCGTGCGATTTCCGAACGCGCAAAACCGCTTCGGGCACGGCTTGTCTACCTCACTTCCCAGGCCTTAACAGCTAAACTTTCGAATTAGTTCACCCCATGTAAGTTTTTTGAGCGAGGGAGTACCGTGGCACGACATTCCAGCGGACAATCAAATTTCCGCTTGTCCAAATCTTTGACCATCGCAGTGATAGCCTTGGTGGCCATCATTGCCCTGATCATTGCCTGGGCACTCAACCGCTCGGATGACACCTCCACCCAAGCAGAAGATCAAGCCACCGAATGTATCGCTGGCGATCTCACCCTGCCCATTGGTGGAGATGACTCCGCTGTCTCAGAAGCCGTAGCGGCTTTTAATAGTAACTCACCCACCACTCGCGACTTCTGTGTCACTGCCGAGGCCGTTGCGGGCGACCAAGCTGCTGCCACCTATCTTTTTGCAGGTTCCCGTAGTGATGCCGCCAGTGCGCTCGCGGAAACCGGTGCTGTCGCAAGCTCCGCTGAAAGCAGCTGGCCACAGGTGGGCTCTGCCCAAGCAGGTGTTGCCGTTGCCGAAGGAACTGACGCATCCACGTTGACCGTGGATCAGGTCAGTCTGCCGGTGGCAACTGATTCCGCGACTGCTGCAGCTGTTGCCCTTGCCTTGGCGGATTCCGAAGAGGCCGCAGCTCAAGCTTTGGCCGCAAACCAAGACACCACCATGACTGCTGCTGAGAGTGCCCCTGCCTTTGCCACCATCGAAGGTGCTGAGCTCCCCGCAGGTTATACCTTTAGCCCCATTGAAGGTGCCGAGGTTCCGGTCTGGGCCATTGCTACCAATGCCACCAGCGGGATCTCTGAGGATCAAGCGCGCGCCGGGGCAGATTTTGCCTCCTATGACTTCGAGACTGGGGCGGCTGATCCCACAGCTCTAGAGACTGTCCTAGCTGCTGCCGCAAACGCTGCTCCCACCGAGACTGCTGCACCTGTGGCTCCAGTTGAGGCTGCGCAAACACCTTCCGATACCATCATTAACCTTGATACCTCGGCCAATATGGACCGCGTTGTCGCTGATGCTCAAGAGTCCTATCACACCGTTATCACCCGGATTTTGGCTGATCTGGCGCGGGAAACCGGTGCCATGGGCAATCAGGTGGCACTAAATAACTTCTCCTCCCCACTTAACCCAGGCGTCACCAAGGGTTGGCGTGCCAACGTCTCCTTCCCAGACCAATCCGCCGGCGAAAATGCTGCGGGTGCGGTGGTTCGTTTGGGCACCGGAGGCGTTCCACTGACCCGCGCTGCTGTCGTTGCTGCCACCCAGATTGCTAAAGAGGGCTCCCCTAATGGCCAGCCCATGCGAGTGGTGATTATTACCTCTGGTTCTGCAGGCGAGTATCAAGACGCCAGCTTCCTTGCTGACCTCCAAGCGGCTTCTGCCCCAAATATTTCCCTGCATGTGGTGCATGTGGGCCCTGATGCGGTCGATACCGTCCTGCAGAACTTTGCTCTCAACAATAGTGGCACCGCAACCTCTGCGTCTACCAGCGCTGAGATCACTGCAGCATTGCGCGCAGCCTTTGGCCTCTAAAAGACATAGTTAAACCCCTGGTGGTTAAGAAGCTCGGAGTACTTCTTAAGCACCAGGGGTTTTATTATGTGACGCTACCTGCTAGGAGGTGCGACGATTGCGACGGGCCGCCAGCTCATCTTGAAAGTTGATGGGCTCTGCTTGCAGATGCTCGTCGATACGCTCTGAAGGGAAGGCAGAAATATCGCCGGTAAGTTCCTTCATGATGCCTGGTACAGCAATACCAAATACGCCCTGGCCACCACCGAGGAGGTCAATAACCTCTTCATTGGAGCGACATTCGTACACGGTGGTGCCATCAGAGACCAAGGTGATTTCTGCGAGGTCATTAGTGCCGTGATCGCGCAGTTTATCTACGGCTAGGCGAATGTTCTGTAAGGAGATGCCGGTATCAAGCAGGCGCTTGACGATCTTGAGCACCAAAATATCCTTGAAGGAATAAAGACGCTGAGATCCTGAGCCCCGTGCACCACGGATAGAAGGCACCACAAGCTTGGTGCGTGCCCAATAATCCAGCTGGCGGTAAGTAATACCGGCCACCTGGCAGGCGGTTGGTACGCGGTAGCCGACTTCCTCGTCGGGACCGACCTCAAAAAGGGAGCCTTGTACGGGTGCCCCAGTATAAAGCTCGTCCTGATAATTCTTATCTTCGTACACTGATGTCTCCGATACTTCAGTGAAGGCGTGGCCTAAACCACGCCGAGGTGAGTTTTAAACGTGTAACTTACACTATAAGTCTGGCCTCTAGCCTAGACCAGAGTCAAGTAGTTGTCTTAAGACACGCCTAAAAATCTGGTTTATCATCGGTGTTGAAACCTGGCTTGGAGCCTGGTTCCTCATCACCGCCGCCAAAACCTTCGCCGGTAAAAAGGTCATCCTCAGAGACTCCGAGGCTTTGCATTAGCTGCTGGAAATCGGCATCTGCCTGGGCATCTCCGGAAGCAGATTCAGGAATAATCACTTCTTCCACATCGCTGCGATCAATAACAATGCCGAAGTTTGCTTCCAAATCTTCATCGTTGATGTAGATGGCGGTTTGCTGCAAAATTTCTTCATCAATTGTGATGGGAACTTCCAAAAGTTCCGACATCATAATGACATCGCTGGGACGAGCATCAAACTCTTCACCTTCAGAGGTGATAATCGCTGCCATATAAACGCCCTCAAAATGCGAGACGATCCGAAGATCACTTACCCACGGGGTGAGGCGTTGGAAAGCTTCAGCTAGCAGTTCATGGGAGGTGGGGCGACGCGGGCTAAAACCGGCTTGATAAGCCTGGATTTTCAGGGCGTCTTCAGGGTCAATCCAAATCGGCAGGATTTTATTGCCCTGGTCCCAACGAAAAAGTGCGCAAGTAAAACCATCTGGTTCCATGGTGTGAATGCCATGGAATTCTAGCTCAATAAAACTCATCTAAAAATCAATATCCCAGCTGTTCGCGAGTGGCGTTTTTAACCAATGAGGCGTGCATGGAGACTACCAAAGAACACATCTGCTGTGCCATTTCTTCGGCCTGCTGTTGCGCTACATCGCTCTTGCCACGCGCAATGGGGTCAGCTACCTGAGCGATGAGATCTGCCTGGCGAGCTGCAGCATTGCTTAAAGACTTCAAGCTACGGATATCAAAGCCCATATCTTTAAGAGCACAAGCATTGCTGACGATCATGACATCATCATTGGTGAAGAAGCCGGCCACATCGGGCTTAATCAGGCGCGCAGCAACCAAATCGCTGACGCTTTCCACACTAACGCCTGCTTGTTCAGCAACATCGGTATCAGTAAGCCGAGTAATGGCAGGTGCCTGGAATTTCTCCGGACTGACCAAAGGCTGGGAAGAGTGTGGGTTCAAGATCGCGGTAACTGAGCCATTATCCATGGCTTCTAGCTGTTCGCGGATCACTTTCAGCGGCAGGTAATTATCACGCTGGGTGAGCAGAATATAACGCAGGCGGTCTACGTCTGCTTCGGTAAAGCGACGGTATCCAGAAGAGGTACGCTCAGGGCTAATTAAGCCTTCAGATTCAAGGAATCTAATTTTGGATACGGTGACATCAGGAAACTCTGCATTTAAGCGCTCCAGAACCACTCCAATTGACATGGTTTTGGTTTTCTTCTGTGGGTTGGCCTTGGTGGAAGAATTTCCACTGGTGCCACCTGATGCTGTTTTACGGAGTGCGCTCACGATGCTGCTGCTACCTGCTGTGGACTAAGGGGGTGGACGAGGGACATTTTTAGAAATTTATGCGCAAAGCGGTTGCAAGATAGTGATCCTGCAACCGCAGTACGTGGGTCAAACTAAAAATTAATTATTCTGCTGGACCTGCAAGGAAAACCAAACGGAACTTACCAATTTGGATTTCATCGCCGGTCTGCAAAACCTGAGCATTGCGTGGCTCGCGGTTCACGTAGGTTCCGTTGAGGGATCCGACGTCTACAACCTCGAACTCGCCCTCATTGATGCGGAATTCTGCATGGCGGCGAGATACGGTGACATCGTCTAGGAAGATGTCACTTTCTGGGTGACGGCCAGCGGTGGTGGTTGGCTGGTCCAGAAGGAATCGAGCGCCGGCATTTGGGCCACGCTTTACAACCAAAAGGGCAGAACCTGCAGGAAGGTTCTCTGCACCAGTGGAGGCTGGAGCCGTACCATTGCTCGACTCCATTTCCTTTAACAGATCAGCGCGGAAAACCGAGGTGGTCTCTACCTGTGGCTCCGGAGTGCCGGTGTTGTCGCTCATTGAATTTCCTCCGTGTCGACATTGTTCTTAACGATGTTCATCATAGCCCCTGTTATGAACTTGAGTGCGGAGCTACCCTCCCCTAATTTGAGGAAAATCCGGGTAAATCGCTGTGAACAGGGATTTTAAATTTAGGTTTAACGAAAGATATTGCCAATTCCCTTAATAACTGAGTTTCCGGTCCCTGCTAAAGGGTTGTCGGAAACCATATAGGTCCACGTTGCTGAAGGCCGGGAAAGTCCCGAATCATCAAGGTGAGCACCATCATTATCAATGGTTATGGTATTAAATGTGTTTACTGCATCATCCACGGCCCGCTGGGCTAGCTCTTTGAATTCACGCACCGCGATACGATGATATTCGTCCAAAGGAGTCTCACGCGCAATAGCACGCAGGTGAATAGATTCACGGACGTCATCCATCAATGCCAAATGCTCCGACCAATTGAAGTCCAAGTGATAAAGCATGATGTCACGAGCAGCCTGTTCCAGCACCTGTGGATCAAGGGCTGAGAGTTCAGCTGCGCGCTCCCCCGCTCTTTCACGGAGTTCTTCCCAGGCCAGGTTCGAATCCAAAATTCGATCGCGGCGTTCATCGATAATGACCCGCTGATCTGCCAAAAGCTTGTTGTATTTCCAGGTCTCGGAATGGATTTCCAGCAATTGCCCCTCAGTCACGCGTTGGCAGTGCGCCACCCAGTCTCGGATGCGATTGGAATCAATGAGACCGGTGGTATCTGGCTGTGCGCTGACACTTTCGCCCGACCCGCCAGCTACCACCACATCATCTTCCAAAGAGACGAAGAAAAGACTCAGGCCTGGATCTCCCTGCCTACCGGCGCGGCCACGCAACTGATTATCCAGGCGCTGTGAGCGGTGCCGAGCAGTACCAATAACCGCCAAGCCACCCAGCTTTACCACTTCCTCATAATCAGCTTCATCGGCGCCACCCAGGCGAATATCGGTACCGCGGCCAGCCATTTGGGTGGAGACGGTAACTCGGCCAATATCGCCAGCCTCGGCGATGATGCGCGCTTCTTGGGCATCGTTTTTGGCATTGAGCACACTGACCTCAATATCGAGCTCACGCAGCGCTGCAGCAAGTTCCTCGGATTCCGCGACATCATGAGTACCCACTAGCACCGGTTGGCCGGTGCTGTGTAGCTGCGCAATTTCCGCGATGATGGCGCGGTTTTTCTCGGCCATGGTGGCATAAATTCGATCGGCTTCATCAAAGCGCTGCAAAGGGTGATTACGTTCAATCACTGAAACATGCAGGTCATAGAAGGTGCGCAGCTGGTCAGTGGCCTCTACAGCAGTACCAGTCATGCCGCAGACCATCGGATAACGTCCAATGAGTGCTTGCAGGGTGATGGTGTCCAGAATTTTTCCACCTTCAGAAACAGCGAGGCCTTCTTTAGCCTCCACTGCGGCCTGCAAACCGTCAGGCCAGCGCTGTAGATCAGCCACGCGCCCACGGGAGGCGTCGATAAGCATGACCTTGCCCTCGCGCACAATGTAGTGAATATCGCGCAATAACAAGGCCTGAGCATGGAGTGCGAGGTTGACCTGGATGAGTGTGCTGCCTACGTGTTCATCGTCATAAAGGCTGCTAATGCCCAATTGGCTTTCCAATTTGGCTGCGCCTTTTTCGGTGAGGAAAACATTGCGACGCTCATCGTCAATGGTGTAGTCCACGTCCTCCTGCAGGGTTTTCACCAGATCGGTAATTTTTCCCCGCGGGGCATGGCCCGGTTGGTTACCGGCAAGGACGAGTGGCACCAGCGCCTCGTCGACAAGCACCGAGTCGGCCTCATCGATAATCGCCACGTCGGCACCGTGTTGCACGGCGTCGGCGCGCCGGGTTATGAGCTGATCACGCAGCACGTCAAAGCCGATTTCATTGACCGGACCGTAGACAATTGCGGCTTTATAAGCTTCTCGACGCTGCGTAGGCGTCATTTTCTCACTGATACTAGCCACGCTGAGGCCAAAAAATTCCACCAGCGGACGCATCCATTCAGCATCGCGAACGGCCAGATAGTCATTCACGGTAATCGAGTGCACGGTCTTGCCCATGAGCCCCAATCCGGTGGCTGCCATCGCACCGACCAGCGTTTTGCCCTCGCCGGTGGCCATATGCACCACATCGCCTTCAATCAGACGCAAGACTGCCTGGGACTGCACGGCAAAAGGCTTCATGCCAAGGGTTCGTTGCGCAGCGACTCCCAAAATGGCCAGGAACTCGGCGGGGTCGCTAATTTCGCCTGTGGCAGCTAAATCGCGGGCGCGCTGGGCTAATGCGGCATCGTCCAGGCTGTCAAGCTCTTGTGCATGAGTTTCTGCTTGATCAACAATTGCCAAGCTCCGCTTCTGGTTGCGCCCTGACTTACCGCCGAGCGCCTTCCAAAACCAGTCAAAACCGGCCACTGTTATACCTCCGGTGAACTAGATGGATTCATTTTTCCCAGCCTACTCAATCTTGAATCCCTCAATCTTTCGGGTGACCCAGGTTGCAACAGCGGGGGGACTTGTCCAAAGGCATAGCCAACTAATGATGAAGTAGAGCAAAAACATGCCTAAAGTGGGTGAAAAATAAGCTAGACGCTTTGTGAAAGGTACCACCGGTGCATTCTGTCAGTGTGAAACTGCCCTCCTCAGAAGGTCTGATGATGGCGGCTACTCTCGATCTACCCGATACAGATCCCATCGCCTATGCGATGTTCGCTCACTGTTTTACTGGCTCCCGGTTTACTCCGGCTGCCGCGCGCGTGAGTAAAACCCTGGCAGAATCCGGAATCGCCTGTCTACGATTTGATTTCCCTGGTCTGGGCCAGTCTGAAGGTGAGTTTTCCAAAACCACCTTCAGCTCCAATGTGCAAGATATTGTGGCTGCTGCCGACTGGTTGGAAGAAAGCTATGCAGCACCCCAGCTGCTCATTGGCCACTCCCTCGGCGGGGCCGCCTCTTTGAAGGCTGCTCCCATGATCAAATCTTTGCGCGCTGTTGCTACCCTTGGTGCACCTTTTGATCCAGCACATGCGGTACTCCACTTTGCCGATCGCATCGGTGATGTTGATGAGCAGGGTGCAGTTACCCTCACTTTGGGGGGCCGTGATGTGACAATCTCACGGGAATTCCTCGAAGATCTTGCAGAAACCAACCCCGAAGAACACCTACCCAAGCTGCGCCGCCCCCTGCTACTGCTACATTCCCCCATTGACCAGACCGTGGGCGTGGATAATGCCCAGCTGATTTTCCGCCTTACCCGCTATCCAAAGTCTTTGGTGGCTCTGGAAAAGGCAGACCACTTGCTTACCAAGGATGGCACTGCGCAGCGCGCCGCCCAGATTATTCGTACCTGGGTGGAGCCCTATCTTGATCCGCTCAATGCAGATACGGCCAATGTGGAACTGCCTGAAGGGGTGGCCCAAGCAAAGTCCATTAAGGCCAGCAAATTTGGCGATACGATTCGCACCGGTCGCCATACTTTTATTACTGACCGCGAAAAGAGCCAGGGCGGAAAGAATTTGGGTTATACCCCAACCGCACTGCTGGTGTCCGCCCTTGCTGCGGCAACTTCTCAGAGCATCCGCGAGGCGGCCAAAGCTTCCCGAATTAATAGCCTGCAGGATGTGGAAGTTACCATCTCCCGGGTAGTGGGTGAAGATGATCATGAGATGAAGCTGCGGCGTCAGGTTTCCCTCATTGGAGATCTCACTGCCGATGAGCATCACGAGCTATTGGCTGCAGGTAGCAGCTCCGACCTGGAACGATTGCTATCCAAGGGTGTCATTATTGAAGATGAGGCTCGATAAATGAGCTTGGAACTGGATAAGCGCTGCCCCTGCGGTACCGGCCTGACCTATGGTGAATGCTGTTTTCGCTTCCATTCTGGGGCTCAAACCGCACCTACCGCTGAAGTGTTGATGCGTTCCCGTTTTAGTGCTTTTGCCGTGGGGGAAAAGGATTACCTCCTTGCTACCTGGGATCCCGATACCCGTCCCGCCACCCTTGAGCTTGATCTCGGCATTAAGTTCTACCGCTTGGACATCTTAGAAACCACTGCCGGTGGCCCCTTTGATGATTTTGGGCGCGTGAAATTCCAGGCTTTTTATAAGGGCTTAGCTAGAGGAGTGCAGGAGGAGGATTCGAGCTTCCGTAAGGTTGATGGAAAGTGGTTCTACTCCGCAGGTGAGGTTGAGTAGCTTTTAGAAATGTGGTTATGACCAGCCGATTTCTCTTTAAAGATGACACTGATGTAACCTATTCTCGTTGCCAATTGACCCCTGGGGTTTGATGGTGACGGCGGACTGTGGCGCAGTTTGGTAGCGCACTACACTGGGGGTGTAGGGGTCGCAGGTTCAAATCCTGTCAGTCCGACAAATTTCACCAGCTTAAAGCAAATTTATTCACTTTAAGCTGGTTTTTCTTTTGTTCTCTGCCCGCTTGCCTGCGGTCTTTCCGGTGCTATTTCTGGCTTGCCGGGACAGATTCAGGGACAAATTTAGGCACAGCCCGCACAAAAATAATCATGCCGACCAACTCCACCAGGGTTTGGCTCACCACCACAATGGCAGCTATAGAAAGCTCGGCAGGAAGTGCTAGCGCCAAAGGCAACACAACTAAAGAATTTCGGGTTGCGCCAGAAAATATGAGGGCTCGAGTTGCTGGCACATCCTGGTTGAAAATCTTTCCAGCTAGCTTTCCGAGCGTCGCCATGAGCGCCATAAAAATAGCAAAGAGCGGAATGACCTGTAGCATCATCCCCACCTGGCCACTTACCGCAGCGATTTGAGATGCCACCACGACTGCAAGCGTAAGCATCATCACTGGCACCATCATGGCTTCCATGAGTGTCATAACCCGCCTAGCCCAACCGAACCGCTGCGCCAAGATTTGCGTCAACAATGCCGCTGCCAATGGCACCACAATAAGCAGCATAAATGCTCGAATAAAAGAGCCCACATCAATGCTATTGAGTATTTCTGGTCCCATAATCAGGCGGATATAGACCGGAATCAACAGCATTTGGAGCAGCATTAATAAAGGAGAGGCTGCCAGCAATTTTTCATTCGCCGAACCTGCTAGTCCGGAGAAGACAATGACATAGTCGATACACGGGGCTAGCAACACCAATAAGACACCAACAAGGATCGCAGGCTCATCAGCAATTGCCCGAGTTAGAACAAACACCACCACTGGCACCGCAAGGAAGTTCAGAACCAGCAGGCCTGCCAAAAATCGCAGATCAGTCAGCGCTCGTCCCAAACGGTTGAGAGGAACTGCCAAAAAAGTGGCATAAAGTAACACCATCAAGATGGGATTAATTGCTTGATCAAAGGCTGGAGCCTGGGTCTGGAAAACAAGGCCAATCAAGGCACCCACGCCTAGCGCCCCTAAATACAGCGGAATCTGATACTTATTCCACCAACTGATAATCCGCGGCACGTATTGCGGTGTCCTTTCCTTTTAGATCCCAGTTCAGCAAAGGTTGAGCGCTATCCCCAAACCAAGGACCAGTGTCAGACTCATCTGCTCCTACTCAGTTACTTAAAGTACGGCGGAAATTTTTATTGGCCCAATCCTAAAAACTATGCTCGTGTTGCACCATTATTGCTTTATTTGGATGCACAATGATTAAACCCATTAGAGAAACAAAATAGAAAAGACTTCCATGACGATTTTGTTCATGCTTATCAGTCTGTTGTTGGCCACTGTCGCGGTGGTTGCCATCGGTGACCGCACAGGACTCCCCTGGCCTGCCCTCATGACCATCGTTGCTGCAGGCGGAGCTCTCCTTCCCTTCCTGCCAGAGATTGATATTCCCGCTGACCTCATCCTGCCAATCTTCATCCCGCCGCTACTTTGGGCGTTGGCACGCAAGTCTTCGTGGGCATTGATCCTGGGTCAAAAATCAACAATTATTTCCATGTCGGTGGTGTTGGTGTTTATTACCATCGCAGCCCTTACTGGAGTCTCACTCCTCCTTCTTCCTGGAATTGGTATCGCTGGCGCCATCGTTTTGGCCGCGGCAATTGCTCCACCAGACCCAGTTGCTGTGGATGCTGTCGCAGAACCTGCTGGTATTCCCAAAAGGATCACTACCACCCTGCAAATAGAAGGCCTTTTTAACGACGCTGCCAGCATCGTTACCTTCCACGTAGCGCTCGTAGCTCTTGTGGCAGGTGAAGAACTTTCCTGGAGTGCCGGCATCCTCGAGTTCTTATGGTCTTGTATTGCAGCCGTGGTACTTGGCCTAATTGTTGGTCGCCTCGCAGCGTGGTTTAGTGATCACGTGAGCTCTATTGAAGCCCATAACGCACTGACCTGGGTGTTGCCTTTCGCCATCTATGCAGGTGCGGAAGAAATCGGCGGATCTGGCGTTGTTGCCATCGTTATTGCAGCAGTAGAGCTTAACTCCCGCGCAGCTATTGGCGCTGAAGATCGCCTTTCCGGTCAGGCATTCTGGGGCACCGTGGAAGTTCTCTTTACCGGCCTCGCCTTTGGTCTAATTGGACTTAATGTCCGAGCAGCCATCGATTCGGTGGGAACGGCCTTCTGGCATGCAGTGTGGGTTGGTGTGGTGCTGTCGGTGGTTGCCATTGCGGTCCGCGGAGCCTGGATGTTCTTCAACTACAAACAAAACCGAAAGAATATTGCACACAAGGGTGTAGCAGCCGGAGTGCTACGCGCACCGCTGCGTCTCCAGGAAGCATTGCTAATGACATGGGCCGGCATGCGCGGTCTTGTCACCTTGGCTTTGGTGCTGTCCATTCCTGCTGATGTCTTCCCTTATCACCATGAACTCCAGATTATTGCCCTGGTGGTCCTGCTACTGACCATGGTTGGCCCCGGACTTACCCTGCCATGGCTGGTGGGCAGGCTTAACCTGGACAAGGGGCCAGATGCTGCCGGCGATGAAAGCATTGCAAAACTTACCGAACGCGCCCAAAAGGCTGCAGCCAAGCACCTGATTAGTCAAAGTAATCTGGCAGATGAGCAGATTGCAGCTATCAAGGGCTGGATTGCGCAGGAGTTGTCTGCGGAGGAAGAGGTTGTAGAAAACCTGGCCAAAATGCGTAAACAGGCCAGAACTGCACGCATTGATGCTCTCCACGCCGCCCAAGCTGAGCTGCTGCAGGCGCGCCGGGAAACCGGTATTAATCCGGCTTATGTGGACCAAGTGCTCTCTGCGGTTGACCGTATGCTTATGGCCGCAAAGCGCTAGCCACCTAAAACCAGCAACAAGCTAGATAAACAGCAGCAAACTAATAGCCATCACTGCCATGCCAGCAAGTAGGCCATAAATGGCAGTGTGGTGTTTGCCGGTGGAAATCGCAGTGGGAAGTAATTCATCCACGCTGATAAACACCATGATTCCCGCGACAGCGGCAAAACAGAGGCCTAAGGTAGCTGGGCCCATAAAAGGCATGAGGATTAAGAATCCCACCAAGGCGCCCGCTGGTTCGGCAAGGCCAGACACCGTGGACCACATTAAGGCCTTTTTTCGGGAGCCCGTTGCTTCCCGCAAGGGTACGGCCACGGCAATTCCTTCGGGAATATTGTGAATGGCAATAGCCACGCCAACCGGAATCGCCACCTTGGGGTCAGAAAGCCCTGAGAGGAAGGTCGCAAAACCTTCGGGGAAATTGTGGATGGCAATGGCCACCGCGGTGAGCACACCCATTTTCATCATGCGGGCGCGGCGTTCATAACCTTCCACCGCGCCACCCACGGTGCCAGGCTCATGGGGGTTAATGGCGCTGGGCACCAGGCGGTCAATAATGGCGATGAGTGCAATACCACCGAAGAATGCAGCCACTGTTGCCCAACTGCCGCCACGCTCGCCCCACACGGAGGTGAGTTCGCTTAGCGCCTTGGGGAAGATCTCCACAAAGGAGACATACACCATCACGCCAACGGAAAAACCAAGGGAACCAGCGAGAAATCTTTCGCCCGGAGCTTTGCGTGAGATGGCGATGAGCCCACCTACTCCGGTGGCTAGACCAGCAAAAAGGGTCAGCCCAAAAGCAAAGGCAAAGTTCGATAATTCCATAGCGTGAATATTAATGTTCAAAGCATTGAACAGTCAATGCCCAAGGAAGATCAAAAATCTACTCAGCCCGGCCTTTACGCCACGCCGCCCACAAACGCTGATAGATTCCTCCGCGTTTAAGCAGCTCATCATGGGTGCCAGCTTCTACCACCTGGCCCTTGTCCATCACCAAAATCTGATCGGCACGTGAAGCCTGGTCCAAACGGTGCGCTACCACCAAAGCGGTGCGATCGCGGGTAACTTCATCGGCAGCGCGCTCCAAAGCACCAGCTCCAGCAGATCCGGCCTCGGCTGTAGCTTCATCCATAATCACGATGGCTGGATCCAAAAGCAGCACGCGTGCCAGTGCCAATTGCTGGGCCATCACCGGCTCAAGCTGCACTCCGCGGGCTCCCACCACATTATCCAAACCAGCAGGCAAGCTCTCAAACCATGCGGTGGCCTGCACTCGGTCAAGGGCAGCAATTAATTCAGCATCGGTGGCCTCAGGTTTTGCCAGAGTCATATCCTGACGCAAGGTTCCAGAAAATACATGTACCTCCTGGCTGACCATCGCCAAACGCGCAATTCTCTCGCGATCAGATAAGTCAGACACGGGGTAGTCGTCGACAAGCACCTCGCCGTGGTCTGGAACCCTCAGCCCCGCCAGCAAGGCTGCCACGGTGGTTTTTCCGGCGCCTGAGGCGCCGACCATAGCAACTGTCTCCCCAGGGTTGATGCGGATATTGATATCACGCACGGCCCAGGAATCGCCATAACTAAAACTCACATTGCGCAGCTCCACCCGGCCCTGGGATGCAGCAACGCCACTATCGGGAATCGGCTGCGGCGGATCGGCAACAACGCCGACAATGCGCGCCAGCGAGGCATAACCGGATTGCACGGTATCGAGCACACGCATGAACATATTCATTGGTCCACGCAGGCGGATAATCATGAGCACCGCGCCGGTGACTGCACCCACGGTCAAAGATTCCCGAGCTACCAGGTGATAGCCCACCACCAGGGCACCGGCCAGCATCAAAAACTCCGCTAGCAACATCCAAGTATTCAAAATAAGCATGGTGGTACGCGCGCGAATACCCTTAACCACCACGCTCCAGGAGGCATTGGAAATGTTTTGATGCACCGCGCGTTCCATGGAAAAGGCACGCACTGTGGCGCGTCCGCGAATTGCCTCCAACACTCGGCGAGCACGTTCAGCCATGGCGGCGCGCTCAGCGGCATAACGCTGCGGAGCTTTGCTCAAATAGTGCCGCGCAGCCAGGTAGTACACCGGCCCCACCACCACTGGAATGAGCAAAAACTGCCAGTCCAAACTAAGCAGCGCAATAGTTGTGGCCAGAATCGTAAAAATTGAGGTGCTCAGAATTGGCACGGTTTCTGTCACCGCAGCCGAGAGCTCTGCAATATCATCGGTAGAGCGGCTCACTAGGTCACCGGCGCCGGCATCTTCCACGCGGTGAGTTGGCAGCCCCAACGCCGTGCCCACCATATCTTCACGCAGATTAGCAATTACGCGCTCAGAAATCCGGGCCACCAGATAAAAACCCGTAGCACTTAAGACCGCGCCGAAAATCGCCACGGCCACCAAAATCAGCCCAATGTTCAGCAATTCCTGCGCCGAGCCGTGCTGGGTTACCACATCAACAATCCGGCCCAGCAGCTGGGGCACCAGCACCGAGGCATAAGCTCCCGCGCTCAGCAGCACCATCGCGAGTAAAAAGCACCAGCGTGCATGGCGAATCCGCCTAATCTGGCGCGCCACCTCTTGCCGCACCTGCGGCAACGTGGCCAGCGGGAACCGCAGCGCCGTATCCGGCTTTAAGGGCGCGCTTTTCGACGACAAACTCATGCCTTAAGCTCCTTTTCCAACTCGCTGGCATCCATGTGAGACGCGGCTACTGCACTCCAGGCCGGAGCATTACTAAAAACCAAGGTGATTTTTCCAGCTCTATGGGCTGCTACACGCTCGGCAATATTGTGCTCGGTAACCGAGTCCACCGCGGTCGTTGGATCTTGCAGCACCAATACCTCTGGATCAAAGGCAATTGCCCGGGCCAAGGCCACTCTTTGGCGCTGTCCACCAGATAGCATCCGGCCACCTTCACCCACGCGTTTGTTGGCACCGCCTGGAATATCAGTACAGGAGGCAACCTCAATGGCAGTTGCAGCTATCTCTGGATCTGGGAAAACATTATCGCTCACAGTGCCATCAAAAAGATCAGCTGCATGGGGAGCCACAATTACCCGGGTACGAGGCAAGGACTCTAGCCGAGCCACCAGCTCGCGATGGTCCCCTGCCGAGCGCAGCACAGTGAGGCCCGCGGGGAGTGCGTCGATAAGCGCCTGGGTGGTAGCAGCATCCAGCTCTGAACTGCGCTCAAAATCCGCGCCCAGCACTTCGCGGATGCGCTTGGCAGAGGCTTCAGCTGAGGCCCACCGCGAAGCCAAATTGCGGCCCAACATGGTCATGGGAACAATAAGAAACTGCGTTAAGCCCACCACCGTGATGAGGTCACCAACACTCATGGAGCCATTAAGTGCCAGCAAACCCGCAGAGATACCCAGGGCTGCCACAAAAATTGAGCCGACCGCCTCGGTAATTCCATTAAGGCGTGCTTCGGCAGCATTGGCATAAATCGTCTTTTCATAGGCCTCACTTGAGACCTCCCCATAACGCTTACGCACCGTCATAATCGCGCCCAAACCTTTAAGAATACGCAAGCCTTGGACCACATCAGTAGCAGTTGCCGCTGCTTGAGCCACTGCCTGTTGGCGGGCACCCGAACGCTTTTGCAAAGGTTTTGAGACTTTCAGCGCGATCACCACCAACAGTGGTCCGCCGCAAAGCACCGCAAATCCCAGCCAGGAATTAATGGCAAAAATAACACTGGCTCCATATATCACCGAGGCAACCTCAGCGACCGGGAATACCGTCATCATGACGATATCTCCCACCCTTTGAGTATCCGAAGAAGCAATGGATAAAAGCCCACCCGCAGTGCGCTCGCGACCACCAAAACCGCGAGGATCCTGAATACGATCCGTCACCATCGTGCGAAGATCATGGCTAAGCAGCTGCTGAGAGCGCACCATCATATAGCGCGCCACCCAGTTCACCCCGATAGCTACCAAGAAGAGCCCTGCTAAAACCACCAGCCACCAGCCCAATTTACCCAAACTGGAGGTTGCAATCGCCTCATCCACAGCGCGCCCCACCACCAAAGGTGTCAGCCCATTGCAAATAAAAGACAGCGCCATGCCAATGGAGGCAATAAAACTCCAGGGGCGCTGGCCCAAGGCCACTTTAAGGGTCCACCATTTGGCATCCAGCGCAGGCATTTTCGACGGCTGCGCGCCGGGGCCTGGCAAGGCGGAATAATCTATGATGCTGCCCTTTTCGGCAGTGTTAGCTGATACAGACACAAATGTGAACTCTAGCCTAGATTCCACCCAACCGATATATCGTTATTTGATGTTGCTCTAAGCGTCTAGAATTAGGCTTCGTCATGACAGAATCCTCATATCCCCTGCATCCCCCGATTCCGCCGGTATCCAAAAAGAATGCGCCCCAATTTGCGGGAGAGCAACACCGCGAGATCGGCGCCCGAGCCTTTGACCACGGCAGCACCACCTATGATGATGTACGCCCTGGATATCCAACTGAAGTAATCCAGCTGGCTACGGGATTTAAACGCATTGTGGATGTGGGAGCTGGCACCGGCAAGCTCACCGCTTTACTCGAGGACGCCGGCCACGAGATCTTGGCTTTAGACCCCAGCATAGATATGCTACGTGTGCTGCACGAGGCTTATCCCACAGTCCCGGCCTGGCAGGCAGTTGCTGAACACACTGCACTTGCTAATAGCTCAGTTGACCTGGTCAGTTGCGCTCAGACCTGGCATTGGGTGGATGTACCGGCTGCTGCTGCAGAATTTGATCGCATTATCGCCCGCGATGGCGCCGTGTTATTGGTGTGGAATAACTTGGATACAACAATCCCTTGGGTACACCGGCTTAGCCGCATTATGCATGCCGGAGATGTGCTCAAGCCCGGGTTTATTCCCGAGGTTGCTGCACCCTGGGAAATCTCCACCACCCTGCGCACTACCTGGGAGCAAGAAATCACCCCAGAAAATATCATTAACCTGGCCCACACCCGTTCTTATTGGCTGCGATCAACACCCAAAATTCAGCAGCGTGTGGATAATAATTTGCAGTGGTACCTCTATGAACACCTGGAATTTGCTCCCGGTAAGCCGGTAGCACTGCCCTACCGCTGTGACGCCTTTATACTGACCCGCCAGGCTTAAAGTTTGGGTACTGTGGCGATCAAAGTGAAGCTGAACTTGATTGGAAAAACTCATGTCCCATGATGGCCTATACCTCAATTCCGACGCAGCCAGCACCCTCGAAATTATAGAGGTCCCCGAAATCCCCACCGCTGTTGTCTCTTTCAGCAATTTGCCCCGGTCAGAAATGTCTGCAGCTTTTGATGTCACATTCAAGGCACTAATCCCGACATTAGTCCAGCGTGGCAATTACCCCCAAGGTCCAGGTTTTGCGCTTTACCACCAGATGCCCACCGATACATTCACCTTTGAAATCGGTATTGGTGTGCAAACCCCGCTGACAGAGCAGGTTGCCACCGAATACGAGGTCACTGTGGAGCCTTCTGTTATTCCAGCCGGTCCAGTGTCGCGGATTTCCCACATTGGCAGTTTTGAGGAACTGCCCAAGGCTTGGGAAAACTTCATAGCTGCCATTGCAGCAGCTGGGCGCACCGTAGCTTTTCCTTTCTGGGAGGTTTATGTGACCAGACCTACCCCAGATATGGACCCGGCTACCTTGCGCACAGACCTATATATCGCACTGCAGCCTTAATATAAAAACTGCCCCTTTGCTTGAGTTTAATCAAGCTCAGGGGCAGTTATTTTAAGCAGGCAGGCGCTTATTTACGCTTGCCGCCCTTGCCGCGGCGTTCACGAACACGCACAGCAATACGTACTGGAGTACCTTCAAAACCAAAGCGCTCACGGAATTTACGCTCCAGATAACGGCGGTAGCCAGCTTCCAAGAAGCCAGTGGTAAAGAGAACCACCACTGGAGGCTGAGTGGAGGCCTGAGTAGCAAAAAGTACTCGAGGCAAACGGCCACCACGCATTGGTGGAGGGTTGGCAGCAATAGCTTCACGCAACCAGGTGTTGAGCTGACCGGTGGAAATACGACGATCCCAGCTGGCCAAAGCTTCCAACATGGCAGGCTCCAGGCGCTGCAGGGCACGGCCGGTCTTAGCGGAGATGTTAATCCGCTTAGCCCATGGCACGTGTGCCAGCTGCAGATCCAATTCACGGTCAAGATCGATACGACGATCCTCATCCATAAGGTCCCACTTGTTAAAGGCAATAACCAAGGCCTTGCCAGCCTCAGTGATCATGGCCAAAACACGCTGGTCCTGCTCGGTAATTGGCTCGGAGGAGTCAATGAGCAACACACAGAGTTCAGCTGCATCGATGGCACCGTGGGTACGCAAAGATGCGTAGTACTCGTGGCCAGTTGCAGACTTAACCTTCTTGCGCAGTCCTGCGGTATCAACAAACTTCCACAGGTGTTCATCCAGCTGAATCAGGGAGTCAACTGGGTCAACGGTGGTACCTGCAACGTTGTCCACAACGGAGCGGGTTTCGCCGGCGAACTTGTTGAGCAAAGAAGATTTACCAACATTGGGCTTGCCGACGAGTGCCACTCGGCGTGGGCCTTCAACGATGGACTTGGTGCGTGGTTCTGCTGGGAACAGGGACAAGATCTTGTCCAGCACGTCAGCGCCACCACGGCCGTGCTGTGCAGAAACTGGGTATGGATCACCCAGGCCAAGAGCATAAAACTCGGCCATATCTGCCCACTGGCTATCGGAGTCAAACTTATTGGCCACGAGGATAACGGGAACCTCAGCGCGCAGCAGCTTGGCAGCCATCACCGAGTCGGTTTCAGTAATACCAACCTTGGTATCAACCACAAAAACAATGACGTCTGCGGTTGCCATGGCGATATCAGCCTGGTGTGCAATAGCAGCGTGAATGCCCTTAACATTGGGATCCCAGCCGCCGGTGTCCTGCACCCAGAATCGCTGGCCACCCCAGTCAGAGATATAGGAGATACGGTCACGGGTAACCCCCGGGAAGTCCTCCACCACTGCTTCTCGACGACCGATGAAGCGGTTAACCAAGGTGGATTTACCAACATTTGGTCGGCCCACGATGGCTACGGTGCACAAAGATTCCTCTAGGTGAGGATTCTTGATGCCGAAGGCAGATTCAATCTGCTCCCAGTGCTCATCATCATAACCTTCGCCAAAATCTGGCTCCGCAAAATCAGAGTCATCAAAGTCTTCAGCATCGAAGTCGAAATCATCGTCTTCTTCATCGAAGTTATCTTCTAGGCCAAATTCGCTGGGGTCAAAGTCAGCTGCGGCCCAGCCACCATGAGGAGCAAGTTCTTCCTCATCGGCAAAAGCACCTACAACATCCATTTCGCCTTGGTGAGTGTGGTAAACGAAGACGGTCTCGTCCTCTTCACCTGGCATATTCTTTTTATCGGTCACTGTTTGCTCCTTTCGGCGGAGGCTTCAGTCAACTGGACAAGGAGATCGAGGACCTCATCCATAGTCATAGTGGAGGTATCTATTAGATGCGCATCTTCAGCTGGCTTAAGCGGTGACACTGCGCGGGTGGAATCGAGTTCATCGCGGCGTTGGACATCGGCCAGGACATCAGCAAAGTTCACGCTGCGACCAGCAGCGGTGTCTTGATCAAAGCGGCGCTGGGCGCGGACCTCAGCTGAGGCGGTGAGAAACGCCTTGATGGGCGCGTCGACAAGCACGGTGGTTCCGATATCGCGACCTTCAACCACACAGCGGTGCGCCTTGGAGGCCAAAGCGCGCTGCAGGGCGACAAGGTTTTCGCGGACTTCCGGGATCGCAGACACCGCGGACACCTGTGCGGTGACCTCGGGTCCCCGAATATCCTTTTGTACATCCTGGCCACCGAGGAGAACCTCAGTGGAGGCCGGATCGTCAGAAATCGACAAAGGCAGGGATGCAGTAGCTGCAATTACGGCCTCGGTATCGGCAGGGTCAATGCCTTTGTTGAGCACATGCAAGGTGGCAACTCGGTACATTGCACCGGTATCGAGGTATTTTGCCTCAAGACGAGTGGCTAAAGCGCGCGCAGTAGTGGATTTTCCAGTACCTGAAGGTCCGTCGATTGCAACAATCAAGCCGCCATTAGGCATATTGGACACTGCTGTCACAGCTGCACCACCTTATAGAGGCTGGCCAGCTCGGCGGAGTTCAGTGCGCGCAGGGTACCAGGCTTTTGATCGCCCAATTGGACGGTGTGCAGCTTGGTGCGGACAAGGCGCTCAACTGGGAAATCCAGCTCATCGAACATACGACGCACAATGTGCTTGCGACCTTCGTGGATTTCCAGACGAATCAAGGACTTGCCCTGGAAAGTGTCAATGATTTGCACAAAGTCAGCCTTTGCAGGACCGTCTTCGAGCTCGATACCATCGCGCAGAGCGGAGGTGAGCTTGTGGTTCGCTTCGCCACGCACAGTAGCCAGGTAGGTCTTGCGAACCTCATACTTGGGGTGCATGAGGCGGTTGGCCAGTTCACCATCGTTGGTGAGTAGCAGCAGGCCTTCGGTATCGGCGTCAAGACGACCGACGTGGAAGAGACGCTGGCCAGAGGCAGTTTTTTCACTGACAAGGTCGCCCACGCAAGGACGTCCCAGATCATCACTCATGGTGGAGTGCATGCCACGTGGCTTATTGAGCACGAAGTACTCGAGGTCTTCATTGATGTTGATGCGAACACCATCAACGCGGATGACGTCCTTGGTTGGATCAACGCGGACACCTTGGGTGGTGACGATCTTATCGTTGACCTCAACTCGACCTTGGTCGATCATGATTTCAGCGTGGCGGCGGGAGGCTACTCCGGCTTGGGCCAACACTTTTTGGAGGCGGACTCCATTGGAGTCATTGCGATTGAGGAAGCCCAAGGACCAATCATCATTGCTTGGGACATTTTGCTTCTTGGCAGGTTTAGCGTTGGAAAGGAGGAAATCTTCCTTCTTTGGCTGCTGCTGGCGGGCATCTGGGCGGGCGGATCCTGGCTTATAACCACGAACATTGGACCGGTAGCCGCCAGAGCGAGTGCTCTGCTTCTTTTCCGGTGTGCCATCACGGCGAGCGGGTGGGGTCACGTTAGTGTCCTTAATCTTGAAATCTTATGAAGTTTAATCCTAGAAATCCTACACTAAAACCGTCTAAACCACTATTTTTGCAGCTGGGCCTATATTCAGGGCGTTTTTAGAAGTCCTCGTCAATGGAATCAACCTCAGGTAGCAAGGGGGCCAGGTCTGGAAGTTTATCCAAGGAATCGACGCCCAAAAGTTCAAGCAGGAGCTCAGTGGTGGCATAGCGGTGGGCGCCGGTTGATTCCTCAATATCTACTTCGCGCACCAAGCCACGCAGCTGGAGTGTACGCATAACGCCATCTACATTTACTCCGCGCACTGCTGAAATTTGGGAACGGGTTACCGGCTGCCGGTAGGCCACCACTGCAAGTGTTTCCAGGGCTGCGCGAGAAAGCCTGGTTTGGTTACCGTCTAGCAAAAATTGCTCCACGATATCGGCATTTTCGGGGCGCGTGTAATAGCGCCAACCCTCTGCAGTTTCCCGGAGGTCAATGCCACTTCCCCGCTCATTTAGCTCGGTGGCCATCTCTTGCAGAATACCGGTGGCAGCGGCAGTCTCAATGCCCAGTACGCGGGCCAAGGTGCTGGCTGGAACAGGTGAATCAACCACCAACAAAATTGATTCCAGCCGGGAACGGGTTTGAGGAATCAAACTCATGGCTGGAATCAATGCGGGGTCAAAGTCAGTCATGGACTGTGAGTTTACCCTGTGCCGGTGGCCTTAAATTGTTTGAGCTTAGGCAATGGGACGCTGGTTGATGGGATTACCCCATTCAGCCCAGGAACCGTCATAAACCACAACGTCTTCATAGCCGGCCACAACTGCAGCAAGTGCATCAACGCAAGCAGTAACGCCTGATCCACAGCTAAAGACTAAGGACTTAGCGTTATGGGTGGAGGTTTGGAAAAGCTCACGCAATTGTGCTGGTGGGCGCAAAAGACCGCTTTCATCAACCACATCGCCAAAAGGAATGTTGACGCTGCCGGGAATGGATCCCTTTTTCAGGCCCGGTCGTGGTTCTTCCTCAACACCGGAAAAACGTCCGGCTGTGCGGGCATCCACCACTGCTTTGCTGGAGCGGGCAATCGCGCTTTCCACACCATTTGCACCGACCAACAACTCCGGGCGTGGAGTTGCGGTGATCTTGCCACGCTGCACGGGAGTAACCAAAGGCTTGAGCTCCAGGCCGGCGGCTTCCCAGGCTGGCAGGCCACCATCAAGTACACCAATATTTTCAAGGCCTGCTACCCGCAATAGCCACCACACGCGCGGTGCCACCATCAAGCCCTGGCGGTCATAAACCACCACGGTGGTGTCATCGCTAATGCCATAGCTCTCCAGCAAACCTTGAAGATTGCCAGGCACGGTGTGTGGCAAGGCGGCGGATTGATCAGAGAAATCTGCTTCAAGATCTGCCAGGAATGCACCGGGAATTCCGGCTTCTTGCGCCTGCTCTGCATCATTCATTGCAGCGCACAACACCACCAGGTTGTCCTGGCCTAGATGTTCAGCAAGCCAGCTCACGGTAACTACCGGACCATCTGGGTAGTACGGACTTAGCGGGGCATGATCATGCTCTGTCGGGGATGAATATACAGAAGTCATAACCACCTATCCTAGTGCTTAAGACCACTAAAAATGCTTATTTTGGGTGAAGATCACGCGATTTTATTCACCTTTTCACAGAATTATGAATCCCCTACCCTGTATTTCACCCAGGTAGACCACCCTAAACCGGGGCTAAGAATCAAGGCTGTTTTTGCTAAAAGAATTGCCAAGAACTAAGAAAATTATTTGATCCAGCATACAATTAGATAATTTTCGTGAGAGTGGTCACATAAGCGGTGGTTGATGTTCTAACATTTCTCCATGGCTACGATTACACGCACAGACAGGCTAATCCTGGTTCCCCTTACCGTGGAACTTGAGGACGAAGCTCACCAGATTTACTCAGACAACCGCCTCTGGGAGCACCGTCCCCAGGCTCGCCACACTGAGCTCAAAGAAACCCGTGAGATCATCAAACGCACTCACGAAAGCTGGAAGCAAAAAGATCTCGGCCCTTGGGGTGTGTATTTGCGCGAGCGTCCCGCAGAGTTAGTGGGTGTCGGCGGCGTTGAGCTCATCGATGGCAAGGTATGGGACCTGAAATATCGCCTGCGCCCTGATCTCTGGGGTAACGGGTATGCCACCGAGATCTCTAATGCGGCAACCCTTGCCACCAAGCGTATCGACGAAACCCTCCCGCTCACCGCTCGAGTTACCACCAACCACCCCGCATCCTTCCGAATTTTGGAGAAGCTCGGTTTAAGCCCAGTATGGGAAGGTCGCCGTGTGGGCACCGAGAACGACCCCAATGAGCCGAATGTGCGCATCTACTCTGATCGCCCACTTAGCGATGACATTCTTGAACTGCTCAAGAACCGTCCATAACAGTGTGGCTGGCTGCAGGGGGTGAATTATTGCCAATCGCTTGCAGCCACCACAGCCGGATCAACTTCTTTTCCGGTCCATGCCACTTTAAGCTCGCCGAGCGGTTCTTCCTGGACTGTCTCAATTGCGCGAGCTTTATAGAGTTCTAGCAGCGCCAAGAAGCGACCCACCACTTCCATTGACACCGTGCAATCGCGGGTGAGCAGCTGGAAAGTAAGAAAATGATCAATACCCGCAAGTTTGAGGGTGCTCAAAATCTTGCCTGCTTGTTCCGGAACAGAGACCGCAACCTGGTGGATATGGTCGGTGCGCACGCCCTCAGGGGGTTTTGGCTTAAATACTGCAGCAGCTAACTCGCCAAAACTTTGCGGACTATGCCCCAAAGTCACCGGCGGTAGCAGATCAACAAATTGTGGCTCCAAGGACACTGCCCGCGGATAACGGCGTCGGGCCTCGCGCTGCCACTGCCCGAAAAGATCCGCTACCTGCTTATAGGCACGGTATTGCAGCAGGCGGGCAAAGAGCAGATCGCGAATCTCAAGGAGTTCTAGATCTTCCTCATCATCTACTTCACCGCGTGGCAAGAGGCGTGCAGTTTTTAGATCCAGCAGTGTTGCCGCCACCACGAGAAATTCCGTGACCTCATCAAGGTCACTGGTTTCACCCAATGCGCGGGTGTAGGCAATAAACTCATCGGTGACCTGCGCCAGAGCGACCTCAGTGACATCAAGCTTCTTTTTAGAGATCAGCTGCAACAGGAGGTCAAAAGGACCTTCAAAGTTTGACAGCTGGACCTTAAATCCAGCACTTTCTTCTTGCTCAGAAGCTGGCGGAGTGAGAGGTTCTGGCCCAATCGGGCCAACCTCGAGTTCTGGTGCGATATCTGTTTCGGCGACTGTAGTCATATGAATTCTTTAAAAACCTTAACCCACGCCGAAGTTGTTACCCCAGTAACATGCCCGAGTGGCTGCCACGAGGGTGGCGTCGACAAGCGGTTTAAAGCTAGTGGGCGGCGCGCTGGATGACTTCGCGGGCCAGGGTGCGGTACTGCTCGGCGCCCTGGGAGGTGGGAGCCCAGGTGATTATCGGCTCGCCGGCCACGGAGGTTTCGGGGAAACGGACGGTGCGGGTGATGACGGTATCAAAGACCTTCTCATCAAAAACCTCCACCACGCGCGACATAACCTCGCGGGCGTGGGAGGTGCGACGGTCAAACATGGTGACCAAAATGCCCAAGATCTCCAGGTCGAAGTTGAGGCGATCGGCAACCTTTTCCACGGTGTCGGTGAGCAAGGCCAAACCACGCAGGGAGAAATACTCGCACTCCATGGGGATGATCACGCCGTGGGCGCAGGCGAGCGCATTGACCGTAAGCAAGCCGAGGGAAGGCTGGCAGTCCAGGATGATGAAGTCATAATCTTTCATCACCGGGCGCAGGGCGCGGGCTAGGGTTTGCTCGCGGCCAACCTCATTAACCAGCTGGATTTCCGCAGCGGAAAGGTCAATATTGGCGGGAACCACATCAAGGTCAGGGACGGTGGTGTGGTGAATGGCCTGATCGATGGTGGAATTGTCGTCCACCATGAGGTCATAAACGGTGATATCGACGTCGTCATAACGGATCCCAAGCCCCGCTGTCAGCGCGCCCTGGGGGTCCAAGTCAACGAGCAGGACTTTACGTCCGGCCTCCGCAAGGCAGGCACCGAGGTTAATGGTGGAGGTGGTTTTGCCCACGCCGCCTTTTTGGTTTGCCATGGCGATAATGGTGGCCGGACCATGCTTTTCCAATGGTGTAATCTCCGGCAATTCACGCAGGGGTCGGCCGGTTAGTCCGACCTCCACTTTAGAAGTGTTCTGCTTCCCCGCATCACTCACAGTCAAACTCTCTTCCTTGACTCGAATTGCTCTTAATTGGCCCAGCTGCTGGCAAAAAAGCTCTTCAGGAACCTTCTGGATCCTCCGAAATCTTCCGCCAGCGGGTTTATGACCATTGCTTTGAGATAAAGAAATTATCTCGATGTCATTAACTATCTAAGACCACAATACATTCAGGATATAGACCAATTAGACATACCGTCGTCTCACACGCCGAACCCCAGGTGGCAGCTACTGCTTAGGTTGCTCTGCCTTTCTGCGCTTATTGACTGGAAAATGAGCAGAAATTAGCAAAGTAAAGGTTCTAAGGTTGACTTTTGGTGGGGTAGAAATCTGCTGCTCCTGGTGGCATTAATCCTGGCGCCAATCCTGGCACTGATCGCAACCCCTCACGTTAGCTTGCGCACGCGCTTAGGCGCGTGGATGAGACTCCCGCCAAACCTGGCGCAAATTCTCGGCACTGACATGGGTGTAGATCTGTGTCGTTGTCACCGAAGAATGCCCCAAAAGTTCTTGCACTACACGCACATCCGCACCCCCCTCAAGCAAATGGGTAGCAAAACTATGGCGGAGGGTGTGAGGCGAAATATCCTTATCCAACCCAGCCCGCTGCACCGCTTTTTTCAACACCGCCCAGGCAGATTGCCGCGAAAGAGCACCGCCACGTTGGTTTAAAAACAAGGCATGAGACTTGCCTTTGCTCAGTGCTGGACGCGCTCGTGTGAGGTAATCCTGCACTGCTTTTTTGGCCATGGATCCAAAAGGAACAATGCGTTGTTTGGAGCCTTTACCAGTAATCCGCAAAATCTCTGGACTCTCTGCCACATCATCCACCACCAACCCCACGGCCTCAGAAATACGTGCCCCGGTCCCATAAAGCACCTCGATCAGCGCACGATCGCGAATATCCATAGGCGTTGCAATATCAGAGGTAGGAATGGCATCAATAAGCGCCGTCACTTCCTCGATGCTCAAGATATCAGGCAAATGCCGGCCGGTGGCCGGTGGTGATACTTCCGCGGCCACGTCCATGTTTATCAGGCCTTCAGCGAGCGCAAATTTATGCAGACCGCGCGCCACGATGAGGGCGCGCCCAGCCGAGGACGCCGACAAAGGCTGCCGCCCATCCACCCCGCGCCGCAAATCCTTCACATAATTTTCCACATGCGCAGTGGTGACTTCCCCGAGCTCGCTAATTCCGGCCTGCTCCAGCCACTCCACATAGCGCGCGCAATCGCGACGATAACTGCTGAGCGTATTAGCCGACAGTCCCCGCTCCACGGCCAAATGTGTGATCCAGGTTTTTACAGTGTTGTCGAGATTCACAGCTTTTTCATGTCCGGCACACTGCCGCGTGCTTTTCGACGCTCCGCCAGTGCGGTTGGTCGGTAAGGGAAAGGTGCGTCTGTTGGCCGCGCTGTCGCGCGTCCTGCAAGAACTGCGTCGGCAGCCAAAATGCCACCAATGGCCACAGAGTTAGCCAAACCACCATCAAAGACCATGGCTACTGCTTCTTCCAGGGGAACCCACTGGAAAACCATATCGGCTTCTTCATCGCCAGTAATCTCTGGGCGCGGAATGCTCTCAAGATCTTGGGCTAGATACACCCGGATTGTTTCATCGCAAAAACCTGGTGAGGTGATCAGATCAGTGAGTACCGACCAGGTATTGGCTTTAAGCCCAGCTTCTTCCATGAGCTCACGCTGAGCTCCGATGAGTGCATCCTCATCGGCGATGTCCAATAAGCCTGCGGGAAGTTCCCACAGACGATCTCCCACAGAATGGCGGTATTGGTGCACCATGGCGATTTTTTCACCATCAAAGGCCACCACCGCCACTGCTCCAAAGTGCTCGACGATCTCTCGCCAGGCAGTGGTGCCACCCGGCATGATGAGAGTATCCCGCCGCACACTCAAAATTGGCGATTCCAAAAGGAGTTCTGTGTCAGTCACAGTGAACTCATGGGTACCTGGAGCTGTTTCATGTGAAGTCATGGACACATTGTAGAACTATGAACGCTGACTTAGCTCAAGAGCGGTCTTAACAAGGCCGACAAAGAGTGGGTGTGCGTGGGTTGGGCGGGACTTGTATTCAGGGTGTGCCTGGGTGGCAACCAAGAATGGGTGCACCTCCTTGGGGTACTCCACGAACTCCACCAATTGGCCATCAGGTGAGGTACCAGAGAAGATGAGGTCGGATCCTTCTTCAATCTGACCGCGGTAGGCGTTGTTTACCTCGTAGCGGTGACGGTGACGCTCAGAAACCTCGGTGGTGCCATAAAGCTCGGATACTAGAGAACCCTCGCGCAGAGTTGCAGGGTAAGCGCCCAAACGCATGGTGCCGCCCAAGTCAGCTTCGCCGGAAACAGCAGCCTTCTGCTCTTCCATAGTGGCGATAACTGGCTGCTCTGCCTCTGGATCAAACTCAGTTGAGGAAGCATTTTCCAGGCCAGCCTGGCGGGCAGCTTCAATAACGGTGCACTGCAAACCAAGGCAGAGGCCTAGCAGTGGAACCTTGTGCTCACGAGCGTAAGTGATGGCGCCGATTTTTCCTTCAATGCCGCGAATACCAAAGCCACCTGGGATGACTACAGCATCAACGTTTTGGAGGGCGCGCTGCGCACCTGCAGGGGTTTCACAATCATCAGAGGCAATCCACTTGATGTTGGTCTTGGTCCAGTTTGCGTAGCCTGCTGCGCGCACTGCCTCAACCACGGATAGGTAAGCATCTGGCAGGTCAATGTACTTGCCGACGATGCCCACGTTGATTTCGTGCTTAGGGTTGTTCACGCGGTCGATCAGGTTGTGCCAGCTGGTCCAGTCCACATCGCGGAATGGCAGGCCAAGGCGACGGATGATGAAGGTATCCAGGTGTTCGCGGTAAAGCACATCTGGAATGTTGTAGATGGAGCTTGAGTCAGGGCAAGAAACAACGCCCTCGGTCTCCACGTCGCACATCATGGCGATCTTGTCTTTAAGTCCCTCTGGAACCTCACGGTCACAACGTAGGACCAGAGCATCAGGCAAAATACCGATGCCACGTAGCTCAGATACGGAGTGCTGGGTGGGCTTGGTCTTAAGCTCACCAGAGGTTGCCAGGTATGGAACCAAAGAGCAGTGAATGAAGAAGCAGTTGTCGCGGCCAATTTCATGGCGAACCTGACGTGCAGCTTCCAAGAATGGCTGGGACTCGATGTCACCCACGGTCCCACCAACCTCAGAAATTACGACGTCTGGCACGTTGCCATTGGCATCTGGTGCGCCCATGGCAAGGATACGAGCCTTAATTTCATCGGTGATATGTGGAATGACCTGGACAGTTTTGCCCAAGTATTCACCGCGGCGCTCCTTGGCGATAACGGTGGAGTACACCTTGCCGGTAGTGACGTTGGCGTTGAGGGTCAGGTTGCGATCTAAGAAACGCTCGTAGTGGCCCAGGTCAAGGTCGGTCTCAGCGCCATCTTCGGTAACAAAGACCTCACCATGCTCAAAAGGATTCATGGTGCCGGGGTCGACGTTGAGGTATGGGTCCAGCTTCTGCATGGTGACCGAGAGGCCTCGGGCGATAAGTAGCTGTCCAAGGCTGGCAGCGGTTAGGCCTTTGCCCAAGGAGGACACAACGCCGCCGGTGACGAAAATGTGCTTGGTGGTACGCGTATTGCGTGGTGAGGTCATGAGATTCAGGGACCTTCCTATATCAACCAGAGCTCAGTATTGTTGCTGAGCTTTGGCGGTGCGGTGAACTTAAACGAATGGTGTGTTCAAACTGCCGGCACGTGGCCACGGTCCCCGCCGTTTTTCAACGATGAATGAGTTTTGCGTTCTGGGAGAAAAATGGTCCAGAAAACAAAAAATCCGCAGTGAAAAACTCGGCGAAGTTTCCGACTTTTCAAACCTACGGAACCCCAGCATAACACACCTGAGTTAGATGTAAATAACTGCTGCTAGAGGCAATAAAATGGCAGTTTTACCTATCACTTAATAGATGAAGTTTTGGAACCAAAAAAGCACCGAAATCCAAACCTAGATTTCGGTGCTTTGGGGCGCTAGCGCGGTTAAGGGGTGGTTACCTCTACCCCACCATTATCCGTGGTCTCAGCGGTTTCGGTGGACTCGGTGGCTGGCGCTGGGCTGAGACCATCCAAGGATGGGCTTGCAGCTTCAGCCGATGCAGCTGAGCCATAGGCGCCAGAACGGCCTGCAAGCTCATCTCTAGCGGAGAGGACTGTGGCCATCTTGCCCCAAGTGCGATCAAGGGAATCCACGGTAGAGACCTTGGAGGCACTGTCAGGATTGGCACGCAAACGTCCAATGACACCGGTATCAGAGGCGGTGAGAATGCGGCCTGCAACAACCACTCCGGATCCCTTGGAATCAAGCGCGCGGGCGAACATAGCTTGGGTTTCTGCAGCAAAGGCGCCATCGCCGGTGCCGTCGTTATTAGCAGTGATAAAAACAACTACCTGACCGGGCAAAATTGTGCCATCGGCGTAGGAAATATAACCACTATCGCGCAATACATTTAGCAGCAGGCCACGCTCAGCGGTGCTGGCTAGTGGTTCCCCTGTTTCCGGATTGAGCATGAGTCCGGCGGCAAGTGCTTCGCCGGCATGGGTACCTGGGTCAAGCTGAGTTTCAGATAGCTGGGCACCCGCTGGCAAGGTGTTTGCCACGATGGATTTCAGCTGATCAGCACCGTCTTGAGAGAAGAAAGAATCCTCTAGGGTGATGGTGCCTGCATCAATTGCGCCAGCTTGGCCAAGCAGCCAAGAAACATCATCAATATCAGATTGCTCTGCGTCGGCGGTGTGCATAATCAGCACTGGTCGATCGGTGAGGGTGCCAACCACCATATCTTCCACAATGTGGTCGATAATGCTATCGGCTTGATCTGCCTGTACTGCATTGACCTCTGCTTCAAGCTGTGCAGCTTTAAGATCTTCCGAGGTTGGTGCGTTGGGATCGGTGCTGTCGGGAAGATTGGGTGCCAGTACATAGGTTCCCAGTGCTACGCCGGCTGCGAGTCCAAAAGCGATGCCAGCAATTGCGGTGGCAGTTCTTGCGCTCTTTTTAGCCATGGTGAAAATTCAACCCCGATTTCTTTATTTGAACCAACCCTGGACTGTTAGCGCGAAGCTATTCCAGGTGACAATGAGGTTGTCTACAAAGGATCCACCACCGGCTGTGCCAGCGATGACAATAATGACTGCTACTGCAACCAAAATGCCGAGCAGCGCCCACAGCCAGGCAAAACTTTCGGAAGTTCGGACATTATAAAGATCTGCGATCACAGACCCGTCGACAAGCTTGGTCCCCACCTTCGCACGGGTGAGCAGCGCTGCGGGGTCGGCGTCCTCGTGCCCGGCAAAGACGTCATCAAGGGCGACGGGGCCGCCCACATTCACGATCATCTGGGGGTTGTGGTAGTTGGCAAGCAACAGAGCCAAGTCGGTTGCTGAGCTTACCGACGAGGGGAAGGTCATCGCGCCAATGCCGAGGTCTTGAATGCGTTCCAAACCAACAGTGTGGCCGTCTGGATCCGCTGGCAAAATTACGTGCGCGCCGCTGCGAAGAGCGTCAGCGCCAATGCCGGTGGGATTACCCACGATAAGAGCTGGCTTATATCCCAGCTCCACCAGGGTGTCTGCTGCCCCATCAACACCGATGAGTACTGGTTCATATTCGCGGATGAAATTGCGTAGTTCTTTGAGCTTGGTGCGGTGATTGTTGCCCGGGCTAACGACGAGCACCTTTTTGCCTTCGATGGTATTGCCTGCATCTGGGATGCCAAGGCCATCAATGAGCAAAGGCGCTTCAGAGTGAATGAACTGGATGGTATTGCCAAAATAGGCTTCCATATGGTCCAGCAAGGACTGCTGAGCTTCCGCAAAAGACTTTTCCGCTGCTGCAGCGCTGACTTCAGTGCCAGAAGCGATCAAACGCTCACCTAGGAAAAGCTGTCCCTCATCGGTGAGTCGACCTTTTTTGCCTTCTTTAATGCCGTCGAGGATCTCAGCACCAAAACCTTCAACGAGGATAATTCCGGCGTCGAGAAGCATTTGGGGCCCGAAGTTGGGCACTGCCCCGGTGGTGAACCGGGAAATATTGAGTACTGCTGCGGGGCGGGCAGCGAGTAGACGTTGGGCAAAAGCCCGGGAGAGATCTGGTGCATCAATAATGGCGAGATCGCCTTCGGAGAGACGCTTGAACCCCTTACCTTCGGTGGTGCAATTGCGAATAGCACCTTGCAGGCCAGGCAGGTCGGCATTGCGGTTGAACAGACTCATAGCCCCCATTGTGCGGGCAAAGTCTCAACCATCGGTGGAGGCGCGCCCAAAAAATTGCGCAGTTTCAATGGATTTTTGGGGCGCCTGCGAAAGTTTTTAGGCACTTGCTGCCAGCAGTTCCCTATTTTCACTGGCGCAAATATCCTCCTTCTCCCTTTGGGCACGTTCCAGCAGCTCGGTAGCGTGGGCGCGGCCAGTGGCGGTGTCCTCCAAGCCTGCGAGCATGCGGGACAGCTCCTCAATGCGACGTTCATAACTTAAGGTTTCTACGCCTGAGGTGACTGCGGTTTCATGCACATCCTTGGCTACGTGCAGGTGGGTATCAGCGTAGGCCGCAACCTGTGGCAAGTGAGTCACCACAATGACCTGGTTGGCAGTGGCCAAACGGGCCAGGCGCCTGCCAATTTCTACAGCTGCGCGGCCACCCACACCAGCATCAACCTCGTCAAAGACCAAGGTGGTACCGGTGGTTCCAGCGGACAAGATTACTTCCAGTGCCAACATCACACGGGAAAGTTCACCACCAGAGGCAGAAGATGCCAAGGGGCGTGGTTGCGCTAAGGCATTGGCTGCAAGCTGGAATTCCACTTGGTCACTGCCGGTTGGGCCAGGCGCTACTGGGCGAATATCCACCACAAAGCGGGCTTTTTGCATTGCTAGGCCTTGTAGTTCCGTGGTTACAGTATCGCCAAGCTTCTTGGCTGCCTTCACCCTTAAGGCAGAAAGCTTCTTAGCAGCCTTATTCATAGCTACCTCAGCCTTTTTGAGGTCTTCTTTGAGTTTGTCCAGGGCTTCAGTAGAAATATCGATGCTTTCGAGCCGCACCTGTGCTTTTTGCTGCCAGGTGATTACGCCATCAATATCGCCGGCGTACTTGCGGGTAAGCAACTTTAGTTGCTGCTGGCGGGTTAGTAGCTCATCCAGCGCCTGTGGATCTGCGGGGAGATCAGAGAGGAAACTTCCCAGTTCCATTGATACTTCGCTGAGCATGGAGGTAATTTCACCCAGCTGCACCGATAATGCCTTCAGGGTCGGATCGTCACTGCTCGCAAGGGCAGATTCTGCCTGTCCCAGCTGATCTGAGGCAGATTCCTGCTCGTCGTCAAAGCCCTGGGAGCCCCCCATGGCTTCACTCAAGGAGCTGGCGCCATCAATGGCTGCAAGCGCATTAGCGGCCTGTTCGCGGAGGCTATCCACATCCTGCAACCTGCGGATTTGCAGCAGGAGTTCCTTATCTTCGCCTGGCTGGGGCGCCACCTGTTCAATTTCGTTAATGGCAAATTGCAGGCGATCAACTTCTTGGGCAAGTTCCCGGCGGCTGGAAATGCGCTTTTCCAAGTCGCGGTGCAAAGACTTCCAGGTGAGGTACTTAGCGCCATAAATTTTGCGTAGTTCCACCAACTGGGGATCAAAACGGTCTAAAGCATCAAGCTGACGGTCCGCAGAGAGCAAACGCAATTGATCATTTTGGCCATGAATGGTGAGCAGCTCATCGGAAAACTCTGAGAGGGTTGCAGCAGGTACTGCCCTACCGCCAAGGTGCGCCCTGGAGCGACCATTAGCGTTTACAGATCGAACTGCTAAAAACTCTCCATTTTCATCTGCAGCGCCACCGGCGTTCGAAACTATTCCGGTTGCACGTTCGACAATGTCTCCCGGGACACCTTCGGTAATAAAACGGCCTTCAACAACTGCTTGAGGGGAACCGGTACGCACTCGTGATGCGTCCGCACGGCCTCCGCACAATAGGCGAAGACCCGTCACAACCATGGTTTTACCTGCACCGGTTTCACCGGTTAGCACGGTAAGCCCCGAGCTGAACTCAGCTGAGGCGGCTGGAATCACTCCAAGGTTTTCAATGGCGATGTCTGCGAGCATGCCTCAAAGTGTACAACAAAACACGGACATTCATGCGAACATCCGTGCTACTTGTTCGAAAAATTTTCGAACTACCCCGCTGAGCTGCGATCTTCTAAATCGGCAGTTTTATGGGGACCACGCCAACCCACCACCGGCAGGTGCAATTTATTAACTAAACGGTCAGCAAAAGGCGAGGAATCAAGCCGGACCCACAGCACCGGGCGTGTACCGCGGGATACCTCCACGCGCGAACCTGGTGGCATGGGGAGCTGACGGCAACCATCCATTACGGCAATTGCCGGCGAGGTATCTGGTTTGGACTCCACCGCTACCGCCGATTTAGGGCTAACAACCAGCGGTTTTGTAAAGAGCGCGTGAGCGTTATTAGGAACCACCAAAATCGCATCCAGCTCTGGCCACAGCACTGGCCCGCCCGCAGAAAAGGCATAAGCCGTGGAACCAGTAGGGGTGGAAATCAGCACACCATCGCAGCCAAAGGAGGCCACGGGGCGTTCATCCACTTCCAGGGTGGCATCCAAAACACCACGTCGATTGATATTTTCAATGCTGACTTCATTAAGCGCCCAACCGCGTCCAATTTCGGCGAGTTTAGCGTCTCGAATCACCAAATCTAGGGTCATACGATCTTCAACTCGGTAGTCACAATCAACCACACGTTTGATGGCTTCCTCTAATGAATCAGACTCCCATTCAGCAAGGAATCCCACATGGCCCAAATTGATGCCCAGCACCGGAAGGTCATGGGCATGCGCCATATCAGCAGCACGCAAAAATGTGCCGTCACCACCCAATACTAGAACCAGCTCAATTCCGGCGGCAGCGGCTTCATCGGTGGGGTGAACCTGTCGATAATTTCCCAACACCGGATGCAGAGCGATTGGATCATCCTCTGAATTGACCAGAACGCGAACTTCAATACCGGAGCTACTGAGGAGCTCAGCTGCTAGAACTGCCGACTCAATATTTGAGGTGCGTCCCGTATGTGGAACTAAAAGAACGGAGCGTTGTTGGGCTGCGCTCATTGGTGAGCTCATTATTGCGGACCTTCTTCCACTGCTTTAATGATCATCTCATGCAATTGTGCAGCATCGGGCATGGTTTTGCCCCCATCTTTGACCAACCATAGGAAGTATTCCACGTTTCCTGAAGGCCCTGGCAATGGAGAAGCAACCACAGCCTTCAAGCTCAAACCAAGGGTAGCTGCAAATTCAGCAATATCCTGGGTAACTTCCGCACGCAGCTGTGGCGAACGCACCACTCCACCACTGCCCAAACGTTCTTTACCCACCTCAAATTGAGGCTTGACCATAGGCAAAAGGTCCGCGCCTTCACTTAAGACAGCAGCAATCGCAGGCAGCGTGAGCTTCAAAGAAATAAAGGAAAGATCGCCGACCATCATGTCGCATTCACCGCCGGTATCTTCCAGCGTCATATAGCGAATATTGGTGCGATCAACCACGCGCACGCGGTCATCATTTTGCAGGCGCCAAATCAACTGACCATATCCGACGTCCACGGCGACCACTTCAGATGCTTCTCGACGCAGCAAAACGTCCGTAAACCCACCGGTTGACGCACCGGCATCTAGTACGCGGCGGCTCTTGACATTAAGCCCTGCGGGTTCGAAAGCTTCCAACGCACCCAAAAGCTTATGGGCCCCACGAGAAGCCCAGTTTTCACTGGTGTCTTCTTCTACGCGAATGGATACCTCTGGTTCCACTACGGTTGCGGGTTTTAGCGCCAAAATGCCTGCTACATATACACGTTGCCCACGAATCATCTCCACAGCGTGTTCCCTGGAGCGCGCAATCTTGCGGCGAACTAGTTCTGCATCCAATCTTCTGCGTGCGACCATCTAGGGTTATTCTTCTTTCTTCATTCCACGTGTGGATTTTAAGACAAAGCTTCATTGAGGATGCGGTGTGCCTCTTCTAAATTGGCAGCCTCCGATTTAAGGGTGTTCGCTGGCCTGCTCAAGACCTCATTTACCTGAGCGGCAATCTGTGCGGGATCAGCCGATTGGCGTGGATCCAGGGGCTTTGGAGCTACCACCAGGCCTCCAAGGCCTTCTCCGCTGCTGGCGATTGCGCAACCACCGCGTTAACCGGCTGGGCTGCTGCCCAGGCAGCAGCCAGGACAGTGCGCAGCGCGTGCATGGGGTCGCCTGACTCCCCGCCACGCAAGACCACAGTGGCGCCGTCGACAAGCGCCTCAAAGCCACCCTGGGCACCAGGCCGCAGGGAATTGGGGTCGCTATAAAGGTCGGCAAGGGAGGTGCCAATAAAGGTGGGGCGCTTATCGACGGAGGCGAATGCGAGATCATAAAATCCACTGACGCCAGTTAGCACTTGGAAGGTATCCATGCCAGCTGCGTTTCCGCCCGCAATATCGGTGTCGAGGCGATCGCCAACTGCAAGTGGCTTGGTTGATTTAAGAATTTCGGCTGCGGCATAGAACATGGCCGGGCCAGGCTTTCCTGCCGATTCTGGGGATACGCCGGTGGCATGAACCACGGCTGCCACCATGGAGCCATTGCCGACATGAAGTCCGCGTTCCATGGGCAAAGTGGAGTCCAAGTTGGAGGCAAAATAGCGGGCACCCTGCGCAATGGCTAGTGCAGCTTCACTAAGTTGAGCCCATCCAGTTTCAGGATTATGGCCATGCAGCACAGCGGAAGGTTGATCATCAGCGGAGCTAACAACCTCAAAACCAGCGGCTACGGCCAATTCCCTAAATGAATCGGTGCCGAGAATGAGCACCTTTGATCCGGCTGGAATCTTTTGAGCAGCCATCCGGACCGCTGCTTGAGCAGAGGTCATCACGGAGTCCGCGGTCGCGTCAGCCAAACCAATATTCTGCAATTGTTGCGCCACTACTTGGGGCGCTCGCGAGGCATTATTGGTGACATACATGACCGGCAAGCCGGAGTTGGAAATGGATTCCACTGCGTGGTCAATGGCGCGTCCACCTTCATAAACGGTGCCATCCAGATCCAGCAAAAGGCTGTCGTACTCCGTGATTAGACTCATAAACTCATAGTCTAGTTGTTACCCTTATCGAGCTGCTCAATACGCTCCAGTGCATTCAAGAATTCATCCTCATCCAGGTCTGCCGCATGCTGGAACCACTCACGTGCTTCATCACTACGACCAGCCAAAACCAGGGCGTCACCATATGCATAGGACAAACGGGACTGTGTAAAACCGGTAGAGGTCAAGCTTGGGTTCACGCGCTGCAGCTCGATAACTGCGGCCTCATGCTGGCCCAAATCATGGCGCGCACCGGCAACAACGATGGCGAGCTCGATGAGGTTATCCTCATCCAATTCACTAACATCTTCAGAACGAGCAAGCTCAATAGCCTTTTCCGGGCGACCAAGACCGCGTTCGCAGTCAGCCATAACAGCCAAAAGACCAGGTCCGCCGGACATTCTGCGGGCAGCGCGCAGCTCGGAAAGGGCTTCTTTCCACTCACCTGCGTGATAAGCAACAATGCCATTGGTTTCGCGGACAACAGAGATGCGTCCGGCACGATCCTTCGCCGCACGAGCATGGCGCAAAGCTAGCTTTGGATCATCAGAAAGCCAAGTGGCAGCCATGATCATGTGCTTAGCTACAGCATCAGCATTGTCCTTGGACAGCACACGCAGATCCTGCAACACCATTGGATCAAGATCCTTGATATCAATATCACCTGGAAGATCAGGTTCATTGATACGGGTGTTTAGGCGCTCTTCGCGGAAGCCGGCACGCTGCGGATTGATGGAATCGCGCTGGGCATCGCGTCCACCACGGTTTGCATGGCTGCGCTGATCGCGGCCACCGGGGCGTCCACCACGATCTGAACGACCGCCATCGCGACGGTCATCACGCTTTTCATAGCGACGTTCACCATCACGGCCTTGTGCTGGGCCACGACGGTCATCACGACGATCGTCCCTGCGATCATCGCGGCGGTCGTCTCCACGGTAGGAGCTACGACCTTGTGCACCACGATCATTGCGATCATTACGTGCATATGGGCGATCGCCACGTGGACGGTCCGAGCTGGACCCGCGATTATCGTCGCGATCTCCGCGGTAGCCGCGGTCATCGCGACGCTCGCCGGTTGAGGATCGGTCCGAACGATATCCGTCACGGTTACGATTCTCATAACGGCCAGCTCCGGTTCCGGAGCGCTGGCGATCATCACGGGAACGATCGGAGGAACCACCGCGATAACTTCCACGCTCGCGAGAATCACCATTGTCGGATGGGCGACGTGAATTTCCACGATCATCGTTTGATCGTCCACCGCGGTAACCGCCACGGTCGCCACGAGGTGCGCGGCTTCCTGAACGGTCATTGTCGCGTGGGCGATCGAAATTATCAGCCATGTTGTTCCTTCATTAGAGAACCGAGTAAAGACTTTATTATAGAACGACAAAAAGAGTGTGACCCAATGGGAGGGATATAAACACCTCTACCATTGAATCACACTCTTTCCATTTCACTT
>NZ_JAWVOB010000007.1:0-186850 GCF_046592015.1 Corynebacterium callunae
GCGTTTTTTCTTGCAAAAACAAAAATGGCCTAACTCACATTGTGGGGTAGGTCTTGTTTTGGTTCAATCCCATAACCACGGAAAATGTAGGGCTAAAATGTGGGGACTTTACCCCCAATTACACCTGTTAAGAACATCCCATTAGCATTTTTAGGTAGTACCTTCCTTTTTCCTCTGTACATATAAGGGATCGATCACTGGATTTTCTACATCTGGTGTGGGTTGTTCTGGGCATCGCTTTAATGCTGCTCCTGAACATCAAATGGAAAATAAACGCCATGCTGGCGCTACTGCTGGAGGCGATATTTATCGGTGTGCTCGAGGGCTTTCCCCTCATGGATCTCCTTGACACCATTCAAAAAGGCTTCGGCTCCACCCTGGGCTCCTTGGCCTTCATTGTGGTTTTTGGTGCCGTCATTGGCAAACTCTTTGTTGATTCTGGCGCTGCAGCTCAGATTGCCGATACTCTCATTCGCAAAATGGGCGTGGGCAAGGTTAAAGTCGCCATGGTTGTCGCTGGCACCGTTTTGGTTTGGCGATGTTCTATGAGGTTGCCTTTATTATCCTGGCACCGCTGATTATCGCAGTGGCAGTAGAGGCCAAGGTGCCTTATATGAAGATCGCCATCTCGGCAGTTGCTGCAACTACCACCGCACACTCGCTTTTCCCACCACAGCCAGGCCCTGTTGCCCTGGTGGATTCCTATGGTGCAGATATTGGCATGGTTTACATCCTAGGCCTGGTAGTTGCAATTCCAACCATCGCAATTACTGGTTGGGTGCTGCCAAAGTTCCTGGGCAATCTTGATTATCCCGTGCCCACCCTTTTGCGCGCTGAAAATCCAGTTCCGGAAGAGGAACGACCCTCCTTTGGCATCTCCATGTTTGTGCCGCTTATCCCTGCGATCTTGATGATTGCCGCCACCATCTTCAATATTTGGCTGGTGGAAGGAACAACCCTGCACACTGTGGTGAACTTCCTGGGTTCCTCGGTGGTCTCAGTGTCCATCGCGATGCTGGCAGCCTTCTCCTTCTTTGCTATTCGCCCCAAGCGTGGCATCGACTGGGCAAAGGATAACTTCGAGGGTGCAGTGAAATCCATCGCCATGGTGGTGCTCATCATTGGTGCTGGTGGCGCTTTGAAGCAGGTCATTATTGATACCGGCATTGGCGATTACCGTGCTGATCCGCCTTGCCACCTGTCACGGCGTGGTGTCTGCGATTACCGCAGCTGGCATTATTTCCGGCGCCTTGATGGATCCTTCAGGTGCGCTTGTTGGCGTGAACCCAGCACTATTGGTCCTGGTCACCGCTGCGGGTTCCAATACCTTGACTCACGTTAATGATGCCTCCTTCTGGCTCTTCAAGGGTTACTTTGATCTTTCGGTCAAGGACACTCTCAAAACCTGGGGTTTGTTGCAGCTATGTAACTCCCTCGTGGGCTTGGGCGTGGTTATGTTGCTCAGCCTCTTTATTGGCTAAGAGTTTTCACGGCTTACCCCGGATTGAATATCAATCCGGAGTTTCCTTATATATAAGGAATAACTTGCGGTGTAAATAAAACCATTTGGCAGCTTAGGTGATTAGACCTAATAATCTCTGTACTTTTTATGATTAATGCTGCATTTTTCGGTGTGGCATTGTTAAAACCCTCAAGTTGAACTTAAGATTGAGATCATTCTGGAGTTGTGATCTGCACAGTAGAAGTTGCACATAGTCATTTGTAACTTTTGCGGGCCGATTTACGACAAGCTGGATAGAACTGAAGACTCTCAAGGCTTAGTCCATGAAAATGTGTGGAAAAGTAGGTGCTGGGATGAAAGCGGGGAACTTTCAGCTCTGCATGCCTATCCTTTCTGTGCTGGACTAGCCTGTGTAAGCAGTAGACCCAAAACAACTGAGAAGGATAACTTCATGCGCGACACCGCATCTCGTTCCACCAAGACCAGGAGCCGTTCCCTCTGGATCGCAGCTGGCGCCATTCCAACCGCCATTGCTCTGACTATGTCTTTGACGGCTCCAGCTGCAATGGCGCAGTCCTCCAATCTGTCATCCTCATTGCTCTCTGATCAGGTAATTGGATCTATCACCGATGGACTCACCGACTACCTGCAGCCAAATGTGGAAGAGATCCCTGCCGGCACCGTTACCTATCCAGAAATTGCAGGTCTGCCTGAAGGTGTGCGCGTTATCAGCGCAGAATACTCAACTGCTAAGCACGTAGTGCTGACCATTCAGTCTGCTGCAATGCCTGAAAAGCCCATCAAGGTGCAGCTACTCCTGCCACGTGACTGGTACTCCAGCCCAGACCGCGAATTCCCAGAAATTTGGGCACTTGATGGTCTGCGCGCCATCGAAGAGCAAAGCGGTTGGACCATTGAGACCAATATCGAGCAGTACTTTGCCGATAAGAATGTCCTGGTTGTCCTGCCAGTTGGTGGCGAAAGCTCCTTCTACTCTGACTGGAATGAGCCGAACAATGGCAAGAACTACAAGTGGGAAACCTTCCTAACTCAGGAACTCACCCCAATCCTGGACAAGGGCTTCCGTTCCAACACCACCCGCGCAATCACCGGTATTTCCATGGGCGGTACTGCTGCAGTTAACATCGCAACCCACCACCCAGATATGTTCAAGTTTGTGGGCTCCTTCTCCGGCTACCTGGATACCACCTCCACTGGTATGCCAATTGCTATCTCTGCCGCTTTGGCTGATGCTGGCGGATATGATGTCAACGCTATGTGGGGCGAAGCTGGTACCGCACGTTGGCAGGAAAATGATCCAAAGTCTAATGTCTCCAAGCTTAAGGGTAAGACCATCTACGTTTCCGCAGGTAACGGTGCAGATGACTTCGGCACCGATGGCTCTGTGGCAACCGGTCCAGCTAATGCTGCAGGTGTCGGCCTGGAGATCATCTCCCGCATGAGCACTCAGACCTTCGTTGATGCTGCAAACGCAGCTGGCGTTGAGGTCATCTCCAGCTTCCGCCCATCCGGCGTGCACGCCTGGCCATACTGGCAGTTTGAAATGACTCAGGCATTCCCATACATGGCTGATGCTTTGGGTCTGTCCACTGATGACCGTGGCGCAGAGTGCACCGCTGTGGGTGCAATCGCAGAGGCAACTGCCAATGGCGCCCTAGGCGCTTGTTTGACCAATGAGTACCCAAGTTCCACCGGTCGCGCACAAGACTTTGAAAATGGTCGCGCATACTGGTCCGCAGAGACTGGAGCTTTTGCTCTCTACGGTCGCATCAACGCTCGTTACTCCGAGCTGGGTGGACCTGACTCCTGGTTGGGCTTCCCAACCTCCGGCGAACTGACTGCGCCAGATGGAGTTGGCCGTTATGTCACCTTCGAGAACGGTTCCATCTACTGGACCGCCACCACCGGCCCATGGGAAATCCCAGCTGACATGATTGCAGCATGGGGCACCCAGAACTATGAAAAGGGCAGCCTCGGCTACCCAACCGGTGCTGCACTGGAGTACAACGGTGGTTACCGCCAGGCATTCCAGGGTGGATACGTTATCCGCACCAACACCAACGCTACTTATTGGGTGCGCGGAGAAATCTCCAAGAAGTACGCAGCTGATGGCATCTTCGCTCAGCTCGGTTTCCCAACCGGCAATGAGCAGCTGATCAACGGTGGCGCTTTCCAGACCTTCGACAAGGGCAATATCTACTGGTCTGCTGAGACCGGTGCTCACGTTGTGCTTTATGGCGATATCTTCAACGCCTGGGGCGCAAAGGGCTGGGAGCAGGGTGAATATGGCTTCCCAACCACTGACCAGAGCGCAATTGCTGCAGGTGGCCAGACCATTACCTTCGAAAATGGCACCATCCGCCAGGTTAATGGCGTCATTGAGGAGTCCCGCTAACAGTGAAGTTTCCGCAGTCGGTCCCAACTTTTAAAGGTTTTGCTCTCTTAGCAATGGTTTCAGTGCTCACCGCCTGTGGTGGTGTGACAGTGGATGGCGATTCCGCTGATGCTGAAAACTCTGGAGCCGCATCGACCTCTCTCGCCCGGGAGGGGGAGAGTAGTGCCTCCACTACGGCCAAGGATGGCAGCACGGAGGCGTCGACAAGCGCAAAAAAGAGCAGCGGATCGGCTAAGGACGGCGCGGCTGCGGAAGTTTCTGAAATTCCTACAGCCGGAGCTGAGTGGAGCGCGGAGGAGCAGGCGTTTTTGGATGGCCTCAAAGCTGGCGGCGTGAATATTGATGGCATTGAAGGCCTCATGGTCTCCACGGCCTCGAATTATTGCAATTCGGAAAATAAAGATTCAAATGTTACTCCGGATGCCGTTGCGGGCCAGCTCATCGTGCAGGGACGTACCAAAGTAACCGAGGCAGAGGCGGAGAAAATTTCCACGCTGCTGAAAGAGACTGCGGAACGGACGTATTGTTAACCGATGAGGAAAACCATCACCGTTATTGCTGTATTGATCGTTCTCGTCCTCATCGGCGTGGGCGTTGTGCAGTATGTGAACACTACTAAAGACACCGGAATCCCTGGAGTTCCAGGTGGGACCGAAACCTCGGCAGCGCCGGAGCAACCTGATTGGTGCCCTGACGTGGAGGTTATTTCGGCCCCCGGTACTTGGGAATCTGCGGCCAATGATGATCCCATCAACCCGACCGCAAATCCCTTGTCCTTTATGCTGAATTTCTCCCGCCCTTTGCAGGCGCAGTTCCCAGCTGAGGATGTCAAGGTGTGGACCCTGCCTTATACCGCGCAATTTAGAAACATCAATTCCCCAGATGAAATGACCTATGACCAGTCCCGCTCAGAGGGGTTGTCAACCCTTACCGGCGAACTTGTCAGCATGAACCAGCAGTGCCCCGCAACAGATTTTATTATCGCGGGCTTCTCCCAAGGTGCGGTTATCGTAGGTGACCTCGCCGCCCAAATCGGATCTGGCCAAGGTGCAATTCCCGCCGAACGCATCAGGGGTGTCGCCCTGGTTGCCGACGGCCGCCGCGAGCCAGGAGTTGGCCAATTCCCCGGCAACTTTGTCTCCGGTGTGGGCGCCGAGGTTGCACTGCAGCCACTGAACCTGCTGGTTCAACCCATCGTGCCAGGTGCCACCATGCGTGGTCCTCGTGAAGGTGGTTTTGGGGTGCTCAATGATCGAGTTCAAGATATTTGCGCACCCGATGACACCATCTGCGATGCTCCCGCCAATGTTGGCAATGCTCTCGACCGTGCCTTGGCCATGGTTTCAGCTAATGGAATCCATGCGCAATATGCCACCAACCCCAATGTTTTCCCAGGTACAACCACTGACAAGTGGTTAGTAAACTGGGCCACCAACCTCATCAACAACGCCTAAAACGCTTTTCGACGAAAAACCCAGCGGTTTAGCGTCAGACTGGAGTTTTGGGGCTCGGGGCGGGTGCTCTAGTAGTGTTAGTTTCCAAAAGTAATATAAATTTAAGTTTTTCGGACGTGGGGCACCAACGAGTCTCGCGTCGACTCGCAGCACACACTGCGATGACAACGTAGCGAGGAGTTAGGCGAACACATGGATCTACAAAAGGCTATTGGTTCATTCTTTGATGAGAATGGCGAGATCAACCTGCCTCCATTCATGACACTAGCTGCCATGGCAGAGTTCATGTACCAGGCAGATGTTGCTGAAGGTGGCGGAGATATTCCCCGCATGCACTACTGGGATTTCTCCGAATCTCGCGAAGGCAAGCTCATCGAGTACACCCGCAATGAAATTGATGTTCGCATCAAGGCCGTTGCTGGCCGTTTGCAGCAGGTAGCCACCATTGGTGATCGCGCAGCCATCCTGGCCAACAACAGCCCCGAGTACATCTTCAGCTTCCTTGGTGCGCTCTACGCCGGCCTGGTTCCAGTTCCTCTTTATGACCCCACCGAGCCTGGCCATGCCGACCACCTCAATGCGGTCTTTGCTGACTCCACCCCAGTTGTGGTGCTCACCAACTCCCACTCCGCTGGTGCCGTGCGCAAGCACTTTGCTGCACTGCCAGCCAAAGAGCGTCCCCGTATCCTCTCCGTAGACTCCCTGCCAGATTCTTTGGCTGAGTCCTATGAGAACCCCATGATGTCTGAGGCGGGCAAGCGTTTGGCCGCAATGCGCCAATCCGCACCAATCGACCTCACCGCATTCCTGCAGTACACCTCCGGTTCCACCCGCACCCCAGCCGGGGTGGTGCTGACCAACCGCTCCATCCTGACCAACGTGCTGCAGATTTTCAATGGTGTCCAGCTGCAAACCCCATTGCGTCTGGTGTCCTGGTTGCCTTTGCACCACGATATGGGCATCATCCTGGCTGCCTTCGTGACCATGCTTGGCCTGGACAATGAGTTCATGAGCCCACGCGACTTTGTGCAGCAGCCTTCCCGCTGGATTAAGCAGCTGGCACGCCGCGAGGGTGAAACCGAAACCAACGTTTACACCGTAGTTCCTAACTTCGCCCTGGAATTGGCAGCTCGTTATGCCAAGCCAGCCGAGGGTGAAGAACTTGACCTTTCCAACTTGGATGCCGTGGTTATTGGCTCTGAGCCAGTTACCGAAAAGGCACTAAACACCTTCCGTGAGGCTTTTGAGCCTTATGGTCTGCCACTCCAAGCCCTGCGTCCTTCCTATGGATTGGCTGAAGCCTCCTTGCTGGTTGCCACCCCACAGTCCGAAAACCGCCCTTTGATCTCCTACTTTGACCGCGAGGCGCTGAAGGAACACCGCGTGGAATTGGTGGCCAAGGATTCCGAGAAGGCCGTAGCCTTTGTTTCCAATGGCCAGGTGGTAACCCCACAGAACATGGTTATTGTGGACCCAGAAACCAAGAGCGAACTGGCAGATGGCCTCATTGGTGAGATCTGGACCCACGGTGAAAACACTGCTGCTGGTTACCTCGACCGCGAGGAAGACACCGCAGAAACCTTCCGCAACCGCTTGGAAAACCGCCTGGAAGAAAATTCCCGCGCCACCGGTGCTGCCGATGACAACCACTGGATGGCCACCGGCGACCTCGGCGTCATCTTGGACAATGAGCTCTACATCACCGGCCGTATCAAGGACCTCATTGTGGTAGCTGGCCGTAACCACTATCCACAGGATATTGAGTACACCGTGCAGGCGGCATCTGCGCATATCCGTGCAGATTCCGTAGCGGCCTTCGCGGTTCCTGGTGATGACATTGAAAAGCTCATCATCTTGGCTGAGCGCGATAACACCGCTGATCCTGCCAATGATGAAGCCGCCATTGAAGCTATTCGTGCTGCCGTGGGCGCTGCCCATGGTGTGGTTCCAGAAGAGATTCGAATTCTGGCTGCCGATGAAATTGCACGCTCCTCCTCCGGCAAGATTGCACGCCGTGTGAACCAGCGCAATTACATTGCGGAACAGGGCAACTAAGTAGCTCTCGCTTAAAGCCTCTGATGGATTTCCTATCAGAGGCTTTTCGTTTCTCAAGGTACTTAACCTAAAATTAACCTCTTATGGCTCAGAAGCCTCAAATGAAACACTTTTGGAGCCGTGGGCGATATAGGTCTGGATATTCCTTTTTATTGTGGTTTCCGAACTTCAAAAAATATGGAAAATTAATATTAATAAAGTCAAAATCAATCGATGTGAAAGGCTGAGGCCATCAATATGGAACAGAGCCAATCGTCGGAACAAAAGATGACCGTTGATCAGGTTCGCACCTGGCTCCGCAACTGGGTTATCCGCACTACTGGTCTTCCTGAGGAAGAGGTAACGGATGACAAAGCAATGGAGAACTTCGGTCTATCCTCCCGCGATGTTGTTGTGCTGTCTGGTGAATTAGAGAACCTACTCGATATCACCCTGGACGCCACCATTGCATATGAGTACCCGACGATTCGTGGCCTGGCGCAACGCATTGTTGATGGTGAACCTGAGCGCTCCAACGTTAAGCGTGAATATAACTTCACCGCTGTCACCGATGCTCCCGAAACTCATGACATTGCCGTGGTTGGTATGGCTGCCCGTTTCCCAGGTGCAGAAAACCTCGATGAAATGTGGAAACTGCTCGTTGAAGGCCGCGACGGCATTAGCGATCTCCCCATTGGCCGCTGGTCTGAATACGCCGGCGATGAAGTTATGGCCCGCAAGATGGAAGAGTTCTCCACCATCGGCGGTTACCTGCCAGATATCGCCAGCTTTGATGCTGAATTCTTTGGCCTTTCCCCACTCGAAGCCGCCAATATGGATCCGCAGCAGCGCATCCTGCTGGAACTTACTTGGGAAGCCCTAGAAACCGCCCGCATTGCACCAAATACCCTGCGTGGGGAAGCAGTGGGTGTGTTTATTGGTTCCTCCAACAATGACTACGGCATGATGATCGCCGCCGATCCGGCAGAGGCGCACCCTTATGCCCTCACCGGTACCTCCAGCGCCATTGTTGCCAACCGCATCAACTACGCCTTTGACTTCCGCGGACCATCCGTCAATGTGGATACCGCATGTTCTTCCTCCCTGGTTGCAGTCCACCAGGCAGTTCGCGCGCTGCGCGCAGGCGATGCTGATTATGCCATCGCCGGTGGCGTTAACATCTTGGCTTCTCCTTTTGTTACCACCGCCTTTGCTGAGCTGGGTGTTATTAGCCCCAGTGGCAAGATCCACGCCTTCTCTGATGATGCTGATGGATTTGTGCGTTCCGATGGCGCCGGCGTGGTAGTTCTTAAGCGCGTTGCCGATGCCATCAATGACGGCGATGAAATCTTGGCTGTGGTCAAGGGCTCCGCTGTGAACTCCGACGGCCACTCCAATGGCTTGACTGCACCAAACCCTGAAGCCCAGATCGATGTGCTGCAGCGTGCCTATATGGATGCTCGCGTAGATCCCACCACCGTGGACTATGTGGAAGCTCACGGCACCGGCACCATCTTGGGTGATCCCATCGAGGCCACCGCTCTTGGCGCCGTGCTGGGACAAGGCCGCGATCAAGCCACCCCAACCCTGCTCGGTTCGGCCAAGACCAACTTCGGCCACACCGAATCTGCAGCGGGTATTGCTGGCGTTATCAAGGTCATCTTGGCTATGCAGCACAAGACCCTGCCCCCAACTGTGAACTTCTCTGAGCCCAACCGCTATATCGATTTTGATGCAGAGCGCTTGGAAGTGGTGGAAGATCCTCGCGAATGGCCTGAATACAACGGCTACCCAGTAGCAGGTGTCTCTGGCTTCGGCTTCGGCGGCACCAATGCCCACGTTGTTATGAGTGCCTTTAATGCAGCTGACTATGAGGTGCGCGCACCCCAGGCAGCGCAGCTAGCTGACCAGCAGGTAGCCCTGCCGGTGTCGGGCCACCTGCCATCGAGGCGTCGACAAGCAGCAGCGGACCTGGCGGACTTCCTGGAAGGCCGCTCCGAGGATGACCTCATCCCCGTGGCGCGCGCGCTGGCTGGCCGTAACCACGGTCGCTCCCGCGCCGTGGTGCTTGCCAACACCGTGGAAGAGGCTGTTAAGCGCCTGCGCCAGGTTGCAGAAGGCAAGGTCAGCGTAGGTATCGCCGCAGCTGACGCCCCTGCCTCCCAGGGGCCAGTATTTGTATACTCCGGCTTTGGCTCCCAGCACCGTCTGATGGTCAAGGAACTCTGCTCCCTGTCCACCCAATTCCGCGAGCGCCTGGAAGAACTTGATGAGATGGTCAAGTTCGAATCCGGCTGGTCCATCATGGAATTGGTGCTTGATGATGAACAAACCTATGACACCGAAACCGCACAGGTTGCCATCACCGCCATCCAAATTGCCCTTACTGACTTCCTCGCTAGCTTCGGCGTCAAGCCAGCTGCCGTCATGGGTATGTCCATGGGTGAAATCGCAGCGGCTTATGCTTCAGGTGGCCTGAGCGACCGCGACACCATGCTCATTGCCAGCCACCGTTCCCGCTTGATGGGCGAGGGCGAAAAGTCCCTGCCTGAGGATCAACTTGGTGCCATGGCAGTGGTGGAATTTGCCTCTGCTGATCTGGATGCCTTTATTGCCGAAAACCCTGAGTACCAGGGCATTGAGCCTGCTGTTTATGCAGGTCCCGGCATGACCACCGTGGGCGGACCCCGCGATGCAGTGGTGAAATTTGTAGAAAAGCTGGAGGCAGAAAATAAATTTGCCCGCCTGCTTAACGTCAAGGGCGCAGGCCACACCTCTGCCGTGGAACCATTGCTCGGTGAGCTCGCTGGTGAAATCGCCGGCATCGAGCCACAACCACTAAAGATTCCGCTGTTTAGCTCTGTTGACCAAGGTGTCACCTACAAGCCTGGCGAGGTTGTGCACGACGCTGACTACATGCTGCGTTGCACCCGCCAGTCGGTGTACTTCCAGGATTCCACCGAAGCTGCCTTCGCAGCCGGCTTTAATACCCTGGTAGAAATCTCTCCAAACCCAGTAGCGCTCATGGGCATGATGAACACTGCGTTCACCGTTGGTAAGCCGGAAGCACAGCTGCTCTTTGCGCTCAAGCGCAAGGTCCCAGAGGCTGAATCCCTGCGTGATTTGCTGGCCAAGCTCTACGTTAATGGCGCTCACGTTGACTTCACCCCGCTTTATGGCGAGGGCAAGATCATTGATCCGCCACATATCACCTGGAAGCACCAGCGTTTCTGGACCTCCGCGCGTCCATCCTCCGGCGCTTCCCTGGACCTGCCAGGCTTCCGTGTCAACCTGCCTAATAACTCGGTTGCCTTTAGCACTGCAGCTGAGCTGGCACCTTCTGCTATTGCCATCATGGAAGCAGCCGCCATGGCTGTGCTCCCAGGTTCCTCTCTGGACGCCGTGGATGAGCGTGACATGCTGCCGCCAAGTGGCGAGATCACGACCATTGTCAACCGCACCCTCGGTGGCCTGAGCCTGAGCGTGTACAAGGTTGTCGGTGGCAACACCAGCTTGGTTGCTGAAGGCTTTGCCGCTGCCTCCGGTTTTGCTGCCGCTGCTCCAGTTTTCGATGCTGCAGCTTATGACGATAATCAGCCAGATCCGCTCTCTGATCTCCCACTTGATGTGGAAGCTGTGCGCTGGGATCCAGCCGTGGAAACCGTGGAGCAGCGTATGCGCACCATCGTCTCCGAGGCCATGGGCTATGACGTGGATGACCTCCCTCGCGAGCTGCCACTGATTGACCTCGGCCTGGATTCCCTCATGGGCATGCGCATCAAGAACCGCATTGAAAATGACTTCCAGATCCCACCGCTGCAGGTCCAAGCCCTGCGCGATGCTTCCGTGGCGGACGTGGTCACCCTCGTTGAGGACCTGGTTGCTGGCCGTTCCACCGAGACGCTTGTCGACGCCGCCCCGGCCGCAGCAACCACCGCCCCAGCGGAGGCTCCTGCTTCTTCGGGTGCTGAAGGTGCGCCGCATGGAGTGGGCGTTGCCCCGCGCGACGCCTCTGAGCGCCTGGTATTTGCTACCTGGGCTGGACTAACCGGTGCCGCTGCTGCTGGTGTTACCAGCACCTTGCCAAGCATTGACGTGGAGGTTGCAACCGCTATCGCCGAACGCTTGACCGAGCGTTCCGGTGTAGAGATTAGCACTGAGCAGGTGCTAGCTGCGGAAACCCTTGAGCCACTGTCTGACCTGGTCCGCGAAGGCCTTGAGACCGAGGTTGAGGGCAATATCCGCGTGCTGCGTGCGCGCCCAGAAGGCTCCACCAAGCCTGCTGTCTTTATGTTCCACCCAGCCGGTGGCTCCTCCGTGGTTTACCAGCCATTGATGCGCCGCCTGCCAGCAGATGTTCCCGTTTATGGTGTGGAGCGCTTGGAAGGCGAGCTTAAAGACCGCGCTGCTGCTTATGTCAAGGACATTATTGCCTACTCCGATGGCTTCCCAGTTGTTTTGGGTGGCTGGAGCTTCGGCGGTGCGGTGGCATATGAAGTTGCCCATCAGCTGCGCGATACCGATGTCAAGGTAGCCACCATTGCGCTGCTTGATACCGTGCAGGCTGCACGTCCGTCAGCGGACACCCCAGAAGAAACCCGAGCTCGTTGGGAGCGTTACTCCAACTTTGCCAAGAAGACCTATGGTCTGGAGTTTGAAGTTCCTTATGAACTGCTCGATTCCATGGGTGAAGACGGCATGCTCACCATGATGGGTGAATTCCTGGCCAATACTGATGCTTCCCAGCATGGACTCTCTGCCGGTGTGCTTGAGCACCAGCGTGCTTCTTTTGTGGACAACCGTATCCTGGCTAAACTGAATTTTGCTGAGTGGGCAGATGTAGATGCGCCTGTCATGTTGTTCCGTGCGGAACGTATGCATGATGGTGCGATTGAGTTGGAACCAAGCTACGCCCACATTGACCATGATGGTGGTTGGTCAGATATCGTTGATGATTTGGAAATTATTCAGCTTAAAGGCGACCACCTTGCGGTAGTCGACGAACCGGAAATCGGCAAAGTTGGCGCTCATCTGAGCCGTCGCATTGAAGAGATTTCACGGAAGAATTAGGAACGGAAAGCTGAGGGAAGTTGAGTAACACCACTACTGCAGAGAAGCTCGCGGATCTGCGTGCTCGCCTGGAGATTGCCAAAGATCCAGGTAGCGAACGCGCACGCAAAAAGCGTGATGACGAGGGACGCACCACTCCTCGCCAGCGCATTAATTCCTTGCTCGATGCAGGTTCATTCGTGGAAATCGGTGCTTTGGGCCGTACCCCGAATGATCCCGACGCTCCCTATTCCGATGGCGTAGTCACCGGTTATGGCCGTATTGACGGCCGCCCCGTAGTTATCTACGCCCACGATAAAACCGTTTATGGCGGTTCCGTGGGTGAGACCTTCGGTCGCAAGGTCAGTGAAGTCATGAATATGGCCATTAGGATCGGTTGCCCAGTGGTGGGTATTCAGGATTCTGGTGGAGCACGTATTCAGGATGCCGTGACCTCCTTGGCCATGTACTCCGAAATTGCACGCCGTCAGCTGCCACTTTCAGGTCACAGCCCGCAGATTTCCGTTATGTTGGGCAAGTCCGCCGGCGGTGCCGTGTATGCCCCTGTGACCACTGACTTTGTTATCGGTGTGGCTGGTGAAACCGAAATGTATGTCACTGGTCCCGCCGTCATTAAAGAGGTTACCGGGGAGGAAATTACCTCCGCGGACCTCGGTGGCGCAGTCCAGCAGATGCAAAATGGCAATATTTCTTACCTGGCTGCCAGCGAGGAAGAAGCCTTGAGCATGGTCAAGGACTTGCTTGAATACCTGCCTTTGACCTGCAAGGACCCAGCACCTGTTTTTGCTGCTCCCAGCGATGAAGAGATTGCCTATGAGGAATCCCTCAACTCCTTCATGCCTGATGACACCAACCAGGGCTATGACATGTTGGACCTCTTGGAGCAGCTTTTCGACGATGAAAACCTGCTAGAAATCCAGGCGGAGTTTGCCCCCAACCTCATCACCGCCTTTGCTCGCGTGGATGGCAAGGCCGTGGGCGTGGTGGCAAACCAGCCTATGGATAAGGCCGGCTGTATTGATGCCGATGCTGCCGATAAAGGCGCGCGCTTTATCCGTATCTGCGATGCCTATAACATTCCGCTCTTCTTTATTGTGGATACCCCGGGTTACCTACCTGGTGTTGACCAAGAAAAGGTGGGACTGATTCACCGCGGCGCCAAGTTGGCATTTGCGGTGGTGGAAGCCTCTGTGCCAAAGATTTCCCTCATTGTGCGCAAGGCTTATGGTGGAGCTTATGCAGTTATGGGCTCCAAGAATTTGAGCGGTGACCTCAACTTTGCATGGCCTACTGCCCAGATTGCAGTGATGGGTTCCGCAGCCGCTGTGGTGCTGATTCAGGGCAAGCAGCTCGAAGCCGCACCACCAGAGCAGCGTGGCTATATGAAGAAGCTCTTCATGGACTTTTATGACGAGAATATGACGAGCCCCTATGTGGCTGCCGAGCGTGGCTATATTGACGCCATGATTGAGCCTGCAGAAACTCGCCTGGTATTACGTAAAGCGCTACGTCAATTGGAAAACAAAGTGGTGGTGGACTTGGAGAAGAAGCACACTATCATGCCAATGTAATCCCGTAAGGTGGGGAGAAACATTCGCCTGATTTAAGGAGAGCATAATGTCCATAATCTCAGTCCTATTCGGGCTAGAAATTTTTGGAACCATATTGCCCTATTTCCAAGGGCTGCTGAGCTATTAACATACAAAAGCCCGTGATCTTGATTTCTTCGAGGTCACGGGCTTTTTCACGGAATTTTTGACGACAAAACTTAGAGCATCCATAAACTTTCATTAATGTTATAGAAGAATTGCTGCACGGGTAGTTGTGGGGTGTTATTCTGTGGACAGTACTCACCGACCTTAGGAGTTAGTTATGTTGTCCACCATTCTTTACTACCTCGGCTCTTCCCCTTACTACTACGGCAACCTGTCTTCCTGGATTAACTGGTACGACTGGTTCTGATAAGAACTCAGCTTTCTCCATCCCTGCACTAGCAGGGGATGGGGGAAGTGGAGGAGCTTGCCCCAACTAGCCGGGGCTCTGCTTTTCAAAATTTGCAGTAGTTTGCTTGTTTCAAATCGTCACTCATCAACCTTAGGAGTTCAAAATGTTGTCCACCGCGTTGCTTGTTGCTGTCATCCTCGATTTCTACAACCTCATCCCACCACTGCAGTCCTTCATTCCAGCTTTCTAAAGTCATAAAATTAGCCCGTGGCCTTGTTAAACAAGGTCGCGGGCTATTTTTGTTGAGGTTTCTAGCGGGCGATCACTTTAAAGAGAGCACGCCAGCCCAGCACCAGGATGGCCGAAGCTGTAGTTGCCACGATCATGAAAGACCAGTGTGGCACCTCACCATTGTTGAAGCCCCAGATAGTTAGACCGATGACCACCGAAAAAGCCCATACGCTTAAGCCAGCCATGCGGATTCTTTCGCTGGGAAGCTTAGCGGGCAGGATAACTACCAAATAGGCGATAAAAACGCCCGCCAGGAAAGGCAGCCAGGTAAAGAGCCAGCCTTGGAAATTGAGAGGCATCTCAGCACTTTGGTGGGCAATTCTGGCAAAAAGGGCAAAAAGACCGATGGCGATGGAATCAAAGGTTAAAGACGTCCAGCGGTTCACTGTTGTGGCCTTTCAGAATGTGCTGAGGAAGATTGTGCGTCCATGGTATCGCTTTCCGGGTGGTTCTCCTCATTAAGCACAGCGCCGTTGGGGGTGAAATAGATAAAATAGATGCCCCACCCGATCAACGCCATAAGAATAAATGAGCAAAGTCGGTAAATAATCACGGCACCTGCAGCATGGACCGCCGTCATTCCGGTTGCCACCAAAGCCGCAATATAAGCTGCCTCAATCGGACCGATTCCGCCCGGAGTGGCTTGGAGGGAACCTGCGATCTTGGCGGTGGTATAGGCCAAAAGTACGCCGGCGATGGTGGTGTTATTTTCCTGCGTTTCCCAAAACGGGGCGGAGCCTGTGACCGCCCAAATGCAGATCCACAGCGAGAAGGCGTCGAGAAGCCTATTTATTAAAGACCACGCCGCAGCGGCCGCAAACTTGGGCCCACTGAGGGTTACGGTGCGCAGCTGCTCAATCTGGTTTAGCAGCTTGTCGACGATTCCATGCCTGCCCTCGCCACTAAACTTGCGCACCCAACGCGCTAAGGTATCAGGGTTTTTGGAAGCCCAAAACACCATGGCTGACAAGCCCACGATGCCCAGCAGGCTCAGAATAAGCGACCATAAATTGAGGGAAGCGCCCATATAAAAAACTGCAATGATGCCCAAGGCGGCTAGCCATACTGTGGATAAAGCGCTGGAGAGCAGGAAAAACCAGGACCCAAGAACCACGCTGGCGCCCCAGCTGCGTTGTACTTTAAAGGTCAAAATGGCAGAAAAGGCAGCACCGCCGGGCAACGTTGCTGACCAAGAATTTGAGGCAAAGGTCAAAGCGGTGGTGGCTTTAAGGCTGGTGGGAGTGCCGCCAGCTTCCAGCAGAATTTGCATGACGCGAGCCATTGCCACAAAGGATAACACCAGGCTAGCGATGGTGAGGATGATTCCTAGTGGGTGGGCGTGATGGATTTGCTGGAGGCCAGTTTTAAGGAATTCCAGTTGATCGCGCAGGAAAAACAATAGCGCCCCCAGAATCGCCAGGGACAGCACCCAGCGAAACCAGGGGTTAGCTAAAAATCCGCGCATAAAACTAGTCGCGCTCCTTGCGGTTTTCCAATTTAGCCATCAGCTCGGCAAAGGAGATGAGCTCATCATCTTCCTTGGTGCTGCGACCACTGCGGGAGGCCACAGTTTCCGCAGCTGGAACAGCGTCATGAATGCCAACTTCCTCAACAGCTGGAGCTGGGGTTGGGGCGGTGACCTCGGAGCCGTGGCCCATGACCGCATAAGCCTTCTTGATAAAGCCTGGTGCCCACCAGTTATCCTCACGCAGCAGGTGCATTACCGCTGGAACCAGCAACATGCGGATGATGGTGGCATCCAAAATCAGCGCGGCAATCATGCCAAAGGCGATGTACTTCATCATGACAATCTCGGAGAAGCCAAAGGCTCCACAAACCACAATCATGATCAAAGCTGCCGCAGTGATAATCGAACCAGTATGGGCGGTGCCATAACGAATGGCATCATCGGTGGATTCGCCCTTGTCACGCGCCTCCACCATGCGGGAGACCAAAAAGACCTCGTAGTCGGTGGAAAGCCCATAAATAATGGCCATAATGAGCACCAACACTGGGCTCATCAAGGGACCTGCCGAATAGTTGAGCAGACCTGCGCCAACACCATCAACAAACATGAGGGTCAAAATACCCAAGGTGGCGCCCATGCCGAGGACGGTCATAATGATGGCCTTGGCTGGCAGGATCATAGAGCCAAAAACCAAAGACATCAAAATGAAGGTGGCCAGCACAATATAGATGGCCATCCACGGCAGCTTCTCCAGCAGGGCCTCAATGGACTCGATCTCCATGGCTGGGGTGCCGCCGATATAAACATTCACGCCTTCGGGCACGGTGATCTCGCGGAGATCATCAACAACCTGTTGGTTTAGGGAACGGTCCTGGATACCAGCTGAAAGTACGGTGGTGCCGTCATCTGTGGTGGCGCCGGCGCTAAAACGTCCGGTCAGACCCTCCACCGCGTTGGCCTGCATGTAGATATCAATGAGCTGATTATTGTCTGCCCCGGTCACCACCAGCTTGACTGGTTCGGTGCGGAAAGTGGGGAAGGCTTCGTCGAAATGCTCTTGAGCAACGCGGGTGTCATTGGCTGGTGGCAGGTAGGTCTCGTTGATGCCACCGAATTTCACGCCGCTGAGCGGAATGGTCAAGGCCAGTAGCAGCAAAACAATTGCCACGGTAACAGCCTTGGCGTGGTGCATGGCCCAGGCTGGGAGGCGGAACCAAATGGTGTCCTCAAGGCGGCGGGCGGTGCGGGAGGTTCTGCGCAGACTCCATTTATCAATATTGGTGCCGAGCATGCCGAAGATGGAAGGCAGTACCGTCACCGACATTAATGCTGCCAGACCCACTGCAGAGATCGCGCCAAAGGCCACTGACTTGAGGAAGGCTTGGGGGAAGACAAAAAGGCCGGATAGGGCAACGGCAACCATCGCTGCGGAGAACACGACGGTTTTGCCAGCGGTGGCGGTAGTGGTGGCTACGGCCTGGGCAACGGGGGTTCCCTTATCCATTTCCTCGCGGAAGCGAGAGACCATAAAGAGGCCGTAGTCAATGGCCAGGCCTAAGCCCAGTAGGGTAACCACAGATTGCGCAAAGACGTTGACCTGGGTAAACCCAGCCAGGATGGACAAAATGCCCAGGGATCCCAAAATGGAGAGGATTCCCACAATTAGTGGCATGGTGGCAGCTACGACGGAACCAAAAACAATAAGCAGCAGCACCGCCACAAAAGGCAGCGCAAAAACTTCGGCACGCTTAATATCGCCAGCCATGCCCTCATCGAGGGCGTCTGCCACTGCAGTAGCGCCTGCTACTTCAGTGCTAACGCCTCCGGGGAGGGATTCTGGGCTGAGCTGATCCTCAATGGCGCGGAAATCTTTAAGGGTTTGTTCGCCATCGCCTTTAAGGCCCACGGCCGCAAAAGTTTGGGTGCCATTCGCACTGAGGAGATTTTGATTACGGGTATCAAAATAACTATTAATGTGGCTGATCTCTTCTGGATTGTCGGCCAGCAATCCATTGAGATAATCAGAAATACCGGCAAAAACTGCTGGATCATCGAAGGAGGTTCCCGCAGGAGCGGTGAACAGCAGCACTACATCGCCGTTATTGTCGCGTCCAAAGGTTTCCGCCTCAATGCTGGAAGCAATGGTGGAATCAGAGCCGGGATCATCCCAACCCTCTTGGCTCATGCGTTCGCCTAATTTGAGTCCAAATGCCACGTAGAGGGCCAAAATGGCAAGGATGATAACCAGCGGAACAATACGTCTATGGCGATAGGCAAAGTGACCCCATCTAGAAAACATGGGCGCTTTACTCCTGAGGGTTGTGACGGTTGGACAAGAGCGCAGTCAGCGGACGGAAAGGCTGCAGCCAAGCACCGGTATCAGGAAGATTATCCAGGCTGACACGTGGCAAAGGCTCGCGGAAGACGCCTGGAATTTCTTCCAAGTCCACAAACTCAATCTGCTCATGGGCCACCGCCCAAGAAGCATGCTCATGGAAGCCAATAACGGTTGCCGGAATTCCCTCAGCAACCAGTGCTTCTAGGGTTTCACGGAAGTTTTGGCCATCAGCGCTGGCCACGATAACGCCACGCAGCACGCCTTCATCATGGCGGCGCTTGATGTGGGCGATCATATCTGGATCGACATCAGAATCTTCGCCGATTTTAGGCTTGGCAAAAACTGCGAAACCTACGTTACGCAGGGCTTCCACCCAAGGGCGAACAACATCGGCGCCACCAGGGGTGATATTGGCAAAGACAGTTGCCTCAGGCTCAATATGGCGGCCGAGTTCATGGGCGCGCTTTCCAGCTCGTGTCAGCAGCCAGCGGCCAATGGCATCAAAACGAGGACGATAAGCAGCAGTGGGGCGACCACCCAAAATCGCGCCCAAACCCATATCTAGATTGGGAGCATCCCACACGAGCAGCAGGTTCTCAGGGCCTGCATGATCAGTGGGGTTATAACTGTGGATGATCTCATGAACATCAGTCATTTGACTGCACCTTCTGCCACAGATACTCGGTGATGACATGGTCTTTTTCTAGACCCTTGCCCTCAAATTTGGTGATCACCTGGCGGTCGGTGAGCTGTGGGCATTCGTCCCAAGGCCAGCCCTTGTACTCCAAGAGTGGTTCGACGTTAACAAGCTCATTGATCCACTCGGCGTAGTCAGCGTGGTCGGTTGCCACGTGTAAAACTCCACCTGGCTTCAACTTCTTGGCAAAGAGGTTCAAAGGGCCGGATTGAATGATGCGGCGCTTATTGTGGCGGGCTTTAGGCCAAGGATCCGGGAAGTACACGCGGATGCCGTCGAGGGATTCATCGGCGAACATGCGGTTGAGGACCTCAATGCCGTCACCGCGTACCATGCGGATATTCTCAATGCCACCGCGCACCACAGAACCCATGAGCTTGGCCAAACCTGGCTTATAAAGCTCAACGGCCACGATATTGGTATCGGCTTCCAAAGGAGCCATAGCAGCAGTGGAGGTGCCGGTACCGGAGCCGATTTCCACAATGGTGCGAGCACCGCTGCGGCCAAACCAGCTATCGAGGTCAATGAGCTCATCTTCGAGGATGCGACCTAGCTCAGGCCACTTTTCATCCCACATGGTTTGCTGATTCTCGGTTAGGGTTCCGCGCCGGAAGGTGACGCTGCCTAGACGTGGGTAGTCCAGGTCATTATTAAATTCGGATTGGAGGGGACGGCCAGCGGGCAGTTCCCCTAATTGATCGCGGGAATTATCAGAAATAGACATTAGTGGTTATTTTTCCTGTTTAAAGGTGAAACTTCAATATTCTGCCCGTGTGCTCGGACTTTCCCTGAGCTTTGAGATGCTGCAGCGTTGATAAAAACATAGGATTTTGAGAGCGCACACGGTTGCCTTAATCCTACAGTTTGAGCACCTAATTGTTAGCTATACGAGTTATCCACAGGGGCGCTTGCGCAGGTGCTCATTCTAGGGTTCGATGGTGCTTAAGTGTTAAACGGGGATGGGGATCTCCGTACACAACTTGTCTAGGGGTGGGCATATGGAGACAGCGGTACCAGAAATCTTTCTCACAGCAGCAGCCTGGGTTGAACAGCAACCCATTGGTGATCCCGCAGCGTGCGCGGTGTTACGGGTGCTTAAAGAGCTCACAGGTCCGCCGCGCATTGGGGTGTGCACCTTGGACGCGGCGGTGGATATTTCCATTCCGGGCGCGGTAATGGTGCGAACTACCTGGCCCGCTATCGGCTCCGGGGCAGATGTGGTGCTGCTGGTGCACCCCGGCGAACTCAACGGTCGCGTGCGTTCGCGGATGCGTTTGGGACCCCAACTTTTTATACACATAGAAGATAAGGAAAAGCTTCCAAATTTCACGGTTGATATTCCCCAGCTCATTCGCGTGCGTGAACGCCTGCTTATTGGTGAGTTGCAGGCGCTGAGCTGGTATTTTCCGCAGTTGGCGGCGTGTGTTGCGCCACCTGCGCGCGAATTGGCCCCGCGTCCTCGCATTGCGGTTATTGGCCCCGACGCACAAGTCGTCGCGCAACTACGCGCGTGCCTTAGCCCCCACGTTGACCTTAGTGACTCCGCAGCTGTTGACGTTGTGGTTGCGGTTTCCGGGAGCCAAGGTTTCTTGCTTGTCGACGCACCGATCCTGCAGGATGCCTGGCAAAGGGTGGGTCGCCTGGTGGTGACATCTCCACTCCCACCCGGAATCTGCCCACACGCCATTGTGAGTGGTCCGGATTTACTTAACACTGTGTTGCGTGTCGCTGAGCTTCCGATTCAAGGGGATCATCCGCAGGTACCGGGTGGGCGGTGGGATCAAGTGGTGGCGCGTTGGGAAAAGAAAAGGGCGCTGCGCCGCCAAGCTGAGTTTGCGGAGTTTCAAGAACGTGATGATCGTCAGGGTTTGCGGTCACGCTGGAAAATAGATTTTCCACCGGAACCACAAATTGCTACACAGGTGCTAATAATGGCAGCCTTTGCAATTCTTGTCACAGCTTTACTTCGCTTAGATGCGCTACCTTTTGTACTGCTTATGGTGGGGATGCAGATCGCTAATGTCAGGCGTAGCAAAGTGACGAAATGGTGGAATCTGGCCCATAAAACCCTTCAACTGGATACAACCAGTGGCCCTGTGGGGGATGATTTGGGGCCAATAAAGTGGCTGCGGCAAAAGCGATTAGAGGGTGAAAAGTCGCAATGAAGTACACATGGCTTGAAAACCTTGGAGAAATGCTTTCCACAGTGGTAGGCGTACCCGGTGGGCTAGCGCTTGAACTTGAGGGAAACATTGTTGAAATTGGTGGGGTTGGGGAGGGGTCAATAACCCTTAGCGATGTTAAAGGGATTACCATTCTCGCTGATCTTGACGGAGATGGCCTGGTTGATCACATCACCATGCACCAATTTTCCGGCTCCTATGAAGTGTGGTCCACTCAAGAGGCGGAAAATGTGTGGGGATTGCCGCAAAATGAGATAAAGGGATCGACCGCCGGGTGGGGTTTGGAGCCAGATTTACCCCCTGAAAGGGGGTGGCTAAACGGGAATTTTTCTCACAATAAAAGGCTATGGATGCGTGTGGACAGGGGGTAAGTGCACTGGTAATGACAAATGTGGCATGTGTCTCATTAGACTTATTAACTAGTTCCGGTCCTAAAAGCTACGCTGGAATCCGAGAACTCAGTCGAGTGACAAATTGTCTGGAGAAGTGATGACTACAGCTGCAATCAGGGGCCTTAAAGGTGAGGCACCAACCAACAATGAGGAACTGCTGAGCTGGATCGCAGACGCGGTCGAGCTATTTCAGCCAGAAGCAGTTGTCTTCGCAGACGGATCCCAGGAGGAATGGGATCGTATGGCGAAGGAACTCGTTGAGGCTGGAACCCTTATTAAGCTCAATGAGGAGAAGCGCCCCAACAGTTTCTTAGCCCGTTCCAACCCTTCCGATGTCGCACGTGTTGAGTCACGTACCTTCATTTGCTCCGAGAAGGAAGAAGATGCTGGCCCAACCAATAACTGGGCACCGCCACAGGCGATGAAGGACGAAATGTCCAAGCACTTCGCTGGCTCCATGAAGGGCCGCACCATGTACGTTGTGCCTTTCTGCATGGGTCCTATTAGCGATCCTGAGCCAAAGCTTGGCGTGCAGCTGACTGACTCCGAATACGTTGTTATGTCCATGCGCATCATGACCCGCATGGGTGCTGAGGCACTTGCAAAGATCGGCGATACTGGCAAGTTCGTTAAGTGCTTGCACTCTGTTGGTGCACCTTTGGAGCCAGGTCAGGAAGATGTTCCATGGCCTTGCAATGACACCAAGTACATCACCCAGTTCCCTGAGACCAAGGAAATTTGGTCCTACGGCTCCGGCTACGGCGGAAACGCTATTCTTGCCAAGAAGTGCTACGCCCTGCGTATCGCCTCTGTTATGGCTCGTGAAGAGGGCTGGATGGCTGAGCACATGCTCATCCTGAAACTGATCAACCCAGAAGGCCGCGCTTACCACATCGCTGCAGCATTCCCATCTGCCTGCGGTAAGACCAACCTCGCTATGATCACCCCAACCATCCCAGGCTGGACCGCTCAGGTTGTTGGCGATGACATTGCATGGCTGAAGCTGCGTGAAGACGGCCTCTACGCTGTTAACCCAGAAAACGGCTTCTTCGGCGTTGCTCCAGGTACCAACTACGCATCCAACCCCATTGCGATGCAGACCATGGAACCAGGCAACACCTTGTTCACCAACGTGGCGCTCACCGACGATGGCGATATCTGGTGGGAGGGCATGGACGGCGAGACCCCAGCTCACCTCATCGACTGGAAGGGTAACGACTGGACCCCAGAGTCTGATGAAAACGCTGCTCACCCCAACTCTCGCTACTGTGTCGCAATCGAGCAGTCCCCAGCAGCTGCACCAGAGTTCAACGACTGGCGCGGTGTGAAGATCGACGCCATCCTCTTCGGCGGCCGTCGTCCCGATACTGTTCCACTGGTTACCCAGACCTACGACTGGGAGCATGGCACCATGGTTGGTTCCCTGCTAGCTTCCGGCCAGACCGCTGCTTCTGCTGAGGCAAAGGTTGGTGCCCTGCGCCACGACCCAATGGCCATGCTGCCATTCATGGGTTACAACGCTGGTGAGTACCTGCAGAACTGGATCGATATGGGCAACAAGGGTGGCGACAAGCTGCCAGCTATCTTCCTTGTCAACTGGTTCCGCCGTGGCGAAGACGGTCGCTTCCTGTGGCCTGGCTTCGGCGACAACTCCCGCGTCTTGAAGTGGGTTATCGACCGCATCGAAGGTCGCGTTGGCGCAGATGAGACCGTTGTTGGATACACTGCTCGCGCTGAGGATCTTGACCTTGAAGGTCTGGACACCCCACTCGAGGATGTGAAGGAAGCACTGACCGCTCCTGCACATCAGTGGGCATCCGATGTTGAGGACAACGCTGAGTACCTCACCTTCCTGGGACCCCGTGTCCCAACCGAGGTTCATGAGCAGTTCGAAGCCCTGAAGAAGCGTATCAACGCTGCCCAGGCTTAACGCTCAACACTAAAAACCTCGGATTCAGAACTTCGAAAGGAGTACTGAATCCGAGGTTTTTGCAGTTTAGGGCACTTTATTCAGTCTTGCGCAGCACCAGCACCAAATTGCTCACCAAAAATTCCCGAACTACTGGAACCTGCACCATCCACCAAGCCCAGTGCGGGTGATAGCGCGGAAAAGCGAGGACGAGCTCGGCACCTGAGACTTGAGCAGCCCATTCCAAGCCCTCGGCACAGGAAACATCAAAAAGCGATTCACCAAAGACATTTTTGGGCGCATGACCATGTTTACGCTGGTAGTGCTCACGCGCGAACTCGCCACCCACATAGTGCTGCCACATGCCCGTTTCATGGCCGCCAAAGGGGCCCAGCCAAATGGTATAGCTCAATACTGCAATGCCACCGGGTTTAGTAACCCGCAGCATCTCTGAGCCCATCCGCCAGGGATCAGCCACATGTTCTGCCACATTAGAGGAATAGATAATGTCACAAGAATTATCTAAAAGAGGCAGGTCAAGGCCAGATCCGCGGACTGAGCCTGCAACTTTAATGCCGGCTGCGCTCATTTCACCCACATCGGGTTCCACACTAAAATACTGTGTTCCGCGCGCGCGGAAAGCGGAGGCAAAATAGCCGGGCCCTCCTCCCACATCCACGACCACCTTGCCGGCCAGTGAGTGGCCGGTGACATCGTGGCTGATGGCGTCGATAAGCATGGCAGTGTCTTGGGCGAGGTTGCCATAGAAGATATCGGGGCGGGTTTGTTCAAAGCGGAAATCGCTGAGCAAGCCGAAGGCGCGGCGCAGGGTTGCCAGCCGGCGGGTGTGCGCTGGGATCAATTGGTGGACCAGTCCAGGTCGCGGATATCCTCACCGTTCATCCAGCGCAGGACGGTCGTGATCGCGGTGGAGACATCAGGCACGATGGTGGTGTGGCTTACGCCTGCAACGCTATATTCCAGGGTCCAACCATCGAGCTCATCAAAGCTGCGGGCCTTGATATAGGTGGATTCATCGGCGGGATTGTCCAGGTCAAAGCGACTAATGGTGATAAAGTCCGCATCCTCATGCATGAGCATCATCAGTGGTTCAAGTCCCAGGCGGGAGGCACCGATGCGGGCATCGTCATCGCCGCGCATTTTGATGGTGAAGTTAATATCTTCATCGCCAAAGCGCAGAGTTTCGCCATTATGCTGCAGCCCCAGGCCCTCTGCCAGCACAAAGTCATCGAGCCACCCGAGGTTGTCATTGATGAGTTCTGCAGCGACCTCAATGGTTACGTTATCGGCGTTGGCAAAAGGGACACCGATAAAGTCAGCTCCGTCCTCGGCGGCGGCAGTCAAAATAAGCTCGCGGATCTCCTCGGGGCTGTGGCCGGGGGCGCGGAAAGGCGAAAAAATCGTAATGGTTTCTGAGCTGCTTGAAGTCATAAAACTATTATGACTGCTTTGGGCACAAGGCGGGAATCCGGGGACTACCTCTGGTACCGGCACCGCGCACCACCACAAACCCGCCACAACAGCACAGCACCAGCGCACACCAGCGCACCGCAAACCCGCCACAGCAGCACATGCGACTAAACTGAGAAACCCTATGAAAATCCTTTTGTTGTGCTGGCGCGATACCACCCATCCCCAAGGCGGTGGCAGTGAACGCTACCTGGAAAGAGTGGGGGAGTACCTGGCAGCACAAGGCCATGAGGTTATTTTCCGCACCGCCGGCCATACCGATGCGCCGCGCCGTTCACTCCGCGATGGCGTGCGCTATTCGCGCAGCGGCGAGAAATTCAGTGTGTATCCCAAAGCATGGGCTGCCATGGCACTGGGCCGGCTGGGCATTGGAACTTTTGCCAAGGTTGATGTGGTGGTTGATACCCAAAATGGCATTCCCTTTTTTGGCAAGTTTTTCTCCGCCAAACCCACCATTTTGCTCACTCATCACTGTCATCGCGAGCAATGGCCGGTGGTAGGCCCAGTGCTGGCACGCCTGGGTTGGTTTTTGGAATCCCGCGTTGCACCGCGCGCCTATAAAAATGCCCCCTATGTCACCGTCTCCCAACCCAGCGCCGAAGAGCTCATTGCCCTCGGTGTTGCTGCCGAGCGGATTCACATTATCCGCAATGGCCTAGACCCGGTGCCCGCTCATCTGCCGCACCTCGACCGCGAGGGCGTGCACTTGATTACCCTCTCGCGCCTGGTTCCGCATAAGCAGATTGAACACGCCATGGATGTGGTTGCTGCCCTTGATGGCGTGGTGCTTGATGTTGTTGGCAGTGGCTGGTGGCAGGAAGAATTGGTGGCTTATGCCCGTGAGCTCGGCGTAAGCGACCGTGTTATCTTCCACGGTCAGGTCGCTGAAGATCATAAACACGCCCTGCTGGAGCGCGCCGCCATCCACCTTATGCCCTCCCGCAAAGAAGGTTGGGGCCTGGCCGTCACCGAAGCCGCCCAACACAGCGTGCCCACCATCGGCTACCGCAGCTCCGGAGGCCTGCGCGATTCCATCGACGACGGCCACACCGGAATCCTGGTTGACTCCAAAGCACAACTTATTGCCACCACCAAAAAGCTGCTTGTCGACGCGCCCCTGCGTGCCCAACTAGGTAGTGCCGCGGCTAAGCGTGCCAGCACCTATAGCTGGGACACCGCCGGTGCCCAATTTGAGCAACTACTGCTCGACCTTAGTGAAGGCGCGAGTACTCCGGCGCGGCCGGAAAAATAGCAGTCCCACAGGCAGCACTAACCACCCGATACTTAGTCCCACCCCCAGATAAAAGCGCCAACCACGCTGGGGTGCAGCAGCTGTTTCTATGATGCTGCCATCCTCGGCTACCACCACACCCACGCCGAGTTCTTCTAGCTGTTCCAGATCACCCCGCGCCCACGTATCTTGGGCGGCCACCCACCGCTGTGAAGGTGCGTCAGTAACCACGCCATCTACGCGCAGCTCACCCGATTCCACCACCGATAGTGCCTTGGTGCGCGGATCCACCACCACAATGCCGTCTTCCCGCAGAACCAAGGTGGATTGTCCCACCAACAGCACATCACGGCCGGCTGCTAGCTCTGCCAGATCCGCAGTTGCCTCCACATGTGTGGAACTTGGTTGCAACACTGCCACCGCGCGGGGTGCATCAGGAATTTGCAGCAGCGCCAACAAAGTTGCCACCCACGCCAGCGGTGTGCGCAGCCCCGCAGCCAGTGCCACATAGGCAGGAATGACAAACATCAGAAGTTTTTGGGAATCGCGGAATAGCGCCGCGCCGGGGATATTCGCAATGGCCCAGGTGAAATATTCCGGCACCAGCCAGGGACTCAACGCGCCTAAAAATCCCGCCACTGCCAGCACCAACAAAGGCCATGGGCAGTTGCGGAGACCCCCGAGCAAAACGATAAATAACAATATTCCGGCGATGGCAAAACCAGCCTCCCGCGACGCCGGCACCGCGCCCGCGTTCCAGATGCCACCCAGGCCCAGCGCCGTGCCCACAGTGCCGGCGAAGCCTTCCGCACGAATCCCAAAAACCGACACCCCAGCTGCAGCTGGCGGTGCCAAGAGCGCAGGGATCAGCCAAGGCAGCCAGCTTAAGAGTCCAAAAATTGCCGTTAGTGCTTTTCGACGAGACGATGCAACACCCACAATCACCGCCACAAAAGCCCCAGTCGGGGAAAGGGATGCCGCCCACATGACCACAATCTGCCAGCGCGGAGATTTTCTTAGAGAAATAATCAGCGGCAACAACCACGCCGCCATCACCAAAGACCAATGCCCCTGCAGCAAACGCTCCACCACAAATGGGTTATAGATGGCGATGGTAACAGCAGCAAAAGGAGCTTTACCCAGGCGCATTGCTCCCCACGCCCCGGCTAGTCCCGCCAGTACCAACATAATGCGCACCAGCCAGCTCACCGGCATAAAAGCTAAAAGTGCAAGTACTCCGTCTTGGGGTGCATTACGCGCTGGCAAATCACCAAAACCCAAAGCATTAAGTGAAAGCGCAGGATTATCCACTACCGCCATATCGCGGAGCAGGAGTTCCCCAGGGTGTGCCAGTGGCCAGAGCAAAGAACCCACAAGGAGGGTGCTCCAGGCCCAAAGCAGCATCCTGTGGGTAGTAGACATGGCTAACGACCGAGGTTTTGCACAGTCTTGGCCAACTCACCGCGTTTGAAAATACCGGTCTTAACCGCGCCAATAACAATGAGCAAAAATCCGAGGAATTTAGAGGAGAAATCGAGGATTTTGGCGAGCTGAATTTTCTGGTTAATGTCCTCTGCGCGTTTAGTCATCTCTGCCCGTGAAGCATCGGTGTAGGTGAATTCCACTGTTTGCTCCCCGCTGGCATCATGGAAGGTCATCACTTCTTCTTTGTTGATGATCAACCCAGAGTTTTTCTCAACTTCAATGGTGCGCTGCACTGAGTAGTTGTGTGTCTCATCTAGCGGCGCATATCGAAGATCCTGGTAGAAAGTATAAATATCGTCTTCGCGGGAGACATAGTCAACGGGTTCTGCTGTGCCCAAGATGATGTCATAAAAAGGATAGGAATTGCGTAGTGCATTTGCTGGGAAAAACCAGTGCAAACCTTCGCGGGTTTGATTGCTGCTATCTACTGGGGAACCGGAAATTGAAGCAGTGGGTTCAATAACCGGGAAACGCGAGTGTCCAATCAGCGTGAGCTCATCTTTTACCTCAGAAACCAGCTGGCCAGAATCATCGGTGATGGTGAGATCAACACGGGTCCTAATCTCATCGATTTTTTCCGTTGGTGCGGTGACGATGTGTTCTGTGCGGGTATAGCCCTGGGGGCTTTCACTGATCACGCTAACGTCTAAATCTTTAGGCAATGTTCGTGCCTGGCCGAGCATATATGGAGGTACTAGGGCTGCGAAAATGAGTAACAATACGCCGAGAGTTATAAACACCACGGATGATCTTTTCATTGTGTGTTACTCCTTTCCGCTAAGCTCGCATTTTGAATAATGTCTACCCAATCATATGCACCCACCCGTCGCCACGAATTCATTAGCTCACTCGAGGGCCTGCGCGCAGTAGCCTCCCTTGGAGTGTTGGCTACCCATGCAGCTTTCCAAACTGGGATGGATCCCGCAAGCAATGTCGGAGCGATCCTGGCGCGTTTTGATTTCTTTGTGGCCGTCTTTTTTGCGCTTTCTGCATTTGTGCTCTGGCGCCGCCGCGAAGGCCAGTCGTGGGCGCAGTACTACCTCAAGCGCTGTGCCCGCATTATGCCTGCTTATTGGGTGTGCGTAAGCTGCGTACTGCTCTTTATCCCAGGTGGGCCGTGGTTGGCTAATCTCACGCTCACCCAAATCTATTGGCCAGATGGCCTCATGACGGGACTAACCCACCTGTGGTCTTTGTGCGTGGAAGTGGCCTTTTATGCTGTCCTGCCCTTGTTGGCGGTGGTCTTGGATAGATTTGGCAAACCGCAGCGCATTGGAATTATCGTGGTTTTGGCACTAGCGGGCTTGGGTTGGGCCTGGTTGCCGATGGTGGAATCTTCACTTGGTCAAGGCTGGGCCAATATGCAGATCTGGCCACCTTCTTATATGTGTTGGTTTGTCGTGGGCCTAATCGCTGCAGAACTTGAAGGTCTGCAAATTCCTCAGTTGCCCTATGGTGTGTGGTGCGTGCTCAGTGTGATTATTGCGTGGATAGCAGGCCAAGAATGGTTTGGTCCGCTTGGACTCATTCACCCCACACCCTGGGAATTCAATTTGAGGATTTTGGCTGGTACTGCCTTTGCAGCGGTCTTGGTAGTGCCGCTGGCATTGGGTGGCTCGGCAACTTTGCTCAGCTCACCTCTGATGCAAAAACTAGGGCAGTGGTCTTATTCCATTTTCTTATGGCACCTGCCCGTATTAACGATTGTTTTTCCGCTTTTGGGTATTCAAGTTTTTAGCGGACATTTTCTGCTGGTTTTGGTTTTTACTACCTTAATTACAATTCCGGTGGCTGCTGTGAGTTTTGAGTTTGTGGAGCAGCCGGTGCAAAAAGCGCTAAAACGCCGATTCCAGCGAGTAGCGCCAAAGCCGGGGAATCGCCGGGATAGCTAGCTGCCGGCCAGGGCGCTTGGGTTAGCCACAAACCACAAACAGTCAGGGGAACGGAGGCAACAGCCCAGCGTGGGATGAGGGTGAATTTCACAATCAACCAAGCACCAAGTGCCGGGATAAACCACCAACCCAGCATGGGAATAACAAAAATTGCAGCCCAGGGCGCATTGCCTGAATCTTGCCAGGGCTCTTTTGTGGCAGGCCGGCGGCTGCATACCCAAGCTGCGATCGCCAAGACCAACATTGCTAATTCCATGCCGAGGAGCAGGCTCAGCCGATAAGGTTTTTCACCAGCAAAGCCAAAGCTGAGCTCACCGCTTAGACCTGCGGGAATGACAAAAGCTTGGGCTCCAGCATCAATTTCCACCGCCTGTAAGGGAGTTTCGTCGAGAAGCGCAGTGGAACCGGAATTAAAAGCGCGCGTGGTGAGCAGCAGCCGGTCGGTAGGTGCTGACTCGATGGTGCTTAGTGGTTCCACGGCGGTGTGTGGGGCCGATTCGGTGAAGGTGACCCACTCGGATTGGGTGCGCAGCATATGTGTTCCGGCGCGCAGGGTGAGTGGGCCGCAGTCGATTGTCTGGCCGTCTAATTCGATATTGACGCAGGATTGCGCATCGACGTTTACCTCCATATCGCGCGGCACGGTGAATGCGCGATCCAGGAAGCTAGTGGGCACCGTCAAGCGTTGGAAAATGAATTTTTGCACCTCAGGGGAGGTGTTGGGGACAGTGATGGTGCGGGAGACTCCCTCCATGCTGAGCTCGGAAATGCCCACAAAGTGATCAAACTCGAGGCGGGCTGAAGGTTCGGCAAGGGTAAGGGCGGTGCTTTCGCCTTTTTTAAGCTCGCGCACCATGACGGAATCGCCGGAGGTCACGGTGACGGTGACATTATCGCGTGGGGAAATACTCAGAGTGGTGCCGGTGCCTTGGACTTCAAGCCAAGGTTTTGTATCGCCCGGAGTGGGGAACCAGGCGGTATTAAAACGGCCATCAACCAGCGAATTAAGGGAGCGGTCTGGAATTGCGCCACCCAAGCTGGTGGCGTCGGAACCCGAGGAGGAGGCTTTGAGGGAACCTTCGCTGATCACCTGCGTCGTTGGTCCTGCTGAGGGATAATCCACAAGGCGGTTTTTGACCTCGGTTTCTTCCATGCTGGCTAAGGCTGCAGAACTTTTGCCATCGCCATAGTTGGTGCCCACCAATTGCGGGGTATCACTGACTATTTCGGCATCTGCGCTGGTGAGAGTGCGAGGAGAATAGCCGTTAATAGCATCCAGTAAGGCGAGGATTTCACCACCGCCAGCAACCGCAGGCACGGCGGTGGAATCGCTGAGCATCATATCGCGCTGGGGGTCCAGTATGTAGACATCTACCTCGCCGAAGGTGTGCTTTTCACCGTCGATTGCTACGTCAGGAGAAGCATCGGTGCTGAGATCATGGCGCACCAGTACCACTCCAATGCCTAGGCGTTTAAGGGATTCACTGGGCAGCACCTGCGCTGAGCTTTCCGCTAGGCTTTCCAACCCATCAAGTCCGCGAATAGCTTCTGGGGGAACCAAGGGAATGGCATCGCGCACCGCCCATGGCACATCGAGCAGCGGTTGGGCCGGTTCATCGCGAGTCCAACCCCAGTCCTGACGGGCAAAGGAAGAACTTGGCCAAATGAGAGTGCGTGTATTGGCAGCATTGTGATTAATAAAGTCCGTGGCCTCATACCAATAGGAGGGCACCTCATCCCAGGTGCCTTGCGGTAATAAACGCCCTGACCAGGCAGGAGCAATAGCGCCTAGTGCCACCAACACCACTAACACGCCAGCTGCTCGGCGCTTGGGGCTCGGCTGTGGGGCGGTGAGGCTGGTGGGAGACCGCGTCGACAAGCGTGAAAAGTGGGAAAGGTGGGTGCCGAGGGCGGCCACACCGACCATCAGTGGCAGGCGGACCAGCAGGTCAAATTTATGTATATTGCGCAGGGGAGCCCCCGCGCCGTCGAGGAAGGTTTGGACGGCGGGCAGGTGAGCGCTGCCTAAAATGAGCAGGCCGATGCTGAGCATAAAAACCCACAGGCCACGGCGGTTAAGCAAAGCCAAACCAGCCAGACCACTTGCCGCCACCAACACGCTGAGCATGACAAATAAAGGTTCATTAACCAGCAGATATCCGGCTTGGCGCTCGGTATCCACAAAGGTGGTCCAGCTGGTGGTGCCCCGCAAAATCTCAATGGGATTAAGCCAAGCGGTAGTCACCGAGGCGCTTTCAATGAACTCGGTAAAAGGCGGGGCATAGCGTCCCAACACAATGAGCGGGCCCACCCACCAGGAATTAACCGCGATGATCCCCAGACCCCACACCAGCACCTGCCACCACCTGCGCGGATGTGGCAGCAGGCGATAAACAAGAATCACAGCAGCGGGGAGTAGGGCTGCCATGGTGGCGGTGGCGTTCACCGCGCCCATACACGCTGCTGGGAAGAGTGAGAGCGCAAAAGCGCGGGCAGTGAGATGCCTATTTAACAGCGGCAAACACACCCACGGCGCCACCATAATGGGCCAGGTCTCTGAGGAAATTGCCGTCAAGGTGGTTAGCGTGCGCGGGGAAAGTGCAAAAAGTAGCGCTGCAATAAATCTAAAAGTCGCGCTGCCGATGTTCAGACGCGAAACCACTGCAAGGAAGCCGGAGAATCCGACCCCCAAAACAAGCCACCACCACAGACGCTCGGCAATCCAATCGGGCAGAAAATTGGTGATAAGAAAGAAGAAACCCTGCGGGAAAAGATAACCATAGGCCTGGTTTTGCAGCTGTCCCATGGTGAAAGTATCAGTCCAGGCATGCAGTGCCCCGCCTAAAAATCCGGCGGGATCAAGCAGAAGATCTAATTTAGTATCGGCTGAAACTTGGCCGGGGTGTTGTAAAAAAACTAAAAAGCCCAGCAGTATCCACGCCCAAAAGTGTGGAAAGCGGGCTAAGTTGTGCACTAACTGTTGAGTAGAGCCCTGCCCCGATGTGCGCGATAGACGCCGAGCGCTAAGCCGTGCTCCCAGCCAGGTACTCAGCCCAGGGCTAGTTTGCTTCGCGTGAGCCATACTCCGGGCCACCAAGCAATGCATTATCGGCAGTTACTGCATTGCCCGTAGGCACAGTGTCCTGCCCCGAGATCATTGATACTCCAAGGACGGCAACAACGCCGACAGCAATACCCACGACGGCGCTTGCAATAGCAGGGCCGAGGGTTCGCCGGTTGAGGGAATCAGTTTCATATGCCATGACAGATCACGAGAATACCAGTCTTAAGCCGAATACAGCCAATAAATTTTTCCGCGACGTGGCCTGGAAAGCCCGGAGTGGCATGGCGTGGCCTGGCGAGCTGAGCCCGGGTGTGCAGCTTAAGCCTCGGGGGCGCTGGCCGCGTCGACAAGCGCATCACGCTCGTTGGCTGGGGGCACAATAAAAACCGGAATGCCCGCATTGTGCAGCACATTATCGGCCGTGGAGGACTGCCACAGAGATTTCCAACCCGAAATCGCGCGGGTACCAGTAACAATGACATCCGGGCGCAGCTCATCGGCAGCATCCACAATGGCGCTCCAAATCGCGGTGGCTGATTCCACCAAATGAGCCCGCGCCTGCAACCCCAAAGATTCCGCCAGTGCCACGCCTTCTTGACAAATCTGCAGCGCAGCAGCCTGAGCTGGGTCTTCTTGAGGCTCACCGAGGGAGGTCAAAGTGACAGCGCGCGCAGCTTGGTGATGTAAAGGCTCCCAAGCCGTAAGAATTTCCACCTTGCGGGGACGCAACAAGGCCGCCGCATACTCCATGGCGCGCCGGGATTCCCGCGAGCCGTCAAAAGCAATAAGCATGGTGGTGTCAGTGGCTGGATGTGATTCCGGCACGGTGAGCTCCTAAAATTCTGCTTCAGGTGGGGAGGGCGACGCGACCTTCTATAAACCGCAATTGAAATAATTGCCCGCGTTGTTCCTATAGTAGTTAAGCGTGTCGCCTCAATTGAGCAAATCCCAAAAGACCCTGGTCGCAACATTTTTTGCCGCGGCAGTGCTACTTTCGGCCTGCTCAAAAGAACTAGAACCACGCTTATCGACGCCTACCGCCGCGCCTACCGCGCCGAGCTCGACAACCCCGGCGCCTGAGCCTCCTGCGCCGACTGCTCCGACTGTGGAGGACCTGGCTCGGGCACAAATCCCCACTGAACAGCGCGCCCAGGTGGCATCGCTGATGATGGTGGGTGTGTCCAATTATGAGCAAGCCTTGGAAGCGCTGAACCAGGGTGTCGGCGGAATTTTTATCGGTTCCTGGACCGAGGAAAGCCTGCTTACTGAAGAGGGACGAAACATTGCTGCCCTGCGAGCTGCAGTGGGCCGAGATTTCTCCGTCAGCATTGACTTTGAAGGTGGACGCGTCCAGCGTGCCACCAGTATCTTGGGTGATTTCCCTTCCCCGCGAGTGATGGCGCAAACCATGACCCCAGAACAAGTAGAAAACCTCGCAGAAATCCTCGGCACCGGCCTGGCTGCACATGGGGTGACCGTGAATTTCGCGCCGGTAGTGGATGTTGATGCCTGGGGTTTGCCAGTGGTGGGTGACCGCTCCTTTTCCAATGATCCCAATGCGGCCGCCACCTACGCCACTGCCTTTGCCAAAGGTTTGACCAAGGCAGGTATCACCCCAGTGTTTAAACATTTCCCAGGTCATGGCCGTGCCAGTGGCGATTCCCACCTCCAAGACGTAGTGACTCCACCGCTGGAAGATCTAAAAACCTATGACCTGGTGCCCTATGGCAAAGCACTTACAGAAACCGAGGGTGCCGTCATGGTGGGACATATGATTGTGCCTGGATTGGGCGAAGAGGGGGTACCCTCCACCATCAACCCAGCTGCCTACCAACTCCTGCGCAGTGGGGATTATCCAGGCGGTACCCCCTTTAATGGGGTTATTTATACCGATGATCTTTCCGGAATGAGCGCTATTGCCGCGGATTATGCTCCTGCCGATGCTGTGCTCGCTGCCCTTAAAGCCGGTGCTGACCAGGCCTTATGGATTGACTATAGCTCGCTTAGTGCAGCGATCGACCGCGTTGATCAAGCTGTCACCAGCGGTGAATATCCACGTGAGCAAATGCTGGCCTCGGCTTTTCGGGTGCAGTTGCTGCAAATTACAGGTCAACAATAAGAGTGAAATTATCTGCTCATATGCTATTTGAGTAGGATTTTTGCACGCGTGCAACTAGCCTTTTTTATGTGAAACAAACTGGAAAAAAGTCAGCTATCAATAAAAATCGGACCACTGGGATCTTTGTCGGAATCCTAGTTGGTCTTTTTGTCATTGTTGCTGGGATTTATGGCGTGGATGTTTTCCTTAATAAGGACAACATTCCGCGTGGCACCACAGTGGGTGGCGTCAGTATTTCCAATATGAGCAAAGAAGACGCTCGCACTACTTTGGAAACTGAACTTGCCGATACTGTGGCGCAGCCGGTAGCCGTTAGCGCCGGCATCAAAAACACCCAGTTTGATCCTATTAGTGCTGGTGTAGGTATTGATTGGGATGCCACCATTGCCGGGGCTGGCGAGCAATCCTGGAATCCAATTACCCGTTTAATGGCTTTTTTCCAGAGTTCTGAAGCACCGATTGTGAGCACCGTTGATGCTGCAGCCTTTGACCCTGCTCTTGACCGCATGGTCACCGAGCTGCACAGCGAACCAGTTTCCGGAAACCTACATATCGACGCCGGCAAGGTTGTTGTGAACAACACCGTAGACGGCCAGTCTGTTGATCGCGCAGCCCTGGAATCCGCTGTCACCGAGCACTGGCTCAACCCCGAGGGCGTTAGTGTAGAAACCTCGGTAGTTCCAGCTGCCATTAGCCAAGAATCCCTTGATGAGCTGGCCGAAGGACCTGCAGCCAAGGCTGTTTCCGAGCCCTATGTGGTGCGTGGCGACGGCGGCGCAGAAGGCATTATCCCAGTTGAGCGCATGGGTGAGGTAGTGACCTTCCCAGAAGAGAACGGCCAGCTTCGTGTTGATGTTAATACCGAGGTAGCCACCGAAATTCTGGCAGCAGGCTTGGCCGACACAGAGACTGAACCAACCAACGCCAAGATCAGCTTCGCTAGCGGCTCCCGAGTGGTGACCCCAGAAGTTAATGGCCACGAGATCAACTGGGAGCAGACCCTCTCTGGTCTGAGCGAAGGTCTAATTGGTGATGGCCCCCGTACCGTCGATGCAGTTTATGAAGATACCCCAGCTACCTTCACCGCAGCCCAAGCTCAGGCCGCAACCTTTGATGAGGTCATGGGTGAATTTACCACCGGCGGATTCTCTGCAGCCTCTGGCGTCAACATTCGCCTGACCGCCCAAATGGTTGATGGCGCCGTAGTTTCCCCAGGTGAAACCTTCTCCCTCAATAACTACACCGGCCCACGTGGAGCAGCCCAAGGATTTGTGGAATCCGGCATTATTCTCGACGGACACTCCGACAAAGCTGTTGGCGGCGGTATTAGCCAATTTGCCACCACCTTGTACAACGCTTATTACTTTGCAGGACTTGAGGATATTACCCACACCCCGCACAGCTATTACATCTCGCGTTACCCGGCTGGCCGTGAAGCAACAATCTTCGATGGGGCCATTGACCTGCAGTTCCGCAATAACACCGACTACCCAGTGATGATTCGCACCTCTGCCGATTCCTCACAGGTCACCGTGCAGATCTTGGGCGTGGATACCACCAGCGTGGAATCCATCAACAACGGCCGCTGGGCAACTACGCAGCCAACCACCATGCGTCTCTCTGGCGATACCTGCGCACCTTCCACTGGCGCTCCAGGTTTCACCACCTCCGACACCCGCATTATCAGCGATCTTTCCGGCAATGTCATCAGCCGTGAAACCACCACCACGGTTTATGATCCTTCCCCCAACGTGGTTTGCTCATAAACCAGCTTTAAACTGGGAAAACCTCGATTTCACGCACTCGAAAAGAGTACTGAAATCGAGGTTTTTCGGGTCCTCTCGAGTCCCTGAATTCGAGATCCTTCCCCGGGGAAAAAATTTGAGCCGATGACGGGAATCGAACCCGCGCTACCTGCTTGGGAAGCAGGAGTTCTACCATTGAACTACATCGGCACAGCTTAAAAAGCACTAATTAAAACGTTAGCACCGCCTCAGCACGGGTCACGCTTGGGGGTTCACATTAGGGGCGTGATTAAAGGCGCTAGACTGGTTGACGTGCTGCTATCAGATCGAGACATCCGCAAATCAATTGACTCCGGCGACCTTGGGATTGAACCTTTTAATCCTGAGCTTATTCAGCCGTCGAGCATCGATGTTCGCATGGACCGCTATTTCCGAGTTTTTAATAACTCCAAATACACCCACATCGATCCCAAACAGAATCAAGATGAGCTCACCAGCCTGGTGGAAGTAGCCGAAGGTGATCCTTTTGTGCTGCACCCAGGCGAGTTTGTGTTGGCGTCCACCTTGGAAAAGTTCACCCTGCCAGCGCATCTAGCAGGACGTTTGGAAGGAAAGTCCTCCCTCGGTCGCCTGGGCTTGCTCACACACTCCACTGCCGGATTTATCGATCCCGGCTTCAGCGGATATATCACCCTGGAACTTTCTAATGTGGCAAATCTGCCCATTACCCTGTGGCCTGGAATGAAGGTCGGCCAGCTGGCTCTCTTCCAAATGAGCTCGCCTGCAGAAACCCCTTATGGCTCTGGAAAACTCGGTTCCAAGTACCAAGGCCAGCGTGGACCAACTGCGTCGAAAGCATATTTGAACTTCATCAATGAGTAGTAATCAGTAACCTGTGACACGCCTCGCTCTCTGATTGGCTCTGTTCAGGTCGCGCGCAGTTCTAAAACGTGTTGAGATGAACTTCGGTCCATACTTCGTTGAAAGGAATCTCCCTATATGCGGATGACAGTGATTGGCACGGGATACCTTGGCGCAACCCATGCTGCATGCATGGCTGAGCTGGGCCATGAGGTGCTAGGCGTAGATGTTGATGAGGCAAAGATTGCTTCCCTGAAAGATGGGAAAGTGCCTTTCTTTGAGCCAGGTTTGCCAGAGGTTTTGGAGCGCAACCTGGAAGCAGGGCGCCTTAGTTTTTCCACAGATTATGCCGATGCTGCAGACTTTGCGCAGGTGCACTTCTTGGGCGTGGGAACTCCCCAGCAAAAAGGTTCTTTTGCCGCTGATCTCACCTATGTGCGTCAGGTTATTGAAAACCTCGTGCCTTTGCTTGAAGGCAAGCACATCATCTTTGGTAAATCCACTGTCCCAGTAGGTACCGCAGCGCAGCTGCAGGAGCTCGCGGATTCCCTGGCTAAGCCCGGCACTGAGGTAGAAATTGCCTGGAACCCAGAGTTCCTGCGCGAGGGTTATGCCGTTAAAGACACCATCACCCCCGATCGCATCGTGGTGGGCGTGCGCGCAGGTTCTGCGGCAGCTGGGGTAGCCCGCGAGGTTTATGCCACCGCAATTGCTGCGGATACGCCATTTTTGGTCACCGATCTTGCCACCGCTGAGCTGGTCAAGGTCTCGGCCAATGCCTTCTTGGCCACCAAGATTTCTTTCATTAACGCTGTCGCAGAGATCTGCGAGCAAACCGGTGCGGACGTAGTCAGCCTGGCAGATGCAATTGGTTATGATGACCGCATTGGTCGCAAATTCTTGGGCGCAGGCCTCGGCTTTGGTGGTGGCTGCCTGCCCAAGGATATCCGTGCATTTATGGCGCGCGCTGGTGAACTCGGCGCCGATCAGGCCTTGACCTTCCTGCGCGAGGTGGATTCCATCAATATGCGCCGCCGCGATCGCGTGGTGCAATTGGCCAAGGAAATCTGTGGCGGTTCACTCCTGGGCAAGCGCGTGACAGTGCTGGGAGCTGCGTTTAAGCCAAATTCTGATGATGTGCGCGATTCCCCGGCGCTTTCCGTCGCCGGTTCTTTGTCCCTGCAGGGCGCTGCGGTATCGGTTTATGATCCCCAGGCCATGGACAATGCGCGCCGCGTGTTCCCAACCTTGGGCTATGCCGCAAACACCCAAGAGGCGCTTGCCGACGCCCACCTGGTCGTGCTGGCAACGGAGTGGCAGGAGTTCCGCGATCTCGATCCGGTAGTCGCGGCGGGAATCGTCGACAAGCCCGTTATTATTGACGGCCGCAACGTCCTTGATGTGGCCAAGTGGCAGGGCGCGCGCTGGGAAGTCCACGCGCTCGGCCGCAACCTTTAATGGCGGTGCACTAGACGGGGCTTGCCGTCAGCGGGCGGGTGCGGCTCATCGCCGGGCACCGTCCACGCGGCAATCAGCGTGGTAATCGGCACGGCGAGCGTTAGTGTGAGCGCGCCGACGCCGGATCGCAGCAGCTCACCGGCCATAACATCGCTGGTGAGTGTCTGCAGCAAGGGCCGCTCCGCCAAGGAGAGCAGCAAAAGCAGTGGCAGCGCGGCGCCGGTATAGCCGAGTACCAGGGTGTAGATCATGGAGGAAATATGGTCGCGCCCCACGGTCATGGCGCCGGTGAAAAGCCGCCAAGGGGTGGCGTCCTCATCAATTTCTGCCAGCTCATTGATGGTTGATGACTGCGAGATGGTGACATCGTTAAGCACGCCCAAGGTGCCGATAATAAAGGACGCCAAGAGCAGTCCAGAGATTGAGACCTCGGGCAGGTAGTTAATAATTTTCAGGTGGTTTTCATCGCCGAGGCCACGCAAATTGGTGGTGGTGATGGCCAGCCAGGATAATAGCGCTGACAGTCCTAAGGCCACCAATGTGCCAGCCAGGGCAGCAGCGGATTTCCAATTAAGCCCGTGCACAATCGGCACCACAATAATCAAAATGGCAGCGCCACAAATAACCGCCATCCACATGGCATTATGGCCACTGGCCAGGCCGGGGAGCAGGAATACACCTACAATTCCCAAGGTCAGGACCAATCCAAAGAGGGCGCGTACACCACGCCAAGCTGCAAAGGCGCCCATAGCGGCAATGAGGATAACTCCCCACACAATAAGAGAGGTACCGCGCTGATAATCAGCAAAGGTGAACAAGGTGGAGCCGCTGATATCCGGGGTTTGCACGAGGCGGATTTTATCGCCTACCTCAAAAACTGGTTCGCCCGGTTGACCGTAGTTGACCAGCTGGGTCTTCATGCCTGCACTATCACCGGAGGTGATATCAACCAGGGCGCGCACGCAGTCCACGGTGCCTGCTTCCAGTGGCACACTGGGACTTCCTGAAAACGCCCTGCCGGTGTCGGGGGAGTTGCACGCCGCGCCGTCGACAAGCGTGATTGTGCCATCTACCTGCTCATAGTTGCCTGAAAAGGTTTGAGAAAAAGCAGGGGATAGGGTGACATTATCGGAGTTGGGCCACAGTAAAACAATGCCCGCGATGGTGGCGATGATGGCAGAAATTAAAAAGGTCAACAACCCAATACGCCATGGTGAGCGCTGAGTTGTTGACTCGGATACGGCATGTTTTCCCACTGTGGCTCCTGGGTTCGGCAGGCACTTGAACACCGTGAAGCCTAGCCCAGAAGTGGGAACTTTTTCACCTTTATTGCTTGTAGCTGGACAAGAAATTTCCCAAACGCTCGATGGCGTTTTCCAATTGGGAAGCCCATGGCAAGGTGACCACGCGGAAGTGATCAGGATGTGGCCAGTTAAAGCCGGTGCCCTGCACCATGAGGATCTTCTCGGCGCGCAGCAGATCCAGCATTAGCTGGGTGTCATCATGAATCTCATAAACATTGGGGTCCAGCTTGGGGAAGGCATAAAGCGCACCCATGGGCTTAACGCAGCTGACGCCTGGAATCTCATTGAGCTTTTCCCAGGTCACATTGCGCTGCTCGAGCAGACGACCATGTTCACCCGTGAGGTCATAGATGGACTGGCGTCCGCCCAAAGCCACCTGAATAGCATGCTGAGCAGGAACGTTAGGGCAAAGGCGGGTACCAGCCAAGAGCTCCAGGCCCTCGATGAAACCACGTGCATATTGCTTAGGTCCGGTAAGAACCATCCAGCCGGCGCGGTAGCCAGCTACTCGATAAGCCTTGGACAAACCGTTGTAGGTGATGCACAGCAGGTCAGGAGCAAGAGTTGCCAGGCTGATGTGCTCGGCGCCATCGTAGAGAATACGGTCGTAGATCTCATCGGCAAGAATTAGCAGGTCATGCTCGCGGGCGATAGCCACGATCTCTTCCAAAACCCGGCGTGGGTACACCGCACCAGTTGGGTTATTGGGGTTGATTACCACGATGGCCTTGGTCTTATCCGTCACCTTTGAACGGATGTCCTCGATGGAAGGATTCCAATCATCTTCCTCATCGCAGAGGTAGTGCACGGGCTTGCCGCCAGCCAGGGAGGTTGCAGCAGTCCACAATGGATAGTCCGGTGCCGGGATGAGCACTTCATCACCGTCATTGAGGAGCGCCTGCGTGGTCATGCTGATTAGCTCAGAAACACCATTGCCCAAGAAGACATCATCAACGTCAAAGTGGGGGAAGTCAGGGATCACTTCATAGCGGGTTACCACGGCACGGCGTGCTGGGATAATGCCCTTTGAGGTGGAATAACCCTGGGACATTGGCAGGTTGGCGATCATATCGCGCATGATCACATCGGGAGCATCAAAGCCAAAGATGGCAGGGTTGCCGGTGTTGAGCTTGAGGATATTATGTCCATCAAGTTCCATGCGTTCCGCCTCCGCGGCCACCGGGCCACGGATCTCGTACAACACGTCCTTCATCTTCTCCGACTGATCGAAGATGCGACGGCGAGGCCGTCGAGTGGGACGCGCCGCCTGATCCGCGCCCACAGCCTGCGTGGCGGTGTCGGTGGTCTTAGAGGTTTTGCGCTTGTCTGTAGTCACTCGCACAATGTTGCCACTTTGCGCCCCAAGTTGGAAGTAAAACACGGGTATTGCACCCAAATGGGCTTAAAAAGGGATTAGAAAGTTGCCCAGCGGACTGAAGTTCCTCTGTGAAGCACCGCCCAAGCAGGCATTTTGTGAGCCACAACATAAAGCTTGCTTTTTTGCGGACGCGTCATACATAATGACCTTAATAGCTTTCACCGACGTGGTCCTAGAATGAGCTCGGCCACCGAAGCGCAGAGCTTGAGGATTGTAACCCGCAAGGGGCAAGACCTGAAACATAGACGATTTTTATCGTCTGTGGTTTCGGGTCTTTTGTCGTTTCTGGGGCCGTGCCATCCACCGCAGGTCAAACAGAAAATTCGCATCACGATAGGTGTACTTGTTCAGAAAGGACAAGAAAATGGCAACAAAAACAGACTTCGGGCCTTTGGCCTCAAGTGTTACAGAAGCCCTCGGTGGGCCAGACAATGTGCGCAGCGTAACTCACTGTGCCACCCGTTTACGTTTTAAGATCAAGGACTCTGAGAAGGCTGATCTGCAAAAAACTGCAGCAATCCCCGGTGTGATTACCGCAATCGCAGCCGGTGGCCAGCACCAAGTGGTGGTGGGCAATGATGTTCCCCTGGCCTATAACGCCCTGATGGATGTCCCCGGCATGCGCGCCAAGGGCATTAAGGACGCTAACTCCACCGCGGAGACCACTGAAGATGATGGGCCGAAGGAAAAGAAGAACCTTTTCAACCAGTTCATTGATCTGATCTCTGCACTCTTTTCTCCCATCGTATGGGCTTTGGCTGGTATCGGCCTGGGCAAGGCTGGACTTTCCCTAGCTACTACCCTCGGCCTGCTGGAATCTACTTCCACCAGCTACGTTGTTTTCAACGCCATGTTTGATGGCCTCTTCTACTTCCTGCCATTCTTCCTGGCAGTAACAGCAGCGCAGAAATTCCGCGTTAACCAGTTCATCGCCATGGCCATTGTGGCAGCGCTTTTGCACCCCACCTTGACCGCTTTGGTTGGACAAGAGGGACTCACCTTCATTGGCCTGCCACTGAATATGATGTCCTATTCTTCCTCGGTTATCCCCGTGGTTGTGGCAGTGTGGTTGGCTGGCTACCTGCAGCGTTGGCTGGAAAAGGTGCTGCCAGGTGCGATCCGCAACTTCTTCACCCCACTCATCGTGCTTCTGATTATGGTGCCTTTGGTACTCTTCACCGTCGGCCCGGTTACCCTGGGTCTGGCCAATGGAGTCTCTGCCGGTATCACCTACCTCTTTGAAACTGTGCCTTGGCTTGCAGGTGCTGTGCTCGGCGCATTCTGGCAGGTATTTGTGCTCTTCGGCCTGCACTGGGGCCTGGTTCCAGTGATGATCAATGACATTGCTAACCTTGGTTTCTCCTACATGATGGCACCGCTGATGGCAGCAATCTTTGGCCAGGTTGGCGCAGCCGCAGCAGTGTGGCTCCGTACCAAGAACCCTGAGCGTCGCAAAGTTGCAGGCCCTGGCGTGCTCTCCGGATTCCTTGCCGGCGTGACCGAACCCATCATTTACGGTGTGAACCTTCCCCTCAAATACCCCTTCTATGCAGGTATTATCTCCGGCGGTATCGGTGGTGCAATCATCGCAATCGGTGGCAATGCCTTCGACGCCTTCGTCTTCCCATCAGTCATGGCATTTGCCGCAACCTTGACCATCGGTAGCTTTGTCGCGCAGCTCATTGGTTCCACCGTTGCCTTGGTGCTCGGATTTGTCCTCACGATTATCTTCGTGGGCAACGCTGAAGAGAATGAGCAAAAAAACGTCGAAAAGCTTGACGACGCGGCTCCTGTGGTTGCCCCTGCCGCCGCACCCGAGGTTGCTGCTGCCATTAGTGGCACGTATGTGCCACTCAGCGAGATTAATGACAAGGTGTTTTCCTCCGGTGCTATGGGTGAGGGATTCGGTATCCGCCCTGCTAGTGGCGATATTGTGGCTCCTGTTGCTGGCACGTTGATCGCTGTGCAAAAAACCGGACATGCTTATGGCATTCGCGGTGATAATGGCGTGGAGGTGCTGGTGCACGTGGGTATTGATACCGTCAAAATGGGCGGTGAAGGTTTTGAAATCTTGGTTGCCCGCGGTGATCATGTCGATGCTGGTCAGCTGCTCGGACGCGTTGATTTGGACACTGTGGAAAAGGCTGGTTTTGATAACACCACGGCTGTGATCGTCACCAACTCCCGTAAGTTGGAGAACCTAGAATTGGTGAAAACTGAAGGCCAGGTTGCTGCAGGTGATGTGGTGATGCGCCTAGATAGCTAATCCTTTCCAGCTCAATCAAAACGCACAAAGAAAGAGAGTTTTATCATGACTGCATTCCCACAAGGTTTTCTCTGGGGCGGCGCAACTGCTGCCAACCAAATCGAAGGCGCCTATAACGAGGGCGGCAAGGGGCTTTCCATCCAGGATGTTATGCCCCGCGGAATCTCAGCTCCGCCGGTAGAGGTACCAACTGAGGATAACCTCAAGCTCAAGGCCATCGATTTTTATCACACCTACGCCGAAGACATCGCCCTCTTTGCCGAGATGGGTTTTAAGACCTTCCGCTTCTCCATTGCGTGGTCACGTATTTTCCCTCGTGGTGATGAACAAGAACCCAATGAAGAAGGCCTGGCCTTTTATGATCGCGTGCTTGATGAGCTGGAAAAGCACGGCATTGAGCCCTTGGTAACTTTGAGCCACTATGAAACTCCGCTGGCACTTTCCCGCGAATATGGCGGTTGGCGCAACCGTGAGCTCATCGAGTTTTATGGCCGCTATGCCCGCGCCGTATTCACCCGCTTTAAAGGCCGCGTGCGCTATTGGTTGACCTTCAATGAAATCAACGCCGTATTGCACAATCCTTTTATGGCCGGTGGCATTGAGGTTCCACGCGCTGAGCTTTCTGAATCCGAGCTCTACCAGGCAGTTCACCATGAGCTGGTGGCCAGCTCCTTGGCCACCAAAATTGCCCATGAGATTGATCCAGAGAACAAAGTGGGCTGCATGATCATTGCCGTGCCACGCTATGGCATTACCCCTGATCCCCGCGATCAGCGCACCGCTCAGGAACGCTCACAGTCTGACTACGCCTTTGGTGATATTCATGTGCGTGGTTATTACCCAGGTTATTTGCTGCGCCACTTCCGCGAGCATGGCATTACCCTGGACATCACCGCAGAAGACCGCGAGATCCTCAAAAACACCGTGGACTTTGTGTCCTTCTCCTATTACATGTCTGTCTGCGAGGCACACGATCCGGAGAATTACACCACCGGTGGTGGCAACCTCATTGGCGGCATTGTGAACCCCACCTTGGAAGCTTCTGAATGGGGCTGGCAGATTGATCCAGTTGGTCTGCGCATTGTGCTTAATGATTTCTGGGATCGTTGGCAAAAGCCATTGTTCATTGTGGAAAATGGACTGGGTGCCAAGGACGTGCTGGAGAATGACACCGTGGCAGATGATTACCGCATCCAGTACCTCAATGATCACTTGGTGCAGGTAGGCGAGGCAATTGCAGATGGTGTAGAGCTTTTGGGCTACACCACCTGGGGACCTATCGATCTGGTTTCTGCATCAACTGCGCAGATGTCCAAGCGTTATGGTTTCATCTATGTTGATCGTAACGATGACGGCAGTGGCACTTTGAAGCGCTATAAGAAGAAGTCTTTTGATTGGTACCGTCAGGTTATCGCCAGCAATGGTGCCTCTCTCGAGGCGTAGTTTTTAAGATCGCGGAAAGGGCAGTGCTAGCTCGGTGAAAATCCTCAGAGTACTAAATAATAATGTGGTGCTTGCCATCAAGGATGACACCGAGGTGGTGCTGACCGGATGGGGCATTGGGTTTCAAAAGAAGCCCGGCCACGATGTTGACCGTGAAAAAATCACCCAGGTTTTTGTGCCGGAAAACAACCGCGATGCTGACCACATGGCCAGCCTATTGGCCGAAGTGCCCTTGGACTATGTGGATTTAGCCACCGAGCTCATTGCCTCTGTGTCTGCTGATCTTGATGCCCCAGTTGGCAGCGCCACTGTGGTGGCCTTGGCAGATCACCTGCAAATGGCGGTTAAACGCAATGAGGCAGAGCCGGAACTTAGTGCGCAGCCTAATCCTTTGCAGGCAGAGGTAAACCATCTTTATCCCACTGAGTCACGCTTAGCTGCGCAGATTTTAGCGCGCACCAATGAGTGGTTGGCTGCGCGTAAGGTGGCGCCACTTCCTGATGCTGAAACCGTAGCTATCTCATTGCACCTGGTAAATGCAGGTTTCCGGACCGAAGATCTCGCTGAAACCTATGTGATGACCGGAGTGTTCAGCCAGCTTTTTGACGTTATCGATTCCGCCTTTGGCATTACCCTAGACCGAAATTCCGTTAATGCCGCGCGTTTTATTACCCATATGCGCTACTTCTTTGTACGGGTAAAAAATAATGCGCAGCTTAATGACGGAATGTCAGTGCTGCGCACCAGCCTCGAAGCCTCACATCCTGCCTCAACTTTGTGTGCAGAACGTTTGGCTCAGGTGTTGGAACTTCGTTTAGGTAAAGAGCTTTCAGCGGATGAGCAAACATACCTTGCCCTGCATGTTGCCCGTCTCGCTGAAGATAAAGGTACTGCCTAGTTCTTTAGAGCTGCTAAACCCAGGTCGGAGTCTTTGGTGAGGTGAGCGCCAAAGGCGGGCTGACCAGGCTCAAGGATGCGACCATTGGCCAAGGCTCCAATATTGATGGGGTCAAAGCCAAAGTCCTTAATAAGCGTTGCCACAACCTCACCCGCGGCTTCATCATCGGTGGCATAAGCAATGGCGCGACCGGTATGCGCATCTTCTTCTAGCTCGTGATAGCCAATGTGGTTGAGGCTTTTGACCATGCGCGCGCCGGGGAAATAATCCGCAATGATCTCCGAAGAGCTGCGGGGATCTGAGGTGAGCTCATCCATTTCACCATTAACTGGTACCCAGTGATTCATGGTGTCAATAACAATTTTTCCACTCATACCGCTGGGATCAATGCTGCGGTACTTGTGTAGGGGAACAGCCAAAATGACAATATCGGCGCCGTCTACGGCCTGTGCCGCGGTGCTTGGTTTTGCACCTGGCATGAGGATTTCTGCTGTAAGCGCAATCTCTTCTACCGCGCTGGAGCCTGCAATGCGGACTTCATAACCTGCAGCTACAGCTGAACGAGCAATGGAGGAACCTACTTTTCCAGCACCAAGGATGGCGATAGTTGGAAGTGCAGTAGACATAAGTAAAACACCTGATTTCACAGTGATGAGGGCAAGGGAAGTTTAAAACTAAAAGCTATGAACTTTTCTATGACTCATCAACAAAACTGGAGCTGAAAATATTTCAGGATAGCCTAACGTTGCTTCCATGGCTTGGTGGAAATGACATTTTCAGCAGCATCAAGGGCTTTAGTTTTAAGCGCATGACTACGTTCACGACGCTGTGCACGCAGCTCCAAATTGCGAATTTTATCCTCTTTGCGCAGTTCTTTGATTCGGTTTCTCTCAATTTGGCGTGGCGTTGGTGCATACCAATTGCTTGGGCCCACCTTCATGACATAGAGCAGGATAAAAACGAGTGGAATAAGCGCTAGAAGTGCTGGAGCAAAAACCGTTGACTGTGCCAAAACTGCTGTTCCGGTAATGGCAGCCACCGTAGTTAAACCTAAAATTCCAGCTCGTGGACGTGCCCCCTGGCGGTGAAGTTGGGCGACTTCAGCAGCAGTATAAGTTTTTTCAGGTAGTCCCACCGCAGCACTGGAAAGGTGTGGCAGATCAAAGAAGATCTCGTCCAAATCACCTTTAGTTGTGGCATTTGCGACGGCTGCACAGCGCTCATCAGTTTCAGCCATGGTTAATCTGCCCTCGGCATAAAACTGGCCAAGTGCTGCCAAAGCAGCGGAACGTTCATTATCGCTGACTCGAATATCTTTACTGCCTGGAAACTGTGCGCCCATAGTGACCACCTTAGCTGGGTGGAAAGTACATGGACATCCGGGGTTTCCCCGAATTTTTTAGATTGTGGTGCAGAGTCCGCCCCACTGCGGTGCTAGGAAGTCCAAATCCCGGAACTTCCACGACGGTGGCTTCCAATTAGATGAGTATCCACCATGCCAATGGCCTCCATCAGGGCAAACATAGTGGTGGGGCCAACGAAGCTAAATCCTTCCCGCTTTAGGGCTTTGGAGAGCGCTAAGGATTCAGCAGATTGGGTGGGAATCTCTGCAAGGCTTCGCGGCTGTGGGGTATGCGAGGGTTTAAAACTCCACACCAATTCCACTAATCCGCCTTTTTCTCTCAGCCGTTGTGTGGCTTGAGCATTATTAATAGTGGCAAGGATCTTTCGGCGGTTGCGCACAATTCCTGGATTTTCCAGCAGGCTGGCTATGTCTTCCTCTCCAAATTCAGCCACTTTATCTGGATGAAATTGGGCAAAGGCTGCGCGGAAGTTCTCGCGTTTTCGCAAAATAATGGACCAGGACAACCCTGATTGAAATGCTTCCAGGCTGATTCTTTCAAAAAGGCCTTGTTCATCTCTAATGGGCATGCCCCATTCGTGGTCATAGTATTCCCGCAAGAGGGAATCTTGTGCTGCCCAGGCAGGTCTGCCCCGCCCATCGGAACCGATAATGAGATCGCTGCTCAAAGGTTTCCTTAACATTGCAAAATCTACTAAAACGTGGAGGAGCTGGCCCACTTATGCATCTTTAAGCCGATCCATCAATGAGCTTCTACTAGAAAGGATTTTATCCAGCACCTGGATCTGCTCCCACTGTTGATGGATAAGCGAGGTAATTACTTACTGCTTTGACTGGCCTTCAGAAGCTGCAGGGTCAGAAAGCTGGGCTGACTGTTCTGCGGTGAGTTGGAGGTTAATATCCATACCTAATAGTGCCGTCTTGGTGGCATGACTGTCTAGAGCTTTTCCGCACATGTAGTCACCGCTCATAGTTAAGGTCTACCGCCCATCGGAACCGATAATGAGATCGCTGCTCAAGGGTTTTCCTTAGGCCGTCCGGGGTGGGGAATATCGCCGACATTTTTGGGCAGGCGTCCTGCTTTTCTAAGTTGTTCACGCAGCATTATTTCAATTTGAGCATTGGTACTGCGGGCCTCATCGGCAGCCCAGCGGGCTATTGCGTCATGCACCGCTGGGTCTAGGCGCAGTGGCACCTGTTTTCTGACCATTTTTTAATGGTAGAGGCTACCGGCATTGACGATTGGTTGGGCATTGGTATCCGAGCACAGAACAACCAGGAGATTAGATACCATTGCAGCGCGTCGTTCTGGATCTAGGTCCACAATATTGCGTTGTTCCAGCTGTGCTAAGGCAGATTCCACCATGGTTACAGCACCTTCCACAATCTGCTCGCGGGCATCAACAATGGCGGATGCTTGCTGGCGTTGCAGCATGGCCTGCGCAATTTCTGGGGCGTAGCTGAGGGAGGAAATACGAGCTTCAATAATCTCAAGTCCGGCAACCGCAGCGCGCGCTGCCACCTCTGCGGCTAGCTCATTGCTGACATCATCGGTGGATCCGCGCAGTGAAATTCGGCCATCAATGGGGGAGTCATATGGGTGCTGGGTGACCACATGGCGCAGTGCGGATTCAGCCTGCTGGTGCAGGAATTCCTCATAGTCTTCTACGGCGAAGCTTGCTTGTGCAGTATCGGCTACCTGCCACACGATGATGGCAGCCACGTTGATGGGGTTGCCGTTGTAGTCATTGACCTTGGTTTCTTTGGTCTCAAAGTTGCGTACACGTACAGAAACCTTTTTGCTCACTGTCAGTGGCGGAACAAAAGATAATCCGGTGCGGCGCAGGGTACCAATATAGCGTCCAAAAAATTGCACGGTCAGGGTGTGGCCAGGGCTTACAACCTTGGTGGAGGTCAGTGTGACAACCAGCGCAATGAAGAAAATGACAATGCTGGCCAGGAGTGAAACCATGGCGCTGGAATCGCCACCATCAAGGGCTATAACTGCGTTAATAAACATAAATACGGTGCCAGCCATGATGGCAATTAACACCACCAGTGCGATGGCAGTAGGTCCGGCACCAAGTGACCACACGGTGGACTCTTTGACATTTACGCGGGCGCCATCATGGCCAACGGGTTCGGTGGCAACAACTGCCGGTGGGGTTTCTTCAAGGGAGTGGTTGGTCATCACGGGGCTCCTAGCGTTTTAAAAAGCGACTAAAAAGAATGTGATATCAGATTATCAAAAAGTGATATCACATTAAAGGGTTTCGTTGAAAAGCGCCTACCAGCCCACCCCCGCGCGCCTTAAGCGCGCCCACTAAGCTCACAACCTATGATCCCTGTTCTGCTTGATTGTGATACCGGCATTGATGATGCCCTCGCGCTGGTCTATTTGGCGGCTCTGCATAAGCAAGGCGTTATTAAATTGGTGGGGGTTAGCACCACGGCCGGCAATGTTGATGTGCAGCAAACAGCGATCAATACGCGGTGGGTGTTGGCGCAATGCGGGCTGCAGGATATCACCGTTGTTGCAGGTCAGGAAGCCCCACTGGAGGTGCCACTGGTGACCACCCCTGAAACCCACGGCCCCCACGGACTTGGATATATCACTCCAGAACTTCCTGCGCAGTCGCAGGGTTCCTGGCAGGAGCTGTGGAGCGAGGCCATAAAAACCTATCCTGAGCTGCGCTTAATTGTCACCGGTCCAGCAACCAACCTAGCGAGCTTTGGCCCAGTTCCGCGCACTACGCTCATGGGTGGCGCTTATCTTTATCGGGGCAACACCACTCCCACTGCGGAATGGAATTCCTGGGTTGATCCGCACGCCGCAAAACAGGCATTTGCGCAGGCGCAAAACCTCATCACCGTGTGTTCGCTGGAGGTGACTGAGCAATTCACGCTGAACCAGGAGAGCCTGGATGAGGTGATTGCTGCCCTGGGTGAAACCCCCATTGCGCAGTACCTGCCAGAGATCTTGCGCTTTTATTTTGAGTTCCACGAGGCCCAGGGGGAGGGCTATCTTGCGCAGATCCACGATCTGCTGACCTGCATGATTGCGCTGGACCGCATCCCTTTTAAAGGTCTTGAGCTCACCGTGGACGTGGAAGCAGAGTCACCGCTGCTGCGTGGCACCACCATCGCCGATTTCCGCGGGCATTGGGGTCGGCCGGCCAACGCCTACCTGGTCCAATCCGCGGACATTGAGGCCGCCCATGCCGAATTTTTGCGCACCCTGCGCAGCTAAAAGCACAGCGCTTTTCGACGCCGCCCTCAACCGCCGTCCGTAGCCTTAAGGTTGCAGCACTTAAGGTTTTTGCGCGCTCGTCGGTTATACTTTTCAATCGTTCCAAACCCTGCACGAGGTGACATAGTGCAGGGCTCTTGCGCGTCCCTCAAACCACCCCACTATCCAAGGGAATTTGGCATGTCACGAAACCAACGCTTTTTGATCGCCCTCGGTGGCGTCCTTATTGCTGCCACCTGGCTGTACCTTGTTCTTGTTCGCCCCACCGACTGGGAATCAGTAGGCGGATCCACCGAAGCAATTATTACCTTGGTGGGTTATGTGGGCGGTACCCTGGCACTTCTTGCAGGCGTTTTGCCCACCCTGCCAGCACGAACCATCGCCATTATTCCAGTGGCGCTGATCCTCAATATTTTGCTGGGCCAGGTAACCGGTTCCATCGGTGTTCCTCTATACCTAGATGCTGTGGGAACTGTGCTGGTTGCAGCCCTTGCTGGCCCGAGCGCCGGTTTGGCCACTGGTGCTCTAAGCTCCGTGGTGTGGGCTCTGTTTAACCCCCTGGCACTGCCTTTTGCCGCAGGTTCCGCTCTGACCGGTTGGCTTGCTGGTGTTGCTATTCGCAAGGGCGCTTTCCGCAATATCTTCCTCGCGATTGTTTCCGGTGCGGTAATTGGTTTGATCACTGGCGCGGTGGCTGCACCGGTAGCTGCCTTTGTTTATGGTGGTACCGCAGGTGTTGGTACTGGTGCTTTGGTGAGCCTCTTCCGCGAAATGGGCAATTCTCTGCTCGCTTCTGTCACCTGGCAGTCCTTTATTTCTGATCCTTTGGATAAGGCCATTGTGATGGTGGTGGTTTTTGTGGTGGTGAAGTCCTTGCCACAGCGCACCACCAGGGCTTTGGCTCCGGAAGTGCAGTCAAAGGTCTAAAAGGTGAACCCGCTGACATGGATCGTAGGAGCGGCAAGCATGTGGATTATTGTGCTTGGCGTGAATCAACTATGGCTTAGTGCAGCCATTGCGATCTGTGCCCAAGCGGTAGGAATGTGGCGGGTACGCAATATTTCCGTGCTAGCCAATACCCTTGTGTTATCGCTGCCCGTCTTTTTATCCATGGTGTTAGTCCACGTTCCTTTTGGGCAGGGCGGATGGCAGGTGGCATTGGCCTTAACCCTGCGTTTTACGGCCTTGATGTCAGTCTTTTTGGTGGCAGCAACGGCTATGACGGTGCCTGATTTGGTTAAAGCCCTATACCGTTGGCCCCGTCTTGCCTATGTGGTGGGGTCAGCAGTGCAGATGCTGCCACAGGGTCGGGAAGCCTTGGCCTCAGTGCGAGACGCCAATAAATTACGCGGTAGAAATACCCGCGGACCAGTGCGTTCCCTGAAGTACATTGGCCTGCCACTGATTATTCGTTTATTAAATGCTGGTGCCAGCCGCGCGATTCCCCTCGAAGTTGCGGGCCTGGACCGCAAAGGATCTCGCACTTTATTAGTAGACGTGCGGGAGAGGCGCGTCGAAAAGCTTTTAAGGTGGCTTTTTCCGCTGCTCGCGATAGGGGTGGTTTGGTGGCTATAACCCAATTTATTGGCGCCTCGGGCGCAGGACTTAGCCGCACGCTGGAGCAGCTTTATCGCAGCACGCCCGGCGCTGTGATGCTCACCGCCGATCCGCGCGCGCACATTACTTATTTGCGCGCCACCGTGGCTGAAGAGCTGGTTTTTGGGCTGGAGCAACGCGGGGTGCCGGTGGATAAAATGCGCGCTGAGCTGGCCCGCATGGCCCGCGCGCTGGACCTTGAGAGCCTGCTTGACCGCAGCCCCACCGAGCTCTCTGGTGGTCAAACCAGGCGCTTGGCGATCGGCACCGTGGCCATCTTGGGCGCCCCAACGCTGCTTCTCGACGAACCCTTCGCCGGCCTCGATTCCGCCTCGCGGGATCTTCTGCGCCGTTTGCTACTGGACTATCCAGGCGATGTGGTGCTTGCTGGGCATCGCAATTATTTGGATGACGTCCCCACAACTTATTTGGGGGAACATCAGGTTTTGCAGTTGCCTGCTCGAGTTTCCCCGCAGCAGGGACACCGCGAATTTAGTGGGATTGTGGGACACCGCGGCCAAGCAAAACGCCGGTGGTGGCAATTCAAAGAACCTGCTGCACAGTTCACCATTGGGCCGATTGATTGTGCTGTGCCTGTGGGCGGGGTGCTGTGGATGCAAGGTAAAAATGGGGCTGGAAAATCCACGCTTTTGCGTGCAATGGCCAATGATCCAGGTGTGTCTTTGATGTTGCAAGACCCCCATGACCAGGTTATTGATGCCACCGTGGCAGATATGGTGCCAGGCAGTACTGACACCACCCATCCTTTGGATCTTTCACAAAAAGACCTGCGGCTCGTACAATGCGACAGCGCATTAAGTACAAAACCGCAGGTGCTCCTGGCTGATGAACCAGATGTGGGGCTTGATGTTATTGGCCGCAGCCAATTGCATCAAAAATTTGCCGATTATCTCAGCAGTGGTGGCGCCCTGGTGCTCAGCTGCCATGATGATCAGTTTGTGCAGGAAGTGCTCAGTTACGCCACCGTGGAGAGTCTGGATATTAGCGCTGTTTTTAGCGCGCGGTAACCTGGCCAAAAAGCTTGGCAATTGGTGCGATGAGCACTGGTCGGATGGCAAAGAAACCAGCAATAATCACCACCAGTGAGGCTACAAACCAGCCGAATCCAACCCAGTTTTCCACATCCTGACCGGCATACATGTGGTTCAGGTTGCGCAATGCGCCGGTAGCCAGCACCAAGAAAACGTGGATGCAGATGAATACTACGTAATAGACCATTACTGGCAGGTGGATGGCACGGGCAAAGCCGATTGGCACAATCTTGTTGAGGGCAGCATTGTTTTTAGGCCAGTAGCTCGACATTCTCCAGCCGGAAATAATCGATAGTGGTGCAGCAATAAACACGGTGAGGAAATAGGTCAATTCCTGCAGGCTGTTATAACTTGCCCAGCTACTTTCTGTAGGCCAATCCAGGGAAAGATACTGCAGACCAGCGCTTAGTGCATTAGGGAAGACTTCCCAGCTGGTGGGTACAATACGCATCCACTGACCGGTGGCAAAAAGCATAATGAAAAAGACCGCGCCATTGATGATCCACAAAAGATCCAGGGAAAGGTGTGTCCACAGGGTAAGCGAGATTTTTCTGCCACCCTTCTTTGGTGTCCAATATCCCTTAGGCCTGCGAGTTTGGTTGATTTGGATACCGGTTCGAATGATCAAGATCATGAAGAACATATTGAGGAAGTGCTGCCAGCTCAACCACGCCGGGAAACCTGCTTCCAAAGAACTTGGCTTTTCATACTTACCTGGATAGGTGGTGATGAAGTCCTGCATAGTCTCGGTGCCCAAAAGTATCCTGGTCAAGCTCACGATGATAGCTGCGAGAATGACAATGCCAACCAGACCAACACCAAGGGTGATCGCCCACTGTTTGCGAGTAATCGGCCGTGCCAACCGGAGGCGCAGCGGCTCTTCCTTTTTAACATTGCCGGAGTGATCAGTGCGCTGGCGTTTTTCCGCATCCGGAATATTCGGAGAACTCTTTACAGCAGGTGCTGCAGCTGGGGAAACAGCACCGGGTGCTGAAACCGCGCCCGGTGCGGGGGCAGCTCCTGGGGCAGGGACTGCCAAACCGGGAGCTACTGCACCGGGGGTTGCTATGCCGGGAGCAGGAATTGCAGCACCTGGGGCTGCCGCACCGGGTGCGGGAATGGCTGCGCCTGGTGTCGGCACTGCTGCACCGGGGACTGGAATCGCTGCACCTGGGGCTGCCGCGCCGGGTGCGGGAATGGCTGCGCCTGGAGTTGGAATTGCGGAACCAGGAGTTGGCACGCTTGCTCCGGGTGCGGGGACTGCTGCGCCTGGAACTGGAATCGCAGAACCTGGAGTGGGGATAGCCGCGCCAGGTGCGGGAATAGCAGCGTTACCAGGTGCGGGCACCGCGCTACCTGGGGCCGGGACGGGAGTAGAGGTGCTGGCAGCGGGCACTGCAGTTCCCGGAGCTGGCACACTTGAACCTGGTGCGGGGATGGCCGAACCAGGAGCGGGAATTGCGCCTCCTGGTGCAGGAGGAATGTTGGCAATCTTATTTTCAGGCGCAGTGCCGTCCATATGAGGTAGTTTCCCTTACTGCATCTTGAATCGGGGGTCTGGGGGAGTCGCTAGAATGAATAAAAAATGCAAACTCCATGTGGATATTTAGGGTAGTGCCCAGGGGCTAAATATCCACATTAAACAAGGTTTTGTTTCATTCGTTAAGCCTCCACGAGGCGCTTTGCCCCAGAAGTCACCGCAGAGGTGCCGCGAAATCTAATTCTGATGGTCTTTTGAGTCCGTGACCTGGTAGATTGCAAGATCTTCATCTGGCAATTCTAGACTTTGGATTACTTTTCTTTCCGGGCTTGATCGCAATGATGTTTACCAATTTCAAAACAACCCAACTTTGAAAGTATCTATTGGGGCTCCAAAGACCCACCCTTAGGATGGTGCTCAATTGGATACGACATTGAAAAAACCCTTATTGGAGCTATTTGTCTGCCAGGCTCGCAGCAAAAATAATTTCTTTGGATTTAAGTCCTGCTAGTGCAAAGACAACCCAATGATGAGGAAGCTAAGCTTGGGTCTTTAGCCATGCTATTTAAGAGGAAAAAGATGACGCTTTTCGACGAAACCCTCAAACTGCTGCAGGAGTTAATCCAAAACGCTTGCGTTAATGATCTCACCCCAGATTCGGGTCAAGAGATTCGTAATGCTGAAACCTTAGAGCGATTTTTTGCCGATACCCCCCATGTGGAAATCACAAAACTTGAGCCTCGACCAGGTCGCACCTCAATTATCGTGACTGTGCCCGGCTCTGATCCCACTGCGGAACCCCTTACCTTGCTAGGCCATACCGATGTGGTTACCGTCGATCGCCCAAAGTGGACCAAGGATCCTTTTGCTGCTGAGATTTCAGATGGAAAAATTTGGGGACGAGGATCCGTCGATATGCTCTTTATTACGGCAACTCAAGCAGCCGTCACCCGGGCAGTCGCCCGCGCTGGGGGACTGCGTGGCACTCTTACTTTTGTTGGTGTCGCCGATGAGGAAGCCCGTGGTGGTCTCGGTGCCAAGTGGCTAATGGAGGAACATCCAGACCTCTTTAGCTGGAAAAACTGCCTTTCTGAATCCGGTGGATCGCACCTGCATGCCACCGATGGTAGTGATTCAGTGGTGATTACCGTGGGTGAAAAGGGCGCTGCCCAACGCCGTTTGCATGTCAACGGCGATGCTGGTCATGGTTCCATCCCCTTTGATCGAGATAGTGCAATTGTAAAAATTGCTGAGGTTGCGCGCCGTATTGATGCTGCTGAGATCGACGTGGCCAAGGACGATATTTGGCAAGGCCTGGTGCAAGCACACCGCTTTGATCCCGCAACGGAAAAGGCACTTTTGGAAGGCACTGACCCAGCAGCCTATGCAGAATTTGGCGAGCTTTCGCGTATTGCTCACGCCATTTCCCACCTCACCATCGCACAGACCGTTGTTCGTGCAGGTCAGGCCATTAATGTTTTGCCCTCACACGCCTATTTGGAATTAGATATCCGCACCTTGCCTGGCCAAAGCAATGAGTATGTTGATGAGGTCTTGCGCACCGCGTTGGGAGACCTCGCCGACGAGGTGGAAATTGAACACCTCATTTCTGAGGAAGCAACCCTAAGCCCCACCGATTCACCGCTTTATCAGACCCTGACCTCTGTTTTGGGTGACTTCTTCCCAGATAGCCCGGTTGTGCCCGTGATTTCTACTGGTGGTTCTGATCTTCGCTTTGCACGCAAGCAAGGCGGAGTGGGCTATGGTTTTGCAGTTCATGCCCCCGAGCGCACCTTGGCCTATGCCATGGGCCAATTGCACTCTCATGATGAGGCTCTGCACCTAGAGGATCTAGAGCTCACTGTCCAAGGTTATGAAAAGGTAGTGAAGCAGTTCATTTCCTAGGCTAAGTTCACCACTGCTTGGATTGCCACCACAGCTGCAACAACGCTGGCAAAAAGTGGCATTCCACCGAAGGCGATGAGAGGACCTGCCAGGACGCCGCCAGCGGCGCCGGCCAGGTTCATTATTAGATCGCTGCGCCCCTGTGCAAAGGTCCGTGCTGGGGCGGAGGTTTCGTCGATAAGCAAAGCAGAAGAGGAAACCAGGGTGCAGTTCCAGCCCAGCCCGAGCAAAATCATCGAGGCAATGACTGACCACTGTGGTTCGGACCAGAAGATCATAAAGAGGGTTGCGGCGCCGAGCAATCCGAGGCCTAAAAAGATGCCGAAACGACGGCCGATTTTATCGCTGAGCAGGCCAAAGACTGGGGACAAGGCGTACATTCCGGCCACATGCAGACTAATGGTGAGGCCGATGACGCTGAGACTCACACCCATATGATCCATGTGGACCGCGGCCAAGGACATCAGTCCCACCATAGAAAAATGTGCGACTGCAACAGTTGAAATTGCCCGGCGCGCACCGAAACTAAGTTTTTTAACAAGTGTTTGAGTAGTGGTGCTGCCTGCGGGTTTGAGGCCTTTGGGGAGGGTGAATCGCCAAACGACAATGGCAATTAATTGTCCCAAAAGACAGAGGAGATATGCGCCAGCATGTTGTTCCAACCCCAGCCACTCACTAAAGCGGGCACTAGGAGTAAATAAATTGGGGCCAGCGATAGCACCGATGGTGGTTGACCACACCACCAGGGATAAATCGCGACCGCGGGAATCCTCACTGGCCACATCAGTGGCAGCAAAACGGGCCTGCAAATTAACCGCGCTCATGGCGCCTAAGAGCAAAAAGCCCAGTAAAATAGCCGCGAAAATTCCAAACTGTGCGCCGATTAAAGCTGCTAGTGCACCCAGGCAGCCTAAGAGCATTCCGCTTGTTAGGGAGGTTCGCCGATCGTATTTTTGCACCATGCGGGCAAGTGGAATGGAGAAAATAGCAGCACCAATGGTGGTGAAAGTAGCGGCTGCTCCACCCCAGGCAGCGCCTGCCAAATGCGCAGCCAACAAACTACCCATGGACAGCGTGACACCATTGGAAGCGCCCACCATAATCTGTGCAATGATCAGCCCACTGAGAACCTTGGAGCGCTGTGGATGCACGGCAGTTGTCATGGAGTTAGATTAATTCAAGAATCTATAGTGGGGCTATGTTCTTAACAAAGGTGGCACTAGTGGATAACCCCGACACCCTCGCGGGATATTTATCCGAGCTTTCAGTGGTGCACTCCTTGTTTAAAGAACCACTGGAGTTTAAAGCTCCCATTACGGTGATCACTGGTGAAAACGGCGTGGGTAAATCCACGCTGGTAGAGGCCCTAGCTGTGGGAATGCGTGTTAATCCTGCCGGTGGTTCCAGGCACGCTAACTTTGGCCACAGTGGGGATATTGTTTCTGAATTACATAAAACACTACAATTAACGCGCCGGGCCAACCCCAAAGATGCTTTTTTCTTCAGGGGCGAGACCTTTTATAACCTGGCTTCCTATCATTCAACTTTTTCTGGTGATCCTTTGTCGGACCTTCTAGAGATGAGCCACGGCGAATCAATCATGGCCTTGGTGGAACGTCGCTTGCGTCGGCCTGGACTCATTATCTTGGATGAGCCGGAAGCTGGCCTATCCCTACTGCGCCAATTGGAATTTATGGGAAATCTGGTGCACCTGGCGGCAGCAGGCTCGCAGATTATTGTGGCTACTCACTCGCCGATACTTTTAGCTACTCCAGGGGCAGACATTGTTGAGGTTTCGGCTGACGGCTTGCGGCAAGTTTCCTTTGAAGATACTGAAGCAGTGGGCGCTGCCCGGGAGTTCTTAAATGATCCCCGCGGAACCGCTGCCTTCCTAGTAGAGGACACCCAATGAGCCTTTATATAAAGGACATCGTGGCGCTGGAAAATGCCCATGGTACGGCTGCGCAGTGGACTGCTCAGATTCCAGCCTTTAAGGCCTTGCAGCAGGCGCGGGTTTTTGACTTCACTCATTCGATTACCGTGATCACCGGTGAAAACGGCGTCGGTAAATCCACACTTTTGGAGGCCATAGCGGTGAACGCAGGTTTTAGCGTCCACGGTGGCCCCTTTGATGGCAGGTTTAAAAGTTTTGAAAATCCCTTGCGTAATGTGGCCAAAGCGCATGTAGGGCCCCAAGCGATGGCGGGATATTTCTTAAGATCGGAATCCTACTTTAATGTGGCAGCTACCTATGGGGCCGAGGCTCCCGGGTGGGTTAATCTGCATGAGATGTCCCATGGGGAATCGGTAATGCATATCGTCCAGCAGGGATTTGTAGGAACTGGGCTGTATTTATTAGATGAGCCGGAATCAGGATTATCTTTTATCCGCCAGATGGCATTGCTGGCGCAACTTTATGACATCGCTGCAGGTGGCTCGCAGATTATTGTGGTGACACACTCGCCGGTACTCTTGGCAATTCCCGGAGCTGAGATCTGGGAATTTAGTGCCGATGCTCAACTTCACCGCGGAGTGGAGCTTGAGGAGACCACTGCTTTTCGGGCTTTGCGTGATTTTATGGACGATCCGGTGGGGATTGCAGACTATATGGTTGAGATAACCCGGCCGGAGAAGTCGGAGTAGCCAGAGTAGCTGGAGTAGTTGGTTGCCCACCCCCGTGTTTGCTTTCCTGGCTGCTCCTAACAGAGGCGAGGCCAGGAAGTTCTCCAACATGGTTCAGGCCCCCAAAAAGGGCTTGAGCTAAATGCACTTAATTGATCTAAATAAGCATTTCTCTAGCTCAATGCATTTAATTTCACTTTCGGGGGTAAAAGATTCCGAGCTGCCAAATTTCCCTATTCTTAGATCACCTTTCACCTCTAATGTATCGAGCATCACAATATTTCAGTGATGTGAATCACCAGAGGTGGCTGGATCGTATAGACACCTCGTGGAATCTGAATGTCAGATCAACCGAGAGGGAATTGTGGAAAAAACCGATGTGGGTGCAGGACCTGCACAATCAAAAAGTCCTCAGACCGGAAGGATAGTAATAAGCGTAATCGCAGTAATAGTTACCGCAGTCGCTTCTTTCTTCTCTATTCAGTCCGCCTCCGGCGGCGATGATATCCGATCAAATCTCACGCTTATTGCACCCGCAGCTGCTGGCGGTGGATGGGACACCTTCCAACGCGAACAGCAACAAGCAATGCGTACCAACAAAATTGTCAATAACGTGCAGGTGGTAAACATCCCAGGCGCGGGTGGCACCATTGGTCTTGGAAAGCTCTCCACCATGACCGCACCCAATACCCTCATGGTGGGCGGCACAGGACATATTGCAGCGCAGATCCAATTTGATACTGTCTCCCAAATTCAAGATGTCACTCCCATTGCACGGGTGGTGGAAGAGTTTGACATCATCACAGTCCCAGCAGATTCCCCCTACAACACCATGGAAGATCTTGTAGCAGCGTGGAAAGCAGATCCTGCAGGAGTGTCTTGGACCGGTGGCGGATCCTTTGACCAATTGGTGATGGCTGAAATTGCTCTTGCTGCAGATATCGATCCACAAGCAACCACTTTTATCCCTTCTGATGGTGGTGGCGAGGCAATTCAAGCCCTGCTCAATGGCACCGCAAAAGCCTCTACCGGTGGCTTTGCTGATATGTATCCCCAGGTAGAAGCAGGAAGGCTGCGTGTATTGGGTATTGCTTCCCCAGAACGTCTCCCCGGCGTGGATATCCCCACCTTGGTTGAGCAAGGCTATGACGTCACCTTGACCAACTGGCGCGCAATGTTCGCCCCGCCAGGAATCAGCGAGGAAGAGCGCAAACAACTTGAAGAGCTTGTTGCTGAATCCGTGCAGACTCCTGAGTGGCAGGCAGCAGTGGAAAGAAACTACTGGAAAAGCGCACCGCTGGTGGGAGTGGAACTAGATCAATTTGTTGCAGCAGAGATTGAAAGAATCGATCAGCTATTTAAGGAGATGGGGCAATGAGTGTTAACGATCATCTTGAAGATCAACAGCTAGCTCCCCAAGCAAAGAGCGCGCACCTTAGCCAAGAAGGCCCGCGACCGGTAGGTGAAGGCACCTTCTGGCAAGGGCGTTCCGGATTGATCATGCCAGCCATTTTGACTGCCTTTAGCCTTTATCTGCTCATCGGTTCTTTTTCGATGGATACCGGGAAAAGCGATTTTCCCGGGCCAAGTTTCTTCCCCATTATCTTGGGGGTTGCAGGAATTGTGGTTGCTATCTGTTTGTCTTTACAAATCCTCAAAACCCCATTTGAAGTGGAGAATCATTCCGGCCGTAGCTGGCGCTTCCACTCGGACTACGTTTCTTTGAGCTGGGCTATCGGCGGATTCTTCTTCTTTGCCGTGCTCTTGCCTTATCTGGGATGGATCCTCGCAGGTGCTCTTTTGTTCTGGTGCATGACCCGCGCTTTTGGATCAAAGCATCCTGTTTTCGATATTTTCATTTCTTTTATGATCAGCTCGGTTGTCTACCTCGGATTTGATGTTGGACTTGGGCTTAACCTTCCTTCCGGAATTCTAGGCGGTGGCTTCTAATGGATTCTTTAACAATGCTGATGCACGGCTTTGCCGGTGCACTAACTCCAATGAACCTCTTGTGGGTTGTTATTGGATGTCTTTTGGGAACTGCAGTGGGCGTTATGCCTGGTCTGGGTTCTTCTATGGCAGTTGCTTTGCTGCTCCCCATGACCTTCGCACTAGATCCTACAGCGGCATTCATTATGTTCTCAGGCGTCTATTTTGGTGGTCTTTTCGGTGATTCCACCATGGCCATTTTGATGAATACCCCAGGCCAAGCCTCGGCGATTGCCTCGACATTCGAAGGCCACCGAATGGCTGTTAATGGGCGCGCTGCTCAGGCTCTGGCCACGGCTGCAATTGGCGCATTTATTGGTGGCATTATTTCATCCTGTGTTGTTGTATTCTTGGCTCCAACTCTGGCCGAGCTCTCCACCAAATTCGGCCCTGCAGAGTACTTTGCACTGGCACTCTTTGCCTTCGTAGCTACCTCCTCCGTTGTTGCAGATTCTGTATTTAAGGGACTCGCTTCCTTGATTCTGGGCCTGGGTATTGCGGTGATCGGCATTGACTCAGTGACTGGCACCGAGCGTTTCACGCTCGGGGCACCGCAGCTTTTCGACGGCGTCTCTTTGGTTACTGTCACGGTGGCATTGCTTGCACTTGGCGAGGTGTTCTTTGTGGCCTCCCGTGCCCGTCGCGATCACGATGATTTGAAGACTAGAACTTCTGGACGCCCTTGGTTGAGCCGCAAAGAATTCAAAGAGGCACTGCCTGCATGGCTGCGCGGTACCACCATTGGTCTCCCATTTGGCATCATCCCGGTTGGCGGCTCAGAAGTACCGACATTCTTGGCCTATTCCACGGAAAGGAGCTTGGATAAGCGATCCAAAAATCCAAAATTTGGTGATAAAGGTGCAATCCGCGGTCTAGCTGCACCAGAAGCAGCAGGCAATGCCACCACCGGTATGGCAATGGGTGCACTTTTGGCGCTTGGCCTTCCAGTCTCTGCAACTGCAGCCATTATGCTGGCAGCTTTCCGTCAATATGGCCTGCAGCCTGGTCCTTTGCTCTTCGATCGCAGCCCTGACTTGGTGTGGGCTTTGCTGGCCAGCTTCTTTATTGCCATGGTGGTTTTGCTTGCTATTAACATGCCATTCGCACAATTATGGGCAAAGTTGCTGCTCATCCCCAAGCACTACCTTTACTCTGGGATCGCGCTGTTCTGCGGTTTAGGTATCTATGCCACTTCCGGTGCAGTATTTGATCTTCTAATGCTGCTTGGCATCGGCATCGTTGCTTTGATAATGCGCCGTTATAGCTATCCTTTAGCTCCATTAATGATCGGCATGGTGTTGGGACCTTTGGCTGAGACTTCTTTGCGTGACGCCCTATTGTCCTCGGTAGGAGATTTCAGCGTCTTGGTTTCAAGCCCAATCACCTGGTCACTTTATGGAGTGCTCTTCATCTTCATCGTGGTGAGCATTGTGACCACCCTGCGTGGACGCCGCAAGCGTTTAACCTCCACCGCAGTTTTGGTGGAAGATCCACATTAAAGTCACTGAAATAAAAAGTGCAGCATCCATCAAGGTGCTGCACTTTTTATTTGCCAAGCCAGTGCCGTGCAGGATTAGGCTAAAAGCAGAGGCACAATTAGTTAAATAGGGGAGAACGTGGAACAAGCAAAAACTGCCGAGGAATTACTCACCGCACGTTATGGCAAAAAACAAAAATGGCAGCCAGATCAGTGGAATGACACCTTAGAAGTAATTCACCGGCACCGTTCGGTACGCCGGTGGTTGGATAAGCCGATTTCTAAGGACACCATCCGCACGATTGTTTCTGCAGCGCAATCAGCGCCCAGTTCCTCAAATAAGCAATATATTTCTGTGGTTGCAGTGCAAGATCTTGCTGCCAAGGATGAAATCGCTAAGGTAGCACGCCAAATGTTTCCGCATATCCGCGAAGCTGGCGTGGTGTTGGTGTGGTGCATTGATATTAGCCGCGCGAAGTTTTTAGCAGCAGCCGATGAAGCTGAAACCGGTGCCTTTGATTATCTCGATGAAGCAGCCATCGGATTTATGGATGCGGGCATCGCCTCCCAAACCGCGGCCCTAGCAGCGGAATCAATGGGTCTTGGAACCGTGCACATTGGCGCCGTGCGCAATGATGCCGCGCGCATGCAAGAGATCCTGGGCCTGCCGGACACCGCGGTTCCAGTCATCGGCCTCTCCATCGGCCACCCCGACCCCAGCGAACCAGCAGGCATTAAACCACGCCTGCCACAAGAGCTGGTGCTGTCTTGGGACAGTTACCAGGCACCCACCAAAGAGCTTCTCGACGACTACGACCACGCTTTGGATCACTATTTTTCGCGCTATGGCCAGCACCAATTATGGACCAAACAATTGGTGGCACGCCTTGCAGCAAAAGCCACGGAAAAGACTAATCGTCAGTTCCTAAGGAAAGTAATGGAAAAAGCAGGCTTTGGGCTGCGTTAATTTTCACCTTCCGCTAAATTAACCAGCCTTTCCAAGTCGGCATGCACGGCCTGGCAATCAGCCTCAAAAGCTTCCGCACTGGATTCACCTTGGCGCACTGAAAAAATAAGCTCAGATCCTAAAGGGTGGTCTATAACCCGAAAAGGGTTAAGTACTTCTTGGCCATCGGGCAGGATTACAGTGTGGTCGAGGATGCCGAGGTCATTGCGGGGAGTAAAAATTGTGCGAACTCGTCCCATCGGGGAGTCCAATTCCACCTGGTTTTCGTCGATAAGCAGTAGGTTGCCGGCTGCCAGGCCGGATGCCCAGCTGGGGAGCTGCGGGAGGCTGCGGGCGCGGTTGTAGATGGTGGCTGCGGATGCGCTGCTGAGCACGCTGATATGGCGAGAATCTGAGACTTTCATGCTGCCGAGAATAGTGATTGTGACTATGTTGGGGGAGGATTCTGGACCCTCGAATTAAAGCATGCTCACATGCAGGCAGATCTCACCCCTTATCGTCAGTTCAACGGCAATGCCAAAGAAGCCATGGAGTTTTATCAGCAGATTTTTGGTGGCGAACTCCAAATGATGCCTTTTAATGCCATTCACACCGAGGAAGAAGTTGGTGGCGATGGCGATAAAATTATGCACGCTGAGCTGCGCGTTGATGGCAAGAAATTCCTCTTTGCCTCTGATATTCCCTCCTTTATGCAACGCATTAAGGGAGAAGACACTCCTTTGGCCATCACCGGTACAGCGGAGCTAGAAGCAGAAATTCGCGGTTACTGGGAGCAGTTGGCTAAAGGCGGCACCATCACCATGCCACTAGAAGCTGTGCCTTGGGGTGCCATTTATGGTGCTGTGGAAGACCGCTTTGGTACCCACTGGATGTTTAACATCAGTGGCTAAATAACAAAAGTGGGTGCTGGCCGTTTTGCTACGGCTAGCACCCACTTTTGTTTTTAATTAGACCATTGCTGGTTAGACGATTGCTGGAGCTTCGCGAGCCTGGCGAACCATCTCTTCCCAGTCCACAATCTTCTTGCGCTCGCGGCCCTCGGCCTCACCAAGTGCACGTTCAGCGGCATCCAACTTGTACCAACCCTGCCAGGTGGTGAAAGGAATGCTGCGGGAATCGAGCAGCTCAATGATGGCATTTTCATCGCTGTGCTTTGGTGCGTCCAAAACTCCAGCTACGGCATCGGCAACGAGCATATCGGTGGTTTCCTTGGCATCGGACTTTGTATTGCCAATGAGACCAATCGGTCCGCGCTTGATCCAGCCGGTGGCATAAAGGCCAGGGACCTTCTCAGCATTTGGTGCGCTCAAGACATGGCCACCATCATTGGGGATGACGTGGCGCTGCTCGTCGAAAGGCACACCCGCAATGGCATCGGACTTGTAGCCGACGGCGCGGTAAACAGCCTGAACTGGCCAATCCTTAAACTCGCCGGTGCCGGTGACGCCGCCGTTGCCATCAAGTGCGGTGCGCTCGGTGCGCAGGCCAACAACCTTGCCATCCTTCTGCAAAACCTCAACTGGGCTTTCAAAGAGGTGAATCTGCAGGGTGTGTGGCGCATCCTTAGGCTCGCGGATGGCGTACTGCTCCAGGATCTGGCAGACCAAGTCCTGGGACTTGGAGGCGCGACGGGCTTCTTCAGAAGCTGCGTCATAGTCAATATCTTCAGGATCAACAACCACGTTGATGGTGGGGGAGTGATCGAGTTCTTTAAGCTCCTGCGGGGTGAACTTCACCTGAGCTGGGCCACGGCGACCGAAAACATGCACCTCAGTGGCCTTGTTTTCCTTTAGTGACTCATAAACATTGTCTGGAATCTCGGTGACTTTAAGTTCCTCGCCGGTCTTAGCCAGGATGCGGGCGACGTCGAGGCCAACGTTACCTACGCCGATCACTGCAACAGACTCTGCGGAAAGATCCCAGGAACGCTCGAAGCGAGGGTTGCCATCGTAGAAGCCAACAAATTCGCCAGCACCATAGGAGCCTTCGGCCTCAATACCAGGGATGTTCAGCGGACGGTCAGCCACAGCGCCGGTGGAGAAAACAATTGCGTCATAGTAATCGCGCAGTTCTTCTACGGTGACATCACGGCCAACGGTGATATTTCCCAGCAGGCGCAGGTGAGGCTTGTCGAGCACATTGTGCAGGGACTTCACAATGCCCTTGATGCGTGGGTGGTCAGGAGCAACGCCATAACGGATAAGGCCGAAAGGTGCTGGCATCTGCTCAAAGAGGTCAACAAAGATTTCGCGCTCTTCATTGCGGATGAGGAGATCAGATGCGTAGATGCCGGCAGGGCCGGCGCCGATGACGGCAACGCGCAGGGGAGTGGACATCTGCTTTTACCTTTCGTTCCCAGTATCAGGGGGCTGTGAGTGTGGGTGGGTCTGAGGAAGCTCTTGCGGGCGATCTGTCTAGTGAAACCCGATGGAATCTAGTGGAATCTGGTTAAACAGACCATCCTGTAGACCGCTTGGTCTGTAAAGCTATCAGCAACTCTGGCGCTTGCAAATAATTTTCTCTAATTAAATTCATGATTTCTGAGAGCCTTAGACAGGTTTGTCTATTTTATTCAAGCTGAATATGGTGTAGTTTTTGCAGGTGGAGATGGAAAAATTTAGAAATGTCTTAATTCCACTCTCTGAGTCATGAATCTAAATGTTGTTGTAGACAGAGCGGTACGTCTAAGTTCTTCCGTATATTAAACATAAAGATTCACCCGGTTTTATAAAGTTTTTAGCCCCAAGCTTTGAGGAGCGTCATCCACCCATGGCATCACCTACTACTTCTGAGCAGTCAGCAGAGAAGGCAGCAGCAGCCCCTGCAGCCTCCGCCGCTGCTGAGCGTCCTGCTCGTACGCCGCGTAAGCCCAAGCCAGAGGGGCAGTGGAAAATTGATGGCACCACCCCTCTCAACCACACCGAACAGGTTAAGCAAGATGAGCCTGCGTTCGAGGTAAAGCAGCGCGTTATCGATGTGTACTCCAAGCAGGGATTCTCATCCATCCACCCGGATGATATTGCTCCTCGCTTCAAGTGGTTGGGTATTTATACCCAGCGCAAGCAGGATCTCGGCGGCGAGCTCACCGGACACGTCCCAGATGCTGAATTGCAAGATGAATACTTCATGATGCGCGTGCGTTTTGATGGTGGCCTGGCTTCCCCAGAGAAGCTGCGTGCCGTGGGCGAGATTTCCCGCGATTATGCTCGCTCCACCGCGGACTTCACCGACCGCCAGAACATTCAGCTGCACTGGATCCGCATTGAAGATGTGCCCACCATCTGGGACAAGTTGGAGTCCGTTGGACTCACCACCATGTTCGGATGCGGTGACGTCCCCCGCGTTATCCTCGGATCACCCGTTGCAGGCGTTTCTGCTGAAGAGCTTATCGACGCAACCCCCGCCATCAAGGAAATCCACGAACGGTACTTCAGCGATGATCAATTTACGAACCTTCCTCGTAAATTTAAGACCGCTATTACCGGTAACGCCCGTCAGGATGTCACCCACGAAATTCAGGACATCGCCTTTGTGCCTTCGGTACACCCTGAGCACGGCGTAGGTTTTGAATGCTTCGTTGGCGGTGGCCTTTCCACCAACCCAATGCTGGCACAGCCACTGGGCGCTTGGATTCCAATCGAGGATGTTCCAGACGTGTGGGCAGGTGTTGCTGGTATCTTCCGTGACTACGGTTTCCGTCGTCTACGCAACCGTGCACGCCTCAAGTTCTTGGTGGCACAGTGGGGAATTGAGAAATTCCGTGAGGTTCTGGAAACCGAGTACCTCGAGCGCAAGCTCATCGACGGCCCAGAAATTACCACCAACCCTGGCTACCGCGATCACATTGGTATTCACCCACAAAAGGATGGCAAGTTCTACCTGGGTGTTAAGCCCACCGTGGGCCACACCTCTGGTGAGCAGCTGATTGCTATTGCTGACATTGCTGAAAAGCATGGCATCTCCCGAATTCGCACCACCGTGGAAAAGGAATTGATCTTCCTTGACATCGAGCGCGAAAAGCTTACCGAGGTCGCTCGTGACCTTGATGAGGTTGGACTGTATTCCTCTCCTTCTGAGTTCCGCCGCGGCGTTATTTCCTGCACCGGCCTGGAATTCTGCAAGTTGGCACACACCACCACCAAGGCGCGCGCTATTCAGCTAGTGGATGAGCTGGAAGAGCGCATTGGTGACCTCGAAGTTCCAATCAAGATTGCGCTTAATGGCTGCCCCAACTCCTGTGCTCGTGCGCAGGTTGCAGACATTGGATTCAAGGGCCAGATCGTTACCGACTCCGAGGGCAACCGTGTGGAGGGCTTCCAGGTTCACCTGGGCGGTTCCATGAACATCGATCCAAACTTTGGCCGCAAGCTCAAGGGCCACAAGGTTGTTGCTGATGAAGTGGGCGAGTACGTCACCCGCGTTGTCACCAAGTTCAAGGAACAGCGTGGTGAAGACGAGCAGTTCCGCGATTGGGTACAGCGTGCCACCGATGAGGATTTGAGTTGAGTCTGCGTCGCAAACCCAACCCCAACCGCAATCACCCGCTCTACTGCCCTTATTGCGCCGGAGAAACTCTTTTTCCCAATGAGGAAACAGAATTTGCCTGGTTCTGCACAGACTGCACCCGGATCTTCGAAGTGAAGTACTACGGCCAAGATGATCCAGAGCAGCGCCCAGCACCAGCAAAATCAACTTCAGAAGCACTTAAAGAATCACTGGCCAAACACGGCCACCTAATAAATGAAGGAGGCGACACTCCACAATGACTTTCCCATCTATCAACGGCATCAATGTTCTGAAGAACACTGGTCCTGTTAGAGACCCGGAGGTCTCCCCGGAGGGTCCCCGCACTACCGAGCCTTTGCCGGCCGACATTGCGGCCCGCAATGAGGAGCTCGTCGAAAAGCACGCTGAAAAGCTGTATAACGCCAGCGCACAAACTATTTTGGAATGGGCCGCCGAGCACGCACCCGGCAAAATTGCAGTGACCTTGAGCATGGAGAACACTGTGCTCGCGGAATTGGCATCGCAGTTTTTGCCAGAATCCGATTTCCTCTTCCTGGATACTGGCTACCACTTCAAAGAAACCCTTGAGGTTGCTCGTGCCGTGGATCAGCGTTACCCACAGGAATTGGTAACCGCATTGCCACTGCTCAGCCGCCCTGAGCAGGACTCCATTTATGGCAAGAACCTCTATTTGTCCAACCCCACCGCCTGCTGCCGGATGCGCAAGGTTGAGCCACTGGCTACTTCCTTGAGCCCTTATGCCGGTTGGATTACCGGACTGCGTCGCTCAGATGGACCAACTCGTGCACAGGCACCTGCCTTGAGCTTAGATGCCACTGGCCGTTTGAAAATCTCCCCGATTATCACCTGGTCTTTGGAAGAAACCAATGAGTTCATCAAAGCCAACAATCTTATCGATCACCCTTTGACCCATCAGGGTTACCCATCCATCGGATGCGAAACCTGCACCCTTCCGGTTGCAGAAGGACAAGACCCTAGGGCCGGCCGTTGGGCTGGAAACGCCAAGACAGAATGCGGACTTCACTCATCATGACCACATCACTAAACACCGAACTCTCCCCACACCTAAAAGACCTCGAAAACGAGTCCATCCACATCCTCCGCGAAGTGGCAGGCCAGTTTGACAAGGTTGGACTGCTGTTCTCCGGCGGCAAGGACTCCGTGGTGGTTTATGAGCTAGCTCGTCGCGCTTTTGCACCAGCTACCGTGCCTTTTGAACTGCTACACGTGGACACCGGCCACAACTTCCCAGAGGTTTTGGAATTCCGCGACAACCTGGTTGCTCGCACCGGAGCACGCCTGCGCGTTGCAAAGGTTCAAGACTGGATCGACCGCGGTGACCTGCAGGAACGCCCAGACGGCACCCGCAACCCACTGCAGACCGTACCTTTGGTAGAAACTATTGCTGAGCAAGGTTATGACGCCGTGCTTGGTGGTGCCCGCCGCGATGAAGAGCGTGCCCGTGCCAAGGAGCGTGTCTTCTCTGTACGCGATTCCTTCGGTGGTTGGGATCCTCGCCGTCAGCGTCCAGAGTTATGGAACCTCTACAACGGTGGACACCTGCCAGGCGAAAACATCCGCGTTTTCCCCATCTCCAACTGGACCGAAGCTGATATCTGGGAGTACATCGGTGCTCGCAATATCGAATTGCCTCCAATTTACTTCTCCCACCAGCGCGAAGTTTTTGAGCGCGATGGCATGTGGCTTACCGCTGGCGAGTGGGGTGGCCCTAAGAAGGGCGAGGAGATTGTCACCAAGACCGTGCGTTACCGCACAGTAGGCGATATGTCCTGCACCGGTGCTGTGCTTTCCGAAGCTCGCACCATCGACGATGTGATCGAAGAGATCGCAACCTCCACCCTCACCGAGCGTGGCGCAACCCGCGCAGACGACCGACTCAGCGAATCCGCGATGGAAGACCGTAAGAAAGAAGGCTACTTCTGATGACTGCTGCAACACTTGATGGAACTAATAAAAAAGCTTCAGCTAAAATCGCCGAGCGCGAAACCCTCCGTCTGTGCACCGCAGGCTCCGTCGATGATGGCAAGTCCACCTTCGTTGGTCGTTTGCTGCATGACACCAAATCAGTTTTGGCTGATCAGCTCGCTTCTGTAGAGCGCACCTCTGCAGACCGCGGCTTTGAAGGCCTAGACCTTTCCCTCCTGGTTGACGGCCTGCGTGCTGAGCGCGAGCAGGGCATCACCATTGACGTGGCATACCGCTACTTCGCCACCGACAAGCGCACCTTCATCCTGGCAGATACCCCAGGTCACGTGCAGTACACCCGTAACACCGTTACCGGCGTATCCACCTCCCAGGTCGTTGTACTACTCGTTGATGCACGTCACGGCGTTGTTGAGCAGACCCGCCGCCACCTCTCCGTGGCAGCGTTGCTGGGTGTACGCACCGTTATCTTGGCCGTGAACAAGATCGACCTTGTTGACTACAGCGAAGAAGTATTCCGCGACATTCAGAAAGAATTCGTCGGCCTGGCAACCGCTTTGGATGTCAATGACACCCACGTTGTTCCAATCTCTGCACTTAAAGGTGACAACGTTGCAGAAACCTCCACCAACATGGATTGGTACACCGGACCAACAGTGCTGGAAATTCTAGAAAACGTCGAGGTTTCCCGTGGCCGTGCTCATGATCTTGGCTTCCGTTTCCCAATCCAATACGTGATCCGCGAACACGCCTCTGACTACCGTGGTTACGCCGGAACCATCAACGCTGGATCCGTGTCCGTAGGTGACACTGTGTACCTTCCTGAGGGACGCACCACCGAGGTCACTCACATTGATTCCGCTGATGGTCCTTTGCAAACCGCAGCTGTCGGTGAGGCGGTTGTACTACGCCTAGCTCAGGAAATCGATCTGATCCGCGGCGAACTCATCGCAGGTTCCGATCGCCCAGAATCCGTACGCTCCTTCAACGCCACTGTGGTTGGTCTTGCAGATCGCGACATCAAGCCTGGTGCTGCTGTCAAGGTTCGTTATGGCACCCAGCTGGTTCGCGGACGCGTTGGCGCCATCGACCGTGTTATCGACATTGATGGCAAGAACGACAATGAAGCTCCTGCTTCCTACGGCCTCAACGACATCGCTCATGTGCGTATCGATGTAGCCGGCGAACTCGAAGTTGAAGATTATGCTGCTCGCGGCGCAATCGGCTCCTTCCTCCTTATCGATCAGTCCACTGGCGATACCCTCGCCGCTGGTCTTGTTGGCCACCGACTGCGCAATAACTGGTCAATCTAGACCCCAGTATTAGGTCAAATTTTAGGACACCTTAATGATTCCCCTGATTACGCTTTCCCACGGCTCCCGCAAAAAGTCTGCAGCCGCAGGTATTACTGCGCTGACACTTGAAGCCGGACGAATACTGGATACCCCAGCTGTGGAAGCACATCTTGAGCTTTCTGATCCTTCATTGGATCAGGTAGTGGCACAGCTCAGTGCAGAAGGCGTAAACAAGGCAGCGTTGGTTCCATTGCTGTTTAGCAATGCGTACCACGCAAAAATCGATGTCCCCGCAGCTGTTAAAGATGCTTCAGAAAAATATGGTGTGGAACTTTTGGTCGGCCCTCACCTTGGTACCGGCTCTGATGTGGCTTGTGTGCTTGCCGATAGGTTGCGTGCAGATGCCCCCGCAGACTCTCATGTGATTTTGTATTCCGTTGGAAGCACCCACGTCAGCGCTAACGAATCAGTCATCGATCTCGCCCACACCATTTCCCTCCTCACCGGCTACTCAATTGAGGTGGTGCCCGCTACCGGCGGGCCAGGTGCAGGTGGCGCAGGAGTGATAGAGGTGGCCTCCAAACACCAGGCCATCCATATTCTGCCGCTGTTTGTCACCGAAGGTTTACTGCTCGACCGGGTGATTGATCAATCCGCCAACATCGCGACCGTTACGTCTACGAACTTTACTTATTCCACCCCACTTACCACTGACCTCGCACCACTTGTTGCAGCTCGCTATCGCGCTGCATTGAGCGCACTGCTGGCACGTATCTAATCTCATTTAAGGAAACTCTGCTATGCAGACATTGATCTTTATCGCCATCGCTGGCATTGCAGCGCAGCTTGTTGATGGCGGCCTTGGCATGGGGTTCGGCGTCACATCAACCACCATCCTCATCATGCTCGCAGGTTTAGGCCCTGCGCAGGCATCCGCAGTTGTGCACACCGCAGAGGTTGGAACCACCCTAGTTTCTGGTTTAAGCCACTGGAAATTTGGCAACGTGGACTGGAAAGTAGTTGTCCGCCTAGGTGTTCCCGGCGCCATCGGAGCATTTGCTGGCGCCACATTCCTATCCAATATTTCCACCGAAGCAGCAGCCCCGATTACATCTTTGATCCTTACGCTGATCGGTATAAACTTGGTGTGGCGATTTAGTAAAGGCCGAATCCGCCGTAACTATTCCGATCGTCCACACAGCAAAGGCTTCCTCGGAGGCTTAGGAATTGTTGGTGGTTTCGTTGATGCTTCCGGTGGCGGTGGCTGGGGTCCAGTGACTACCTCTACGCTGCTTTCTTTGGGACGCACCGAGCCCCGCAAAGTAGTTGGAACTGTTAACACCGCAGAATTCCTAGTATCACTGGCAGCAACTTTAGGGTTCGTTGTGGGGCTGTGGGAAGACCTCGTAGCCAATTTGGCCTCGGTTGCAGCGTTGCTAATAGGTGGAGCAATCGCAGCACCAATTGGCGCGTGGATGATCTCCCGCGTTAACGCGACAGTTCTCGGCGGTTTCGTGGGCACCTTGATTGTTACGCTGAACCTACCAAAGGTACTAAGCGTAGTCGGCCTCGATTTCATTCCGACCGGCCTGGTCCAAGTCACAGTCCTGCTCATCGGCCTGCCACTGACTTACTTAGGCTTTCGCCGTTACCGGAAAAACCTCCTCAAAGAATCTCTGTCTAACGAGATCGTTTCCGAACCCGAAGGACAAAAGATTAAAAGCTCTTAAAAGCGCTTTTCGACGCCCACCCGCACCACCCGCGGGTGGGCGTTTTTAGGCGTTTGGGGCAGGCAGAATGAATCGAACAAACTTGCTGTATTCTGACAGGTGTTAAGGTAACGCTAAAGCATCAGGTGATTTTGGGGGCTAATCAGATTATAGGAAAAAGCTGTGCGGAAAGTCGTGGGGTCACCGCTTCGTTGAGACGTGATTATAACGACGATAGATTGTTCAACAAGGCACTTTGCAGTAAGTCGTTGGTAAATTAGATGCGTGCACTGCATTTATCGATGATTTGAATTAGGAATTTCGACCCTAACTTTTGGGATTATATTTTGGGGGTAAAGTTTTGGGGGTGGAATTGTCAATTATATGCCCTGATTTTTTAATAATTTTGACAGTTTCAGCACAATTTAAATAAAGGAAAATCCATATTCCGAACAGGCATTTTGTAACGGATTAATAAAACAATCCAAATTTCACATATGTAAAACACGATAATTCGAAAATGTTCGCTATGGATATCTTCGTTAAGTTGACTAGTCTATTCCTTGGATTGCATGCATCAGTTTTGTGTACCAGATCCTTGCGGTGGACGCGCCCTGGGGTGACGGAGCAGGTTAAATAAAATCCCGACGGAGGACCAGTGAAACTTAAGAAGTCTACATCTGCGCTAAGTCGCAGCATGCGCATTGGTATTGCAACAATTACCAGCACCGCATTACTTGGTGGCGTGCTCGTGGCAGTTCCTGCCCACCCACTTTTACCAATCACCGCAATCGCTAATGCTCAAGAAACATCTGCTCCGATTGCTACCGCAAGCGGTCAGGTTCTTGACCTTGCACTTTTGGAGGATCGCGTAGATCCAGCTGATAAGGCACAGTTCCTCTCCGCCTTGGAAGCTATTCGCGCAAACGCGGAATTCCCAGATGAGCCCACTGACTCCGCTAATATTGATCTCACCCTGCTGCAAGGCATTGACCTACAAATCGGTAGTCTAAACATTCCACTACTTACCCTGCTCAATGTAGAAGGAAATGCCGGCGTACTGGGGGCAAACGCTGCGACTCCAGCCGGAAACAAGGCTTCTGCATCTGCCGGTGTGCTAAACGACGATGGCTCCATTGACCTAGGCCAACACGGCAGCAACTCCGGTGTGGACACTGTTCTAGACCTCACCGACATTCTTGGTAACGCGGGTGTTGACGCGATCACCAACGGCATTATCGATGAGCTTTCACTCCGCATCGGCGCAGTCAGTGCATCTGCTGAGCGCAACGGCGATGAGGTTACCTCTGAGTACGCGCTTTCCAACGTAGATCTAACTCTAGATAGCCCACTTGTTGGAGATCTAGTGGAGACTCTTGTTGGTGAGGATTCTGCAAACCCAGGCCTCGGTATCCAGATCGATAACCTGGTAGATGGTATTGCAGGCGATACTAGTGTGCTGTCAGAAGTTACCGGTTTGCTCAATGGTGTCCTTAGTCTCCTGGGAAATGCTAACGGTGTAGACATCGAGCTCAGCACCAATATTCAGGGTGTACTGAAGCCTTTGCTTGCTGAAACTTTGGAGTCCAACGCAGTTTCCATTGATTTGGCATCCGGCGAGATCCGCGTCAACCTTGAAGCTCTTGGTGGTACCTCAGCAGTTGATCCGAACACCAACCTTCTCAATGCAGCTGCCGTTGCACAGATTGAAAATGAGATCCAGACTCTTCTGAACCAGCTTCTCGACGATGTTCGTACAGCTGTTGAAGAAGGAATCCTGGCTACATCAGTCAAGGTTGATCTCAACATTGTTGCTCTTGTTCTCCCAGTAGCAGATGTAACGCTTGAAGGCACACTGGGTGAATTCCTCGATGAAACTGCGGAAATTGATGTGGCCCTGTTGGGCGCCATCAACCTGGATTCGCTGACCAACGCATTGAAGGGTGTCCTAGGAACTGTTGGCACTACCCTCGAGGGTGCTATCGATGGCGTTGTTGACCCCCTCCTCAACAACATCCTGGATAACGTAGTCAGCGAAACCGTAGCTCCACTCGCTGACGGACTCGGTGAACTGCTATCCGACGCTGAAATCCTGCGCATCACCCTTAATGATCAGCCAAACCCACAGGTTGCAGGATCCATCGTGCGCGACAATACTGCACGTCCAAACCAGGCGACTGGCCCGATCACCAACCCAGATGAGCAGTTCACCGTATCTGCACTGCGCATCAACGTCCTTGATGGTCTAGTTGATCTGCCACTAGCGCGAGCAACCGTGAATGCTGATGCATCCTGGACTGGAATTGTTGATCCAACGATCGCTCCTATCGCTGATCAAAACATTGATCTTGGTAACCCGATTGCAGATGTCACTCCACAAGCAACCCCGGACTCTGCTGTGATCTCAACGAGCGCTCTTCCTAAGGGCGTTACGTTTGAAAACGGTGTTATTTCTGGTACTCCAGAAGAAGCAGGAACCTTCCCAATTACGGTGACTGCAACCAACACTGGCCGTACTGCTACCACCGAATTCACTATCACGGTCACTGATACTTCCACTCCTGTAGTTGCACCAACTATCGAAGACATCGATGATCAGTCCATCGAGCTTGGTAGCCCAATTACAACTGTTAACACTGAAGTCACTCCAGATACTGCTGTAGTAACTGCAGAGGGACTCCCCAACGGTGTAACCATTTCTAACGGTGTTATTTCTGGTACTCCAGAAGAAGCAGGAAACTACAACGTAACTGTTACTGCCACCAACGATGGACTAACTGCCAACACAAGCTTCACCATTGAGGTTCGTGATTCCAGCAACCCAATCCCAGCACCAACCATCGATCCAATCGATGATGCTGAAGGAACTGAAGAGGAGCCAATCGATCCAATCGAGGTTGTTGTCACTCCTGACGACGCTGATGTTGATGTCGAAGGTCTCCCAGATGGCGTTGATTACGATCCAACCACTGGCGAAATCACTGGTGTCCCAGAAAAGGGCACCGAGGGTAACTACACCGTTACAGTAACCGCTACCAACAACGGTGGAACCACCACTGAAACCTTCATTTTCGTCGTCAAGGCTGGCGATGATGATAATGGCGACGGCGATGGCGGCGACAATGGTTCCACTGGAAGTTCCGATGGCACCTCCAACGGATCCTCTGACTTCCTGCAGCAGTGCCTCAACTCCCCAGCTGCTGGTGTGGCTGGTCTGCTGATTGCACTGGGAACTGTTGGTGCGATTGCTGGTCCTGCTCTTGAGCCACTGATGAAGTCTATCGGTGCAGAGCTTGATCGTCAGCTGCGCAGCCTGATCAACGCTACTGGTGGAGCAAACCAGCCTGAATGGGTTCGCAACATCAACCGTGGCCTGAACGATGCTGCTAACGCAGTTGATCACCAGATGGTCTCCCAGGCGCTGTTCGCAACTGCAGCTCTTGCTCTAATCTCCACTCCAGTTCTTTGCGGAATGGACAACTCGAGCTCTAGCTCCAGCTAGTTTTTAGCACCTTAATACCGCTTATCGACGCCGCCCTGCAGTCACGGGGTGACGTCGATAAGCGGTTTAATGCGTTTCGGGGCATTCAGGTGAAAATTCGTCGCCGAGATAAGTTGGTCGGTGTAATTCCTATGCATGCTGAAACTAACTACTCAGCAAGCCGCTGTTGAATTGACTTTTCAAATTGAGGAGATGGGGCTCTACTGATGAGTGGATTCACCATGATATCTTGATGCTAGTGCCCTCTATTCAAATTTTGATCGGGGCCGGTAAGCCACGGGCATAGTTCGAGCGCGGTGGTAGGCCTTGGCGTCGGCGTGAATATCGGCTTTGATCCGATCGATGATTTCCCCATCCTAAAGGTCCTATCCAGAAGCGCCAGTGGTGTTGTTGATCCTTTCAATGCGTGTTTTCAAATCGAGGACGATCGCTTGGTTGCCGTTGAATAAGTCGATGACATTTCCATAGGCCGTAAATGGTTCCTGGAAAAGTCCAGCGAACTCTAGGTGTCCCACCTTGACTAGGCTTTCTTCGATTTTCTTGATGAAGCTGATTTGGTTTGCGCTAAATGTAGAGTTCTTAATCAGGTCGGCGAACTCTTCTCGTACTGCTTCTTCATCTAAACCAACGAGTCGACGGATGAAGGCCGGGATGGAATCACCACCCATGGTTTCGCGGAGTTCATCGATGCCTTCTAATGCGGCATCGGCAATCATAGATTCCAATGCTTGAACATCGGTGTCGGTGAGGGGACGTGCAGTGCGCAGTTTTTGCATTGCGATGGAGCTGGAATGTTGCTCAAGAACTTTACGGAGTTCGTCTTCGACGCGGTCGATATTGATAAACGCATTGGCAACGGATGGGGGAAGCTCCACTTCAGCGACGTCGCCGAACTCATCTTCAATATCGGTAATGACGGTGTTGCGTTTGTTTCGAGGTAGATACTCCAACAGGCCGCGGACTTTCTTTCGAACTACTTCCAAATCCTCGACAGTTACAGACTCCCACCATTCAGGATTGGTGAGGTAATCAAGAGTCTGATGTGCTTTAGTAACTGCGTTGATGTTGTCTACGGCAAGAAGATCAACAGCAATCTTTTCCACTTTTTGCTGGTTCTTGACCCATGATTCATCTGCCTGGAAAAGTCCTACTTGCAACTGCAAAATAAGCAGATCAAAGCGTTTGGCAGATTCTTTTTCTGCCATGGTTCCCATCGGCAGTCCGGCAATGTGTTCGCTGAGTCTTTCTACATCAGCTGCGCTTAAAGACGTCCAGGATTCAGGACGTTGATAATGCTCGAGCACAGATTTGTCTTGTGGGCGAACCAAAATATGACCCGGGGAGATTTGTTTGACCAGCTGATGAAGCTGAGTCCGTAGCTCAGACCTAAAGGAACTGTCTGGAAGTAGAACAGACAATTGAGCGCGACTGAGGAAAATTCGCTCAGATAAAGATGCCTGTGGAGCCGCAGAAGTATCGGGCTGTTCACCGTGGAGGAAGTTTTCTGCGTTGCCACAGAAATCAAAAACGTAGAACTCTTTCTTATGGATACCTTCAGCAAAAAGATTTGGCCGCAGACGAGTACCACGACCCATCATTTGCCAGAATTTAGTCGCAGAGTAAACGGGTCGGAAGAACACCAGGTTGACGATCTCCGGAACATCAATGCCAGTATCCAGCATGTCAACACTGACAGCGATATTCATGCCGCTGCGAGGATTCTTTAGTTCTTTAATTGCTGCGGAAGCATATTTGGTGCTGTGAGTGATGATCGTGGCTGGTTGTGGAGCAGAATCCACAAAGTAGCGGTTCCATTCCTCACCGATCAATTCAGCATGCTGTTGAGTCCGGGCGAAAATGATTGTTTTACCCAGGTGATCGCCGTCGGTTTTGATGCCTCTTTCAACCAGAGTGGACAGTACTTTTCGGATGGTATCGCGGTTGTACAGTCTGGAATTTATTTCTGCTGGGTGAGCTCCATCTGGAGGTGCAAGAGGATCGCCGGCGTCATCTACTCCCCAGTCCAGTGCATCCCAGCGGGCTTGATCTTCTTCGCTGAGTTCTTCATAACGCACACCGCTGCGTAGGAATAGGGAATCGCGAGTAAGTACTTTGTAGGGAACAAGATGCTTATCTTTAATTGCTTGTTCAAGGGTATATGTGCCGGTTGGGACTTGATCTTCAATTCCGAACAATAAGTAAGTGTCACGGTGAACATCATTTTTCGGGGTAGCAGTGAGCCCTAAAACATAAGCATCGAAGTAATCAAGAATGCGCCTGAAACGGTGATAAATTGAGCGGTGGGCTTCATCGACGATGACTAAATCAAAGTCAAAGGGGCTAAACTTTGCTGGAGTAGTGCCGTCATCACTGATCAGGCTCATCATTGTTTGATAAGTAGATACGTAGATCTGTCCGACGCCCTCAGGATCATTAAGAAGATTTACAGGTGCCGAATCTGGATACTGGTGGACGAAGTTTTCATGGGCTTGGTCGACCAACGCTGTGCGATCGGCAAGGAAAAGTACCTTCTTAACCCACCCAGCCTCACGGAGCAGTTTGGATGTCGCAATGGCCACGCGAGTTTTTCCCGTGCCAGTTGCCATTACCAACAGTGTGCTGCGTTTTTGCTTGGTTTGAAGTGCTTCGGTGACATACCGGATTACTTGCTGTTGATAATCGCGGCCCGCAATATCGGGATCAATGGCAATGGTCGAGAGATCGCGGCGGTGAGTTCGTCGGTGGATAATTGTGCGTAGTTGTTCAACAGTTGGGTAGCCCTCAACTGGTCGCGTGGGATAGCCAGCGCCACTGACCGGCAAGTTTGCTGCATCATCTGAGATCTGAACGATATGGCCATTTGTAGTAAATATGACTGGTCGACGGCCATAATTTGCTTCTAGGCGGTCAGCATAAAGTGATGCCTGAATCGCACCTTCAGAAAGATGCGAACTAGACTTCTTAGCCTCGATAAGGGCTAGCGGTAGGCCGTCATCATCCCACAGCACATAATCTACGAAGCCTTTACCGCTGTGGTTTTCTGCTGATATTGGCATTCCGGTAACAGGGTGCTCGACAGTGACATTGTGGCCAATGACAAAACCGGCACGCTCAAGCATCGGATCAATAAGATCTTTTCGTGTTTGAGCCTCATTCAACGTTGGAGGCAAAGCTGGTGGAAGGCCCTGTCCGGCTTGAGATTCTTGTTGTTGGCGAAGTTGTGCGCGGAGCTGAGCAATTTCGGCATCGCGTTCCGCTTCGATCTCAGCAGCTCTGGCTTGTGCAGCTTTTAGTGATTCAGTTGTTTCTGCCAGCTCAGCTTCTGTTTGCGCACGAAGCTTTTCGAAGCGTGCCTTTTCGGTAGCAGGCTTTTCTGCGACCTCGAGGCGCTGCTGCTCGGCGGCGTCGAGAAGCAATGCGGATTTTCTTAGATCTTGCTCTTTATCTTCAAGATCTTTGGCAAGTTTATTGAGTTGGAGTCTGCTGATTTGCTGTTGTTTAGGAGCTGCAGCAAGTATTTTCTGGTCGAAGGGGACCGTAGGGCGTGCTTCGGGGTGAGCTGAGTGCTGCGCGGTGGCCCAACTTAGGACATCGAAAAGATGCATGAGTAGGTTTGCCGCAGATTGTGGCGATACAGGTTTATCTCCATGGACCGCGTCATTGCCACGCTGACGGATGACGTGCATTTTATCGATCTGTGTCTTCGGGACAATCCGGGTGAAACTAGGGGATTTCAACAAGGCGAAAAGATCTGAACCATCATCATTTCCTAGATTGCGGAACTCCCAGATGTGGCGCACAATCCGCTCGAGCACATGACGGGCGCGGAAACTTGCAACCCTCGGATCAGAAAGCGCGGAGCGTTCAGCTTGGAGACAATCATTGAGGAGGGCCGGCCACACTTTTCCGATGAAACTGAAGTTACTCGGTGCAGGTGTGGTCATGTTTTAGCTCCAGGAAATAGGCGTCGATGGAATAAGTGGGGCAATAGATTTGATAATAGCCCGTACCTGGGACGTAAGAAGTGTGAAATCGAACTTCAGTCCTATTTAAATTGGAATGGCTGTGTTTCAGACCTGGAGGCTGCAGTTCAGATTCTGCAGGTGCGGTTAATGTTTGTCGATATTGGCTTTGGAGATGCTATTCATTAGCAATGATGGACCATCGGTCTACCAATTTTTATTGATGTGCAGTCTCTCGACTTTTCACTGCAAGCTGGGTAGCATTTCCAATTGAAAAGGTTCCACCCTGCTGACAAAAGCCCCTGGGATCTCCGGATATTCATTTTCGGTAGGCAGGGCGGTCATTTTTGTAAGGTGATCAGTAGGACGTCCCAGGTATGAAAAGGCAACAGACGCACATAGAAAAACCCCCGGGTACTTACTGGCTGAACCAATAAGTCGATACCGGGGGACTAATTGCCGAATTTTACACCGCGTGGTGATGGCGTTCAACAGTTCAATAGTCTAACCATAGGACTCGTCGGGAGCACTTTTCCCTTTTACGCACGGAATGAATGAAGCAAACAAGTCACCTGATTATTCGAAAAAGTCCTCATCAACTTCCACGATTTTGACTACCTGCTGGACTTGAACACCAACACCAAAACGAATCATCAACTTAGCCAATCTTTCACCATCAATGAGCACCACGCGCGCATTCAACTATTGGCATAAGCAACAGCCGCATCAGTGAATGCACCGGTTGTGAAAAAGACGCCCTGATTTGCCTGAACACCATGAAGCGCGCCAACAAATGCTTGAACCTCTGGCCGACCAACCTTGTTCGATGCCGAGTACCGCTTAGCCTGCACATAAATACGACTAATAATACCCAGCGCATCCTGGTCAATGACCCCATCAATGCCACCATCGTTACTTAATTGCGTGCGGGTCGCACTCCCAGACGTACCACCGTAACCCATCGCGATGAGCAAATCTAAAACTGCCTGCTCAAAGAACACCGGCGCATTGTTGCGCAATCGCTCCAACAAATCCGCCGAAATCCCAGCGTGCAGCCGCTCAAGGCCGGCTTCTATTTGCTCGGTAGGCGTCAGCTCGGCTTCTTGCTTTTCGACGCCACCCTCCTCTTCATCAACCGCCCTTTGAGCAACTCCACTTGGGTCCTGTATCCCGTGGTTTTGTGCGAACTCAGCAAGGTCACTTTGTGAAATACCTTCCGGATACCGCGCCTGAAGCTTCCTACCCAAATCATTAATCGAGTAGTGGGCACGCTGTGGACGATCCAAGCATTGTGCCCTGTGGAGATACGTGATCGCCCAGCTGATGCGGCTGACATAAGTGGGCTGACCAGAGCTGATGAACTGCTTTCGATCCTCTTCCGTAATTACAGTTGCCTCTGCAACGGACTCGATCAAATCTCGGCGGACCACGGTCTGATCTTGGGAGAGTTCGTTCAGAACCGGCAACATGTACTCATGCCACTTGAAAATGGCCATTTAAAGAAGCCCTTGGAATGCACGGGTTTGGAGGGATTTTTGAAGTTCAATTAGTTTTAGTTTTTTGTTGTTTACAAGAGATTTAGTGTGTTCAATTTTCTGAACGATTTGTTCAAAATCTTGTTGTGTTTCAGGATCAACTTTAGGAATTTCGAGTTGCAGAAGCTTTGCTTTAGGGATGTTCTTCATCGACCCCCCAGTGCCTGAACAAAGTCGACTTATTTTTGCTCGCGTCTCTGGTAGTTGAAGAAGCGTCCGGTAGAAGACTGGTGACGATTCCTTGTTCTTCCAATGAAATCGCCAAATTTTATCTGGAAGAGCTAAGTTTGTGTCAACATCTTCAGGAACGAGGGCGGTGGCACCAACAAGCTCAGCGGTATTGGCACGGCTAATGAGGAGATCACCTGGGCGAACGAGATGCTCGGACGGTGGAATATAATCAGCCGGAAGATTTTTACTTTCACCTGGCTTAAATTGACCTGAAGTGACAGCACTGATTTTTAGTACCTTATATGGGGTCTTAGTTTCTTGGTGCTTATCTACAATGCTTTTTCCACCAATCAGCGTTGCCACATCGCCGAGGGGTTCGGTGATCATCAATTCTTCCGAGAACTGCTGGTGGAAGTGTGCCTGAATCAGCTCATCGAACTTGGAAAGTTGTGAATTAACCTCTTCGATGGACTTAGAAACTTGGTCAAGAATTTTTGCAATTCTTTTCTGTTCCTCGAGAGGAGGAAGTGGGATCATGATGTGTGCAACGGCCGCTGGGCGAGCACGATTTAAAGAACCTCCGACTCCAGCTACAGTATTCATCAACTGTGCATGGAAAAAATCGGAAACTAGAAAGTGCTTAAGAAAGCTTGGATCTAGCCATTCATCTGGATGAAATACGATCCACTCCGAGCTTCCGAGCACTTGATTGTCATGGTGAGTAACAATCCATGCTCGCCGAATGTGAGGAACGATCTTTGACAGTAGAACGTCATTTTCCTGCAGAGCGGTTTTGCTAGATTTTATCTGAGATCCGATTACTTGTTCGGGGACTCCTTCATCAAATGAAGGGATACTGTAGAGGGTGAATTCCTCGTGAGGGACACGTGCAGGGTTTATAGAAGATGTTTTTCTATAAAATTCGCCGAGTTTCACCATTGGCCATTTAGATCCTTTTGACACTATTTTTCACCTCGCAGTAACCGTTCGAGGTTGTCAATACTAGATTTGATTTGAATGTCTAAGGTTTGGATTTCTTCCAAGATATCCAATGGGGCACGAATATCTTCAGACTCAAAGACGATTTCCTTAAAACGATTCATCGACAGGTCATATTCTGCTTCGCGGATCTCATCTACGGGAACTGCAAAGGATTGCTCAATTCGTGCACGATCGAGCTCAGTTGTGTTTCGATCACTCCATCGAGCAAGCACATCCGGCAGGTTGTTTCGCTCATGCTGTTCAGGGGTTAGCTGAACAGTAGCTGGTTTATCACCGATGACCTCTGGATCTGGTTCGCGATCGGTAGGACGGGGGCCAAGAAGATGTGCATTTAGCAATGGTGTTCTCTTATCGTCCAATGAGAAACCATCAGCTTTGACTTCGTAGAACCACACATTGTCGGTCTCGCCGTGATCGGTTCGTGTGAAGCACAGAATTGCAGTTGAAACGCCGGAGTACGGTTTAAAAGTTCCGGATGGAAGCTTAATCACTGCGTCTAGTCGTTGATCATCAATTAGATGCTTGCGCAGGGCTTTGTGGGCACGCGAAGATCCAAAGAGAACGCCTTCGGGTACAATGACCGCTGCTCGTCCACCAGGCTTGAGTAGCTGTAGGAAACGTGCAACGAACAGAAGCTCTGTCTTCTTGGAAGAAAACAACTCCGAAAGTGCAGGATCCATGGAAGTTGCGTCAATCGAACCAGCAAAAGGTGGGTTTGCTAGAACAACGTCATAGGCCTCAATGTGCTTAGGATCTAGTTGTTGAAGTGAGTCCTGGTAGGAAATGTTTGGGTCGGTAAAGCCGTGCATGAACATGTTCATTGCCGCGATGCGAACCATGACGGAGTCGAAGTCGAAACCAGTTAGCCCATCGTTGTAAAAAGCTTCGCGGACACGGGGATCTAAAAGATCTTTTTCATGGTTTTCCTTAGTCCATTCCGCTGCTCCAACGAGGAATCCAGCTGTACCAGATGCTGGGTCAATAACCTTTTCGGTTGGCTTTGGGCGCATGAGATTAACCATGAGATCAATGATGTGGCTGACGGTTCGGAACTGTCCATTGGTACCAGATGCTGCAAGTTTGGACAGCATGTACTCGTAGAGATCACCACCCATGTCCTTGTTGGGGAATTTTAGGGCATCAATTAGATCCATCACCGTTAGTAGCGTTGCCGCGTTATCAATGCCGAAAGTGGCGTTGCGCATGTGGCGTGCAAAACCATCACTGCCAAGACCTTCGCGGAGGAACGGAAAGACTTGAGTTGTGATGATTTCGCGGCGTTCGGCACCATCAGCAATCTGCATGAGGTTGCGCCAGCGCAAATCTTGGTTTTCTACAGGTATAACATCTTCAGCTTCAACGCCTAGTGAGCGTTGGAAATCAACTGCCGCTTGACGGTCATCGAGTTGTTTAAGAAAGAGTAAGTATGTGAATTGCTCAATAACCGTCATTGAGTTGGAGATGCCGCCGGACCAGAAGGCATCCCAAATTCGGTCGACCTGGCTGCGAAGAGAACCTGTAATCATGGTTGTTGAGTCTATCGGTTGCCAGCGACGAGGTTGTCATTGATTCGAACAAACCTCCGGGGGAGCGACTTCAAGAAGAGTGGCATTGGGAAAGAAACCTTGATCGCCCGCTGAGGTAGCGGGAGATGGGTGGACGGGGCGTCGAAAAGCATTTTTAATGTTTTTAAGGGAATTGTGTGAAGACTAAATTGCCTTTCAACGTTGCGATACCTTAAATGAAAAAGATTCCCATTAGGGGTAATTCGGAATATTTTTGTGAATCTAAATGCTGGAAACGCCCGTACGGGGGTAGTTTGCTTTTCGGTTTACTCCTGAAAGGTAGGGTGTTTTTGGCGGATCGGGGGTGAAAAATCAACTTTTTATTTTCACCTTATTGGGATTTCGCTAGGGTGGACGATGGCAGCAATTGAATGTTGTAAATCACATAATTGCAAGGATTGTAATTTGAACCACACATTGACTGGTGTGAAATTACATTTGCCAGAAGAGCAGTTTGCCAAGTAATCCAAGCGAGAAGGAGTGAGTTTTATGACCACTGCTGCACCCCAAGAATTTACCGCTGCTGTTGTTGAAAAATTCGGTCATGAGGTGACCGTGAAGGATATTGACCTTCCAAAGCCAGGACCAAACCAGGCATTGGTGAAGGTACTCACCTCCGGCATCTGCCACACCGACCTCCACGCCTTGGAGGGCGATTGGCCAGTAAAGCCGGAACCACCATTCGTACCAGGACACGAAGGTGTAGGTGAAGTTGTTGAGCTCGGACCAGGTGAACACGATGTGAAGGTCGGCGATATTGTCGGCAATGCATGGCTCTGGTCAGCGTGTGGCACCTGCGAATACTGCATCACCGGCAGGGAAACTCAGTGCAACGAAGCTGAGTATGGTGGCTACACCCAAAATGGATCCTTCGGCCAGTACATGCTGGTGGATACCCGTTACGCCGCTCGCATCCCAGACGGCGTGGACTACCTCGAAGCAGCACCAATTCTGTGTGCAGGCGTGACTGTCTACAAGGCACTCAAAGTCTCTGAAACCCGCCCGGGCCAATTCATGGTGATCTCCGGTGTCGGCGGACTTGGCCACATCGCAGTCCAATACGCAGCGGCGATGGGCATGCGTGTCATTGCAGTAGATATTGCCGATGACAAGCTGGAACTTGCCCGTAAGCACGGTGCGGAATTTACCGTGAATGCTCGCAATGAAGATCCAGGCGAAGCTGTACAGAAGTACACCAACGGTGGCGCACACGGCGTGCTTGTGACTGCAGTTCACGAGGCAGCATTCGGCCAGGCACTGGATATGGCTCGACGTGCAGGAACAATTGTGTTCAACGGTCTGCCACCGGGAGAGTTCCCAGCATCCGTGTTCAACATCGTATTCAAGGGCCTGACCATCCGTGGATCCCTCGTGGGAACCCGCCAAGACCTGGCCGAAGCGCTCGATTTCTTTGCACGCGGACTAATCAAGCCAACCGTGAGTGAGTGCTCCCTCGATGAGGTCAATGGTGTGCTTGACCGCATGCGAAACGGCAAGATCGATGGTCGTGTGGCGATTCGTTTCTAACGGATTGTGTTGAAACTGCTCTGAAGCTACTTTGAGGCGGTTGCTTCAGAGCGGTTTGGCTGAAAATGTGACGAACTTTGGCTGAGCTTTCGTCGCTTTTGTAGTTCTCGACATTCTCATCGTTCTGGTCGTTCTCATCATTGAAAAGTCACGCTTCTCCTTATATATAGCTGGTTCATAGCCAGTTAAAGGAGGGGCGTGGCTTTTTGCTGCTTAAGGCATGAACCTTTGTTTGAAGTTGGTGCGGTGATGGGGGAGTGTGACCGGATTCGAACAGGAATGTACGACACGTGTCCACCCCTTCTGGAATAGTCAATTGGCATGACCGTTGTATCGCACGCGCTTGGATTTAAGCGATTTAGGCAGGAATCCCTGGAGCTGTCTTTGTTGCGCAGTGACAACTTTCCGGTGGTGCTTGCCGTGGTGGCGCAGTATTTTCCGCAGGGGGCTATCGCTAAGCCAGCCTCAGAGCTGTATCAGCTGCTCAGTGATGATTTCAGGGTGCTGCGGGAAGAGGGATTTGAGCTGCCGAAAAGCCCGTCGGATTATGTGAGTGATTGGGTGAAGTCCCGGTGGTTTGTGCGTCGTCCTGGTAGTTCGCAGACTGGCGAGACCGTGGAACCGAGTGAAGAGCTGCTGGCGGTGCTGGATTCGGTGCAGCGGTGGGATAACCCGCATCGAAGTATTTCGGCGTCTCGTATTGAATCGTTGACGCAAGCGCTTCAGACTTTGGCGTTGGAATCAGATCCCAGCACGGCGAAACGTTTGGCTGAGTTAGAGCGTGAACGCGACAGGATCGAACGCCAGATTGAAGCGGTTCATGCTGGTGAATTTGAGGTCCTCACCACTGTGCAGATAGGTGATCGGGTAGCGGATATCTTGGATCTGGCGGCTTCTATTCCTGCAGATTTTGCCAGGGTTCGGCATGAGCTGAGCGATCTGAATCGGAAGCTGCGCAGGCAATTGCTTGATCCTGAAGACTCCCGTGGTGATGTTCTAGAAGAGATCTTTAGGGGAGTTGATTTGATTGGGGATTCCGATGCGGGGCGCAGCTTCAATAGTTTCTTTGATGTTTTGTTGGATCGCGAGCGTTCAAGTCTGATTGATCGATGGATCAGAGAAGTTCTGGGACGTGATGAGGCTATTGATCTGGATTCAAAATTAAGGACAGGGCTGTACCGAATTTTCCGGGATATGGAGGATGCCAGCTTCGAGGTCAACGGGGAAATGACAGGGCTGGCTCGAAGTTTGCGTCATTATGTCACTACCGAGGAGTTCGCAGAGAGCCGACGCATGATTCAGTTGCTTCGCGATACTCGTAGTGCCGCAGCGAAGGCGGCTGAAGCTGGTGAAGTGACCTCGCTCAATCATATGGACACTCCACTCGTGCGCATTGGTATGGATGTGCGCTCCATTGCTGGATTGAAACTGAAGAACCCAGGTGAAGAACGCGTCGAGGATCTGCCGGAGCCAGTTGAAGAGCAAGAACTAGACACGGAAGTCTTGCTGGAACAGATTCGAGCAAGCGAGATTGATTTTGAGGAATTAGAAGAGGCGGTTGGTTTAGTTCTTGCTGAGCAATCGCATGCCACGATCACCGAGGTGCTGGAACATTTCCCAGCAACACAAGGCCTGGCCAGCATTGTTGGTCTGTTGTACCTGGCGATGCGCGATGGTGTTCCCACAGGTCAAGCGCAAGTCGTGGAATGGGAGAGTGACGATGGCAGACACCGGTGGCGGATTACGGGTTGGCAGTTCATCAGGGGTTTAAGCAGTGACGATTTGGTAGAAAGCGAGATAAATAAATGAATGATCAACTGTGGGAAGGCGATACTGGAACGCTGACCTTTGGGTCCCGTAAAGCGTTGGTTCAATTACTCAAAGGACCCATGGTGAATGCATTGCAGCATGTTGAAGTGTGGCGGGCAATCACCACAGATCAAGACGGTTTGAATGCTGTGCTTAACAATCTGTTCCTCGAATTGGTTCTTGATGAGGATGCGGGTGTTGCATTTACTCGGCCTGCCAATGGTGGACAAGAAGTATTGGTTGGAAATAACAAAACTGAAGCGATGCCCAAAGTGCTGCGCACGGAGACGCTGTCGCATTTTGATACGTTGATCATTTTGATTCTGCGCCAAGAACTCACCATGGCGCCGCCCGGTGAGCGTGTGATCGTGGATCGTGAAGAAATCCGCGAACAAGTATTGCTGTACCGCGTTGATGAGGAACGCGATGAAGCCAAATTAGCCAAACGTTTCGATGCTGCTTTTAGGCGCATTGTGGATTATTCATTGGCTAAAAAGACAGAGACCCCTGAACGATTTGAGGTCTCACCAGCACTGCGTCAGATTTTTGATGCCGACACTGTGGCAGGTGTGCGTGCTGAGTACGAAAAATTTAACAAAGCAGCCCATGATGGAAATGAAAAGGAACAGAAGTGACCAGCGAACAAGCTCTAGATCCTATTCACCCAGGTCAGTTCCGCCTTTCGCGGATCCAGTTGATCAATTGGGGAACCTTCCACGGAACGGTGGATATCCCCGTGACCAGGGAAGGAATCTTGGTTACAGGTGGTTCGGGATCAGGAAAATCCACGCTGATTGATGCGATCACCGCGGTGCTGCTTCCGCAGGGAAAATTGAGGTTCAACTCTGCTGCGCAAGCTAATACCCCGCGGAATAAGGGACGCAGTTTGGTTACCTATATCCGTGGCGCATGGCGTGCGCAGGAGGATCCGCTGCAGGATCAGATTGTGTCTACTTACCTTCGTCCCCGCGCAACCTATTCGCTGGTTGGATTGACTTATTCCAATGGCGAAGGCATTGAGCACACTTTGGTGGCTATCTTTTACCTGAAATCGGGGCACAATTTAACCTCCGACATTTCTTCGTATTACGGTGTGTTTCCCGTTAATCAAGACATTAATGCGCTGCTGGATTTCTTGAAGGAAGGCATTGATAAACGCCAGATCAGAGCAGCTTTTAAGGATGCCACCTTTAGCGATCAGCATTCTGTATTCTCCGGCAAATTTAGGAGTCGTTTGGGGATTTCCAGCGAGGAAGCATTGCTGTTGCTGCACCGCGCTCAGTCGGCGAAAGATCTTCAAAGCTTGGATGATCTATTTCGGGATTACATGCTGGTGGAGCCGGATACCTTTAGCATTGCTAAAACTGCCGTGGAACAATTCCAAGACCTTGAAGGCGCATATGAGCAGGTAGAAGATATTAAACGGCAGATTCACACCCTGGATCCGTTGGTGCAGCTGAAGAATCGGCGGGAGAAAGCACAACAATCCAAAGACCATGCCAATGCGTTGAGGAGGGCACTGCCGACTGTTGGAAATCGCATTAAGAAGGAAGAACAAGAAACACTGGTTCGACAATTTACTGTGGAGCAAACACAGGCGAAGTCGAAGGTGGAGTCCGCCACAATTGAGACAGATCGTGCCCGCGAAATGGAAACCCTCGCGCACGATAACGTCAAGCACATTGTGGGGGCGCAGCATGGAATTTTGAGTGCGAAGAGGGAGGGGGCCGTCGATAAGCGAAGAACAATTAGCGCTGCGCGCGCTAGTCTGGACGCATTGGTCAAGGGGCTGGGCGGTGCGGCGCCGGAATCGGCGGAGGAGTTGTTGGAGCTCAACAATGCTGCGCGGCTGACCGTGGATGAGTACCCGGCGGCGCGGGAAGAGCTTGAAGCTGCAGGTCAGAGGAATGTAGAGGATCGAACGCGCGCGGTTGATGAGTACAAGGCGGCGGATCAAGAGCTGTCTTCTTTGAGTAAAGGCAGCAGTAATATTGAGTACCGTTTGCTGCAGGTGCGGGAAAATTTGTGCCAGGATTTGGGTGTGAGCCCGCGCGATATGCCCTTTGCCGGTGAGCTGATCGATCCAAATAATGCGGAATGGGAACCCGTTGTGCAACGCCTTTTGGGTGGTTTTGCTGCGGAAATGCTGGTTCCTCATGGGTTGTTGCCACGGGTTCGGGATTGGGTAAATGCCAAACATTTGGCAGCGCTGCTGAAATTCAACGGCGTGGTGACAACAGGGGAGTACAAAACCTCGCATTTTCCGGCGGATTCCCTGATCCGAAAAGTTGATGTTGTGGAGTCGCCGTTTCGCGATTGGGTAAATCAAGAATTAGGCAAGCGTTTTAATATTCGGTGCGTGCGCACTCCTGAGGAATTGTCGGCGCTGGGGCCACGCGATCAGGGCGTGACCATTTTGGGTGTGCGAAAATTTGCGCAGCAGACAGGCGATCCGACGACTCGTTGGGAAAAAGATGACCGCCGAAAGCTGGGGGATCGGTCCACATACCGTTTGGGTTCCACCAATGATGCCAAGGTGGAAACGCTCAGAGAGGCCGTGAAAGCCGGCAAAGCAGTTGTGCAGGCAGCTGATAATCGCATTGCTGCAAACCGTGCTGAGCTGCGGGAACTTGAACGGCAGTATCAGGCTTCGCAACAAATTTTGAAAGTGTCGTGGGCTCAGATTGATGTGGAATCAGCCGACGCGGCGATTGCTGAGCTGGACCGATTGCTGGAAGAGCTGAACAACACTCCAGAGGCCACCGAGCTTTCCGCGCGCCATGAGGCGGCGAAGCAGACGCTTGCGAGGGTTTCTGACTTGCTTGTCGCAGCTCAGAGTGAGGAAACCGTGGCGTCGATGAACCTGAAACGCGCCGAAACTGAATTGAAACGGCTCGAAAGCCTGCCGGTTGCGGAGGTTTCTGAAGAAATCGCGCGGGAAGTGGAGAAACTATTTCTTGCCAACACCCGCCGGGTTCACGCCGCCAACGTGGATGAGCAGACCATTGCGCTGCGCGAGGATCTGGACAAACAAATCGATGCCAATGAGGCAGAACTTCGACGTTGTGAAAACCAAATTGTTGGCATTTTGCGCAGCTATATTGAAACGTGGCCTGCGAACCGCGCTGATTTACAAGCTGAACCTGAGTTTGTTGGTGAGGCCATCAACCGCCTCGGCGAGCTTCGCAGCGATCGTTTGGCAGAATTCACCGCTAAATTCCTAGGGCTCATGAACGAGATGTCTACCCGAAACCTCGGCCAAATCTCGCGGCGTCTACGTGATGCGCGCCGGGAAATCGAGGAGCGCATCGAGCCGATCAACGCCTCCTTGGCGCAGTCGGAATTCAACGAAGGTCGCTTCCTGCACATCGACATCCGCGATCAAAGTGGCCCAATCGTGAGGGAATTCCAGCAAAAGCTTGATGCCGCTACCAGCGGTGACCTGGGAACCAACACCGAGAAACAAGCCTTCGCTCGCTACGCGCTGATCGCTGAAATCATCTCCAAACTCGCCTCCCACGACTCCGCCGACGCCCGCTGGCGCAACACCGTTCTAGACACCCGCCGCCACGTCCGTTTCATCGGCCTCGAGCGCGATTCCGACGGCGCAACCGTCAACACCTACGTCGACTCCGCATCACTTTCAGGCGGACAAGCCCAGAAGCTGGTGTTTTTCTGCCTCGCCGCCGCCCTGCGCTACCAGCTGGCTGAACCCGGCGCCCACTATCCCACCTACGCCACCGTCATTTTGGACGAGGCTTTCGACCGCGCCGACCCCGCTTTCACCCGCCAAACCATGAACGTTTTCCACAGCTTCGGCTTCCACATGGTGCTCGCTACCCCGCTGAAACTCATCCAAACCCTCGGCGATTATGTCGGCTCCACCATCGTGGTCAGCTACACCGAAAAACCAAACGCCCAGGGCGCAATTCAGGGCAATTCCAGTTTCTCTAGGATCGAGAAATAACATGCCATTGCTTATCGACGACGCCCTCCACCGCAGCAAAAAATACTTCCACGCGCACTTAAGCGAGCTGCTCCTCGGCGAATACGCAGGCCTCAGCCTGCCCCTGCACCCACCGACAGCTGCTAAAGCCGCTGCCGACATTGATGCCACCAGGGAATTTATCCGCCAATGGGAGGGACGCGATGACGTGGAATATGCCGTGCGAAACTGGTCACCTGTGGGCTTAGGTAAAACTGAAGTACCCGTTAGGCTGACGTTGAACACGATTGAGGAATTAGTTGTGTTTGCGCAGGTAGAGGATGAATGGTCTTCACTTCACGAGAGGTTTTCACAGCTGTCTGGTTTTACAGCGGAGGTGGTGGCGAAACATGTGTCGCTGTGGCGTTCGCTGTCTAACGAGGATCTCTCCAAGACGGTGTTAGTTGTGGAATGGTTTTTGGAGAACCCCAACTCTGGCCTGCTGAAACGCGCAGTCGCGGTTGAAGGCGTGCACACCAAATGGCTTGAAAACCACCGCGTACTCATTGAAACGTTAGTGGCCGACAAACGTGGTGAACCTGGTCGTGCCGATCTTGGACTTGGTGACGCCGAAGCTCGCGTCCGGCTCCGCTTCCATTCCGTAGATGCTCCCGCCGGGCTCACAGACATTGAAGTACCGCTTTCCAACCTGTGTGAATTACAAGAACCGCAAGTAATTCTGATGGTGGAAAACCTCGATTCATTTCTCGCTTTACCCACTTGGCCGGGCGTAACAATTGCTTGGGGTGCGGGCTACCGTGCAGTAGACATTGTTCGAGGACCCTACTTTTCTAATGGTCGGTTGCTGTACTGGGGTGACCTTGACCTGGACGGTTTCAAAATTCTCGATGCCGTCCGCAGCCACGTTCCCCACACCGAATCCGTGCTGATGAACCCTGAAACCGTCTCCCGCTGGCGCTACCTTGGCGTTGCCGACCGAGAATTCAAGGCAGAAAGCTTTGAGAACCTTCACGACTTCGAATCCGATGCACTGGACCTACTCATCACAGGCGGTGAGCTCCGCATTGAACAAGAACGCATCCGCCTCGATGTTGCTGTTGAAGAAATCGAGAAAGTAATTCGTGGGTGAAGTTGTTTCAGAGTTGTTTTTTATTAAACAACTCAGCCTGTAACCTCTTGGTCGTTCTATGCTTGGTCACCATGACTGAGACTCTTTTTGTATCCGCCACAACTGAGGAAGCGGTGCATCTTCCAGATGGAATCGACTTGCTGGTGACTGGCATCGGAACGACCGCAGCAACGATGATTTTGACTAAGGAGTTGGCTACTCGGGAGGTGCTTCCTGCCCGAATTGTCAATATTGGTACGGCGGGAGCTTTGGTGGATGGATTGGCTGGCGTATACGAGATCGAATACGTTCTGCAGCATGATTTCAGTAGCGAGTTAATCGCTGAAATGACAGGAAAGCCATGCTCAAATGGTTCAACTTTGGCCACGAGTGGGCACTTCCCAGTAGCGAGTTTGGCAACAGGAAACTCATTTATTGCAGATTCAGAAACCCGCAACCACCTGGCCACCCGGGCCTCCCTCTGCGATATGGAGGGCGCGGCGCTGGTGGGCGTCGCAAAGCATTTTGGTGTTCCGATTACGCTGCTGAAGCAGGTTAGCGACAGTGCGGATGAGGAGGCTTCGGGGTCGTGGTTTGATGCGGTCGATGCGGGCGCACGACAGTTGGCGGAGGCTGTGCAGGCGTTTAAATAACAAAAACCCGATGCCTGGCGGCATCGGGAGTGAGCATTATTGGCTAGCTTTCTGAGTCTGCTTTTTCTGCAGTGGCAGATGTCGGCTTCTTGCGGCCAAGCACGGCGAATCTGCTTCGAATGGCAGCAAGGGTTTCTTGGCCATTGATACTGGTTGGGGAACCTTTCGTCGTGGCGATCTCAATGTCATCACTGGTGATCTCACCGGCGCGCAAAGCAACCATTTCAGAGTGGTAGCGCACCCAGACAGCCAACGTTGCGGCTACTGGAACGGCCAAGAACGCGCCGATGATGCCGAACATGGTGGAGCCGACGGTGACGGATAGCAAAACAACCGCTGCGTGTAGGTTCATAGCCTTGGACTGCAGGAATGGGGACAAGATATTGCCCTCGATCTGCTGAACCGCCAGGATCAATACAAGTACCAAAAGCGCATTGGTCACGCCGTTGGTAACCAGCGCGATGATGACAGCCAGGGCGCCTGCAGACACCGCACCGACGATGGGGATGAAGCCAGCGAAGAACGTGATCACTGCAAGAGCAAGCGCCATTGGTACGCCGAGAATTAACAGTCCGACGCCGATGAACACTGCATCGACCATGGATACCAAGGCCTGTGCACGGATGAATCCGGCCAAGGTATTCCAGGTACGGGTCAGGACTTCTGTGAGGTGCCAACCTGCGTTTTCACCAGTGAAGCCGCGCATCCATGGCAGGAAACGAGGGCCGTCTTTGAGGAAGAAGAAGGTCAACACCAGCATCACTGCTAGCGTGACAACGATGGATGATGCAGTTGACAGTCCAGAGAACACACCAGAAGCAATGGTGGAAGACTGTGATTGCAGCATGGATGTTAGGTCATTGAGCGCGCCTTCAAATTGCGAGACATCAAAATTAAATGGTGGTCCTTGGATCCGATCCATGAGGTCTTGGGCGCCCGCCGTAGCTTGATCAACCACTTCCTTAGTCTGCGAAGACACACTCGGGGCAATTGCTGCGAAAACGCCACCAATGATGGCGAAAAATCCCAGGATAGTAATCACCACAGCCAAAGCAGCTGGAACTTTATGGTCGCGTAGCCATTTAACAGGTGGCCACAGCACCGTGCAGACTAAAAGCGCGAGGACTACCGGGAGAAGACCGACCCAGATGACGCCCAACATGCGCAGTGCAATGACACCAGCAATGACAAGGACGATGAAACGCAACGCCCAGCCGGATAGCCAACGACCGTCACGTCCCAAAATTACTGAACGGTCTGTGACAGTGCCGGAATCAGCTGCTGGCGTAATAGATAGATCATCGTTAGCGTCCGCCGTTGTCTTTTGGGTGTTTAACGGTGGCTCGAAGTTGTCCTCGATCGCGTCTAGGACGGTTTCGGGCAAATCTTTTGAAGGGATAGAGCTATTTGAGTCATCCCTTTTGGATGGGTTTCCAGATTCTATGCTCACAAAAATCACTATGCCATACGTGTGGGACATTGGGCGTTGTATTTAAGTATGTATACTTTGATTTTTCTTCGTTAGCGATGTTTGAAAATTGCTATCTGTTGGCGCAAGTTGTCATTTTTTGCCTTTGGGATGGCTTTGAGGGCTAGGGGTAAACCCGGATTCTTCCCTTAGTTGGAAGCCTTTGACCTGCGAAAACAAATAAAGTTGAGTGATGTGGGAACAACTTTGTAGAATTGTCCGTTGTAAGGGATGTAAGCTTGAGTCAGGCAGGCTCAATAAGAGCTTTTTGTACTGGGTTTAAAAACTTAGTGCGGAAGCACCAAAGCTCAAGCCGTGGACAATACAAAATCACCTAAAACAGGAGGCACCATAATGGGACGTGCAGTAGGAATCGACCTGGGAACCACCAACTCTGTGGTTTCCGTACTTGAAGGCGGCGAGCCAGTAGTTATCGCTAACTCTGAAGGCTCCCGCACCACCCCTTCCGTCGTTGCATTCGCAAAGAACGGTGAGGTTCTGGTTGGTCAGTCCGCTAAGAACCAGGCAGTTACCAACGTTGACCGCACCATCCGCTCCGTTAAGCGCCACATCGGCACCGACTGGACCGTAGCGATCGATGACAAGAACTACACCTCACAGGAAATCTCCGCTCGTACCCTGATGAAGCTGAAGCGCGACGCTGAGGCTTACCTGGGCGAAGAGGTCACCGATGCAGTTATTACTGTTCCTGCATACTTCGAGGACTCCCAGCGTCAGGCAACTAAGGAAGCTGGCCAGATCGCAGGCCTAAACGTGTTGCGTATTGTTAACGAGCCTACCGCTGCAGCACTTGCATACGGCCTGGAAAAGGGCGAGCAAGAGCAGACCATCTTGGTATTCGACCTCGGTGGTGGCACCTTCGACGTCTCCCTGCTGGAAATCGGCGATGGCGTTGTTGAGGTTCGCGCAACCTCCGGCGACAACGAGCTTGGTGGCGATGACTGGGATCAGCGCATCGTTAACTGGTTGGTAGAGAAGTTCCAGTCCGCTAATGGCATCGACCTGACCAAGGACAAGATGGCCCTGCAGCGTCTGCGTGAGGCTGCTGAGAAGGCAAAGATTGAACTTTCCTCTTCCCAGAACGCCAACATCAACCTTCCTTACATCACCGTTGATGCTGACAAGAACCCACTGTTCTTGGATGAGAACCTCTCCCGTTCAGAGTTCCAGCGCATCACCCAGGATCTGCTTGACCGCACCAAGAATCCTTTCAACCAGGTTATTAAGGATGCAGGCATCTCCGTTTCCGAGATCGACCACGTGGTCCTCGTTGGTGGTTCCACCCGTATGCCAGCAGTGACCGACCTGGTCAAGGAGCTCACCGGTGGCCGCGAGCCAAACAAGGGCGTTAACCCTGACGAGGTTGTTGCAGTCGGTGCTGCCCTGCAGGCAGGCGTGCTGCGCGGCGAGGTTAAGGACGTTTTGCTTCTCGACGTCACCCCGCTTTCTCTTGGCATCGAAACCAAGGGTGGCGTGATGACCAAGCTCATCGAGCGCAACACCACCATCCCAACCAAGCGTTCCGAGACCTTCACCACCGCAGAAGACAACCAGCCTTCTGTTCAGATCCAGGTCTTCCAGGGTGAGCGTGAAATCGCTTCCGCCAACAAGCTGCTCGGATCCTTCGAACTCGGTGGCATTGCACCTGCACCACGTGGCGTTCCTCAGATCGAGGTCACCTTCGACATCGACGCTAACGGCATCGTCCACGTCACCGCTAAGGACAAGGGCACCGGCAAGGAAAACACCATTACCATCCAGGATGGCTCCGGTCTTTCCCAGGATGAGATCGACCGCATGATCAAGGATGCGGAAGCTCACGCTGAAGAGGACAAGAAGCGCCGCGAGGAGCAGGAAGTTCGCAACAACGCTGAGTCCCTTGTTTACCAGACCCGCAAGTTCGTTGAAGAGAACTCCGAGAAGGTTTCCGAGGATCTTAAGACCAAGGTTGAGGCAGCTGCCGCTGGCGTTGAGGAAGCACTCAAGGGTGATGACCTCGAGGCCATCAAGACCGCTGTAGAAAAGCTCAACACCGAGTCCCAGGAAATGGGCAAGGCCATCTACGAGGCTGACGCTGCTGCTGGCGCTACCCAGGCTGATGCAGCTGCTGCAGATGACAACGTTGTTGACGCTGAGGTCGTGGAAGACGATGCAGCTGACAACGGTGAGGATAAGAAGTAATGACAACCCCTAACGGAATGCCCAATAACCCCGGCGATCCCGAAAACACCGATCCGGAGGCTACCTCCGCTGATCGTGCCGAGCGAGCTGCTGAGGAATCAGCCGCCCGCCAGGAAGAGGATCCGGAGGCTGGACAACCCGCAGAGGCTGCAGCAGAGATTGATCCCGAACTCGAGGCAGAAATCAACGCAGCGCTTGCTGATGTTGAAGCCGAAGGTGCAGCAACTGACGTAGAAAGCCAATTGGCAGAACGCACTGAAGATTTGCAGCGCGTTACCGCCGAATACGCTAACTACCGTCGCCGCACCGAGCGTGAACGCCAAGGCATTATCGATACCGCCAAGGCTGGAGTGGTTTCCCAGCTGCTCCCACTGCTTGATGATCTAGATCTTGCTGCACAGCACGGTGATTTGGAAGAAGGCCCAATGAAGGCGCTTTCCGACAAGTTGGCCAGCGTCCTTGGTGGTCTCAAGGTTGAATCCTTCGGCGTTATCGGCGAAGAATTCAACCCTGAGGTGCACGAGGCTGTCCAGGATCTCTCCCAGGGTGACACCAAGGTTCTCGGCACGGTACTCCGCAAGGGATACCGTCTGGGTGACCGCGTCATCCGCACCGCAATGGTTATCATTGCGGACCCTGAGAACTAGTTCTCTAAAAAGTTCGGGGCGGGGAGTTGGATCTCCGCCCAGTGGTTTCGCCGTTGTCCACGGCCACGCTTGACCCACCGGCGGGCACCCCTAACAGGGATTGTCCGCCGGTGGATGGACAACAAATAGTTAATAATTTAAAGACGATAAACCTTTAAGAAGTACACATAACTACACAACAATCCCCATATTTAAGACGATGAGAGGAGGGGATGCCCAGTGAATAACAGCGAATGGGCAAATAAGAACTATTACGCAGACCTGGGGGTCTCCTCGTCCGCCACTGATGAAGAGATCAAGAAGGCATATCGCAAACTCGCCAGGGAGAACCACCCAGATAAAAACCCCGGCGATAAGGCCGCTGAAGATCGCTTCAAGAAGGCGGCCGAGGCCTACGATGTACTCGGCGATGATAAAAAGCGTAAAGAATACGACGAACTCAAGGCACTTCTAGCATCCGGTGGAATCCGTGGTGGATTCGGAAGTGGAGGTGCGGGATTCCCCGGAGGGTTTCGCACGTCGACGGGCGGATTCGACGCCTCCGACCTCTTCACAGGAGCCGGACAAGGTGGAGGATTTTCTGCGGACGGCGGTTTGGGCGATATCTTCGGTGGCCTTTTCAACCGCGGCGCTGGTCCTCGCCAGTCAGCTCGGCCGACGCGGGGGGCGGATGTAGAAACCAACATCACCCTCGAGTTTGTTGAAGCAGCCAAGGGAACCACAATCCCAGTGGAACTCACCGGTGATGCCCCATGTAGCACCTGCCATGGATCGGGCTCCAAATCCGGACACCCAACGCAGTGTTCAACCTGTAATGGCATCGGCTTTACCTCGGAAAACAAGGGTGCATTTGGATTTTCAGCTCCTTGTACCACCTGTGGTGGCAGCGGTGAAGTAATTACCGATCCTTGCGATAACTGCCATGGCACTGGAACTGTGCGTAAATCACGTTCCATCACCGTGCGTATCCCTGCTGGCGTAGAAGACGGCCAAAAGGTGCGTCTTGCAGGCCAAGGTGAAGCGGGTCCCAATGGCAAGCCCGCTGGCGATTTATTTGTCAAAGTGCATGTGAAAAAGGACAAAATTTTCACCCGCGATGGCAACAATATTCAGGTCAGCGTGCCAGTAAGCTTCTCTGAACTTGCTCTTGGTGGTGCGATCTCTGTGCCGACCTTGAATAAGCCAGTGAAATTGAAGCTGCCTGCAGGAACCCCAGATGGACGAACCCTCAGGGTACGTGGCAGAGGCATCGAAACCCGCGGTAATACCGGCGATCTTATGGTCACCGTACAGGTTGCAGTGCCAAAGGATCTGGATGAGAAGGCAACCGCGGCATTGCAGGCATATGCAGAAGCGGAAGCTGAATCTGGTTTTGATCCCCGCGCTAATTGGGCCGGTAAAAATCGTTAAAACAGCTAGAAGCTATTAGCAAAACGGCATAAAATCCCGATGAAAGGAGGTGACGGAACGAAATGGCATCAAAGGAAAAAGATCAAGATAGTGCAGGGCACTTTGATCGTGCTGATTTCCAGGGTGAAGTCTTCGTCATCTCTGTCGCCGCGGAACTTGCCGGTATGCATGCGCAAACCTTGAGAACCTATGACCGCATGGGTCTTGTTATCCCAAAGCGCACCAGAGGTGGCGGGCGCCGCTACTCCATTGAAGATGTTGAATTGCTACGCAAAATCCAGCATCTCAGCCAGGAGGAAGGCGTTAACTTAGCAGGCATCAAGGCGATTATTGAGCTTGGTGAAGAAAACCGAAATCTCAAAGAATCACTGCGTAAAACCCAGGCTGAAAACGAAGCACTCAAAGAACAGGTGCGAAGTGGCAGGCCTCGCGGTGAGCTTGTGCATGTGCCACGATCCACTGCTGTGGTGATGTGGGAGCGTCGCAAAGGCCGCTCGAATTAGCAATGCTTTAAGCCAGTCAAGTTTTTAAAAGGCGTTGTATCCGAAAGGATGCAGCACCTTTTCTTTATATACGGGGGTAGTTCTCACATCGTGATTATTGGTGCTAAGCAGGATAAATTTTAATTTCAGGGGGTAAATTTCTGAGTTCACTCTAGCCGTGGCGGGCGGTTCCCACCTATGGTTGCTGCTAAGAGTGCGAATGTGCTCGCCATCACATAACTTGAACATTTGTCACTCAGCACACAGTAAAAGTGCGTGAATGACGGTTTGAAGGAGATCCCATGACTGTTTATGCAAACCCAGGAACTGAAGGCTCGATCGTCAATTTTGAGAAGCGTTATGACAACTATATTGGTGGCCAGTGGGTTCCACCAGTAGAAGGTCAATACCTGGAAAACATCACCCCAGTTACCGGTGAGGTCTTCTGTGAGGTGGCACGTGGCACCGCAGCTGATATTGAGCTCGCACTCGACGCTGCACACAAGGCTGCAGATGCATGGGGCAAGACTTCTGTTACTGAGCGCGCATTGATCCTGCACCGCATCGCGGACCGCATGGAAGAGCACCTTGAGGAAATCGCAGTTGCAGAGACCTGGGAGAACGGCAAGGCTGTTCGTGAAACCCTCGCTGCTGATATCCCACTGGCAATCGATCACTTCCGCTACTTTGCGGGCGCAATCCGCGCACAGGAGGATCGCTCCTCCCAGATCGATCACAACACCGTTGCTTACCACTTCAACGAGCCAATCGGCGTTGTTGCACAGATCATCCCTTGGAACTTCCCAATCCTCATGGCTGCGTGGAAGTTGGCACCAGCACTTGCAGCCGGTAACACCATCGTCATGAAGCCAGCTGAGCAGACCCCAGCATCCCTGCTCTACGTGGTCAAGCTCATCGAGGACCTGATCCCAGCAGGCGTTCTTAACATCGTCAATGGTCTTGGTGAAGAAGCCGGAACCGCGCTGTCTAGCTCCAACCGCATCGGCAAGATCGCCTTCACCGGTTCCACCCAGGTGGGCAAGATTATCAACCGTGCAGCATCTGACAAGATCATCCCAGTTACCCTCGAGCTCGGCGGTAAGTCTCCTTCCATCTTCTTCGAAGATGTTTTGGCTAAGGATGATGCTTTCGCTAAGAAGGCTGCTGAAGGCTTTGCAATGTTCGCCCTCAACCAGGGTGAAGTTTGCACCTGTCCTTCCCGTGCACTTGTTCACGAGTCCATCGCAGATGAGTTCCTCGAGCTCGGCGTCCAGCGTGTTAAGTCCATCAAGCTGGGCAATCCTTTGGACACCGAGACCATGATGGGTGCTCAGGCTTCCCAGGAGCAGATGGAAAAGATTGGTTCCTACCTCAAGATTGGTCCTGAGGAAGGTGCAGAGACCCTCACCGGTGGCCACATCAACAAGGTTGAAGGTCTGGAAAACGGCTACTACATTGAGCCAACCGTTTTCCGTGGCAACAACGATATGCGCATCTTCCAGGAAGAAATCTTCGGACCAGTTCTCTCCGTTGCTACCTTCAAGGACTTCGACGAGGCAATCCGCATTGCAAACGACACCAACTACGGCCTTGGCGCCGGCGTTTGGAGCCGCGATCAGAACACCATCTACCGTGCAGGCCGCGCTATTCATGCTGGTCGTGTCTGGGTTAACCAGTACCACAATTACCCAGCGCACTCCGCTTTCGGTGGATACAAGGAGTCCGGTATCGGCCGTGAGAACCACCTCATGATGCTGAACCACTACCAGCAGACCAAGAACCTGCTCGTCTCCTACGATCCAAACCCAACCGGTTTGTTCTGATCTCTTAATTAAGACCTGAGGCCGTCACCTGATTTAAGGTGGCGGCTTCTTTATATCTACGCCCTGCACCACCTCACGCAGTTGTCCCAAAAAGGCTTCGTCTCCCCAATACCCAGAATGATCCGAGCTAGAAGGAAACACTGTAGCGCCAAAAGTAGGCGAGGTCGGATCAATCCCATGGATGCCGTCATATCGGGTAGCTGCAAAACCAATGGGATCGGCCGTACCAGTAATGGCATATACCTCGCTTCCCAATTCGGAAGCGTGGGAAACTCCTGTACCAGCACCCGGGCTTCCCACCAAAACTAGGGCATCTGCCTGCAAAGATTTCCCAGCAGTGCCTACCACAGTGGAGCCATAGCTATAACCCATCACCACTTGTCGCTGGCTGGGATTGCGCTGGCGCAGCGAGTTTTGAAATTCTTCTAATCTATCGGCTGCTGCCCTAGCCGGAGCTCGCGCTAAACCATGAGCCAAGGTGGGAGGAGCTGCGTATCCCAGCCACATCATGGTGGCGCCACCTGTGGCTGCCTGAATATTGCGGGCACGCCCCATATGAGCAGGCCATTGTTCAGTGTCGGAGGAGCCAACACCAGCCACGATGGTGGTGATGGTCGCAGCGCTATCGATATCTCCAAAAGCTGCTACCAGGCTGCCATCGCCAGCCTCCAGAATCTGCATATCAGGATTGTCACGGGCTAATTGTTGTATCTCCGGGGGTGCATGGAGCAGGTGATATTCGTGAATGGCAGCAGCTGGCAGGTCGGAAAAAGATGCTAAATATTTCAGTGGTGGTGGGCTAATCGCTGTGCAGAGGGCTGAGATTTCGCGGGCGCACATGAAGTCTAAGAGGGCACCCAAGTTGCCCAGATATCGCAGCATCACGCTCACCATAAGTGACTGATTGCCAAGTCTCTCCAAATAGGAGATATAGCCTTCTATCAGGCGCAATGCATCGGCAGTTGTTACCAAAGTGGAGACCACAGCGTCCATTTGCGCAGCTACATCAGAGGTTGGCTGATCAAAGGCGGGCAACTGTTTAAAACCAGCATTCAAAGAGCTCGAATCACTAAGCGGTTCTAGTTTTAACCAGGAGCTCCTGCGCTCAGAAGCAGCAGTAGCGAGCACTCCCGCGGCTCGTGAAAGTTCGAGGGCAGCATTGTCTAAAGAACTACTGTGCACTGTCATGGCAGGGCATCCAAGCTGGCACCAAGATCTTCATCAGTACTAAAAAATTCGGAGCATAAATTTCGCATCTCTTGGAGATGCTCCACCAGCGAGCGGTTGACGTCGAAAAGCGTAGTGGCCCACCCCTGATCAGCGCTGTTAAGCGCGGCGAGGGTGCGGTTTGTGGTGGCTAAAAAGTGTAGGCGCGGGATGGGGAAATCGCTAAGAAAGAGCAGTTCAGGGAGGTTTTTATGAAGGTACATGGCTGCTATCAAAGCCGGAAAACTAAAATTCAGCAAGAATCCTTCGCGTGAACCTGTGCATAACTTCGCGCCGAGCGCCTAGGCTGTGGATATGCGTATTGCCCTGCTGCAAATTACAACAAATGCCGATAAGATGAGCAATTTTGAGCACCTGCGTGAAGCTGCCCGCGATGCTGCGTCCAAGGGTGCCCGCGTGCTGGTTTTTCCGGAGGCTACCTCCCAAGCTTTTGGCACCGGCCGGCTAGACCAACAAGCCGAGGATCTTGATGGTGAATTTGCCAGTGCTACCCGGGAATTGGCCGATGAGCTGGGCGTTGTGATCGTCGCTGGGATGTTCGCGCCGGCGGACACGGTGGAAAAAGATGGCAAGACTATTTCGAGAGTGCACAATACGGCGCTGATTACTGGTGCTGGTTTGCATCAGGGCTATCGCAAAATTCATACCTATGATGCCTTTGGATATCGCGAATCTGACACCGTTAAGCCTGGTGAGGAGCTTGTGCTCTTTGAAGTAGATGGAGTGACCTTTGGTGTAGCCATTTGTTATGACATCCGTTTCCCGGAGCAATTTAAGGACTTGGCGCGCCGGGGTGCCCAGATTATTGTGGTGCCCACCTCTTGGCAGGATGGGCCGGGCAAAGTGGAGCAGTGGCAGGTGCTTAGTCGCGCCCGCGCGTTAGATTCCACCACCTGGATTGCGGCCTGTGGCCAGGCCCGACCCACCGACGGCCGCAAGGGGCCTACCGGTGCTGGCCATTCTGTGGTGGTTGACCCCACCGGTAAGGCGGTGGCTGAGGCCGGTTATGAGGAGGAAACCCTCATTGTGGATATTGACCTCAGCAGCTTGGAGGACGTGCGAAAGAGCATTCCGGTCCTCTAAAAGGCTCTCTAAGACCAGCTTAAAATCCCAAAATCTCAATCTGGTCAGCAGGCGTGCCCCGGCGGATCATGGCGCGTTTAATATCGCGCGCCCACTGCTCAGGGCCTGCAACGAGCACATTGCGGTCCGCCCACGCGCCCACATTGGTAACCACCTTGGCCATGGAGCCGACCTGCGGCAGGTGCAGACCCCGTGGCGGCTTGGATGCATCGGTAGCCTGTACCCACCATTCATCTTCGTCGTGGGCAATAACCGGAACTACCGATAACCAGGGGCTGGCTGCTGCAAAATTCCACATTCCCATGAGTTCATAGAGCTCACCGGGGTATTCAGCACCCACAAAAAAGTGCAGGCGCGGTGGAACTGCCTGGTTGAGCAGCTCAAACATATAGGCTCGCAAAGGAGCTAAGCCCGTGCCGTGGGAAATAAAAAGCAAGTCATTGGGCTGGTTCATCTTTGACTGGCCAAAATCACCTTGGCCGGGACCAATGATCCAGGAATCGCCAACTTGGGAATTAGCCAACAATCGCGAAATATCATCAACATCGGATTGAATGTGGAATTCCACTTGGCCCCACTCATTGGCGGGGATCGCCGGACATAAATAACGCCAAGTATTAGGCAAATAAGAGGTGCTCACCGGCACATATTGTCCCGTTTTATAGGGAAGTTCGCCCTCTGCCTGCAAACGCACCACAAAAAACCGGCGACTACGCTTTTCCACCTGTACCACCTGGGCGGAAATATAGGGCAGTACACCCGCGTCCTCGGCAGCTTGGGCGCTTGCAGACATCGCAAGGGCAGTGGCAGAAACTGCGCGCTCGGCAAAAAGGACCGTCTCAAAAGGCAGGTCCGCACATAAAATGCGCAGCTCAATGCGGATGGCTTCACCCAAGGCCAACAGTGATTTTGGGGTCACCCCAAAGCGGCGATAATCCACCGCCAGCTTTTCAAAATACGCCAGCGTGTCCGGCTCCACTTTGCCTTCAGCGCCGGTGCCATCAAGCACGGAAGTCAAAAGTTCAGCAAGACTGACGTGCGTGTGGTCGTCCGGGCTGGGGAAGTGTCCGCGCGCACTGGGCTCCAAAATGAGCAAGCGCTGCGCAATTGCATCAAGAAAGGTCGGGGCATTGTCCTCAATGAGGTCAACGACAGCTTTAAGAGGTCGAGGTGTCACAAAACCATTGTGCCCCCAACACAGCAAAAAGGTGGCGCGCGCCTTGCGCGTGTCGGGGCGCTTTAAAAAGCGCTTTTCGACGCCACCTTTGTTGTTTTTGCTCCTGTTTTAGAATTCGTATCCGGTAACGAGTCCTTCAGTGTTTGGCTTCCAGCCAAGTTCTGGGGCAACGTGCTCAGCAAAATTCTTCAGAATGGAAGCATTAAGCTCCACACCCATTTGGTTAGGAACGGTGAGCATCAAGGTGTCAGCTTCCATGACTGCACGGTCATTCTTGAGCTGATCAATAAGCTCATCGGGGCTACCAGCATAGGTACGTCCGAAGGTGGTGCGGGCATCATCAAGGAAACCAATCTGATCTCCGCCTTGTCCCTGCAGACCAAAAAGCTCACGGTCACGATCAGTGACAATTGGGAAAACAGAACGAGACACAGACACGCGAGGAGTCCAATCGTGTCCGGCTTCCTTCCAAGCTGCGCGGTAGAAAGCAATCTGATCAGCTTGGAGATCACCAAAGGCCTGACCAGTTGCCTCTGCAACCAGGGTGGAGCTCATGAGGTTTACACCATCACGCGCTGCCTGTTCTGCAGTGTTGTGGGAGCCAGCGCCCCACCAAATGGATTTACGCAGGTCAGGATCATGTGGGAATACTGGCAGCGGAGTACCTGGGGTGTAAAGGCGTGGGTACTGGTTTTCTGCTGCCACTGCCATGCCGTAACCATCAATGGCATTGAGGAAACGCTGGAACTTATCACGAGCCATGCCAGCAGCCTTGGGATCATCGCCGCCGTCATAACCAAAAGCTTCCCAGCTCTTTTCAGCTGGCTCGGGTGATCCCCTGGACACTCCCAACGCCACTCGGCCATCGGCAAGCAGGTTCAGTGCTGCGGCTTCCTCGGCGAGGTGGAGGGAGTTTTCATAGCGCATATCGATAACGCCGGTACCAACCTCAATGTGCTTGGTAGCGCCGATAATCGCGCCCAAAAGTGGCATCGGTGATGCACCTTGGGGAGCGAAGTGATGCACGCGGAAATAAGCGCCATTAACACCAATGGCATCTGCTTCCTTTGACAGCTCTAATGCTTGCTTCAGCATGGAGCGTTCATGGCCAATTTGGTAATGGCCAAAACTTAAAAATCCAAATGCCTTCATGGTTTGAACCTTTCCACTATTTCCGTGACATGTCAACTAAAAATTTGGTGATGTCATTCCCGTGCGGGCTATAAGGGCGCATGATGGTCAACAATGGTCTTCATAACCAATGTGGAAGTGAGTCTTTGTACTCCCGGGAGCATTGATAATTGGGTGTCATAAAGTTCTTGAAAATGTTGCTTTGATGCAGTTGCCACAAATAATTGGAAGTCGGGCTCGCCAAAAAGGCGATGGGCTTGCACGATATTGGGGATTTTGGCCACTGCTTCTTCAAAAGCGGCGACGGCGGCACCATTTCCAGTCTTGAGGGTGACAAAAACTATAGCCTCAAAAGAAAAGCCCAAGGCTTCCAAATTAAGGTCCACACTAAAACCACGGATGATTCCACTGGCTTCCAAATCGCGAAAACGGCGGTGGCATGCCGAAAGGCTTAGTCCCACTTTTGCTGCAATGTCAGTCATTGTTGCCCTGCCGTCCTGCTGGAGGAGGGACAGAATCTTCCTATCAAGCGCATCCATAAGAAATATTCTCCCGTTCAGAGGCAGTTTTTCCAATAAATTTTCAATTTTTTCCCGCACTTTCTCGAATAAAATTGATCTATTAGGGAAAGCGTGGAAGGAATATCTTGTGGATCTTGAGCTAATGCTCGCTTTTTGGGGTGTGTCAATGTTATTTGTGCTTACACCCGGGGTGGACTGGGCGTATGCCATCGCTGCCGGAATTAGCCGGCGTACTGCGGTGGTGCCCGCAGTTTCCGGCATGCTCACTGGCCACTTTTTTGCCACGCTAATTGTCGCTGCAGGTGTGGCCACTATCCTTGCCGCTTCACCTTTGGCGATGACCCTCCTCACTACCGCCGGGGCGCTCTACTTGGTGTGGCTGGGCATTGGCGCGTTGAGAAACCATTCAGCTCCAGACTTCACTGGACAGGCAGCTCCAATAGGCGGTGGGAAACTTTTTGCCAAAGGAATTGGCATTAGCCTGCTCAATCCCAAGGTATTCCTCTTATTCCTGGCATTGCTGCCTCAATTTGTTAACACTGCAGCCGCCTGGCCGGTTGGTCTCCAGATGGTAGGCCTTGGAATTATGCACCTTTTAAACTGTGCGATTATTTATTTTGCAGTGGGGTTTGGAGCTGCTGCCATTCTTAAAAAGAGGCCTCGGGCGGCGCAGGTAGTGGGTATTGTTTCTGGCATTGTCATGATTGGTTTGGGCGTGATGCTGTTGGTGCAGTTTTTCGTCGACAAGCTTTAAAGGCCAAGCCGCTGGGCGGTGACCCTGCCGGCAACACGTCCGGCGCGGGTAGCGCCCACGGTGGAGGCAGTGGAGCCGTAGCCCACGAGCAAAACACGGCGGTCAGCGGCGGGGCTGACCTCATCGCTCATTTCAATGCCACGCCCAGTGCCATTGCCACGCAATTTCATAGGCGCGAGATGGCGCAAGGCGGCGCGGAACCCGGTGTTCCAAAAAATCACGTCTACGTCGACGTGAGTGCCTGCGGGGTAGGGGTCCCAGCTTTCCGGCACGGCCAAGGTGGAGTTTGCAGATGGACCCAGGCCTTCGGAGGTGGTGGTGACATGGGGCTCGCCAAAAATCACGCCGGTAGGGGTGATCTCATCAAACATGCCGTGGCTTACAATCAATCCGCGTTCCACACCTGCCAGATAATCAGGCAGCTGCGGGATGCCGGTGGTACGCACCACGCTGGCAGGGGCTTTGCCATTGTAGGTACGTTCGCGCACGGCTTTTTCCACGGCTAAGCCCCAGCCGGAATCAAATTCACGAGTGGTGAAGTTTGGGGGTCGGCGGGTAGCCCAGATGGTTTCGGCGAAGTCTTCAAGTTCTAACAGGAACTGCACTGCGCTAAGGCCACCGCCGACAACCAGTACTTTTTGTCCCTGGAAGTCTTCGGCCTTGTGGTAACCCACGGTGTGGAGTTGCTTTCCTGGGAATTTGCCGATGCCATGAATATAAGGCACATAGGGGTTAGTCCAGGTGCCGGTGGCGTTCAGCACGAAGCGAGCCTGCCACTCGCGGCCATCTGTGGATTCGATGCGGAGAGGGGAGGTGGGGTCGGTGGCATTGGTGGGTGAGACTTGGGCGACCTTGACGGGGCGTACAACCTGGAAATCAAATTCCTTTTCATAGGAATCGTAATATTCGGTGACCAGGATGGATGCTGGGATGGAGGGGTCGGGCCGTTTCATGGCTAGGTCTGGGAGATCGGCAATGCCGTGGGCTTTGCCGAGGGTGAGGGAATCCCAACGGTGCCGCCAAGCGCCACCGGGGCCTTTGTTGGAATCGAGAACGAGGAAGTCTTTTCCGGGCTTTAGACCGCGTCGGGCAAGTTCGTGGCCGGCTGCAAGTCCCGCCTGGCCTGCGCCGATGATGATTGCATCATAGGTACTTGACATGTCAACAATCATAGCAGGATTTTCTTGATGCATTAAGGGAATATGGAAGATGGAGATCACTTGACTAAAGTCAATGTGTTTTGTTGAACAAATTTCAAAACATCCAAGTGTGAAACCAAACAGGTTTCCTTAGGTTTAAAAGCCAAGAACAGTGGAAGGAAGTGGTTTTGGGTATGGAGTACACACCGTACAGTTTGATCTTGGATGTGGGGTGGATCTCGGGACTAATGCTCATTGGCAGCATTTTGCGCCGCAAAGTTCCTTTCTTCCACACCCTCCTTATTCCTTCCTCTATCACCGCCGGATTAATCGGCATGGTATTGGGTCCTAAGGTTCTGGGATGGATTGGATGGTCAGAGCATATTTCCACCTACACCACAGTGTTGATTGCCATCGTGTTTGCGGCCATGCCCTATTCCATGAAATTTGATCGTGGGGTACGCGCAGGTGTGAAAAATATGTGGGCTTTCTCAACTGCTATGTTTGTGGGCCAATGGGGACTATTTATTTTGCTCGGTCTTTACCTCTTTGAGCCTGTGTGGGGCACCGAAGACTGGTTTGGTATGATGTTGCCAGTTGGTTTTGTGGGTGGTTTTGGTACCGCAGCAGCTGTTGGCACCTCCTTGGAAGCAGCCGGAGCAGAGGCCGCAATTTCCTTAGGCTTCACCTCAGCAACGGTGGGAACTTTCGCAGCCATCGTTGGCGGCATTATCTTCACCGCCTGGGGCATTAAAAAAGGCAAAACCGCTGCTATGCCAGCCAAGCTGCCCTGGGATTTGCGCTCTGGATATATTGACAAGCTCAGTGAGCGCCCTTCAATTGGCAAGGCCAGCACTAACCCATCTGCTATTGAGCCACTAGCGCTGCATGCGGGAATTATCTTCCTCACCGTGGCCATCGCCTATGCCATCAATGGCTGGCTCAAGGACATTTTCCCAGTTGTATCCATCCCACTTTTTGCCATGTCTTTTGTGGTTGGTATCGCTGGTATGGTGCTTATGCGCCTGCTGAAAAAGCCGGACTATCTAGACCGTGAAACCGTGAATTCCGTTTCTGGTGCAGCAACTGATTACCTCATTGCCTTCGGCATTGCCTCGATTGCTCCTGCTGCGATTGCGGATTATTGGATTCCGCTAGTCGTGCTTTTTGTTGCTGGTGTGGCATATTGCTGTTTCTTTTTCTTCTGGGTGGCTCCCCGCTTCTTCGGTGAAAAATGGCTGGAACGCGCCATCTTTGGTTGGGGCTGGGCAACAGCTGCAGTGGCAACCGGCATTGCACTGCTGAAGATTGTTGATCCTAAGCTGAAATCGGGCACCCTTAATGAATATGGTGTTGCGTATATTGGCTTTGCTCCCTTTGAAATCGGAATGACAATTATTGCTCCAATTGCTGTTATTTCTGGTTTTACCATGGGACTTGGCTGGGCTACTTTGCTGCTTGCAGTTGTCATTATGGTGCTGGCCTGGGCGCTCAAGTGGCTGCCAGAACGTGGCCATGTGCGAGGTCAAGGCACTCCGGTAGAAGTGGAGTAGCGCCCTTCGGCCCCTTCCATATTTTTGTAATCCCAGTGGCACCTAAAAATAGGTGCCGCTGGGATTTTTCTTATGCCTGCGGGGTGGGAGCATTAGGTGTTCGTCGAAAAGCGCAAGGTTAAAGGCGCACTCCGGGCGCCGAGGCGTGCTGCGGACTACTTTGGGGGATGACCCTGATGCTAAAGTGGGGAAAATTTCCTAAGCTTGATTCCAGTCCGCTCAAGTTTGCTGAAAAAGTTTTTTAAAGTTTTTTAGACTTGAGTGGAACAGACTCAACTATTTATGCGTTATAACTAGTAGAGAACGAAAAAATAGGCGTTTACCTGCATTGATAAAGGTTGGCGCCTGAGACAGAAAGGGCAATGACATGAGTTCATTCAATCCAACCACCAAAACCAATGAGGCACTTCAGGCGGCTCTGCAACAAGCATCTGCCGCTGGAAATCCTGATATTCGCCCCGCACACCTGCTGGTAGCCATCCTGGAACAGGCTGATGGTGTTGCTTCCCCCGTGCTTACCGCTGCCGGTGTTGACCCCAAGGCTGTGCTTGCAGAGGCACAGCGTTTGGTCGGAACCTACCCCAAGGCTTCGGGCACTAATATGGCTAACCCTAATTTCAATAGGGATGCCCTCAACGCTTTTACTGCGGCTCAAGAGCTTGCGGGTGAGCTCGGCGATGAATATGTGTCCACCGAGGTGCTGCTTGCAGGTATTGCGCGTGGCAAGTCCGACGCTGCAGATGCATTGAAGGCAAAGGGTGCAACCTATGAGGCAATTAAGGCTGCCTTCCCATCGGTTCGCGGTTCCCAGCGCGTGACCACCCAAGATCCGGAAAGCCAGTTCCAGGCTCTGGAAAAGTACTCCACTGACCTCACCAAATTGGCACGTGAAGGAAAGATTGATCCGGTTATCGGCCGTGATCAGGAAATTCGCCGCGTGGTGCAGGTGCTGAGCCGTCGTACCAAGAACAATCCAGTTCTAATCGGTGAACCAGGCGTTGGTAAAACCGCCATCGTTGAAGGCCTGGCACGCCGCATTGTGGCAGGTGACGTCCCAGAATCCCTGAAGGGCAAGACATTAATCAGCCTGGACCTTGGTTCCATGGTTGCCGGTGCCAAATACCGTGGTGAATTTGAGGAACGTCTCAAGGCTGTACTTGATGAAATCAAGGGTGCCAACGGCGAGGTCATTACCTTTATTGATGAGCTGCACACCATCGTCGGTGCCGGTGCTTCCGGTGAGTCCGCCATGGATGCTGGCAATATGATTAAGCCTTTGCTGGCCCGTGGTGAACTCCGCCTGGTTGGTGCCACCACCTTGAATGAGTACCGCAAGTACATCGAAAAGGATGCCGCCCTGGAACGCCGTTTCCAGCAGGTTTATGTTGGCGAACCTTCCGTGGAGGATGCCATTGGCATTCTGCGTGGACTTAAAGAGCGCTATGAGGTGCACCATGGTGTGCGCATTCAGGACTCCGCCCTGGTTGCCGCAGCTGAGCTTTCCAACCGCTATATCACCAGCCGTTTCCTCCCAGATAAGGCCATTGACTTGGTCGATGAGGCAGCATCACGCCTGCGCATGGAAATTGATTCCTCCCCACAGGAAATCGATGAACTTGAGCGCGTGGTACGCCGTCTGGAAATTGAAGAGGTAGCACTGACCAAGGAAACAGATGCTGCATCCAAGGAGCGTTTGGAGCGCCTGCGTTCAGAACTAGCCGATGAACGTGAAAAGCTCTCCGAGCTCAAGTCCCGTTGGCAGAATGAAAAAACCGCCATTGATGATGTGCGCGGAATCAAGGAAGAATTGGAAGCACTGCGTTCTGAATCTGATATTGCCGAGCGCGAAGGAAACTATGGCCGCGTAGCTGAGCTGCGCTATGGCCGTATCCCAGAGCTGGAAAAGCAAGTTGAAGAGGCAGAAAGCAAGGTGGGTGTTAATGAAAACTCCATGCTTTCTGAGGAGGTCACTCCCGATACCATCGCTGAGGTTGTTGCTGCTTGGACTGGTATTCCAGCCGGCAAGATGATGCAGGGTGAAACCGAGAAGCTGCTCAATATGGAGCGCGTTTTGGGCAACCGCGTGGTTGGCCAAAAGGAAGCTGTTACCGCAGTTTCTGATGCTGTGCGTCGTTCACGAGCCGGGGTCGCCGATCCTAACCGCCCAACCGGTTCCTTCCTCTTCCTTGGACCTACCGGTGTGGGTAAGACCGAGCTGGCCAAGGCCGTTGCGGAATTCCTCTTTGATGATGACCGCGCCATGATCCGCATTGATATGTCGGAATATGGTGAGAAGCATTCTGTTGCCCGTTTGGTCGGTGCCCCTCCGGGATATGTCGGCTATGACCAGGGCGGTCAGCTCACCGAAGCCGTGCGCCGTCGCCCTTATACGGTGGTGCTTTTCGACGAGGTGGAGAAGGCTCACTCCGATGTCTTTGATATCTTGCTGCAGGTTCTTGATGAAGGCCGCCTCACCGACGGCCAGGGCAGGACTGTTGATTTCCGCAACACCATCTTGATTTTGACCTCTAACCTGGGTGCCGGTGGTACCAAGGAGCAGATGATGGACGCCGTCAAGCGTGCCTTCAAGCCGGAGTTCATTAACCGTCTTGATGATGTGGTGACCTTCGATCCACTGTCCCAGGAGCAGCTGCGCAGCATTGTTGATATCCAGATTCAGCAGCTGGCTGAGCGCCTATCCGGACGTCGCCTCACTATGCGGGTCAGCGATAGCGCAAAGTCCTGGTTGGCAGAGCGCGGCTACGACCCAGCCTATGGTGCTCGTCCATTGCGGCGCCTTATTCAGCAGGCCATCGGCGATACCCTGGCCAAGGCTCTGCTGGCCGGCGATATCCGCGATGGCGATGGCGTGCTTGTCGACGTCGCCGACGGAGGCGAGAAACTTGACGTTTCCCGCGAGGTCTAAGTAGGTGGCGCACAGGGAAACGCTGCGCATTCCCCTAGAGGTTCCCGGAGTGGAATCTGAGGAAGTCAGTGTAGAACCGCTGGCAGAGGGTTATTACCTGGTAGTAACCCTCCCGGCGGTCGCCCAAGACTGCGCCCTCGGAGACGTCGTGTGCGCACACCGCGTTGATGAAGTCTTGGAGTTTCATAGCGTTGCCGTTGCCGGTGGCAATAAAACCCTCCGGGTGCTTGTCGACGCCATCGCCGCCGTGCACGTCCAGGCCCAATTGGAGGCACTGGGGTTGTACGTGGAGGCGCCCATGTCCGAAATGCTCACCGTTAATATCGCCCCAGATTCCCCAACCCATGGATTAGAGATCCTGCTTGATGATCTTCACGCACAGGGGATCATTTATCGGGCCCTATAAAAATCTTCTGCTCAGTTCTGAAATTGAACTGCTGAGCAGGAGATTTTTTGTTATTTAGTTGTTGAGCCTGCTGCTTCTGCAATATCTTGGCTGCTCGCCGCATAATAAGCGCTGAGCTTGCGATAAGAAGGTGAAAGCAGTGCCAACACCACCATGATCAGCATGATGAAGCCCGCAATAACAAACATCAGCGCCATTCCTCGCGCGTCTCCACTGCCCAAAATGCTGCCCCAGATGGAATCGGCACCAGCACCCTCCATCCACGGAATAAGGTAGGCATCTGCAACGATGGCCACCACCACAGTGGAGAGGGGATTAGCTGCCATTTCTACCGCCATGGCCAAACCAAAAACGCGACCTTGTTGGCGGAAAGGAACCACTCGCTGCAAAATTGTTTGCTCGGCAGCCTCAGCAGCGGGAGTGATAGCCATGAAGACAAAAATGCCCAGCACATAGAGCCACCACCACTCGCGGAGGGTGAAGAAAATTCCGATAAAAGAGACACCCAGGTTTACTAAGAGCAAGGTACGAACCGGATTTTTACCTAGGCCAGTTTTGGAAATAATGCCGCCACCGGCAATAAATCCCAAACTACTTAGACCCAACATCAAGCCCCACACCTGCGGGCTAAAAAGCTCAAGACCATAAGGATCCATGAGTGCCGAATACACACCACCGATCAGGTTATTAAAAGAGGCAAAAAGAATCAGCGCCAACAGACCGGGCACGCTGAGGATGATTTTCATTGAGCCTTTAAGATCAATGCCTTTAGACACAATGGATAGATCACTAGCAGCAGTGGGGACTGCTACCTCGCCTTCCTCATGAGCCGTGGCTTCCTGAACCGCAGCTTGGGCATCAGTGTGGGTGACAATTTCAGGCTCGGCAATTTTGATGGGCAGCAGGTGAATGAGTGCCACCAAGGACAGTGCCACGCAGATCCACATGGTTGCTTCCATACCTAGGAAACCAATGGCAGCACCGGCAATAACACTGGTTACCAAAAAGCCCACACCCTGTACCGCACCAACTAAACCATTGGCTTTATCGCGTTCAGCTTCTGGAACCAGCAAGGTCACCACAGTAGACAAGGCGATATTGCGCATATGTTCCACGATGGAGCCAATAATGATGAAGCTCATAAAAAACCACAGAGGCACATAGGTGGTGCTCAGCTTTGAGGTATCCATCCACACCACCCACACCACAGCGCTCAGAACATAAAAGAGCAAGGTGATAAGAGCAGAAAAGACCATGACGGACTTTTTGCGATTATGGTCCACTACCGTGCCAAAAAAGATGGAACTTAAAGCAATAAGTCCCATATAGACACCACTGACAATGCCTGTGAGAGCTACATCGTGGGTTTCCAAATAAATCCAGAACACCAGGGCAAAAAATAAAAAGCCGGTAGTGACATTGGAGATCATGGTGTTGATCAAAACATTGTGAAAGGTCTTCACTAAGGGATCCTCCGCGGGTATGGGAGTGCAGAAAAGTTTCTAACTAAAAATATACGGCCACATAGGAGTACGCCACCTGGTACCGGGGAATCGCCTCAAGATAGCTTCCACTGCGAGAGCGCAAAAATACGCATAGGCTCATTAACCATGACAGTGTTGATGTCTCCATCCGACCTTGCTGAATCAATCCATGCTGCTAAAAAACTCACCGTCCTCGCGGCTTTTTGGGCTCCTATTGAAGGAGCAGGCCGCACAGTTTTTTGTTCGGAACACATCCCAACCTCAATTTTTTGCGATCCCGCTACGGAACTAGCTGGCCTTCCTTCCTCTGCAGATGGCCGTAATCCACTCCCACGCTTAGCGCTGCTTGAACGTTCTTTCCGCCACTGGGGCCTTAATACTGACCGCGATATTGTGGTTTATGACCAAGGCCGTGGCCTCTATGCTTCTCGCGCTTGGTGGGTTTTGCGCTGGGCAGGCATGCCAAATGTGAAATTCCTTGATGGTGGTTTCCAAAAGTGGGAGGAACACAACCTCGGCCATGCAGGTGGACCGGGCAACTTCCCTCATTTTTGCAATGTGCGCCCCAACCCTGGCCAAATGCCGGTGTCAACCATGGAAGATGTCAGGAACCACGAGGGTATTCTGATTGATGCGCGTGATGCCAATCGTTTTGCCGGCCGCCATGAAATGTTGGATCTTAAAGCTGGACATATTCCTGGTGCCATTAATGTGCCCGCACGTTCGCTGCTCAATGCGGATAATACCTTTAAAACTCCGGAAGAGATCCGAGAGATTTTCGCTGCCGTAGGGGTGCAAAGTGGCGAAAATGTCATTGTTTACTCCGGTTCCGGCAACCACTCCTCCCAAGTTTTGTTAGGTATGGAGCATGCAGGAATCACCGGTGCATCACATTATTTTGCTGGCTGGTCCCAGTGGAGCGCCAACCCTAAAAACCCGGTGGAGTCCTAAACCTCGGTTTGAAAGCCAACAGCCAGTAAGGTGTCAGGTGTGATGGAAATTCTGGTGTTGGTTTTCGCCGTCTTAATTTTGATGGCCGGTGTTGCTCTTTGGCGTACAGACGCAGCCAAGAGTGGTCGCCCCGCGCGCCCCGCAACAGCGGCCTCTGAAGCAGCAGTGGATGAGGATTCCTCCTATGAGGAAGAACCATCATCTGTTGCAGAAGAAGCTGCTCCCCAGCAGGTGCAAGCCTGGGATCAAACTGCGCCGCAGCAGGTGGTGCGCGTGGAGGACACTCCCGCACCACCGCAGCGTGCAGTCAAACCCGACCGCGCTGCTGATATTTATGAAGATGACTTTGAGGAACTCGATACTGCTGCCGAAGCAGAGCTAGCTGCAGTTCCAGAAGTAAGCGCTGCTCAATTTGAGCAGCCAGCAGAAGCTCCTGCACCCGCCCCCATTCCCGAGGTTGCGGAGGAACCCCTGGATACGGTGGAGCCCCCGGCTGCGGCGGATGGCGAACTGAGGGGCGTCGAAAAGCATTCTTTTTTGAATTCTTTGCCGGGCTCCCAACGCCGCGAACGCAAGCACTGGGCTGCGCGCCACAACTTTGACTTTATTAAGGAAGACGCCTTCCTTACTGATGAATGGTCGCGGGGAGCAGCCTCGACTGGTGCCGTGGCTCGCGATGTGGTCAGCGGGATGGCTGCCGGTTATGAAACCCATTTGGTGGATCTAGCTGGGATTCCCGTGATGGCTATGCGCCGTGGCACCAATTCCGACATTGTTATTGATGCGCGCCGGGGCGAGTACACCCCAGATGTGGAGCGTGAAGAATCTGAGGACCTGGTGGAGATCGCCACAGTGTCGGAGTTTCGCCTGCTCAGCAATGGTGCCGGGGTAGCTCAGCGCTTTGTGGATGAACGTGTTTTGGCAGCTTTTGAGGCGATGCCAGAGGCGGTGACCGCGGTGTGGATGGAATCGGAATGGGTGCTTGCGGAAACCATTAAGGGTTCCACTGCTGAGGACTGGGAAGAAATATTGCATCCTCTGGCGCTGCTTACCGATGCTTCCTTTACTTTGCCACCGCGTTCCACCGACAAAGTGGAGGTGGATTTGAAGCTGATTGAGCCCACTCGCCTCAAACCACAGGCACCGCAAAAACCTGCGCAGACCGTTGAACCTGAAGAAATTGATTTGGCGCAGCCACTGGTTATTCGTCCGGAAGAGCCTTTGCAGATGCCAGTTCGCGGACATCAGGAAAGTCGTGGGGTGGTGGAGCCACGTTCGCTGGGCGCAGATGCGGTGGAATCCATTGCTGATGGACGCCCCGAAGCGCCTTCGGATCTTTATGGCACTCGCGTGGTGCGTGATTTGAATGGCAAATCCTCCATTTTTGAGGATGCTCCTGAGAGCAATGAGCCTCCCCAGCCATGGCAGTCTTAAACGGACGGGCTTAAGCGGGCAGTCTTAAACGCCTAAAAATGGTGCTCTATCTGCTAAAACCTAAGTGGTGGCAGGTGGTGTCCACCCCAGGCTCTATGCTTGGACTTAAGAGTTTTAGAAAGATTATTGGGATTTATCGGAAGGGATGGCCTTGGATGTCTGCTCCAAGTATTGATGCTGCCGCTCGTGCTGAGCTAGCGGAGCTAATTAAGGAATTGGCCGTAGTTCATGGAGAGGTCACCCTCTCCTCCGGCAAGAAGGCTGATTATTACATCGACGTGCGCCGTGCTACCTTGCATGCGCGTGCTTCCCGCCTGATCGGCAAGCTGCTGCGTGAGGCTACCGCGGATTGGGATTATGACGCCGTGGGCGGTTTGACCTTGGGTGCAGACCCAGTGGCCACCGCAATTATGCACGCTGAAGGCCGGGATATTAACGCTTTTGTGGTCCGCAAAGAGGCTAAAAAGCACGGTATGCAGCGCCGTATTGAGGGACCAGATCTCACCGGCAAGAAGGTGCTCGTGGTGGAAGATACCACCACCACCGGAAATTCCCCGCTCACCGCAGTTGAAGCCTTGCGCGCAGAGGGCATCGAGGTTGTTGGCGTAGCTACCGTGGTTGACCGTGCAACCGGTGCCGATGAAGTTATTGCCGCAGCTGGCCTGCCCTACCGCAGCCTTTTGGGTCTTGAAGATCTTGGACTCAAGTAACACCCCCGGCCCCACGGAGTGGGGCGAAAGCCGCGTGGGTAAAGGTCCCTGGGAAGAGGAAAACCCCGGGGTACCTCGGCCTACAGACCCGCTTTTCGACGAAACCCTGCTCACCGAGGGCGATCGCCGCAATGTAGTGGATGCTTATCGATACTGGACCCGCGAAGCCATCGTCAAAGACATTGACAAGCGCCGCCATCCTTTACACATCGCTATCGAAAACTTCGAAAACGATGCCAATATCGGAACCGTGGTGCGCACAGCCAATGCCTTCGCCGTGGATACCGTTCACATTGTGGGCCGTCGCCGCTGGAACCGTCGTGGCGCCATGGTGACTGACCGCTACCAGCATCTTATGCACCACCCAGATGTGGAATCCCTGCTGACCTGGGCAATCCGCAATGAACTCACTGTTGTGGCCATTGATAACACCCCAGGTTCAGTACCTTTGGAGACCGCAACCTTGCCACGGGAATGCCTGCTGCTCTTTGGGCAGGAAGGCCCGGGTGTCACCGAGGCTGCGCGGGCAGGTGCATTGATGACATGCTCCATCGCGCAATTTGGTTCCACTCGCTCCATTAACGCTGGTGTGGCCGCCGGAATTGCGATGCATGCTTGGATTCGCCAGCACGCTGATTTATCCCACGCATGGTAGGTGACTGGGGGTAGATTGTAAAGATTGTTTCTACTTCCGCATTGTTAGTCCTTCGTTATACTTCTGGTATCTAGAGTGATCTCTACATCACCCCAGCGAGACGGCATCGGAGCGTAGAAACTTTCAGTGATACACAAATGGGTCAATAGAGCTGACTTGGCGGAATCCGCCATTAATGAGCGCCATGCTGCCCGGGTGTGGGGACTTCCCCGCACCAACCTGGGGCATGTGGCGTGGCCGGCGAACGCCAAAGAAAAACTCTTTATCCACTGGCATTATTGGTGGCAGGCGCATTACCTAGATTGTCTTGTTGATGCAGCGCGCAGGCGCACCACCAAAGCACGCCGAGATCGTATTCGCGATACCATGCGGGGCATTTCCGTCCGCAACGTTAAAAAGCTCACCACCAATCGCTATTACGATGACAAAGCCTGGCTGGCGCTGGCCATGGAGCGTGCTGGCAAGGTGCGTAAAGTTCGTGCTCCTAAGGGCTTGGCGCCTTTAGAAACCGATATTATCGCTGGTATTGATTCCCTCACAGGCGTACTTCCTTGGCGTTCGGGGGAGACCTTTTATAACGTTCCCTCCAATGGTCCTGCGGCGATCATGATGGCGCGTACTGGCCGACTTAAAGAAGCTCGCCAAATCACCGACTGGATCTTTGACACGCTTATCGACGCTGATGGTCTGGTTATGGATGGTTTGCGCATGCGTATGCACGGCCCCGAGCTGGTCACCAATATTCATCCCTATTGCCAGGGTGTAGCGCTGGGTGCATGTTTGGAAATTGGCCTTAAACTGCAGGAACGTGCTGGAGTCAGTGGCACCACCGTAGAGAGCTGGAGCGAAGCTGACAAGCTAGAAGATGCGTGGAAGTATTTTGCCCATATCCAAGCGCTGGTGAGTGCAGTTTCCCGGAAGATGACCAACTCTACCGGCGTAATTGACTGGAACACCGGCGACGGCGATGGTGGGCTTTTTAAGGGAATTTTGGTCCGCTATCTTGCCGATGTGGCAGTGCGCTTGCCTGATGATTCCCCCAGCAACCGTGAAACCAAGAAGCTGGCAGCTCGAATGGTCATGGAATCAGCCGAAAGCGTGTGGAATCACCGCTTGGAAGTTGATGGCTTGCCCGTTTTTGCTACCGACTGGACCACGGATGCCCGCTTGCCACAAAACTTTGGCTTAAGCTCCTCTGGTTTTAATGATTTGGTCAGTGTGGTGCGCGTGGATGAACGTGACCTTTCCGTACAATTGTCCGGTTGGATGTTGATGGAAGCCGCAGCACGTGTAGTAGAAAAACTCGACGGTAATGAGGGCGAATTCACTGGAAGAAGCCTCTAACCCCCATTGGAGTGGAGGCTTGACCTGGGATTTTAGAAGATTCTTCGGTCTGGTGAAATATCACAGGGCAAAATCTGAGTGATACAGGCATAATTAACGGTAGGCAGTCATTAAGACCACATACCCTGTCTGATCGGAAATGATCGGACATCTTCTTGTGGGGCTTTGTGGCTTGCACACTCCGCGCCTGAAATAACTTCAGAAGCGGTTGTCATAAACATATTGTTCAGCAACAGTCACCTTTTGGAGGAGACACTCTATGCCTATCGCAACTCCCGAGGTCTACAACGAGATGCTCGATCGCGCTAAGGAAGGCGGCTTCGCCTTCCCAGCCATTAACTGCACCTCTTCGGAAACCATCAACGCAGCTCTTAAGGGCTTCGCAGAGGCTGAATCCGACGGAATTATCCAGTTCTCCACCGGTGGTGCTGAGTTCGGTTCCGGCCTAGCGGTAAAGAACAAGGTCAAGGGCGCAGTCGCACTTGCTGCCTTCGCACACGAAGCAGCCAAGGCTTATGGCATCAACGTTGCCCTGCACACCGATCACTGCCAGAAGGAAGTTCTGGACGAGTACGTCCGCCCACTGATCGCTATCTCCCAGGAGCGCGTAAACCGCGGCGAGCTTCCACTCTTCCAGTCCCACATGTGGGATGGCTCCGCTGTTCCAATCGCTGAGAACCTGGAGATCGCTCAGGAGCTGCTGGCTAAGGCTAAGGCCGCCAACATCATCCTCGAAGTTGAAATCGGCGTTGTCGGTGGCGAAGAGGACGGCGTTGAAGCTAAGGCTGGCGCAAACCTCTACACCTCCGCTGAGGACTTTGAGAAGACCATCGACGCAATCGGCACCGGCGAAAAAGGCCGTTACCTGCTTGCTGCTACCTTCGGTAACGTCCACGGCGTTTACAAGCCAGGTAACGTCAAGCTGCGTCCAGAGGTGCTCCTTGAGGGCCAGCAGGTTGCTCGCAAGAAGCTTGGTCTTTCTGACGAAGCACTCCCATTCGACTTCGTTTTCCACGGTGGCTCGGGCTCGGAGAAGGAAAAGATCGAAGAGGCACTGCGTTATGGCGTCATCAAGATGAACGTTGACACCGACACCCAGTACGCTTTCACCCGCCCAATCGTTTCTCACATGTTCGAGAACTACAATGGCGTGCTCAAGGTAGACGGCGAAGTTGGCAACAAGAAGGTTTATGACCCTCGCTCCTACATGAAGAAGGCAGAGCAGGGCATGTCCGAGCGCGTGCTCGAGGCTTGCCAGGATCTCCACTCTGTGGGTAAGACCACCGCTAAGTAAACTATTTCCCCATTACCCGGAAATAGCACCTAGAACCCCCGTTTTAGCTTCCCTCACCCGCCGCACATTAGCGGTGAGTGTTGGGGCTAGATCGGGGGTTTGGCATGTGGGGGAGTCATAATGCTTGGCCTTTAAAGAATCGCTAATCTGGGGCAATGCCGAAGAAGAGACTCGGGACAGTCGCGCGCCTGTCAGAGCTAGATAAATCCCTGCGCAATAGGGTTCTGCGGGTACGGTCGCGTCTGTTCTTTATTTTGCATTCAGCCATTGGTGCTGGCGTTGCCTACCTCATCGCAGTAGAAGTGGTAAATCACGCTGAACCATTTTTCGCCCCTATGGCCGCGGTCATTATCCTCGGACTCTCAGGTGGTGATCGCCTTAAAAGAGCCACTGAGCTCACCCTGGGCTGTTCATTAGGCGTTGGCCTGGGAGACTTGCTGGTAATGCAAATTGGCACTGGTTATTGGCAAATCTTTGTGGTAGTGGGACTAGCCCTGCTGGTGGCTTCTTTTGTTTCCCCAGCGCCACTGGTGAGCAACCAAATGGCCATCGGTGGCATCTTGATCGCAACCATCTTCCCACCTGGTAATGGTGGTAGCGTAGACCGCATGGTTGACGCTTTTATTGGTGGTGGCGTGGGTATCTTGGTCATTGCTTTGTTGCCGACCTCCCCACTTAATGCCGGACGCCACCAGATTTCCAATGTGCTGGGCATTGCCTCCAGTGTGTTGGATGATGTGGCAGATGCACTGCGCGCTCAGGACGCGGCCAAACTTAATCACGCGCTGGAAGCGCTGCGTAAATCCCAAGCCTCGGTGAATAAGCTCAATACCGCAGCCTCCTCAGGTAAAGAGATGACCACTATTTCTCCTTTTCTATGGGGAGATAAAGGACGTATTCGATCGCTTTTCAGGATCCTGGGGCCGGTGGACAATGTGGTGCGTAATGCCCGCGTCTTGGCCCGTCGCGCGGTGGTACTGACAGAAGACGGCGATTCTGTAAGCGAAGAACAGGTACAAATCATTGAGGAAATCGCAGATATTTCCCTGCACCTCTCTGATCTTTATGAGCGCCACAAGGAAATTAGTGAAGCCATTGAGATCCCGGAACTGGTACGTCGCCTGCGCCAGTTGGGCAGCCGAGTTGGACCTGAGGTTTCTGCAGGCAATGTGCTTTCTGCACAGGTGATTTTGGCGCAGTCGCGCTCCATCATCGTTGACCTTTTGCAGATTTGCGGCATGTCCCGCGAATCCGCAGTGGCAGTGTTGGTGCCTACCTCAGACAGCCCGGCTTATCCGCCGGAAGTGTGGCATGAAGAGGATGAAGCCTAAGGGCGCACAATTTGCAGATCACGTAAGTGCCGGTAGAAAGTCACTCTTTCGACCGGCCTTTTGCGTGAGGTGCCATCTACCTGGACCCGGAGGGACAGGCCGCCAGCCTGCAAAGCTCGCCCCGTCGACAAGCTCTCTGCAATAACGGTGCCGGACTTGCGCGGGAAAAGGCCGCGGGAGGCAACGGCCCCGGGCAGGGGAGTGTCCATGGTGACCGCCGCGATTCCAGGGGCATCCAGCATTGGCACCAGGCGGGTACCAAAAACGCCGCGACGGGGGATTTTGGAGCCAGCCTCATGGTGAATTTGCACATGATCATCAACAATGATTTCACCGGTGATCTCGCCATTGTCCCAGTTGGTGATGGTGGCAGCACCAGCCACGGCGACGGCGGCGTCATCACGAATAAGTGGCGCCGGGCGCACGGCCTGGGTGAGCGCAAAATCAAGCGCTTCTTGAGTGGAAGCAGGCAGAGCCCAACTGGTGGCAGCCACCGAAGCACCAACCGGCACAAAGCCGATTTCCGCCCACATATTATCGGCACGCATGAGGCGGGTGAGCACTGCAGAAAGAGCAGCATCGGAACCAATAACCACAATGCGCAAAGGGCGATCGGGGCGCTGGGGTGCAAACTGGGGTGCGCCGAGGTGCGCCACATCAGGCTGTTTTGCGATGTCATCGAGGGATGGAGTGGGGTCCACCGGGAGCACATCAAAAGCAGCATCATCGATCATGCGTAGATCGCGCCGGGAAGGAATTGCGGGGAGATCATGCACCTCCGGCGGGACCGGAGCAGCGGAAAAATCGCTTATTGAAGGAGCATCACAACGCAGGACCACAAGACGCATACCGCAAGCTTAGTATTGCAATGATTAAAAACTATCCATTGCCTAGTAAGATGAAATAACGTCTGTGTGCGCACACGCGTGCATACTCCTACTTCACGGATCGGATGTGACGTAAATCAATGGCTGCAATCGTTATTGTCGGCGCCCAGTGGGGCGATGAAGGCAAGGGTAAGGCCACGGATATTCTCGGCGGACTCGTCGACTACGTGGTTAAGCCCAATGGCGGCAACAATGCTGGACATACTGTTGTGGTCGGCGGTGAGAAGTACGAGCTCAAGCTCCTTCCTGCCGGTGTCCTCTCAGACAGCGCTACCCCAATCCTGGGCAATGGTGTTGTTATCAACCTCGAGGCTCTCTTTGAGGAAATTGATGGGCTAGAAGCTCGCGGTGCGGATGCATCCCGCCTGCGCATTTCTGCCAACGCACATCTTGTTGCTCCATATCACCAGATCATGGACCGCGTTCAGGAACGCTTCCTGGGCAAGCGCGCCATCGGCACCACCGGCCGTGGCATCGGCCCTACCTACGCCGATAAGGTTTCGCGCGTGGGTATCCGCGTCCAGGACATTTTCGACGAGTCAATCCTGCGTCAGAAGATCGAGTCTGCACTCGATGTGAAGAACCAGGTTTTGGTCAAGATGTACAACCGCAAGGCCATCGTTGCAGAGGAAATTGTGCAGTATTTCCTCTCCTACGCCGATCGTCTGCGTCCAATGGTCATCGACGCCACCTTGGTGCTCAACGAGGCTCTCGACGAGGGTAAGCACGTGCTCATGGAAGGTGGCCAGGCCACCATGCTTGACGTTGATCATGGCACCTACCCCTTCGTAACCTCCTCTAACCCCACCGCTGGTGGCGCTTGTGTTGGTTCCGGTGTGGGACCAACCAAGATCACCAGCTCTTTGGGCATTATCAAGGCCTACACCACCCGCGTTGGCGCTGGCCCATTCCCTACCGAGCTCTTTGATAAGTGGGGCGAGTACCTGCAGACCGTTGGTGGCGAGGTGGGAGTTAACACCGGCCGTAAGCGCCGTTGTGGCTGGTATGACTCCGTTATTGCGCGTTATGCTTCCCGCGTAAACGGCTTCACCGACTACTTCCTCACCAAGTTAGACGTGCTCACCGGCATTGGTGAAATCCCAATCTGCGTGGCCTATGACGTTGATGGCGTCCGCCACGATGAAATGCCAATGACTCAGTCCGAGTTCCACCATGCAGTGCCAATCTTTGAGACCATGCCTGCTTGGGACGAAGACATCACCAACTGCAAGACCTTCGAAGAGCTTCCACAAAAGGCTCAGGATTATGTCCGTCGCCTGGAGGAACTCTCCGGAGCCCGCTTCTCCTACATCGGTGTTGGACCTGGTCGCGACCAGACCATCGTTCTGCACGATGTGCTTGCTAGCTAGTAGCCAAATTTTCTAGGCATTAGCAGAAACAAGCAGACCTTATGACAATCCCAGCGCATTCACCAAGAACTGCGCTGGGATTGTTTTTTATTTAATCCGCACGGATCTACCAACCCACCAGCTCCGATAAAGTGAGCTTGAAACCTAACTTTCTGCGAGGGAGAAACACATGTACATTCCAGAAAAAATCGGCACCGCGCTCAGCCCCAATGCCACCAAGGTTATGTTGCTGGGCTCTGGTGAATTGGGTAAGGAGGTAGCCATTGCTTTCCAGCGTCTCGGCGTTGAAGTCCACGCAGTTGACCGTTATGAAAACGCGCCAGCACACCAGGTAGCTCACTTTGCCTATGCCGTTAATATGAGCGATCCAGCGGAAATCCGTCGCCTGGTCACGGAAATTAAGCCCGATTTTGTAATTCCAGAAATCGAGGCACTCGCCACCGATGAGCTGTTCAAGATTGAGGAAGAAGGCCTCGCCACCGTCGTTCCAACCGCACGTGCCACCAAACTCACCATGAACCGTGAGGGCATTCGCCGCCTGGCTGCGGAGGAATTGGGTTTACCCACCTCAAACTATGAATTCTGCTCCACCTTTGAAGAATTTGAAGCGGCAGCCACCAAGCTGGGCTACCCCAATGTGGTTAAGCCAGTAATGAGCTCTTCTGGCAAGGGCCAATCTGTGTTGAAGTCCGCCGATGATCTACAGCAGGCTTGGGATTACGCCATGAGTGGTGCGCGCGTGAGCAATGCCCGCGTTATCGTAGAGCAGTTTGTGGAGTTTGATTATGAGATCACCCTGCTCACCGTGCGTTCGGTTGATCCCACCACCGGCAAGGATGCCACCTGGTTCTGCGAGCCTATTGGTCACCGTCAGGAAGATGGCGATTATGTGGAATCCTGGCAGCCCATGGCGATGACCCCGCGTGCGCTGGAAAATGCTCGCTCTGTGGCGGCGCGCGTAACCAATGCGCTGGGCGGCCGTGGCGTTTTTGGTGTGGAGCTCTTTGTCTCCGGCGATGACGTTTATTTCTCCGAGGTTTCCCCACGTCCACACGACACCGGCCTGGTCACCATGGGCACTCAGCGCTTCTCCGAGTTTGAGCTGCATGCCAAGGCTATTTTGGGCCTGCCAGTGGATGTCACCCTGGTTTCCCCCGGCGCTTCTGCCGTAGTTTATGGCGGCATCAACGAAGTCGGCGTGAGCTACTCCGGCCTGGCTGAAGCGCTTGCGGTTGCCGAGACTGACGTTCGTATCTTCGCCAAGCCCGAGGCTTTCACCAAGCGTCGCATGGGCGTGGTGTTCTCCACCGCAGAGAACGTTTCTGCAGCTCGCGACCGCGCCACCCTGGCTGCGGCGGCCATTAAGGTCCACCCCGCGCAGTAACTTCAAGGCGCTTTTCGACGCCCCCTCACAGCAGGTGGGTCTCCAACACAGGGGACCCCACCTTTGGTGTTTTAAGAAGCTGAGAGCTTCTGATTAATAAGTGCATTGAGGGAAATTCCCTCCGACGCTGCCGCAAGAACGAGCTTTCGGTGCAAGCTACTGGAAGTTCGCACATTAAATTTCCCGGAGAAGGTGCGCTCGCCCAAAGGCTGAGGGATGGACTCTTCATTAAGTGCCATATCTTCCAGAACCTCAACTACCAGCTCAACCAGGCCATTCTCGGTATCTTGGCGGGTTTTCGCGAGCCAGGAAAGGGAAGGGAACTCCAGAACGGTAGCAAGGAATTCTTGGTCTTCGCCGGACCAAAGTACTTGATAAGTAAATTTATTCGAATCCATGTTTGCCTAACTGCTCCGACAACTTTGAAGTTATGGTCCTGCATTTAGTACCAAAGTTGAATAGCTCAACAAGGATTAGAAACAACAAAACCTCTATCTCCACCAGGGAAATAGAGGTCTGAAGCAGTGAATCTCAAAAAGCTTTAAGCCTTGAGATCAGCAAATTTATCAAGTTCAGCAGCCTTGAGCACCATCGGAAGATGGGCTACGCCGGTATCGGAATACTCAGGGCCACAGGCGCTGAAACCAAAGTCCTTATAAAAATCGACCAGTGGAACCTGGGCGGTAAGGACTACGTCGCGCTCAGGGTACTGCTCATAGGCGAGACGCAAAACATTGTGCATAAGCTCAGTGGCAAGTCCGGTGCCACGTTCGGCCTTGGTCACCGCTAGGCGGCCGAGTTGTGAGAGCGGGGCGGCGTCGTCAAGCTCCATCTTTACCCCGGTATAAGCAGAAAGTTCGGCAACGGTGGTGGGAATGAGTCGCGCACAGCCTTCCAATGTGGAAGGGAGGGATTCGTGGCGCTGCCAAGCCAGGATGTGATTGGTGGTAGGTGCAGCATCGATATCATCGATTTCCGCATACGGGGTGGCTTGCTCGTGTACGAAAATATCAACACGAAGCTTGTACAGCTTGTGTACCTCTAGGGAACTTAGTTCTAGAAGGTTGGAAACAGCGAAGTATCGGGTCATGAGAAAAGATTAGCCTGCCGCATGGCAATTCCCCCACTAAGTGAGCTATCTTTCACCGAATATTCACTAAGGACATACTCAAAAAGCACTGCATATCAGCTGATAGCAGTGCCTTTAAACAGGGGTTTTAGCTGTTCTGGGTGGAACGAGCGTGGTGAACCATCTCATCCCATTCCACGATCTTCTTGCGTTCGCGGCCTTCTGGCTCGCCAAGTGCGCGCTCAGCAGCATCGAGCAGGTGCCAACCATCCCAGGTGGTGTAGGCGATGTCGCGACCATCGAGGAAGCTGAGGATTGCTTCGGTCTCTGGCTGTGCAGGAGCAGGCAAGGTGCCGTTTTCGAAATCGGCAAGCAGCATCTCGGTGGTTTCCTTGGCGTCGGACTTGGTGTTGCCGATCAGGCCAATTGGTCCACGCTTGATCCAGCCGGTGGCGTAAAGGCCGGTGATTGGCTCGCCGGTTTCAGGATTGATTACGTGGCCGCCATCGTTAGGGATAACAGCGCGCTGTGCATCAAAAGGAACATCATTAACAGCATCGGAGCGGTAACCAACAGCGCGGTATACAGCCTGAACATCCCAGGTGGTGAACTCGCCGGTGCCGGTGACGCCGCCGTTGCCATCAAGCTGGGTGCGCTCGGTCTTGATGCCTACCACCTTGCCATCCTCGCCGAGGATCTCCACTGGGGACTCGAAGAAGTGGATAAAGAGCTTGTGTGGAGCACCCTTAGGATCGCGCATTGCGTACTGCTCGAGGGTCTGGCAGACCAGGTCCTGGGACTTGGACTCGCGGCGTGCGGTCTCAGAAGCTGCGTCATAGTCGATATCTTCAGGGTTAACCACAACTTCAATGGTGTCGGAGTGGTCAAGTTCCTTCAGCTCAAGTGGGGTGAACTTAGCCTGAGCAGGTCCGCGGCGTCCGAAAACGTGAACTTCCTTGGCTTGGTTCTTGGACAGGCTCTCATAAACATTGTCTGGGATTTCAGTAACCAGCAGCTCATCGCCGGTCTTTGCCAGAATACGAGCAACGTCCAATGCAACGTTGCCCACACCAATAACGGCTACCTTTTCAGCGGTCAGATCCCAGCTGCGTTCAAAGTTTGGGTTGCCGTCGTAGAAGCCCACAAATTCGCCAGCGCCATAGGAGCCTTCCAGGTCGGAGCCGGGAACGCGGAGATCCTGGTCGCCGGTAGCGCCGGTGGAGAACACAATTGCGTCATAGAACTCGCGCAGTTCTTCCACAGTGACGTCCTTGCCAATTTCCACGTTGCCGAGGAAACGGAGCTGCTCTTTATCCAAAACATTGTGCAGGGACTTAACAATGCCCTTAATGCGAGGATGGTCGGGAGCGACACCGTAGCGGATCAGACCAAAAGGTGCGGGCATACGCTCGAAAAGATCAATCTGAACATCCTGGCCAGACTTCATCAGGAGGTCAGATGCATAAATTCCAGCGGGGCCTGCGCCTACAACTGCGACGCGCAAAGTGCGAGACATAAAAAGTATTTTTCCTTATTCATGGTGAACGTGAATGAACGATTGAAAAAAGCTAAGGGTAGAGCTATCAACCCACTATGTTACGTGCTTAGTACAGACTAATAAAGATAGCGACGGGGTCGACTTGGCCACCTTGGGCATATAAAGGTGGCCTGGGTGTGCCGCACAGTGCACCGCCACAGCGGTGCGTAGGGGGTAAAATGCTTTTCGACGAGTGGAGAAACTTTGCAAAGACGGCTTCGCAACTTGTATAAGGCACGTTCTGTTTTTTGTTAATTTCTAGTTAGTGCAGCTCAGGACAAATTTTAAAAGTGCAGCTTGGCGCGGGGGAAGAAAAGTTTTCCAAGCCCACTGTGCAGGGCGAGTTAGAGCGCTAGAATATGTAAAGAATCACAACACTTCCCACAATGTGTTGAACCGCATATACCTGCACTGGAAGTTCGTCGAAGTTCAGGTGGAGCTAAGAAAGGCGACAAATGTCTGACACCCCAACCTCAGCCCTTATTACTACGGTTAACCGCAGCTTTGAAGGATTTGATCTCAACGCTTTGGCGGCAGATCTTGACGTGCGGCTTGTCCACCTGCCTGAAGAGGAATTAGAACTTTCCAAAGTCTTAAGCGCTGACCTCCTTGCAGCAGGTCCAGCTCTCATTGTAGGCGCGGGCAATACCTTTTTCGATGCGCAAGTAGCCGCAGCACTTGGAGTCCCGCTGCTGTTACTCGTCGACAAGCTTGGAAAGCATGTATCCCTGGCACGCGTGCAGGCGGGCAATGCCGGTGCGGTAGTCGCGGCGGCTTTTAGTGCTGATCAGCCTGCTCAGCCAGAGCGTTTGCGCAGCGCGGTGCGCAACAATGCTGACCTCGAGCCAGTTATGAGCGCTGAGCTTTTTGAAAACTGGCTGCTTAAGCGTGCACGCCAGGAACGTGCACACATTGTGCTGCCAGAGGGCGATGATGACCGCATTTTGATGGCAGCGCATCAGCTTTTGGAACAAGATATTTGTGAGCTCACCATTTTGGGTGACCCAGCGACCATCAATGAGCGCGCCACCGAGTTGGGGCTGCACCTCAAGACTGCCTATATTGTTAATCCACTAACTGACAAGAAGTTGGATGAGTACGCGCAGCAATTCTATGAGCTGCGTAAATCCAAGGGCATCACCTTGGAAGAGGCGCGTGAGACGCTTAAAGATATTTCCTATTACGGCACCATGATGGTTCACAATGGCGACGCCGATGGAATGGTTTCTGGCGCTGCACACACCACTGCCCACACCATTAAGCCCAGCTTCCAGATCATTAAGACTGTTCCCGAAGCTTCAGTGGTGTCCTCCATCTTCCTCATGGTTCTGCGCGACCGTTTGTGGGCTTTTGGTGACTGCGCCGTTAACCCCAACCCAACTGCTGCCCAGCTTGGTGAAATCGCCGTAGTATCTGCTAAAACCGCAGCTCAATTCGGTATCGATCCGCGCGTGGCCATCCTTTCTTATTCCACCGGCAACTCCGGCACCGGCCCAGATGTGGACCGCGCCATCGAGGCTTTGGCAGAGGCTAAGCGCCTTGACCCAGAGCTCAAAGTTGATGGCCCGCTGCAATTTGATGCCGCTGTTGACGCAGGTGTAGCGAAGAAGAAGATGCCTGATTCTGAGGTTGCGGGCCGTGCCAATGTCTTTATTTTCCCTGACCTTGAAGCCGGCAATATTGGCTACAAGACGGCCCAGCGTACCGGCCATGCACTTGCTGTCGGCCCAATTTTGCAGGGTTTGAATAAGCCCGTTAATGATCTTTCCCGTGGCGCCACCGTGCCAGATATCGTAAACACTGTTGCAATTACCGCTATTCAGGCAGGAGGGCGCTGATCATGGCCTTAGCATTGGTTCTTAACTCCGGATCCTCATCCATTAAATTTCAGCTGGTCAACCCTGAAGATCACGCCACCGACGAGCCTTTTGTATCGGGCTTGGTAGAGCAGATTGGTGAGCCAGTTGGTCGCATTGTGCTCAAAGTAGCTGGTGAAAAGCATGTGTTGGAAGCACCTATTCCAGATCACTCAGCTGGTTTGGAGCTTTCCTTCGAACTCATGGAAAAGCACAACTGTGGCCCCTCCCAGGTGGACATCGTTGCTGTGGGACACCGCGTGGTACACGGCGGAATCCTCTTCTCAGCGCCGGAACTTATTACCGATGAAATTGTGGAGATGATCCGCGATCTCATCCCGCTGGCACCACTGCACAACCCAGCCAATATTGATGGCATTGAGGTTGCCCGCAAGATCTTGCCTGACGTGCCACATGTTGCCGTTTTTGATACCGGCTTCTTCCACTCCCTGCCACCGGCTGCAGCACTTTATGCCATTAACAGTGAAGTGGCTGCTAAGTATGGTGTGCGCCGTTATGGTTTCCACGGCACTTCCCATGAGTATGTTTCCCAGCGCGCTGCGGAAATTTTGGATAAGCCTGCTAAGGACATCAATGTCATTACCTGCCACTTGGGCAATGGTGCCTCCATGGCTGCCGTTGAAGGCGGACGTGCAGTTGATACCTCCATGGGTATGACCCCACTAGCTGGCCTGGTCATGGGTACCCGTACCGGTGATATTGATCCGGGTGTGGTTTTCCACCTGGCTCGCAATGCTGGAATGAGCATTGATGAGATTGACAACCTGATGAATAAAAAGTCAGGTGTGAAGGGGCTTTCCGGAGTTAATGACTTCCGCGAACTGCGCCAAATGATTGAAGATGGCGATCAGGATGCCTGGAGTGCCTATAACGTTTACATCCACCAGCTGCGCCGTTACCTGGGCTCCTATATGATCGCTCTCGGTCGTGTGGACATTATCGTCTTCACCGCCGGTGTTGGCGAAAACGCTAAGTTTGTGCGCGCCGATGCCCTGGCTGATCTGGAAATGTATGGCATCAACATTGATCCCGAGCGCAATGACCTGCCTAATGATGGCCCACGTCTGATTTCTACTGACGACTCCAAAATTAAGGTTTATGTCATTCCAACCAATGAAGAGCTGGCAATTGCACGCTATGCCGTGAAATTCGCCTAAATAGCCTAAAAAGCTGCGTCATTTGAAATGCGATGGACCCGAGGTTTAAGGCCTCGGGTCCATTTCTTTATCGGTGGATTCAGTGATCTAGAACCAGGTCAGCGGGCGCACTGAATTTGCCATATCAACCAGCGCATAGCGGTGTTTAGCAAAAGGAGCTGAACGCGCTTGGAAACGCAGCGCCTCGGCAATTCCAGAACGCAAACCACGCTGGGAAAATGGATATTCAAAAAGCGGATTATCCGAGGCAGAGGCCTTTAGTTTGCTATCGCGCAGCCAAGACAAACCGGCAGATAGCACCGCAATTTTAATCTGGTTAAAGCGTGGCTCATTGGTCGGAATCTCCGAAAGTCGGCGGGCTGCACGGCGGATTCTGGATTCACTTAACTGGGAGCTCACCAGCAGCAAGATCGTGGTGAGTACTGCCATGCGGTGGTGTGTTGAGGATTGAGATAATTTATCCAAGGATTGCACCGCCATCTCAATTTGGTTTTCAGCCATAAGCTGGCGGGCTAGTCCAAAGGCAGAGGACACCGTGGTGGGGTTGGTTGCCCACACCAGAGCATAAAGACGCAGCGTATGGAAGCGCAGCACCTGTGGATCATGGGTGATATGGGACCAGGTATCACTAAGAGCTGCAAAGGCAGAAGGATCAAGATCCTCAAAGTCAGTGCCCAGAGTTGCGGTGGCAGTGGCGATCTCCGGGGTGAGGAGGGCGTTATTTTCCTCGCCCATTTGCTGCAACAGCAGCTCATCAACGGCAGCCATCGCCAGTTTGGGCGCTGCTTCGCCCGGGAGGATGTTTAGCACGGCATTGAAATAAACCTGTGCGCGCGGGTAGTCGTCGAGAAGCAAATGGGTGATGCCTGAAAACCACTGATGGCGCCAGTCATTGCCCAGCCGCTCTTCTAGGGTTTCTAGCCAGGCTCGCGCTTCGATGGTAAAGCCGAGGTCAAGCAGGGCGCGCACGACGCCGAGCGGGATTTCAATGGATTCGCGGTACTGCTCATCCTCCATGGCGTTGCGCAGGGTTTCCAAGATTTCCGAGGGCTCAGCATAGGAGGAACCTGAGAGCATGCGCGCGCCGGCGTCGGTACGGTCAATCAGTGGCACCGGCAGCGCCGAGACCACCTCGGGGGAGGTAATGCGGACTTGGCGCTCGATGCCGTCAATGAGTTTATCGGTGCGAAAAACCAGGTGTTTGGTGCCAAAGGTACTGCGCTGTGGGGAGAAAAGTGAGTGCTGAGCAGGGAATTGTCGGCCATCACGCACCGCTAAAATTTCACGCAGCACACCAAAGAGCTGGGTGCGCAGTTCCGCCACTGAGCTAAAACGTTTTTTGGGATCAGGTGAGGTAGCTCTTTGCAGCAGCCGGTAGAAAGACAGGTGGCGGCGCAGCAAAGGCACATCGCTGGGGGAGGGGATACCCGGTGCGAGGACGCCATCAACCACCGGCAATTTCATGGTCAGCGCAGCAAGGGTGCGACCAATGGTGAAAATATCGGAGGCAATGGAGGGGCCTTCGGTGGCAACTTCCGGCGCCTGGAAACCCTTGGTGCCATAGATATATCCAAAAGCGCCGATACCAGTGACGGCGCCGAGGTCAATAAGTTTAATTTGGTCCTCGGTGGCGATTACGTTCTCTGGCTTGAGATCGTTGTAGACCACGCCGCGTTGGTGTAGGTAGTCCATGGCTGGCAGTAGTTCAATGATGTAGCCAATGGCCAGATCAATGCTGAGCACGCCATCGGGTTCGGCCTTGCAGCGATCTTTAAGTGAAGGACCATTGACATATTCCATGACAATAAAGCCGCCGGGCACGCGGGGATCATCAATAAAGTTATAGGCCTTCACAATGCCGGGGTGGGTAATATCGGCCAAAAATTCGCGCTCAGCTTCGGCGGTGCCCTGATCCTGCACCGAAGTTTGGGACATCATGCCCTTAAGCACCACAATGCGGCCGGAGACATTTTTGTCATTAGCCAGGTAAATCCATCCCATACCACCGTGCGCGATAACACCGAGCACCTCATATTGCTCGGCCACAATATCGCCAGGGTTTAGCTGCGGGGGTTCGATACCCGGTTTGCGCTTAGCGCTGGGATCAATGAGCAGTTCATTTTCCGGGGTGGGCGTAATAAATGGCAATTCCACCATGCCATCGGCAACCAGTCGCGATTCCCGCTTAACACCGCGACGCTCGCGGAATAAAGAAATTGCTTGTCGACGGCTCCTCTCACTCGGGTCCACAGGCCGGCGGGGGCTTGCAGATGCGGCGGTGGCTGCGGTGGTAGCACTTGGAGTGGACGTGGTCGGATCAGTGCCGGGATCCGGGTTTTTAGGCTGAACTAATTGGCCATGGGTTTCGCGCAGATGGTCTAGGTCTCGCAGCAGATAATCGAGGCCTTCACCAGCAAAATCCTCGTCATCCTCGTCATCATCGGCAAAAGGATCAAATTTCACTGCTTCCGTGCCGGGAGTGCCCGCATTACCTCCATTGCCGAATTCATCTTCGTCGTCTTCGTCGGCAAATGGGTTATAAGGCACAGCTTCGGTGGCTGGTGAGCCTGCTTCATCATCAGCGAAGGGATCAAATTTCACAGCCTCAGTGGCAGGAGATTCCTGGATGGAAACCTGCGGATTATCCTGTTGTTCTTCCTGCGGTGATGGCTCATTGTGCTTGCGCATTTTGCTCACCTTCCTCCGATCGATATTGCAGTGGTGGGGGACCATAAGTGGCTAAATAAGGGCCAAACCAGGTATTAAACATTGTCCACCAGGTGGAATCCGAACGGATTCTTTCAATAGTGGAATTCACCTGCCGAATCAGGCCAGAGGAATCATTATCGGCAGTGGTGGGGGCTGCAGCTACACCATAGGACTCAGTGGAAAGCGATAGCGACAAAATATGGGTATAGGGATCTTGGGCTGCAATGCCGGAGAGAATGGCGTCATCTCCCAAAATCACCTGGGCTTGGTGCTGTTGCAGGGCCATCAGGCAATCAGACCAATTGCGGGTTTTAAGAATCGGTGATGCTGGCGCTATTGCACGAGCTCTTTGCAAAGCGGTGGAACCCTCGGTCACACAAATAGTTTGTCCCGCTAGATCAGCGATTCCAGAAATCCCGGAGGAATCCATTGTTAAAAGGCGGGTCTGGGTGCGGAAATAAGGTGTGGAGAACTCCGCTTGCTTAGCGCGTTCTGAGGTAATAGCTACAGAGCGAATGACAATATCTACGTCACCTCGCTCCAGTGCGCGGAAACGATCAGTGGTATCAACAAAGCGGAAATCGACGCGGTTGGGATCGCCAAAAATATCTCGGGCAATCTCGCGGGCTAATTCCACCTCAAAACCACGCAGCTCACCGGTGACGGGATCGCGGAAACTCAGTAGGTTTTGGGATTGATCCACACCGACAATAATTCGGCCCCGCTTAAAGATAGTGGGGATGCGCTCCTCGGGAGTTAGCTCATCTGGCCGCAGTGAGCCCTCCCAATTGAAGTCAGAATCCATAAAAGGGGATACCGAACCGGCTTCCTCAAGTTCTGCTTCGGGTGGCAAAGGTGGACCTGCATCTGGGTTGAGCGCTGTGAGTGTTTCTGTTTCTTCAACTGGTTGTTCAGCACAGGACGCTAATAGTGTTGCGCATAAAACTCCAGCACAAATGGCCAGGGGTGCGCGGCCGGGGAACTTTGAAGCACCACGGGAATTGCGGGAGCTGCGGAATGTAGCCATGTTATAAGTACTCCTGCAGCCGGGGGCGAATACCAAGCCACAAAGCTAGCACCGAAGCAATCGACATGATGAGCACCATAATCGATACCAAGGCAGTAGCCTCAAGTCCGCTCTTAATATATGCACGCATGGAGGCACGGGAACCGGTAATCAACTCAGCCAATGCTGCATCGAGATCATCAAAGCTGGTTTGACCAGCTCCATCAGTTCCTAATACGGTGCCCACCGCATCGTTGTAATTTCCGGAAGATAGCTGCGCGGTAAAACGATCATGCTCGCTAGTCCACTCGGCCAAGGAGTTGCGTGTCGCCGTAATCATTTCCTGGTGCTCAGGGGTTTGAGATTGTGCCGTGGTTTCATATTCATCCAAAGCCTTTTTAATCTGATTACTGGTGGCATTAAAGCCAGTAGCACTACCTTGGATGGATTGCCTGCGCACCAGTGAAAGGGTCTCGGTGGTGCGGGTTTGCTGGGCATAAATACGAGCAGTGGTCATGGAATTAAGCGGACCGGAGGCTTCCTCAAAGCCCTTAGTTCCAGCCTGCCAGGTAGCCCAGTTAGCGGCAGATACCCAGAGGGTAGCCGTGAGCATCAGCACCGTGGCAAAGGCAAAACCCTTATTAATACGCCTGCGAGTTTTACGCATTAACCACCACTGCGCCACCAACAACATCAAAATCGCAGCTAATAGCCCAGAGAGTGGAATCCATTGTGGTCGGCTTACTGTTTCTTGCTGATCAGCCACATTTCTACTGGTCAGGGTATAAAGCTCAGAGGCCTTGGGCAGAATATCATTGCGCATCATGGCACTTGCCTCAGCCATATACGCCACACTGACAGGGTTTCCAGCGCGGTTATTGGTGCGTGCGGTTTCCACCAGGCCGGTATATACGGGCAGCTGGCGCTGGATCTCCAACACCAACTCCATGAGGTGTTCATCGGAGGAATCCGTGGACACGGCAGTGTGAGTAGCAGCAATGGTCGCGCGATCAATGGCGGTGTTGTATCTGACCCGGTTAGTCGGGCTTTCCACACCAGCTTGGACAAAACCAGTGGTGGCGGTGGTGTCTGCTACCGACAGCGAGGTATAAAGCACGTGTGCGTTATAAGAGACCGGCTCGGCATTGGTAATTAGCTCATCAAGGCGCGCCTGGCGGGAATCAGAGGATACTGACATGGCATAACCTGCAGCCATGATTGCTAAGGAAATGACCACTGTCATCAGCGTGATTTTGCCTGGGGAGGTGGTGATAAAACCCCACGCTTTGCGCATCACAAAAAGTGGCTGTCCAAAGCTTTCCTGGATAATCGCATTGATAATGCCACGCTTGGTAGACATCTTGGTGGTGATGGGATCAAGCCAATGATCGGGCTCCTCATCCGCATCCTCCGCGCCATCTACGGAGCTATCCGCAGAATTAGCTGAAGCAGCTTTATCAATATCGTAATCACCTTGGGCCGCTCGCGGGTTTTTACGCGCTGGAATGGGCGTAGGTGGCAAAAGGTTTTCGGTGGAGCCTCGCCGTTTTGGCTTATCGCTTTCATTAGCCACAATAACTGGCTGGGCCTTTTCATCCGGTGTGAGCATGCCGGAGCCGTGAGCGTCATGTGTTGAGCTTGACACTTGTGTGTGCTCCCCATTTCCATCCCGGGTCATTGTTTTAGAATAGCGTGCCTCCACCCCCTGTGAAAGTAGTGAGCAACTTCAATGAATTCCAACACTGTGACTTAGTCCCAAAAGTGCAAAAATTACAAAATGGTCGTGGTTTCTAGCATATTGTGGACGATATGAAGGGTGATGGCGATGGTTGGGCTGCAGGCCCTAATGGCGCAGCAATGTGGGGTAAAAACGGAGCTGCCGGAATTCTACTTTTAGCAGCTCCAGCCGGGGCGGAATTGAACTCATGGTCGCTGCTGATGCAGCACCGCGCACACTGGACCAATAATGGCGGAACCTGGGCACTTCCGGGCGGCGCTCGCGACTCCCATGAAACAGTTGAAGATGCAGCCTTGCGCGAAGCCGAGGAAGAAACCGGTATCAAAGCAAGCGACGTAGAGATCCTTAAGTCTTTTGTCACTGCTGGCCCATTCCCCAAGGATCCGCAGCGCCCTGAGCTGCCAGGGGAGTGGAGCTACACCACAGTTATTGCGCGCACTGTTGACGGCCAGGAATTACCCACCACCGCTAATAACGAATCCCTAGAACTGCGCTGGGTTCCACTGTCAGAGGTAGATTCCATGCCACTGATGCCAGCCTTTGAAAAAGCTTGGCCTAAGCTGCGTGATCTCTTAGGCGAGCTAGCTATGACACACTAGGTAAATGATCAATGTTGTAGACCTCAGCAAAGAGTACGGTCAGGTCCGCGCAATTGATGGACTGAGCTTTGATGTGCAGCCCGGAATTGTGACAGGTTTCCTCGGTCCTAATGGCGCTGGCAAATCCACCACTATGCGCTGCATGTTGGGCCTGGATACTCCGACCTCAGGCAGCGCCACCATCGATGGCCAGCCTTATCGTCAATTAAAAAATCCTCTCACCAAGGTTGGTGCTTTGCTTGATGCCAAAGCCACCCACCCCAATCGCGCCGCCAAAGACCACCTCAAATGGATCGCCCAGGCTAATGGCATTTCCACCAAAAGAGTGGATGAGGTCCTGGAACTGGTGGGGCTAAGCGCGGTAGCTAAGAAAAAGACCGGTGGCTTTTCCCTCGGCATGGGCCAACGCCTCGGGCTTGCAACCGCACTTCTGGGCAATCCGGAATATCTCATTTTGGACGAGCCGGTTAATGGCTTGGACCCTGAAGGCATTCACTGGGTTCGTACCCTGCTGCAGAACCTAGCGGCACAGGGTCGCACTGTGCTCATTAGCTCGCACCTCTTATCTGAGATGGCTCAAACCGCAGAACACCTCATTGTGATTGGGCGTGGCAAATTGGTGGCAGATATGCCGATGGCTGAATTTATTCGCAGTCACTCCGCCACCACCGTGCGCGTGCGCACCCTGGAACCAGCTGAACTAGCGGTAACCCTCAAGCGCGCCGGGATCACCTTCAGCCAAGAGCTTGATGATCTCAACCGCCCCAGCTTTGTCATCCCCGATGTCAGCTCTGATGAGGTGGGCAAACTTGCCTTTGAAAATCACATTGCCCTTTTGGAATTGGCGGAACACCGCGCCTCGCTGGAAGAAGCCTTCTTGCAAACCACTGGAGACGCAGTGCAATATCAGGCCACCACCATGAATAACACCCAGCTAGAAGGGGACAAATAAATGCTCAATACTCTTCGTTCTGAGTGGACCAAGCTCACCACCACCAAATCTTTTATCTGGACTACCCTTTTAGTGCTGGTCTTTAGTCTGGGCTATGCAGCACTCATGGGTTCCTTGGCCACCGGCGAAAGCCTGGCCACAATCTTCTTGTTGGCCGGAAGCACAGTCTCTGGACTCTATTTGCTGGGATTTTTGGTCATGATGATCCAAGCCATCATGGTCTACACCACGGAGTTCCGTTTTGGTTTCCAGCAGCAGACTTTCCTTGCAACCCCTAAAAGGTGGCAGGTAGCAGTGGCTAAATGGCTGCTTTACCTGGTCATCGCCGTGGTGCTCACTTTCATCACCGCGATCTTGTGTTTTTATGTGGCCAAGGCTTTTGCCTCTGATGCCGCAAGTTCCACATTGGTGGTGTGGGAAGATCCCCAAGCCCGCCGAATTATGTGGCAATATCCCCTGGCAGCTGCGTTGTTGGTAACTTTTTGCTCTGGCATCGCACTGCTTTTGCGCCATACGGCAGGCGCCGTAGCAGTAGTTTTGGTGTGGTACTTTGCACTGGAAAGCTTGCTCTCTCTACTGCCTCGCATTGGTGAGTTTGTTGCCAAATACGGGCCATTTAGCAATTTTAATGCCTTCATCACTGACTACCAGTCCGCTGATCCTGGCTGGTCCGCAGCCCAAGGTGGAATCTATTTCGGCGCGTGGGCAGTGGTGCTCTTTATCCTCGGCATTGTCATGCTTGAAAAACGCGACGCTTAAAGCAAAATCACAAAAGAGATGAGAAAATGAGAAAATTTTTCCAAGTTGATGTCTTTGGAAATCAGCCCCTAATGGGCAATCCACTGGCAGTTTTTACTGCGGCTGATGACCTCAGCGAAGCGCACATGGCAGCCATCGCGCGTTGGACTAATCTCTCGGAAACCACATTTTTGCTTACTCCCACCACCGCGGAAGCCGATTACCGTGTCCGCATTTTCACTCCCACCGGAGAGCTTCCCTTCGCCGGCCACCCTACGCTCGGCAGCGCGCACGCTTTCCTCGAAAATGGCGGCACACCCCGCCACGAGGGAGTAGTTATCCAGGAATGCACCGCTGGTTTGGTGCGCGTGCGCACCGCGGAAACCTTGGCCTTTGAGGCTCCACCAACTATCAAAAAAGGACCGCTTCTCGACGCCCACCTGCAGCGCCTGTGCAGCGCCCTAGGGGTGTCACCGCAGGATGTCATCGGCCATCAGTGGGTGGATAATGGCCCCGGTTGGGTCGTGCTGGAGCTTAAATCGGCAGATGCAGTGCTCGCCGTTGAACCGGATTTTTCCACCTACCCCGAGGCTAAAGTGGGTTTATTAGGAGCTTATCCAGCAGGTTCTCCTGCAGCCTTTGAAGTTCGTGCATTCGCCCCAGGCATTGGGGAGGATCCGGTAACCGGCAGCCTTAATGCTTCGATTGCTCAGTGGTTGCAGCGTGAAGGCCGTGCCGGTGCTGGTTATTTGGCAACCCAAGGACAAAAACTGCAGCGAGCTGGGGAAATAACAATCACTATTGAAGATGAAACGGTATGGGTGGGTGGAAGCACCCGCACTATTTTCCGGGGCGAAGCCGAGCTTTAGCTCAGCGCGTAGACCGCTAATACCAGTGCTGGTAGGGCGATATACAGCCCAAAGATGATGATGAGAGTTTTGGTATAACTGCGCGAAGCAATTCGCGCAGTGGCGGAAGAAAGCCTAATTAGCTGCCGGGAAAGCTGTGGAATACACAGCACCACGGCAGCACCCACCACGTTCATAATGGTGTGAACAAAAGCTGCCTGCATGGCAAATTCACTCAAACTACCCATGATTGCCAAGGTGGCGAAAAGGGCGGTGAAGGTGGTGCCCACGTTCGCACCCAGGATTACTCCCAAAACGGGGCGTCGTTTCACTGTTCCGGACACTGCCACCGGCTGCATGAATGCCACGGTCACCGAGGAAGCTGTCACCATAAAGGTGAAGATCAGACCCATAAAGAAGCTGACAAAGGAGGAGCGAGCAGTAGCCCGTGAATTACCACTGGAGTTGATGAGCTTATCGATAATAGAGGTGGCCGTCGCTGCGGTAATGGTGCGGATTTGAGCACTCATCACTCGCACTGCCACCAGAATGAACAAAGTGCCAAGTCCCAGGCAAATCAGCACTGCTAGGTTATGGTTTCCGATCTTGCCAATTAGGCCGTTCATGCCAATTGCTTGGATAAACGGGTGCAAAATCTTGGTGATAATTTCACTGGTGGGAAGTACACCAGGGGCGTCATTGGCTACTTCGGCAGCCAAATATCCACTCATGGAACGCAGCGGATGGAAGAGGACTTCCGCGATAAAAAATATGATGGCGGTAATGATGTTGAACCAGGAGTGCATTGCTGCGGAAGTAAAGGCTTTTTTAAAATCCCGGCGTTCGCCAACATAAGAAAAGGCCACCAACATTGCGGTGATGGACGTTCCAATGTTGGCGCCAATAATGAGGGGAATCGCCACCGATACGGAGATAATTCCGGAGCCCACGGCGGTGACCGCTAGGGTAGTGGTGGTTGATGATGATTGAACCAGCGCCGTTGCTAGCACACCAATGGCCAGGCCAACAAGCGGATCCTCCGCAAATTGGTACATGCGGTTTACCGTTGAGGTGCCAGCAGCAGAGACACCATCAAGAATGAGATTAATGCCTAGGGTGATGGCAAAAATCGCCACAATTACTAAAAGCCAACGGACCAGTTTGCCCCGTCCAGATAACAAAACCTGGTCTTGGCCCGCGGCTATGTTTTTAGGATTGATGGGATGAAAGGTGCCCGGTAAGAAAGCAGCAGCCGGCCCCTGATTCGTGGGAATTGGGGGCGGTAGGGTGCGACGCGGATGCTGGACAAATTCAAAGCTGCTAGCCACGCAGCGACCCTCCCTTCGCGTTAAAAAATAATTGGAAAAATTTATCGTGAGGGGCAAACTTATTGCAATCGCTCGCGAAGATTTGCCTTAATCTTATATTGCATTTGGGTAAACAAACCAATAACAAAGTATTGATAGTGCTCACGGTGCTTAATAGGCCTAGCTCTAATGATCATTTTTCGTTGATAGATAGCACCATCAAGATTAGTCTAAGTCCATAAAATGCTACCAAGCCACTTTTCAAACCTGAGGGAACCCACCGCAGATCATGAAAACACCACAACAATTAAGCACCCCGCTTATCTGGGGATTAGCCTTGCTGTCCGCCAGCCCGGCGCTCTCCACCGATATGTATCTGCCCGCCATGCCGGGAATTGCAGCAGATCTCAACACCACCACTCCCATGGTGCAGTTGACTCTTTCGGCATTTATGGCGGGTATGGCTATTGGTCAGCTCATCATTGGTCCCATTTCAGATCAATTGGGCCGTAAAGGCCTGTTGGTGGGTGGAGCAGCAGCTGCGCTGATTGCTAGTGTGCTGTGCGCGGTGGCGCCGTCGATAAGCGTTCTTATTTTGGCCCGAGTCCTGCAGGGACTTGGTGGCGGTGCCTGCGTGGTGATTGCGCGCGCGATTGTGCCAGATCTGGCGCGCGGTAAAAAGGCAGCTCAGGCCTTTGCGCTATTGATGATTATTCAGGGTGTGGCGCCGGTTTTGGCTCCGCTTTTTGGTGGTGTGCTGGTGGAATATGTGGGCTGGCGCGGCATTTTTTGGGCGCTGGCGCTGATTAATGTGGTGCAGCTGGGCGTGGTGGTTTTTGGGATTCGCGAATCCCAACCGGTGGAGGAACGCAGTGCGGCAGGTTTGCGCGGGATGCTGGCCAACTACGCATTTGTGCTGGGTAATAGGCAATTTTTGGCCTATACGCTAACGCTGGCCTTTGCCTTTGGTGCGCTTTTTTCTTATATTTCGGCCTCGCCTTTTGTTATTCAAACGCAGATGGGGCTTTCGGTGGGGATGTTCTCCATTATTTTCGGCGTTAATGCCTGTGGTTTGATCCTGGGCGGCATGCTTAATCGTCGTTTGCTGCAAAGGGTGCACGCCCATATTGTGATGCGCACGGTTTTGTTGAGTTTGGTCGTTTTGGGGGCATTCCTGCTGGTGGAGGTGCTCTTTATTCAGTGGACGCCACTATTTTTGCTACTGCTCTTCTTATTGATGTCCCATATCCCGATGATTATGGCCAATGCCACCGCACTTGGTACTGAGGTGGTGCGTGAGCGCGCAGGTTCGGGATCGGCAATTTTGGGATTTACCCAATTTTCCATGGCTGCGGTGGTGAGCCCGCTGGTGGGCTTGGGCTCTGATAAAGCGCTGACCATGGCTCTAATGATGACCCTGTGTGCCTGCTGCGCGCTGGGCTTTGCCTACCTGGCGGGCCGCAAAGGCCTGCCCACCATGGCCTAAAAGGGTTATTGCAGCGCTGGGTTATTGCAGCGCGGAGGTCAGACGCATGACATTATCCACATAGCGCCGGCCCCAGCTGCGTTGATTCCACTTATCCAAGGTGAGGCGAATGCTCTTTTCTAGGTACTGAGTGGTGAGCCGGTTTAGATCTTGAATGAGATTTCCCTTGGCAATCATCATGGAGACCTCATAGTTCAGGCCAAAACTACGCATATCCAGGTTGGAGGAGCCCACCACGCCCAAAGGCTCCAATTGAGGCTCTAGTGGATCCTCGGAAATATCGGGGTCTGCCAGCACAAACTTGGAGTGCAGCACTGTGGGCTTGGGGAATTGATAAATATGGACCCCGGCCTCCAGCAGGCTTTGATAATAAGAGGACTGTGCGTGGTCCACAGTGAATTGATCGGCTTGTTCAGAGACCAATAGTTCCACCCGCACTCCGCGATAACACGCTGAGGTCACCGCCTCGAGCAGGGATTCATCGGGGATGAAGTAGGGGCTGCACAATACCAGGCGTTTTTTGGCATGGTGCACGATGGAATTAAACATGCGCAGGTTGGGCTCAGTGGTGTATCCCGGGCCAGAGGGCACAATCTGCACCAGGTTGGTCTGAGATTTTTGGTCAGTATTGGGGGTAAATTCGTGTGCCTCTTGATGGTCGCGGATATCTAAGGCTTCATTGGATTCCACAAACCAGTCACCGGCGAAGGTCATTTCCATGGAGGAGACAATCGGGCCGGACATCTCCACCATGACATCCGTCCATTCGCGGCCGATTTTCACATTGCGGCGCATCAAATAGCTACGATCAATCATATTTTGGGAGCCAATAAACCCGGTGTGACCATCAATAATGAGCATTTTGCGGTGATTGCGTAGATCTGGGCGACGGAAACGGCGACGCCAAGGCTGCAGCGGCAGCATGAGGTACCAATCAATGCCCATGGCTGTGAGCTGCTTTTTTAGTTTGTGATAGCCGGGGTATTTCCAGCTGCCCACATGATCAAAGAGCAAGCGCACCTTCACTCCGCGCTTGACGGCGCGTTCCAAGGATTCATAAAAAGGCTGGGTGAGTGGGCTCCACGCCATAATGTAGATTTCCACATGCACATAGTCCTTGGCCTCATCTACGGCTGCGGTCATGCGGTTGAGGGTTTCCCGATAATCGGAGTACACCCCGCAGTTAATTCCAGTTACCGCAGGCATGCTGGTCAAACGCCTATTAAGACGAATTACAGAGCGCAGCTCCGGGGAAAGCTCCATACCATCTGGAACATCGGGAACATCTTCGTGGACGTTTTCAATGAGGTCATTAACCTCTGTTTGAATGCGGTGGCGGCGCCGGTTGATATAGGGCGAACCCATCAATAGGAAGAGCGGCAATCCGAGGAAAGGAATTAACAAAATTGCCAGCAGCCATGCCGTTGAGGAACTGGGGCGACGCCCCTCTGGAACATATCCAATAGCCAGGACTTTAATGGAATAATCGATGATCAAACCAATGGTTTGCCACAGTTCCAGATTTACCTCAAAAGACATGCAATCACACCGAATAATCCACAATCACCGGAGCATGGTCAGAGGCTTGTTCCCCCGCACGCTCCTCAACATCAACAAAGGTATTTCCAGCCTGTGCTGCCAATGCTGGGCTTGCAAGTTGGAAATCAATGCGCATACCCTCACCTTTAAGAAAACGCGCACCCTTATAGTCCCAATAGGTATAGGTACCAGGGCCGGGAGTGGTTTCCTTTAAGCCAGCCTCCAACAGGGATTCAAAAGCTGCGCGCTCTGGCTCGGTGACATGGGTTTTACCCTCAAAGGCAGCTACATCCCACACATCCAGATCGGTGGGGGCAATGTTGAAATCGCCCAGCAGCACCATTTTTTCTTCAGGTTTTTCAGCCAGAGTATCTACAACATAATTGCGCAGCGCAAAAAGCCAACGCAATTTGTAGTCATAGTGCGGATCGGCAATTTCGCGGCCATTGGGCACATAAAGGCTCCATACCTGCACACCACCGCAGCGCGCACCAATGGCACGCGCCTCGATTGCTTGCTCCTTGGTGATGTCCTTATTAAAACCAGGTTGCGCAGGGAAATGAGTCTGCACATCGGTGATGCCCACGCGGGAAATGATGGCCACACCATTCCACTGATTTAACCCAAAATGGGCCACCTCATAACCAATTTCCGTGAAACGCTCAAAGGGAAATTGCGCATCTTTACACTTGGTTTCCTGCACTGCCAGCACGTCAACATCATGGCGAAGTAAAAAGTCGACCATCCGGTCCACACGGGTGCGGGCTGAGTTGACGTTCCAATTAACAATGCGCATGTCTTATACAGTAGCGGTTTTGGATTTGCGCAACCGAGTCGGCGTCAAAAAGTGCTTTTCGACGCCGCCCCGCACCGCAGTGCCTCCGGTTTAGCGGCGGTGTTCCGCATAACGGTGGCGGTGATGCTCGGCAAAGCCGAGCTTGTGATACAAGCCCAGGCCAGCCTCGTTATGGGCTACTACCTGGAGGTATGCCTCCTGTGCGCCCATTTCGGCGCCCCACTGCTGAATCAGTGCGCCGAGCGCGGTGCCCAGGCCCCGGCGTCGAAAAGCAGGAGCAACCTCAACGGCGGAATAGCCGAGGAATTCCCGCTCCTCCGCAGCGGTGATGGTGGCGCGGGTAATGGCCACCGTCTCACCGGCCTTGGTAGTAAAACGCCCGAAGCCCATCTGTCCTTCAATCTGGGTACGCAGCAATTCCAAGGCCTCCGGTGGCAGCGCCTGGCCGCGGAAATGGTACATATTCAGCCAATCCGCATCCGGCTGAGCATCCACACTAAATTCCATGCCTTCGGGCAATTCATTAGCGGGGATATCCTCCAAGGATTTGGTCATCACCACAATTTCCGGCCCCATAATCCACTCCGCAGGAGCCACATCAACCACCTTTTGGGCAGGGCGGCCAATACGTTCTGGAATATGCAAACGGATAGGCAGGTCATGCTCGCGATAAAAACGGGTGATCTTATCCATGGGCACCGGTTCAAATCCGACACTAGGGCCCAGCGGAGAAGCGGAATTAGAACGCTCAGTGATGCCATCGCCCGCGCGTAGCAGCCACCCATCGGACCATTCGTGCACCAAACCGGGAAAGGCCTTGGCAGTAGCAACCTCCACGGCCCGAATATCGGAATTTCGAATGGTGCGCGGGGAGAGGATCTTGATGACCTCAATTTGCTCCGCGGGTACCTCAATTTCTGCAGCTTGGGAGGGTATTCCGCCAATGCTCTGGGGGCGCACCACCAAAGGATTAAGCCCCACCACATGGCCAATCACATCGGTCCAATGCACCTCCGTGGCGGTCGCTCCAGGGAGCCTACGCCGCAATACAATACGATCGCCGACTTTAGGGTTCTGGCTGCGAAAACGCGGAAGACTAGGCGTCATGCCCGAAAGGATCCTCATCTTCGCCCGGCATCCAAGTCAGACCAGGAACAGTCCAGCCATTGGCCCTAATGGTCTTCTTGGCCATGCGCTTCCAGCGGCCAATCAACACATCGGTGTACAGGAAGCCATCGAGGTGGCCGACCTCGTGCTGGAAACAGCGTGCCAAAAAGCCCTCGGCTTCAACAGAAACTTCCTCGCCCTTTTCATTAAGGCCAGTGACCTTTGCCCAGTGTGCGCGGCCAGTGGGGAAGCCTTCGCCTGGAACAGAAAGGCAGCCTTCCTCATCGGTGCCATCATCGGCAGGCATGGTCTCGGGGATTTCCGAGGTTTGAAGCACTGGGTTAATAAAACAACCCTTGTGCATATTGCCTTCATCATCAGGGCAGTCGTAGACAAAGATGCGTTTGGATACGCCAATTTGGTTGGCAGCAAGGCCTACACCATTGGCAACATCCATGGTCTCAAACATATCTGCGATAAGTTCTTGCAGCTCAGAGACATCTTCAGTAACGAGGGCAGTGGGATTGTGGAGTACCGGATCACCACAAATAACAATTGGTCGGACAGTCATGCTTTACAGTTTAGGCATGCTCTCCGCAGATGATTTAAAGATCCTCACATTTGAGGCCTCCGCGCCCCGTGCCGTGGGGCCTAAGGAGGAGGCCATCCGTGCCACCTTTGACATCTCACCTGTGCGCTATTACCAGCGACTCAACCTCATTATTGATACCCCCGAGGCAATGAAAGTGAATCCAACATTGGTGTCCAGGTTACGGCGACGCGCGGGAAAGATAGACTAAACACCATGACTTCGGACATGCAGAATTCTCCACAGGATCCCACACCCACCAATGGCGCTGCCGCCGGTGGATTACCCATGCGTGGTTTTGCCATGATTTTGATCGCTGTTGCAGTGCTTTTGGGCGCTTGGGCACTGTGGTCAATGACCAGTAAAGATGATTCCTCCACGGTTGCTACCAGCACCACCGAGACCCAAGCACCAGCCACCAATGCTGGAACTGCCGCTTCCCAAGCTCCTGCTGCCTCTGATTCCGCTGCTGCTAGCTCCGTTCCAGCAGCTGCTGGCGCGAGCGCTGCTCCTGCTGCTTCCGGTACTTCTGCGGCAGCTCCGGTGGGCGGCATTGCAGCGGCCGGTGCTGCTGGCGGTGCAGCAGCAGCGGGAACCCCAGTGACCACCCTGTATGTGCTGAATAACTCCACTGTTCCGCAGCTGGCAGCTCGTGTTGCCGATGAACTCAAGGGCGATTACGAGAAGGTTGATTCCGGTAACTTGGCCGATGCGGTCCTGCCAGAAAACACCGTATTCTTCACCCCAGGCAATCCTGAGGCAGAAACCGCTGCTCGTGAGTTGGCTGATCGTGTTGGTGGCGTTGCTGTTGAGCGCAGCGATATTCTGCCGGCCGAAACTGCCGGAAATGATGCAATCGTTTTGGTTTTAACCCAAGACGTAGCACTTTAATAACCACTAGTTTTAACACCGTAGATCCACATTAGTTTTGAGGAGGCTCACGCCATGGGCATTGAGTTCAAGCGTTCACCGCAACCGACCCTCGGCGTGGAATGGGAGGTGGCGCTGGTTGACCCAGAAACCCGCGACCTCTCCCCACGGGCCTCGGAAATTCTAGATATTGTCAAAGCCCACCACCCTGAGGTGCATTTGGAAAGGGAATTCCTCCAAAACACCGTGGAGTTGGTTACCGGTATTTGCACCACTGTTCCCGAAGCAGTAGCCGATCTCCAGCATAGCTTGGACGCGGTTAAAGAAGCCTCCGATGAATTGGGCTTGAGGTTGTGGACCTCGGGTTCGCATCCTTTTTCTGATTTCCGTGAAAACCCGGTGTCAGAAAAAGGCTCCTATGATGAGATCATTGCGCGTACCCAGTACTGGGGAAATCAGATGCTTATCTGGGGCATCCATGTGCACGTAGGTATTAGCCATGAGGACCGCGTATGGCCAATTATCAACGCATTGGTCACCAATTACCCGCATATCCTGGCACTTTCTGCGAGCTCCCCAGCCTGGGATGGCATTGATACCGGATATGCCTCCAACCGCACCATGTTGTACCAGCAGCTGCCTACGGCTGGTTTGCCCTACCAATTCCAAAGCTGGGATGAGTGGCTGAGCTATATGGCTGACCAGGATAAATCTGGAGTAATCAACCACACCGGCTCCATGCACTTTGATATCCGCCCGGCTTCCAAATGGGGCACCATTGAAGTCCGCATTGCCGATTCCACCTCCAACCTGCGTGAACTTTCCGCAGTGGTGGCCCTGATCCACTGCCTGGTTGTGCACTATGACCGCATGATTGACCGCGGTGAAACCCTGCCTACTTTGCAACCATGGCATGTCTCGGAAAATAAGTGGCGTGCAGCTCGCTATGGCCTAGATGCGGAGATTATTATTTCTCGCGATACCGATGAGGCCATGGTTCAAGATGAGCTGCGCCGTACGGTCGCCCTGCTACATCCTTTGGCTGTAGAGCTGGGCTGTGACCGCGAGCTGGAGCTGGTGCTGGAGATCCTGGAGCGTGGAGGCGGATATGAACGTCAGCGCCGCGAATTTGAACGCACTGGTTCCTGGCTTGCTGCTGTTGATCTAGCCTGTGCCGAAATGGAGCAGCTTAAACCCCTAGAGCCCCGCGAGGAAAAATAATATGGATAGCCGCCACATCGTTCTCATCCCCGAAAATAATGAAATGCCGGATACTTTTACCGAGGTAGTTAATGAGATCTCCCCGGCATTGGGCCTTAAACCACGAATTATTCCCTGGTCAGGTTCTTTGGATGAGGGCGTGCGCGCGGTGGAATCCTATTTGGACCGTGAGGAAATTCGCCGGGTGGTGCTTTTCGCCGGTGGCAGTGGGGCAGCGGTGGCTTTAAAAATCTCGGTAAATAATCCCAAACGAGTAGAAAAGCTCATCGTGGATTCACCCCTGGTTGTAGCTGATAAAAAGCAGCTGCAAACAGCACAAAAAGCAGTGAAATTTATTCCGGGCTTCCTCTTCCGCAAACAAAGCAAAAAGGAAGTTTTAAACCAGCTGGATAAGGCGCAAGAGCAGCAACAACCTGCTTTTAGTGGTTTAGATATTGACACTCTGGTTATTAGTGGCAGTGCCGCTGCTTTTGATCAAAGTGCAGTTCTCAAAGAACAGTTGACGCGGGTACAAAGCCACGTTATTAATGGGGCGAAAAACCTCACCTATCGCACCCATGGCGCCGAAACCGGCGCAGTGCTAAACAACTTCCTAAGCGTCTAAAAGGTAGACAACACCAGTGCCACATTGAGGGCAACAATCACCGCGGCAATGAGCCAACAGACCACCTGCACCCAGCTTTTCGACGCATAAACCCCCATCACCTCGCGCGATCCCGCATAACGAAAAAGCGGGATGATCGCAAAGGGAATGCCGATGGATAACAGTGCTTGGGAGATCACCAAGACTCGAGAGGGTTCTACGCCTGCGCCGATGATCACCAGTGCCGGAATCACAGTAATAATGCGTCGAATTGCCACTGGGATACGCGCATGCAGCAACCCCGCCATAATTTCTGATCCTGCATAGGCGCCCACCGAGGTAGAAGCTAAACCGCTGGCTAATAAGCCAATGGCAAAAAATACGCCGATTATTGGCCCCAGATGGTCCACAATGGCTTGGTGTGCGCCGGCGATGGAGCCGGTGCTTTCCACCCCGAAGAGGGAACTAGCAGCAACTAAGAGCAACCCGATATTTACAATGCCGGCGATGGCCAAAGCAATAAAGATGTCTTTGCGGGTTCCTTTTAGGACCCGGGTGATTTCATCTATGTTGTGGTCTTTGTGGAAATGGTGTTTGACCAGCGAAGAATGCAGGTAGATGGCGTGTGGCATGACCGTTGCCCCCAGCATGGAAGCGGCGAGGACTACGGTCTCCGGGCCGTCGAAACGCGGAATTAGACCAGCTGCTACCCCGGCCGGATCGGGTGGGTTAATGAGAAGACCCGCCAGGAACCCGATGGAAATGATGGCCAGGAGACCGATGATGGTGCTTTCAAAGGCGCGGTGTTTGGTGGTGCCTTGGAAGAGGAGAATCACCATGGAGACTGCGCCGGTGATTATTGCACCCCAAATGAGCGGGAGATCAAAAAGCAGGTTGAGGGCGATTGCTCCGCCGATGACTTCGGCGAGGTCAGTGGCAATGACGATGAGTTCAGCCTGCAGCCAAAAACCTAAACGGGCTGGTTTGCTGAGCCTATCGCCCAGCAATTGGGGCAGGGATTTGCCAGTGATAATGCCGAGTTTGGCGGATTGATATTGGATGAGCATGGCCATGAGATTGGATAACACCAGTACCCAGACCAGCAGGTATCCAAATTGGGCGCCTGCAGAGATATTTGCAGCTACGTTGCCGGGGTCTACATAGGCCACGGCCGCGATAAACGCAGGCCCGATGACTCGGGCGAGCTGTGAATTATGAAGCGTCATTTCGTGGCCTCCCTTGAAGATCAGACTTCAAGTTATTGAACTATCTCTAGTTAAACGATACTCCCACAGCTGGGTGTGAAACTACTACTTTGCTGTGGGAGTTAATGTGGGAGTGCTCACGGGGCTGGGCTAAACAGCGGAAGCGTTATTTGCCCTTCATATTGAGCTCGGCTGGGGCTTCATTGGCGCTCATGGAATCCTTGGTGCCATAAAGACCTTCACGGCGGGACACACGGCCAACACGCTGGGCTGTTACGGGGCTAGTGAGTAGCGCAAAAAGCACCAGCAAAACCAGCAGGCCAAGATCGCTGCGATGGGACTGATTAAAACTTTCATGGCCCACAATGCGGATAATGGCTCCAGTCACGGTCAAAATCAGACCAGAGGTCTGAGGCTTGGCCATGGCATGGACACGCGACATGGAATCTTTAAAACGCAGTAGTCCCACCGAGGCAGAAAATGACAAAAATGCGCCGAGGATAATAAAGACGAGTGAGATGATATCGGTGATTAATTGCAGGCTCATTTAGGCACCATCCCTCTTGCGGAAGCGGGCTACGGAAACTGAGCTAATAAATCCCAATAATGCGACCACAATCATGGCATTGCTCACGGTGGTATCCAAAGACCAGCAGATATAGGTGGCCATAGCGCATTGCAGCATGGATACCGTGCCATCAAGTCCCAGCAGGCGGTCCATGGAATTGGGGCCAACCACAATGCGGTAGGTGGCAAAAATAAAGGACAACATGAAGAAGGCCGCAGCAACTGTCAGCCCGATTGTGTAGAGATGAGGATCCATCGCTTAGCTCCTTTCAAAGGTGTAGATCAAGCGACGTTCAAGTTCTGCAACATTGTTGATTTCCCGCTGAATGCCCTCTTCATCATCAGCATCAAGGACGTGAATAGTCCACATGCGGTTGGCGATATCAATATCGGTGACGGTGCCACCCGGCTGCAGGTTATAAAGCACCGTGGCCAGTGCCAATACCAAATCATTATTTACACGCATGGGAACTTTAAGGATTGCCGTTTTGGGGGGATCAGCTGGACGCAAAGCCAACCAGGCCACTTTCACAGAAGCCTTGGCCAAATCCCAGAACCACAGCAGGATTAGCTTAATTAGCGCACCCCAGCGGATGGAAAGGTTGGCCACGGGCATCGCAGGCATAGGCAAAAACAGCACAATGGCCAGGGCTACCAAGAGCCCAGCGATGAAATTAGCCCAGGTGAATTCCGCCATGAGCATAACCCACATGAGGGTCAGCCAAATGACAAAATAGGGGCGAAAACGCCTTTTTAGACCTTCAATCATTGTCCCTCCTCCACAGAAGTTGCTTCAGAGCTGGCGGTTGAGGGGTCCGTCGAAAAGCTCTCTTGTTGGGATTCGCCGGCGTTGTTGGCGTCGATGCGGTGGTTGATATCGTCGCGGTTGGCGTCGTAGCGCTCCATCTCCAAGGTCCGGGAGGGATCCTCGTAGTTGGGGCCGAGCACCGCGGTGCGATAAATGCTGATGTCCTGGGCGGACTCAGCAGCGCGGCCGGTGATAGAGGAAAGCGGGCCTGCCAGCACCGATACGGCAAGCGAGGAAATTACAAGAATTGAAGTGGATGCGACCATGCCAAAAGGAATGCGTCCCACATCATTACGGTCCTTGACAGAGATCTCATCTTGCACATCCACCAGTGGCGCTGGACGGGCTAGCACAGTTGCGCCATCGGGGGCATCTTTGCGGTCGCGCCAAAAGGCCTTCGACCATACCAACACCATGGTGTAGAGGGTGAGCAAGGAGGTGATAACTGCGCCGGCGATAAGCACCCACGCCATCCAGCTGCCTTCCTCGGCACCAGCCTGTAGCAAAATAACCTTTCCTAAGAAACCGGAGAAAGGTGGGATACCACCGAGGTTGATGGCAGGAATGAAGTACAAAATAGCCAGCAGCGGGGAGAGATACGCCAGTGATCCCAGGCGACGTAGGGAAGAGGATCCAGCTTGGCGTTCAATCAGGCCAACCACTAAGAAGAGTGAGGTCTGCACCAAAATATGGTGAATGGCGTAGAAAATAGCGCCGGAAAGACCCTGAGCAGAACCGAGGGAAACGCCGAAAATCATATAGCCAATATGGCTGACCAGGGTAAATGACAAAAGACGTTTAATGTCATACTGCGCCATGGCGCCGAGAATACCCACCAACATGGTGGCCAAAGCCACCCACATCAACATGGTGTCCAGGGAACCATCGGTAAAGATAATCGATCGCGCACGAATGATGGAATACACACCCACCTTGGTCAGCAAACCCGCAAACACCGCGGTGACCAGCGAAGGTGCGGTGGGGTAGGAGTCTGGCAGCCAAGAATCCAGCGGGAAAACCGCTGCCTTAATGCCGAAGGCCACCAATAGCACCGCAAAAATTGCGGAGCGTGTGCCGGAGGGGATTTCCTCCATGCGCAGGCCAATATGGGCCATATTTAGTGTTCCCACCGAGGCATAAACCATGGCCAATCCAAAGAGGAAGACCATCGATGAGGACATAGACACCATCACATAACCCACGCCGGAACGCACACGCGCCGGCGAGGCACCAAGTGTGAGCAGCACATAGGAGGCCACCAACAGCACCTCAAAACCGACATAGAGGTTAAAGAGGTCGCCAGCTAAAAAGGCCAGGTTCACACCCATGGATAGCAGCAGGTAGGTAGGCAAAAACACCGCAACCGGCTCATCTTTGCCACCATCTCTAATACCCTGGCTAATCGCGTACCACATCACGGTAAAAAGCACGATAGAGCTCACCGTCAGCATGGATACCGATAACCGGTCTGCCACCAAGGTGATGCCAACGGGGGCATCCCAGCCGCCCATTTGCAGGGTTTGAATGCCTTCACGGTCCACCAGGTACAACATGGTGACATTGATACCAATAAGGAAGAGCAAGACAGCCAAGGTGACCACGCGCTGAACGTGCAGGTACTTGGATAAAATCAGCGTCAGCGCAGCGGCCACCGCCGGCAAAATAACCGGCATGGACACCATATAAGGCAAAAGTGGCACCAGGAAGTTGTACAGTTCGCTACTCATCCTTAGCTCCCCTCACTGGTGATTCGAAGGATTCCGGACCAAAACCATCGCCCTCAGAGGTCATGCGGCCAGTCTCTGGGTCATCCGAGGCATCATGGTCAGGTGCTGCAGATGCCAGATTGGGGCGCACAGAAATTGCGACGTCTTCAGAGTCATCTTCAATAAAGTCCTCAGTACGGTAACGGTATTGGCGATACGCCAAAGCGAGCATAAAAGCTGTCATAGCCATGGAAATCACGATGGCAGTCAAAATCATGGCCTGCGCCAGCGGATCCGCAATTTTATCGCCATAAAGCTCATTTTCACGCCCCAGAATTGGTGGCGATCCAGTCGCGCCGCCGGAGACCAAAATCAGCAGGTTCGCGCCGTTGCCCATCAGCATCAGCCCCATAATCATCTTGGTCATTGCGCGATCCAGCAGCAGATACACGCCCGCTGCAATGAGCGTTCCCGCAGCTAGTAGGAGGAAAAGATTGGCTACCATTTACTGTTCCTTCCCTTCAGCGTTGATTGTGCTTGTCGACGTTCCATCGCTGCGGTTTTCACTCAGCGCTGCGCTATCTGTGGCTTGCGGCCGAATCGAAGGCAGTGCCCGGGGATTTTTCTCTCCAGCAGTCGTGCTGCTGCGCGCGCCCACCTTGGCAGGCTGCTTGCGACGCATCGTGCGCGCCAGGCGGCGCGCACGGTCACGGGCACGTTGCTTACGCATTTCCTCATCGCGGTCGAGCTGGCCGCCCAAACTGGTGAGAATATGCATAATCAAACCAATGACAATGAGATAAACGCCCAGGTCAAAGAGCAATGCTGAAGGGATATGCATTTCCCCAATCAGCGGCAGCTCAAGATCCAAGATATGGGAGGTCAGCGGTGGTTCGCCCAAAAGCACCAGCGGCCACAAGACTGCCGTAGCAGAAATGAGCAGACCTGAGCCGAGGATACGGCCAGGATCAATGGGCAGAGCCTCCTCCAATTCTTCACGACCACCGGCGATATAGCGCAAAGCAAAAGCCAGGGAAGCAACCAAACCACCGGCGAAGCCACCACCTGGGGCATTGTGACCGACAAAGAAGAAGTACACCGATAGCAAAATCATCGAGGGGAAGAGGAGGCGGGTAATCACATCAACCATCAAGGAACGGTTCTGAGCCCTTTCCGAATCCACCGCAGTAGCCAACCAGCGTCGACCAGCGGTAGCCAGGGTTGGACGCCTGGAATCCTTGCGGAAGCTGCGATTGCGATAGACCAAGGAAGCGATACCGGTTGCTGTAATCACCAGCACCGAAATCTCGCCGAAGGTATCAAAGCCACGCAGATCCACCAGCAGAACGTTGACCGTGTTGGCGCCATGGCCGATCTCATAACCAAGTTCTTGCATATAGACAGAGATCGGTTCACCCACGCGGGCATTCATAGCGAAGATCGTGAGGATCACAACAGCGAAGCCAGTGGCAGCAGCCAACCAAGCTCGCAGACGGGAATTTTTAGGACCTGCTTTCCATGATACTTCCGTGGGCATTTTACGTAGAACCAGCATGAATACCACCATGACGATGGTTTCTACCAGGGCCTGGGTAAGTGCCAAATCGGGGGCGCCATGCATGGCAAAAATAATGGCGATGCCATAACCGGTAACACCCACCATGATCAATGCCGAGAGGCGATTGTCCATGCGCGTGGCGACAATAGCCATGACAATAATGATGCTGGCAATAAAACCTTGGAGCGGAGTATCCCAGAGTTCCATGCGTACCGCACTGCGATCTCCGCTGATCAATGCGATCAACGGAACCAAGGTGAGCACCAAGAAAATCACACCGACGTTCAAGGTCAAAGAACCACGCTGGGTGGATGCCGTTAAGCGCAGGGAAAGCACACGCAAGAAGTCCAACACCGCATCATAGGCGGTATCCGCACTGCCAAAAGCTGCCGTTTTAGGGCGAATGGCCTCGACGGTATCAAGTTTCCAATAAAGCAAGAAGCCCGAAATAACAATCACCGTGGAGAGCAACAGCGGAATATTAAAGCCGTGCCAGAGTGATAGATAAGTGGCATGAGCATCGGGCGCGGCAGGAGTGACATTATCAAGGTGCATGACAATCGCAGCGGAAATTGGTTTGGGGAAAAGACCCAAGCCGACGCTGAGGAATGCCAATACTACCGGCGCAATCCACAGCTTGAACTTCACCGGATGCATATTGGCCACAGCAGGTGATTGTCCATTGTTTTCCGGGAATTGCACATGCTTGGTGGCAAAAGCACCATAAAGGAAATAACAAGAATATGCCATCGTGAAAATTGAGCCCAGCACAATTCCCGCCAGCATCAATCGACCTGGCATACCGTGCAGCATTTCTTCATTCAGCACTGCTGTCAGTGCTGATTCCTTGGCGATAAAACCAAAAAGCGGTGGAATACCAGCCATGGAGGCTGCGGAAATTGCAGCCACCACCAGCAAAATTGGTTGTTTACGCCAGAGTCCGGAGAGTTTTCTAATATCTCGGGTACCCGTGGTGTGGTCGATGGCGCCCACTGTCATAAACAACGTGGCCTTAAAGAGGGAGTGGCCAAAGGTTAGTGCCAACGCCGCCAGCAGTGCCTCGCGGGTGCCGATACCCATGACCGAGATAATAAAACCGAGCTGGGAGACGGTGCCATAGGCGAGGATGAGCTTAAGATCCTTTTGGCGCAGAGCCATCCAGCCACCCATGGTCATGGTGAGCATGCCGAGCGGAATAATGATGAGATACCACGAGGAAACCACATTAAACTCTGGCGCCAATCGTGCTACTAGATAAATGCCAGCTTTCACCATCGCGGCGGAGTGCAGATAAGCAGATACCGGCGTTGGAGCAGCCATAGCGCCTGGTAGCCAAAAGTGTGTGGGGGCGATTGCTGATTTGGATAGCGCACCTGCCAAGAGCAGGGCAGCAGCCACAGAGGTGAAGGGGGCATCTGCCCAAGAACCTTCATAAGCGGGAATATCGGAGAAATTCCATACTCCGGTTTGGGTTCCCAACAAGATGATGCCTACCAGCATGGCCAAACCACCCAAGGTGGTGACCATCAGTGCTTGTCCCGCCGAGCGCCTAGAGGATGCGCGTTCACCGTAGTAGCCGACCAACAGGAAGGACAATACCGAGGTTATCTCCCAGAACACGTACATCAGCAAAATATTGTCGGAAATCACGAGGCCATACATGGCCATTGCAAAGGCAGTGAGTTCTCCCGCGAAGGCGCTTAGGCGTCCAGGGTTGGAGTCAAAATAGCCCCAACAATAAAGCAGGACGAGTGCACCGACGCCCAAAATAATAAGGGAGAATAGTGCAGCTAGAGAATCCAAGCGGAAGTTGATATCGAGGTTTGCCGAAGGCATCCACTCATAGTGGAGGCGTATATCACCTCCATTCTTGAAGGTGCCTGTGAGAAATTCCGAGATAACCCAAAAGAATCCGGCTGCTGGCACGAGTGCGAGCAATCCGAAGGCGGGTCGTCCGATGGTACGGATGAGTACGGGGGCGATCACTGCGGCGGCAGTGAGGGCGAGAAAAAGAATTAGCACGCGATCTCCAGTTCCCCTTTGCGCATTGTGGATTTGTCTGGAGCCACACCATTTAACAACGCCGGCGCGCGTGCTACCCCCAGCTAGAAACACACGTCAATATGGAGCACGAAGTTGATAACTGAGAAACACCCAAGCTCGGTCGGCGTCGCTTGAGGGCGCGACCAATAATTATGAAGTCTACCTATCGTTTCCCTGTGTTCCCAATGGAAAAACGATTTTCACTGTATTAATAGGGGGCTATTGCACGCTGGTAGTTAACGTTTATGCAGTTCATTGCATGATGATGAGAGGCTGGTGTAAGCCCAAAAATAATTCCATCGCGGGTGCACCTGTGGGGCGTTCCAGCGATGGAATTATTTTTGGATTATTGGTTTTTCGCCTGCGGCACTACCCATAAATGAGGTGAGCTGCGGAGCTCATAGCAGCTGCTGCGGAATGCTCAGGGGTGCCACCAAAGCCCATGGCCCAGGTGCGGTGAACGTTATTGCAGGTGTAGATAAAGGTGACGGTTGCTTCAAAGATGTCGAATTGGTGGAATTCGAGGATTTCAATGCGACGGCCAGCATCTGCGAGAAGATTGGTGCAAGCGGAAACTGGGCCGGTAGCGATGATCTCAGCATCGATGGTGCTACGGTGCTGTTCAGAGTTGGTGATCATCGTAGCGTTAAAGCGGAAGAGGCCTCCACGCAGAGCCTGGGACTCTAGGTTGTTAATGCGCAAGTTGCCCATTGGAGCGTAGTTGTTGATAAAGGTGCGCCATTCCATGCCGTGAGCTTCTTCGCGCAGGCCACGGGGGAGCTGGTGTCCAAAGCGTTCCTGGAAAGGATCAGCGCTTGGGATGTGCTGGATAGGGGTGCTCTGTGGAGCGGTTTGAGGCTGCGTTTCCCGCTGCGGAAAGTTGATGATGGTGGAGTGGCGGGAATTCTGGGTGCGGAGGTAGAGAGACATTGACACGGTCCTTTGCGTCTTTAAAAGGGGAAAGCAGGATCGTTCTCTTCTTGTTCCAGAAAAGAATATGTGTGTACAGGATCCTGTTAGGTGGAGGACCGACTCTTAAGCGTTTTTTGGGTGATGATTAACGACTACTTCCCTAGTGCGGGGAGTCAGTCCTTCATCCCGCCGTAGGGTACGTAGCCTTGGCTACTCGCTTAAGGTCAATGTTTTTAGTCACGTTGGCCATAGTAACGACGGTCACATAATTGATCAAGAGGCCATTTCGGGACAGGCAAAAACCCACCCCCAGGCGGGGGTGGGTTAGGGTTAAAGTACTACTTTTAAAAAGTCTACTTTGTGTAGTTGAGCAGGAAGAGTGCCTCCGCGGTGGCAATATCGCGGATCTCGTGAGGATCCACGGATTCGTTAGCAGAGTGGATCACTGAAAGTGGCTCCTCGACACCATAAAGCGCCAATTCTGCGTTGGGATTAACCTCAATCAACTCGGTGCACAAAGGAATGGATCCACCGCTGCCCTCGGTCACAGTTTCCTTGTCGTCATAAGACGCGGAAAGGCACTGGGAGAAGGTAGACATGGCAGGGCCGGTGATGTCGGTGGAAAATGGCTGGTTGATATCGTCCATCTGCACGGTGACCTTTGCGCCCCAAGGAGCATGGTTGATCAAGTGCTCTTTTAGCTTTGCGGCTACCTCATCTGCATCTTGGCCTGCAGGTACACGTAAGTTGAGCTTTGCAGAAGCAGTTGCAGGAACCGCGTTGAGAGCCTGGGCGACAGGAGTTGAAGTAAAGCCCGTGATAGAGATGGCGGGACGAGACCACAGCATGCTGGAGGGGTTGTCACCATTGCCCATGATCTCAACACCGTCCAGGATTCCGGCATCGGTGCGGAAAGTTTCAGGATCATAAGGTGCACCCTCCCAAACAGCAGAGGAGTCCACACCATCAATCACAGTACGACCGTCCTCATCGCGCAGGGTATCTAGAATGCGGACCAATGCAGCTACTGCATCTGGAGCTGCTCCGCCGTACTGGCCGGAGTGCACAGCATTTTTGAGGGTGTCGACGGTGACTGTGACCTGGCCACCGCCACGCAAAGTAGTGGTAAGAGTTGGAACGCCAACAGCAGCATTACCACTATCGGCGATGAGGATGACGTCGGCGTCGAAAAGCGCTGGTTGTTCTTGAATGAGCGCGCTTAGCGCGCTGCCGCCCATTTCCTCTGAACCTTCAATGACATAGGTGAGGTTGAGGTCGGTATTGCCCAAGGCCTGCACTGCGCGCAGAGCAGCGAGGTGCATGACCAGGTTGCCCTTGCAGTCTGCGGCGCCACGGCCGTACCAGCGGGTGCCTTCGCCTGCATCGCGCTCGGTCAGTTCAAAAGGACTGGTTTCCCACAGCTCCAAAGGACCTGCAGGAACGACGTCGAAGTGGCTGTAGAGCAGGATCTTTTGGGCATCGGGAGCGCCAGCTTTGGTGGCAACAAAATTAGTGGTGCCGTCTGCTGCGGGATATTCAGTTACAGATAGTCCCGCCTCGGTGAGGGCCTTGCGGACCCAGGCTGCAGCTGCGACATAGTCCTCGTGAAGGGCTTCGCTGCTGTGCACTGAATCAAAAGAAACAATCTCTTTTAACTGGTTAAAGATTTGCTCTCGTTGACTCTCAAGATGGGCTTTGATTTCTTGGACATTGCTGAATTGGCTCATGCCTTTCCACCTTATATACCTTGAGCTGCAGATGTTAAAGCGCTTGTAGGATCGTGGCGGGTTTTCAGGCTAGCAACTTTTAGGGAAATTGTAGGAAATGTTCGATTTTTTAAGCTTGTAGGCGAATGATGTCCGGTGGCTGAGTAAACTTCGAGGGGAAGCAAAAATCTTAAAAGTTGGTCAATTTTCTTCCGACTGGTTTCCTTTAATGCAGTACCACCAGAAATCCTCGAAAGATCGCGAGTTGTTTATGTCTCAAGGTTTTAATCCACCGTCTGGAGGTCCTTTTGGATCGTCTCCCAGCGGGCAATCGGGCTTTGGTGCCGGTCAAGGCGGTTTTGGAGCAGGCGCGGGAAATTCAGGCGGATTTGGTGGCTTTGGCCAAGATTCAGCAGCACCAAGCCCTTTTGGGGGCGCGGGGAATAGTGGTTTTTCAACAGGTGGTTTTGATTCTGGGTTCGGTTCTGCACCTGCGGGATCTCGAAACCGGGGCTTCACTAAGGCTCCTATTAAAAAATTAATCCCAAGTTTGGTTTTTGCGCTGCTGGGAATCGGACTAAATATTTGGCTCATATTCAGCGATATCGTCGCCACGGATACCGCCTTCCTCATTGTGTCTGGGGCTGCGTGGGGGCTGGCAGGAATTTTTGGAATATCTATGCTGAGCTGGTATTTCAACGGATTAAATGAGGCTAGAGCCAATGGCATCTTTGTTGATGAGTCGGCCCGCAAGGCTTTCTTTTATGTCACCGCCATTGCCCTGCTTATTGCAGTGTTGTGGTCAGCTTTTAATATCGCTCAGTTCTTCGGGAAATTATAAGGAGATACATGCTTAACTTCGCACCTAAGATTTCTCGGGGATTAGCAGTACTAGCTGCAGGAATACTTACTGCAGTGGTTTCAGCACCGGGAGCAGTAGCTCAAGAATCTCCCATTTTGCAGGGCGGAAACCTTAACCACGTGGGCGCCTGCATCGCTCAAAAAGGCGCCCTTGATGTCATCGTGATGATCGATGAGACAGAATCACTCATCCACGAGGCCCGCGATGGCAACGTAAATGCAAATGTCCCTGGCGCTGATGCTGATGGAAACCGCGTACCAGCAGCTCAAAGCTTTATTAAAGAACTTCTCAACAAACAGGAAGACGAAGGCTTCCAAACCAAGGTCAGGGTTTCTGGATTTGGCCAAAGCTATAAATCCGGCACCACTGATGCTGAAAACTATGGCCCCTGGACTGAGCTTTCACAGTCTTCCCTTGATGGCACGCTCGCAGAAATTCAGGCATTTTCTGACCGCACCTCCGAGCAATACACCAACTATGCCGCTGCACTTGATGGGGCATACCAAGACTTTTCCCGCTCAGAATCTGCCGATGCCTGCCGCATGTTGGTGACCTTCACCGATGGTGCACTTACAGCTGAGGAAGGCGCAGATGCAGCTCAACAGGCATTATGCGCACCTGGCGGAGTCTCTGACCGCTTACGCGCTGGTGGGATTACCCACATTGGCATCGGTTTGTCGTCGCCAAGCAACCCCTCTGACTTCCGCTTGCTGCAAGGTATCACCGAAGGCCCGGGAGCCGGTGGCGATAGTTGCGGCGTGGAAGCGCCCAATGGCGCTTTCTTTACCGCCGACAATGTGGGCGGGCTTTTTGCGGCTTTCCGCGAGGCGCTGGCAACTGGTGGTGAATTGATGCGTGAAACCCGCGCCGGGGAACCGTTTAGCTTTGCGTTGGATAATTCCGTGGATTCGGTGCGTTTTTCCGTAATCGCCAAAGACGATCTGGGCGAGCAGGCACACCTTGTTGTTACCGCCCCAAATGGGGAGAAGATTTCCCTGGTAGATAGTGGTTCTGGCAGTTTAAACTCTGCCAATGTCACCTGGGAATCTCAAAATTCGCCGGTGCAATTGGCCGATGGCACCTTGACCCTGCCAGATGGTGGGGATTGGAAAGGCGTGTGGCAGCTGCAATTTGAGGGTTTTGATGCCTCCAAGGCAGATGGCCGTGTGTTTAACTCAGTGTCTATTCAGCCTGATCTGCAGTTGGAGTTTAGCGGTGGGGAAGCCGACGATAACGGTCTGAACCTCCGCGATGACCAGCCACTTCAGCTGCATTTGGTGGACCGTGAAGGTAACCCACGAGCGCTTGAAGGATCAGCCACTGTTGATTTGACCTTCACCCGCGCGGATACCGGTGCGGAAACCTCCCTGACCCAAGGTCTTGATATCACCTCTGGTCAGGCGGAACTTCCGCTTTCTATGATCTCCGAATTCCCAGCGCTGGGTACCTTGAACGCACGTACTTTCATCACCACCGCTGGAGTTGACGGCCAGCCAGGTACAGCGCTCAGCCCAATTCTCAACAGCACGGGCATTAGCGTTACCCAAAGAGATATGCCGATCGTGCCAAGTTCCATCAACTTCCGCGCCGATGAGGAAGTTGTTACCGTCGAGGTCCCGATTAGCGGCCCTGGAAAGGTGTGGCTACCAGCAGGAACAGCACTTTCTGGAAGCTTGCCTGATGGTGTGGACAGCATTGCAGCAAGCAGCCAATTTGACAGTCCAGACAATGCACTCGTCTTGGGACTCGATGAAAAGGGCACCCTACCTGTGCAATTGACCATGAGTCAGCTGCGCGATGGTTTGGTCAACGGCGCATTGCCTATTCAGATTTCCAATCCTGAGGGTGGCAATGAAACCACCGTAAATATTCCGGCGGAAGGAACCCTCAGCGTTCCCCTAAATGCCACCCAATTTGCGCTTGCTTTCATCCTGGCATTGCTCATTGCGCTACTTATTCCGCTGCTTATTCTCTATTTGATTCGTTACTTCACCGCGAAGATTCCATCCGAGTCTTTCGCAGCCGTGCGCATTCCGCTCACTTTTGAAGGCGACCTCATTAAATATGAAGGTCAGCAGCGTCCAGAGCTGGGCTCAAAGACGACCTCTTCAAACCAGGTCAATCACCAGGGAATTTCCTTTAATGCTGCTGGTCACCAGGTGAAGGTGAAGCGATTCCAACTTAACCCGATTGCTTCACCCGTAGCACTGGTCCAGACGGTGCCGTCGATAAGCAATGACGGCAAGTCCGAAAAGGCTAAAGCCAAGCTCCCCGTGGTAGTGCAGGGGACCTGGTTCTTGGTCGCCACCGATGCTGAAAACATTGACCTCATCGCGCTGCCGGTGCTGCCGGCCGATCCAAGCCAGCTGGATCGCATGGCCTCTGACATCCGTGACAAAGCCCCTGAGCTGGTTAAAAAGCTGCAAACCATGCTTGTCGACGCCGCCCCCGCTCAGCCCACAACGCCTAAGCGCGGTGCTAAGAAATCCGGTGGCGCTGCGCCGAAAAACCCAGCTCCACCTGCTGAAAAGCCGGATTCCCCACAGTCTGATCCCAATAGTTTTGGTGGCTCTGGTGGCTTTGGCTCCGGAGGTTTCGGATCTGGTGGCTTTGGCTCTGGTGGCTTTGGCTCGGGCGGAAATACTGGCGGCAATTCCGGCGGAACAGGCTCTGGTGGTTTCGGGTCTGGTGGCTTTGGCACCGGCGGCTCCAGTGGATCTCGTGGCTTTGGCTCCGGTGGTTTCGGCTCGGGTGGCTTTGGCCCGCAGTAGAATACTGCGGGCCTGCGGCCCAAACGATAAAATCGTATAACTCTGATTCATTTATTTTTTTTAAGGAAGACTTCACATGCATAAAGTTCTTGTCGTCGGTTGTGGTGGCTCAGGTGCCAAAACCCTCGCCTATATGATGGATCAGCTTAAGTCCACCCTGGCAGATCGTTTGCCTGAGCGATATGACAGCCCTAAAGACGTAAAACTTCCCGGTGCATGGCAATTTGTATCCGTCGATGTTCCCACCACTCCAGAACGCCCAGGACCTAATCTTCCCAACGTTCCAGAAGCTGGCGGACGTTATATTTCCTGTGGATCTTCCGATCGCTATGTCACTGTGGACACTGCAGTGACCAACCAATTAGCAACTCGCCGTGCTCAAGGCAGCATCGCTACCTGGGCATTGGATAATCCTGAATCTGAAACCACCCCAATTAGTGCAGGTGCGGGCCAGTATCGTTCCATTGGTCGCATGCTCATCCTGAGTAAATTACAAGAAATCCAGCAAGAGCTACGCAAGTCTTGGGATGTCCTTTTTACCGGTGAAACCGAGCGTGAGCTAGCCGATCTACGCTCCCAACTTTATGGCCGTTCCGTATCCTCAGGCGATACCTCTAAAGAACAGCCCATGGTCTTTGTAGTCTCATCTATGGCAGGTGGCGCTGGTGCATCGATGGCACTTGATATCTGCCGTTTGCTCACTGGCCTTGAAGGTTATGCAGTGGGCCAGAGCTCCCTATTTATGGTGACTCCAGATATCTTCTCCCAGCTCTCTCCAGATGCTGTTGCTGGTACCAACCCAAATGCATTGGCCATGTTCGCCGAGCTCGTCGCCGCCCAGTTGGGTGCTGCCACCGATGCTGACCAGCGCATTTTCAATGCTTTGGGCGTGCCAGTAGGTAATGATTCAATCCCAGTTGGACGTATTTTCCCCGTGGGTGTGCGCTCCGGTGAAAACGGCGCACTACTTGGTGACGGCAAGCCAGATACTGTTTACCGCGCACTTGGTCGTGGACTCGCAGCACTGATGTCCGATGAAGTCTCCATGGATAATTACAAACAATTCACTCTGGGCAACCGCGGTGGATCAGGCGCCGATCAGAGCAAATATGCTTGGGGTGCAGCAGAAGCCAAGAATGTTCCCTGGGGTACCTATGGCTACGCGCAGCTTTCCATGGGCCGTGACCGCTATGCAGAATACGCAGCTCAGCGCCTTGCCCGCTCAGCAGTAGAGCGCTTGTTGCATGGGCACGAAGATCCTCATGATGATTCCCCTGCTGACCAGCAGATCATCAAGCGTTTGAATAATAATGAACAAAGCTTCTTTGCCCAACTCAACACTGTGATTCCAGAACAAGGAAATGAACTGAACTGGATCGGAGCTAATTTCGGCGAGGTAATTGAGTCCTGGGCTCGTCGCATGGCGCAGAAAATTAAGGAGCAAGTTCCAGAGGCCAATAATAAACGTGGCAGCGAGTGGATCAGCGATGTTATGCGTGGCCTGCAAGAAGCTAGCCGACAAATTGACCTCGATGGCAAGGGTGAGCTCTACCGCGGTATTTCCTTCTGGGCCAGCTCTGAGGCGCTGCAAAACTACATTTTGAATATGGTGCGTGCGGAAATCGGTAAATACGGTGTGGCTTATGCCAAAGCGATGATTGATAAAATCCGCAACCACATTGAAGTTTCCACCCTGCCGGCGCTCAACCACTTGTGGGAGCAACGCAGCCCAGAAGCAGTGGGGCTTTCCGACGAACGACGCCTGCAACTCGAAGGCGCCAAGGGTCGCGTTGAGGATTCAACCCAGATGATTGCAGAAATCATCGATGAAAACGCCACCCCGCTCCGCCTGCGCGGTGCCCAGCATATTGCCCACCATATGCAGGGCATTTTGCGTGATTTCATTAATCACTTCCTTGCACCATTGCAGCGCAGTATTAATGATAAACATGAGGATCTAGAGAAATTCAGCGAGCTCAGCACCGATGTGAACCTCGGTGTCTCTCAGCTCAAGACCAATGTGCCCGCGCTTTGGCCAGATGAGAGCCAGACTCAGGTTCCTCGTCGATTCAGCCAAGCCGCCAACGAGGTCTTCCTCACCCAGGTAGAAAGCTTCCCTAGCCAATTTGAGGCAGATATTATCCAGTCTGCTCAAAGCGAGCAGAGCCAAGATGTTGACTACACCTTTGCTTTGAGTGAATCTGCAACTCGCGTGGTGAGCGGTGAATGGGAATCTCTTTCCGGTTCTGAGCAATCACCAAAGGACCTCATTGTGCTGCAAGATACCTGGGTTTCCCGAGAGTTAACTCTCGATCCCAATAATCCCAAAGCACACCGCGATCCTCGTCCGGCGCGTTTTGATATCAATATCTCCACCGATGCAGTTTTGGAACGTTCACGCCAGTACATTCGCCGTCCAGGTTTCTCTTTCCAGCAGTTTATTTCCAGCTCTTTGCGTGAATTTGTCACTGCTGCAGGACTCTCTGAGCATGAGCGCCGCGCCCGCCGCCAGCAGGTTCTCAGCAAGTTCAGTGAGGCTATGACTTATGCCTTGCCATTGGCACAGATCAACACTCAACTGGTGCGCGCCATCTACAACGATGAGGTGCGTTATCAGTTCAACTTCTCGCGCATTCCTTTCGGCGGCGATGAAGTTGGAGCCAGCCTCGAGCAGGCAGTTCGTGATTACCCCAATCATCGTCCGGCAGATGTCACCAAACCACTGGGTAAAGCACTGGTTAACCAGGGTGAAGAGCGTTCCATCGACATTTTTGGTTCCTACCCCAACTATGCGCCGATCGTGTTTGAATCCTTGCTGCCTCCAATCGAGAAGCAATGGCGTCAAACCGCCGGAACCCGCGAAGAATTCTGGCATGGCCGCCGCACTCGTCCGCTGACCGCAGCGTTGCCGATGACCGATGTGGAAAGAAACGCCATGGTTCGCGGTTGGTATGTGGGCCGTTTGGTTGGACGCGTATTCTTCCCCGGTACCTTGGACACCTCAGATCTCACCCCGGTGCAGATCTATAATGAACACAGCAATAGCTGGCTCAACTTCGACACCCCGATGCTCACCCCAGCTTCCCGCTTCCGCGCCACCCTCGATTGGCTGCCTAACCTGCTGGAATCGGTTTCTTTGGCATGGGCGCGTGCTGGCGCACAGCCAGTATTTGAATCCGTCAAGCCATATATCGAGCTGCGCCACCTCTGGGACGATGCACCCAGCCCATCCCGCGAAGGACGCACCACTAAGGGGCGCCGTTTGCTACACAAGTGGCTTTTCGACGGCGAACGCCAGTCGGGCGAGGCCTTGCAGATCGAGGGAACCGAAGTCGGAGTCACTCCAGAGGAGCGCCTCAAGAACGCCGTTGCCTGGTTGCAGCGCCAAAATGAGATCGCGCAGCACTATGTACCAAGTGACAAACTGGGTCAAGGCCAGATGTTCAACTTTGCTGAGCGCCCCTATGGCGATATCACCGATCGCCAATTGGCATCTCAGATTCCGGTATTCCATGACATCGCCGTTGATGTTGCCGATGCCACTGCTGAGCTAATTGAGGTTCTTGAAGCGTGTTATAAGTTGGGAGCACCCGTCGACAAGCCCACTGGGTTTGGCGCGCCAACGCGCCCGACTAACTCCGGTCCTACCTTGCCTGGTCAAGGGGAGTTCTAGTGGCAGATTCCTTTGATAAAACGCTCACCATATTTTTGGGTCGCGGATTATTATCCCAAGGCATTCGACAAACGATCGAAGATTTCACCGCCACGGGATTAATCCGCAACCTGGTGTGGGTGGATGCGGATGCCTTTGAAACTTCCGCTTCTTTGGTTACTGAATTGCGCGTTGATGATGCAGGTCAACCGCATATTGCGCGTCGTCCTTTTAATGAGCTGGTCTCCCGCTCCGGCGCGCAAAAAATGAACCTGGGCGTTATCAATGTAGTGGATTCACCAGCTGGAACCCTCGGGTATGCTGAGCTTTCGCCACTAATGCGCACCATTGACAGCGTGTGCGCCAATTTTGAGATTCACCGCACCAACTTGATGATTACCTCGGTAAATGCTCCTTTAGAAGGACAACTTCCGGTCCTGAGCGGTTACCTCAACCTGATGTTGGCACCGGAGGATTCGCCTGGTCCCGATGCATCTACCGTGGCTTATCATCATGGCGATCTTGACCATAGCTTTGTGCTGCACTGTAGCGCAGGTATTGCTTCCCTTTTTGGACTCTGGGAGGGAAGCACCAGTGCACCGGTTGCTGATCTGGAACCAGCTAAGGGCAGCAGCTTCCGCCTGGTCCGCGCTTTTTATCGGCATATTGACGGTCAAGCTGTGCAGGCACGTCTTAAAGATCTAATTTTGGCGACCGAAGAAAATCCTTTGCCCAAACTTAAGGAACAACCCGGCACCGATTACACCGCGCAATACACCGAAAATCCTGAGGATTTTTCCCATAAAGCAGCAGCTGAACTTTTTGGTGAATTTGATAAAACCCTGGTTAATCCCCAAAGAGACGTCTTGGTGAAAAAGACTCAGGTGATGAGTTCCGGCCAGGCCACCAAAGAATTCCTCGGTGCTTGGTGGAAAAACCTCATTCGCACCCCGCGCCGGGCATGGGATGATTTACGCTCCGAAACTCTTAGCTTGACCGATGATGCGCTTCAAGCAGGAATTTATGGCACCACCTCAACTGCAGCACACGTTGGGCAAGCTGGTGTCGCTGCGCATTATGGACAACAACGCAGTTCACAGGCTTCTCAGGTAGATCAGGAGCTCAATGCTGCTGCAGAATTGGTGAGTGTGTGGACCGCATACGCCAATACGTCCATGAGCTTGTTGGATGCAGAGCCGCGTTTTATTGGGCCTGGAAAAGATGGCATTCGACGCCCGGCCGCGGTGAAATCCAACGCCTCAGAGCGAGTCATCGTGGCCCGCAAAGCAGCTGATGTCATTCCAGGACCCAAAGAAAACTATGGCGCTAGCCTGCCCGTGGAAATCAAAGTGCGTGTTGAGGGTGGAGAAGTTGCTCCCTATGACGTGATTGGGCAGGAAAAATTTGAAGAAAAACTTGCTCGCCATAGCGACAGTGGACAACGTGGCATCGGCGCTGCCATCGGTGAATTTAAGCAGTGGAAAGAAGAAAACTCCAACTCCTACGCCTATTTTGTGGCGCAGGGTTTGCGAGATCGTACCCGTCACCAAATGATGGAAAAACGCCGACTGGAATCAACTATCGCCGATTTGGAAAAGAAATCGGTGGAAGGTCCCAAAGTTGGCAAAATGGCCAGTATTTTCCGGTGGTTGGGATATGTCATTTTTTGGTCGGCCATATTCTTCGCTGGCGTGTGGTGGTACAAAAACGTCAATCAGGAACCTGGTACAGCTCTTGATACCTGGGTGCTGCACCTCAATAGTGTCTCAACTGCCAAAAAATGGACATTTTTTAGCACATGGTTTGCACTATGGCTGCTGTGTGTGATTTTGCAGAATGTGGGTCTGGCCAAGGATAAGCTCCGTATTCAAGCCTTCCGCGATACCACCTCGCAGGAACTTCGTACTGCGCGGGAAAATTTGGAGATCATAAAGAACAATCTGGTGCGCCTTGAAGTGGGCTACCAGCAGTTCTTGTCTACCTCAAAAATTATTGGCACCTTGTTGGAAAAGCCTTTTGGTCGCATCAGCAAAGAGTCCGAATCGCCACTCATTTTAGAAAACACCGTTCCAGATTCCGTGGTTTTTGCGGAAGCTACCCCAGATTCCCTGGCAGTGGACCAATTGGCGCGGAGATTCCGCAGAGAAGTATTTGAACAAGGCTGGCTCGGCGAGCATGTTTTGGAAGGCATTAATCGCGCTGCGCAGATTCTGGCAGAGCGTACCAACAGCCCGGTTAATACCAAGAATCTTTTTGCCACCACTGGCAACAATACCTTCGGTGATCTGGGTCGATTAGCCGCCAGCTTTGAGGATGAGAAATTCCTCAATGAAGACCGCAGTGTGTCTACCTGGTCTGAAATCACGCGTGAGCTGATTAATGATCCCCATAATTACCGCGCCGGCGTTCTTGATTCATTGACGATCTACCGTGCTGGACACAAGATCAGTGCGCCTTCCTATTCATCCTTGGAAAAGCACACCACCACGGGATCCTTTAACGGTGAGATTGCTACCGAAATTGGTCGAGTGCATGACATTTTGGAATTGGATCCGAACCTGTGCAAATACGAAACACATATCAATGCCTTTGATTACATCGGATTGAGCGAGGTCTTGTTGCAGGTCAGTGGGCCAGTAAATGAGCAAGATATTGCTTTTAAGATCCCTGAACAAAAGCAGATCTCTGCAGAACTTATCGCTGGAATGCCGGTTGATGAGGACTTTCCCACCACTGGTGTAAATCCCAACCGCTTCAACCAAGGCGGAGTAAATGGTGGCTTTTCTGCCCGAAATAACAAAAACACGCAGTTGCCAGGAATGGGGGAGTACTAAATGTCCACCGAATACCAAATCCTTAGCGCTTTTAGGATCTGGCGTGATACTGCCAGGGAGACCTATTCCGCACAGGCACTGCCGTCTGATGAAGCGCTAATTGCAGCAGCTGCCAATCCCGAATTATTAAAAACTGGAGAGCAGTATCCCGAGCTTTTGGTCTGGGCGAAGCCACTGCGGCGGGTATCTGGTTATGCCCGCGTAGGCACGACCTCAATTATTGAAGACGGCAGCGATCCTTTGTTATTCCAACCGGATCTGTCTGTGGATATCAGTGGCAGAGGAGCACCGGCAACATCTGAGGCAAGCCCCGAGGTAGTGGCCCCCGCGCCTGTTCCTGCGGCAACCCCGGAGCCTGAAGCAAATTCCGGCACAACAGCTCCCGCCCCGCCCAGCAGAAACGAAACCAGCACTAAAGAAACCGGCGCTGAAAAACCTAAACCCCAAAAACGTTCCCGCCACCGGGAGGACAATCCCGCAGCTCCAGCGGCAACGGACTTTATCCAAGCAACTAAAGCAACAATTGCCAGCCCCAGCCGAGGCGGACGTCGCCGTGCCCGTAATACCACGGCTCAAGTTGACTCCAACATGCGTAAATGGGAGTCCTATGAGTTTGCTCGCCTGGATGCTTTTGCCCGCCCTGAACCGCTAGCAGGTGCAGACCTAAGAGTCGAAGCTAATGCCACTGGTGGGCTTAACTTGGACTGGGAATTACTAGAACTGCCACCACAGCAAGTGCGTCTTTTCCGTATTGTCAGTGATGATCAATCCTTCGAATTGGATCCTGATTTTGGCGAGCACCGCGCTGTCACAGTGGGCAATCATTGGACCGATAATGAGGGTTTGACCTCTGCATACCGTATGTACCAGGTGTGGATGTACGTAGGCACTTCAGAATCTACGGCGGTTCGTTCCCAACCAGTGCTCATTGGTGAGAAGTCTTATATTCTTCCCATCGGCGAGCTGGAACTTTCTGTTGCTGGTTCTGAGGTTAAGGGGCAATGGGCCTCTGCAGAGCACACCCACCGCGTGGCAGTTTTTGCGGTTCCAGACAATGAGCGCCTAGCTTTGGTTCGTCGCAATGAGATCGCCACGGATACCGCTAATCTGCAGGGCTTCCGTTTTACGCCACAGCACCGCGGCCGCGGATATAAATTTGTGGCGCAGCGCTTTGTCATCATTAATGGCCTGGAACTTGCCTCCAAGCCCTCTGATGAATTCACCATTCACGTTCCGGCTGAGGTTATGGCCGTGCCAATTCAAGTGGTGGAAAAGGATAACGGCTTTGACACCACCTTTAAGGTGTCCTGGCAACCACCACATTCAGGAGATGTGTGGATTTATCGCACCGCCACCGCACCCGATCCTGAGCTGCAATTTAATGAAATTGAAGTAGACCAGCTGGAAGGTTTTGGACTAGCACGCCGCGATTGGGCCAATGACTTGGAGGGAGAAAAATCCTCCTGCACCGTCACGTGGCCTGATGATTGGTATTCAATCTTCATTACCCCAGTTAATGTGGTGGGCAACCAAGCCCAGGTGGGTAAAACCCATTCCCGCGTGCGCGTGGGCGCAATTACTAACGCCACCTTGCATGAGCGCGTGAATAGCCAATTGCTTACCTTCGGCTGGCCCGAGGAAGCTCATGAGGTAACGGCTGTTTTTGGTGAAACCGGCACCGGGCAGCTGATTGGACCCACCCCAGAGACCCCCGGCACCAGCTTGGTCAGCATCCACCAGGAGGCTTATCAAGATGAAGGCGGTATGCGTTTCCCACTGCCAGGACCAGGCGATATCGCGCTTTTTGCTTCCCGAGTTTATGAAGGCCACCAAATTTGGGGTGAGCCAGTGGTGCTGCACTATCGAGGAGTGCGCCAATTCAGCTATGAATTGCAGGTTTCTCAGGGGCGTCTCTTTTTGGCTATTTTTGCCGAGCGCGAACAGCTGGAATCTTCGCAGCTGGATCAATTTACCCTGCGTATTCACCGCAGCCGTTTGCCTTTGGAGCCAGAAGATGGCGATGAGGTGCTTACCCGCACCATTGATGGCAGCACCAACACTATTGAAGAAGAGCAATTTAGCCCAGGCATTAGTGCTGGAGCATTAGGCCCCAAAGGCCCAGCAGTGGTGAAGTATTGGGAGATTAATCCCCACATTCTCTCCTATCCTCCTACTTCTTTCCTCCGTCTTTTTATTCGCCAACCAGCAGATTCTATGGCGCCGGTAAATGCTTTGATTGATCCACACCCAGATCAATTGCGCTTGCAAACCTGGATTCGGGGAGGGGTAGTGGATAATGATCGATAGTGCCCCAAGCCAACGATGGGCACACATTACCTATGCCTCTTTTAAGAGCAAAACACGCCGCAGCGGGTGGAATGTAGGTCCCACCCTGCGTGCAAGTATGAAAGATCAGCAAGATGTAGCTGCTGCTGCGCCGACCAGTTTGGTGCCGGTAAAAAGCTTTGATGATTTTATTAGCAGCACTGAGATTGATGCTCTGCCCAGGCGTTTTGAATATCGCCCCGGGGCTAGCTCGGCACTTTTTATGCAGTCGGTGCCAGCCGGTAAAGATGCCACAGGTAGGCCGGGAAATGTGTTCACTCATGCCTTTATTGACCATGATATTGATGAGCCGATGCTCGCCAATTATCCCATTGACCTCTACCGATCTCCGGATTTACTGACTCCTTTTCGGGCGCAGGCTGTTAATGGTGTCGAGTTAAAACCAGAGCTCACCGAGCCGCGGGCGGGGTTATTTGCGGACCTTTCCCTGGCCTGGATGATGGTTGATGACATGTTTGGGCCGCGTCGAGAAGCGTTATATCAGCTCCAGGACGTTTTGCAGGCGGGCTACAAACGCGCGGTGTTATTGCTCAACAGCTCCAACGAGGGCGCTTATTGGATTCAGGCTTTGTCCTCCACGTTGACGCCGGAGGAAGCGCGCATTTTGCTGCATTTTTCCACCTTCGAGCGTGCTGCCACTTTGCCCGCCGCCATCGCCGACGCGCCATTTGGCACCATCCTGGTGTGCCCGCCGGAGGATGCTGCGCTCTTGCGCGACCTCCCCGACCTGGAGCTCATCGACCCCGCACACATCACCCCAACAGAGCACGGTAGCTGGGCTCAGATGACCGCCGGAATTTTTGTTGAGGGCTGCGATCCAGAGCAAATTGTCGATGAATTAATCCAGGTCAACCTAGATATTGGCGACTACGCCCTGAGCCATGCCCAAATGGGCGATGGGCTGGCGCGGGTGATCAAGAACCGTGGCGACGGGGTTAACCAAGCGCTTTTCGACGTCGCCGAGCAGCATTTGGAAGCGGATTTTGTGCCTGTCGCTTATCCCGCAATCGATATGGAATTTATCAAAGAAGTTATTGCTAATCCTTATCTCGCGCAGGAGGAATCTAGCTGGCCAGTGCTTGGTGCAGATCCTGCACTAGCTGCACAGGCACGCGCCTCTTTAGCGGGGCTAAGTGATGCTCCGGTGCGGGTATTGATGGCTTATCTCAACTTCCTTCTGGACACCGGTTTGCTCAGCGAACAGACTGCGAAGGATGATAATTTCTTAGGCTCTCTAAGTGCTTTTCGAGCGTTGAGCAGTTGGGACAAAGCGCCAGCTTTGGCGAGTGAGCACCACCTTTTGCGCGACGTATTGCGGGGCGCAGTGAGGCAGCAGCGCGCCGTCGAAAAGCAAGAATGGGAGCCGAAGTTTATCTCTGCGCTGCGCCTTCTGCATTGGGCCAGCCCTTTGAGCGGTGTGTTGGAATGGCTGATCCGCGATGAGAATGTGGAAATCTTGCAGCAGATGGTTGAACAGGGCTATTTGCAGCAGACTCCAAATTCTCAAGCTGCCTCAATGCTGCGTCTTTATTATTCTGTAGGACTAAGAGTGCGGTTGCAGCCGATAATTTCAGGTCACGCACGGGACCAAAAAATTTATGAAATTATCCGATACGCCTGCAGTGATGCCGTGCAACTGCATGTTTCCTCCGAAATGCACAATGGGCATAGTGTGAATTTTGCGCCCTTTGTGCACATGGCACGCAGAGTTGCGGCGAAGGACCTATATGCCGTGGATATGGGGGTTCAGCAAATGGATTATCTGAATGAGATCGCCAAGAACACCGATCCGCAATATTTGGGCTTAGACTCAGCAGTAAATGAGGTTTTTGTCCTCACCGCACGCGAAATCTTGGCCGAAGATCAACGCATTAGACATGGCCAACCCACTATTCGAAAGGACAGGCGCTGATGGACAAAAATATCAACATTATTCGTTTGGATTCAGGGCAATCCTTCGAGGTTCCAATCCGGGGCTTTGTGGCGCGCATCGAATTTGATCTGCTTGGTGCCAGCGATTTTCAAGTTGAAGCCGACCGGATGGAAAAACACCGCCGCGGCAATGTGGTGGCAATTAGAAACCCGCTGGGTAACTCGGAAATTTCCATCACCCCGGATCGCACTCGCAGTGAGTTTCCCACCGGCACCCAACTCTTTGTGTCCGTCACCTTGGAAGACGCCAGTGGGGAGGAGGTGCGCTTAGATCTGCCTACCTTTGCCATCGGTGGTTTGCGATCCTTCCCGGTGCTGGGTATTTTCACCAGCTTTGATGTGGTCCGCCTGCAGGCAGGCGATGCCAATACTGACAGCTCCCTAGACGTGGTGGCCTCCGGTGTGCGTTCTGCACTGCGCCGAACCCTAGACCGCGACGGCGTATCTGAACCACCGCGCACCGCAGTTACCGTACTCATGGATGTTTCCGCCTCCATGCAGTTCAGTACCTCAACTGAGGTTTTTGATGTGATGTGCGCTTTTGCTACCGGCGTGCTTTCCACTACCAGCCAGGGCTATTCCATCCGTCTATTAACCAGTAGTTCTTCCCGTCCGCTGGAACATTTGGATTCCCCCGAGGCGATTCGTGCCCTAAGTAGCCGTTTCTCCCCAGCGCGGGAAGTGGGGTGGAATGTAGATCTGGGCCAAATTGATCCCCATGATGCCGTGCTGGTGCTTTCCGACGATCTCCCCACCGAGGTTGTTGATTTACCTAATAGGGTGCACCTTCTAAGCTCCCGTAAACCACTGGTAGATCATGGAATTAGCGTCACCCACTTTGATAACAAACTTATTGATGCTCTCAAGGCTCAAAATATTAAGGCTTTGGCAGTACCCGCACGCACCATGTTTGATGCACTTACAGGATGGACGCCAGCCTCAGAGACTGAGGGGTCGGAGCCATCAGAGCGGTCTGAACGGTCTGAACGGTCTGAACGGTCTGAACGGTCTGAACGGGAAAGCCAGCAGCTAGCAACAGAGAAGAAAAACTCATGAACGATCAATTAATTAATGATCCTGAGGTGTCAGCTCAGGACGCAGCCCTGCTGCCCACCAAATGCCCCTTTACTTTTAGGGAAATGCCTGCTGATGCTGCCTTTTCTCCCTATGTTGATAATGAACGTGGGGACTATCAACTTCCCGAAGGCTGGCAGGGTTCTGGCACCATTACATTTGCCATGGCTGGTGATCGTTCCTCCGGAAAGAGCCTTTATATTGCAGTGATCGTGAAGCTGCTGCGTAAGTTGGTTATTGCCAACGGCGGTTCCTTTCGCAGCGCAGATGAGCACACTCGTCGCATTTATGAGGAGAAATATGAAAATCCCCTCTTTGCACAGATGGGACTTTTGCCTCCGACGCCACCAGCGTCTGCTGCCGATGCGCATCAAACTCGCCCTCTGATTTTTGATGTGTCCACCCCAGCGCATCAAGGCCAACGCCTCTTTGTGGTGTTTAGAGATGTGGCCGGAGAAGACCTCCAAGAAGAAAACTTTGCACAGCGCCAAAGTGAGCTGGAGTTCTTCAAGTATGCCGATCGCATCATTTTCCTCTTTGATCCCATGGCAGTGCCGCGTATTCGCCAACTGCTGGAAGGCTCAGTGGAAAGCCCAGAGGTAGGCGAGGACGGTCCTACCACCGTGTTACGCAATGTCTTGCGAGTGCTAGGTGAAGAAGATCGCCCCAAGATTTCACTGTGTCTTTCCAAGTTTGACACCATGCAGCGCTTGGCCGAGGTGAACCAGCAACATTTGCACTACAGCGGAGCAAATATGGTCAACTGGCAGCGCGTTATGCGTAACTTTGGTGCAACTTTTCGGCGCGATAGCGCTGCACTTGATGCTCCTTTTGATCGCACCGGCATTGAGCTTTTAGACCTTGAAATCCGCAGCATGTTGGAGTGCTTGGACGCTACCCAATTGCTCAACCAGCTCAACCAGCCTTTACTGGGCGTGCAGAGCTACGAGTTTTCTTGTTTTGCGGTTTCTGCTCTGGGTGCGCCACCGGAAGGTGATCGAATTGCGCGTACCGGTATTGCGCCTTTTCGGTGCTTGGATCCCATCCGAGATGTCCTGGCTGAACGTGGCCTTTTTGATGGACCGGTCCACCGCGAATTACCGCGGGTGATGTGGGGGAATGCTGTTGCAGCAGGGGCGCAAGTTTCTGGTGAAGCAGCATCTCATCCTACCCTTTCACTGCAGTCTCCTAATTCTGCGGGGCTTCAACCTCTAACTGAAGAGGTACCAGCCGTGGGCGCTACTGCAGTAGCTTCCGCGCCAGTTGAACCCAAAAAACGTCGATTTTGGAGGTGGGGACGATGAGCTCTCAGTATGGCAGGCATAACGGTCATAGTGGCCAAAGCAATAGCCCGGTGTGGGGAGAAGCCTCTGCAGCATCTAAATCCCATGGTGGATTTAGGGCAGGGGAGCCCCACAGTGGACTATTTGCGGAACAAGGCACAGATATTCGCCAGGTACGTGAGGATGAGGAGCGACTTGCTGCAGCTCGTGCAGTTAAGCGGAAATACCGCCTCAGGTTAGCTACGTGGATTGTGAGTGCAATCGGTGCTGTACTGGTGGTTGCAGGCTTAATGATGCTGCTGTGGAGTGGTGATCTATTTCTGTGATCCACTAATGCTGAGGGCGTGCCGATACCTTATATATACGTATAAAAGTAACGTGCGCTGGCAGGCTGCCTGCAATACCCGATGGAATACCCTTAGAGCCGGGGCAAAAGCTTGCACTCGGGGCCTTAGAGTGCTAAAAAAGAGGTTGGCACTCTACTCGTATGAGTGCTAATAAATGATCATGAACTGCTTGGTGGGTGAGGTTGGTTCACACTCACTAACCGTGCCGTCGCGGGCGCCTACCGGGCAGATGACGTGAGTGTCGTCCTACAAATTCTGAGGAGCACAAACACATGGCAAAGATCATCGCCTTTGATGAAGAAGCACGTCGTGGCCTTGAGCGCGGTCTTAACACCTTGGCAGATGCCGTTAAGGTAACCCTGGGACCAAAGGGTCGCAATGTCGTTTTGGAGAAGGCATGGGGCGCCCCCACCATCACCAATGATGGTGTCACCATCGCTCGCGAGATCGAGCTCGATGACCCATACGAGAAGATCGGTGCTGAGCTAGTTAAGGAAGTTGCCAAGAAGACTGACGACGTCGCTGGCGACGGCACCACCACCGCAACCGTTTTGGCTCAGGCATTGGTGAAGGAAGGCCTACGCAACGTAGCTGCCGGTTCCAACCCAATGGGCATTAAGCGCGGTATTGAAAAGGCAGTAGCTAAGGTTACTGAGAGCCTGCTCGAGGCAGCTAAGGAAGTTGAGACCGAGGAGCAGATCGCTGCTACCGCTGGTATCTCCGCAGCTGACCCAGCTATCGGCGCACAGATTGCTAAGGCAATGTACGCAGTTGGTGGTGGCAAGCTCAACAAGGATTCCGTTATCACCGTTGAAGAGTCCAACACCTTTGGTGTTGAGCTCGAGGTTACCGAGGGTATGCGCTTTGATAAGGGCTACATCTCCGGTTACTTCGCAACCGACATGGAGCGCCTCGAGGCTGTCCTCGAAGACCCATACATCCTGCTGGTTTCCGGCAAGATCTCCAACATTAAGGATCTTCTCCCACTGCTGGAGAAGGTTATGCAGTCCGGCAAGCCTTTGCTGATCATTGCTGAAGACGTTGAGGGCGAAGCTCTGCAGACCCTCGTTGTTAACAAGATTCGTGGCACCTTCAAGTCTGTTGCTGTGAAGGCTCCAGGCTTCGGCGATCGCCGTAAGGCTCAGCTGCAGGACATCGCAGTTCTCACCGGTGGTCAGGTTATCTCTGAGGAAGTTGGACTTTCCCTCGAGACCGCTGACCTCCCACTGCTCGGCCAGGCACGCAAGGTTGTTGTCACCAAGGATGACACCACCATCATCGATGGCTCCGGCGCTGAAGCTCAGATCCAGGGTCGCGTAAACCAGATCCGCGCTGAGATCGAGAACTCTGATTCCGATTACGACCGTGAGAAGCTCAACGAGCGCCTGGCAAAGCTTGCCGGCGGCGTTGCAGTTCTTAAGGTTGGCGCAGCTACCGAGGTTGAGCTCAAGGAGCGCAAGCACCGCATTGAGGACGCTGTCCGCAACGCAAAGGCAGCTGTTGAAGAAGGCATCGTTGCCGGCGGTGGCGTCGCGCTGCTGCAGGCTGCACACGTCCTCGACAACGACCTTGAACTCGTTGGTGACGAAGCAATCGGCGTCCGCATCGTGCGTGAGGCTCTGAACGCTCCACTGAAGCAGATCGCTTATAACGCTGGCCTCGAGCCAGGCATTGTTGCGCACAAGGTTTCCCAGCTCCCACAGGGCCAGGGCCTGAACGCTGCAACCGGCGAGTATGTTGACCTCATGGCTGCGGGCATCAATGACCCAGTTAAGGTAACCCGCTCTGCACTGCAGAACGCTGCTTCCATCGCAGCGCTGTTCCTGACCACTGAGGCTGTCGTTGCTGACAAGCCACAGCCAGCAGGCGCAGCAATGCCAGGCGCAGATGAGATGGGTGGCATGGGCGGCTTCTAAGCCTTCTAACCCCTCATATTCATAAGCTCCTTCCGCTCCTTGCGGGAGGAGCTTATTTTGCGTTTGCGGGCGCTTATCGACGAAACCCAGTGCGCCTCAGTGGTAGGCGTTATATTCCAGGGGCGAGGTGAGATGGAGCGAGGAATGACATTTTAGCCCCTGATGGGGGTGGGGTAAAAAATTTCTTTTGCTTGGTCGACGTTTAATCGCGAGGTTATTAAGTCTTGTTACACATTCCGGTAGTTGTATAGAAAAGTTTCCCTGAAGTTAACCTAATAAGCCCTCATTTTCCCAGGTCGTGCCAAAATTAACTGCAAAAACGTTTTTAAGAAATTAATAAATTATTTCTTAATCTGCAATGAAAAAACTTTCCCAACCCGCTTGACGGCGCCCAAAAATATGATTGAATAAGTGAGTGACGTCCTGAGGACGTTAGCAAACTGGCAACCTTCACCAGCTTCCTTGCTGGTCCTCTTAAGGAGATTTCTCATGGATCTTTCCCAACTCGCAGACTCCCTCGACGATTACTCCACCTTTGGTGGCAACATCGGCACCGCTCTTCAAGAGATCCCTAATCTCTTGAAGTCCATCATTGAGTTCTTCCAGGACTTTGGTGGAAACACCGACGAAACCAGCGGCTACTTCGACGCGCTCTCCTCTTAATTTTCAATATGGCTGTTAGGTAAGTGCCTAAAAGCCTGCTCACCTTCACCCGTATTTAAAATTCTCTAAAGGAGATTTGAAATGAACGATGTTGTAACCTTCCTTGATGGCGTATTCACCCTTTCCTCCGAGGGCCTTTTCGGCGAGATTTTCAACTTCCTCGCTGCTTCCGGCGACTGGGCTGGCGCAGTTGCTGACCTCCTCGGACTGGTTAAGTAATTTAAACCCTCAGGTTTAAAACCTTAAGCTCCGATCCTTTATTGGATCGGAGCTTTTTGTTATGCACTTTTCACCAAAAACGCTACACATCGCGCCTAATGTGCGGGAGGTAGGTATGATTTTCAGCATGGCTAATACCAACGATAATGATCTCCCCGTCATCGACCTTGCAAAGATTGAAGGCTATGTAGTTGATGATTCAGACGAGGACGATCCGGTACTCCTGCGTCCAGATGGCACAGCCATTGAAACCTGGAGGGAAAACTATCCTTATCAAGAGCGCGTTAACCGCGAGGACTATGAAAAGGTCAAGCGTTCCTTACAGATCGAACTGCTGAAGTGGCAGAACTGGACCAAGGAAACTGGCCAGCGCCACATCATCCTCTTTGAAGGCCGCGATGCTGCTGGTAAGGGTGGCACCATTAAGCGCTTTAATGAGCACCTAAACCCCCGTGGTGCCCGCACAGTGGCGCTGGAGAAGCCTTCTCCACGTGAGTCCACCTCCTGGTATTTCCAGCGTTATATCCAGCACTTCCCAGCAGCCGGTGAGATCGTATTCTTCGACCGCTCCTGGTACAACCGCTCTGGTGTGGAGCGCGTGATGGGCTTCTGTACCGAATCGCAGCACGCTGAGTTCCTCCGTGAGGTTCCAATGCTGGAGAACATGATTCTTGGCTCCGGCATTAGCCTGACCAAGTTCTGGTTCTCAGTGACTCGTAAAGAGCAGCGCACCCGCTTTGCTATCCGCCAGGTGGATCCCGTGCGCCAGTGGAAGCTTTCTCCCATGGACCTGGCTTCTTTGGACCGTTGGGATGACTACACCCGCGCTAAGGAAGAGCAATTCCGTTATACCGACACCGATGAGTCTCCTTGGATCACCATCAAGTCCAATGACAAGAAGCGTGCCCGTATCAACGCAATGCGTTATGTACTCTCCAAGTTTGACTACACCGACAAAGACTATGAGCTAGTCGGCGAGCCTGATCCTTTGATCGTGCTGCGCGGTCGCGATCAAATTGGTGACTAAATAACTAAAAGCTTGTTCAGGAAGATCCTGAACAAGCTTTTAGTTTTTTAAAGGCGGTTGCTGCGGGGCACACCAACATAGCGGGTATCCATATAGTCATGGATGCCCTCTTGGCCACCTTCACGGCCCATGCCAGATTGTTTGAGCCCACCAAATGGTGCGGCTGCATTGGAGATCACACCAACATTGAGGCCCATAAGCCCTGCTTCTAGGTGTTCATTAATTTCCAGGCCCAGCTGCACATCACGGGTATACACATAGGATGCCAAGCCATATTCGGTGTCATTGGCTAGTTCGATTGCTTCCTCCAAGGTTTGGAAGCTGATAATCGGAGCCACAGGCCCGAAAATTTCCTCGCTAAGAACTCGGGAACCGGCTGGAACATTGTGCAAAACGGTAGGTGGATAGAAGTTTCCGGCACCTTCAATTTTGTTTCCACCGCACAAAACCTGCGCACCTCTTTGGGCTGCATCTTCAACCAGCTCAGCAACGCGATCGCGAGCTTTTTCAGAGATCAAAGGTCCGCAATAGGTCTCAGGATCCAGCCCATTGCCCACCTTCATGTCGCGGAATTTCTCGGCCAAACGAGTAGCAAATTCATCGGCGAGGGATTCATGGACAATAAAGCGGTTGGCTGCGGTGCAAGCCTCGCCCATATTGCGCATTTTCGCAGCTACAGCACCTTCTACAGCGAGATCTAGGTCAGCGTCCTCAAGTACGAGGAAGGGGGCATTCCCGCCCAGTTCCATGGAGGTGCGCAGGATGTTATCGGCAGCACTGCGCAGCAAATGGCGGCCCACGGCAGTGGATCCGGTAAAGGAGATTTTGCGCAGTCGACGATCGCTCATGACGGTATCGGAAACGGCTGGTGCATCAACGGTGGGCAAAATGTTGATAACACCAGCGGGGAAACCAGCCTGCTGAATAAGTTGTCCCAGCTTAAGGGTGGTTAGGGGAGTGAGCTCAGAGGGTTTAAGGATGGTGGTGCAACCGGCGGCAAGTGCCGGAGCCAATTTGCGAGTTGCCATCGCCAGCGGGAAATTCCATGGGGTGACCAGGTAGGTTGGGCCAATTGGCTGGTGGCTAACCATCATCCGGAGGTTGCCCTCAGGGGTGTCGGAGTAGTGGCCATCAAGATGTGCTGCTTGCTCGGCAAACCAGCGGAAAAACTCGCCACCATAGGTAACTTCGCCATAGGACTGCTCCAGGGGTTTGCCCATTTCAAGGGTCATAATGACCGCGAGTTCCTCGGCGTTTTCCTGGATGAGTGCAAAAAGCTTGTGCAATAGGGTGGCGCGGGTACGTGCTGGGGTGCGGGCCCATTCTTTTTGGGCGTTGTGAGCTGCTACCACCGCCTGGATTGCGTCGAGTCCACTTGCTGAGGCGACGTCGCAAAGCTTTTCGCCGGTGGCGGGATTGAGCACCTCAAAGGTGCCGCCATCGCTTGAGTCCTGCAAGCCCCCGTCGATAAGCAATTGGGTGGGGATATCAGCCAGGATGTCGGCGACTCGTTGTGCACTGACGCTCAGGTCATTAATTGTATTTGTCATTTTTGGACAACTCCTTGTGGTATGAGTCAACTTTGATTGTCCAGTGTCGCCTAAGTCACTAGATTTGGCAACATAGACAGCCCGAGAAAGGAAGCGATAATGACTACCGCTGCCAACCCAGACACCAACCATAATCCTGATGATGGTGCGAAGTCCCACCGGGACGACATCCGCCGTGCGGAACTCGGCCCCAACTCTCTCCTGTGGCAATACGGAGCGGACGCCCGAATTCACTTGCTGCGTGGTTACACCGGAATTTTGCAGAATATGCACCCTGCAATCGGACAGTCCCTTTTGGACCACTCCAAGTTCTTTGAGGAGCCTTTTGCCCGCTTGCAGCGCTCCACCCCGCAGATCATTGAGTCGATTTATGTGGAGGAAGGCAATCCGCTGCCACAGCGCATCCGCGATTATCACGTAGATATTCAGGGCACTCTGCGCGATGGCACCCGCTATCACTCACTCAACCCGGAAATTTTCTGGTGGGCCCACGCTACCTTTGTGTACCGCGTGATCCGCACCCAAGACCTCTTTGGTACGCAGTTCACTGCAGCTGAGCGCGATCAAATTGTGCGCGAGGGTGTGACCTGGTGGGAAAAATACGGCATGTCCAACCGTCCGGTTATTGATAACTATGACGAGCTCATTGCCTACATCGAGCACATGACCGCCACTGTGCTTGAGCGGAATGACACCGTGGACTTTGCCTTGCGCACTGCTCGCGTGGAAGAGCAAAAATGCCCTGATGGAATCCCTCAGAAAGTATGGGACATCCTATGGAAGCCCGCCATGCGCAGCCTGATTTGGGTAACTGTGGGCACTTTGGAAGATTCCCAGCGCGATATTTTGCAGCTGGACTGGAGCAAAAAAGACATCAAGCGCTTTGAACGTCTGTGCAAGGTCATCCGCTTTGTGTTCCCGAAGCTGCCAGTGAAAGCCCGCTATATGAGCCCCGGCCGTGAATTTATGGCTTATCACGGCATGCTTGGTGCTGAAGAGCAGGAAGAAGCAGTGAAGAACTGGGATAAGCGGGTCTCTACTGCAACTCCTTCCAAGGCGAACCCCAAGGATGAGGCTGGAGCAGCAGCGCATGAGCCTTTGGCCAGCGAGACCATGTCCATTCAGGAACGTCGCGCTGCAGGTTGCCCCTTCTAAGACCTTTTAGGTACTGCTGGAGAACCTGCCGAGTGCACGGTGACTGGCTCTTAGGTGTAAAGCGGAGATGATTCTGGTGGCAGTGCAGCTGCCCAAAGATCATCTCCGCTATCTGCATTAATCTGCGGCGGCGCTAAGCAGTGCTACGCGCTAGGCACAAGGCGGTGCTAAGCACCGCTACTATGGCGCCTTAGCTATAAGGCCGAACCTGCCTCGAGTGCAGCAGCTTAAGAGCGCAGCAGCTTAAAAGCGCAGCAGCTTAAAAGCGCACAAAACTTTAAACAATGTCCTCTAAAAAGAAAGCAACGAACTAATGCATAAGCGTTTCCCTCTTGGCCCCTTGCCAGAAGATTTGCACCGTAAGCTGCTTAACCTCACCACCAATACCAAAACTGCGCGGGCAGCTGAGGCTGAGCGTGTGAATGTTGAGGCCTCTTTTAATGGTGAAACCATCGGCACTGTGCTGGCTGGCACCGTTGAAGATGTGGATTATGCCTTTGAGCTGGCTCGCGCAGCTCAAGCAAAGTGGGCGCAAACTCCCATTGAACAGCGTCAGGAGATCTTCCGCGCTTTCCACAACCGTGTCTTGGAGAACCGCGAATTACTCATGGACATCGTCCAGTCGGAAACCGGTAAAAACCGTGGTTCCGCACTGGATGAGGTCATGGATGTAGCCATTAACGCTCGCTATTACGCCAATAATGTAGGCAAGTTCTTAGGGGAGAAGAAACGCCCCGGCGCGCTCCCCATCGCTACCCGCAGCGTGCAGCAGCAGATCCCCAAGGGTGTCGTCGGACAGATCACGCCTTGGAATTATCCGCTGGCATTGGGCATTTCGGACGCTATTCCAGCGCTGCTCGCCGGCAATGGTGTGGTAGCCAAGCCAGATTCCAATACGCCTTTTTCCTGCTTGATTGCAGTCCTCTTCCTCTATGAATCCGGTCTGCCCCGTGATCTCATTCAGATTGTTACCGGCTCTGGCACCGTCGTGGGCAGCGCAATTGCCGATCGCTGCGATTACCTCATGTTCACCGGTTCCACCAAGACCGGACGTATCTTGGGCCGACAGGTGGGCGAGCGCCTGGTTGGGTACTCCGCTGAGCTGGGTGGCAAAAACCCGCTCATCATTGCCAAAGACGCCGATCTTGACCTAGTGATGCGAGAAATCACCAGCGCGTGTTTCTCCAATTCCGGCCAGCTGTGTGTTTCCATCGAGCGCATTTACGTCGAAGAACCTGTGTACACCGAGGTAGTAAATCGCATGAAAGTCGCGGTTGAATCCATGAAAATCGGCAGCGGTTTCGACTGGAATATCGACATGGGCTCCTTGATCAACCAAACCCAATTGGACACCGTCAGCCACTTTGTTGACGAAGCCCGTGAGCATGGCGCCACCGTCCTTGCCGGTGGTAAGGCTCGACCAGATCTCGGCCCGTACTTCTACGAGCCCACAGTGCTTATCGACGTTCCAACTGGCACCCCAGTCCTCACCGACGAGGTTTTCGGGCCCGTTGTTTATATCGAAAAGGTCTCCGACCTCGAGGAAGCCGTGGAGAAAGCCAATGCCACCTCCTATGGCCTTAATGCCTCAGTTTTTGCCGCTCCAGAAACCGGCCGCAAGATCGCCAGCCAGATTGAAGCTGGTGGCGTGGGTATTAATGATGGCTACGCTGCTTCCTGGGCCACAGTCTCAGTACCACTTGGTGGCATGAAGCAATCGGGTATGGGACGCCGCCACGGACCAGACGGCTTGCTCAAGTACACCGAAACCCGCAATGTTGCTGAGCAGCGCTTCATCTCTATGCGCGGCCCAGCCGGAGTATCGCGCAAGATGTATGCCGATGCGATGGTCGCAGCCCTGAAGCTCGGCAAGAAGCTGCGTTTCCTGCCATAGGCTGGGTTGAGACCCCGAATTCAGTCTTCCGAAAGGACTACTGAATTCGG
>NZ_JAWVOB010000008.1:0-147683 GCF_046592015.1 Corynebacterium callunae
ACTAGTCGTTGATGGAACGCTGTGGCACGCCGTTGTAGGCAGACAGCGGACGGATCAGCGAGTTGTTCTTGTACTGCTCAATGATGTGCGCGGTCCAGCCGGTGACACGAGCCAACACAAAGAGTGGGGTGAAGAACTCAACATCAAAACCGAGCAGGTAATAAGCAGGTCCGGATGGGAAGTCCAGGTTGGGCTTGATGCCGGTGCGATCGTCCATGGTCTTGGCCATGATGTCGTACATCTCAACCCACTTTTCACCATCTTTGCGGCTCGCCAATTCCTTGAAGGCGGCTTCCATAGTGGGGACGCGGGAGTCGCCCTTCTTGTACACGCGGTGACCAAAGCCCATGATGAGGTCCTTGTTATCGAGTGCATTATTCACCCAATCGGCAGCCTTGGCAGGATCGCCGATTTCCAGCATGGTGTGCATCACGAACTCATTGGCGCCACCGTGCAGTGGTCCCTTAAGCGCGCCAATTGCTGCAGTAATTGCAGAATATGCATCGGAGCGAGTGGAGGTGACCACGCGGCTGGTGAAGGTGGAGGCGTTGAAGGAGTGCTCTGCATAAAGAATCAGGGACTGCTCAAAGGCCTTGATATCTTCCGGGTTGTTGGCAGGGGAGTCTGGCTCATCGCCGAAGACCATGTAGAGGAAGTTCTCTACAAAGCTGCGCTTATCGCAAGGCTCGATGAAAGGCAGGCCTTTGCGACGGCGAATGTCATAGGCCACGGCGGTGGGGAGCTGTGCCAAAAGGTGTAGACCAATGCGGCGGATGTGCTCTTCGGAGGTGGTGAAGAACTCTGGATCCTTGGTTCCCAGGTAGGAAACCACGGTGCGCAAGACATCCATCGGGTGGCAGGTGGTTGGCAGGACGTCGATGAGCTTGATCAGGTCAGGGTCTAGCTCACGCAGAGCCTTGCCTTCGATATTGCGCTGTTCGATCTGCTCTGGAGTTGGAAGTTCGCCCTCCCACAAAAGGTAAGCGACATCTTCAAAGGTGCAGTTTTTAGCAAGTTCCTGCACGGGGTAACCCCGGTAGGTCAGGGAGTTGGTTTCGGGGACAACCTTGGATACTGCGGTGTAATCGGCGACAACACCTGCTAGACCCTTGCGGACTTCATTTTCTTGGCTCATGAGATTTCACTCCTTTTGTGGTGTGGGTCGGTCAAACTAGAACTTTGGTGAGTAGGCGTCTTTGGAGTAGGTAAATACCTGCTGGTCAAAGGCGTTGTACTCTTCGTAGCGCAGCAATTCATATAGGCGTGCGCGGTGCTGCATGCGGTCAATCCATCCGGTTTGGGTGCCGGTTTCTGCAATGTCTTTGAGGGCTTCCTCAACCTGGCCCATAGCAATGCGCAGGGTGGTTACTGGGTAAATAACTGCGTTATAGCCCAGGTCATTGAGGGTTTGGGCTGACAATAGTTCGGTTTTGCCAAACTCGGTCATATTGGCCAAAAGTGGGGTGTCCACGGCGGCGCGGAATTTTTCAAAGTCTGCTGGGGTGTGCAGTGCTTCGGTAAAGATGAGGTCTGCGCCGGCGTCGGCATAGGCCTTGGCGCGTTCGATAGCAGCGTCAATTCCTTCAACACCTGCGGCATCGGTGCGAGCGCAGATAACAAAGGCATCGTCGCGGCGTTCATTTACTGCTGCGGTAATGCGGCGCACCATAAGATCGGTGGGCACAACTTCCTTGCCATCGAGGTGGCCACAGCGCTTGGGGTTAACTTGGTCTTCCAAGTGGAAACCGGCGATGCCAGCGTCTTCAAACTCGCTGATGGAACGAGCAGCCGACATTGGTTCACCAAAGCCGGTGTCTGCGTCGACAAGCACTGGCAAGTCAGTGGAGCGCGCAATTTGGCGCGCACGGCCGGCCACCTCGGTGAGGGTGGTAAGGCCGATGTCTGGGAGGGCGAGGTCAGCGGCAACCACGGCGCCGGAGACATAAACGCCATCAAAGTTAGCCTCTTGAATTGCACGTGCTACCAGCGGGGAGAATGCACCTGGCAGGCGTTGGATAGTGCCTGAGTTAAGTCCTTCGCGCAGTTGTACGCGCTTTTCATGTGGGGTGCGGTTGCTGGAATATAGTCCACTCATTAGAGCAGTCCCTTCGGGGTTTCAGGTGCCTGGGCAAGAACTTCTGGAGCCAGCTCAATGTTGAGCTCGCGCAGGTCAGCCAGGTTTGGCAAAGACTGGACAGCGGTGAGGAAGCGCTCTTGTTCGGCTTCGGAGACCACACCAGCTGCCAGGGTCTTGAACTTGTTGATATACTGTTCGCGCGCAAATGGGCGGGCGCCATATGGGTGGGCGTCAGCCACAGCGATCTCATCTTCCATGACGGTGCCGTCCTTGAAAGTGATAACTGCGCGGGCACCGAAGGCCTTTTCCTTAGGATCGGTGGAGTGGTAACGCCTGGTCCACTCTGGGTCCTCAACGGTGGAAATCTTGTGCCAGAGCTCGATGGTCTCTGGGCGGTGTGCGCGCTCAGAGGAGTAGGAGGTCTCGTGGTGCCATGCCTGATCCTCAAGTGCTACTGCGAAGATGTACATGATGGAGTGATCAAGGGTTTCGCGGGATGCGTCCGGATCAAATTTCTGTGGGTCATTAGAGCCGGTGCCGATGACATAGTGGGTGTGGTGGCTGGTGTGCAGCACAATGGATTCGATCTGAGTGGTGTCCTCGATCTGTGCGCCCATGCGGCGAGCCAAGTCAATTGGGGCCTGGGACTGGTATTCCGCGGAGTGCTCCTTGGTGAAGGTATCCAAGATAGCGCGCTTTTCCTCACCTGCTGCTGGCAGTGGAATGGTGTACTCATGATCTGGTCCGGAGAGCAGCCAGGCAATAACGCCGTCTTCGCCTTCCCAAATTGGTGATGGCGCACCCTCACCGCGCATGGCACGGTCAACTGCTTCAATAGCCATCTTGCCGGCGAATGCTGGAGCAAAAGCCTTCCAGGAGGAAATCTCGCCCTTGCGGGACTGGCGAGTGGCGGTGGTGGTGTGCAGCGCCTGGCCAATTGCCTGGTAGATGGTGTCTACATCAAGGTGCAGGAGGGTGCCGATGCCGGCTGCCACGGATGGTCCAAGGTGTGCCACGTGGTCAATCTTGTGCTCGTGCAGGCACATGCCGCGGACCAGGTCAACCTGGATTTCATAGCCGGTTGCAAGCGCGCGGATGAGGTCATCGCCGGTGGCGCCAACCTGCTGTGCAGCAGCAACGATTGGAGGAATGTTGTCGCCTGGGTGGGAGTACTCAGCTGCCAAGAAGGTGTCGTGGAAGTCGAGTTCGCGTACTGCAACGCCGTTGGCCAGGGCTGCCCATTCCGCGGAGTAGCTGCCGGGGATACCAAATACCGCAGCGCCGGAGGCGGAAACAGGGTGGGATTCTGCTTGTCGACGAGCCACTGTGACAGGGCGTCGCAAGACCGAAGCGGCAGATACCGCTGCGTTGTCAATAATGCGGTTGATGATCATCTCACGGGTGTCTTCAGGAACCTCAACTGGGTCCGCTGCAACTTGTGCGATCTTGTAAGCGAGGTGCTCGGACTTGGGGAAGTCCTCAGCAGAGCGGTGGGTTCGCACAGTGTGATTAATCATGTGTCTCTCCTTGAAAAGGTGGCTTGATGTTGTGCTCCATACTATGACCAACTTTTGTGTTGGCGATCACAGTAAAAAGTGTGTAATCTAGCGTCATTAGATTGATTAACTTGCAAACTTTGTGGAACCTGCAGCTAAACAAGGCGAAAGAGGTTAAAGCGCACCATGGCAAAGCTTTTCGCGGGGGCAAGAATTCGCACCCTGCGGCGGACCGCACAGCTCACCCAAGTGGAAATGGCCCGCCAATTGAGCCTGTCCAGCAGCTATCTCAACCAGCTAGAAAATGATCAACGGCCCCTCACCGCGACCGTTTTGATGACGCTGACTTCCAAATTTGATGTGGAGGCATCCTACTTTTCCCCCGATTCCGATGCCCACAGCATTGCGGATTTACAAGGAGTGTTCCCACACGTTCCAGCCGAGCAGCTCAGCGATATTTGCGCCCGTTACCCAGACCTGGTGGCTGAGATTATCGAACGCACCCGTGGCGGAGAAGATAATGAACAAGGTCCCTATGAGGCCGTTCGCGATTTCTTCTACGACGCCCACAACTACATCGATGAACTCGACCGCATGGGGGAGCAGCTGGCCCGCAAACTGGGTGAACCCCAATTCCGGCTAGCGCGCATGGCCCAGATCCTGGGCAGCGATGCCAATGTCACCGTGCGTTTCCGCTGGCATAACACCGGCCCCCGGCGCATTTTTAACCCCCAAACCCGCGAGCTGCATTTGCTTACTGGCTTAAGTGATACCCAAAGTCTCTTTGAAATCGCCCTGCAATATTCACTACTTATGCACAATGACGTGCTGGAAAGAATTGCTGAAACGCTGCCAGATGAAGCCTCGCGCACCGTTGGCAGGCTGGGGCTGGCGCAGTATTTTGCCGCCGCCACAGTCTTGCCCTATGGCCAATTCTTGGAGATCGCCGAGGACTACCACTATGACATTGACCGCATTGCCGCCCACTTTGGCAGCGGCATTGAAATGACCTGCCATCGGCTATCCACCTTGCAGAGACCCGGCGCGCGGGGCATCCCCTTCTTTTTTATCCGCACTGATCGCGCCGGGAATATCTCTAAAAGGCAGTCATCTACCAGCTTTCACTTTGCTCGCTCAGGAGGATCTTGTCCGCTGTGGGTAATTCACCGAGCCTTTGAAACCCCAGGCAGATTCACCAGGCAGGTAGCCACCATGCCTGATGGTCGCAGCTATTTGTGGATTGCCCGAACTGTGCACGGCGCCCAGCTGGGTTTTGGCATTCCGCGCAAAGAGTTTGTGGTGGGTTTGGGCTGTGACCTTGATCAGGCTCATCGCTTGATTTATAGCAATGGCTTGGACCTGAGCCCTGAATCAGCAACGCCCATTGGGCCGGGCTGTACCCAATGTTCGCGCTCTAACTGCCCGCAGCGAGCGTTTCCGCAAGCTCGGCAGCCAATTTCTTTGGACCTTAATATCACCTCTGAGGAGCGTTATCGTACCGCTCAGCCGGGTGATTAAGCAGCATTCGGGTCTGGCTGGTGGATGCCAAAAACATTGCCATCGGTATCCAGGAAGTAGCCTTGCCATGCCATGCCTGGCAGGGCATATTTTTCAAGGGCAATGGTGCCACCGGCAGCGATGATGAGCTCGGCAGTGGCATCAAAATCAGCAACGCCCATGGTCAAAACTGCGCCTTGAACTGGGGCGCCGGCGCCGCCAGCTTCGCCTCGGCGCTGCATAATGGCACCATTTATCCCCATTTCAGGGTCTTCGCCGGTGATCACGCCCTAATAGGGCATTCCTTCTAAGCCGGAATAGTCTTCAAATTTCCAACCGAAGGCAGCTTCATAAAAGGCCTTGGCTTTTTCTACGTCAACAGCATGAATTTCAAAGTGAACCGGACGGGACACCTTTCCTCACAATCACAAAATGGGATACTTCGGGATGTGCTCCCAAGTATCCCATCATGTGTGCTGTTTGGCGGGGTGAAAAACTATTTGTTGTACACCGGGAAGACGGAGAATTCGCCATAATCGCGGTCCTCTAGGTTCTTCAAGGTCTCCATATCTGCAGCGGAGATCTCAAAATCCAGCTGCGCATTCTCGCGCATATGGTCTGGGTTTGCAGTCTTTGGCAAAGACACCGTTCCGAGCTGGATAGTGTAGCGAATACATAGTTGTGGCACGCTTACCTGGTATTTTTCAGCCAGAGTGATCACGGCTGGGTTATCCAAAATCGCGCCGTGGGCAATGGGGGAGTATGCCTGCACCACGATGTCGTGATTTTGGCAAAAATCAATGAGGGCACTTGGGGTGTTTCCGGCATGGACCAGGATTTGGTTGACATGAGGGGTAACAGAAGCATTTTCCAGGAGGTTATTAATATCTGCTTCTTGGAAATTGGAAACGCCGATGGCACGTGCCTTGCCTGCTTCATAAGCATCTTCCAATGCACGCCATGCAGCTAGGTTGCCGTCTTTGTAGTCGCCGCCGCGGAAATCTGCCCAAGGTTGTGGACTGTGGATCAGGAAGAGATCGACATACTCCACCCCCAATTTGCCCAAGGATTCATCGATGGCAGCGGTAGCAGCGTCATAATCTTTAATTTCGGCGGCCAGCTTGGTGGAGAGGAAAATTGCCTCGCGGTTAATTCCGCTACTGCGCAGACCTTCGCCCACACCGCGTTCATTGCCATAAGCTTGTGCTGTATCGATATTGCGGTATCCCAGGTGGATAGCAGATTCTACTGCTGCCGCTGCTTTATCATCATCGATAAACCAAGTTCCAAGTCCCAATTTGAGAATATCAACACCATTGCTGAGGGAATAGGTTTCTTCAAAAATCATTTTTCCGCCTTAAAGGTTGTTGTAGTGTTCATCGTCAACAGGTTCCAGCCATTCATTGCTGTTCTCGGTGCCGGGAACTTCTAAAGCCACATGGCTAAACCAAGAATTGGCAGCAGCGCCATGCCAGTGCTTCACACCGGCTGGGATATTAACCACGCTACCTGGAGTCAGCTTGATGGCGGCTTCGCCTTCGGCCTGGTACCAGCCTTCGCCGTCGGTGCAGAGCAAAATTTGACCACCACCGGTTGCTGCATGGTGAATATGCCAATTGTTGCGGCAGCCTGGCTCGAAGGTGACATTGGCGATAAAGACACCGGTTGTGGAGAGCACATTGAGGTAGCTTTGCCCAATGAAATATTGTGCATAGGCGTCATTGCTGTCACCGAGGGAAAAGAGCGGATTATTTTCTGCCATGGGATTGTCCTTAAAAATTAGGCCATATTAGTGAGGGGATTTCCCTATTCTCTGCCTCTTTGAGAGGGGTAAAAAGGGAGAATTTTATCCTGGGAGAGTTTTCTCAGCCTCAGGATTGCGCTGTAGCAGGGATACTTGGGTTATGAGCGCAGATATCAAAATGAATGAACTTGGAAGCTTTCTCAAGGCTTGTCGCAGCCAGCTTAGTCCTCAAGAGGTGGGACTGCCGGAGGGCAGTGGCACGCGCCGGGTACCCGGGCTGCGACGTGAGGAGGTAGCCACGTTGGCGTCGATAAGCACTGATTATTACACCCGCATTGAGCAGGGCAGATTAAGGGCGTCAGCGCCGGTGCTTGGCACTATTGCTGAGGTGCTGCGCTTCAATGAGGATCAGCGCACCTATCTTTTTTGACTGGCGGGAAAGCCCGCAGCTCGCGCCCCGCGGAACAAAACTCAAAAGGTACGTCCGCAGTTGTTGCGTCTGCTGGCGGATTTGCACACTATTCCGGCAATTGTCATGGGTAGACGCATGGATATTTTGGCGTGGAATGACATGGCTGCGGCCATGATGTTTGATTTTGGGAAGATCCCGCCTGCTCAACGCAATTATGTGCGGTTGCTTTTTAGCGATCAGCGCATGCGCGATTTATATGAAGACTGGGAGGCGGTGGCTCAAACAGCGGTAGCGCAATTGCGCATGGAAGCTGCCAAGAACCCTGATGATCCGCGCATGGTGCAGATTGTGGGGGAGTTAAGCATGCAGGACTCGCAATTTAGTACCTGGTGGGCAGCGCGCGGGGTGGCAACCCTGTCAACCGGACGCAAAACGCTGTTTCACCCCAAGGTGGGCAAACTCATACTTGACTGGGACACCCTGGTTGAAGCCGATGACGCCGAGCAGCAACTGGTGATCTGGACCGGTGAGCCTGGCAGCGACACCCTCGCCGCTTTAAAGCGCTTGTCGACGCCACCCTCATCGTTGATGGAAAGGGAATAGAGTGGCGGGCGTTGGCGTTAAAGAAAATAATTGACACTTCAAGTAATTGGTAGAAATGATGAAAATCGGAATTATTGGCGCAACTGGCAGGTCCGGACAAGCAATCGTCGCTGAGGCCACCAAGCGCGGACATGACGTTGTTGCACTCGTGCGCAATGCGGCAAAGGCCCGCGAGCTGCTCGGAGCAGACATCACCGTGATTGAAAAGGATGCCCTGGAAATCGGCGCGGAAGAACTTGCTGGTCTTGACGCTGTGGTTAACGCTTTCTCCAGCAGCCCCGATAGTGCTGAGCAGCACATTGAGCTGTCCCAGAACCTGGTTGCCGCAGCAGGCGCAGATACCCGCTTGGTCTTCATCTTGGGTGCAGGTTCTTTGACCAATCCTGAGACTGGCCGTCCTTTTGTGGAGGTTCTGCGCGGACTTCCTGATGCTGCAGCCTGGATCAACATCCCAGAACAGCAGTTCAAGCAGCTGGAGTACCTGCGTACCGTTGAAGATGTACAGTGGGTTGGTATCTCCCCACAGGCGCAGTACCCAGCAGAGGGGCCAGCAACCACTCCAAAGCTAGGCACCGATTCCTTGCTGCGGGCTGCAGATGGTCAGTCTCACACCACCGCTGGCACCATGGCTATCGCCATTGTGGATGAGGTGGAAAACCCACAGCACCGCAACACGCGCTTTACCGTTTCTGACGCCTAAAGCGATTTAGGGGGAGGCTATTCCTCCAAAGGCACGATATAGAGTTCCGTCATATTTTCCATGAGGTTCTCGGTTGCCAATTCTTGCGCGGTAGTTGGGTCCACAGTGTTGGTTTCAACGGTGATGACACTTTGATCACCGCTGCGATCAACCTGTGGGGCCAGACTGCGCGCAGTAGGTGCAGGGGTGTTAAGACCAAAGAAGGTATCAAGGCCCTTGACATTAAATTGGGTGGACATATAACGACTATTGTCGCTGGTATTCCATTGGGAAACTACAAGATCCATGTTGTCGATGGTGGACCCGGGAACAATATAGCCACCATAAAGCTGGGTGAAGTTGCTTGCGCTCTGGTCCTCGGCCCAACCGCCATAGCCGGACACAATTACCTGAGCTGGGGTAATAGCATTCCAATCGGTGGCGATCTCCTTGGAGATACGCACCTCAATAGCCATAGTTTCGACATTGAACATAGCCAGTACCCAATGGTCATCAATATAGCGCAGTGACATTTCGCCGGCTTTGACCTCATTTGATAACACCGGAGTAAGGGCAGAGCCCCAACCGCCGGAACCATCAGAATAGATTGAGTAGTGCTCCCAGGCATTGCGGTTGCCAAAATCAGTTGGCTTAAAGCGGGTGAGGTAAACGTCATCGGCACGTTTAAATTCTGATGACATCATGTAGATATAGCCGTCTGGCCCCTGCTCCCAGGTCAACAAATTGGCATAGCCATCAAGGTAGCTGGCAGGTGTGGTGGATACTGACCTCCAGCTTTTACCTTGGTCGGTGGACTTCCAAATTTGGGTATAAAGCACATTGCCCACACCCTCATTCCACATGGCTTGCATATATAAGGTGCCATCAACGTTGATCACATCAGAGGGCAGGAGAGTGAGCCCGCGATCATTGTGCGAGTAGTTAATAAGCTGCTCCACGCTTTCATCATTATTTAGCACACGTTTAATGATGATCTTTCCGTCTTTATCCAGCTCAGCCACTACGCCTACGGGGCTCATCCATTCGCCCTGGCCAAAATTGGCACCGCTAAAAGAATCACCAAAAATAATGGCAAATTCTTTTCCGGTACCAATGGAGGTCATAATTCCGAGGTCACCGGTGAGCACTCCCACTTGATCTGAGATGCCTTCGCCCAGGATATCGCCAATGAGGTTGACCACCAGTCCATCAGAGATCTCCGTTGCCCAAGGAGTTCCTGGAGCTGGCGCTGCTTGCTGTCCACTTGAGCCAGAGCCGGAGGAAGAGCCAGAGCTAAAAGCAGACAAAGTTGTAGCTTGTGCCTGTGGGGAGAGGAGCAGTCCCAGGGATAGCGCACTCAGAAGAGCAATGGAGGTCTTTTTCATAATGTGTCTTTTCCGTGGGAGTACTTATTAGCGATTCAAAACTTTAACAGCAAGCGCCTATTTTTGCGGCAAAAACATCTATAGGGTGAAAGGTATGCGACGACACCTTAGCGTCTTTATAGCCCTAGCCACCATCGTTTCCTCATCTGTGGCCTGTTCTTCAGCGCCAACCCAAGCCATTATGAGTTCAACTAGCTCGAGCTCAGCTGCGCCAACGTCCGAGTTCACCCGTATCCACCACGCCACCATCAACAATGGTTGGGCCATGTCTTTTCTGCCGGGTACTGACTTCCTTGCGATCACCCAAAGAACCGGTGGTCTGCAATTACTTAACCGCACTACTGGAGAATTACGTGCTATAAGTGGCACCCCGGAGGTCTATTCTCAAGGCCAAGCCGGAATGCACGATATTATTCCCGGTCCCACTTTTGAATCTGATGGCACGGTGTACCTCAGCTGGGTGCGTGCACATGCCCAAGGCGCCCAAGGTGTGGTTGGTCGCGCCCAGCTAGATACCGCAACCGGCGCCCTCAACAATCTAGAAATCATTTGGGGACAGGACCCCGCTGCCGGTAGTGGCCATTTTTCCCTGCGTTTGCTCATCGCTCAGAATTATCTTTTTGTCACCAGTGGGGATCGCCAATTGGGAGCACCCGCCCAAGACATCAATTCCAATCTCGGTGGCGTTTTGCGCCTTAGTTTGGACGGCCAAGCAGCACCTGGTAACCCTTGGAATAATGAGCGCTGGACCATGGGAAATCGAAATATCTTAGGCATCGCAGCCGCTGAAAATGGCGATATTTGGATTTCTGAGATGGGACCCCAAGGCGGCGATGAGCTCAACAAGATTGTCGGCGGTGATAATTATGGCTGGCCTAAGACCTCCATGGGCAGCAATTATGATGGCTCCGACATCCCCGATCATCGCAGCGACGACGGCTTCCATGCCCCGGCCACCTATTGGGTGCCCTCCATTTCCCCGGGCAACCTGCTCATTTACACCGGTGCGCTTTTCGACGCCTTCAGCCACTCAGCACTCATCGGTGGACTGAGTGGGCAACGCCTGGTGCAGGTCACCCTAGAGGAACCAGCCACTGAATTAAACCAGTGGCCAATGAATGCCCGCATCCGCGCCCTGGCCCAAGCTCCCGATGGAGCCCTGTGGGTTTTGGAGGATGGAGAATCTGGAAACCTCTGGGAGCTGCGACCTTAATCCCGATAGCGCAAATATTCACCAACCACAGCGGAACCCAGACCATCAATATCGGGAGCACTCACCTTGCCACCTACGCGATTGGAGAGTTGGTTAAGGAAGTGCTCCAAGCCTTGGTCATAACCCAACCTAAAGAAGGTGCTTTGAGCTCCACGCTTGGCGATCTTATCCAATTGCAGCACCGTCTTGGATAAGGTCTCCGGGGTAGTGGGCCAATTAAACCAGGCCTCACCAGTGGGCTCGAGATGAGCTGTAGGCTCACCATCGGTAACGATCAACAAGGTTGGCTGCATAGAGGAGTTACGTGCAAAAAAGCGCTCTGCCAGCAACAAAGCGTGGTGCAAGTTGGTGCCTTGTTCATGAACTGGTGGCAGCCCGGTGAGCTCCTCAATATCCATCGACTGGGCATAACGTCCAAAGCTAATCAGCGCTAATTCATCGCCACGGAAACGGGTGGAAATTAGGTGATGCAAGGCCAGCGCCGTTTGTTTCATCGGCACCCAGCGACCTTCGGCAGCCATGGAATAACTGGTATCCACCAACAAAGCCACAGCATGTTGGGGGCGCACCTCAGTTTCCACCACTTCAATATCAGCGGGCGTGATCTTCAGGGGATCATGAGATCCGGCGGTTCGCTGCAGAGCATTATTAATTGTGCGGGTGACATCCCAGGGCTGGGTATCGCCAAACTCATAGGCCCGTGAAGCACCAGTCTGTTCACCACCGGCACCAGAAAAGCGGGAATCCCGCGCACCGCTGCGGGAGGAGAGGTGGGAGGTGGCGTCGTCAAGCAAGGTTTTTCCCAGTCGCCGCATAGCCTGGGGGCTGAGTTTAAGTGAGCCGTCTGGTTGGCGGCGCAGCAGTCCGCTCTCGCGCATGGCGCGGTCGAGTTTGGCCAGCATCTCCGCGGAAATGGCGGCATCATCGCCTAGTTGACGGCGCAGCGCATCTAAAGCCAGGTCAGTGTGTTCGCGATTAAGCTGCTCAGTGAGGTTATCGAGCTCCGCGAGGTCCTGCATGACGCCGGTGCCATCGCCTAGGCCCATGCCCTCATCGCCGGAGAATTCTTCCGAACTAGACCAATCCAGCTCCGGGCGCAGGCCCTGGAGGTTTCCCGCGAGATCGTCTAAGAGTTCCTGCAGCTCGGCCGAGCCAAAGGCCTGGGCGGAAAGTTCCATGAGTTCTTGGCGCTGCTCGGCGGACATGGAATTAAACATGCGCTGGGCAGCTGCAGAACGCGCCGCCAAAATATCGATGAGTTCTTTGATATCGCGGGGATTTTCGGGGAAATTTTGGCCATGGCGGGCCATAAATTCCGCAAAATCAGCAGGTGTATCCGTGCCAGCGCGGTGCTTTGCTAAAAGTGCGTTGAGATCTTTGAGCATCTGCGCGATGGCGGCTTTGTCCTCAGGGGTTGCGCCCTCAAGAGCCTGCTTCATGCCGGCAAATTGTTGATCCAACATTTCGCGGCCCAGCAGATCTTTAATGTCCTCGAAGTGCTGGCGGGCTTCGGTGGATTGCCAATCATAGGTATTTAACTCCGCAACGGCAGCTGCGGTGGACTCTGGAAGATTCTCCAAAGTCATTTCCCTGAAGGCGCGATCGGTATCATCCAAATCAATATCGCGCGCAAGCTGAGCTCTTTCAGCCCGCAGGGCGGCGTCGAGAAGCTTTTTTGCCTGCTGGAGGGTGCCACCGAGGTTGTTTTTAGCCAGCAACTCGCGGCGGCGTTCCATCGCGCGGCGCACCAGATCGTCAAAGCCGTCTTGGCCACGGGCACCGCGCCTTAAATATTCTCGAAGTGCCTGCTCAGGAGAGTATCCAGCCATGATGTCCTGGGCGATTTCATCTAGTGCCTGGCGCAGATCGGCAGGCGGGGCCAGGGGATCTGGTCCGCCGGAATAGCGCCCATAGCGGCTAAAACGTGGTCCCATAGGTGATGGCATGGCTGGCTCCTTAAAACTGGGTGTTAACCGTAGATTGTTTCGCCCTCGCCGGAATCCTTGGCGATCTTTCGCGACAAAAAGAGGGCTTCCAAGGCGAGCTCAATGGCATTAGCGCGCTGACCGGGAGTTTCAGCATCAAAGGCGTTCGCGATTTCTTCATAAAGATCAGTTTCACCAAGCTCGGGCAGGCTTTCTAAAAATTCTTCAGCAGAAACCTGAGCGCCGGTGGAGACCGTAATGCTGCCGTCAAGGGTGGCGATGAGCGCAGTGAGATCAAGCGGACGCAACCGCGAGCGTAGAGTTTCAGCCGTGGCGGTGCGCAGAATATAGTCCAGGATTTCCCATTCGCGGCCTTCTTCACCGGCCTCAAATTCCACCTTGCCGCCAAGTACCTCGACTGCGGCGTCAACGTCGACCAAGCGCGCAACGGCCTGTTCCTCACCACGGATGGTGGCGCGGTGGAGGGCTGCGGCGGCGATGGTTTCTGCACCGGCAATAGCAAAACGTGCGGATACACCGGCGCGTTGATTAACGGCAGAAGATTCACGCAGGGCACGTGTATAGCGCGCGAGGATTTCTAGCAATACCTCCGGAACCTCGGCAACAAGGTGTGCTTCCTGCTTGATTACGGCAATTTCATCGCGGAGTTCGATGGGGTAGTGGGTGCGAATTTCCGCGCCAAAACGGTCTTTGAGCGGGGTGATAATGCGGCCACGGTTGGTGTAATCCTCCGGGTTTGCCGAGGCCACCACCAGGAGATCGAGGGGCAGGCGGAACATATAGCCACGGATTTGCACGTCGCGTTCTTCCATCACGTTGAGCATGGCTACCTGAATGCGTTCTGCCAGGTCAGGCAGCTCATTAATGGCGACGATGCCGCGATTAGAACGCGGGATAAGGCCAAAGTGGATGGTTTCTGGATCGCCTAGACGACGGCCCTCGGCCACGCGCATGGGGTCAACGTCACCGATGAGGTCTGCCACGGACGTATCCGGAGTGGCGAGCTTTTCTGCATAACGGTCATCGCGGTGAATCCAGGTAATGGGCAGGCTGTCGCCTTCGGAAGCTATGCGGGCGCGAGTGGCATCCGTAATCGGTGCGAGGGGATCTTCGCGCAGCTCAGAATCTGCAACTGCGGGAATCCATTCATCTAAGAGCCCAGTTAGGGAGCGCAGGAGGCGAGTTTTGCCCTGGCCACGTTCACCCAAGAGCACAATGTCATGGCCAGCGATGAGCGCGCGCTCAACCTGGGGGATAACAGTGTGCTGCAATCCATGTAACCCAGGCCAAGGGTCTTCACCTTTTTGCAGCTTGGCCAGCAGATTATCGCGGATTTCTTGGCGCAGCGGGCGGTGGACATAGCCGGCGGCCTGCAGCTCACCGAGCGTGGATACATTTGGTGGGAGACTCACCTCACTCAGGCTAGTCCTTTTTTTATTTGGCAGGTTGTGGCTTGCGTCTAGGCTCCCTGAATTCTCGGTGTAGGCTGCGTGGCATGGAACACACACCCTCCACCCTGGTTTTGCTTATTCGCCATGGTCAAACTCCTACCACCGGCCAAATTTTGCCCGGGCGTACCCCGGGATTGTATTTGGCAGAACGCGGCCACACCCAGGCCAAGGAGGTTGCGCAGCGTTTAGAGGGGTTAGAAATTGCAGCGCTTTATTCTTCTCCCATGGAGCGTGCCCAGGAAACCGCGGCTCCTACCGCCGCACTTCTAGGCCTGGAGGTGGGCTCGGAGGAAGGCCTAATCGAATGCGATTTTGGGGAGTGGACCGGGCGGCGCTTAAGTGAATTAAATAAGCTGCTCGAGTGGAAAGAAGTCCAGCATTCGCCTTCTACCTTCCGCTTTCCCGGCGGCGAGAGTTTTGTGGAGATGCAAGACCGCATCGTTGCTGCGGTTTCTAGCCTGGCAGAGAAACATCCCGGCGAGGTGATTGCCGCCTTTAGCCATGCCGATACCATAAAAGCTGCTGTTGCTCATTTTGTGGGTACTCCGCTGGATTCCTTCCAAAAAATTCACATTGATACCGCCGCAATTTCGGTGGTGGAATTTAAGGGGTTTAATGGAGAAAATCCACCGCGGATGCTGCTGACCAATTCCCGCACCGGCAGCCTGGACTACCTGCGGGAGAATATGCGGGAACAGCAGAAAGAACAATAGCCATGATCACGCCACCTTTTGCCCGCGAGCTTGAATTGCTCTCCACCGCTGAGCTGGGTGTGGTGCAACAACTGGTGGAATCAAGCAATGTGGGTTTTGTGGTGGACCTGGAACTTCCCGCAACGCCAGACACCGCAACACCCGAGTACGCCTGGGCGGTCTATAAACCCGAGCTGGGGGAGCAGCCACTTTGGGATTTCCCGCTGGGGCTTTATCGACGCGAAAGGGCAGCCTTTGTGCTCAGCGAGCACCTGGGTTGGCACCTAGTGCCACCCACTGTGATCAGGCACGATGGCCCTGCCGGGGTGGGATCAGTGCAGTGGTTTATTCACAACAACGGCGAACACTATTTCCCGCTCTATGAGACCCGCCCGGATTTACATGAGCAATTTTTCACCATGGCGGTTTTTGATTTGCTCTGTAATAACACTGACCGTAAATCCGGCCATGTGATGCTCGAAGGCGATCATATCTGGGGCATTGACCACGGCCTCTGCTTTTCCGCTGAGCCCAAACTCCGCACCGTAATCTGGGATTTTGCCGGGGTTGACATCCCAGACCACCTCGTGGAAGCCGTAGAACCCTTACTTGATGAAGTCCCACCAGAACTCTTGGAGCTCTTGCACCCGGTTGAAATTGAGGCCCTGCAGCGCCGCGCATCGCGGATTGTACGACTGCCATATTTGCCCCATCCACGTTCCCATCGACAATTCCCCTGGCCATTGGTCTAATCTGCCAGCGTGCCCTTTTAGGTCTAGGCTGGCGCAGACAAACAGCTACCTCACGCCTTTTAAGGAGCAGAAAAATTGTCTGATATTAAAGCACTCGCAACCCAATTTGCAGCTGACCACGCCTCCGGAAAACTCCTGGTTCTTCCCACAGCCTGGGATACCTGGAGCGCTGCCGATGGCGCTGCACTGGGCTTTCCTGGATTAACCATTGGTAGCCACCCTGTTGCCGATGCCAATGGCAGCTCCGATGGCGAGCACATGGACTTCGCCGATTACCTCACAGTAATTAAGAAAATTACTTCTTCCGTGGACCTGCCCGTGAGCGCTGACGTGGAATCCGGTTATGGACTCGACCCTGCCGAGCTTATTAACCGCCTCTTGGAAGCTGGAGCCGTCGGCGCCAATATTGAAGATGTTGTCCACAAAGAAGGTGACCGTGTCCGCGAGGCCCAAGAGCATGCCGACTATATCGCCGCAGCTCGTGCCGCTGCTGATGCTGCCGGTGTGGACTTTGTGATCAATGGTCGTACCGATGCCGTGCGCCTGGGCACCGACGTCTTCGCCGATCCAGAGGCCGAAGCCATCAAGCGCATCAAGCTCATGGAGGAAGCAGGCGCTCGTTCCGTTTATCCCGTTGCACTCAAGACCGCTGAGCAGGTCGCACGCATGGTTGAAGCAGTATCCATCCCGGTCAACGTCACCGCGCACCCCGTCAATGGCCATGGCGCCGGCGATCTCGCAGCCCTTAAGGTCCTCGGCGTGCGCCGCGTGAGCTTTGGCCCCACCTGGCAAAAGTGGCTGGGTGCCACTTCCGCTGAGCAGCTCAAGCACTGGGTCTAAAACCGCGCTTTTCGACGACCAGCCCCAGCAATGACACAATAGAGCCATGAACGAAACCCTCGTGGTGCATGACCTTGCTGGTGGCTATGGACACCGCACTCTATTTGACAACCTCAACCTCACAGTCGCAGCAGGTGATGTCATCGGGGTTGTGGGAGTTAACGGCGCTGGAAAATCAACCTTCCTGAAAATCCTGGCTGGGGTAGAAAAGCCCCTGGCCGGAAGCCTAACCCTTTCCCCAGCAGATGCCTTTGTGGGCTGGTTGCCACAGGAGCATGAACGCACCCCTGGTGAGACCATCGCAGACTATATTGCGCGTCGAACCGGCTGTGCTGCAGCCACTACCGCGATGGATGAATCCGCAGCTGCTTATGGCGAAAACCCCGAAGACGCTGAGCTTGCCGATACCTATTCTCTAGCTCTGGACCGTTGGATGGCCAGTGGCGCCCCCGATTTGGAAGACCGCATTCCCGTGGTTCTCGCGGAACTAGGCTTTGAGCTGCCGATTTCCACTCCCATGGAAGGTCTCTCCGGCGGTCAGGCAGCGCGCGTCGGTTTGGCAGCTTTGCTGCTGTCCCGCTTTGATATTGTGCTTCTCGACGAACCCACCAACGATCTTGACCTTGATGGATTAGAGCGTTTGGAGAAATTTGTCCAAGGCCTGCGCGGGGGAGTGGTGTTAGTCAGCCATGACCGCGAATTCCTGGCACGCTGTGTCACCAAGATTGTCGAGCTTGACCTCCACCAAAATTCCACCCATGTTTATGGCGGTGGATATGAGGCCTACCTGGAAGAACGCGCAGTCCTTCGCGAACATGCCCGCGAACAATATGAAGAATTTGCTGGCAAAAAGCAAGACCTCGTCTCTCGTGCGCGCGTGCAACGCGAATGGTCCAGCCAAGGTGTGCGCAATGCCATCAAAAAGGCGCCCGACAATGACAAACTGCGTCGCAATGCAGCCAGTGAATCAAGTGAAAAGCAGGCTCAAAAAGTTCGCCAAATGGAAAGCCGCATTGCTCGACTAGAAGAAGTTGAGGAACCTCGCAAAGAATGGAAATTGCAGTTCTCGGTGGGGCAGGCACCGCGCTCCAGTTCGGTAGTGGCCACCCTCAACAACGCCACCTTTGAGCAGGGCGATTTCACTCTGGGGCCGGTGTCAGTGCAAGTAAATGCCGGCGATCGCATTGGAATTACGGGCCCTAATGGCGCAGGTAAATCCACCCTTTTGCGGGGATTACTCGGCAAACAAGCACCAACCAGTGGTTCCGCCACCATGGGTACCAGCGTGCAGATCGGTGAAATTGATCAGGCCCGAGGCGTCCTTGATCCACATAAACCGCTGATGGAGGCCTTTGAAGATCAGGTCCCTGAGCTGCCGCTTAGTGAAGTCCGCACCTTGTTGGCGAAGTTCGGTCTTAATGCAAACCATGTGGATCGAGACGTCGACAAGCTTTCTCCCGGTGAGCGCACGCGCGCCGGGCTCGCCCTGCTGCAAATCCGCGGGGTGAATGTTTTGGTGCTGGATGAGCCCACCAACCACCTCGACCTGGAGGCCATCGAGCAGCTGGAGCAGGCGCTAGAGACCTATGATGGCGCGCTGTTGCTGGTTACGCACGATCGCCGGATGCTCAGCGCCGTCAACACTAATCGACGCTGGCATGTGGAGGCAGGTCAAGTTCAAGAGCTTTAATCGCCGAGTAATTCTGTGCGGACAGGGATTCCGGGTTTGAGGGAATTTTTCACCGCGCAGAGCTTGTCGATCTTCCGCAGCGCGCTTTCCTTAAGTTTTTCTTGCTTTGCCGCATCCAGCTCCCCAAAATCAACCTGCAGCTCAAAGATCAGCTCTGCAATCAATCCCTCGCGGATAGTCGCGCGCACGCTCGCCTCGGCATCAAAGTCTGTGCCCAGCGAGTGCGCCAACTGAGCTTCTGCTGCCAGAGCTGCACAACCGGCGAGTGCTGCTTCCAACAGCTCGCCAGGGGAGAAGGCATTGGGAGTGCCGGGCGGAGCAACACGAAGCTGAGCTCCGGTGTTATTGGTGATGGTGTACTCATCTGCTGCGGTACGGTGGGCGGTGATGGGAGATGCTGGATTATTTTTTGACATAACCCGCAGGTTAACACTGTGCAAGGTAGAATTTGCTACTTATGTCGCAACAATTGCCACCGTGCCCTGAATGTGCCGGTGAATATACCTATGAAGAAGGCGATCTACTCGTATGCCCCATGTGCGCACACGAGTGGGTAGAAACTGCCGATGATGCCACCCCAGCTGCAGTTATCAAAGATGCAGTGGGCAATATCCTGCAGGAAGGCGATCGTGTTTCTATTGTCAAAAGCCTCAAGGTGAAGGGTGGCGGAGCTATTAAAATTGGCACCAAAGTCACCGGCATTCACCTGCTTGAAGAGCCCGTGGATGGTCACGATATTGAAGCCAAGGTGCCAGGATTTGGGCATTTGCGTCTCAAATCCAGCGTGGTGAAGAAGGCTTAATTCCTTCTAAATCCGTGGCCAGGGTTGCCCGAGTTTCTCCTCGAGGCTTTCATTGTATTTTTTAAGCAGGCGAACATAGGTTTTGATCTCTTCCTCTGGCCAATCCGCGATCACCTTTGCATGTCCCTCGCTGCGTGCGGCTAGTTCCGCATGCAGCTTTTCCAAACCTTCAGCGGTAGGACGGTGGAGTTTTGCTGAGGCGCCGGGGACGTCGTCGACAAGCTCAATGAGGCCGTGGCCCATGGCGGCCTTGACCTGGCGGTGCACCGTTGAGGAATTAAGTCCAAAGGCCTCAGCAAGTTCATTGACGGACATTGGGCCTTGGGCTTCGAGACGGGCGAGCAGGACCAGTGCGCTGCGGTCCATGATTGCTTCGCGGCCGTAGGTGGGGAGGTCCTGGACGCTGAAGCGGGTGATGAGCATGTACTCATACGCCAGATCTTCATAAATGGTGTAGCCCTTTGACAAAATCTTCACTCCTAGCAGCAATCGATATAAATCGATACTAGCAGGCAAGTTGCATAATGCAATTGATCTGATAGCCTGTGAAGCGAACTAATTGCATCATGCAATTTCATTTATGCTGCATTTTTGAATAGGGAAAAATATGGATGAAGCAAAGCTTCTAAGTCCAACCTTTTGCATGGGTTGGATCGCAAACTTTCTGCAATTTTTGGTCTTCTATTTCCTGGTCACCACCATGGCGCTTTATGCCATCAAGGAATTCCAGGCCTCTGAAACGATGGGTGGCCTCGCATCCAGTTCCTTTGTTATCGGAGCTGTGATTGCCAGGGTGTTTTCGGGCTACATTATTGACCGCGTCGGCCGTCGACGCATTATGCTCCTCGGCGTAGTGGCAACAACCATTGCCTGTGCCCTGTACTTCTTCGCCGACTCTCTGAACCTGCTCATTGCCGTACGCCTTATCCACGGTATTGCTTATGCCTTTGCTGGCACCGCCATCATGGCCATGGTGCAGGAGATTATTCCTCCTTCCAGGCGCTCTGAGGGAACTGGCTACCTAGCCCTTGGCACCACTGTTTCCGCAGCTATCGGACCTGCCATGGCGCTTTTTGTGCTGGGTTCCTTCGACTACACCACGCTCTTTGGCGTTGTGATGGTTGTTTCCATCATTGGCCTTGGTGCAGCGATCTTCACCTATTTGAAGACCTCCGACCCAGCTGCCTCTGCGCCAAAGGTGCCTTTTAGCTTCTCCAGTGTGATCAATCCTGCAGTTGTACCCATCGCGATCTTTATGCTGCTTGTGGCCTTTGCCTACTCCGGTGTGATTTCCTACCTCAATGCCTATGGCGAAGAACGCGATGTCATTAGTGGCGCTGGCCTCTTCTTCATTGCCTATGCCATCGCGATGCTGCTTATGCGCTCTTACCTGGGTAAACTGCAAGACCGCCGCGGCGATAACATTGTTGTATTCTTCGGATTGGTATTCTTCGCCCTCTCCTTGGTACTGCTCGCATTCTCTCACCAGAACTGGCAAGTGGTTGTCGCCGGCGTTCTCGCAGGTCTAGGCTTTGGATCCTTAATGCCAGCTGCACAATCCATTGCCGTTGGGGTAGTGGATAGGACCCAATTTGGCTCCGCCTTCTCCACCCTTTTCCTCTGCGTGGATCTTGGCTTCGGCGTTGGCCCAATTATCCTGGGTGTCATTCTCGGCGCAACTGGATTTACCCAGATGTACCTCATCCTTGCCGGCGTCGTGGTCATTGCTGCGATCTTCTACCTTGCGACCCACGCTCGGACCCCGCGCGCTAAACAAGGATTTTCGTCAGTAGCATAAATAGCTACTTGTAAGCGCTTAGGGCTTTTGCAGAAAACGCCTTAAAACGCGAAATTGTGGCATGCGATTTTAGGAGCCGGGGGAGTTTTATTCAAGGAGTGTGCCAGAACCTACAAGCAGGTGGGGGAGAGGCTCCATCTTGTAGGATCTGGCACAAAAATGGATGCTTTTTCGTCCCAGAATCTACAAAAAACTAACCTCCGGCTAATTTTTGTAGGATTAGGCACACTTTTTCTATTTATAGGTCCGGCAGCGCTCGCCAGGCCTATTTTTTAGTGCTGGGGCACTCACCGTAGCACCGCGAGCCCCTAAGTAAAGCTATTTCTTACTGCCTCTACTGAATCCCGAAGCGCTCTCGCCACAAAGTCCACATCTGTAGCGGAATGAGAAGCAGAAAAAGTAAAACGCACAGAGGTTCGTGCTAAATCTTCGGCAAATCCGAGGGAAAGCAACACGTGGGAAACCTCTCCGGAACCGCAGGCACTGCCGGGTGAACAGATAACGCCGCGGCGCTCCAATTCCAAAAGCACAGTTTCGGCGCCGGTGCCTGCAAAAACAAAGGAAGCATGCCCCGGAAGTCGCATATTGGGATGGCCTGTGAGCTGGGCGCCCTCGATTTCCAAAGCGGCAGCGATAAAACCTGAAAGGTCCGGCATCTGCTCTTCCCTTGCCAAGCTTAAGGCGGTGGCAAAGGCGACAGCTCCGGCAACATTTTCAGTGCCACTGCGTCGACCTTTTTCTTGGCCCCCTCCGTGAATCACAGGTTCCAAAGGAGCTTTACACCAGAGCGCGCCGATTCCTTTGGGCGCTCCCACCTTGTGACCGGAAATAGAAATGGCAGAAACATCCAGGTCAAGGGGAAGATGTGTAGCTTGAACGGCATCCACATGGAATGGTGCTGAAGTTGCTCGGGCGAGCTCGGCAATGGGCTGAATGGTGCCGATCTCATTATTTCCATAGTGCACGCTGACCAAAGTGGTGTCCTCACGGCTGAGCTCTTTTAGCTCTGCTGCACTAACTTGTCCATAAGTATCAGGGGTAAGCATGCTGATCTCAAAACCATGGAAACGACGTAAATAGTCCAAGGATTCCAGTACTGCATCATGCTCCAAAGGCGTGCTGATAATGTGTCGACCCCGGGGATTCGCCAGCGCAATGCCCTTAATCGCCAGGTTATCGGCCTCGGTACCGCCCGCGGTAAAGGTAATTTGCGAGGCCCGTTTACCCATCGCCCGCGCAATGGTTTCCCGCGCGCCTTTGAGCCCCGCGGCAGCAGCCACGCCAAAGGCATGGGGGCTGGAGGGGTTGCCAAAGGTGCCGGTCAGGTAGGGCCACATCGCCTCAAGTGCTTCTCGACGAACCCCCGTGGTGGCAGCATTATCTAAATAGAGCATTTATACAACATCCAGCCCCAGGTCCAAGGCCTTAATCGAGTGGGTGAGCGCACCGACGGAAATAATGTCCACACCAGTGGCCGCGATTGCTGCCACAGTATCTAAGTTAACTCCGCCGGAAGCCTCTACCAAGGCCCGTCCACCTATGTGAGCCACGCCTTTTTCCAGGTCAGCAAGGGAGAAATTATCCAACATGATGGTATCCACACCCGCTTCGAGCACTGCGTCGATTTGGTCCAAGCGATCAACCTCGACCTCGATATGGGTGGTATGAGGTAATTTTTGGCGCAGTTGGATTAGCGCTTCGGTGACTCCGATTCCTGCAGCGAGCAGGCTTGCCAAGTGATTATCCTTCACCATGACGGCGTCGGAAAGCGTGGTGCGGTGGTTGAAACCACCGCCGTTGCGCACTGCCTGGCGCTCAATAAGGCGCAGGCCAGGGGTGGTTTTGCGGGTGTCCACAATGCGTGCCTTGGTGCCTGCGATGGCGTCTACGTAACGGCTGGTGGTGGTGGCAATCGCAGAGGTCCGCTGGACAAAATTTAGGGCGATGCGCTCGGCTCGCAAAATGGCGCGGGCACTGCCGTGAATTGCAGCAAGGGTTTCGCCGGCAGCAAAGCGCGCGCCATCCTCAGTGTAAAGCTCCACCTCGAGGGAAGGATCAACCAGCTCGAAGGCGGTGCGCAACAGGTCAACGCCACTAAAAACGCCAGGCTCGCGGGCCACTAATTGTGCGCTCAGGCCAGCACTTGCGGGGACCAGGTTTTCGGAGGTGATATCGCCCCAGGGGGCATCTTCGGCCAAGGCGGCGCTAACGAGAGCAGTGATATGGGCGTGCATCATTTGGTATTGCCATTCGCTAGGGGAACTACGGCCAGCATTCTTTCCAGCGCAATGCGGGCAGGATCGGCAGTGGCGGTATCGACGGTGATCTGGTTGATGATATTTCCTGCTACTAATTCCTCTAGTACCCAGGCCAAATAGCCGGGGTGAATGCGGTACATGGTGGAGCAAGGGCAGATGACTGGATCGAGGCAGAAGATTTTGTGCTGGGGATATTGTGCTGCCAGGCGCTGGACTAAGTTGATTTCAGTTCCCACGGCGAAGGTACTGCCGGCAGGAGCTGCTTGGATCGCCTTGACAATGAAGTCGGTGGATCCAGCGGAATCGGCGGCGTCGACAACTTCCATGGGTGATTCTGGGTGCACAATTACGTGCACGTCGGGGAATTCAGCGCGCGCCTTTTCAATCTGAGCCACATTAAAGCGCTTGTGGACCGAGCAAAAACCATGCCAGAGCAGGACTTTCGCCTCCTTTAGTGCTTCCACGGTATTGCCACCCAAGGGCTTATTGGGGTTCCAAAGTGGCATTTGGTCCAGCCCGATGCCCATGGCTTTTGCCGTGTTGCGGCCCAGGTGCTGGTCGGGGAAGAAGAGCACTCGCTGACCGCGTTCAAAAGCCCATTCCAGCACCGCGCGGGCATTGGAGGAGGTACACACAATGCCACCGTGTTCACCGACAAAGCCCTTGAGCGCTGCCGAGGAGTTCATATAGGTGACGGGAATGAGCACTTCATCGCCGTAAATTTCCGTGAGTTGCTCCCAGCAATCCTCGACAGAATCAAGATCAGCCATATCCGCCATGGAGCAACCGGCTGCCAGATTAGGCAAAATCACGGCCTGTTCGGGGGAGGAGAGAAGATCGGCGGTCTCAGCCATAAAGTGCACGCCACAAAAAACAATGGCCTCAGCTTCGGGGCGGGTTTTAGCAGCGCGCGCGAGTTGGAAGGAGTCACCCACAAAATCGGCATGAGCGATGATCTCATCACGCTGATAGAAGTGGCCCAGAATAACCACTCGATCACCGAGCGTAGCTTTGGCGTCGCGAATCTTCTGGTGCAGTTCTTCGTCGCTAAGCTGCTGGTAGCTGGCCGGCAGCACCTGCTGGCGCGGGGCATGCAGCGGAATAGGATCGCTTTGCGACGCCCCGGGGCCGTAGGTGCTGGGCATTGCGGGGGAGTCTAGGAACCAGGGGCCGTGCTTGAGGTCGGAATTGCAGCTGTCCCCACTTTGAATGGCGTGGTTGACAGAGGGATCAATGGTGGAGGTCATGTTAAGCCTGCTTCGGGTTTTTGTAGCGGAATATTTTGGGGGGTCGGTGCGGGGTGCCCGCGAGGACTTCGCCGGTATCGATGAGATCAGGTGAGGTGGCCATGGATCTTCGAAAATTAGCGGCATCAAGTTTGTGCCCGAGCACGGCCTCATGTACGGAGCGCAATTGGGAGATGGTGAATGTCTCGCCCAGGAAAGAATGCGCGATATCGGCATATTCCACTTTGGTACGCAAGCGTTTGAGGGCGTAGTTGACGATTTCATTGTGATCAAAGGCCAGTTCAGGCAGGTGATCGGCGGGAAACCACTCAACATTGTCGCCGGGAATGGCAGCGCTTACTTCATCGGCACGCACCAGCGCCCAATAGACTACGGAAATTACGCGGCCGGTGGGCGAGCGATCCAGTTGACCAAAGGTATAAAGCTGCTCCAGATAGCTGGGGTGCAGGCCGGTGGTTTCGGCCAGGGTGCGTGCTGCTGCTGTCTCGAGTTCTTCTGCAGGTGGCAGCCAACCTCCGGGCAGTGCCCATTTGCCCAGGTGAGGATCGCGGGTGCGGGGGACAAAAGGGGTCCAGAGGGAGGGGACGCCGTCGCTGCCGGGGCGCAGCGCAAAGATGACCGTGGAGACGGCCATGCGGATTGCGGCGGACTCGGACATCCACACCCCTTAAGGTCTAAGTGACTTTAACTAGCCAGTCATCTTATAGTCATTCCTACCCAAAGGGAAGGGGTTAAAATGATCCCTTAATCGTTAAAGCGAAAAATGATGGGCGGAAAACTGTGTTAGCTATACTTTTGGGGGTAGGCGTCGGAGCACTGATGCCGGTGCAGACCTCGATTAATAATCGGCTACGCTCCTCTGTTGGCGCACCGCTCTTAGCTAGTTTCATTTCTTTCCTCATCGGCACCTTGTCTTTGCTGGTGGTCACCTGGATTAGCAGCGGCAGCCCGATCCCAAACTTCGCGACCACAGCGGGCGAACCTTGGTGGATTTTCACCGGTGGCGCTTTGGGCGTGGTGCTGCTGACTGGAAATATCCTGCTCTTTCCCCGCGTAGGCAGCGTCCAAACTGTCATCTTGCCAATCAGTGGCCAAATCATCATGGGGCTGTTGATCGATACCTTCGGCCTATTCAACTCACCTCAAACTCCACTTAGCGCAGTGCGCTTTTTAGGCGCCGTGGCAGTCATGCTGGGCTCGCTCGCAGTGGTTGGCGTGGTCGGCGGCGGGCGACGTCGAGAAGCATCCTCGGGGCAGGGACCTGCAATCTGGCTATGGCGTGGATTGGGGATTGTGATGGGTATGTGCTCGGCGTCTCAGGTTGCGGTCAACGGCCGGCTGGGGCGGGCGCTGGGCTCGGCGGTGGAGGCGGCGCTGATTTCTTTTGCGGTGGGCACCTCAGTGCTATTTGTGCTGCTCCTGGTCACGCGCACCCGCTGGCGCGGCCTCGGCGCCGGCCCCAACCCCTGGTGGATGTGGCTGGGCGGCGTGCTCGGCGCGACAATTATTTTCAGCATGGCCCTGCTCGGGCCACTTATCGGTACCGGGGTCACCGTGGTGGTGACCTTGCTCGGCATGATGCTTGCGAGTTTGCTTATCGACGCAATGGGGTTGCTGGGTAGCCCCCGGCGCGCTGTTCGCCTCCCGCAGATTGTGGGTCTATTGGTGATTATTGCTGGTGTGGCGCTTATTCGACTCTAGATTTCGAAGGATTCTCCAACTTTAAGGGGGACATAGTTGGAGCCATATTCGCTGGCTAGGAGCGTGAGGAATTTCTTGTTGATGGCCAGACCGTAGTCATTGACGATGCCATCATGAATTCCGGCAAAATTGGTTGGGGTGTACTTCTTGAGGTAATCCTCAATGTCGAGCATTTTTAGCCAGGGGCCATTTACCGGCAGCAGTGCTAGTTCCACCGCTTTAATTGGCTGGAAGGCATCGCCTGGGTGTAGCACGCGGCCGTTGATGAGATAGCCGATGTTTTCACCAAGGCCCTGGGCGTGAATCAGGCGCGCATGTTTGGAACCGACAACCTCGATAGTGAAATCTCCAACGGTGAAGGTATGCCCATGATCGACAATGTGGACTTCAATATCTAAAGCATGTGCCACCGAGCGCGGCGCGTAGATGTCCATGCTTTGATCCAGGATTGTGGGATCGAGGTGATCTGGATGATTGTGGGTAAAGAGGATGGTCGCACCTTGAAGATCCGGGGCGCCGAAGCTACCTGGATCAATAATGAGCCGGGAGCTTCCACATTCAATTTCCACACAGGCATGAATATGGCGGGTGATTTTGATAGGTCCAGCGCTCATGGTGTTTCCTAAATTTCGGCTTTGGGGTCTGACTTCGTTTCGGCCCTCGGTGAGGCGCCGCTGAGCTCAAAGGGCAGCTCAGTGGATTGCTGACCATTTACCTGTAAAGCGACAGTATGAGTGCCATCGTAATAACGACGTGTGCTAATTGGCTTGAATGCATGCCTGCGACGCATCTGCTTCTTTTCCCCGGTTTGCAGTGTGAGGGTGGTGAGCTTAAAGGTTTTCGGGGTGCGAGTGCCATTAGCTTTGAGGTGGTAAACCACATAATCGATAGCAACCTGCGCGGTGTCTGCACCTTTATTGTGCAGTTCTGCGGAGAATTCAAGTTCTCCTGGGAAGCTGATATTTGGCGTGTGGAGCTCAAGGCGAGAGATTTCCACTGCTTGGCTACTAAAACCTAAAACTGCCAAGGCGCCGGGGTGTCCTTTTTTAATCAGCGTGCGTAAAGCATGCTTGACCAGTTTCTCGGTTTCTGGGGTAGAGGACTGCGACCATTCTTGTACGGTTTCCACAACAGCCTCTGGAATATCGCGGCTTAAATCATTGAGATGATTGGCCACAGATCTGCGCACATCCTCAGATTCATCTTGATATAGCGCGTGCAGAATCGGCAGCGTGATCCCATGATTTTCCTGCAACTGAGGAATACGCAAGGCCCAAGGCAAATAGGGGCGTGTGCCTTCCGAGGCTAATCGACGGACGTGTTCATCTGCTGATTGCGCCCAGGTTTGGGCCTTTTTTAAAGTGCGCGTGACATCAGCGCGCAGCATGAGGCGTAGGGCAAACTCAGCACTAAGGCGCGAGGTTAAGGATGCCAACAGGTCAAGGCCCTCTTCAAAAGCTTGTGAGTTGTCCGCCTCAATGGCGCGCCGGGCTACGGCAACGGTAATTGGCCACACCATCCAACCATCGAGCCCGGGTTCGGCGTCGCGGGCTTTTAGGATGATGTTGCGGAAAGTTGCCCACTGCTGTGGAGTATCCGCCAAAATTGCATCGGCAATGTGATCGCTGCGTTCCCTCAGCGCAAGGCCCTTTAGGTTTTGGCTGGCGACGGCTAGTTGTGGGAATTCACCGGCGGGGTAGGCGTGATCAAGAATCTCGTGGAGATCGGTGACAACGCCTTTTCCCAATAACTCATCTGCAGTGGGCATTATTTTCCTTGAACGTGATGGTGTGAGCGTTGACTTAAGGGACGCGCTTGGTCCAGGCTTCGGTGGCGTATTTTTTGTCCACCAATTCCTGGGCTGCTGCTAGGTCCGCTTCACTAAGTTCTGCAGCCTGTGCACCGTAACGGGTTGCGAAGGTCTGCTTGAGGGTCTCAATAATCTCAGCGCGGGTGGCACCGGTTTGGCGGCGCAGTGGATCAACGCGCTTTTTAGCACTGCGAGTTCCCTTGTCAGAGATCTTTACCTTGCCAATGCGCAAGACCTGGGTCATCATGTCCGCATCAATGTCATAAGACATGGTCACATGGTGAAGGACAGCTCCACTGCGACGCTTTTGGGCAGCACCACCAATTTTGCCACCGGTGGAGGTGATGTCATTAATGGGAACATACCAAGCATCAACACCATGTGCCTTCAGTGCAGCGAGCACCCAGCGGTCCAGATATTCATAGGACTGTTCATAACTAAGGCCTGCAACCAGAGATTCTGGAGCATAAAGGGAATAAGTAATGCAGTTTCCGCCCTCCATAAACATGGCTCCACCACCAGAGATACGGCGTACCACGGTAACCTCATGCTCGGCGACACCAGCAGGATTAATTTCATTGACATAGGACTGGTAACTACCAATGACGGTAGCGCGGTCATTCCAATTCCAAATGCGCATGGTTGGGCCACGTTGTCCGCTAACTACCTGGTCGAGCAGGAGCGCATCGAGGGCCACGTTTACTGGAGTGGGGAGTGGGCCTGGATCGAGAATTTCCCATTCAAAATCTGTGAAGTCTTTGGCTCCACTCACCGCACGGCGTACCGCTTGGGCGATATCGGCGCTGGAAAAACCATGCAATTCGACGCCGTCAAATTTGGCGAGGGTGGCATCAATTTTGGCAGCTAATTCTTGAGCGCTATCCGAAGTTGATGCGCCTTTAAGGGATTGGCCAATAGCAAAAAATGCTTCATCAGGTTCGAGGAAAAAATCTCCCGAAACTTGGACGTCATTAATAATGTCTTCGGTGGTGGTGACATCCGCGACCACCAATTTTCCGCCCGGAACTTTGATTTCGAAATGATGTTTCATTTCTCCAATAATACGCCGGATTTATAGAAGGTGAGCTTCAGCTAACTAAGGTTGCACTGGGATCGATTAAGCTACCTTAGCGCCGAAGAAAAACCTGCTTTATTCTGGATATCATGGCAGAAATACTTGGAGATAATACGCTTCTGACGCTGTTTCTGGTCATTGCGCTGGGAACAATTTTTGGAGCCATCCCTTTTGGCCCCATTCGATTTGGTGCAGCTGGAGCTCTCTTTGTGGGCTTTGCTTTTGGCGCTTTTGCGGATTTACCCTCCGAGACTCTGACGCTTTTCCAAGATTTAGGACTCGGCCTTTTCGTTTATATGGTCGGATTGGAAGCAGGCGAGACCTTCTTTAAAGATCTCAAACAACAAATGGGCATGATGGCAGCCTCTGTTGCAGCTGTCACCATTGGCGCTGTGGTGGCAGTGGTTGCCGGCGGTCTAATGGGAATTGCTCGCGAGGTTTCTGTTGGTGTGTTCTCAGGTGCTTTGACCTCGACACCTTCCCTGACACTTGCGCAGGAACAAACGGGATCAGATCTTCCGGCTGTGGGTTATTCTCTGGGCTACCTAACCAGCGTGGTACTGGCCATTTTGCTGGTTGCCTTTTCAATCGGACGCTCTTGGCGCGCTAAGCATGACCAAGAAAATGCCAATGAAAAGATCTTGGTGCGTGCTCGCGTTTCTGTGACCAAGGACGTGGATATGGCGGAATTGGAAGACAAGTGGTCTGAGCAATTCCAGGTTGCAACAGTGCGTCGAAAAGGCACCACCCGCATTGTTGGCGATACCTCCGATGTACAAAAGGCGATATTGTCTCGCTCATGGCGACCAAAGCTGCATTGCCAGAATTGATCAAAGCGATGGGTCGACGTACCCCAACCTTGCCGGGCCGTGACAAATATGTTTCCTTGCAGCGTTTCCGTATTAGTAACCGCGATATTGCAGGCAACCAGGTGGGCAATCTTCCACTCTTTGATCTATATAACGCCACCATCACCAAGATCCGACGCGGCGATGAGGAATTCCTGCCTACTGATGAGTCCTACTTGGAGTACGGCGACATTGTAGAAGTTGTCTATCCAGGCTCTCGCCATGAGGAACTAACAACCTACTTTGGTGACTCCATTCAGTCCATTTCTGAGTTGGACTGGGTAGCTACTGCTGGTGGTTTGGCGATCGGTTTCCTCGTGACTCTTATTGAGATTCCTTTGCCTGGCGGCTCTTCCTTTGCGCTCGGTGCAGCAGCAGGACCGCTTATCGCTATTTTGATTTTGGGTGCTTTGCAAAGAACCGGTCAGGTTGCCTGGCAGCTGCCACGTTCAGCCAACTACACTCTGCGTCAATTCGGCCTCATGTTATTCCTGGCAGCAGTCGGCGTGGCCTCAGGCGCGGCCTTTGCAAGTTCCGCATTCACCATGCAAGGCCTCATTGCTATTGCACTGGCGGTGGCAGTTTCGGTGGCTGGTTGTGGATCCTTCCTCTTTTTTGCATGGTTAATGGGAAAATCTGCGCCCCGTGCCAATGGTGGCGTGGCAGGTCTACTGGGACAACCTGCCGTGCTGCAATACGCCCTCGAGCATTCATCCGACTCCCGCATCATGTCGGGATATACGGCTACATTTGCGGTGACCTTGATCTAGCAGATCGTAATTATTCCAATGATGCTGGTTGTCTAAATGCCTTGGCTTGTGGTGGTGAAGTGATACTTGAATTCCTCCGAGCGGTGAATCGCAAAGCGGAATCCAGTGGGCACACCACCCTTAGTTATAAAAACCGTTTCAATTGCTAAAAGGGGGTTCCCCGCAGCAACCTGCAATTGTTCGGCTTGCTGGGCGGTCGCTGCCGTTGCCCAAGCCTCATTATCGGATTGTTCAAGTTTGATCCCATAATCGCGTTCAAACAGTTCAAAAGCGGAAATCCCACTTTCGAGTTCCTCAATGGCGGGCATAAATTCCGCAGGGGTACGCAAATAGATGCTGGAATAGGTCAGCGGAATATTGTCCACCAAAATGGAGCGGACAAAGTGGAGCACCGTCTCAGTGGGCTCGAGCTCGAGTCTTTTTTGCACGTGGCTGGGCGGAATTATCCTTTCCAGCTGAGCCACGGTAGTGGAGGTATCTAGACCTTGAGCAGTAAGTTGCTGGAATAGGCTACCTGCCCGGGTATCGGCCGAACGATCAATCCTACGACCAGGAACCGGGAAGGTGCCTTTTCCTTGTTTCCTGTAGACAAAGCCTTCATCACTGAGTTCTTTGAGGGCTTGGCGGATTGGGGCTCGACTGACTTTAAAGCGCTCGAGGAGGAGAGCCTCGGTAATCGGAGTTGATGCATCGACAGCACCGCTTGAGATTTCGGCACGCAAGATTTCCTTGATCTGCCGATATAGGGGAACGCCGGTGCTGGGATCAAGCTTCTTATTTAATGCATTTACAGTGCTCATTGGAACTCCTCATAATATTGTTATGCCAATCCTGCATGGTGGAGCCTGGCAACGTCAAGATTCAAGTTGTGAGGAGGGTCATATTCTGTACTATGGGGCGGGAAATCCAAACTATTCCAGGGAGTAAAAATATGGCTGGCACCATTTCCACCTACGTAACCTTTAATGGATTTACCGCAGAAGTTCTCAAGCATTGGCAGGATGTTTTTGGCGGTGAGCTCAATTTGCTCACCTATGGAGACACCAATATGGATGCCATGCCTTTTGAACCAGCTCCAGACTCTTTGGCACATGGCGTGCTCACCCTGCCTGGCGGTTTGATCTCTGGAGGTGACTCCATTGACGGCGAATACCCAATTCGTGACACTGCATATTCCATGCTCTACAACGCAGAATCCCAAGAGGAAGCTCGTGAGCGTATCGACAAAATGGTTGCCGCCGGTGGCGAAGAAACCATGAAGTTTGCACCTGCACCATGGGGCGGGGCCTATGGTCAAGTATTTGATAAGTACGGCGTGATGTGGAGCTTTTCCGCCATGTAAACGCACATTAAGCCCCGTGCTTTCCTTAAGAGGTGGAAAACACGGGGCTTTAGTGTTGGATCAGCCCTGATGATTTCTCAAGGTCTTAGAGGTTGAGAAGATCAGTGCGCCGATAATTCCGACGGCAGCAAAGGCGAAGAAACCCCAAGGGTAAGCCATATTTGCGCCGACCAGCAGGCCACCCAGCAGTGGGCCGGAAATTGCACCCAAGCGGCCAATACCTGCGGAGAATCCCATGGCGGTAGCGCGCATCTTTGCCGGGTGGTTTTCACCAGTGAAGGCGTAGACGAGAACCTGGGAGCTGAAGACAAAGATACCGGTGAACAATACTGCAGCATATAGGCCGACTAGTGGCATTCGAATAGCAAGCAGCGCTAGGAAGACAGCAGAGAGAACAAACCACAGCAGGGCAGTTTTGCGGGGAGAGTGCGTATCGGCAACTTTACCGGCAACGAAGAGGCCAATGACTGCTCCAATATTGAGGACCATGAGGAAGCCTAGGGAATTGCCCATATCGTAGTCTGCTTGACGCATGATTTGAGGCAACCAGGTGTTGAGACCGTACACCAAGAGCAATCCCATAAATGAGGTTCCCCAGATGGCGATGGTGTTGCGTCGGAATGAAGGCTTGAAGAGGGAGGAAAGAGAAGAGGATTCAGCAATCTCGGCGGCATGGGTGCGGTCGAGATTATCTTCGAGGGAAAGACCATAGTCTGCTGCAATACGCTTAGCTTCAGCTTCACGGCCAGTGGAGTTAAGGAACTGTGGGGATTCTGGGAGGAAGAAGAACAGCAAGGGAAGCAGGATAATGCCGGGGACAGCGCCTGCGATAAACATTGAATGCCATCCAAAGGCATCAATGAGGAACATTCCCAAAAGTGCAGTTGCAACTGCTCCGACGTGGTAACCAGTCATCAAGCGGGTTGAAGCGGATCCTGCTTTGGAGCCTGGTCGAAATTCTGTCACCATAGCAATTGCTGTTGGAAGAGCGCCACCAAGACCAACACCAGCGAGGAAACGCCAGAGGGTAAAGAGTGGGATGCTTGAGGTGAAAGCCAAGAGCAAGGTGAAGATCGAGAAGATTGCCACCGAAAATAGCATTACCCGCCGGCGTCCTAAGCGATCGGTAAGAAAACCAATGGTTAGTGCACCAATAGTCATGCCGATAAGGCCAGTGGTAGAAATTTGGGTTGCTTGGGCAGCACTCATATTCCAGGCGGTATCTTCCAACATGGCGGGAATGGTCGCACCCAAAACGACAAGGTCAAAACCATCTAGGACGATGGCAAACCATAAAAGGGCAAGAACAATAGAAACGCTTTTAGAAGTTGTTTGAACAGATGGGGAGTTATGCAGAGAAGTAGACATGGTTTAAACCTCAAATCGGGGTAGATCGCGGCCGACGTATTGTTCAGCTAGGTAGCGTTGGCCAGCTTCGGAACCAAGAACAGATCGCAGTTCGGCGAAGCGGCGTTGGGTAGCAAAGTGGTCTTCACCGGGGACGGTGTGCAGCATCGAACTCATCCAATAAGAAAAGTGCTGCGCCTTCCAGACTCGGGGGACAGCCAGTGCGGTGTACTCGTCGAGAAGCGTTGTGTTTTTGTTTTTAATTGCGCGCGCCAAACCTGGTGCCAGCACGGATACGTCAGCCACCGCCAAGTTGAGGCCTTTGGCGCCGGTGGGCGGGACGGTGTGGGCGGCATCGCCGGCGAGGAAGAGGCGACCTTTTTGCATGGGGTCGGTGACCGCAGAGCGGAATCGCAGCACCGCTTTGTCGAAGATTTTGCCCTCGGACACGGTGATTCCGGGGGAATCAGCACGCAGATGCAGCTGCTCCCAAATACGATCATCAGGCCACATTTCGGGAGTGTCATTGGGATCGCACTGCAGGTAGTAGCGCTGGACGGTGTCCGTGCGGGTGGAGATCAGTGCAAAACCCTCGGGGTGGGTGGCATAAATGAGCTCTTTTTGAGTTTTGGGAGCTTCCACCAAAATGCCGAACCAGGCGTAGGGGTATTCATGGCGGGCACGAATACCTTCGCCATCGGTAATGATCTTGCGGTACGGAGAGTTGGAGCCGTCGGCGGCAATGACATAATCGGCAGTAATGGTGGTGGAGCTGCCGTCTGCCTCGGTATAAACCACTGTGACTTGCTCGCCGTCAAAACCTTCAACGGCGTAAACGGTCGTGGAAAAGAGCAGCTCACCGCCATCTTCTAAACGCTTGGCAATAAAATCTTTGAGATATTCATGCTGCGGATAAATGGCTACTTTATGCCCGGTGAGCTCGGTTAAAGGAACACGAATGCGCTCGCCATTGATGGAAATGTCAATGGCTTCATCGTGGTCACCTTCCTTTTCCATGCGGGCACCAACTCCGGTTTCACGCATGAGGTTCAGGGTTCCCTGTTCCAAAATTCCAGCGCGGACGGTTTCTTCCACTTCCTTTCGGGTGCGTTGTTCAAAGACTATTGATTCGATTCCTTGCAGGTGCAGCAGGTGTGCAAGGGTGAGACCGGCCGGTCCGGCACCGATAATGGCGACTGGAAAATGCGTCATGGGGGAGTCCTTTCTGGGCAATGCGCCGAGATGGTGAGCTGGGCAGCATTTAAAGCTCTTTAGTGATGCATCACTCAAAGTATTGGAAAAGCTAATTTTCGGCAAAGTGTTCACCCTGCGAACGTTGAAGAAAATTATGGCGGGCGTCACAGCCTGTGGGAACGTGGAAGTTCTTAACTATTTAAGGGGGTACCTAGGGGTGTGTTTAAGGGTCTCAATCTTGGAGCACCTTCACAGGTACCTTCACACGCCCCTTCGCTAGCAGCACCGCACGGCTTCATCTTGGCTTCTTTACTACCCATGCGTTAGGGTGATCGAGTACACAATTTGATAGCACGGGTGCTCGGTGAAATTCCGGGCTGAGATGCAGCACAGCTGCGACCGTTGAACCTGATCCGGATAATGCCGGCGCTAGGGAGGAAAAATGACTACCACTCATATGTCCAAAAAAGCTTCACAATGGCGAGTAATTGATATCGTCATCGCCGCAGTACTAGGCGTTGCCTGCGGCCTCATTTTTGTGGTGTGGAATTCCATCGGTTATGCCTGGACCACCGCTTTTGACGCACTTACCCCAGGCCTTGGTGGCATCGCCATCGGAATTTGGCTGCTCGGCGGAGTGCTCGGCGGACTAATTATCCGCAAACCAGGTGCCGCCATCTTCGTCGAAGTCCTTGCAGCCTGCGTATCTGCAGCACTTGCCTCTCAGTGGGGCATTGCCACCATCTATTCCGGCCTGGCACAGGGGCTCGGCGCCGAAATCATCTTCGCCATCTTCCTCTACCGCCGTTTCAACCTCTCCGTAGCTGTGCTCTCCGGTATTGGTGCAGGTCTGGGTGCAATTTTGCTGGAGCTTTTCTTCTATGGCAACGCCGCAAAATCTTTGAGCTTTAACCTCATTTATGGCTCCACGGTCCTGATCTCCGGCGCAATTTTAGCCGGCGCCTTGGGCTGGTTCCTGGTTCGAGCCTTGGCTCGCACCGGCGCCCTTGAGCGCTTTGCCGCTGGTCGCGAATACCGCCAGGAGGTCTAATGACCGTTGCGATCGGCACGCGAGTTATCGCGCGCAATTTCGGCTACCGCCACGCATCTCGCAAAAATCCCGCGCTCAGCAATATCAACTTCGACATTGCGCCCGGCGACCGCGTCCTGCTCACCGGCGCCTCCGGCTCCGGCAAATCAACCCTGCTCGCCGCGCTGGCCGGGGTGCTCGGGGGAGGTGAGGAAGGCGAGAGCAGCGGTGAGTTGCTTTGCGACGCCTCCTCGGTGGGGCTGGTGCTCCAAGATCCAGACTCGCAAGTCATCGCCTCTCGTATTGGCGATGATGTGGCCTTCGGCTGCGAAAACATGGGAATCCCACGGGCGGAAATCTGGCCCCGGGTGGAACGTGCTCTCGACATGGTGGGACTCAACCTTCCGCTAAGCCATCCCACCAAATATCTTTCAGGTGGCCAAAAACAACGCCTGGCCTTGGCTGGAGTAATAGCCATGGGCGCCCGCTTAATTTTGTTGGATGAGCCCACGGCCAACCTTGATCCAGAAGGCCAGCAAGAAGTAGTGGCTGCCGTCAATAAGGTTGTCGCTGAAACTGGCGCTACCTTAATTGTGGTGGAACACCGCCACCAGCTCTGGCTTAATTCCATCAACCGCATTATTAATATCACTGATGGCCAAGACTTAAGCCCCGCGGATTTGCCCACTTTGGGATCGCTGCCCACGGCACGGCCTGCGTCAACGGCATCCCTTATGAGTGCGGAGACGCTGCTTTGCTCCTGGGGACCAGCGCGTTCCTTTAACATTCCCGCGACTGCCTCCACGGTGATTACTGGACCCAATGGTGCTGGTAAATCAACTCTGGCCTTAACAATCGGTGGACTGATTGCACCTAAATCAGGCCACTTGGAACTAAGCGACAATCTCAAACAAGGCCTAAAAAAGCCTCCGCACCGGTGGAAGTCTGCAGAACTGGCTCAACGCATTGGCACTGTTTTCCAAGACCCCGAACACCAATTTGTCTCTCGTAGTGTGCGCGCGGAACTTGAGGTGGGACCAAAGGTAATGCAGGTAGATGCCAGCGACCGCATTGAAGAGCTGCTGGACCGTTTGCGTTTAAGGCACTTGGAAAATGCAAATCCTTATACCCTCAGTGGTGGCGAAAAACGCCGACTCTCGGTTGCAACTGCTCTGGTAGCAGCGCCACAACTCTTGATACTGGATGAGCCAACTTTTGGCCAAGATTCTGAAACCTTCAAGGAATTGGTGTGGATGCTGCGTGGCCTTAGTGAATCTGGGACCACCATTGTTTCCGTAACCCACGACCCTGATTTCATTGCCGCACTTGGCGATCACCACATCGAGGTGAGCGTAAAATGAACCTACTGTATGGAATCAATCCAGTTACCCGCATTATTGCGCTGATGGTTTTAACCACTCCGCTGCTGCTCAGTGTGGATGTGGTGTCTGCTGCAATCGCGCTGGCTGCGACGGTGCTTTTGGCTCCTCTCGCTGGGGTGAGTTGGAAAATGTTGTTCAAACGAGGCTGGCCACTTTTTATCATGGCACCTCTAGCGGCGACCTCGATGGCGCTTTATGGACGTCCAGAAGGTAAGGAGTATTTCAGCTTCCTGTTAGCACATGTCACCGACAATTCCCTGGCCTTAGCCCTGGCCATTGGCGTGCGAGTGCTGGCGATCGGCATGCCGGTTATCGTGTTGATAGCCAGAATTGACCCCACCGAACTGGGCGATGGCCTTGCTCAAATCTTGAAGCTGCCAGAGAGGTTTGTCATCGGAGCAATCGCTGGCACTCGGCTCATGACTTTATTCCAAGAAGACTGGCATTCTATGGCTAGGGCCAGAAGAGCTCGTGGTATTGCTGATCAAGGTCGGATTAAACACTTCTTCACCATGACTTTCGGCATCTTGGTGCTCTCTATTAGGCGAGGATCAAAGTTGGCCACGGCTATGGAAGCCCGCGGATTTGGGCGCACCACCGGACGCACCTGGGCCCGCGAATCCCGGGTGGGGGTTAAAGATTTTGCCGTCGTTGGAGTGTGTTTGGCGATTTCCACTGCTGCCATTCTTATTGCGGTTTATACCGGCTATTTCCGCTTTTTGGGTACATGATCACAATCCTTATCGATGGCCAATCAGGCTCTGGAAAAACCACACTAGCTGCAGAGCTCGCTGAAATAACGGGCTTTCAGCTGGTGCACCTTGATGATTTTTATCCCGGGTGGTCGGGGCTAGCCGCGGCATCTGAGATGGTTGCGCGGGATGTTTTGCATCCCAAAAACCCTGGCTTCTTCCGCTGGGATTGGGAGCTTAATCGCCAAGGCGAATGGGTTTCTTTAAAGCGTGGCCACAGTCTTATCGTGGAGGGCGCTGGGGCGCTGAGTGCGGCGTCGAAAAGCAGCGCTTTAAAGCTGGGCACCTTGGTGACGGTGCGGATCACGGCGCCGGAATCGTTGCGGAAGAAGCGTGCTTTGCAGCGCGACCCCAGCTACGCGCCCTATTGGGAGATGTGGGCTGAGCAGGAGCGCGAGCATCTGGATTTCAGTATCCCGGCCGATATCGAAATTGTGCTAGATTCGAATGGAGTTGCGATATAGCCCACGAAGTGACGGGATGAAGCCCATGCCATTATTGTCCAGAATTGATTACCTGCGCCTTGTGCTGGGGTGGCTGGCAGTTGTGGGCTTGGGCGGGATTGCTTTTCCATCGCCGCTGCTACACCTTGTTGTGGTGGTGGCGGTGATTATTTTTTGTGCGTTTGGCGTGGTCAAAATGGCGGAATCGCTAGCGGACATACTGGGAGATCCACTGGGATCATTGCTGCTCAGCCTTTCCATTGTGGTTATTGAAGTAATTTTGATTTCAGCAGTGATGTTGGGACCTGCGCATTCTGCCACCATCGCGCGCGATTCGGTGCTGGCTGTCTCCATGATTATTTTGGCGCTGGTCATGGGTCTTGCTTTGCTACTTGGGGGAATCAAGTTTGGCGGCTTGAAACATAATGGAATTGGCGCAAGTACTTACCTGATCATGATTATCACCTTGATGGTGACAGCCTTTGGGCTGCCCTTGGTGTTGGGGGAGTTTAATAAGGTACAAGCGGTCGTGGTTGCACTGCTTACAATGGGCCTTTATGGCTTCTTTCTTTATCGCCAAACCGGTGCTCAAGCTGAGGATTTTCAAGAACCCCATCACATTCAAAAGGAGACCGTGGCGAAACCTCGCGATGTGGTGCTGAGAGTTCTTATTCTGCTGCTCATGGCCATTCCTATTGTGCTGTTATCCCATGAAATGGCCGATTCCATGAACACTGTGCTCACTAATTTAAAAGCGCCGGCGGCATTGGCGGGCTTAGTCATTGCCATCATCGTCTTTCTGCCTGAAACGATCACCTCCTTGCGCGCAGCCTGGGGTGGAGAAGGCCAAAGGCTGATCAATCTGGTGCACGGAGCCCTAGTATCAACGCTGGGTTTGAGCATTCCCAGCGTGCTGCTCATTGCAGTTATTAGCGGGCAAGAGATTATGCTCGCACCAACCTCCGGCGAGGTACTTTTTGTCGGCACAGCCACCGCGATTAATATGCTTGCCTTTAGCTCCCACAAGGTGACAGCCATTCACGGCGCAGCATTGCTCATGATTTTTGGGGCTTATCTACTCGGCATGTTTAATTAGCTTCGCCTAGGCTAGGGCACATGAGTGAACTTGAAACTCTAAATTGGCAGGACTGGAAGCGTGTCCTGGTTGTAGTCGCCCATCCGGATGATGCCGAATATGGCCTCTCAGCTGCGGTTAAAGAATGGAGCGACGCGGGAGTAGAGGTCTCCTATTTGTTGCTAACCCACGGCGAGGCTGGTATTCAGGGCCTCGACCCAGCCGAAACTGGCCCCTTGCGCGCAGCGGAACAGCAAGCAGCCTGTAACTTGGTTGGCGTTAAAAACCTCACCATGCTTAACCACCCGGATTCCATGTTGGTGTATGGCCTGGAGCTGCGTAAGGACATCGCCCGCGAGATTCGCCTGCGCAAACCGGACGTAGTAATCCTGAGCAATTTTGATGTTGAGGCCTATGGCGGACTCAACCAAGCAGACCACCGCGTGGCGGGTCTCGCAGGCATTGATGGCACCCGCGATGCAGCCAACCCCTGGGCCCAGCGCGAACTTCTTGCAGAGGGCTTGCAGCCCTGGAGCACCACCCACATCATGATCACCGGCCACGATAACCCCACGCACTCCATGCAGCTAAAGCCGGAGTCCGTGGCAGCAGGCGTGGCTTCCTTGGAAGCGCACCAACGCTACCTTGAAGCCCTGCCCAATCACCCCAAACCAGCGGAATTTATTCCAGAGGTGCTGCGCACAGAGGATGGCTACGCCAAGAAATTCCGAGTTTTCGGAGCTTAGCTCACGTAGTTCTTAATGTGACGGCCAGTGGGAGTGTCTACCTTGATGAGCTCGGCAGGCGTTCCCTCAAAAACAATCTGACCACCATCGGAACCGGCGCCAGGTCCGACATCAATAATATGATCGGCATGGGCCAAAACGGCGAGGTGGTGTTCAATAACAATCACCGATTTGCCGGCATCAACCAATTGATCAAAAAGCGCTAACGAGGTCTTAATATCCGCAAGGTGCAGGCCAGTGGTGGGCTCATCCAAAATAAAGGTGGTGGCCTTCTCCGCCATATGAGTGGCCAACTTCAAACGCTGACGATCACCGCCAGAAAGTGTGCTCAGCGGCTGACCTAAGGTGATATAGCCCAAACCAACATCTACCAGGCGCTTTGCGATCTTCGCCGCGGGCAAAATCTTAGACTCGGCAGCTGAGAAAAACTCCACCGCCTGCTGCGCGGAGAGGCCTAAAACCTCGGAAATATCTTTCCCACCAAAGTGATACTCCAACACGGCCTCATCAAAACGCTTGCCCTCGCAGACCTCACAAGGAGAAGACACCCCGGCCATCATGCCCAAATCAACATAAACGGAACCCGCACCCTTGCAATTCGGACAAGCGCCCTCAGAATTGGGGGAGAAGAGTGCCGGCTTGACATCATTTGCCTTCGCAAAAGCCTTGCGAATGGAATCCAACATGCCGGTATAAGTCGCCGGATTGGAACGATTGGAACCATGGATCGAGGATTGATCGACAAAAACCACCGAGTCATCACGCGGAATCTCCCTAATCAAAGAAGATTTACCCGAGCCAGCCACTCCAGAAATCGCCGTGAGCACGACTAATGGAATATCTACATTCACATTTTTGAGGTTATTGCGCTGCGCATTCCGAATCTCAATCGCGCCAGTGGCGCGTCGAAAAGCACCCTTTAACTGGGCGCGGTCATTAAAGTGCCGGCCAGTCACGGTGTCACTGTTTTTAAGCTTTTCGACGGATCCCTCAAAGCGAATCTCGCCACCATTGGAACCAGCACCCGGACCCAAATCAATAACATGATCTGCATTGGTAATGGTCTCGGGCTTATGCTCAACCACCAGCACGGTATTGCCCTTATCGCGCAGATCCAGCAGCAGCTTATTCATGCGCTCGATGTCATAGGGGTGCAGTCCCGCGGTGGGCTTATCAAAAACATAGGTGACATCAGTCAGGGCAGAGCCTAAGTGCCGAATCATCCTGGTGCGCTGGGCTTCGCCACCAGAAAGAGTGCCGGCTGGACGATCAAGTTGGATATAGCCAAGTCCGATTTCCACGAAGTTGTCCAAGGTATCGCTTAGCGCCTGGAGCAGCGGAGCGATGGAGGGAGCCTCCACATCTTTAATCCACTTCGCCAGGTCGCGGACTTCCATTGCGCAAAGCTCTGCAATATTCTTTGCCATTGATCTTTGATTCCAATGCGTGGGGCGCCAGGCGAGTTCCACCGCAGGCCGGGCAGGGAATAAAGGTCACTGCACGATCAACAAAGGTGCGAATATGCTTTTGTATTCCTTCGCGATCCTTATTAAGCGTCGACTTTTGGATAGGTGGAATTAGACCCTCATAGCTCATATTGATCCCAGCGATTTTGCGTTTGGTGGGCTCCAAATAGAGGAAATTATGCCTTTCCTCCTCAGTAAAACCCTTAATGGGTTTATCAGGTTCAAAGAGCTCTGATTCCGCATACATGCGATAGTTCCAACCACCTTGGGTATATCCCGGGATAGTCAGAGCCCCCTCATTGAGTGAGAGGTTGTCGTCGAAAAGCTCTTTAAGGTCAATGCCTGAGGCGCGGCCCATGCCCTCGCACGCGGGGCACATGCCACCGGTGCGTTTGAAGGTGGTTTTCTCCTTTTTAGACTTCCCACCCTTTTCGACGGTGACGGCACCAGCAGCAGAGACCGAGGGCACGTTGAAGGAATAAGCGCCCGGACCGCCAGCATTGGGCTCGGCGATGCGGGAAAAGAGGATGCGCAACATCGCGGTGGCATCAGTGGCAGTACCAACGGTGGAGCGCGGATTTGCTCCCATTTGTTCCTGATCCATATCCGGGCGCGCCATCGAGGGTATAAATCCCTGGACAAAGGTGCTGTAGGTTTCATTGATGAGGTGGCGAGATTCCGCAGCGATGGTGGCAAAGACCAGCGAGGATTTACCTGAACCGGAAACGCCAGTAAAAACTGTGACGCGTCTTTTAGGAATATCAACTGAGACATTCTCGAGGTTGTTTTCGTGGGCGCCGTGGACGCGAATCCAGTCATGAGAATCTGCCTTTTTGCATGGCAACCGTCCTATCTATTGAATAGATTTTGGACACGGCAAAGGGCATCGCTGCCTCTTAAATTCTCCGCCTAGATCCCGAAAAGCCCGGTTATGCGGTGACTTGGGTATGTTGTTGGCAGCTTTGGCTCACTTTTGCTTAGGATGGTGGCCATGGCTACAACTCATTTTCAAGGTACTGAAACCCCAACCTCCGGCGAGCTTCCTGCAGTAGGCTCCAAGCTTTCTGATTTTTCCCTCGTGACCACCGATCTTTCCGAGGTCTCTCTGGAAGAATTCAAGGGTCGTCGCGTTGTTATTAACATCTTCCCATCCGTAGACACCGGCGTCTGCGCAGCTTCCGTTCGTAAATTCAACGAAGAAGCAGCCCAGCTTGAAAACACAACCGTGCTCTGCGTTTCCAAGGATCTCCCATTTGCTTTGGGCCGTTTCTGCTCCGCTGAGGGCATCGAAAACGTCACCACCGCATCTGCATTCCGTTCCACCTTCGGTGAGGACAACGGCCTGATCCTTGACGGCTCGCCACTGAAAGGGCTTCTGGCTCGCAGCGTTGTTGTTATCGACGAAAATGGCGAAGTTATCTACACCCAGCTCGTTGATGAAATCACCACCGAGCCTGATTATGAAGCTGCAATCGCTGCGCTGAACTAAATCCATACAAACCTAAGGGCGCCACCGCAATTGCGATGGTGCCCTTTTTCGATTGTTTAGGGAGTGGGTTCTGCAGTTTCCTCGGTTGTAGTTTCTGGATTGCTACTAGCCGTAGGTTCCGCGGTGGTATCTACTGGTTCTAAGGATTCGGTGGGTTCAGGCTCAGAAGTGGTTTCTGACGCTGGAGTTGACTCAGAAGTCCGAATCACCGTAGTCGCGGCGGAGGTTTCTTCTTCTACTACTGGGGATGGAAGAGACTGAGTTGGTTTTGCCAAGGTGACAGGAGCAGTATCAGGGCGCTCAATGGTAATCGGTGAATCAGGCAGAATATCTTCCGGGTTTGGTGCCTGGGAAATAGGAGCTTCGATCACTAGATTATTTGAGTTTTGGTTAGCTCGCTCTGAGCCTATGGTCGAATCTGCTAGAAATGACTCCGCCCCTTGCGGAAGTTGCAGGGAATTTTCTCCCGGAACTAGTTGGGAGTTATCCTCGGTTTCAGACCGCTGGTTCAGAGCTGCGAAAGGATCTTCCAAGAACTCCATTATTAGATCGCCTGCGCCGGTGTCACTCTCGCTGGTGCTTTCACTACTTGAGCTGCCTCTAGAACTGGAGGACTCTTTGGTGATTGGCGGGGAGGCGATGAGAATTTCAAATGGAATGCTGGAGAGAGTGGTTAGTTCAGTCCGCTTGAAGCTACTAGCAGATTCGTCAGAATCCACGAAAAGCCCAATATTGGCAAAAACGATTGAGGGAATTGCTACGCCCAAAGCCAGGGGGGTAATAAAATCCCAGTGCCGTGGTGCTATGTAATTCTCGGAATCATGATTGCGACGGAATAGAACCCATAGCGAAATCATGACAGCCGTAATGCCGAGGCCCAAAAATCCAACTGCGCCACGCGGACTAAAACTACTCAGGTGAACGCCCAGAAAAACGGTGATAACGCCGAGTAAAATCCATAAATTAGGTGCGAAATTTTGATAGCGTGTGCACCTTAAAGTGGAATATGGAGAGGTAGATTCTTGGTTTTCCAAAGAGCTACTGAAGGCAACAACCTTTGAACGATAACTCGAAGGCTGCTCTGAAAAAGGCACGAGCGCCGGGAGCTGTTTTGTCTCGATGAGGCGTTGGCTCTTGGTCCATGCAATAAAGGGGAGTGCATCAATCCTGATGCACAACACGTGGGATTCACATTCACGGTTGACGAAGGTGCGCACCATGGGCCGAAAATCATGAGTTTGGCAAAAAGCTATTGCATCAGCAAGAGAAACTGCGGAATCAACATCAAGAATGCCGCACTCTTGGCCATCAAGGTATAGATAAACAATGCCTTCAACCTCACGCAGTTCGCATAAAACAGTTGCTTGAGCTGGTAAGTTCTTAAAGAGGGAAAGCTTTGTCGGCTCTACAGTCCATTCTTTGCCTCCTGGTAGGAGGGTCCATTTGGTTGTTGGAGGTGAGTTAAGGAAAGTTGATCGTGCTGGATCGCCGAGTGCGATGGCAGCCAAATATGACTCACCGAGGGTGATTCTTAGAACACAGTCAATGACGGATCCTGAAGCGAAAATCCGTGCAAATTGAGAGTCAAAAATAAGTTCAGGATCACGAAGAGTGCCGACTGCTTCACCTGAGACATAGACCTTGATGGTGGTACCAGCGTCTGCTGGTACCAAGATCGCGCTTACAGAACGATTCTGCTTATCCTCGGCGGCGAACTTCTCAAGTGTCGCCCGGGGGATATTTTCGACTGGGTAGAGTTGGATTTTTTCTCCAGAAAGGGGAGGTACCAGTGGATACACTGGAGTATGGTCATGAGAATCCAGGGGTATAGAGATGACCGACTGGTTAATAGTGTCAGTCATCATCCCTCCAGACTCTTCATGTCGATTTTGGTAGGCGCGATCGTGCAACCATCGAGATGATAGCAAGGAGTTTAACGCCTATTGAAATTGTACCTTTGTACATTTCTACCTGGTGATTTCTGAGGAAATTAAGGCGTCCTAGTGTGCCTATTCGGCAACATTCACAGGCTTCTCGGGAGCCTTCTTAGGAATGAATCCCTTTATCAAGAAGATTACCGCCAAAATAATGGCTCCCCAGATGAGACCAAAAATAAAAGATCCCAGAGTATTGCCGAACCAACCTAGTACCCCGCCACCAAGGTGATGAGCCCATTCTTCTAGGCCGTGAACCAGGTGATAGGGAAGTGCCCACCCTAATTCTTCAGTACCTACCACCATAATATGGCCACCAACCCATAGCATGGCGAAAATTCCGACTACGGAAATAACCTGCAAAATAATCGGCATCGCCTTCACCAAGCCACGGCCAAAGGCTTTAGCTCCAGAGGATTCGCGCTGGGTTAAAGCTAGACCCATATCATCCATCTTGACCAAGAATCCGACCACACCATAAACAAGTGCGGTGATGCCAATGCCAACAACAATGAGGACCGCTGCTTGCATCCAAACGCTTTGATCGGCGATCTCGTTGAGGGAAATCACCATAATTTCTGCAGAAAGAATGAGGTCTGTGGTGATAGCCCCCTTTACTAGCTGGTCTTCTGATTGGGGAGATTCCTGAGACTTTGGTTTGGTGGAATGCTCTTCATGCTTAATGCGGTGCTGGATGGAATGGAAAATCTTCTCAGCACCCTCAAAGCAGAGATAGGAGCCACCCAACATCAGGATGGGGGTTAGTGCCCAAGGAGCAAAAGCGGAGAGCAACAGGGCTATCGGCAAAATAATGATGAGTTTATTAACTAAAGATCCCTTGGCAATGCGCCAAATCATGGGAAGCTCGCGTGAAGGCTTAATACCTTGCACATACTGCGGAGTCACCGCGGCATCATCGACAACAACGCCGGCTGCCTTAACGCTGGTCTTTCCAGCCATCGCAGTCACATCATCCACGCTGGCTGCAGCAGCGCGAGTAATCGCTGCTACGTCATCTAAAAGTGCTGCTAATCCGCCAGCCATGATTGACTCCTTAAAATTGAGGGGTAATGCATACAAATGATACTAGGGGTGGGGCATTATGGCAGTCATGAAGATTGCAATCAATGGCGCAGGTGCCGTGGGCGGATTTTTTGGAGCGCGCCTTAAAGAAGCAGGCCACGATGTCACCTTGGTGGCACGAGGTGAGACTTTAAAGGTGCTGCGTGAGCGTGGTGTGCTCATAAAAGATCCAGCTGGTGAACGCCTAGTACGTGTTCCAGTTGTCCCCACGGTACAAGAATTAGGTGACGTGGATGTAGTGCTGATTGCTACCAAAGCCCTGGCGCAGAGCACATCCGCACAGGAACTCCTCGCTGAAATTTCACCAGAGGCGATTATTGCAACCACCCAAAATGCAGTGGAAGCTCCTTTAGAAGCCGCTGCTGTAGTGGGAGAACAGCGGGTATGGCCCGGCGTCGTGCGTGGATTTTTTGTGCACACAGGTCCTGGAGCAGTGGAATTTCGAGGTGGTCCGACTTCCTACACCTTTAAAGATGATGGTCCGCGTGCACAAGAGTTCGCAGAAATCCTCCAAAGTGCCGGTATTGACGGAATTGCCCATTCCGATATTTGGGTAGATATGTGGGAGAAGGCGATGTTTGTGACGGCATTTGGTGGCCTGGGGGCTTTCGTCGAAAAGCCTCTTGGGGTCTTGCGCACGTATTTCCGCGACTCTTTGAAGGCGTTGATGACTGAGATTTACCAGGTGGCTCAAGCTTCCGGGGTGCAGATGCCGGTTGATTCGGTAGCGCGCACTATGGATTTTGCTGATCAAATGCCGGAAAATTCCACCAGTTCGATGCAGCGAGATCTATTGTCGGGCCAATCCAGCGAACTTGATGCGCAGCTGGGAGCAATCTGTAGAGCGGGGCAAAAATTTGGGGTGAAAACGCCACTGCATGACCTACTTTTTGCAGCTCTTGTGCTTAAAACAGAGAAAAGCGAACCTTAGGGATAGAATAAAACTTATGATTGTTTCTTCTACGGCCCGAGTCAGTCTTGATCGTCCAGGGCGATATGCCAAGCAATTGACCAGCCATTTGGGGGAAAAACTTAATACCAACTGGGATGGGGAAGCCAACAGAGGTTCCATCGTGCTCAAAGGCGACGGTGCTGATGCTGCCGATGAGAAGCTAGCTTTTGATGGCACCGCCTCCTGCGATCTGGTTGCCGGAGATGGCGTTTTACTACTTCATATCGAAGCACCAGAAAATCTGGTGGAACGCTTTGAAAGCGTCATTGGGCGCCACCTGGTCGGCTTCGGCCGCAGCATTGCCATGCGTGTTGCTTTTCGACGCGGGGATGGTAGCGAAGGGCTGGTGTTTGAGACCGAACATGCAGCACAATAATCTAATCCGCATCGCGGCGGTGGTTTTCCGCAACCCCCAAGGCGAAATCCTTAGTGTCCGTAAAGCTGGCACCGCCTCATTTATGCTACCCGGTGGCAAACTCGAAGCAGGGGAATCAGGTTTGGAAGCTGCAATTCGGGAAATCGCAGAAGAGCTCCATTTGAAGCTTGAGGCAACGGAGCTGTCACATTTGGGTCGTTTTGGCGCTGAAGCTGCCAATGAATCCGGATTCAGCGTTGATTGTGATGTTTTTGTTTATGCCCATGTCCTCACCGAACTTCCGGCAGTGTTTGAAGAAATCGCCGAGGCGCGCTTTTTCCCCGCTGATTCCCAAGCTGCCGAGTTGGCACCATTGAGCCGTGATGTGGTTTTCCCGCAACTTTAGGACACGAAAACTAATAGCGGAATTGCTGTGAGCAGCATCAATACACCCATAAGCATTAAGAATACGCGGGCAGTTATATCCCGCCTCGGCGTCATTGCTCGAACATTGGTGGGATCATCTTTATGGACTCGCAGTAAAATCACTTCCCCCGGATTCATAACCGGATGGGGAGTGGTTTTTTCCAACACCCCGAAAACCTCGTGGTCATCATGGGTAAAGCGGTATTGCGTTTGATAGCGTTCATCGGAGTTTTGGATAAACCCTGTGACTTCTGCTCGGACTTTATAAGAACTAGCGCGGAAGCTGCGGTCGCGAAAGCTTAAGTAAAGAGCTAGTCCAATGCAGACCACTCCAATGGCCAGCACAATCAGTAGCGTTGCCCACATGAATTAAGCGCTGCCTGCAGCCCAGTCTCGAAGAAATCCATCAAGTGTGGAACTTCCGGTCGTTGGAATATTAACAATTTGTGGATTTGGAATATAAGTGGGGAAAGCCGTGGCATCGACCAGTGGGGAAGGTGCATTTGTGATTGCTGGCATGGCTTTGCCGGAATAACGAGTAATCCAATCAGCATATTCCGCGACTGGAACATACCAACCAACAGTTCCGGCATGGTTCGCCGCACCTTCAACTGCGGTGGACATACTCAGCACACCAGCTAATTGCCCATTGATAAAGAGCGGTCCGCCGGAATCACCAGGCATAAGCCGCCCATTGGTAATTTGTCCCTCCAACAAGATCGCACTGGTATCAGGCCCCTCGAGGTTTGTTATACGTCGCTGTACGTTGACATCCGCCTGCTGGGCGATCTGTTGGTTAAGCGCTGAATAACCGCCCCAGCCGGAGGCCGTGCCTTGCTCACCGGGTTGGACATGGGCACCATAGATTTCCGGAGTGGCTGCGTTGTTTGGGGAATAAAGCTCTACTAACGCTAGATCCGCGGTGGGGTGGATAATCGCCTGCTTAACTGCCTCGAAGGTGCTTATCGTGGATGATCCAATGGCAGCTCCAGCATTGCCAGCTTCAGGAATGCAGTGACGCGCGGTAAGCACCCACGTTGGGGTAATAAGTGTTCCGGTGCAGGCCACGTTACCGATCTGAAGACGCACCAGGGAAGAAGAAGTGTTGAGGGAGGGCAGTGAGATAACATTGCGCCCGTCCGCGATGGCCTGAGCAGGAGCTGCATTGATGAAACTCGATCCCACAAGGAGAGAACTCAGCGCAGCAGCGGAAATGGCGCGGGGCAATGCTTTAGACATAATTGTCAGTCTAGATGCTTGGGGGTATTTTTGTCTCAATCAGGGGTTAAAGCATTTCATCAATCACAGTGATTTTGGGGCGAGCTATGCGAGCCCCTTTCGGCGTTGCCACAATGGGACGCTCAAGTAATTTGGGATGGGTGAGGATCGCGTCGATAAGCTCACTTTCGGGAGTTTCGGGGCTTAAACCCAGCTCCTTATATTCGGCCTCTTTAGTGCGGATTCCTGCGTGAACAGGAATGCCCATGGTGCTAAAAAGCTCCTGCAATTCCGTCGCATTAAGGGGCTGCTTCAAATAATTAATTACAGTCGGCTCAATTCCTTGTTCTTGAAGGTATTTGAGGGTATTTCGCGAAGTAGAGCAGCGCGGATTGTGATAAATAGTGACATCCATATCCCTGAGACTACTAATGTTCATGGCATGATTCTTCAAATATTCAGAGTTGCCTTCGCATTTGTGGGCATTATTGTTGGCGCAGGCTTCGCCTCAGGGCAGGAAGTGATGCAGTATTTTGTAGCTTTTGGTGTGGATGGCATCTGGGGAGTTGTCCTCTCCGCGGTGATCATGACCATCATGGCGCTCGTCATTTTGCAATTGGGCAGCTATTTTAATGCAGCTGAACACGGCGAAGTTTTTCGACGAGTCAGTCACCCCGTCTTTTCCAAAATTCTTGATATCGGCGTGATCATTACGCTTTTTGCTACTGGCTTTGTGATGTTCGCAGGCGCGGGCTCCAACCTTAATCAGCAGTGGGGGCTGCCTCTATGGGTAGGTGCAGTGCTGATGGTGGTGTTGGTGCTGGCTGCCGGCATGTTGGATGTGGATAAGGTCACCACCGTTATTGGTGCGATCACTCCATTCATCATCATTTTCATCACCGCAGCTTCGATTTACACCCTCATTGAGGGCAACTTCAGCCCTGTGGATCAGCTGGACGCAGCGGCGCTTGCTGTGGGAACGACCTTGCCACACTGGGCAATTGCGGCCATCAACTACGTAGGCTTCAACATGATGGTTGCGGTTTCTATGGCAGTGGTGATCGGTGGCTCCATGTTTAACCCTCGAGTGGCAGGCCGGGGCGGTTTGCTGGGCGGAGTGATCCTCGGCTTCCTGATCATCATCAGCGCTTTGACAATTTTTGCCACCGTAGAAACTGTGGGACATGATGATATGCCCATGCTGACCATTATTAATGAACTCAACCCCATTGCCGGGCAGGTTATGGCCGTGGTTATTTACGGCATGATCTTTAATACCGCATTGGGCATGTTTTATGCCTTGGGTAAGCGCTTGACTGCGTCTAAGCCAGAACGTTTCAGGCCGGTCTACATTGTGACCGTGCTCGTGGGCTTTGTGCTGAGTTTTGTTGGCTTTAAGAACCTGGTCGGCTGGGTTTATCCGATCCTGGGCTATATCGGTTTGCTACTTATCGCCGTCATGATGGTGGCGTGGTTCCGTGGCCGAGTGCGCATTTATAAGGAATCAGAGCGCCGCATGCGCATTGTTGATCTGCTGCAAATTGGCCACGATGGATCATTGAGCGAGACTGAGCGCAAAGAGCTGCAAAAAGATATCCATGACTCAAATCTGAATGAAGAACAAATTAGAGCCGCAACTTCTAAGTAGAGCTCTACAGCTTATTCTGCTGGTACCAGTTCGATTGAGCTGGCATCAGCCCAGGTAAGTTCAATGCCTTTGGAGCGCAGCCACTCCATGGGATCATCGCCGTGGCGGGTAATTCCCTCCACGGCATTTAGCGTTGCGTCGATAGCCTTCTCGGCATCGTCGGCAGTGATAAGTCCAGCTGAGGTAGCTGCTGCAAGTTCATCAATATCAAGCACAGTGACGGGCTGACCAACATTGGACACCAGATCTACGTAGAGATCGCGGGTGGTCCAAATATTGTCCTCGACCTTGATTTCAGCGACGTCAATATAAAAATCTTTCTTTTCAGCAGCGCCATCGCGGAAGTGGAAAATATTAGCGCGTAGACCTAGTTCAGGCAGGAGCCAGCTTTCCAAGTAGCCAAAACGAGGGTGGTTGGCGCCGCGAGCCATATAAAGGCCAAAGTCAGTGACCTTGAAGGTATCAACCTCGCGGAGAAATCCCTTGGGGTCAGTGTTTACGGATGCTTGAGTATTAAAGGTCTCTTGCTTTACCGGGTGTAGATCAGTCATTTTTCTACCTCACATCAAAGACGACAGCGGTCGGGGCAAAGTTGCATTCTGCCTGACCGCCTTCTGTAGTTGTGCTCAGTCCGCCAGACATAATTGCGACAATAATTCCGGTTCCTGTATCAGCCACTCCAGAAATTGTGGAAGGACCTTCAGGATTAATACCGGTATTGCCCAAAGTTGTTGTGCCATACCTGAGAGTGCTCAAGTTAGCCCACTGAACTTGCATGGTGCTGTGTTGATCACGAGCTAGAGCTCCAGTGCCAAGCGCGGTGAACACAAAGGATGATTGCCCAACCCCAGCTCCCGGAAGGGGCAGTGCGGCAGGACCAGGAACTGCGAATACAGAACCTACAGAAGCTGAATTGCCATTAATACAATTTTCGGCGCGGGTGGGCCAGAAGAATTGCGCAATGCGTGGTGCGTTTTCAGGAATTGAAATCTCGGATTCAGCTGGAGTTTCGCTGATGAGACCGAGGGCTTGGGTGACAGTATTTTTTACGTCCTGTGGAACCCAAGGCTGATTTACTGCCTGGAGAACTTGTTGGCGTACTTGCTCATTAGGGCGACCCCATTGATCAAGTGGTAAGCCACTAGACAGGTTCGAGGTGTAGTTGAAGGCTTGCTCAACCGGGCTTATAGCGTGCGCTGCGGGAGTGGCAAAGGCAATGGTGGTAGCCAGTGCGACTGCAGTGATTCTCTTAAACACGGTTGTTTTACTTACCTTTCATAGAGGCTGACAAACTAGAAACTTTAGTCACATTTGTAACACAAATTCACTTTCGTTCCTCCTGCCACACTAATCGCTCAAAGTTAAGTGTCAATACAAGTTCAACTAATCTTCATATGTAATTCTCAGACAATTCTCTTGGGCGCTTAGAGTTGCTTAATAATTGCTGTATTCGGCTTCTTGTGTAGCTTGTCGCTATAAGTTGCTGAATTGTTACCTAAAATTTAAAAAAGTCCAGAATTTATCGAATAATTTTTTCCGCGAGTTTTCCGCGAGTTTTCCGCGTGCCCCGCACTTTTCTCTTAAAACTGCGGTAGGAGAGTGCGCCTAGAGTGCGTAGCAGGGGCATTTTCCAGGTATTTTGGCTCACAATGTGCGCATAATGCCCAATTGCGAGTACGCTTATAACGTTCTAAAACAAAGGGCACTTGGAAATTGAGTGCCCTCCATATTTATCCGGCAGGAGATTGCCCCCAGTGACCCATCCAGAGTTTCGTAACGTAGCGATTGTCGCGCACGTTGACCACGGAAAAACCACACTCGTTAACGCAATGCTTGAACAGTCTGGCGTCTTCGGCGACCACGGCGAAGTATCAGACCGCGTGATGGATTCCGGTGACCTGGAAAAGGAAAAGGGCATCACCATCCTTGCCAAGAACACCGCGATTCGTCGTAAGGGTGCCGGCAAGGACGGCAAGGATCTGATCATCAACGTCATCGACACCCCCGGCCACGCCGACTTCGGTGGCGAAGTTGAGCGCGCACTGTCCATGGTTGACGGCGTTGTGCTCCTTATTGATGCTTCTGAAGGCCCATTGCCTCAGACCCGCTTCGTTCTTGGCAAGGCTCTTGCAGCCAAGATGCCAGTGATCATTGCAGTAAACAAGACCGACCGTCCGGATGCTCGCATCGACGAGGTCGTTGAAGAAGCTCAGGACCTGCTCCTGGAACTTGCTGCTGCACTTGATGATGAAGAAGCAGCCCAGGCCGCAGAGCAGCTGCTTGACCTTCCAGTTCTTTATGCTTCCGGCCGTGAAGGAAAGGCATCTTTGGAAAACCCAGGCAACGGCAACGTTCCTGATTCCGAAGACTTGATGCCACTATTTGACACCCTGTACAAGGTCATCCCTGAGCCAGCTGCCGATATCGACGGCCCACTGCAGGCTCACGTCACCAACCTTGACTCCTCCTCCTTCTTGGGTCGTATCGGCCTGGTCCGCGTACACGCAGGCACCTTGCGTAAGGGCCAGCAGGTTGCTTGGATTCATTACGATGAAGAGGGCAACCAGCACACCAAGACCGCTAAGATTGCAGAACTTCTGGCTACCGTTGGCGTGACCCGTGTTCCTACAACTGAGGTTGTCGCAGGCGATATCGCTGCTATCTCCGGCATTGAAGACATCATGATTGGTGACACCCTGGCTGACCTGGAGAACCCAGTTGCACTGCCACGTATCACCGTTGATGAGCCTGCACTGTCCATGACCATTGGTGTTAACACCTCCCCAATGGCTGGTCGTGGCGGCGGAGACAAGCTGACTGCTCGTGTTATCAAGGCTCGCCTGGAGCAGGAGCTCATCGGTAACGTGTCCATCAAGGTTCTTCCAACCGAGCGTCCTGACGCTTGGGAAGTTCAGGGCCGTGGTGAAATGGCACTGTCCATCTTGGTTGAAACCATGCGTCGTGAAGGCTTCGAGCTCACCGTTGGTAAGCCACAGGTTGTTACCCAGATGATCGATGGCAAGCTGCACGAGCCATATGAAATCATGGTTATCGACGTTCCTGCTGAGTACCAAGGCAACGTTACCCAGGTCATGGCAACCCGTAAGGGTCTCATGCAGTCCATGTCCACCACCCCAGGTTCTGACTGGATCCGCATGGAATTCCGTATTCCTGCTCGTGGCCTCATCGGCTTCCGTACCACCTTCATGACTGAAACCCGTGGTACTGGTATCGCAAACTCCTATTCTGATGGCATGGACCTGTGGGCTGGCGAAATCAAGGGCCGTGCACACGGTTCTTTGGTTGCTGACCGCTCCGGCCAGATCACCGCTTATGCGCTGACCCAGCTTGCAGACCGCGGAACCTTCTTCGTGGAGCCAGGCACCGAGACCTACGAAGGTGTCGTTGTTGGTTCCAACAACCGCGAAGAAGATATGGACATCAACCCAACCAAGGAAAAGAAGCTCACCAACATGCGTGCAGCTTCCGCGGACACAACCGTCACCCTGGCTAAGGCTCACAACCTTTCCCTGGATGAGGCTCTGGAGTTCTGTGGAACTGACGAGTGTGTTGAGGTTACTCCTGAGGTTCTGCGCGTACGCAAGGTTATCTTGAACGCTACTGAGCGTGGACGCGCTCGCTCCCGTGCAAAGAACATGAACAAGTAAAGTTTTTTGCCACAAGCGCTGGCCCACTGTGTCCTTTGGACGCGGTGGGCCAGTAGTATTTTCAGGGTGAGATTAAGCCTGCGGATTCTAAGTGTCGTTGCCAGTTCAGTTCTCCTGGTAGCGTGCCAAGCCAACCCCGGCCCCGCCCCTGTAGAAGAAGCTGCGCCTAGTACTACTACGGCGACCACCACTACAACAGTGAAAGAGGAAGAGCCCCAGGCTTCGCGTACCACAATCAATATTGGCATTGATCCTTTGCGCAATGGCTTTAACCCGCATCTCATCGCCGATGACACGGCCGTCGTTCGCGATATCGCCTCCTTGGTTTTGCCAAGTGCCTTTGTGGACAATCAGGTGAATTCGGATCTCTTGGACAATGTTGAGCAGGTTGATCCCACCACCGTGCGCTATACCATTGCTCAGGAAGCGCAGTGGAGCGATGGAACTCCGATCACTGGTTCAGATTTTGAGTATCTCTGGCGATCCATTACCGCTACCAAGGGTGCGATGAATGTCGCAGCTTATGAAAATATTTCTGAGATCCGAATTAGTGGCGGTGGCAAAACTGTTGATGTAATTTTTTCGGCGCCGGTTGCAGATTGGCATTTGCTCTTTAATAATCTTTTGCCCAGCCATCTCATTGCCGGTTCGAAGAACTTCCTCACTGCGCTTTATGATGCAATTCCCGCCTCAGCAGGGCGTTATATGGTGCGTTCTATTGATCGTCAGCGGGGCATTATTACGCTTTCCCGCAATGATCGCTTCTGGGGCGAAAACCCAGCTGAGGTGGAGGTCCTTACCCTCCACAGTGTCGCCTCAGCTTCCAAGGCTGGGGAGTACCTACGTACAGGTCAGAGCTCATTTATGAATCTGCGACCCACCGAAACCCTGGTTGATACTCTCAACCTGGTGCCTGACACCGAGGTACGAATCTCGGACACCTCACGCACCCTTGAGCTGGTATTTAACGCCAGTCGGCTAAGTCCCCAGCATCGTGCCTATTTAAGTTCGCTTGTCGACGTGCCCCTCGCCGCGCGCTTGGGCGCCGCACGCAGCTCCAACTTGAGCGTAGCGACCCCAATCCTGCGGGAGGGCGTCGAAAAGCAAGAATTGCCGGAATTAAAATTTGCCGTTGACCCGGCCGACGATGCTGGTGTGGCAGCCGGGCGGGCCATCGTCGATATGCTGGCTCAAGCCGGTGTCACGGCTACAACCGTGACAACTGATGTGTCCTCGGCCATTGACGGCGATTTTGATGCCATGATTACCTGGACCCGGAACGCCACTGATCCCATTAGTTTGGCTGATCGTTATGCCTGCGATATCAACCTGGCGCATTGGTGTGATCCAGCTACCACCACCTATATCGCTGGAGTGCTGGCTGGGGAACTAAGCTTTGATCCGAACTGGGAAACCGAATTTAATCAAAGCAATGCCATCCGCGTCCCAATTTTGCATGAGACGCGGGTAGAGGCAAAAAACAACGGCATTATTGGCCCAGATGCTGCTAGCTGGCCTGGTGGAATCGCCAGTGCCGCCAATTGGAGGAAAAATGACCTTGCACAATGATCTTGCCGGCGCGCGAGTGGTAGCTGTCCACGCCCATCCTGATGATGAGGCGATCACCACCGGTGGCGTTTTGGCTGACCTGGCTGCCCGCGGTGCTGATGTCACCGTCATTACCTGCACCTTGGGCGAACAGGGCGAGGTTATTGGCGACACTTTCCAACAGCTGGTTAATGGCGATGCCGACCAGCTGGGTGGTTTTAGAATCCATGAGCTTTATGCCTCCCTGAACATCCTGGATGTGCGCGGAATTCACCTAGGCGGTGCCGGCTGCTGGCGCGATTCTGGAATGGTGGGCGATCCTGCCAATGAGCATCCCCGCGCCTTTATCCATTCCGGCGACCGCGCTGTAGACCAATTGGTTTCGCTTCTAACCGAGCTGCGCCCGCATCTGCTGATCACCTATGGCCCCGATGGCGGTTATGGGCACCCTGATCATATTCGCGCCCATGAAATTACCCATGCCGCTGCTGAAAAAGTTGGGGTGGAAAGAATCCTGTGGGCCGTTACCGACCGCCAGGAACTAGCAGAGGGATTGGCTGCAATTACCTCTATTCCTGCAGGCTGGGGCAGGGGAGAGCTAGCTGCAGTGGACTCTATTGACCTCAGCTTTGAACTTTCCGATGCTGCTTATGCCGCCAAGGTAGAGGCCATGCGAATGCACGCTACCCAAATTTGGATTGCCGATGGCTCCGTTTCCCTAACCAACCCCCGCGCAGCCTATGCCAGCACCGAGCAGGACAATGTGAAGATTTGGGGCCTGTCCAACCTGATTGCGCAGCCAATTATGCGTCATGAGCACTACCAGCTTGGTGCAGGCACTCCGCTGCCAGAAAATGCCACCGGCCCCCTTGATGGATTGGACCTGGCTTAAGCATATGAGTGAAAAAGATGGCGCGCGCAATCAGAGTTTCATTCATCGAAACTTAGGCCGCGGAGAGGTAATCGGGGGTATCTTCTGGCTTAGTCTTGGGGCATTAATTTCAGTGCTTTTAGAGGTAATTTACCTCGGCACCAGAGTTACTCTGCCCGGTGGGACATCGCTTGCGGTTCCCTATACAATAGTGCTTGCTTTCCTCTTTAACATGGTCTTGACCAGCACTTCTATGCTGTGGGCCAGGCACTGGCTGGCAATATTTATCCCCCTCTTCACCTGGATTGTCGGATTCTTCGCGCTTTTGCTGTGGAATGCGGTGGTGGGGGATCAGATTGTGCCCGCAAATATTCGAACCGTCATCTTGCTTTTTGCCGGTTTAGCGGGTGGAATTTGGCCTGTGGTCAAGGCGAAGTAGCATAATAAAGCTATAAGTTTTTCCCTTTCCAGCAATTTACTAGCTCAGGAGTTTTCGAGTACCAATGACTTATACAATCGCACAGCCCTGCGTTGACGTCTTGGATCGTGCCTGCGTTGAAGAATGCCCCGTGGACTGCATCTACGAAGGCAAGCGCATGCTCTACATCCACCCGGATGAGTGTGTTGACTGTGGCGCCTGTGAGCCAGCCTGCCCTGTTGAGGCAATCTTCTACGAAGACGACGTCCCTGATGAGTGGGTCGACTACAACGATGCCAACGCCGCATTCTTTGACGAACTGGGCTCCCCAGGTGGCGCAGCTAAGCTCGGACCACAAGATTTTGATCACCCAATGATCGCGGCGCTGCCTCCTCAGGCATAATCTAAACGCATGACCCCAAGAACCTCGCTTGCTTCCGTATTACCAGATTTTCCCTGGGATTCCCTCGCCTCTACAAAAGCAAAGGCACAGTCCCATCCGGATGGAATCGTGAACCTTTCTGTTGGAACCCCGGTTGATCCGGTTGCTCCAAGTATCCAGATTGCCCTCGCGGAAGCAGCGGGGTTCTCTGGCTATCCCCAAACAATTGGCACCCCGGACCTCCGCGCTGCCATTAAGGGCGCCCTTGAGCGCCGCTACAACGTAACTGAGCTTGTCGACGCCTCCGTGCTGCCAGTCATCGGCACCAAAGAGGCCATTGCGTTGCTGCCATTCACCCTTGGAATCTCTGGCCAGACCATCGTCATTCCTGAGTTTGCTTACCCCACTTATGAAGTTTCAGCCGCTGCTGCAGGCTGCAAGGTGCTGCGCTCTGATTCTTTGCTCAAGCTTGGTCCTGAGCGTCCGGCCTTGATGTACATCAACTCTCCTTCCAACCCCACCGGCAAGGTGCTGGGAATTGAACACCTGCGCAAGGTTGTGAAGTGGGCCCAAGAAAATGACGTAATTTTGGCAGCTGATGAGTGCTACCTGGGACTGGGTTGGGATGATGAGAATCCTCCAATTTCCATCCTGGATCCTCGCGTCTGCGATGGCGATCACCGCAACCTCATCGCCATTCATTCGCTGTCTAAAACCTCAAATATGGCCTCTTATCGAGCAGGTTTCTTGGTGGGCGATCAGGCCCTTATTTCTGAACTCACCGAGGTACGTAAAAACCTAGGTTTGATGGTTCCATATCAGATTCAGCAGGCCATGATCGCTGCCCTTAATGATGACGAGCAAGAAGCCGGCCAAAAACTGATCTATGCTAAGCGACGCGCCAAGCTCATGCGTGCTCTCCTAGAAGCTGGCTTCCGCGTGGACGATTCCGAGGCTGGCCTCTACTTGTGGGCTACTCGCGATGAGCCTTGCCGCGACACTGTGGCCTGGTTGGCAGAGCGTGGCATCCTGGTTGCCCCTGGAGATTTTTATGGCCCTCGCGGTGCCCAGCACGTGCGAGTTGCTATGACTGAAACCGACGAGCGTATCGACGCCTTCGTTTCTCGCTTGGCATAAATAGGACTAAAGTAAAAACTTAAAGTCAAAATTTATCCATGAAAGAGGCGCGTTGAGTTCCGAACAAAAAACTTGGGGCTTCCGTTTTGTGAGAGCTACCAGACAGTTCATCAAGTTCGGAATAGTAGGTGGCTCAGGCACCCTGGTAAACCTGGTGGTTGCTGCGCTATCTAAGAAGATCGCTGGGTGGACCGCGGGGATTCATGAAAGCGATGCTTTTATGAATCTTCTTGGCACGGACTTCCATATCCGCTGGTACCACGTGTTTATGACCATTGCCTTTTTTGTGGCCAATACCTGGAACTACCAACTTAACCGGATGTGGACCTTCAAATCTGCCAAGATTGTCTCCTGGTGGAAGGGATTTTTCCCCTTCTTGGCAACCGGCTTGGTCGCCTTTGTAGTGAGCCAGATCGTGGCTACCTTGCTGATGAATGACACCTCGCCGATCGCTCTCTCCTCTGAGATCTTTGATGATTCTTCAGGATTGCGCACCAAGTTCTACTGGGCTTTGATAATCTCCATTGTGGTTTCAATGCCAGTGAATTTTGTGGTCAATAAGTATTGGACCTTCCGCAAGCCGAAGGCTCGCATTGTGCTCACTACAGAGCCCGCATAAGGTTTTTCTCAGACCACGTCGAGTTTTCCGACGTGGTCTTTTTAAACCTGAGAATCGAATAAATGTTTGAAAATACCCTTGAAGCTTGTCCTGTTCGTATGGAGAATTGATCTTAAGAAGCAGTTCACTCCAGGGGGAATCATGAACGGAAAAGTATTCTTTAGCCACCTCAACCCAGCGGATCCGTGGGTCCATATCAATATTGAAGTCATCAAAACCTCACACCAAATGTGGGCCAGCCTTCTCACCAAGGCGGAGGAGTTTGATGCAGATTCATTAATCACCGAACTCATGCGCATCACCGGCTACTCGCGCCGCGAAGTCAACGTTGGCATCAATGCCATGGAGGCCATGAAGAACCTACCATTGCTGCGCGAAATCCAGGAGCGCTATTACTTCCTCACCACTAGATACCTCGGAACTATCATGCTTGCGGTTGCCAAGGGCTCTCCAGAGATTTGGCCGGAGCTGGACCGTCGCATTGTGGATGCGCTTACTCCAGTAACCGCCGATGAAGCTATGATCCAGTCTTCAACCCTGGCGCGTCACATTAAGCGATGGATCTTTGAGCTTGATCCCGCACCGCCCAAGCCTCCAGGGGAGATACAAGACTATGTACGGGCACAGATGAAGGATGGCGTCACCTATGCCCAAATTCGGCTCAGTGGGGAGAATCGAAAGCGTCTGAATGAGCTCCTGCGTCATTGGTCTACCAAAGGCATGGATCTGGTATCTGGCTTGGTGGAGGTCCTAAAGGAGAATAGCCAGGTCAAAATCAACAAGTACCTCTACACCCCACATGAGGAAGCAGATATTGGATGGATGCCTGATTCTGGATTCTGCAATATCGGTGATTATGCCGATTGTGAGGTCCTAGGGGTTAAGGATCTTGACAAGTACAAGGGCAGGGTAGAGGAGGGCTATCGGCCAAGCGAAGGCCTCATAGCGCTGGTGCGGGCTCGCGATGGGCACTGCAGGTTCCCCGGCTGCTGTGTACCTGCTAGCAAATGTCAGGTGGACCATATTGTGCCTTGGAAGGAAGGGGGCAAGACTGTGGACTGGAATTTACAACTGGTCTGCCAGCGCCATCACAATATGAAAACTGATATGCGTTTTACAGCGGAGATCAACGGCTTGGCGGAGGTGAAGTGGATCGGTCCTTTGGATGTACCCATGGTCACCCGACCCACTGGTCCGCTCGCTCAAGTGATGCCCCGAGGGAGGTGGGGACAATATCTACGAGATCGGGTGCTGAGCCGATTTGAACAAATCAGGCAACGGCACCTCGATAACGATGATTAGTTGGAGTGCAGGTCGGCGTTAAGCTCAATGACCTTGGTGTTTGGTACTACAACAACCTGTCCGCTCACAGAGTCACGGCGGAAGATGAGTCCATTGCGTCCGCTGAGCTCTGCTGCCTTGACGATCGCGCCGTCGAAAAGCACCTTGGAACCTGCAGTGACGTACAAGCCTGCCTCAATGATGCAGTCGTCGCCCAGTGGGATGCCACAGCCGGAGTTGGCTCCGAGCAAGCAACGCTTGCCCAGGGAGATTACGTGCTGTCCGCCACCGGAGAGTGTGCCCATGATGGAGGCGCCGCCACCGATGTCGGTGCCGTCGTCGATGGTGACGCCTGCGGAGATACGGCCTTCCACCATGGAAGCGCCGAGGGTGCCAGCGTTGAAGTTAACAAAACCTTCGTGCATAACGGTGGTGCCTTCGGCGAGGTGAGCGCCGAGGCGGACGCGGTCGGCGTCGCCAATGCGCACGCCTGAAGGTACAACGTAGTCAACCATGCGAGGGAACTTATCGACGGAATGCACCAAGACCTGTCCACGGCGGGAAAGGCGAGCGCGAGTGAGGTTGAAGCCATCTACTGCGCAAGGTCCGAAGTTGGTCCATACGACGTTTTGCAGCAGGCCAAACACGCCATCGAGGTTAAGGCCGTGTGGGCGCACCAAGCGGTGAGAGAGGAGGTGCAGGCGCAGCCATGCGTCATATGCATCTACTGGAGCATCGTCCAATGATTCAATGGTGGTGGTGACGACTTTGCGGGTCACACCGCGGTCTTCATCAGCGCCTTCGAGGGCTGCAAGTTCGGTAGCAAGGTCTGAGGATTCAGAAGACCCGACACCTAATTCAGGTGCCGGGTACCAAACGTCAAGAACGTCGCCTTTAGCGGTCAGGGTAGCAATGCCGATTGCGGATGCAGTTGTCATGCCCTCCAGGATAATTTCTGGCTGATCATCACTTCAAGTCGGAGGTGTTTTTCCTGCCACCCCGCAAAGGGCTATTGACGGTAAAGAAAGACAAAACAACCAAGAAACCGTACACAATAATGACGGAAAAGACCTGGCCGCGGGCAGATTCATCGCCCAACATGAGGAGAATCAAACCAGCGATCAACACGAGGGTGAAAATGCCTAGCCCCGGGTGCAGCCACATGCGAACAGTGGAGATTTCACCATTGGCCTCAAGTTCTTTTCTCAGCTTGAGCTGGGAAAGTGCGATCATAATCCACACCACAATCAAGCAGCCACCCACTGCATTAAGGAGGAAGTCCAGCAAGCCAGCGGGGTTCCAATACTGCAATCCCACGGATACAAAGGCGAAGAACATGGAGAGCAATACCGCATTGGTAGGCACATTGTTCTTGCTCAACTTGCGGAAAATCTGGGGCGCGTCTTGACGCTTTGCCAAGGAGTAAACCAAACGGGAGGTGCCGTAAATTTGTGCATTAAATGCAGATAGCAGAGCCAATACAATCACAGCTTCCATGAAACCCACCACGCCTGGGATATGCGCCATGGACAGAATCTGGGTGAAAGGAGACTCCGCAGCGGTCTCAGCGCCGTCGATGGTTTCATAGGGCATGAGGAAGGTAATAACCAATACTGAGCCCAAGTAGAACACCGAAATACGCCAAATAACTGCGCGAACAGCTAGGGAAATTGCCTCGCGAGGCTTGGAGGATTCCGCAGCGGCAATGGTGACGATCTCAATGCCACCGAAAGCAAAGGCCACAGCCAGCAGACCAGAAGCCACGCCGGACAGACCATTAGGCATAAAGCCATGCTCGCCAATGAAGTTGGTGGTGCCAATAAAGCTAGTGCCAGGGAGTAGGCCAAAAATCAAGGCCACACCCACTAGCAAAAAGGCGATAATGACAGCTACCTTGATGAATGCGAACCAGTATTCAAACTCGCCAAATCCTCGCACGGTGGCCAAGTTAACCACGGCAAAAAACACCACGCAGACCAGTCCTGGAATCCATGGATCTACGCCAAACCAAGCGCCCATCATGGCAGCAGCACCGGTCATCTCGGCGCCCATCACCATGACCAACATGAACCAGTAGAGCCAGCCCAAGGAGAAGCCTGCCCAGTGCCCAAAAGCATCCTCGCCATAGCGGGAGAAAGTTCCGGAAGAGGGACGAGCTGCAGCCATTTCACCCAGCATCTGCATAACCAACACCACAATTGCGCCAGCGATGATATAAGCAACTAGAACAGCGGGACCGGCGGCACGAATACCCACGCCGGTGCCCAGGAATAGTCCCGCACCAATGGCGGAACCAAGACCCATCATTGTGAGGTGGCGGGTCCTTAATCCGGTACCCAACCCCTCTTTAGTTTCGGTGGTAGCCATGAGATAACCGTAAACCCACCGGACATGAGAAATGAAACAGGGTTAGATTTCTCGGCGCGCTACTGGTTCATGATGACCGGTCTCACGCTTAATGCTCCAATTGTCCTCGCCTTCAATGGACTTCACAGTCCGCAGCTCATTAAACTCCGGGAACCAAATCGGGGTATCGCAATCTAGCACGATGTTATTGCCAATGTGGCAGTTATTTCCCAAGCTCACGCCGATAATTCCGGAGCTCACACCAAAGGTGCAGTTGGTTCCGATGCTCAGGCGCAGGCGACGCTGGTTCTCATCACGCGGGGACATAATCGTGGAGGAGAGTCCAATTTCGGAACCTTCGCCGATGACCACACCTGAGCTCAAACGGCCCTCCACCTTAGAGGCACCCAAGGTGCCGGAGTTGAAAGATACAAATCCCTCACGCAGCACTGAGGTGCCAGGCGCAAGGTAGGCACCAAGGCGCACACGCTCTGCCTCAGAAATACGCACTCCCGAAGGAACCACATAATCCACCATGCGGGGCAGTCGGTCCACACAATAAACGTGGATGAGGCCACGTGAACGCAAAGCACCGCGCACCCATTCGAAGTTATCGGGTAGACAAGGGCCCTTGTTGGTCCACACCACATTGGACAAAAGTTCCAGTGCATTGGACATATCGAGCTCATGAGGTCGCACCAAACGGTGGGAGAGCAAGTGCAGGCGCAAATAAACATCATGTGCATCCACAGCAGGCTGGGAAAGATCAGGAATAACGGTGCGCACAGCCACCTGCTCCACCAAGCGGTCTTGGTCTAGTTTGATCAGCTGCAACATTCGCGGGGTGACATCGCTGGCGCCCAATCGGGTGGTGCCAACCTCAAGGGGATAACGCTCAGACCAAAATTCGGGGTCCACCAGCTTGGGATCTGGGTACCAGGTATCCAAAACGGTGCCGTCCATGGCGATATTCGCGATACCAATTCCTTGGGCTCCGACAAAATTTTTGCTCATTAGTGTCTTTCACTTTCAGTCTGTGCTGGAAAGATTTGTAGGCTGGTGGTTATGCAACTTGATCAGAATAAAAAAACTGCGCCAGAACTTGATCTGCTCGGCGATCCCATCACGTTGACCCAGTGCTTGGTTGATATTCCAAGCCCTTCCGGGGAGGAGCAGGAAATCGCAGATGCCATTGAAGCGGCACTTCGAAAGCTAAATCTACCGGGTGTAGAAGTACTTCGCTTTAATAATAATGTGCTGGCCCGTACAAATAGGGGTTTCGCTTCTCGAGTCATGTTGGCAGGCCACATTGATACGGTGCCCATTGCCGATAACGTTCCCAGCCGAACCGAAGACGGCATCATTTATGGCTGTGGCACGGTGGATATGAAATCGGGCATGGCGGTGTATTTGAATACCTTCGCGTTGCTGGCCACCTCTGAGGAACTTAAATATGACCTCACCCTCATTGCCTATGAGTGTGAGGAGGTTTCTGCACATCGCAATGGTCTCGGCCACATTCAGCAGCAGCATCCAGAGTGGCTGGCTGCAGATCTGGCCCTTCTGGGCGAACCAACTGGCGGCTGGATCGAAGCGGGTTGCCAGGGCAATATTCGCATTAAAGTCACTGCTCATGGCGTCCGCGCGCACTCTGCACGTTCCTGGCTGGGTGACAACGCCATGCACAAACTCTCCCCATATATCGCAAAAGTTGCAGCATATGAGCCACTCCAGGTGGACATCGATGGCCTAACCTACCGCGAAGGCCTCAATATTGTGCACTGTGAATCCGGCGTGGCCACCAATGTGATCCCGGACCTGGCCTGGATGTACGTCAACTTCCGCTTTGCGCCAAATAGGCTTATCGACGAAGCGATTGCCCACGTGGTCGGCACTCTAGGCCTCAACGGGGCTGAAGGTATCGAGTGGGAACTAGAGGACGCCGCCGGCGGCGCCCTCCCAGGCTTGGGTAAGGAAGTTACTCAGGGACTGATTGGGGTAGTGGGTCGGGAAAAGATCCGCGCAAAGTACGGCTGGACGGATGTTTCACGCTTTTCCGAGATGGGTGTGCCAGCCTTGAACTTTGGTTCTGGAGACCCCAGCTTTGCCCATAAGCGCGATGAGCAGTGTCCAGTTGAGCAGGTCACAGAGGTAGCGGAGATTCTGCGCGCTTACCTGAGCGCCTAGGAGCGTTCGGGGTTATCGTAGAAACTCCAAGCAGATACTTTTGAGGAGGGTAACGATGGCCCCGAAGCAAACGCCAAACCCAGATAAGAACCGCAATTTGGTCGGACCTGTATTGCAGCGCCGCCAAAGTTCAGGAACCTTTGATCAGCGCCTTTTGGAAATGCGCGCCGATCACGATTGGAAGCACGCTGACCCCTGGCGCGTGCTGCGCATTCAATCTGAGTTTGTCGCTGGTTTTGACGCCCTGCATGAAATGCCCAAGGCAGTTACTGTTTTTGGTTCAGCTCGAATCAAAGAAGGTCACCCCTATTATGAGGCGGGTGAAAAGCTGGGAGAAAAGCTGGTAAAGGCCGATTATGCAGTGGTAACTGGCGGCGGCCCGGGATTGATGGAAGCCCCAAACAAGGGTGCCTTTGAAGCCAATGGTCTCTCTGTTGGTCTCGGCATCGAATTGCCCCATGAGCAGCAACTTAATCCCTATGTGGATTTGGGCCTAAACTTCCGTTATTTCTTTGCCCGCAAGACCATGTTCTTGAAGTACTCCCAGGCTTTTGTGTGTTTGCCGGGCGGTTTTGGCACCCTCGATGAGCTTTTTGAGGTGCTGTGCATGGTGCAGACCGGCAAGGTCACCAATTTCCCCATTGTGTTGATCGGTACTGAATTCTGGGCAGGCCTGGTGGATTGGATCCGCACTCGCCTGGTGGAAGAAGGCATGATCGCAGAGCAAGATATTGATCGTGTTTTGGTGACCGATGACGTGGATGAGGCAGTGAAATTTATTGTCACCGCACACGCTGGTTTGGATGTAGCCCGCCGTCATAATTAGGCAGTGGCTACATTAGGTTCTATGAGTTCTTTGCCGGTCATCATGGCCATTGTTAATCGCACCCCTGATTCTTTTTATGACAAGGGTGCGACCTTTGCCGATACTGCAGCTTTGGATCGCGTCTCTCAGGTGATCGCAGAAGGGGCAGGAGTTATCGATATTGGTGGAGTAAAGGCAGGTCCTGGCGATTTTGTCTCCCCGGCAGAGGAAATCGATAGGGTAGTGCCCATCATCGCTGCAGTAAGGGAAAAATTCCCCGAGATCGCAATTTCGGTGGATACTTGGCGCGCGGAAGTGGCAGATATAGCCATTCAAAATGGTGCCACCTTAGTTAATGACACCTGGGCTGGACACGATCCGGAACTTGTGGAAGTAGCAGGCCAGCACCGGGTGGGTTATGTCTGCTCCCATACCGGCGGCGCCATCCCGCGGACTAGGCCTTTCCGCGTGTATTTTGATGATGTGGTGGCCGATGTCATTAAGGAGACCACAGCTTTGGCGGAAAGAGCGGTAAAAGTTGGGGTGCCGGAGGATCAGATTTTTATTGATCCCACCCATGACTTTGGCAAAAATACCTTCCACGGGCTGGAACTTTTAAGAAGAATCGATGAGGTCGTGGCTACAGGATGGCCAGTGCTAATGGCTCTAAGCAATAAAGATTTCATCGGCGAAACCGTCGATCGCAGCGTCGAAAAGCGGGTTCCCGGCACGCTGGCAGCGACCGCATGGGCTGCGGCGCACGGCGTGGCGGCGTTTCGGGTACACGAGGTGGCAGACACCTTTGATGTCTTGCAAATGACGGCTGCCATTAAAGGCGAGGTCGCGCCACTGAACACCACAAGGGGACTGGTATGAGCACGGTAAGCGTGGTTATTCCGGCGCTCAATGAGGAAACTACGGTGGCGGCAGTGGTGCAGGCCGCGCTGGCTGATAACCCGCTGGAAGTGCTGGTTATTGACGCCGATTCCACCGACAACACCGCCCTGGAAGCTCGTCGCGCCGGGGCTTGGGTGCTTAATTGGCGCGACATCATGCCCCTTGAACCGATTCCCGGCAAGGGTGAGTCGCTATGGCGCGGAGTTTATGCAGCGCGCGGCGAGGTTGTAGTTTTTGTCGACGCCGATCTGCGCAGTTTCCGCCCCGGCATGGTGAATAAACTTGCAGCGCCTTTTGCTGATCCTCAGATTCATCTGGTCAAGGCCGATTACGAACGCACCTTTGGCGACCGCCCCACCGGCGGCGGACGCGTCACGGAGCTCACCGCAAAACCCCTGCTCCGCCTGCTTTTCCCAGAACTTAGCCACATCCAACAACCCCTCGGTGGCGAATACGCCATCCGTCGCAGCACCGCGCGTACCCTGCCTTTTGTGTCGGGTTACGGCGTTGAAGCGGGTTTGCTTATCGACGTCGCCCGCCGTCACGGGGTGGCGTCCATAGCGCAAGTAGACCTGGGCAGTCGCAGTCATAAGCACCAACCACTGAGTGCTTTGAGCAAAATGGCAGATGTGGTGGCTGCAACAATTTTGCAGCGCAGTGGCCATAAGGTGACGATAACCCAACGCGATCCACTAGACTGAGCAATCATGTTGACCTGGCTTTTGATGATTGTCATTCTTGCGGCGTTGATCGTGATTTTCACCTGGGTTTTTGCCAAGGTTTTTGGCCGCGGTGAACAATCATTGCCCCTGCCAGAAAATAATGACGTCATCGAGCACAACCGTCAGGTGGTTGGTGCTGGCGAGATTGATGACATCATGTTTGAAACCGTGCTGCGTGGTTATCGCCAGGACCAGGTTGATGATGTGATCGCGCACCTCAAATGGCAGGTGGATTCCCTCAATGCAAAGCTTGCTGAAAAAGCAGTTAAGCAGGACTTTTCCTAGGGCCTCCGGGCAAAATTCTGAAAAAACAGCTAAAATGGTGTTTTAGCCGCGTTAAATCGCGGGTTTTATCGTTGTGAGGAGCTGGAATCAATATGGCAGCAATGAAGCCTAGGACTGGTAGCGGACCAATGGAAGCCGTCCAAGAAAGCCGCAAGATTGTCATGCGGATCCCCTCCGATGGTGGTGGACGCCTGGTGGTGGAACTAAATAAAGAAGAGGCTGCGGAGCTTGGTGCCCTGTTGTTGGAGGCAGCCCAGTAACAACCTGTGCAATTGCCATGGGTAGAATTTGTTAATCCACCCCGTCCCAAGGAGTAATGCACACGTGCTTTCCCACATCATCGATGTTCTAGCAGACCCCATTGACGGCACCCCTTTGCGCGGTGTCGAAGACTTCACCAGGTTGGTGTCTGAATCTGGCCATTCCTATGACGTTGCCCGCCAGGGTTATGTCACTTTGGCTGGAGGAGCAGGCCTTCGCTATTCCGGCGATGACGCCCAGATGATCGCTGATCGTGAGACCTTCCTCTCCGGCGGACACTTTGCGCCCTTCGTTGAATCCATCACCAAGCATGTGCAAACAGTTTTTGATGCCGCTGAACTTGATGATGAGCAACAGCCAGTAATCTGCGAAATCGGCGCTGGCACCGGCTACTACCTAGCCCACACCCTGGACTCGGTGGTAGATTCCCGGGGCATTGGCATTGACGTTTCCGTCCATGCTGCAAAGCACCTGGCTAAGGTTCATCCACGCGTTGGCGCAGTAATTGCTGATGCCTGGGCACGCCTGCCCATTAAGGATGAATCCGTTGATGCCATCACGGTAATCTTTGCGCCTCGTAATGCGGCTGAGTTTGCCCGCATTCTTAAGCCCAGGGGACAGGTTATTGTGCTCACCGCAGAGATTGGCCACCTGGCTGAACTGCGTGAACCCCTGGGCATTATTGACGTAGAAGCTGGCAAGGTTGATCGCATGATCGAACAAGCTGCAGGCCATTTGCGACCAGTTGGCGAGAGCGAATTGGTTGAGTTTGAGATGCTGCTGGACCAAAAGTCCATTGCTTCTCAGATTGGCATGAGCCCATCAGCTCGCCACATTAAGCCGGAGGTTTTGGAAGAACGCATTGCAGCCCTTCCAGAAAAGATGAAGGTTACTGCTCGCGCACGCATTACCTGCCTCGAGCGCATTAACTAAAGGCCTTTAAAGAGAAGGAGCGAGACCGATATCGGTTTCGCTCCTTCTTTTTTAGCGCACTGGACCCTCATCTGGTTCTTCAGAATCCGGGAACTCATAGATATCTTCAATATCGAGTTTCACGGAGGAGAAATCATCAGGGAAGTGTTCTTCTTGTCGAATGATCCGCGAATTGCCAGCGGTCCTCACCTCAAATTTTTGGAAGGGACCATTGGCAAAATAGACCCGGCTAGCCATAGAAACATAGCCACCATCTGCAAAAACTTCCACGGTGGAACCATCAACGATGATGAAAAGGGAATCCGTGTCATCGTCAGTCAGGGGAGCAATAGCCATGGGATCGCCGGCATGATTGGGGTTCATGGAGCGATTGATCACTAGCTGATTGTGATGATGGGCAATGGTTGCTGCAATTTCTCCGGCCTCATCCAAAAGTGCGACCTCGACTGAACTACCAGCGGGGATTTCACATAGTGCAGTCCATCCAGCAGCAGCCTCGGATTCATGGATGGCATCTAGCAGCCCCTCTGGTGGGGTTTGGAAGAGAGTGCCATCTTGGAGTGTGACGACGCGCGGTACTGAGATGACATTAGCCCAGCCCTCGGTAGTCCAGCTCAAATGCTCAGTGGGGGTGTCTAGACGTCCAACACCGTTCATAAGGCCGAAGATATGGGCGGATTCATAGCGGTCGGATCCTCTAATGGTGTCCTCGGTGTAGTTGGTGTTTCGTGGACGAGAGAAATCGTGGCCGAAGTCGACACGAGTAAAAGGAGTGGTGACCTCAAACTCGGTGCCATTTAGTTGGCCCACCAAGTAGCCGGAGACATCAATGCCATCTTGTTCGATGGTCACGATGACAACATCATAAATTTCGTGGTCTACCTCATCGCGCAAACGAATCATGCGGGGAGCAACCAGGATTTGGTCTTTGGCTAAGCCGGAAAGCCCACTGAAGCTAAGTGGACCTCTAAGATCCCACATGCGACCATCTTCAGATTCAAGCACCATGACTGAAGGGGCATCGGCTGGACCACAGACAGCGAGCATAAGCCAGCCATTGTGGCCTTCATCGCGATTGTTGTGATCCTCCCAATCAGGGATCACACAAGGGGAGCGGAACTTTTTGTAGCCATCAATATCGCCGACAACTTCGCCGAGGCGCACGACCTCCGGATCGAGTTCCAGGGCATCTTCATTAACTAGCTCGGTGGTGGCGCGGATGTCATTGATATGAGCGACCTGAATGGTTGAGGAGGAGCCAACCACGGAGGTGAAATAGAGATCAACGCCATCTTCAGTAGCTACGACGGAGCCGGCACGCACCTGGGTTTCATCACCTTCAGGGGCAATTACATCGTCGCAAATATCCCAGACGAAGGGGGTTCGCTCGGCAAATTGGTGTGCCCAGCGGGAACCGTGTTCTGAGGAAGGACGATACTGATGGAAGACATGCCAAGTATTTCCATCAAGCAGTACACCAGCAGGTGCAAAAAGCACACCTTCTTCCGCGGTGATGTGTAGCTCTGGTCGATGATAATGATCAGGAGTATTGGCCATGTGTGAGTATCCTCGCTTGTCACGTGGGTATATCTGCTTATTCAGGCTAGCGATTCTCCCGGGGTTGGGGGAGAAAGCCCAGGTAATGAAGTTATTAGGGGTAAAAGAAAGCCAGGGTGACGTTCTTTAAAACGGGCACCCTGGCTAGGACGATGAGCAATTACATGAGGGACTTATAGACGTCAATAGTCTGTTGTGCGATGGCAGACCAGGAGAAGGCGTCGATGGCGCGGGTACGGCCGGCTTCGCCAAAAAGAGCAGCGCGGCGTCGATCAGCAACCATGGTGTTGACGGCCTCAGCAAGATCCCTTTCGAAGGTCTCGACATCGTTTTCGTCATAGTGAACCAAGGCGCCGGTGGTTCCATCCACCACAACCTCAGGAATTCCTCCGACATCGGATGCGACTACCGCGGTGGAACATGCCATTGCCTCGAGGTTGACGATACCCAATGGCTCATAAATGGAGGGGCAGACAAAGGTATCTGCTGCGGTGAGGATTTCCTGGATGGCAAACTTATCCAGCATTTCTTGTACCCAGAACACACCTTCACGGCTGCTCTGCAAGGATTCCACTAAGGCGGTGGTGCGGGCTGCAATTTCAGGGGTATCCGGAGCGCCTGCACACAGCACCAACTGCACGCCTTCGTCAAAGTGAGCAGCTGCCTTAATTAGGTGCTCAACGCCCTTTTGGCGGGTGATACGGCCAACAAAAGCAACGATGGGGCGGGAAGGATCAATACCGAGACGAGAAAGAACAGATTCCTCGGCATCGTCAAAGGTCGGGCGAGGCTGCCACAGCTGGGTATCAATGCCGTTTAGGACCACACGGACTTTTTCTTCCGCAATACGGGGGTAAGCTTGAAGAATGGATTCTTTCATCTTGGAAGACACAGCGATGACAGCATCGGCGTATTCCATGGCATTTTTTTCAGACCAGGAAGAGACGTCATAACCGCCGCCGAGCTGCTCTCGTTTCCAGGGGCGATCAGGCTCCAAAGAGTGCGCAGTAGCGATATGAGGAATGTCGTGGAGACGTGCGGAAAGGTGTCCGCCGAGGCCTGCGTACCAGGTGTGGGAATGCACAACGTCAACATTTGAGGTGGCCTCAGCCATCCGCAGGCCGGTGGATAAGGTCTTGATGGCAGGGTTGGCGTTCTCTAGAGCAGGGTCAACGCCGTGCACAAAGACACCAGCCTCGTCACGTGGTGCGCCCATACAGTGGACATCAACCTCGGTAATTTCACGCATAAAACGGGTCAGTTCAGTGACGTGGACACCGGCGCCACCATAAACCTCTGGTGGATACTCTCTTGTCATCATTGCGACTCTCATGAAGTTGAGATTAGTTATCTCTTCGGTCGCCCGCAGGGATACCGTAATGGGGGCATAAAAACGGGGCTACAGAAAAATTGTTTTCTTTCTTTCAAGCGCAGAGTGAACTTTCCCTTTATGGTTGAGGGTGTGAAGGGTAGACCAAATGTATTAGCAATCGTCCTCGCTGGTGGCGAGGGCAAACGCCTGTTTCCACTAACTGAGGACCGCGCCAAACCCGCCGTTCCTTTTGGTGGCAATTACAGATTGATCGACTTTGTTTTGTCGAATCTGGTGAACGCCGGATTCCTCAAAATTGCGGTTCTAACGCAGTACAAGTCGCACTCTTTGGATAGGCATATTTCCGTTTCTTGGAATGTTTCTGGCCCAACCGGCCAGTACATCGCCTCTGTCCCGGCGCAGCAGCGCCTGGGTAAGCGTTGGTACATGGGTTCTGCGGACGCGATTTTGCAGTCCCTGAACCTCATTTCCGACGAGAAGCCTGATTATGTCATCGTCTTTGGTGCCGACCACGTATACCGTATGGATCCTAGCCAGATGCTGGATGAGCACATCAAGTCCGGCAAGGCAGTCTCTGTTGCGGGTATTCGCGTACCTCGTGCAGAGGCTACGGCCTTTGGTTGTATTCAGTCTGACGATGAAGGAAACATCACCGAGTTCCTAGAAAAGCCAGCTGATCCTCCCGGCACCCCTGATGACCCAGAGGTAACCTATGCCTCTATGGGTAACTACATTTTCACCACTGAAGCACTGATCAAGGCTCTTAAAGATGATGAAAATGATGAGAACTCCGACCATGACATGGGCGGAGACATCATTCCTTATTTTGTTGCCCGTTCAGATGCCCACGTTTATGACTTCTCCGCTAATAGGGTTCCTGGCGCTACCGAACGCGACAAGGGCTACTGGCGCGACGTTGGTACCATCGATGCCTTCTATGAGTGCCACATGGACCTAATCTCAGTGCACCCAATCTTTAACCTGTACAACTCGGAGTGGCCAATCCACACCACCTCTGAAGGCAACTTGCCTCCAGCTAAGTTCGTCCAGGGCGGTATTGCGCAGTCCTCAATGGTGTCTTCAGGTTCCATTATTTCTGCAGGCACAGTGCGTAACTCCGTGCTCTCCAACAACGTGATCGTGGAAGAGGGCGCCACCGTTGAAGGAGCTGTGCTGATGCCAGGCGTACGCATTGGTAAGGGCGCGGTTGTGCGCCACGCAATCTTGGACAAGAACGTTATTGTCCGCGATGGCGAGCTAATTGGTGTTGACCATGAGCGCGATTCACAGCGCTTTAAGGTCAGTGCTGGCGGCGTTGTAGTCGTTGGTAAGAACCAAGTAGTTTAAGACAACTTAAAAATGAGGAGGCCCGCGGGCCTCCTCATTTTTTATTTCTTGGTTACAAGCGTTAAGCCGGCACCCAATGGGAGGCGGGTAATCAATGCACCTTCAAAGCTGCGGATATATTCATCGGCCTCGCGGGCTGCGACGGTGTCGCGGTCCTTACGGGTTTCATCGGTGATGGTGCCGTCCAGGAGCGCGTCGGCCAGTACCAACGTGCCACCTTGTCGAAGTAGGGGCCAGGCTGCGTCGAAAAGCGCCTTGAGATCCATGGGGGATACTTGGGCGAAGACGAGCTGATAGCTGTTATTGGCCAAGCGGCTCATCACGTCGAGGGGACGGGAGAGTAGGAAGCGGACGCGGCTGGTGGAGTAGCCGGCTTCGCGGAAGAGGGTTTTGGCCTGGCGCTGATGCTCGGATTCGGGATCAATGCAGGTTAGAGTGGAGCCTTCGCGGAGTCCGCGGAGGATGTAGAGGCCAACCAATCCAGCTGCTGGGGTGATGGCGATCGCACCGGTGGAACCGTCACTATTGGTGGTGGCGGCGAGGGTGGAGAGGAGCTGGCCAGTCATCTCATCTGGGGTAGGGAGGCTAAACTCGGCAGCATCTTCACGAGCGCGGGCGACGGCTGGGTCGATCTCTGTAGTGGACTCGACATAGTTGCGAAGGAACTCGAAAGCATTACTCACGTCGCCTAGTTTAGGCCTAATATGGGTTAAGACCTGGATTTTACACGCGGTTTTATTAAGGCAATTTGATCAAGGCTCATAATTGGCAGAAGATGCACAGGTTGTCATCTAGATTTCCCAAGTTCACTAGGGCAAGATGGTCTTTATGAAAAAGAAGTCCCGCGATTTTACACGTGCTGAGATCGACCCTGCCCCTGCGGATACCGCAGAGGAACTAACAGGAACTGCAGCTTTTGATGCGGGGCAGGCAGAAATGCCTACCTGGGGTGAACTTGTCGCAGAACATGCTGACAGTGTTTATCGTCTTGCTTTTAGGCTTTCGGGCAATCAACATGACGCCGAAGACCTTACCCAAGAAACCTTCATGCGTGTGTTTAGGTCTTTGAAGAGCTACCAGCCTGGCACCTTTGAGGGCTGGCTCCACCGCATTACCACCAACCTCTTCCTCGATATGGTGCGCCACCGCGGCAAGATTCGCATGGAGGCCCTGCCAGAAGATTATGAGCGCGTTCCGGGCAACGATATGACCCCTGAACAGGCTTATAGCGTGGCCAACTTGGATCCCGCCCTGCAGAAGGCTCTGGATGAATTGAGCCCGGATTTCCGTGTTGCAGTGGTGCTGTGTGATGTTGTGGGCATGAGCTATGACGAGATTGCAGAGACCCTCGGTGTGAAGATGGGTACTGTTCGTTCCCGAATTCACCGTGGTAGGAGCCATCTGCGTGCCAGCCTTGAAGCTGCAGCTTTGACCAATGAAGAAGTTTCCCTCCTGGTACCTACTCATTAGTTTCTCACCTATGGTGGGGAACTAAGTTAGAAGTAGAGGCGTTGAAAAGTTAGATAATGACTTAAAAACAACGCAGAATTCACATGAGAAGCAGGAGGTAATCGGAAAAGATGAATAACTCCGAAACCACCGGGAATCTCCAAGACTCGCGATTGAAGGCAAAAGCAGCAAAGAGGCTTCAGCCTTTGGCTTTTGGCTCGGTAAAGGCAACGGCCAGCCGTGAAGTTAAGGAAGCTACCGGCAAGCTGCAAGAGAAAACTAAGAAGCTCAAGCAGCACCATAAAGAGTTTTCTTCTGTCGAGCACCTTTCTGCAGATGCCGCAGCCATGTTTGTGGATAATGAACTTTCCGCAGGTGCCATGCATCGCGCGCGTCGCCACATAATTCACTGTGCAGAGTGCCGGGAAGAAATTAACCGGCAGCGCAGAACAGTGGAGTATTTGCGCACTGAATGTCGGCGTCCAGAGGTTTCTGCACCGATGGACCTCAAAGCTAAGCTGGCGAGCTTGGCAAATGAATGCGCTCCGGGGCCAGGTGCGGAAAACCTGGCAATGCAGCGCCCCGAATCTTTTGTAGCTAAAGTTGAGTCCGTGGTTCGTGCGGTTCGTCGCACTCAGGGCCGCTAAATTTTTATCCTTGAGTGAAAGACAGGTCTGATGTTTTCAAGCGTCGGCTGGGGAGAAATCTTCCTGCTTGTAGTGGTTGGCTTGGTAGTTATTGGCCCTGAACGCCTCCCTCGCGTTATCCAAGATGTACGTGCTGCAATTTTGGCTGCGCGCACGGCAATTGATAATGCCAAGAAGACCTTGGATGATGATTTCGGATCGGAATTTGATGAGATCCGCAAACCGCTGAGCCAAGTGGCGCAATATAGCCGCATGAGCCCCAAAACTGCTTTAACCAAAGCGCTTTTCGACGGCGACAACTCGGCTTTGGATGCCTTTGACCCCAAGAAAATCATGGCTTCCGATACTGAAGGCCAAGCTCAAAGAAATAATGAGACTCCGGCGAATAATGCCACGGTGGTTGATCGCCCCGATTCTCAGGAAAGTCAGCCTAAACAAGGCCCGAATTATTCCGGCGGGGTGTCCTGGACAGACATTCTTTAGCCAAAATCCCTGTGCACAAAGAGTGCACAGGGATTTCTTTTGCTAGCGCGGGGATTTGCTAAAGGCTTACTTAACGCCTAGTCCGAGGGTCTTGCCAACGATGGAGACCTTGCGCTTAGATAGATGATCTGCAATCTGGTTGATAGCAATTGCAGTGGGGGAGGTGGGCTCGGAAATTGCAATGGGATTTCCTACGTCGCCGCCAATGCGCAGGTGCGGATCCAGCGGCACAGAGCCGATGACCTTCACATCTTCGCCGGTGATGGCAGTGAGCCTATCGGCAACCTTTTGTCCGCCACCGGAGCCAAAGACATCCATGGTGGAGCCATCGGGCATCACCATGGCAGACATATTTTCAATAACACCGGCCACCTTCTGGTTGGTCTGCACAGAGATGGTGCCAGCGCGTTCTGCTACCTCCGCTGCAGCTGCCTGTGGAGTGGTGACAATAAGCAGCTCTGCATTGGGAATAAGCTGCGCCACGGTGATGGCAATATCGCCAGTTCCAGGTGGCAGGTCCAGGAGCAAAATGTCCAGGTCGCCCCAGAACACATCAGTGAGGAATTGCTGGATAGCGCGGTGCAGCATAGGTCCACGCCAAACAACCGGAGCATTGCCCTCGGTGAAGTGCGCGATGGAGATCATCTTCACGCCATGCGCCTGGGGTGGCATGATCATGTCATCAACCTGCTGGGGGCGCTGATCAGAACCCAACATGCCAGGAACGGAGTGGCCATAGATATCAGCATCGAGGATGCCAACGGAAAGGCCCTTCTTGGCAAGCGCTGCTGCCAGGTTCACTGTCATAGAAGATTTACCAACGCCACCTTTACCGGAGGCAACGGCATAAACGCGGGTGGTGGAACCTGGTTGGGCGAAAGGAATAACTGGCTCCGAGGTCTCACCACGCAGGGAAACGCGCAGTTCACGGCGCTGTTCATCGCTCATTACGTCGGTGCTAACCTGCACCTTGCCAATGCCGGGCATATCTTTAAGGGCTGCTTCGGTATTGGTGACGATGGTGGTTTTCATCGGGCAAGCCGCAATGGTCAGGTAGACCTCCACCTGAACATCAGAACCGTCGATGGCCACAGATTTGACCATACCCAGCTCTGTGATGGGCTTACCGATCTCTGGATCCTCTACGCGGGATAGCGCGCTGCGGACAGCGGATTCGGTTACTTGAGACATCACCTATTGATAGTAGTACTCGGCTTGGTTAGTCCCTAAAATTATTGGCTACATCACCCTGGGTGGGGTCGGAAAGATCATTGGCCCCAGATCCCATGGCTTCATGTTGAGCCGCAATACGAGCAGCTGCCTCATCGTCCAACTTGGCTTCAATACGTTCCAATAAGTTGCGCAAATCATCTAGCTCATGGCGCAAATAGTCACGGGTGACGGTTTCGCCCAAAGCCAAACGCACACCTGCAAGCTCACGAGTAAGGAACTCGGTATCAGCTTTGGTTTCTTCCGCGCGACGTCGATCAGCCAAGATTGTATGTTTATCGCGGTCTTCTTGGCGGTTTTGGGCCAACAAAATCAGCGGAGCTGCATAGGCTGCCTGCGTGGAAAAGGCCAGGTTAAGCAGGATAAAAGGATAGTTATCCCAGCTCCATGCCCAGCCGCCGATATTAAGGGCAATCCACACAATCACAAAGATGGTTTGCCAAAAAAGGTACTGGCCAGTGCCAAAAAAGCGGGCGATATTTTCGGCATAGGCGCCGATGGCATCGTCATCAAATTTGAACTTTTTGCGGGATGCAACGCGGGGTGTATCCAGCTCGGAACGGTAATAATCAGCCATGGATGGGCTCCTCTCCCGGACGTAGACCAGCATCACGCCAGTCCTCAGGAAGCAGATGGTCTAGCAAGTCATCAACGGCAACGGCGCCCAAGAGGTGGCCATTGGCATCAAGAACTGGTCCGCAGACAAGGTTATAGGTGGCAAAAAACCGAGCCGCGGTCTCCTGGGAGTCATTGGCATAAAGCGGAGGCAGATCTGGATCCAGGATGCCACCGATGAGGCTGGAAGGTGGTTCACGCAGCAGTTTTTGCAGGTGAACACAGCCCAAATACTTTCCGGTGGGGGTTGCTGTGGGCGGGCGCACCACAAAAATCAACGAGGCCAGCGAGGTCGGCAGATCGGGATTGCGCGCCATTGCCAAAGCCTCAGCCACCGTGGTTGATGGATCCATAATCAAAGGCTCCGGGGTCATCAGCGCACCCACCGTATCAGGGGAGAAGTGCATCAAACGACGCACCGGCGCGGATTCCTCCGGATCCATCAAATCAAGCAGCACATCGGCCTTGTCATGCGGCAATTCACCGAGCAAGTCGGCGGCGTCATCAGGATCCATCTCCTCCAAAATATCCGCGGCGCGCTCAATATCAAGCTGCTCAATCAACTCAGCCTGGCGGTCTTCGGAAAGTTCCTGCAGGATATCCGCCAGTTTTTCGTCGTCAAGCTCCTCGGTGACCTCCGTGCGCTGCGCGGTGGGCAGGTCATAAAGCTGCTTTGCGACGTCCGCAGGCCTCATATCCTCAAACCCTGCGATGAGTTCAGCGGTGTCATTGGACTCACCGACACCACCTGCGGTGATGCCGTGGACGTGGTACCAGGGCACCGTGTGCAGCACGGGGCGACGTCCGAACTTGGGGCGCTCGCCAAAAACAGCGACGCGGGTGATAATCCAGTCCTTGGTGCGTGAAAGCTCAAGTTCCACATCGGCGATCTCGACGGCGCGACCGTGCAGCTTCTCAAACTCCGGGTCGTCGGTATGCACCTTGGCGCCGATAATATCGCCAATGATCTGCAGTTCACCAGTGCGCGGACGGAAAGCACGCAGGGATACTGAGCCGGTGATCAGAGTGATGTCCTTGGGTTCGATTGAGGCAATGCGCAGCATTGGTACAAAAATTCGGCGTTTATTGTTGATCATTTCCACCACGATGCCGAGGGCACGGGAGTCTTGACCATGCGGGCGGATGATGACCACGACATCGCGCACGCGACCAATGGCATCAGTATCTGGTCCACGTACCACCATCCCGGCGAGGCGGCCTGCGTATAATCGGGTGATTCCACTCATGTGTTCCCATCTTAGGGGAACGTTTTGGCTGGTGTAGCCGTTGTCTATATAGAGTTGAAAAACTGCTATTAGAGAATATGAAAGAGATATCAAATATGGCTACACAAAACCCAGACAACAAGGCATTAATACTGCAAAAAACTCGCCCCGAAGGCTGGCCGGTAGGCAGCTTCCAAACTTATTCCGAAGCCCAAGCAGCCGTTGATTATTTAAGTGATAATGACTTTCCGGTCAGCGAACTCACCATCGTTGGTGTGGACCTGATGGAAGTTGAACGCGTCACCGGTCGCTTGACCTGGGGCCGAGTGATTGCTGGTGGCGCTGCCTCTGGTGCTTGGTTGGGTGTGTTCTTTGGCTCCGTGCTGGCGCTCATGTCGGGTGACTGGGTATCTTCCCTGGCCATTGGTCTATTCATGGGCATTATTTTTGGCACCGTTGGCGTGGCGGTTCCTTATGCAGCTACTCGTGGCAAGCGCGATTTCACCTCCTCCACCCAAATTGTGGCTGGTCGTTATGATGTCATCTGCTCCCCACAGCGTGCCCCTGAAGCACGTGACATGATCGCACGCAAGTCAGCGGAATTTAAGGCTTAAGTTAAGCTGACAGGTATGGAAAAACTGGGGAAGAAGGCTTTAGCTACCGCACTTGTGCTGAGTTTGGGGGCTGCTTTAAGTGCATGCACTCTGCAACAAGAGGAGCCAAAACCCCCAGTGCCATTGGGTGAAGTCAGCTATTTGCAGATCTTGGTGGCAAAGGGCAGCACCGAGAGTCTGGTACTAGCCAATCTCTATGAAACAGCCCTCGATGATCGCGGGCGTGCAACTTCAATTCAAATTAGCGAAGGTGGCATAGACACCCAACTTAATGATCTCCGCGCTGGCTCCACCGATATTGTGGTGGGCTGTGCGGGTGAGATTTTGGAGTATTACAACCCCGAATTGGCACAGAGTTTAGCTGCCGATTACGCAAAGCAAAGCGCCGAGGATAAGAACTCAGGGGAGTGGCGCGAAAAGGTCTATGATGCCCTGCAGGGAAGTTTGCCCACCTCACTCGCAGCAACAGATCCTTCCAATGCCTTGGGTTGTGCGGAGTCCACGGAGTTGCCACAAAATATTGTGCCGATTTATCGCAAACCCAATCTGCCGCGTAAAGATCGCGATGTGCTCAATATTGTCAGCGGTGCGATTACCACCAATGATCTCCACACCTTGATTGAGGAATCCGCAAATGTCTTGTCCATGACGGAGAGTTCCCTAGAATTCTTGAGATCTAAAGGTTTTTAAAAACCGCAATAAAAGGGTCTGGCCCACTCCCCGTAGGGAGTGGGCCAGACCCTTTGTGCTAGCTAGAGCTTAAAAGCTTAGATGCGGAAGGCATCGTCGATAAGCTTCTTCTCTTCCAGCTGGTGAACTTTGGCGATACCGGTTGCAGTGGAAGACTGTGCGCGGCGGGAAACGCGACGCATAGGCAGCAGATCCGGAATCAGGGCACGCAGGTACTCGTTGTAGAAAGGCCATGGACCCTGGTTGGCTGGCTCGTCCTGAACGAAGAGAATTTCTTCGGCGTTGGGGTAGCCGGCGAAAGCCTCGGAAAGGCGGTTGAAAGGAATTGGGTGCAGCATTTCGATGCGAACAATCGCAACGTCCTCGCGGCCGTCCTGTTCCTTGCGCTTTGCCAGATCCCAGTAGAGCTTGCCGGAAACCAGCATGATCTTCTTGACCTTGGAAGCGTCTGCCACGTTTGGATCGTCGATGACTGACTGGAACTTGGTGGTCTCAGTGAAGTCTTCTGGAGCAGACACTGCAGCCTTGTTGCGCAGCATGGACTTAGGAGTGAAGACAACCAATGGGCGCTTCAGATCGGACAGTGCATGGCGACGCAGCAGGTGGAAGTGGTTTGCAGGGGTGGAAGGCTGAGCCACAGTCATGGAACCTTCAGCGCAGAGCTGGAGGAAACGCTCGATACGAGCAGAGGAGTGGTCAGGGCCCTGGCCCTCGTAGCCGTGAGGCAGCAGCAGGATCAGCTTGGAGGTTTGGCCCCACTTAGCTTCACCGGAGGAGATGTACTCATCGATGATGGTCTGCGCACCGTTGGCGAAGTCACCGAACTGAGCTTCCCAAGCAACAACTGCATCCTCATTGCCCACGGAGTAGCCGTACTCGAAGCCCATGCCCGCGTACTCGGTCAAAGCGGAGTTGTATACAAGGAACTTGCCCTCGCCGTTGGACTGAGCCAACTCGTGCAGTGGGTTGAATTCAGCTCCGGTGTTGGGATCGAAGGCAACAGCGTGGCGCTGGGTGAAGGTACCGCGGCGGGTATCCTCACCTGCAAGGCGCACAAGCTTGCCGGAGTTAGCCAAGGAGCCGAAAGCGAGGAGCTCGCCCCATGCCCAGTCGATGCCACCTTCGGTGACGGACTTGGTGCGCTTCTTAGCAACTGGTGCCACGCGGGAGTGGTAGGTGAAGCCATCTGGGGTGTTGGCGTATGCCTGGCCGAGTTCCAGCAGCTCTTCGCGGGAGATGTTGGTGTTCAGACCGTGTGGCAGCTCCTGGGAGCCGGTGATGCCGGACTGTTCCTGTGGCTGCTTCTTGCCAGCGTCCTTGACCTCGTTGAAAACAGATTCCATCTGGTCGTGGAAGTCGCGGACAACTGCTTCTGCATCCTCAGCGGAAAGCTCGCCACGGCCGAGCAGATCCTCGGTGTACTGAGCACGCACGGTCTCGCGACCGGTGATGAGCTCGTACATCTTTGGCTGGGTAACGGAAGGATCATCAGCTTCGTTGTGTCCACGCAGGCGGTAGCAGACGAGGTCGATGAAGACGTCCTTGCCGAAGCGACGGCGGTATTCGGTAGCCAGCTGGCCAACCCATACAACTGCCTCTGGGTCATCGCCATTGACGTGGAACACTGGGCAGCCGAATGCCTTAGCGTAGTCGGTTGCGTAGTGCATGGAACGGCCAGAATCTGGGGTGGTGGTGAAGCCGATCTGGTTGTTGACCACGATGTGGATGGTGCCTCCGACATCGTAACCGCGCAGCTTAGCCAGGTTGATGGTTTCTGGAACGATGCCCAGACCAGCAAATGCGGCGTCGCCGTGCAGCAACAGTGGCACAACGGTCTTGCCCTCGACACCCTTGTCCAGGTAGTCCTGCTTTGCGCGGACGATACCTTCCATGACTGGGTTAACAGCTTCGAGGTGAGATGGGTTAGCAGTGAGGGAAACCTTGATCTCGCCGTCGCCGAACATCTGCAGGTGCTGTCCCTCGGAACCGAGGTGGTACTTCACGTCGCCGGAGCCACCGATCTGACCCTGCTCCATCTGGCCTTCAAATTCATTGAAGATGGAAGCTAATGGCTTGCCCACAATATTGAAGAGGACGTTGAGGCGACCACGGTGAGGCATACCGATGACAACCTCGTCGAGGCCCTGGCCTGCGGCGGTGTCAATGGCAGCATCCATCAGTGGGATGAGGGATTCTGCGCCCTCGAGGGAGAAGCGCTTCTGGCCGACGTACTTGGTCTGCAGGAAGTTTTCAAAAGCCTCAGCAGCGTTGAGCTTCTGCAGGATGTACTTCTGCTCAGCCTGGGTTGGCTTTGGCATTCCGGCCTCGAGACGGTCCTGCAGCCAGGTGCGCTCATCGCGGTCGAGAATGTGGGTGTACTCGGAGCCAACCTTGAGGGTGTAAGCAGCGCGCAGGCGGGAAAGCACCTCGCGCAGGGTCATGGTCTCCTTGCCACCAAAACCGCCAACGTTGAAGGTACGGTCCAGATCCCAGATGGTCAGGCCGTGGGTTTCGATGTCCAGGTCGCGGTGATCTGGAACTGGCATACCTGGCTGTACCCATGCAAGTGGGTTGGTGTCAGCGATCAGGTGGCCACGGGAACGGTAAGCCTCAATCAGCTGCATAACGCGGGTGTTCTTATCAACACCGGTGTTTGGTTGGTCCTGTGCCCAGCGCATTGGGGTGTAAGGAACGTTGAGGGAAGCGAAGATCTCATCCCAGAAAGCGTCGTCGGTAAGCAGACGAGACATGGTGCGCAGGAATTCACCGGAAACTGCACCCTGGATGACGCGGTGGTCATAGGTGGAGGTGATGGTAACGAGCTTGCCTACGCCGAGCTCTGCCAGACGATCCTCGGAAGCGCCCTGGAACTCTGCTGGGTAATCCATGGAGCCCACACCGATGATGGTGCCCTGGCCCTTGGTCAGGCGAGGAACGGAGTGGCGGGTGCCGATGCCACCTGGGTTGGTCAAGGAGACGGTAACACCCTGGTAGTCGTTCATGGTCAGCTTGCCCTGGCGGGAGCGAGAAACGATGTCCTCATAAGCTGCAAGGAACTCGGAGAAGTTCATCTTCTCGGTTTCCTTGATGGCTGCTACGACGAGTGCGCGGGAGCCATCCTTCTGGGTGAGGTCGATGGCGAGGCCGAGGTTGATGTGCTCAGGCACGATCAGGGTGGGCTTGCCGTCGATGACGTCATAAGAGTTGTTCATGTCCGGGTGGGCCATAACTGCCTTCACCATGGCGTAGCCAATGATGTGGGTGAAGGAGATCTTGCCACCGCGGGTGCGCTTGAGCTGATCGTTGATCATGGCACGGTTTTCGAACATCAGGCGTGCAGGCATATCGCGCACGGAGGTTGCAGTTGGAACCTCGAGGGAGATGTCCATGTTCTTGGCAATGGACTTAAAGATTCCCCTGATTGGGAATTCGCCTGGTTCAGGTAGAGATTGTTGCTTGGACAAAGGAGACTCCTTGGCCTTTGGGGCGGCCTTCGGGGTGGCCTGTTTGGTGGCTTCAGTAGGTGCTGCCTTGGTGGCAGGCTTTTCTGCTGGCTTCTGAGCGGTCTTGGCAGCAGGCTTTGCAGCAGGCGCAGATTCAGCTGGTGCTGATTTCTTTGCTTCTGCGGCAACGGGGGTAGCGTTGGGTGCCCCCTGAGCCTCGAATAGATCTCTCCATTCCTTGTCCACGGACTGTGGGTCCTTTTGGAACTGCTGGAACATCTCGTCTACCAGCCACGCATTCTGGCCGAAAGTACTAGCGCTGCTCACGGCAGGTACTCGCCTCTTTTCCTTGCTTGTTGAGGGTTTTATTGAGCTTGTTTTTATCTACTGTAACGCTGTTTGTTGGCACACAGGCCTAGCACCCTAGTTGTAGCACTAACTTGTTGACAGTTCCCATTAAAATAACCTGTTAACCAATTAATTGCCACATGCGGGCGTAGGTACCTCCGGCAGACAGCAGCGTCTCGTGAGATCCATCTTCGATGATACGTCCATGATCAACTACGAGGATACGGTCGGCCCTACTTGCGGTTGCCAAGCGGTGCGCAACGATGACACTGGTGCGTCCTTGGGTCACCCTTTCAGAGGCATTCAAAATCACCATCTCGGTTGCAGGATCGAGTGTCGACGTAGCTTCATCTAGCAACATAATTTCCGGTTCAATTAATTCCGCACGGGCCAGCGCAATCAGCTGCCGCTGGCCGGAGGAGAGGTTGCGGCCGCGCTCACCAACCTGGTGATTAAAGCCATCCGGGATGGCAGCGATGGCGTTGAGGGCACCCACCCTGCGGGCTGCTGCCTCAATAACGCTTTTCGACGCCTGCTTGTCGCCGTAGGCAATATTCTCCGCGATGGTCCCACTGAAGAGATAGGCCTCCTGCGGAACGTGGCCAATTGTGCGCCGCCACTCACTTAGGGGGAACTTTGTGATGTCTAAGTCGCCCGCACATACGCTACCCTCGTTTGGGTCATAGAGTCGGGAGATGAGTTTTACGACGGTCGATTTTCCAGCGCCGGTAGGTCCCACAATCGCGACAGTAGAACCGGGCTCAAAAGCAGCTGAAACATTGCGCAGAATTGGGGTGTCAAGGTAGCCAAAGGTGACGTCGACAAGCTCAATCTTTTTGGTGGCTGCCTCGGCGGCGCCACTTTGGGTGCCGGCGTCGGGGACGCTGGGCTCAGTGGCCAGCAGTTCGGTGATGCGACGGAAACCGACCGCGGCTTGCTGATAGGAATCGAAGATTTGGCTGAGCTGTTGGATAGGACCAAACATCAGGCCCATATACAGCACAAATGCCACCAAAACTCCGGTGGTGATGTCTCCACGGGCAACCTGAACGGCACCGAAGCCCAGCACTCCGGCCTGGGCGATTTCTGAGATGGCACTCAACCCGGGGAAGTAGATGGCGATGGCAGTCTGGGACTTCACGCGCAGACGGCGATATTTATCGGCTTCGGCAGCGTAGTTGGCATTAACTTGGTGTTCCATGCGGTGCATCTGTGCGGTGCGCAAACCTGCGATGGACTCGTGGAAAACCGCATTGACCTGGCTGGATTGCTCGCGTGCCGCGGTATAAAGGCGGGAGCTGAAGTGTCGGAAAATCAGCGTCAAAATCACGATGAGGGGGACAACCGAGAGCGCTGCCAAGGCCAAGCTGAGATCGGTCAAGGCCAACATGGCAACCACGCCGATGAGCGTGCCCACGGAAACAACAGTTTGAGCTAGTCCCGTTTGGAGGAAGGAGGAGAGGTTGTCGATGTCAGTGGTCATGCGCGTCATGATGCGACCAGACATGGTGCGCTCAAAATAGTCCATGGATAGGCGCAAAAGGTGCACAAAGGAACGCAGACGCAGGCCAAAAAGCAGCCTTTCGCCGGTGCGCGCAGTGATAATCGTGTTAATTACCGCAGCTGCCCAAGAAATCAGCACCACGATGGCACCAATGATGGCAATGACCCACAGGGTAGCGGTGTCTTGAGCTTGGACGCCGTTGTCGATGGCTTTGCGCATCAGGGTTGGGAAGGCTAGATCGGCAGCCACACCAACCAAGAGCAGCGCGATAACTCCGGTGATTAGCCAGCGGACCTGCTTAAAAAGGTTGAGCAATTTAAAGCCGTGGGTGCTATTGCGCAGCCGTTCGGTATCCACTTGGGGTTGTTCCGTTGCAGGTGGCAGTGCCTCGATTTGCGCAAGCAGCTCTGGAGTTGCCGGCACGGACATGGCACGTCCACCGCCACGTCCGCCACCACCGCCTCCGGTGGGTTGCAGAATGCGGTACTGCTTTTCGGTTTTTACCTCAGGCCACAGCTGCGCTTGGGCGGGGAGGGAGGATTCATCATCTAGTTCAAACTCAGCTTCGCATTCTTCTTCAAAGCCCATGGCCATGAGGTGAGAAAAGCGCGGGTTGTGGCTGATGTTTTCCAGGGTGTCATAGGCGGTGAGCTTTCCATGTTCCACCAGGCCCACGCGATCCGCGAGCTCAAGGGTGGAGTGGCGGTGCGCCATGATGAAGATGGTGACATCAGCCAGTTCTTTTCTTAGCGCCTCGAAGATGCGGTCCTCGGTGGAAGCGTCGATAGCAGAGGTGGCGTCATCAAGTACCAGGACACGCGGATGTGCCAGGAATGCGCGGGCTAGGGCAATGCGCTGGCGCTGACCGCCGGAGAGCGTGAGGCCGCGTTCGCCAACTACTTCGCCATAGCCATTGGGCAATTTGGAAATGAACTCATGGGCTTGGGCTAGTTGGGCTGCATGTTCAATCTGCTCATCACTGGCATCCATACCCATGGCAATATTCTCTCGAATTGAAGCCGAGTAGAGGAAAGGCTCATCAAAAACGGCAATGAGGTTTTCGCGGATTTGGGCGTCGGTGAGTTGGCTAAAGGGGAAGGTGTCGGTGGCGTGGGTAAAAGCGATCTGGCCAGCATCTGGCTGATAGAACCCACCTGCCAATTGCACCGCCATGGTTTTGCCTGAACCCGCAGGGCCTACCAGCACAGTGGTTTCACCCGGTTTGATATCTATGTCAAAGCCATTGAGTACGCCGTCAAAGTCCACGTGCTGGAAGGACAGCCCAAGTGGCCCCTCGGGGAGAGCAAGGGGTTTTTCTGGATCGCTGTGGCTGGGTTTGAGATCGATGACCTCAAAGATTCTTTCCACCGAGGACAAAGCCAGCTGAATACGCATGAGCATTCCAGATAGGGAACGCGCCACTGCCGAGAGGCTGGTGAGGTAGGCGGAAAAAGCCACAAAGGTGCCCACGGTGATGTGGCCGGTCATGGCCAAATAACCGCCGGCAACAATGTTGATAACTAAGGCGATCTGGGGGAGCTGTTCCACCATTGGGATAAAACGAGCAGTCAGCCGCGCAGTGCGCATGCGCTGTGCAAAAAGCTCTTTTGCGGTGTGTTCTAGCTGCTCAACTTCGCGTTCTTCTTGGGCAAAGGCCTTCACCACACGGATGCCGGTGACAGTCTCTTCCACATGGGTGGTCAAGTCTGCAGCCTTTTGTTGGGCGGACCAAGTCGAGGCAAAAAGCGCCCGCCGGGAAAGTGCTACCGCCCACAGCAAGAGCGGCACCAACACCGCAGCAATGATGGTCAACGGTGGGGAAATAGCCAGCATGAGTGCTAACGTAAGCACCAATTTGAGGATATTTCCGATGAGCATGGGCAGCATGGCAACAAGCCCTTGCACCATGTTGATATCCGAAATGGAACGGCTAACTACCTGGCCGGTGCGAATATTATCTTGGCCCGGTCCATCCAAGCGCTGCAGCGAGCGCATGGTGTGCAGCCGGATATCGTGTTGCACACCGATGCTGAGTTTTCCCGCGGTGTAGCGGCGTCCAAATTGGCTGGCATAGCGCAACAATGCCAGCACAATAATTAAAGTGATGACACCTGCGAGGATGCTCATGCTGCTGGGTGTCCACCGCTCAACCAGAGTGGTGGTGAGGGTATCGCCAGCGTTTCCTAAGGCGATATCAATGGCACCGCCGGTGAGCAAGGGGATGGTGAGTTCAAAGAGGGTTGCTGCAATCGCTGTGATGATTGTCAGCGAGCTCAGCCAGGGCCGTTCCCACGCCACCCTCACTAATTGTTGGATGCGGTTGGGGGAGCTGGTGGAGCCGTTGGACCTAATAGGGTTCGTCGGGGCGGCTGAGGTGGCGGGTTTGGCGGGGGTGCTCAAATAGGTACCTTTCAAAAAGGGGGGAACTACAGGTGAGGGAAGGTCCTTTCGTTGGAATTCGCAGCGATCACAGCAACGACGGCGCGGTTAAAAACGGCCTAGAAGCTGGGAGGGCTTAGAAGCTGGATGGAACAGGGCCGAGGGAATCATAGGCGTTGCCGATGGTCTTCTTGGCCATCTTGCGGTTTGCCATGGTTCCCAAAACTGCGCCCACACCCAAAGGCAGGATCTTTCCAATCCATGCTTTACGGAACTGCTTGCCAATACGGTTTATTCCGAACTTAAGCAAGCGGCTATTTACTTCCAGGAGATTTCCGACGCCCAAGCGTGAAATGGCAATGCCTGGCGCCTTGGAAGACTTAGTAATATCGCCCACAACGGTGTCCACAATGGCAGTGCCGGAGGCACCGAGGAGAACTACCAAAACCAAGGCACGGCGACGCTCTGAATGCTTGATATCAATGCCACGCAGATGCGCCGAAGCCATGGTGTAAAAAGCTGCAGCATCCAAAAACACTAGGGATTCGGCACCAACTGCCAAAGCGCCGGTAACAAAACCAATGCCAGGAATTGCAGCAGCGACTCCTACACCTGCGCCGGAACCAGTGGCTAGGCGCATAAAGTGCTTATCAATGAGCACCTGAATCTCGGCGGGGTTGGCATTGGGATTTTGCTTACGCAACCAGTTGACATATCCCTCAATGGCGCTGGTTTGCATATCTACAGCTTTATCCAGTGCTGCGATGAGGTATTTTCCGCCGAAACCGGCGTTTTCTTCGAGAGTCTTGGGATCGGATCCGAGGGCATCGGTCATGATCTTGGATTCAGACATATCAGTACCTCCTAGTGCATGGGCTGGTTTACTTGGAGAACTCCTCCGCTGCAAAAATTTGCTCTTCGGTAGGGCGGACTCCGGTGTACAAGTGGAACTGCTCGGCAGCTTGTAGTGCCGCTACCTCTCCGCCATCAATCGTTGCTTTGCCCAAGAATCGAGCCAACTTAATAAGTGGGGTCTCAACAGGGAATGCGACACAATCAAAAATCACGTCGGCGCGGGAAACTTCATCCTCGCTAAAAGCTACAACATCAGCGTCAGGGCCGTTCATTCCCATTGGCGTGACATTGACCAGGAGACGTGCAGTTTCCGGAACCGTGGTGGAGTAGTCCCAATTATAACGAGATGCCAGCGCAGCGCCGGTTTCATGATTGCGAGCAACCACAGTTCCGTGTAGACCAAAATCAGCCAAAGCCGCCACAACTGCATTGGCCATTCCACCAGAGCCCTTAATGGCAACTGGTGTGGAAGGATCAACGTTGTGCTTTTCCAACAATTGATAGACCGCGGTGTAGTCAGTGTTGTATCCGGTGAGGTGGCCATCATTGTTGACGATGGTGTTGACCGAACGGATACGTGCGGCTGAAGGATCGAGGGTGTCGATAAGCGGGATGACATCGCTCTTATAAGGCATGGAAACGCCAGCTCCGCGGATGTTTAGGCCGCGGATTCCGGCGACTGCTGCGGTGATATCAGCTGGAGCCACAGCCTTATAGAGGAAGTTCAGACCTAGTTCGGCATAAAGCCAGTTGTGAAAGCGAACTCCATGGTTGGAGGGGCGAGCTGCAAGTGAGATGCACAGGGTGGTGTCTCTGTCGACGCGGTTTACCATGAGAGCAACTTTATACGTATTCCAAGACTTCTTCGAAGAAATCCCTATCTGCGCTTGATAATTAGCGTTTCTAAGCGGACTATTTGGCGTTTTCTTTTAGCTCATTCGCACCAAATTGGGAGGCAAGGTTGTTTGCATGGGACACAAATTGCTCGCGGGAAACTAAGGCCCGCTTATGCGTGCCGGCGCCTTGCACGGTGTCACCGGCGGTGACAAGCACCTTCCACTCAACAGAGCGCTTTCCGACGCCAACTACCTCAACCTTGACCTCGAGGGTTGCGCCTTCAGTAGCTGGAGCATCATGGGAGACATTAATGCCCACGCCGAGACTTATGGTGTTGTCATCAGGGATGGAATCCTTGAGATGTTCCATGCAGGCCCATTCAATAAGACCGACAAAGAAGCCAGTGGCAAAAACTCGAGGCATCGCCGAGAAGAGCTCAGATTCAGGATAAAGATCTGGCACTGCCTTGTTGGATGGAACGACGTATTCAAAGGTAAAAGTATCGCCAACTGCGATGGGGCCATTTTCAGCAAGATTAAGGGTCATAAAAGTGAAGTATAACTATTTACCCTCAGGGTCATCGCCTGGAACACAGGAGGGAATTCCCAGCTAAATTCATTGCCAGCTCTAGAATTCAGGCCTAGCCTGGGGATTATGAATGGTTCAGCGTTGGCGGATGAGATGATCGTTCCCACCGAAACCGGTTTAGTTAAAGGTGTTAAAGGTCCTGGCCTCAAAACGTGGCGAGGCATTCCCTATGGCAGAAACACAGGCGGCAAATATCGTTTCCGCGCGCCACGTCCCGCAAAGAAGTGGGAGGGCATTCGCGATTGTTCGGTATTTGGCGAGGTTGCAGTACAGCCCACCTATTCCTGGACCGATAAGGTGCGTGGCTCCGAAGACTGCCTCAACCTTGATGTTGTGCGCCCAGATTCCACTGAGCAATTACCCGTGGTGGTCTACCTCCACGGTGGTTCCTACATCATGGGTTCCTCCAGCGAAAAGGCACTGCGCGGATACGACCTCGTGCGGAATATGAACGTGGTCTATGTGGCAGTGAATTTCCGTCTCGGTGCACTCGGTTATCTCGACCTACGTTCCGTGGGGGAGGACTGTGTGGCAAATCCCGCGCTGCACGATCAGCTCCTAGCGCTGCGCTGGGTCCAAAAGAACATCGCTGCCTTTGGTGGCGATCCCTCCAATGTGACCTTGATGGGCGAGTCTGCAGGCGCTGCTGCCGTAGTTACTTTGATGTGTGTGCCTGCAGCTCATGGGCTTTTCCACCGCGCTATCGCCCAATCAGCTCCGGTGGCCTCAGTGCACTCCACTGTGCAATCAAAATTCTGGGCCCGCGAACTGATCTATCGGATGGCGTTGCCGCGGGAGACCAGCTTGCAAGAACTTCGACAAGAGGACGCTGCAGATTTGGTGCGCGCCGGGCAGTCGATGATGTGGCGCTCAGGCGAGTTATTGCAGCTTAATTCTTGTTACGGGCCCACAGTTGATGGATCGCTTTTGCCTGATCATCCATTGAGCATGTTTGAGAAGGGTCTCCAAATGCGTATTCCGTTGATAATTGGTACCAATGATGGCGAAACTTCTTTTACTAAGGCGTTTTATCTGCGCAGCTCAGCTCGTCGTCGAGCAGCTTTGCGGATGCTGAAGGTTTTTGACCCAGATCATGCCCCGGCAGTGGTGGAGGCCTACGACGGAGCAGAATCACGGGCAGACTTTGCCGATTTGCTTGCCGACGCCCTCTTTTGGGCGCCTTCCATCAGATTGGCTCAATGCCACGCCTTAAGCGATGAACCAACCTGGATGTACCGCTTTGATTACGCCCCAGATTCCATGCGCAAATTAGGTTTGGGTGCGATCCACTCTTTTGAACTCAATGCTGTGTTTGGTGACCACGAATCTTCGCGATCCATGAGCTTGGCCAAAATTGGAGGCGGTATGGATGACTTGGTGGAAATTACGACCTTGGTTCAGCGCCATTGGAAAGAATTTATCTATAACGGAAAGCCCGGAAGTTCGTGGACTCCCTATCGAGGGGGTACTGATCAAGAGCCTGCGCGCGGTACTTTTATTATTGATCGAAATTCTCGGATTGCCTGGGACCCGCGCCAAGAAAAACGTTTGGCATGGGAGAACTATGACATGTTGGAGTGGGGAACAGGTAGGCCTGATCTAGCAGATGAACTTGACTTCATTGAGGTTGAGGAATCAGAGGAAGAACCGCAGCTAAGGTGGCTGGGTTTGATGCAGATGTTCGGAAGTCGATAAAATTTTGCTACCTAAATGAAGATTCTCTTTGATGGGTGTGAATTGCTAGGCACAGTTTCCTTGTGAGCGCTAGGCTAGGCGACAGTGTCTGAGGGGACGTCCCCAGCACAAACCAGATGGAAGGTCATCAGAACATGAGCTTTTTCGAGGACATCGCAGCTGGGCTCGATAGTGATGGTATCGAGTCGCGAGTAAACGGCGACACTATGTTCGTTCCGATCACCGCTGACTTGGAGATCCAGTTTGTGGAGATCGACTCCCTTCTGCCTGCTGCCAATGTTTATATTGCAGCAGCAAATGTTGATGAGGACGATGAAGAGTTTGAGGCCGTTTTAGTTTCGGTGGTTTTCTCAGTTGAGGATGCTGTTGCTGCTGTTGCTAAGCACGTTGCCACTGACCAGGTAGTCACCGTGCTGAGAGACCTCCTTGAAGGAACTGATGAGCGCATCCAGGACTTGGAGTTCTTCCAGGATTCGCTTAATGCAAATCTGGTGCGTGCAGAAGTTGGTCAAAACTCTGAACTGCAGGTGCTTGTAGAGGTTGAAGATGGTGTTCCCACTGCAACCGTGAACTTTATTGCTATTGGAGAGTCCTTCGAAGACTTGGTTGACCAGGCTATCGAAGAGCTGTGGGAGGCCGATGGTGATGCGGTTCTTTCAGAAGAAGATCGCCAGCGGATGTTTGCTGATCTCACCTCTGAGCTAGAGTTTGCCACCGATGAAGTGCTGGATCTGGGCACTTTTACCGACTTCGATCGTCTCTTCGACATCCTGTCCCTGGCTGATGATCAGGCAGAGGACTGGGAAGCTCAGCTTGTTCCTTTTGATGAGGAAGAGTTTGATGAACCAGATGTCTATGATCTTTTCGTTGATGATTCCATCGCAGAGGATGAGGACGAAAACGACGAGGATGACGACGACTTCGATGAAGATGACGAAGACGATTCTGATGATTCAGATGATGAGGACGAGGAAGACCGGAAGTAGTCTTTAGCTCCTCACGTTTCATCCCTAATGCGTCCTGTTTTTATGCAGGACGCATTTTTTATGCTGCGTGTGGGGCGTGTTGGAAAAGCGACGCCGGGGAATAAACGGGTTGGAAATCTGCGTCCACCAACCAACAAAAGGTGGGCGTTGGTTCGTCGACAAGCTCATGGACGCTGTGCGTACCTGCGTTGTTGAGCAGCGCACGGATCCAGCCTTCTGCCAGCTTGGAGGAAACCTTGTAGCCCTCGGGGCTACTGATGCGCGCGGTGATGAGGTACGCGGGTTCGCGGGTGGCGCCTGCATCTTTGACAATCTGGCGGGCGGCGGAGCCTGCGCGGTGGCGGGAGAGGGTGAGTGTGAGCTGGTCGTGACCGGCCAGGGTAGGCAGGGCGAGGGTTGGTGGTCGCCAAGTTGGTATGGCTCGGGCGAGGGAACGTGGATGGCGCATCATTGAGTGAATATCACGCAGGGTGTCTGGGAAAACCTCGATGAGGTGCTCGGCATAACGCTTGGGGGAGATGATGGAGGAAAGGGTGCGGTTAAGGTGTGAGATCATGGCTGTGAGTATAAGAGTGGGGGCGGACATGTATTCGAAAAGTAATCGAACGTCCATTCTAGTAAACTTCTAAAATACTGGTCAGCTGGCTAAAAGTTGAGGCTAGGGCTAGCCTTGTCTTTCGATATGTCTCACCTTAATACGCAACCTGAATCCAAGCCTAAGATCCCGGAGCAGATCTGGGTCTTGGTGGTCGCTGCCTTCATCATTGCCCTAGGTTATGGGCTTATTGCTCCGATGTTGCCGCAGTTTGTAGTCACTTTTGATGTCAGTCTGGCAGCAGCTAGTGCGGTGGTGTCGGTGTTTGCCGGCGCTCGCCTTCTTTTTGCGCCCATGTCTGGACGACTCATCGACAAATTGGGTAGCCGCCGGGTCTATCTCACCGGCCTGTTAACTGTTGCCATAACCACCGGACTGGTGGCATTGGCACAGGAATATTGGCAAATTGTCCTGCTCCGTGGCATCGCGGGCATTGGTTCGACCATGTTTACTGTCTCTGCGATGGGGCTCATTGTAAAAATGGCGCCGGTAAAAATCCGTGGGCGCTGTTCTTCGGTTTATGCCAGTGCTTTCCTCTTTGGAAATATCATCGGACCAGTAGTAGGTGCGGGGCTTTCAGCACTCGGAATGCGTTGGCCTTTTGCTATTTATGGCGCCTCTGTAGGTCTGGCTGCGCTCGTAGTGTGGTGGCGTATGCCTAAAACAAATGCTGCCTTGAAAAAGACCGATGCAGCTATCCAACAGCCTTTGGGTTTTGCAGAGGCAATTAAGGATTCCGCTTATCGTTCAGCGCTGGTGGGCGCCTTTGCCAACGGTTGGTCAAACTTTGGCATTAGGGTTGCTACGCTGCCACTTTTTGCCTCTGCGTACTTTAGCAATGGGGCAGCGGTAGCAGGATTTTCCATGGCCGCCTTTGCTGCTGGAAATGCACTGTGCCTGCAATTCGCAGGAGATTTTTCAGATCGCGTTGGCCGCAAACCGCTCATCGTCGCTGGCCTTATCATCAACGGCATTTTCACCGCAGCACTCGGATTTGGTCAAGAAACCTGGTTGCTCATTGTAATTTCTGCGCTGGCTGGCGCTGGCGCCGGACTTCTAAACCCCAGCCAGCAAGCAGTGTTGGCCGATGTGATTGATTCTCGTCCCGGCGGCAAGGTCCTGGCTAACTTCCAAATGGCACAGGATTTTGGTGCAATTATTGGGCCAGTGCTCATTGGCATGATCGCTGCAGAAGTAGGCTTCCAAGCAGGCTTTGTGCTCAGTGGGCTGATCAGCATCATCGCTGCAGTGGTGTGGCTATTCGGGCGCGAAACCCTGCCCACCGCCACCATCAAGCCAGCCGCCAAAGCCCCCAAAGCAGACAAAACCGGGGAGGCTGAATAATAGTGAGCACCCCAGTTGCAGAAAATAGAGCATGGAAAGCCCTAGGTGCCCTTAGCGTCGGCCTATTCCTAACGCTCCTGGACCAATCCCTCGTTGCGGTGGCATTGCCCAGAATTCAGGAAGATCTGAACGCATCGCTTAACCAAGCTGTCTGGGTTTCGGCCGTTTACCTGCTAACCTTTGCCGTTCCGCTGTTGATAACCGGCAGGCTCGGCGATCGTTTTGGCCAGCGCAATGTTTATCTCGCGGGCATGATCCTCTTTACCGCAGCTGCACTGGCCTGCGCTTTTGCCCCAACTATTGAGCTGCTTATCCTGGCGCGTGCCATTCAAGGCTTGGGTGGATCTTTGCTTAACCCTCAACCCTTGAGCATAATTCACCGCATTTTTGCCCATGATCGCAGGGGAGCAGCCACCGGCGTGTGGAGCGCGGTGGCTTCTTCCGCTGGACTTTTTGGCCCCGTAATTGGCGGAGTGTTGGTGGGCTGGATTAGCTGGCGCGCGGTCTTTTGGGTTTATGTTCCCCTCGGAATTATTTCCATCCTTATGGTGGCAAGGTATGTTCCTAAGCTGCCCACCGGCACCGCCAAGATTGATCTGCTATCCGGATTTGTATCTTTAGTAGCAGTGCTTGGCCTGGTAGTCGCGCTCCAACAAGGCCCAGAACTGGGCTGGAGTCTGTGGATTTGGATTAGCTTGCTCGTTGGCATCGCAGCTGCCGCGCTCTTTGTCTGGATGCAAGGCCATTCCCACGCGCCTTTGATGCCTCTGCGCCTTTTTGAAACCCGGAATTTCTCCATTGGTGCTTTTGCAGTATTTAGCCTGGGCTTCACGGTGTATTCCGTAAATCTGCCCATCATGCTCTATCTACAAACAGCTCAAGGACTATCCTCGCAGGTAGCGGGACTATTCCTGGTTCCAATGGGCGTGATTTCGGTGATTATGTCACCACTGATCGGCAGAGTAGTGGATAAGGTAGCGCCTGGAACCATTTCCAAACTTGGATTTGGATCGCTCATTTTATCCATGGCACTTTTTGCAGTCATGATGTTCCAAGACACGTCCCCTGGGTGGCTGCTGATCCCCGTCGTATTTTTCGGCATTGCCACCGCCATGAGCTTTGCGCCCAATTCAGCAATTGCACTGCGGGATGTGACAGCAGATCTGGTTGGTTCAGCCTCTGGTTTTTATAACACTTCCCGGCAGGTAGGTGCGGTGTTAGGAGCTGCAGCCTTGGGCGCGGTGATGCAAATGGGTGTGGGCACGGTGTCCTTTGAAGTAGCCATGGCTTTGGCTATCTCAGTAACACTCTTGCCCCTCATCTGCGGTTTCTTAGCAGTGAGCCAATTTAAATAGCGGGACCCTGCGCCGCACCCGGCTCAGCACCGAGCACAGCCCGGCGCCCTAAGAGCCCAGCCCAGCACCCAATTCAGCACGAGCCTTTTCAGCAGCAGCCACCAAAACCTTAAGGGCGGCCTCAACCTCAGGCCAACCGCGGGTCTTGAGGCCACAGTCTGGGTTAACCCAGAGCTGACGTGGGGAAACAGACTCCAACGCTGCGTCCAAAAGGCCAGAAACTTCGGCCAGAGCAGGAACGCGTGGGGAGTGAATATCCCACACACCTGGTCCCACACCGAGCTCAAAGCCGGAGGATTTCAGTGCGGAAAGCACCTGCATATCCGACCGGGCTGCCTCAATGGTGGTCACATCGGCATCCAGTGCGATCACGGAGGAGATCACCTCGTTGAATTCGGAATAGCACATGTGGGTGTGGATCTGAATGTCATCGGGCGCGCCTGCGGTAGCCAAGCGGAAGGAGTCCACTGACCACTGCAAATAGGCGGGCTTGTCGGCTTCGCGCAGTGGCAAAAGCTCGCGGATTGCAGGCTCATCCACCTGGATAATCTTGGCGCCAGCGGCAATCAGATCGGCGATCTCATCGCGCAGGGCCAATGCCACCTGATCGGCAGTCTGGGCCAGAGGCTGATCATCACGCACAAAAGACCAGGCCAGAATGGTTACTGGACCAGTGAGCATGCCTTTGACATGCTTCTTAGTCAGGCTTTGGGCGTACTCAAACCAGGACACAGTCATTGGTGCTGGGCGGGAGACATTGCCAAAGAGCACTGGCGGACGCACACAGCGGGAGCCATAACTTTGCACCCAGCCGTTGGCGGTTACCAGGAACCCGTCGAGCAATTCGGCGAAGTACTGCACCATGTCATTGCGTTCTGGTTCACCGTGAACCAAAACGTCCAGGCCGAGTTCCTCTTGCTTGTTGATCACCAATGCGATCTCATCGCGCATTGCCTGCTCATACTCAGCCTGGCTCAAAGCGCCGGAGCGCAGACGCGCACGCGCAGAGCGGATGGATGGGGTCTGCGGGAAGGAACCGATGGTGGTGGTGGGCAGTGCTGGCAGCTGCAGTGCTTCTTCCTGCAATGCCACACGGGTGGCAAAGCTGCCACGCTTCCTACCTGGCAGCTCCTGAGTGCTGGCCGCAGTACGGGCAGAGGTGCGTCGAGAAGCGAGGGCGAGGGAGGCGGCATCAAATGCTGCGGTATCGATATTTCCTGCCAGTGCCTGCGCGAGCAGCGCAACCTCGCGGATCTTCTCGGCGCCGAAGGCGAGCCATTCGCGCACCTCAGGGTCGATGGTGGGCTCGGCGTCAAGGGAATAGGGGACGTGGAGCAGGGAGCAGGAGGTGGACACGGCGATCGGGCCGCGGGCAGCCAGGCGCTTGAGGTTGGCAAAGGCAGCGCAAAGATCGGTGCGCCACACATTACGGCCGTCAACAATGCCTGCTACCAGGAGTTCTTCGCCTTTCCAAGCCTCCAACGCGGTGATGCCGTGGGTGACAAGGTCAACGCCGATGGCGCCCAGGCCAATACCAGCGAGGGTTTCCAGCGCGCGGTCACCGGAGCCAAAATAGGTGTTCACAAATAGGCCTTCGCGCTTGGCCAAAGTGGCATAACCAGCGCGAACCTGGGCCAGCAGCTCAGGGGAGAGGTCGGTGACCAGCGCGGGCTCATCAATTTGCACCCACTCGGATTCCAAGGACTGCAGCAAACGGCCGTAGACCTCAAAAAGTGCAGGCAGATGATCCAGCGGATCAGAACCATCGGTGGTGCGGGAAAGGGAGAGGAAGGTCAGTGGGCCGATGAGCACGGGGCGGGCATTCACGCCACGCACCTGCTGGCAGTGCAGATCCTCAATGAGGTGGGAAGCATCCAGCACAAAACGAGTATCGGCAGCCAATTCGGGGACCAGGTAGTGGTAGTTGGTATCAAACCACTTGGTCATAGCCTGTGCAGGCTGGTCTGCGGTACCGCGAGCAGCGGCAAAATAACGATCAATCCACAGTGGCAGGCCATCATTTTCATGGTCTGGGATGGAATCAAAACGTGCAGGTAGCACACCCAAAATAGCGGCGGTGTCGAGCATGGCGTCGTAGTAGGAACGTCCCGCAAAAGGCACCGAATCTAGCTCGGAGAGGGAATCGGATGCGGAGTTGACCAGCTGGCGGGCGGTCTGCGCGAGGGCGCGACCATCAGTGGTGCCATTCCAAAAGCCTTCGAGGGCGAACTTGAGCTCACGCTTAGCCCCAATGCGGGGAAGGCCGGCGACGGTGGAGGAAAAATTGGAAGTCATGAAATCAGACTTTCTGCTTGAGCCGAACGTGCGGATCCCGGCTAGGACGCACGGCAATCCCTGGGGACTTTCCCGAAATTGGGTAGGGGAGATAGCCGGGTGTGCAGAAAGCTGCCCCGGGTGTTTCCTCATCCAAATATCGAGGTCGTCCCACCTACCGCGCTGTGCGCGTTCCTCATCATCCGGGGCTCCAGGGAGAGGATCAAAGGTGAACCGATTGCGTTTCCCACCAAACCCTAGACTGCTTGGTCTGTCAAGAGCTGCCCGGGAATTAAATTCACAACCATGCTTCTCGACGCCGTCCTCCACTCAGGCCCACCGCACCCCGGCGGGGCGCGAGTTTTTAGGGGATGGGGAAGTTGAACGTGTCTAAGCTCATAGTCAAATGAGCAGAGTGACCTGGAAGTGGAGTACCCCCGAGTTCATTTTTGAATCTCTCTATAGAAATTCTTGCTAAAACTGCTTCTAACTGCGCAAATATAATTATCTGAGGAATGTTTAGCACTTTTGTGGTCTGGCTTACTCGCGTCAGATTGGGCTAGGAATGGGGGTAGGTCACATTGTGGAACTTTTGGCTGAAGATCACCCCAAAAACCTTTGGAGAAAGGCTTTGTATCATGCAAAACTAGGTCTCGTGATTATCATTGCAAGCGTTGTTTTCCTCCTCGTTGGCGCAATGTTGGCGATCGTTGCCGCTGCGCTGCTTAGTGCCAGCGCCCCCTATGGACGCATCTCCTATTACTTCGGTATTCCGGATGAACATAACTTCACCGCATATACCCTCCGTTTTGTGGCATTCTTCCCACTCATGCTGTCTGCGGCGATGGCTACCAGCTTCTTTGGTGTGTGGGCTTTGCTCATCATTCCCTTCGGCTACTACCCATCCATCATGATGGTGCGCCAGCACAACAAGCAGGCTGCAGCGATGTGGAATTCCCTTACTGTTAATGACTTCGTGGAAGAGCATTCTCCACTGGTTTAAATATCCAGCTCAAAACCATCTGCCCTGCGGTAGATGGTTTTTTTATGCAAGGACTAACCTAGAATCCATGTCTTCCACCCCAGCCCAAGTTTTTTCAGATGTTGCCCTCGTAATTGAAGGCGGGGGCACGCGCAATGCCTATACCGCAGCTGTAATTGACCAATTTATTGAGCACAATATTCACTTCGGCTGGGTGGGTGGAGTGTCAGCTGGATCCTCACATGTGGTGAATTATCTTTCCGCCGACCGTTTTAGAGCAGTCTCCAGTTTTGTGGAGTTTGCAGCGGATAAAAACGCCTCCGGCATCCGCCCACTTATTAGAGGCCGTGGCTACTTTAATGCGGAATATATTTATGAAACCGCACCTGGCCCTACCCAGCCTTATCCCTATGATTTTGCAACCTTTAGCGCAGATCCCACCCCTTTCCAGATCTCTGCAGTGCGTGCGGATACTGGTGAAACTGTCTACTGGGGCCGGGAATCGGCAACTGACCTCAACGCTCTAATGAAGCGGGTGCGTGCCAGCTCCACCATGCCGGGTTTTATGCCCATTCCCTATATCGATGGCGCTCCCTACGTGGACGGCGCCGTGGGAGAAACCGGCGGCCTCATGCTACAACCTGCTATTGATGCGGGATTCAAGAAATTCCTGGTGTTGGCCTCACGCCCACGGGAATATTGGCGCCCAGAAATTTCCCGCCCCGGATTCATCCGAGCAGCATTGCGCAAGTATCCAGCCATCGCAGCTGCCACCATCGCCCGCCCGGAACTCTATAACGCCACCAAGCAGCGCATCTTGGACTTGGAAACTGCCGGGCAGGCCTATGTGTTTTTCTCGGAAGATATGAATATCCAAAATACCGAGATCAACCTGGCTAAACTGCGCAACACATTTAACCTGGGCATGAAGCAGACCAAGAGGGATTGGCCTGCCATGATGGAATTCCTAAAAGGTTAGCCCCAGATCATCGCAGAGGTGTTTAGGCCACTGCGAAACCTCGGCTGGGGTGGTGGCAATGCGCAATTGGGCATCGCTAAGCAGGCGGGTGAGTTCCACCGCGGTGGAGACGGGGTGCCCGGGATCATCCACCCAGCTCAAAATGGTGGTGGGGACATTGATCTGCGCAATTTTCTCGTGGGTGGGAAGATCACTGGCGGCAGCTCCACGATAGGCCCAGGGTAAAAGCTCGATAGCAACATCGGGCACAGTGTCTGGCACACCCACAGTTGCCGGGGGCTTGGCATTTAACTGCTCAGCATTAAGCAGGGCTGCCATGCCATGGGTCTCAATAAACTCTGCCCGCGAGAGATAATCAGCACCCTGAGCTTTGCGGGTTTCCCAGGCAGTTGGCGGCAGCATGAGGGTCAGGCCGCTAAAAAGCGAGGGTCTGCGTACTGCTGCATGCAAAAGCGTGGCGCAGCCCATCGAGGGGCCCACGCCGTGGACTTGTTCGCCTGGAAAATAGTGATCAAGGACGGCGAGGAGGTCGTCGCAAAGCGTCTCCCAGTTGTAGTCCTGCGCACGTTGCCGGCCGGTGGATTGGCCGTGTCCGCGGGCGTCATAACGCAAAAGTCGGGTGCCTGAAAGGCCCCGTCCGAGGTCCAGGTCAAGCAGGCGATCGCGGTCGCGCGAGGAGGTCAGGCCGTGTAATTGGACAACTGGGTGGCCATGTTCATCGCTATAGGAAAGAGAAAGTGTGGCGCCAGGGACCTCGAAGGTGCTGTGCTGTAGTTGCGTCATGACCACTCCGATCAAGATTTTCTGTCGAATTATAGATATTTAGCTTATGATAGCGCTATGCGACTCACACATGTAGACCAATTGAAACTTCCCTTCGGAAAATTACATAGCTACCATGTCCGCGCCTCAGCGCCGGGTGAGCAAGTGCCTGTGTCCTTTGACCAGGGCCGCCATGTCGGCGCCGGCGAGCGCCCTGGCAGCTGGATGGCCATTAGTTTTTCTCTGCCCCAAGCCATTAGCCACAAAGAGCTGGAAAAGGCCTGGCTTAATGTTATTGCCCGCCACGGCACTTTGCGCACCACTTTTAGTACCGATCCCAATGGTCAAGTCCAGGCACACCGCATTGATATCAGCGCAGGTAGTTGGGTAGAACATCCCATCGCGCCGGGGGAGAGCATTAATAATGTGTTGCGCACGGTGCTTAACCGGCAGTGCTCGCCTTATTCCAGGCCCTCGCACAGCCTGTGCATTATCGACGCAGCCCCGCGGCCGACCGTGATTATTGGCAGTGACCACTCCCATGTGGATATGTGGTCCATGCTGGTGATTGTGCGCGATCTTATGGCCACAATTAGCGGAAACACCATTAACGGCGCGACCTTGTCCGAGACCCCGCTGGCCTTTGAAGATCACACCCAGGTGCTGCTCGAGGCGCCGGCTGCACCGGTGGAAATCCATCAGCGCTGGAAGGAGATCATCGAGGCAGGCGGTGGAAAAATGCCGCAATTCCCACTGCCTTTAGGTGATTCCGTGGCTAGGCAGGAGCGCGTTGAGGTCCGAGATATCTTTGGCGTCAACGACCTTGCCATTTATTCTGCCCGCGCTCGCAGTGAGGGAGTCAGCACTCTATCCTTGACTGCTTCCATTATGGCCGAGGTGACCCATGAAATTGCCGATCAGCCTCTGCGCGCAGTTTTCCCAGTTCACAGCCGTTTTGATGAGCGCTGGCACGATAGCGTGGGCTGGTTTATTACCAACTCCGTCATCGAGCTCAACGCCGATGGCCCCAAAGCTGCAGCCAAGGCCGTGCGCGAAGCCGTGCAATTGGGCAGCTACCCGCTAGCCGAGGTGCTCAAACCCTGGGGCGGCATGCCAGAAACCCCAGGTATGTTGGCGATTTCCTGGCTAGACCTGCGCCGCCTGCCGGTCAGTATTGACGATATCGGCCTGGATGCGCAGTATGTCAGCGCTTCCATCCGCACCGACGGTGTGATGGTGTGGTTTATTCTCGACCGCTCCGGTGCCCACCTGCGCTGCCGTTATCCCGATACCGCCGAAGCTCGCCACAATGTGGGACGCTGGCTGGACGGCATCGTGGCAACCATGCGTACCACCGCCCGCGGAGTGCAGCTAACCGAGGAATTCCAGCTCAGCCGTGGCCAGCGCGAAGACCTCCCCGAAATTGCACGCCTGCTGGGCAATGGCAACGGAGCTTCCTTGGAAGCTCTGGAAATTGCTTTCGACGTGCTCACTCATGAGTCCTCTCATTTCCTCGCCGTGGTCCGCGACCGCGCCGGGGCAGTGGTGGCCGCCATGCAATTAACGATCATCCCGGACCTCGCGCACGGTGGTGGCCTGCGCCTGGAAGTGGAGGGACCCCATGTGATCCCGGCCCTACGTGGCAGTGGCCTCGAAGAAAAAATGCTGGCCTGGGCCGAACAACACGGCCGCGCACGTGGCGCGCGGGTTGTTGAACCTGCAGCTATTTAACGCTTTTCGACGAGGTGTTGAGGTAAATTAGGAGGCTAATGGAACAGCTGCCATGAGATTGAGAATCTGACGGCCGATCGCATTGCCAAGTTGAATGGGGACTGCATTTCCAATTTGCTTTGCGATCGAAGTTTTTGAACCAACCCACTTGTAATCATCCCTAAAGCCCATGATCCTAGCGGCTTCGAAATGCGTAATTGCACGGTGCTCAGTCGGGTGGAGGTAGCGCCCTTTCTCAGGCTTGTTAAACTCCGTGCGGATTGTCACGGAAGGTTGATCCCAACGCAATCTTCCCATTACATCGCCTGAGCCAGTGGTGTGCTTAATCCAGCAGGGTGCCTTCAATTCATCGGGAAGGTCAAAGCGATTTCCTCCTGGAGGAATTTCTACAAATCTGTCCATTGATAGCTTGGAGTAGTTCCGGCCGAGATGAAGCTCATCAGTACGAAACACTCCAGGTCTTGTCTTGCCCTCAATAACCATCTTCTTGTCCGGTAGATCAATTCCACTGACTTCCAATGGCACCCCGGAAAGCGCATCACGAACTGTTGCATAATTCTCTGGGATATGTGTAGGTACTGGAAGCTTCAAGGTTGCAACGTCTTTCCGCGAACCGAGGATAATCATTCGCTTCCGAAGTTGAGGGGCTCCGAAATCAGCTGTATTAACGGTGAAGATGCTTGCCGTGTAGTTGGACAGTTTTCCTTCAGCTAGCTCAGATTCAAAGACCGCGCGTTGGGTAGAAGTACTAAACTGAGGAACATTTTCTAAAACAAAGTAACTGGGATTGGCTTGGAACACAGCATCTGCAAATTGCACCCATAGTAGATTTTTTTCATCATTTTGATCTTGTTTACCCAGAGTAGAAAATCCCTGGCAGGGAGGGCCACCGACGATTAAATCAGTCTCAACGAGCTGGCCGGAGTTAATCCAATCCAAAATATTTGAGTTGGCGACATCTGCTTCTGGAAAATTCGCCTTATAGGTTGCAGCAGCATCCATATCCATTTCTACTGCCTGGTTTGCGACGAACTGGTTACTTAACGAAAGGAGTCCTTCGGTTAAGCCGCCAGCTCCCGCAAACAAGTCAGTAACTCGAATTTTTGAGCCGAATTTAGTTTCCACTCTGGAAAGCATAGCCGCAAGATCCGAGTCCAAAAAATCACACAAGCAGGGAAAAGAACCCTGCCTGTGTGTCTTCGGGTGTTCCGACAAGACAAGCCCTATCCAAATGAAGGTTTCTATTCTCGCAAGAAACCTCGGGTGCAAGCATGCAGTAATGGCATGCTGCGAGATTTGAATGGTCGACCCCATGAGGGTGCGATTCAATGCACACAGGATCAGCTGAACACCAGCTAGCGCTTTGAATTGCATTCTCCAGCAAGCGAATCATATTCTCCGGTGCACCCTGAGAACATAGTCCACCGAGGCTACCTGCTGAATCTGAAGTAGCAGTATAAAGGAAGATTCCGGATTGCTTTTCCTCTGCGAAAATCCTCTCCGCAATGGAAGAAGCAGGATACCCCGTTATCAGCGCAAGCTCATTGAGAAGGGCATGCGAAAGGGAATGCAGTAGGAGTTTACGTGGAGTCGTGAGTTTCTTAGATTCATTGGCGTCGCCCGCTTTGTTTATCTTTTCAGCTCGGGATTTCGCGAATGGGCTTTCTTCCCATTGACGTAGCGCTTGATCATCAATCTTGAGGAAAATTCCTTCACCGAAAACTTCAATCGCAGGAAGCCACTTTTCGGTTTCCTGAGAAAGCGGAGGCGTCTTCTTCTCCTCATCGGTTGGATCCACACGGGAAAATCCCACCATTGCACGGATTTCCTTCATGCGTGGAACCTGACTTGTAAGTTGAATTTTGCTTCGAACTTTTTCCTTATCAGGCAACTCACTCGTCACACAAACGAATTCTTCCTCACCAGTTATTTCTGGTTGATTCGTTTGAAAGGCTTCATATTCTTGCTGACGGAGATCCGGTGAATCAACCAACTTCCTCTTCAAACGCTCGAAAACTGAGAGGACTTCAGCAACGTTTTCCCCAGGAAAATCATATCCAATAATCGCCGGGAGAAGTTCCGAGGGAATGCTTAATAGTTTGTCGAACTTGTCTCCAACGCTTCGTTCAAGATCAGATTCAGCGATCTCAATACTGATTCGACTCTTAGTTTCTGCTTGCCAAACACGAGTCGCACCTCTTTGTAAACCGACGAGTTTTTCGGTGCAGTCGAAATTAGGATTATCGAGCAGCCAAATAGCTTGTCCACTGCATCGCTTCGATATGGCTCCTCGGCCCAAAGCTCCTTCGAGAGTGCGCTTAGCGCCACAAGAGCATTCCACTCTGAGGCCTTTTAGGGTGTCATCTTTAGAATTGACCTTCAGATAAAGCTGATGTTCATCGCCATTGTTCTCTACCCTTTCGTGCACCCAAGCGCGGTAGGGGAAATCCTCAATATGGCCGGCTGCACAAGCTGCTACGAATCGCGAAGTAATGAGGTTGGCATCTTTGGTTTCACAGAAACGGCAAAAATTTAACTTTTCTTTACTCTTAGGCTCTCTAATCGCTAGATAGTCCCATGGAGCTAACCGCTTACATTTGGAACATGAAACCCATTCAGGAAATCTCCTAACAGGAAGCGAAGTCTTCTCGCCTGGAGGCAAAACAAAATAGTCAATCCCAAGACTTTTGGCGAAACTAATGTCACGGATCTGGTTTTCTTCATTCTTGATCCAAAAAGCAGGCCAGGCATCTTGGCCCATCATGATAAAGCTTTCAGATGCTACAGGAATGAGAGCACCAATACCGTAGGTTGAGATCACTTGTGATCGTCGAAGTGACGTTATCTTCTTGAGATCTTTATTCTTCCGACCGATTGGCATTTTGAGTTTCTTTCTTTGGTTTTCTTATGAGGTGTAATGGAGTTTCGACATCGACGTCTCTAAGGCTGGTTAAGGTATCCCAAGGCACTTGGTCTGTCGGAGAGTCTCCAGCTCGGAGATCTTTTGCCGCTCGCAATAGAGATGTGGTTCCAGTGGATGTCTCTCGTTGACCCATTGATCCAAATTTCAGAATTTGGCCGCTTTTAACTTCAGATTCCCAGGTGGAAAGGAGCTGATAAAGAAGGACGCGTAATGCTTCCCAGTTGGAAATTCCTGAGTTTTCAGTTTCATCGATGCGTTTTGCTCGTGCAACAATTCGATCGATTACGTTGTTCTTGTCTGAATCGCTTAAGTCGACGATATTGACTACATCGCTATCGCTTCTGAGTTCAGAGAAGAGCATACGAAGAGCGGCTACTAGCATGCCGTGAGCGCCCCTATCTCGTGCTCTTGCCGCGAAAGGAGTTGCTGTAGTAGCTTCCACCGCCCGGTAGAGCGCTCGGTGAAAAGTAACAAAACCTTCAAAGTGGGAGACATCCCTAGAACGCTGAGCATTGAAAGCAACGAAAACCAAACCAGGATGCTTTCGGCCCACGCGACTGGTTGCTTGAATGTATTCGGAGGTGTTCTGCGGCTGACCAGCAACAACCATGAGTCCCAAGCGATCAATATCAAGGCCCACCGAGATCATGTTGGTTGCGAGCACGACATCCAGGTTATTTGTCGGATAGCGATTATTCATGCGCTCTCGAATTGAGAGAATTTCAGCTGCCGAAACTCTTGATGTGAGCTCATAAGGTTCAATACTTTTTTCAAACCGAGCCTCGGTTTGAAGTCTTTCGCTGATCACCTTAATTCGCGCTGGAATATCATCAACTACCTGGAGATAGGCAGATCCCAGAACTCGAAGGCTGTTAAAATAACCAAGCAAGGTCGAATAGGTATCAACAACTTCATCTGGAGCATCAAGCTCCTTAGCCGCTTGAAGCAAAGCCGCATAGAGACGAACCAAAAGTGTGGCGTGAGATTTTTCCGAGGAAATTACACCGACATACTGACGAGTTCCCGTAGTTTTGCGATCGGCACTCTTAGAAAAGTAGTTGTCCTCTGGGGTTAAACCAGCTGGAGGGAACTGTGCTGCAGTGCGGTCAAAAACGGCTCGAACTTGTTCATCTGCTCTGCGAATGGTTGCAGTGGAGGCAATAATCTTGCATTTGTAGCCAGAATCAGTGGTCAACGCTAAGTCCAAAGCGGTTTCATAAAGTCCGACCATCGTGCCCAAAGGGCCCGAGATTAGGTGAAGCTCGTCTTGGACGATCAAATCTGGTTTTGAGAACTTTCCATCAAGGGAAAAGAGCTGGGAAACTTCAGCCTTCCACGTCATCTGGGCAAATTTATCTACTGTTCCGATGACCAGAGTTGGACGATGCGCATAAAGATCCTCGTCAACAATATAAAGGGGAAGCCCCGAATTAAAAAGACAGGTTGTTCTTGGACAGCTAATCTTTAAACCTTCAGCAGAGCCTTTCGCTCCAATCACGTAATCCTCGTGAGTGATTTCATGACCGCAATGTGGGCATTTCTTAATCTGAAGAAGTCTTGATTGGTTTGCTTTAAGACCGCCTGAATTGAGTTGTCCTAGCTCAGTCCTCGCATCTTTAAGCTGGTTAAAGCTCGTACTGTCACCGACCCACAAACCAAGGCTAATTTCTTGGTCGGATTCTGGAAGTTCTTCCCGTCTAAGAATCTCCAACGCACAAATAAGTTTGGCAGCGCGATCAAACTGATCAGTAGTCAAGATTCGAAGTGTATAACGCATGATAGCTGAAACACCACCATCGTGAGGGTTCCTTATTCTGCGGAGCAAGGAAATGAAAGCAATACAACCCAAATACGCTTCGGTCTTACCACCACCAGTTGGGAACCAGAGAAGATCAGCGATTTCTCTTTCAGGGTGAGAAGCATCAGACATTGCTGGAATATTCATCAAGATAAAAGCGATCTGAAATGGATACCAGCGGTGTGAAGTAGAATATCTGTCCGGCTGTTCTAATGAGTCAAAGCTATCTTGATTCTTGGCTCGCTCCGATGCATCCCTTTGTTGAATCATTGCAAGATTCATCAATTCAAACGCGCGGAAAACTACGGGGTCATCCAAAGACCCAATTCCCGTACGAATACGTTGAAGGCATTCCCGTGCTTCACCTAGGTTCTGTGTGCCGATTTCTCTTTGGTCAACTGATAGCTCTTCTTTATCGAGCTCGGTTTCTTGGACGGCAATCCAGCGTTCATATGCACTAGACAATTTTTCGAGTTCATCTCGACCCGCCTTCGTTGCAATTTTTCCCATATTTAGGTCATAAGACCCAAGAACATCATCGGGACCGCCAGAAAGAGCACTGGACCGTTTCACCTCCTGAGAGGGAAAGAAGGTTGTTGAAACTTGGTGGATCGGTCCTTCAGAATCCTCCCAAATTGGAGAACAACCGTGGCCCTGGGCGATGGTGGGGTGTTTCCGGTACAAGAATTCAGATTGACGGATACCTAAGTCTTGATTTGTATATTCCCTTTTTTTCAAACTACTTACAAACGGAACCTCATCAGAATAGAGTTGAATTGATGGACGATACCAGCAATATGCATCCTTTTTTCCCTTGAATTCTCCCATTGAATTCAGGTTTACCAAAGAGACCGTAACCCTCACACGTTGGTGTGACGCTGAGCGTACTAAGACACGTAATTCCAGCTTCTCATCGCTACCTTCTACCAGGTGCGCGAGCTTTATTACTTCATTTCCTGAAAGCTGAAGTGAAATGGGAATTTCAGTTTCAACCTTGTTTGGAACCCAATTTTCATCTTCGGCATTTTGAGAATATCGAGTCGCTTGAACGGCTACTCTAAGAATTGTTGAGTTATTCCCCTGCGGCAAGGCCACTGTGAGTCCCATTGAGGAAGGGAGGGACTGCCCCGTTGCAGACCCACTGAAATCCATCACATCGTCCAGTTCTGGCAGCTCATTCTTTTTTTGTGGAGAATCAGCTTCCAATCCAGGAACTACGATGATATTTTCTTCAGTCGAATTTGAAAGTTCGGCGGATGTTTTGGGATAGAGAATTCCAACAGTAAAACGATTCAGAGGGCTGGATGAGATCGTCTCTCCATCAATGCCTTGGAGTTCATTCTTGGCAAATTCAATGATCTCATCCCGCGCGGAGTACCAGGAGTCTAGGCCTGGTTTTACAGCGTCAATCACAAAAGGTTCTTTCTATAGTTATTTAAACTTTATTTCCGAAAATCCTAATGGAAGTGGAATTAGGAATGGTGCTATTTGATTCGTGTCTTTCGAAAACGAGGATTCAAGATCGACAACGGGAACAGAGGAGAGTTTTGGCCACCTAATGTCCTTTACTCGTGCGATTTTCACCAGACGCCGTCCAAAGTCTTCGGTTGTTGTGGCGACAGGCAAACCATCGAGGAAGCACCTATAAATTGGCACATCAAAGCTTGATGAAATAACTTCAAAATGAAGTTTGTCGCCTGAGGCATAAGCCGCCAGTCGTTCTTGTGAAGTTGAATCACCAACTTTTAAGTCAATCCGAATGTCCCTTGGGTCGATGCAAATCGCCTTAGGCGTAAAACGTGAATTGGGATGAGGAAGAAACCAGGTACCTTCTTTTTTGGAGACTTTCCCCATGGATTCCTGAAAGCTACTAATTTGTTTCTTCCCGCGGGAAAGCGCAACGAAGAGAACTTCAAGTGCTGAGCTCGAGGCATCAACGTCAGAGACATATTGTTCTGGGTTATGGACCAGAACATTATCAAATTCAAGGCCTTTTGATTGGTGGACAGTGGTTACCAATACTGAACCGCTGACTGCCTCAATTTTTGGTTGAGGAGAATAGAATTGGGCGGCCTGACGAATCTCATCCCAGGAGACGTCATCATCAAAAGCGAATTGGATTCCCAATGCATCTGCTTCTGCCATGGAAGTTTCATCGCTGGCAATAAAGTCTCGAAGAGCCCTTGAATTGAAACTAGGTCCGCTAGCTTCAAGCGCCCATTTTCCCAACCAGCTAGGCAATGCTGGGCGAAGCTCCTTTCGTAAGACGATCGTCGAAGGGATCTCTTGCTCAATCATCGCTTCGTATATCTGAATTGCATCCGCGTTAGTGCGCGTAAGAAGACTTACCGAGCCACTCCAACGAGGAAGTAATGCTTTTAATTCATCTAATCCAAAGGAATTAAGATCGGATACGAGTGACCTCAAATGAGAAGATGCCGTAAGTTGAGATTCTGTTTCTCTGACATATTCAAGATCTTTGAAGACCTTTTTGGCTAAGAGACCCTGCGCTCGAAATTGATCCTGCAAAATAGTGGTCGAGTAATCACGATTCTTGAAAATTCGATTTACTAGAACTTCCCATTCCACCAACGATTGCGGTTGATCTGTTTTCTTTTCGTTAATCGCCTTCTTCTGAACTTGGAACTGATAAAGGGTCTGGTATGGATCACCAAAAACGGAAATTCCGCAGTCATCTGGTAAATGGGAAATTACCTCAGCCAGAAATTGTTGTCGGATGCCAAGAATGTCTTGTGCCTCATCCACAATAATGTGGCAAATATCCTCAAGTAGCTCTTCACCGTGATTTTTGAGAAGATCTATCGCTTTCCGGATCCTTGAATCAAAATCGAAACTTGATCCTTCTCCCAATAATCCGAATTCAGCTAGCTGTGATGTAGCTAAAGAGTCCAGAGTTTGATGCTTGACGTAGAGATCGAGATCTTCTATTTCACTTTCCATGGAATCAAACGCAGCCTGAATTGCAGCACGGGAAAAAGAGAGAAATAGAACACTTCTTTCTTCGTTGAAATCCAATTGGGAATCAATCGACTTAATTAATTCGATTGCCGTCGTTGTCTTTCCCGTGCCAGGCCCAGCGATAACAAGTTGACTGTCTGAATAGTGGAGACCTGCAACTACACTCTGCGAATCAGTTAATGAGACCAATTAATCTTCCTTGATATTCGAAGCCAAGTAGGTGAATTGCTGGTAGTTAATACTCTCAGGGAAGGACTGCAGATTGTCGAGAATGTTAACAATATGCACTGACTCTGTACCACCATTCTTTGGTCCACGAAGTCCTCGACCGATCATCTGCAGATAGCGCACCTCACTAGTGGTTGGTCGCGTAATGTACACCGCACGGGTTTTAGGGGCATCAAATCCCTGCGTGAGGACATTGTAATTTGTCAAGACGCGCAGATCTCCTGATTTGAAGCGTTCAAGGATATCAGTGCGCTCTTTGAGCGGAGTTTTACCATTAATCGACGCTGAGGGAATACCGTCCAAGGTAAGGGCCGTGGCAATTGTTTCGGCGTTTTCAGTAGAAGCAGCGAAAACTAGAATTGACCAATCTTCAGGTTTACTCTTGATTGATTCAATAATCCTCTGAGTCCTTTCGGAATCCAAACCCAATTGATAGGCCTTAGCAGTGGGTAAAAAGTGTTTTTCCCTGAACTGCTCGATTTCCTGATCGGTAAGAGGAATAAATCCTTCATTTCGAATGATTTCCATAGATACTTCGGAGAGAACCTTATCGCGCTGAAGTCGGAGCATTGGTTCATCGTCTCCAAAAACTCCCTCGTCCAAGACATTTGAATCAAATCGCCTCATCAAACGATCGGTTTCAGCAGAATCCGAAGTGCCGCGGTAAGGCGTAGCTGACAATCCAAGTAAAAGTTTGTCCCGTTGGTAACCGCTGCGTCCAGTCCAGTGGAGAATTTCCGTATAAGACTTCGCAAGTGCTGAATGGGCTTCATCAATGATGACTAATGGAGTCTTGGAAAGCCATTTGTAATTTGGATCAGTGGTTGAATTTTTGGTTTTGTGGAAAGTTCCAAAAACCACTTGGACAGAATCCGGCTCTTCTTCGGCATTGTGATCCCCATCATGCCTAGTGAGAGCTAGCCGAGTTCGAGGCTTGCCAAATGCGCGCCATAGATACTCCCACGTTTGAAGTGCTTGCTCGCATAGTTCAACACTGTTCGCAAGCCAGAGGATTGGGCCTCGGAATGGTGTGCCGTCTGGATTTCGAATTTCATCAGCTGTGATGGATTCAATAATGGTCTGAACACTAACTCGCGTTTTTCCTGCTCCAGTAGGTAGAGTAATGAGCCCTCTTGTCTGACCTTCACCTCTTAACATTGCACGTAATTTCTGGGACACCTTTTCTTGGTAGTCATGGAATTTTCCAGGATGAGTCGGTCCCTCAACAAAGTCTGTTATCTGTGTTTTGGGTTCACCCTTCTTACCCGCAAATTCTTCAGAGAAACCTAGCCCGCGTACCCATTTGCGAGTCTCAGAAGAGCCGGTCCAGGACCTTGGGATTGGCGCTAATGGGTGTTTTTCAGAGAGACGTCCGCAAATTTTTTCCAAAGTTGCTGGACCAAACATCTTGAGGCAGATCTCGGCCAGTTCAGAGTTTTTTGGAAGTTTCTTGCCCGTAGATTCGATAAACTCGACTGAAGGTGCCGGGATAATCGAAATTAAGGCTTCGTAGCCGCCAATCAAGAAAAGTCGTTCCGCATCATTCTTTGCTTTGCGGATATCTTCTCTCAGCTTATTGTTTTCGCGTCGTTTGATTTGAGAGAGATGAAGCTCAATAGCTTCTTCGGAGGAGTCTTCTTCCAATAGTGAGAGCACATCAATGAGTTGTTCCCGACGAGTGGCAGCAGTAGTAAAGATGGTCTCTCCATCAAATCCTGAGGCAGCCGGTTTGGTAATTTGCGCGCGGCCTGGAATTTTGGTGGATCGGCTCAATTCAGAACAAAGTTGGAACTTGATTGAATCCAAGTCTTCGCGTCCCAAAATTTGTAGTGAAGGGAAACGTAAGAGGAGAAGACTCTCATCTTCTACAGGAGCAAGGTGGTACTCAATTGGAACCTGAGAAGCATCCATTAATCCCCAGTGTGTTGAGAGTGAGCTTGAGTCAACTTGTTCAGGGACAATAAGCGTAGGAATTCCTAGCTCCTCAATTGAGTTTTCAATGCTGCTTACCGAGGAGACGGCAATTTGCGAGGATGGGAGGGAAAACCACTCATCGTTGAAATGTACGTACATTTCTTTGGGAGTCGAGTCTGGGAAATAGTTGCACCACCAGGAATATGTCTTTCCAACTGCTGGTTCATCATTTCGCTCCACATGGATCTTTACAAGCTTCGAATAATCTTCCTGAGAAAGCTCCTCAATAGTGGTATGAAAATTAATCAATTGCTTGATCGTTGCAGAGAGTTCGAAACCGGATGCGACGGGAACGATATCGCCAATTTGTTCAAAATCTTCGCTCACCAAGAAGGATTGAGAAATTGGACGAAGCCCCAGCGAAGTTTGGATGACACCGAAGTTTTTGATTAGCCAAAGCTCGGGGTGAATGACCCTTACAACTTTCTTGGAAGTCTTGGTTCCAACTCGAATTTGAGCATCGAAAATATTATCCAAAATGAACTTGGTCAGAATAGCTCTGTTGGTTTCGCTCAGCCGTGGGAAATTATTCAGATGAGTCAAGATTGAAGTTGAATCGCCAATATCAAGCTGTGACCAGCCAAAACGTGGAACACCTAAATCTGTGCCAACAGTGGCTTCTACTTGCTTTCGGTATTCCTTAAGCCAAATAGGCTTCTTACTACTGATAGTGCGTAGTGGTTGTTCACGTAGTCCTAACAGCTCCAAAATTTCCTTATCAGTGCGATGGAATTTGAAGTGTGTTAAGTATTTAGCATCTTGCTTGAGGTCCTGAACCAATTTTCCCGGGATCAATTGACCTTCAGGCAGCACAAATTGACCCGTGCCGTCCATAATGCGGACTAGTTCTTCTTGTTTTCCGAAAAGTACGTCCTCAAAGCCTCGTTTGATGTCGTCTAGGCTTGAAGTCCTCAAAACAGCCCAGAAATCTTCCCAGTCGATACGGACCGTCTGCTTCAATTTGCTTAGTTTTTCGTATAATTGGCCAGTATCTTCGTAAAGCCGAATACCCAGTGCATTAAGAGAGTCTGTTACTCCCTTGTAAGCGATAACTTGAGGGTCTACAAAACCCGCGCCACGTTCACTGGGGTTATTCCTAATGAAGCATCTGCTGGACTCAGGCTGAACCCAAATGCCAGTTTCCAATAGGACGACTTCAGATTCAATCAAGGAATTAAAAACAGCAGGGGACGGAATCCACTCATATACAAAATTAATGAAGTTGATTGCCGCTGCCGACCGTCTGGCATTTTGACTAGCTTTGTCTACCAGACTTTCAACCCATTCTGACATGTCTGCATGCAATTCTTCAGAGTTTAATGCCATGAGTCGTTCAGTTTTTGCTCGTCGGGCATCCGTTGAAATGCATTCAGGGTGAACCCAATCTCCAGAAAGTGGTTTGAGCTCAAGCCACTGTGTTGTCAGTTTGCGGGAAATCTTGAGCGCTTCACCCTTAATTTTGGCAGTTGAGGGTGCCATAATTTCTTGAGGTGGAAGCTTCAAAGAACGGGGAGAGCGAAGAGTACCAGTATAGTCAGGGAGAGAATTTGCCTCGCGAAGCGCTTCGTAAATTGGCTTATTAATTACATCGTCAGCCCAGCTTCTCGATTCGCGACCACGGGCGGGCAAAATGTCAAGGTAACGTCCAAATTCATCATTCATGATGAGGTAGGGACGTGCTTTAACAACGAGGCGCGGTACAACTTCTTCAAGGATTTCCTGGTTAAACTTGCTTTCGATTAGGTTGATTCGATCGTCAGAAAGCTTCCAGGGCGCATTTAGTCGACCGGTCAAAGTAGTCTCAGACTTGATCGGGAAATAAGCACTCAGGTTTCCGACACCAGTTGCTCCGGTTAGAGGAACTGCCCAACTGACGGTGACATTGTCTCGGCGTGCTGCATTTCCTGCGTTCTTCAGGGCTTCTTTACTTGGTTGATGATCTGTGGACAGAACTAACCACTCTGATGACTCACCATGGTCGTTTATTAGTGTTACGGTCTTACCCGTGCGCTGAGCTTTAAAAACTCTTTGCAAGGATTCGAAATCAGAGCGAAGCGCCAATTCTTTAACCCGAGGAGTAAAAAGGCAGAAGCTTTCATCAAAATTTTTCATGTCTTCAAAAAGAGATGCTGCAGCGCCTTGGAATAGCGGAACCTTAATAATTGTCACGGCCCACTTGGAAAATTCCTTGAGAATAGGATCTTCTTCAAAATCAACAAGCGGATCAATTACCCAGCTAAGCCTAAGGCCAGGGACCTCGGAATCTGGTCGATCATACCCCAGTTCTTCACGAAGTACCTGATTTGTGCGCTTACGGTCGAACTCGAAGGATACAGTTTGGCTATATACCTTCGTATTGTCAGAAATGCTTCCGACAGACTTGAATCCAAGTCCAAAACGGCCAATTTCATCCCCATGCTTGCTTGAAAGATGAGCATATAGGAGGCCGCGCACACCTTCTTGGCTAATTGGTGTGCCCTGATTTGCGACGTACAAGGTGTCTTCAGTTAGCCGAACTTCGATGCGTCCCTTTTCATCTTGCAAAGCATCTGCAGCGTTCTGGACTAATTCTTGAATTTGCTTGCGGCCGTAACCACCTTCAGCAATTGAGGCTTCCTTTTTGAAGTCCTCTTCAATTCTGTCAAAGTCATTCCGATAGACTTCAATGCATTTTCGGAAAGACTCATCCACTGAATTTTGCAGTGCGATTTCTGGGTTGGCCCAACGATCAATCAACATATTTTCCTCGTATCTCTGAAATTATTAATAGAATAATAGTTTGCTGGATATAGAAGGATTTCTAACACCCTCATTTAGAACACCTGTATGAGAAATGCTAAAAGAATGGTCTAAAACCAAAATGTTCTCTAAAGAAGATCTAGTTTCTCTCTGGCTAAATAGATAAACCCTTCTAATATTTCACCATTTAGAGAGATCATATATTGCTTTAATTAATTTTTAAGTGAATTTGGTCTTACTTAGCAATTCAATGACTCACCTCACATGCCGCACCACCACAACAGTCCTCCTAGCTCGGGAACCAGGCAATTCGTCTCGAGAAAGCAGTGAAAGCATTTCGGCGGAGCCTTGGGCGTCAAGATGCTCGGTTGGTTCGTCGAGAAGCAAAATGGGGGCGTCGCTGAGCAGCGCTCGCGCAAGCAACACCCGGCGGCGTTGACCGCCGGAGAGGCTATCGGCGCCGTGGTTAAGAAGCGTGGAAAGGCCCTGTTCGAGGCCACTAAACCAGGAGCTCAGGCCCACTGCCTCGAGGATGTCTAGCATTTCCGCATCGGTGGCGGTGGGGGCGCCAAGGGCTAAGTTGTCGCGCAGGGTGGTGGCGAAGATGTGGCCGTCCTCGGGGCTAAATAGCACCGTTCCACTGAGCTGAGCTGGATCTTTGCCACCAATCAACACTGTTCCGCTGCGGGGTGTCAAGAATCCTGCGAGCGTAAGCAGCAGCGTGGTTTTGCCGGTGCCGGAGGGTGCGATGATCTCGTGGCGGGAACCAAAGGGCAGGTTGAGGTTGCAGGTGCCAAGATCGCTATCCCAGCCGTAAACCAGGTCTTTTGCCACAATGCTGGGCTCGGCGGGAGCTTCCGCAGCTTCAGGGGGAGTAGCTGCGGGAATGTTGGCAATATCAGCTAGCCGCCCAGCAGCGCCAGCGGCACGGGTGCGGGCGATGGCTGCGTCGGGCAGGACGGATACTGCCTCAAAAGCAGCCAGGCTGAGCAGTACCGAAACGCCCAACCATTGTGGGGAATGATCGCCAGAGGTGTAGTAGCTGGCGGCTACGAGGAGCACACCGATCACGCTAAAGCCGTGGATCCAGATGGAAGTTCCCACACCAATAGCCGAGAAACGTGAACCCGCATCATCGGCCTTGGCATAGGACTGCGCCGCTTGTTCAGCCGTTGCAAGGGCAGCGGGCATGTCACCGCGCACGCGCAGACCTGCTTGATCAACAAGTACGTGGTCAACGGCACTGACGTATTCTTGCACGGCAATGGCACGGGCGATTTCGGCATGTCGCACACCGCGGGCTGCAAGGGCTGGGGGAATAATCGCAGCTAAAATGAGGCCTGTGGCCAGTACCAATGCCACCGGCCAGCTCAAAAAGGCTGCAAAGGCAACGGCTAAGACACTGCTTACCAAAGCCACGCCACTAGGAACTACCGAGCGGACGATCACGTCAGAGAGTGCATCAATATCTGCACCGAGGCGGCTGAGTAGATCGCCACGTTTGAGAGACATTGCCGTTGCGGGGGAGTTGGCTAGACGCTCATAAGCTGCGGTGCGGGTTCGGCTGGCAACATCGAGCGCAAGTTTGTGGGAAACCACTCTTTCTATATAACGGAAAACCGCGCGGCTAATGCCCAAGGCGCGTACTGCGGTGACCGCCACGGTGAGATCCATAACCGGAGGCATTTCCCAGGCTTTGGTGATCAACCAGGCCGAAACTACGGTCAGTGTCATCGAGGCCAGCATGGTCACAGTGCCAGCTAGCACTGGCAGTATCACCTCGCGGGAACGGATTGCTGCAAGTTGGTTCATGCTACATTCACCACCACATCGGCTGCGTCGCGTAGCAGGGGATCGTGGGAAACAACCACCACGGTGGCTCCGGCCTTCGCCAAAGCCTGCAAGCGCGTAATAATAAGGAGTGCATTGTCTGGATCGAGGTGTGCGGTGGGCTCATCCAGCAAGACCAAAGCGGCATCACCGCGGGAGAGCTCACGGTCAAGGGCTAGACGTTGACGCTGGCCCAAGGAAAGCTGGGAATTATCGCCCACAAGTGAGCTATCCAAAACCGGACGCTGCGGCATAAAAGCGCAGTGCTGCCACAACTGGGGGCCTGCAAGCTGCCTGCCGGATGCATCTTGAACCACAACTGAGCCACTAATACCTTCGGTGACCAGGCCCAAAATGGCCAAAAGAGTAGTGGATTTACCAGAGCCATTTTCGCCCCACAGCACAGTCAGCGCGCCGGGGTGCGCCTCAAAGCTTAAGTTTTGAGGATGGATGCCATCGCGCCCGTGGGCGCTTAGTCCAGTTACTGCTACCTTTAGCCCTCCGGCAAGGTTGAGTTCGGGGAGGGAGGCGTCGACAAGCGGGGTTTTATTGCTGAGCAAGGTGAGGATTTCTTCAGTGGCAACCAGGCCATCTTGGGCGTCGTGGAAACGCGCGCCGACCTCGCGGATGGGGTTGTAGACCTCCGGGATGATGATCAGCACGCTCAACCCAACTGCGAGCGTGATATTGCCATCTAGCAGGCGAAATCCAATGCCAACAGCCACCAAAGCTACTGAAAGTGTGGCCAAAAATTCCAGCACAAAACTGGAAAGGAAAGCGATTTTTAGCACGCTGAGGGTGGAGCTCGCATGACTCGAGGAAAGCCGGCGCACCTCGGTGGCCATTTCTTTATGACGGCGGAAAACCCGCAGCGTGGGAAGCCCCGCGATGAGGTCAAGCAGCTGATCGCTCAAGGTAGCCAGATCGCGCAGGCGTTGCTCTGTGCGGCCAGCGGTGAGGGTGCCCACCAGCCACATGAACAGCGGAATTAATGGCAACGTGAATAGCGCAATAAACATTGAGCCCAGGTCAAGGCTCCAAATCACGGCCAACATTAGAGGCGTGGCAATAATCGTGGCCGCTAGCGCTGGCAAAAACCCGGTGAGGTAGGGGCCGAGGCCGTCAAGTCCCTGGAGCAGGCGGATACGCCAAGCAGCTTGATCGATGGTGCGCGGATCGCGCCGGGCCAGCTCGGCCAAGGTCTGCGCGCGCAGTTCGGTGATCGCCTGGGTGGCGGCTCTGTGCCCAAAACGGCTTTGCAGCCACCCAAAAACGCCGCGCAACACCACCGCGAGAGCCACAAAAATGAGTTCTTGGCGGGGGAGCGTGGAACCTGGATTTTCAATCAAACCGGCAGTTAATTGGCCAATCAATAAACCCATGGCCACGATGCTGAGCGTTTTTGCGGTGATCAGCAGCGCTGCCACCACCACCCAGCGCCGCGTGGCTGGCGAGGCTTTGAGCAATCGCCAATCAACGGGGCCACGGACGCTGGGTGTGTCTAACTCTGCGGTGTCACTCACGCTGGCTGGCCTTTTGTTCCTCTGGTTGTGGTGGTTTCGGGGTCGGTTGTTTCGGTGGAGGTGGCCAGGGGCGGGGCGCTGAGGCGCTTCCTAAATACCCAATAGGTCCAGCCCTGGTACAACAGCACCACCGGCACAATAAACACCGCGGTCCAGGTCAAAATGTGCAGCGTGTAATCACTCGAGGAGGCATTCCAAATATCCAGGTCCACGCCATCGGCCAAGGTTGTTGGCATAACTAGCGGGAAGAGCGCGCTAAACATCAGCACCGCAACGCCGAGCACAGCCGCGGAAGTTGCCCCAAAACTCAGCCAATCCCTACCCTTGAGCAGCGCAAATCCGCCCACCAGTACCGCAAGGATGACGAATAGCGCGATAAACCAGGACCAACTCTTGCCATAGGAAATGGCCGTCCAGAGCACAAATGGTGCCCCTAAAACAGCACTAAGCGTGACGACGCGGCCAGCCACCCGGCCGGCATCGGTGCGCACCCGGCCTGCGGTTTTGAGGCGGATAAAAGCGAGGCCATGCATGGTGAACAGCGCCGTAAAGGCCAGTGCTCCAAGAATGGCGTAGGGGTTAAAAATGCCAGGCAGGGCTGCTGTGGCATCGATGCTGTGATCTGCTTTGATGGGCATTCCGCGCACAATATTGGAGAAAATTAGGCCCCACAGCAGCGCAGGTGCCCAGGATCCAACGAATACTGCGCGATCAGACCACTTAAACCAGCGGGGATCATCCACCTTTTTGCGCCATTCCAGGCCGACAACTCTAAGGATTAGAGCTACCAGGATAAGGAAGAGCGGCAGGTACATTCCGGAAAACATGGTGGCGTACCACTCTGGGAAGGCGGCAAAAAGCGCGCCACCAGCAGAGATGAGCCACACTTCATTGCCATCCCAGACCGGTCCGATGGTTTTGATGACAGTATTGCGGGAATCTTTATCCTTGCCCACGATGGGCGCAAGGATTCCGACGCCGAAGTCAAAGCCCTCCAGCAAGAAATATCCGGCAAAGAGTACGGCGATAACGATGAACCAAAAAGTATTAAGATCCATGATTACTTCTGCTCCTCTGCTGTGGATGCTGTAGTAAAGCGGAGCGGGGAAATCGGCAGATCCGAACCCACTGGGGTGGCAGGTCCGGTGTGCTCACTGGCGGTAGGGCCACCTTCGGCAGGTGGTCCCAGCAGCACGGCGCGGCGGATCAACCAGAACCAGACCACAAAGAGTGCTAGGTAGAGCAGGGTAAATCCAATGAGGGTGAGCCAGACTTGCCACGTGGCATGATCAGAAACACCCATATCAACAGTCATGCGAATCAGTTCAGTACGTGAATCTCCGGCGGAATCCGGATTGGGGTGCACCACCCAAGGCTGGCGGCCCATCTCTGTAAAGATCCAACCTGCGGAGTTAGCCAGGAAGGGGAAGGGGAGTGCGATGAGGCTACCGATCTGGAAAAGGCGCGCGATCTTGCCCTGAGGAGTGCGCTTTTTACGCAAAAGGAACCACGCGATTGCAGCAATGGCCAGAGAACCCAGCATGAGGCCAATCATGGCGCGGAAAGACCAGTACGTAACAAAGAGGTTGGGGGAGTAATTGCCAGGTCCATAAAGAGCCTCGGCCTGGGCTTGGAGATCCTTTACACCTTGGAGGGTGACATCAGTGAACTTTCCTTCGGCCAAGAAAGGCAGCACAAAAGGAAGTTCCAACAGGTGAATCACGGAATCGCAGTTGTTGTGCGTACCGATGGTCAAAATGGAGAAGCTGGGGTCAGTTTCGGTGTGGCACAACGATTCTGCCGAAGCCATCTTCATGGGCTGCTGCACAAACATCAGCTTGGCTTGGATATCACCGGTGAGACCCAAAGCAACTGAAGATAAAACCGTGGTCCACCAGCCAACCCACAGCACCGGGCGGTGCATGGAGTGGCGATCCTCCTCGGCTACTCCAGCCTTCTTAGCCTGAACCTTGGCGCGAATAAGCCACCAACCGGAAATGCCCAGTACAAAAGTACCGCCGGTTAGGAAGGCACCAGCAACGGCGTGGGGGAAAGCAGCGAGTGCTGTGGAGTTTGTGAGCAGTGCCCAGAAATCCACCAGTTCAGCGCGGCCGGTTTCGGGGTTGTACTCCGCACCCACTGGATGCTGCATAAAGGAGTTGGCAACGATGATGAAATAAGCCGAGACATTGGTCGCCACAGCGACGATCCAAATGGAGGCGGTATGGAGCCATCCGGGAATTTTTCCCCAGCCAAAAATCCACAGGCCTAGGAATACTGACTCCAGGAAGAAGGCGACCAGGCCTTCCAATGCAAGTGGTCCGCCAAAAACATCTCCCACAAAGCGGGAATATTCCGACCAGTTCATGCCGAATTGGAATTCCTGCACGATGCCGGTGGCGACGCCGAGAGCAAAGTTAATTAACAACACTGTGCCAAAGAAGCGAGTGGCACGATACCAATGTTCTTTGCCTGTGACTTGCCAAAAGGTTTGCATTAACGCAACTAGTGGAGCAAGTCCAATAGTCAAAGGAACAAAAATGAAGTGATAGACGGTGGTTATACCAAACTGCCACCGTGCGATGTCGACGACATCCACAGCTGTAACTTCCCCTCGTGGGTAGGTTGAATAAAGTGACAACCAAAGCAGGTACGCCTTGGGCGATCTATGTGTGAGTTGTCGGTAGGACCCTAAGTAGAGTTCCCAAGCAAGGGGTGCGCATTGGAAATTAGCCCCGAAGGAGGTCAATCCTCTTTCGAAAAACATTATTAAAAATTGTGTTAATCCGGGGTGCACACAAGCTTAGCGAAACTATGCCCTAGGAAACTAGACCTTCCTTGCCTGTAGTTAGTCTGCTAAGTTTCTATGTACAAACCTGACACTAGTGAGGTTCCCTGTTGTTTCCTTCGAAGAGATTTAAGGGCGACCCATGAAAATCCACCGGACATTATTGGCTGCAGCTGTGGTTGCAACTACTTTTAGTGCTTCACTTCTGCCACTTCCTGCAGCTCAGGCTGCTAGTGTCGAGGTGAATGGCGCTCTATGCACAATCACGGTGACCACTGCAGATATGGCAGCACTTCGAGCTGAGATTCTTGCCACTGAGAGGCTGAGCCTGGGCACTCTTACTTCTTTGGTTGATGGACTCGATCCAGAAATAAATCTTCTGGTTTCAGAATTGTCTGAACAGGCATTGACCGGCACTATTGAAATTGGCTCCTTAAGCACAGCTGCTCAGGCTGCATGGGCAGCTTTTTATCAGGCAGGTAGGTCAGCAGGCTTTAGCCAAAATGATCTTTCCGCCATCATTATTGCTGCTGTTTTACCTGAATATTTGGCAGGACAGCTAGATAGGGAATTCACCCCGAAATTAGTGGGTAAGCTTGATGTTGCCAAGGCTAATGCCGAAGGATTTATTGCGCAGATTAAGTCCTATCCAGCTGGTATGGGAGTTGATGCCACAAACTCCACCTTCTTTAACTACACCGTCAGTGCACGTGCAAAAGAGCTGCTAACTCCGGCAATGGCGCCTTTTGATGTCATTGTTAATGGAGTAATAGAGCCTTATCAGACGTGTATTTCTAAACTTGCCAACCCTGATAATCCGGGAGCTCCAGGAGATCCTGGGGACCCAGGTAACCCGAATACTCCGAATGATGGTGGCGGTGCTGCCGGTGGTAGTAGCGCTTTTGGCAGCAGTTAAATAGAAAAATTGCTCAGTGCAAAAAGCACTGAGCAATTTTTATTTGGGGGCTAGATTTTAGGAGTTTCGGGGATCTAGCTCTTCATAATTAACTGGGGCAATGGCTTTTGGACGGCCAGTTACAAAATAAAGCAACGTCATTAAGACGAGGAAGCCAACGCCTACGGCTAGTGGCAGGTGGTAGTCGGAATACCAGACCATAATGCCAAAGGTGAAAGCGATGAATGCGATCGCAAAGTACTGGCCGAAGGGGTAGAAGGGCACTGGGAATTTGAGTGTTTTGACCTCATCAGCAGACATCTTGCGTCGAGAAGCAACCTGCGCAAGCAGGATCATCAGCCACACATAAACGGTGGCGAAGGTGGCCAAAGAAGCAACAATCTCAAAGACGCGCTCCGGCAAAACGGCGTTGAGGACAACGCCCAGGATGAGAACGAAGATCATGATGACGGTGGTCATCATGGGCACGCCGTTCTTGGAGATCTTGCCCATGATCTGTGGCGCCAGGTTTTCCTTGGCAAGGCCGGTGAGCACGCGACCTGCACCAAAAAGGTCTGCGTTAATGGCGGAAAGAGCAGCGGTGATGACAACAACATTGAGCAAAGCAGCTGCCCAGCTCACGCCTAAGGTGTCAAAGATTTGTACGAAGGGGGATTCCTCGCCGGTAATAGATGGCCATGGGTTGAGGGCCAAAATTATGAGGATGGCGCCAACATAGAAGAGCAGGATGCGCACAGGAACGGTGTTGACTGCCTGAGGGATGGACTTTTCTGGATCTTCGGCCTCGGAGCCGGCTACACCAATAATCTCAGTGCCGCCAAAGGCAAAGAGAACCAGGATGAAGGCTGCAATCATGCCTTCCACGCCATTGGGGAAGAAACCGCCATGCTCCCACAAGTTGGAAACGCCAGATACTTCAGTGTTGGTGCCCAGGCCAAAGGCAAGAATTGCAGCACCGCCGACAATCATGGCAACCACGGCCGTGACCTTGACAATAGTGAACACAAATTCTAATTCACCGAACCAGCGCACCGAGGCCAAGTTTGCGCCACCAACGATGAGGAGAGTGGCTGCCACCCAAATCCACTGAGGTGCATTGGGGAACCAAAATCCCATATAGATACCGACAGCAGTGAGGTCAGCTAGACACACGATGAGCATCTCAAAGGCGAACATCCAGCCGGTGATATAACCGGCCCAGCCTCCGAGGTGGGCGCGGGTGTATACCGCAAAGGAACCACGGACGGGGTGGTGGACTGCCATCTCACCAAGTGCACGGAGCAGGAAGTAGACGACAGCGCCGCCTAGCAAATAAACCAGCAATACTGAGGGGCCAGCGGCTTGGATAGCTCCAGCGGAACCATAGAACAAGCCCGTGCCGATTGCCGAACCCAGCGCGATGAAGTGAATGTGGCGTGCCCGCAGCCCTTTAAACGCTTGGGTTGGAGCAGGTGAAGCATTCAACGACATGCTGACCTCTTTTCAGTTGGGATAAACGAATTTGAACGCAGATCACATTACTCTGTCAGCGCGGAAATATAGTGGTCGGATACTTCTGGGTTATTTATTCAACAATGGTTCCCCTGGAGGTTAAGGACTCAAAATAAGCTAATAGTGTGTCAGATCACCCATATATCCTATAAACGCTTAAAAATCAGGTGGATATGACCTTTTTTGGGACAAACTTGTGAACTATGTCCCATTTATGCAGCTCAGAAACCTCTTCATAACAATTTGAATATTGTTCAGCTCTGGAGTTTTGGCCGAATGTAGCGTAGCTTAGAGGAACAATGAGAAATAGCGAGAACGTCAACGGCGACGTAGAACAGCCGAATAACGTAATTTCGTCGGAATCTCAGGAAACCCCGCAGGGTGACTCAGCATCAGCTGACTTCGCTCTCGAAACCCCAAACAACAATGTTAAAGGCACCACCGTGTCTGAGGGTAGCGAAGAGATCACCAGGGTTGCGGATAATTCTGAGGACGCCGACTCTGCTTCTAAGGCAGACAACGCGAGCAATGTAATCAATGAGAATGTGAACGAGGACTCCTCGGAAGATGTAACCCCATCTTCAAACGAGTCATCCTCTACGGAAGTCAAGACTGGCTTCGATGCACTCGGATTGCCAGAGCAGATTCTAAATGCTGTGCGCAAGGTAGGTTACGAAACTCCTTCCCCCATCCAGGAACAAACCATCCCGATCCTTATGCAGGGTCAGGACGTAGTCGGTCTAGCACAGACCGGTACCGGTAAGACCGCAGCTTTCGCGCTGCCAATCCTTTCCCGTATTGATAAGTCCCTGCGTACCCCGCAGGCATTGGTGCTAGCACCGACCCGTGAACTTGCACTGCAGGTTGCGGATTCCTTCCAATCTTTCGCTGACCATGTTGGTGGCGTCAACGTACTGCCAATCTATGGCGGTCAGGCTTATGGCATTCAGTTGTCCGGCCTTCGTCGCGGTGCCCACATCGTTGTTGGTACCCCAGGTCGTATCATCGATCACCTGGAAAAGGGCTCACTGGATATCTCCAGCCTGCGCTTCCTGGTTCTTGATGAAGCTGATGAGATGCTCAACATGGGCTTCCAAGAAGATGTTGAACGCATCCTGGAAGACACCCCAGATGACAAGCAAGTTGCTTTGTTCTCTGCAACCATGCCTAACGGTATCCGTCGTCTCTCCAAGCAGTACCTCAACAACCCAGCTGAGATCACTGTTAAGTCTGAGACCAGGACCAACACCAACATCACCCAGCGCTTTATCTCTGTTGCACACCGCAACAAGATGGATGCACTTACCCGCATCCTCGAAGTAACTGAGTTCGAAGCAATGATCATGTTCGTGCGTACCAAGCACGAGACTGAAGAAGTTGCTGAGAAGTTGCGCGCTCGCGGATTCTCCGCAGCTGCCATCAATGGTGATATTGCTCAGGCCCAGCGTGAGCGTACCGTCGATCAGCTCAAGGACGGTCGTCTAGACATCCTTGTTGCTACCGACGTTGCAGCCCGTGGTCTTGACGTTGAGCGCATCTCCCACGTGCTTAACTACGACATTCCAAATGACACCGAGTCTTATGTCCACCGCATTGGCCGTACCGGCCGTGCAGGACGTTCCGGCGAGGCAATCCTGTTCGTAACTCCTCGTGAGCGTCGCATGCTGCGCTCCATCGAGCGTGCTACCAACGCACCTCTTACCGAGATGGAATTGCCTACCGTGGATCAGGTGAACGATTTCCGCAAGGTTAAGTTTGCGGACTCCATCACCAAGTCCTTGGAAGACAAGCAGATCGACATGTTCCGCTCTTTGGTCAAGGAGTACTCCCAGGCTAATGATGTTCCTCTCGAGGACATCGCTGCAGCTTTGGCTACTCAGGCTCAGACCGGTGACTTCCTGCTCAAGGAACTCCCACCAGAGCGTCGTGAGCGCACCGATCGTCGTCGTGACTTCGACGATCGTGGAGATCGTGGCGGACGTGGCCGTGACCGCGGTGACCGTGGCGATCGTGGTTCACGCTTTGATCGTGACGACGAGAACCTCGCAACCTACCGCTTGGCTGTTGGCAAGCGCCAGCACATTCGCCCAGGTGCCATCGTTGGCGCCCTGGCAAATGAAGGTGGACTTAACTCCAAGGACTTCGGCCGTATCACCATTGCAGCCGACCACACCTTGGTTGAGTTGCCAAAGGACCTCCCACAGAGCGTTCTTGACAACCTGCGCGACACCCGCATCTCCGGCCAGCTCATCAACATCGAACGCGATGCAGGTGGACGCCCTCCTCGTCGCTTCGAGCGCGATGACCGTGGTCCACGTGCAGATCGTGGCGACCGCGGTGGATTCCGTGGCGGCCGTGACCGTGATGATCGTGGCGGACGTGGTGGCGACCGCGGAGGTTTCCGTGGCGGCCGTGACCGTGATGATCGTGGTGGACGTGGCGGCGAGCGCGGTGGATTCCGTAGCCGTGGACGCGACTAGTCCTAGCTAAAAGTATTTAAGGCCCGTTTCTCTTCATTGAAAAGCGGGCCTTTTGCTGTGCCAAAAAGATTTAAAAAAATACTATCGACGAAAAACTGGCGGGCTCGGCGATAGTATTTTTCTTGCAGATTTTAGACCTTGAGCAGATCGCGAACACTCTGTGGCAATAGAGCAGGGGAGATGACCCCATTATTTACTGCAGTGGTGAAAAGACCGCCAATAACTGCAGCTAAACCACCAAGAGCAGCAATAACGCCGAGGGCCTTGAAGAGTCCATTGTCAGAGCTGGAGGATTCGACCTCACCATTATCGGTAGAAATGATGAGCTCATCGTTGGTGTAGGTGGCCTTTACATTGTCCACACCTGCAACCGTGATGGAATCAAATTCACCGTTGATTTCCGAAGCTTTGAGGATGCTTAAGCCCTGGCTGAGGTCAGTTCCCGCAGGCAGAGTGACTTCCAGATAGCCGTCGAGGGTCGCAGTGCCCAAAATAGCGACACCTTGCTCGCTGACCTTGAGGGTTGCGTCGTCTTCCACCTTAAGATCTCCACTGCCAAGTGCGGTTGGGGTAGTTGCAATCAAGGAACCGCCAGCGAGGGTAGTGCCACCGGTGTAGGAGTTTTCACCGGAGAGGGTCAGTTCACCGGTGCCATCCTTGGTCAATGATCCAGCCCCTTCGATATCATTTTGCCAATTATCTGTAGCTGCATAACCGCCGGCTGCAGCATCCATGGTGATGGCAACATTGGTATCAAAAGCGCCATATCCAGCCTGAGCAGCAAAGAGATTGAGGCGGCCCCAACCTTCTTCGTCGTCAAGCAAAGGATAGCCAGATTCAATGGCGGTGGAGTGGAGCACCCAACGGCGCTGCTCCTCATCCAAATATGGCAGACGAGTTTCCAGGAGTGCCTCTGCTCCCTTAGGAACTCGTGCTTCTTCGGTGGTGTTGCCGGTTTGCTCAAAACCGAAGGTCAGGTACTCGGTATAAGCCTCGAGCTGAGCATTATAATCGCCTTCAATAGGCGTGATTCCAGCCTGATCGCTCAACCAAGTTTGGCCGTCTGCAAATGCTGCAGCCTTGGTTTCATCAAGGGCAGCATCATTAAGTGCACCAGCGGTGATGGCAGTGGAAAGAATTCGGCCGCCCATCACGTCCAGTGGGGAGTGCATTCCCAATTGAATGCGGCTCTTGCCGATCTCCGCTGCAGTCAGTAGCAGTTCGTCGTATTGCTGTGGGAAGGCATAGGCCAGACCATTAACTGCCATGTGGCCAGCGCTGGTGTGTCCGGAGGGGAATCTACCGTCGGAAGCTGCCTCGTCCTCGCTCTTACGCAGTGGGAAAGCATATTCAGGCATATCAACGCCCTCACCCCAAGCGTCAGCTTCAATTGATCCAGTCCAGCGGTAGGGGCGTGGGTACTGGTAGTAGTTCTTGGAAGGATTGGAGGATGCGAAGTGTCCACGAATCGCTTCAATAAGGGCAACGGTGGAACCTAGTTCGCCGGTGGTCTCAGCCCACTTGCCATTGAACTTCCCCTCATCTTCCAACTTGGTTGTATAAGCTTCAGCAGGCACTGTATCGGGAATGGTAGTTCCTGCACTCACAGCTGCGCGGTATGCCTCGGCATAAGTGCCCAAGCCGTCGGTTGCGGTGTAGTTCTGGTTGCGGCGGTCGATAACATAGGCCCGGACTTGCTCTTCATCGCTGGCAGCCTTGGAGATTTCTATAGCTTGGGCAATATTGGAATCCAGCACAGTGGCATTAACTTTGGTGCCGTTATTCCAGGAGGTACCAGGGATCCACAGGTCGTGCATGCCATCAAGCACTCCGATGCCGGCATTGGTTTCGGAGGACTGGAGGGAGCTGTCATTGGTATTCCAAGAATCTACAAAGTATCCATGTGGCCCAGCATGTGGGGCAATGGCTGAAGCATCCAGGAGCAGGTTTTCTTGTGCGGAAGCAGCTGGCTTCAGGGAGACGATGGCAACCATAGTGGTGCAGAGCAATACACCGAGGGATCGGCGAGTCAAGGAATTCTTCATAAGACCATTTCTCTTAAATTAGAAGATTTAAACCACTCGTGGGCAAGACCTAGGGCATCTGGGAAAGCGTTAACTATTCAGTTTCCATAACCTTGAAAGTGGCTTAGATTAATGTGCAAAAAATCTCCAAGTTATGGTTGCTAGTTTGCGAATAAGTTAACTCTTAAAGATCATCCCATTAACTTTTTTGAACAAGTGCTGTGACTTTGCCTCTCCACTTCATAATTCCCAGCTAGGCTCGGGACACAATTGGGAAAGCTCACAACTAAAGGAGAGTGCCGTGGCGATGAATTTTGAGCATGAAACCCTCGGACAAAGAGTTTATTTTGGGGCAGGAGATGCTTCAAAAAATTTGCTCGCTGCAGTAACAGAGTTAAAGGCTGAAAGCGCCATGGTTATTTGCAGGGCTCGAGAACGTCCCCTGGCACAAAAACTCACTGCCGACATCAATGTTGAGGTCTGGCATAACGAGGTCGTAATGCATGTGCCTGCAGAATCTGCAGCTACTGCCCGCGAACGCGCCCGAGAAAATGCAGTGGACCTTATCATCTCAATCGGCGGAGGCTCAGCTTCAGGGCTAGCTAAAGCAATTGCCTTGAGCGAGTGGATAGCAATCATCGCAATCCCCACAACTTACGCTGGCTCAGAGGCAACCAATGTGTGGGGTATTACAGATGAGGATCGCAAAACCACCGGTGTGGATAGTAAGGTCTTGCCGGTTGCGATGATTTATGATTCTGCACTCACGCTCTCCTTATCTACGGAGATGTCGGTGGCATCTGGCCTTAACGCCGTGGCTCATTGCATCGATTCTCTCTGGGCGCCCAAAGCCGATCCTATTAATGCAGCACTTGCCGTGGAAGGGATTCGAGCACTTGCTTCCGGGCTGCAACCAATCGTCGCTGATCCACGGGGAATTCCAGGCCGGGATGAAGTGCTTTATGGTGCATATTTGGCAGCGGTTTCCTTTGCTTCTGCTGGATCTGGTTTCCACCATAATATTTGCCATGTGTTGGGCGGAACCTCTAATTTGCCCCATGCCCAAACTCACGCCACGGTTTTGCCTTATGTTTCAGCTTTTAATGCGCCTTTTGCACCTGAGATCGAAAAGAAAATAGCTGCGGCTTCTGGCGCCGAAAGTGCATTAGCAGGGCTTCAAAAACATCGAGTGTAAGTAAATGCACCACAGCGTTTACAGGATCTCGGATTTGCGGAGGCGGGGATACCGCAGGCAGTAGCTATCATTTTGGAGAAAATTCCAGCGCACAATCCGCGTCCTGTGACTGCAGAAAACCTCACCCGCTTATTGACCTTCGCACTGAAAGGCACTGACCCTGCACAACTCTAACCCCCGGCGCGGCGGGTAAGCTGCGCACTGTGGGGCGGCGTCGAAAAGCGCAAAAAGCCCGCTCTCAAATAAGAGCGGGCTTTCAAGCTGCGTAAATTAGATGAACATCAAAACTGCGATAATAACCCACAGCAGCGCCCAGATACCGGCAAACATGGAAAGCTGGCCCTTGGCCTTGTCCCAGTTGGCGATCTCATAGGTTTTAGCGGCTTGCTCATCAGCCTCCAGCAGGCCAAGCGCACCCATCATCTTCTTCTGACGTGGGAAAATAACGGCGAAGAGCAAAGCCCAAGCGATAACGCTCAGTGCGATAGCAGCGTGGAACTGCCCTTCGGTCTTAAAGTGAGACCAATTGAGCAGCATGACAGCAACGCCCAGCAATGGCACGAGCAGGGACAACATGCCATAGGACTGGGAAATCTTAAAGAGGGTCTTAGCGGAACCTTCGGACTGCTTATTTCCATTGTGGGCGTCAAGGGCGCGTACGTGGAACTGTGAGGTAGCGACAGTGGCAGGGCCGAGGAAGAGGATCGCTGCAAGAACGTGCAGGATAACCATGATAGTGGTCACGGGCTGGTGAACCTTTCAATTATGAATGGGCAATAGAAAATGCTTAATAACTAGCCTAACTAGCTCACCAAAATTTCGCGAACCCACACTGCTTTTCAGCAGTGCGCACATCGGCGTGGGGGAGCGGGAGCTGGTAGGCATTGGCCACCGCATAAAGCTTTTCGACGTACCAGCATCGCACCTGTGGATCCTGCGGTAACCATTCACTCGGTAGCTGATCGCCCTTCTCCTGATTTTGTTGGCGTGAGACCAACACCAAATTGCGGGAATCATTGGCAAATCGAATCCGCTGGGCGTCACTCCATTGATGCGCCCCTAGATCCCAGGCTGCGCTGAGTGGAAAAATATGGTCCACCTCGGCATCGTGGTGTTCAAGCGGATCTCCGGTATAGGGGTCTAGCTGGCCTGCTTGTGCCACCACACCCTCACGCACGCCACTTAGCCAACCGCCAAATTTGGCATCGCGGTCATAACCGATCACGGTGGCGCGCTGATTAACTTGCGCCACGGGCGGCAGCTGCGTGGTTTCCCAACTGAGGTAGGGCAGCAGGGTATAAAGGCCCAAGAAAATACTAAAGGTGGCGAGCAACCGAGTAAATATCTTCACATACTGGTTAGACTCGCCACCTTGAGTGGTGGTTCCCGCTTAACGCGGATTATTTAGATCTCTTTGGCAGCTTGGCGGAAGTCAATATCTTCCTTTGTTTCCACAACCTTTGAAAGCTTGCGGGCCTGCTCAAATTCATCCAGGATTTCCTGCTTAGGAGCCGTGGTTGCCAGAGAAACAGTAACCATGACCACAGCCGCAGCAATAAAGCCTGGAACGATCTCATAGAGAGTATCGCTTAGTGGGGACATTCCCCACGCAATGGACACCACAGCACCGGTGATCATGCCGGCAATAGCGCCTGGGGCATTAAGACGCTTCCAATAAAGCATGGCGATGGTGACCGGACCAAAGGCAGAACCAAAACCAGCCCAGGCAAAGCCCACCAGTCCCAAGATGGAATCCGAAGGGCTAATAGCCATGACAGCTGCAAGGATTGCCAAAACGATAACGGTGCCACGAGACAGCGTAATCAGGGTCTTCTCATTGAGGTCATCCTTCTTGAACACCTTGAGTAGATCCTCAATGAGGGAAGAAGCAGTAACCAACAGCTGCGAAGACATGGTGGACATAATTGCTGCCAACACTGCGGTAAGGATCAAACCTGCGATCAGTGGGTGGAAGAGCACATTGGCCAGATCCAAGAAGATGGACTCATAAGAGGTGGTATCGGTGATGGAATGCTCTGGGTGCTGCGCAAAATACACGGTGGAAATCATTGCAGTGAAGGTAGCGCCAGCCAGGCACAAAACCATCCAGGAAATACCAATGCGGCGGCCTTGCTTGGCCTCGGCAGGGGAGCGCAGTGCCATAAAACGCACCACAATATGGGGCTGACCAAAGTAGCCCAAGCCCCAGGCCAGGTTGCCAATAATCGCAGCAAAGGACACGCCAGAAATCAAGGAGAAGTAGGTGGGGTTACCAATGCCATCGGTATATGGGCCGTAATCATTGGAGGCTGCGAAGCTCCAAATATCGCTGGGGTTGGCCAGTGCAAAGTAAGCAAAAAGTGGCACCACAATGAGGGAGAAAAACATGATGGTTCCTTGCACAGCGTCGGTATAAGAAACCGCCAAGAATCCACCAATGAAGGTATAAAGCACAGTCACACCTGCAACCACTGCCATACCCACCCAATAATCGCCGCCGAAGGTGGACTCCCAATACACGCCACCTGCAACCATGCCGGAGGAGATATAGAAGGTGAAGAACACAATAATGATCAACGCCGAAACCACGCGCAGGGCACGGGACTTATCGCGCAAACGGTTTTCAAAGAAGGAAGGTAGCGTAATGGAATCGCCGGAAACCTCAGTATAGGAACGCAGGCGCGGAGCGACCCACATCCAGTTAGCCCAGGCACCGATGGTCAGACCAATAGCAATCCAAAGTTCTGACATGCCGGTGACATACAGCGCGCCGGGTAGGCCCATAAGTAGCCAGCCCGACATATCTGAGGCGCCTGCAGACATTGCAGCCACAAAAGGATTGAGACCGCGGCCGGCCAACATGTAGTCGTCGTATTTTTCAGTTTTGCGGTAACTCCAATAACCGATGAGCACCATGACCAACATATAAATAATGATGGCGATGATGAACCAGGTGTTATCACTCACGAGGTTCTCCTTGTTGTTGAGGGGCCGTGTCACAGCCGCGAATTATAAAAGGAAGCTGTGGTGAATCACACTAACTCACAGCTTGCCGGAATGACATCCCTAAAATTAAACCACCCCCTATAATCCGACAGGTATCCGGCGCCCGCGAGGCAGGCGTGGGGCACCCTTGGGGGCTTTTCGACGCAAAATCTTTTGCTAATCCCTTGCTATGCAAAAGAACACGGTAGGCTAGTGTAGTTGTCCACAGCTTTCGCACATGGATACGAGAAACTGTCCCCAAACTGGTAGAAAAGAACTCATGACGTCTCACCTGCTTCACGGTCTCTGGATCAAAGATCGCGGACTGCAACTATGGATTGAGCAGGTCGATGGGCACCGGATTGTGCTCCCAGAGGCCGTATCACCAGGCACTTTTCCGCCTGTGGTTGACCAAATTCTCCAAGATAAAACCTTCCGCGCGCGCATGAATGTGCACCTGCGCACGCCCAAAGGCCGCCATGTGGAGCTTCCCACGCCCACGGCTGCTTTTACTCCTGAAGAAGCCGTCATGGTTTTTTCCCAGCTCAGTTTCCTCAAAGCCGAAACCCCCGCCGCCACCCGCGCACAGCGGGCGTCGATAGCTCCCGATTTATGGTGGCTCATCTCCATGTACCAGGGGCTCACGCGTTTTGTGCAAGCCGGTCGCGTGACCTTACGAACCGTCATGATGGATAATTCCTGGTGGCCCCAGTGGCAGCTTTCTGCCAGCCTTTCCGAAAGAGGCTGGCTTGCTGAGATGAACCACGCGGCCCCAGGAATTTTGCTTAAAAATGGTGGCCGTGACCTCGCCGGAACTATGGCCAATGAGCTGCCGCATTGGATTGCCAATGCGATTCTGCGCGATTATCGCGATGAGGTTTTGCCCTACGCGCGCCACGAGTTTATTGATGCGTTGCTTTTTAACCACCCTTTGCGCAAGGGCTCTACTGTACTAACCCACGCGCTTAACCAGTGGAAAAACACCATTACCTCCTCCTCTTTGCAGCTGGTGATAATGGTGGAGGAGCCACCAGCGGAATCAGATTATGAAGATCCTCAAGATTCCGTGTGGCCGGTGCGCCTGATGGTGCGTACCGGTGTGGACGCCCCACAGCCTATTCAAAAAGGTGCCATTGATAGCGGTGGCATGGAACAGCTGCGCACCCAATTCGAAACCGCCAAAACGGTGTCCTATCTGCTTGATCCCGCGCGCGATGATGCGATGCTCGGCCATGCAGTAGACATTGTGCAAAAAGGCGATTGGGATATTTTCCTCACCACCGCCGAAATTGTTGACTTCATTTCCCACGATGTGGCCAAGCTGCGCAAAGCTGGGATCCCAGTCATGCTGCCCAAGGCGTGGAGTAGCTATGAAACTCGCGCCCAGGTGGAAGCACGTACCCCAGGTGATCCAGCCGATTCCTCCACCAAGGCGATTATTGGTCTGGACCAGCTGGTGGAATATAACTGGCGCATTAGTGTCGGCGATATCCAACTCACCGATGAAGAAATGCGGGAACTGGTGGAGTCCAAGTCAGGCCTCATCCGCCTGCGCGGCGACTGGGTCATGGCCGACCAAGATGCTTTGCGACGCATCACTGGTTATATGGAAGAACTCGCCAAATCTTCCCAAAAGCGGGCCCGTGCTGAGATGGAAAAAGTGGCGATGGAAGCCAAACTCGCAGAAGCCTCAGGGGCGGACGGCTGGCAATTATTGGCTGCCAAGGCCGAACAATTGCGCACCGAGTTTAATGAGAAATTCTCCGGTGAGGGCCAAGGCGAGGTAACCCTAGCTGAGCTGCGCGAAATTGCACTCAAAGCAGCTGAAAATGAACCCGTGGAATTTACTGGTTCCCAGTGGTATAACTCCCTATTGGGCGGAACTGAAACCCCCGCACCAACCCGCGTGGACATTCCCGAAACTGTGCACGCTGAACTGCGCGAATACCAGCGCCGTGGTGTGGACTGGCTATATTGGATGTCCGAAAACAATCTCGGAGCAGTCCTTGCCGATGACATGGGCTTGGGTAAAACCCTGCAATTATTGACCATGCTGGCCGTCGAAAGGCATGAACACCCAGCAGAGATTAAAGGCCCCACCCTCGTGGTATGTCCGACCTCCGTGGTGGGCAACTGGGCTGCGGAGGCCCAAAAATTTGTGCCAAGCCTAAAAGTGCTTATGCACCACGGCCCGCAACGTTTGAGTGATGCCGAATTTTTGGAAAAGGCGCGCGCAGCTGACCTCATTGTCACCTCCTATGGTGTGGTTTCCCGTGACTTCAAACTGCTTGGGGAAGTTGGTTTTGACAGGGTAGTGCTTGATGAGGCCCAGGCGATCAAAAACTCTTCCACCCGGGTATCCAAGACCGTGCGCTCCTTGCCTTCACGGCATCGCGTGGCGTTGACTGGTACTCCAGTGGAAAACCGACTTTCAGAAATGCGTTCCATCCTGGACTTTTGTAACCCTGGAGTATTGGGCTCGGCGTCGTTTTTCCGCAATCACTTTGCCAAGGCCATTGAGCGCGAACAAGATTCCGATATGACAGAGCGCCTGCGCCAGCTCACCGCGCCTTTTATTTTGCGACGTCTCAAAACCGATCCCGCGATTATTGATGACCTGCCTGAGAAATCAGAAAAGATTATTCGCGTGGATATGACCACCGAACAGGCCTCCATTTATAAAGCCCTGGTGGAGGACGTACAAAAGCAGTTGGATCAGCGTGAAGGCATGTCACGTAAAGGTTTGGTGCTGGCCACTATTACCCGCATTAAGCAGATCTGTAATCACCCAGCGCACTTCCTTGGGGATGGCTCTGCGGTGACCATTAAGGGAAAACACCGCTCTGGCAAGGTTGAGGCCTTGATGCACCTCATTGATGATGCGGTAAAGGAAGAACGCCGCATGCTGATCTTCACCCAGTACACCGCTTTTGGGCGGATCTTGGCTCCTTATCTTTCCGACCGCTTAGGTACCAACATTCCTTTCCTTCATGGTGGTGTGACCAAACCCGGCCGTGACCGCATGGTGGCGGAATTCCAGGCGCCTGACGGCCCGCCTGCAATGATCCTTTCACTCAAAGCTGGCGGTACCGGATTGAACCTGACCGCTGCCTCCATCGTGGTGCATATGGACCGTTGGTGGAACCCAGCTGTGGAAAATCAGGCTACTGACCGCGCCTTTCGCATTGGTCAACAAAACAATGTGGATGTTTATAAGATGATCACCGCTGGAACCATGGAAGAATCAATCCAAGACATTCTCGACGGAAAGATGCACTTGGCCAGCGCGATTGTTGGAGAAGGAGAAGGCTGGATCACGGAGCTTAACCCAGAAGAATTGGCGATGCTCATGAGCTACCGAGAAAAGGAGGGCGCAGATGAGTGACTTTAAGATGTCCTCCGATAAGCCTCGCCGTGTGCATATGGACAACGTTATCTATGCCAATTTTGGCAGCAAACAACGTGTGTCCACCCCAGAAGACCGCGCCAAAGTGGTTAATAGATACCGAGGCAAGAAGTTCAGCCCAGCTGGACAACGCACCGTGGATCTAACGCTTAAAAACACAGACAATGGGCGCCAGATCCGCGGTGAGGAATACTATCGCAATGGCAATGTGACCAGCATTAATGTGTTGGAAGGCCGTATTGAATGCAGTGTTGCAGGCTCCCAAAATGAGCCTTTTATCGTGACCTTGACCTTCCCTTATCGCAGCTCGGCAAAACTGCGTGAGGCCTATGCTTCCATTGCTGATACCACCAATGGTTTGCGTCTGGTGCGAGATGGCCACCTTACTTCTTCCATGTTGGATCATCTGGTGGGCAATCCAGAGGAGTCGATTTACTATGACTGCACCTGCCCAGATCGTTCCTTGGTATGTAAACATGCGGTAGCCAGTGCCTATTATGTGGCTGAAAAGATGACCGCCAATCCCGCTTTGGTATTGGATATGCGTGGTCAGGGCATGGCTGGCCTGGAAGCACTCATTCGCACCTATCACACCAAGGTGGAAGAAGAGCCCGAGGATAATCAGAGTTTTTGGGAGGGTAAAGAACTTCCAGATTTACCAGATCCCAAGATTGCTCCCGCAATTGATGATTCCGATATCAACTATCTGCATAAGGCCCTGCGCTTGGTCTCCTATACCTCTTTGGAGCAGCTACGCGCAGTAAGTGATATCGAGGATATGTATGAGATTTTGGTGAGCAATCACCCTGATAATCGGGCAAAGTTTAGCGAAGAAAAAGCCCCAGAATGAGGTTTTAAGGGCAGTAGGAAGCTGTGCTGTGAGCTGCAGTTTCTTAGTAATTTTCGGTAAAAGTTTAGGTGAAGATTTCGGGAGCGGGTGCCCCCGGTGTCCCCGCAAGATGATGAAATGGCAGTCATGACACAAAAACTAAAATTCCTCCACTCCTCGGATTTACAAATTGGCATGACCCGCTGGTTTTTATCCCCTGAAGCACAAGCCCGTTTTGATGATGACCGCATTAGGGCAATCGAAAAAATGGGGGAGGTAGCACGGGCTCACGAATGCGAGTTTATTGTCTTAGCCGGAGACGTTTTTGAACATAACTCCCTGGAGCAACGCACCAGTGGCCGCGCCTTAGAAGCCCTGCGCTCGCTAAAGATGCCAGTGTTTTTACTGCCTGGCAACCATGACCCACTAACTGCCGATTCCTTGTTTTATCGCGCCGAAAGCATCGAGGGCGTCAGCGTCCTCGCGGATAACACCATCCATGAGCTGCGCCCTGGCGTAGAAGTTGTGGGAGCGCCCCTGCTTAATAAAACTGCTGCCACGGACTTGGTAGCGCAGATGTTAAACACTCTTGAACCTACTGGTGCTATCCGCATTGCTGTGGGCCACGGCCAGGCAGAGGCTCGTACCACCGATCACCGCCCAGACTTAATTGACCTCAGCTTGGTGGAGCAAAAGCTTAGCGATGGCACCATTGATTACCTGGCTTTAGGGGATACTCACTCCGCCCAACCAGTAGGCGCTTCGGGCAAAGTGTGGTTTTCCGGGGCACCAGAAACCACTGACTTCCATGACCTTGACCCGGACAAAGTTGGTGGGGAAATTAACTCTGGAAAAGTCCTGGTTGTTGCAGTTTCCAAAGGCGAAGTTGAGGTGGAAGAAGTTGAGGTAGGGAAGTGGACTTTCCACGCACTATCCCGGGAGATTTCTTCTGCAGCCGATGCCGAGGAGTTTTTGGAGACTCTTCGAGCCTATCCAGATAAGTCACGCACCGTTATTAAATACGGACTACAAGGCACTATATCTTTGGAGATTAACCGCCAGCTCGAAGCAGGAATTGCCGAGTTAGAAGATGTTTTTGCCTCTCTAAAACCCCGTGAGCGCACAACTGACTTGGTACTAGAACCCGGTGAAGAAGAAATCGACAATATGGGGCTTACCGGTTATGCCTCAGAAGCTGCACGCGAGTTAGTTTCCGCGGTGAGCACAAACCCAGGTTCTGAAGTTGACCGCGACGCACTTAATCTTTTGTTCCGTCTGAGCAGGGAGTCTTAAATACAATGCGTATCCATGCCATCACCATTGAAAACTTCCGTGCCATTGAGCAGCTAATAATTCAGGACATCCCAGACACCGGAGTTGTGGTAATCCACGGTGATAATGAAAAAGGTAAGTCTTCCATTTTGGAAGCTGTGAATCTGGTCCTCACTGAAAAGTACAAACACAAGAATAAAAATACTAAGCCCGTTCAGCCCGTTGACCGTGACGTGCCGGTATATATTTCCCTGGATTTCTCTGTTGGACCTTATCGTCTAGTGATTAATAAAACCTTTATGAAGTCGCCGGCGGCGGAGCTGCAGATAATTAGCCCACAAAGGGCGAACTACCGTGGCGATGCTGCCGAATCTCAGCTGCAGCAAATCCTTGATGCACACCTTGATAAAACCCTGCTGGAAACGCTGTTTATGAAGCAGGATGAGGTGAACGCTGGCATTAATGCGGTAGGGATTCCCTCACTCACCAGTGCTCTCAATAGCCAAAATGGGGGCGAGGACGATGCCAAAGAAGATACTGAGCTCATGCAGGCGGTGGAAAAAGAGTATGAACGTTATTTCACCAAAAATGGCAAAGAATCTAACCGCTTCAAGGCCTTTTCCACTGAGGTTGACCACCTAAGAGAAGAGGTAGCCACGGCTCAAAGTGCCGTTTCAACTTTGGCAGAGCAGGTAGCGCGAGTTGAGCGTTTGGAAGCAGATCGCCTAGCTGCAGAGGAAAAACTCCCCACTGCAATCGCTGAAAAAGACGAGCGCCGGACGGAACTCGATGCCGCACTCAAGGTAAAGGCACAGGCAGAAGAGATTGCAGGCCGTCTTACCCAGGCTGCAGCAAACCTTGCCCAGGCTGAAAAAGTCCAGCTTGATCGGAAAAACCTGCAGGACAAACAACTAGAAGCCCGCGCAGCGCTGGAAAAACTTGCACCCCAACTTGAAGATGCGGAGGCAGCTGCCCAAAAAGAGACAGCAGATCTTGCTGAATTGCAGGCGGAGCTTGAAGCCGCGCGCGAGGCAGAGGCAGCAGCTATTGCAGCGGTTAGTGCTGCGCGGAAGCTGGTTAGTGCCAAAACTCAGCAGGCTCGGAGGACTGAGCTCCAAGGATTGCTGGACAAGGTTGCAGGCCTGGAAGCTTCACTCCATGAGCTCAAAACCACTGAGCACAGCAGTTCTCGAATTAGCAATGCTGATGTTGAGGCCCTGCAAAAAGCTACCTCTGAGGTGGAGATTCTCAAAGCCGTAGCCAAGCAACGCAGCGGAAGTATTTCACTCAGCGCCGCCCAACCGGTGGAAGTATCCATTGATGAGGAAAACGTTGAGGTTAATAGCACCGGGCACACCATTGGGCTTGATAAGGAAACCTCCCTTATCGTAGGTGACCTCACCGTGGTCATTAATCCAGGAGCAGCAAGCGCCGAACGCCATGCGGAATTGGAAGCAGCTGAGGTAAAGCTCGCTGACCTGCTTGATCGCCTTGAGGTAAAAGATATTGAGCAGCTACGTCAGCGTTTTGCAGAGCAGGAGAAAGTGGCTGCCGATATTGCCGCGCTCTCCAAGGAACGAGACTCCCTCATTAGGGGACAAGATATTTCTAGTATCCGCGCAGAATTTGAAGCGCTAAGTTCTGACACCGAACTATCCGATGGCGATGCAGAAATTTCCCTGGATGATGCCAAGGCCACTTTGGAAGAAGCCAGTGCAACTCGTGAAAAGGCAGGGGAGAACCTTAAGCTTGCTGGCGCAGCACTTGAAGGATTGCATACGCAACCAGCCGCTACAGCATTGGTTGTGCTCAAAACCAAAGTTGATGGCCTGGAAAATAACCTCGCTGCCGTCACAGCCGAACTAGAGCGCGCCACCGAGACACAAAGTGATGCTGAAATTGCGCAGCAGCTGCAAGAAACTCGCAGCCACCTCGAGGCGGTGAGCGCAGAGCAAAAGGAGATTTCCTTACGCTTGGCTGAAAATGATCCTGATTTGGCGCAGCGACTTTTCACAGGTGCCGAAGCCAATGTCGCTTCTTATACCGAGACCATTAATAATGCATCCACGGAGTTGGTGCGTCTGGAAGGTCACATTGCGGTGGCCGCTGGTGCCAACGAGCGTCTATCCAAGGCCACCGCGGCACTGGAGGCAGCTGAGCACCGCTATGATTCTGAGCAGCGCCGCGCCTTGGCAGCTAAGCGGCTGCGTGATGTGATGGTGCAACACCGCGAGGAATCCCGCAAGCGTTTTGCAGCACCTTTTGCGGAGAAGCTTTCGCGGCTGGCAGCACGCGTTTTTGGGGAGTCAACGGAGTTTAACCTCAATGATGACCTCTCCATTAGTAGCCGTTCCATCGGCACGCGCACGGTGGATCTGGATCATCTCTCTGGGGGTGCACAGGAGCAGCTGGCTATCCTCACCCGTTTTGCTATCGCTGACTTGGTGGCAGATTCGGCATCGGACGCAGCAGTGCCGGTGTTTATCGATGACGCCCTCGGCAGCACGGATCCAGGCCGCCTTACCAAGATTTCCACGCTGTTCTCTGACGTGGCCAAGGACAAGCAAGTTTTTGTACTCACCTGCGTGCCGGAGCGTTACAACTATGTCACAACAAAAACCATGCTCAGTATTGATAGCTTAAAAGCTTTTTAAAAGCGTGCTTGTCGACGAAAAAACCGCCGGCTTCCATATGAATGGAAACCAGCGGTTTTTAAAAGATCTTTAGAACTTAAGCCTGCTTGATTGCGGAGCCGTCGATCTCGATCTTGATCTTCTCGGAGACGAGAACTCCACCGGTGGAAAGAGGAGCCTGGAAGTCAACGCCGAAGTCCTTACGGTTGATCTCGGTGGTTGCTTCAAAGCCGAGGCGGATGTTGCCGAATGGATCCTCAGCAACGCCACCGACCTCAACGTCAAGGGTGACAGGCTTGGTGGTGTCGCGGATGGTGAGGTTGCCGGTAACGGTGCCTTCGGACTCGTTCTTGATAACGAAGGAGGTTGCCTCGAAGATCATCTCTGGGAACTTGTCAACTGCGAAGAAGTCATCGCCCTTAACGTGGCCATCGCGGTCAGCGTTGCCGGTGGTAACGGAAGCGGTCTTGATGACGACCTTTGCGGAGGAGTTCTCAGGGTTCTCAGCGTCAACGACGATGGAGTCGGTGTACTCGGTGAACTCGCCGCGTACCTTGGTAACCATTGCGTGGCGAGCCACGAACTTGATTTCGGTGTGTGCAGGATCCAGTGCCCAGGTGCCGGTAAGGTTGCTCATGTTTTTATTCCTTAAGTGAAGTGATGTGTCTCACGTTTTTATGGTACCTACACGTTCAGCTTTTCGCCGTCCGTGCGGTTCGTTGTCTATAGTAGCCGATCATGGTGATGCGTCAACAACAATCGCCAAAAAACTTGCCATGGAAATCAAAATGCCAGGTGGGAATGTGAATAAAATTGCTGACTTGCTCATTTTGTCAGGCGGTGAAATGGAAATTACTTTGCTTTAATTTCTTTTGGGACTAAAGTAGGTGACATGACAACACCACGATGGCTCAACGAAGAAGAGCAGCAGCTCTGGCGAAAAGTTCTCGCCTTTGTGCGCAAAATGGAGCGCACTCTCGACGAGACCCTCTTGGAAAACCATGAGCTCACCAGCTCTGAATATGCAGTCTTGGTGAGCCTCTCGGAGGCTAATGGCCAAGAAATGCGTTTGCGAGATCTCTGTCATGACCTTGATTGGGATCGCAGCCGTACTTCTCACCAAATTACCCGCATGGACAAAAAGGGTCTTGTTGCAAAGGTTAAATGTGCCGGCGATGCACGCGGCGTAATTGTGGAAATTACTCCAGAAGGGGAGCGACGTCTTAAAGACGCTGTCCCCGCGCATGTAGAGACGGTCCGCAATCTCATTTTTGAACCCATGGAAAAGGGGCAAATGGAAGTTTTGGACGCCTATTTTTCCGCAGTCTTAAGTTCTCAAGCATGTATTGATGAAGATTCCAAGGCCGATGAGGACTGCTAGCACCTTACCCTTAGGGGTCGAGGGTGGCGTCGAAAAGCATTTTTAGGGGTTTTAAGGCGGGTCATCCCTGATGTGTGTGCGGGAAAAGAAGAGCACAATTGGTGTTATTGAAGTTTTCAACACCACCACACAAGGAGCTGCTTAAAATGTCTTTTCCAACTCAGTCTCGACGTCTTGCTCGTAGTACCACCGATAAATGGGTAGGCGGTGTCGCGGGCGGTTTGGCGGAAACCTACGGCTGGAACTCCAGCTATGTGCGCCTGGCTTTTGCGGCCTCCATCCTATTCCCACTGCCTGGTTCTCAGATTTTGATCTATGGTCTGGCCTGGCTACTGATTCCTTCGCGGAACAAGATATAAAAAATTTCCCTCACCAACGCGGTGAGGGAAATTTTTTTGTCAGGAACTAGGCCTGGAAGGACTTGGAAAGGCGCTCAAGGCCTTCGTTGTCATCGCCGTATAGTTCCTTAAGTGACCAGCTGCGCTTTGGAGTGTGGATCTCCAACAAAGCGGAGCTGCTCTGGAAGGAGGAACGATCCAAAGCGTTGACGTCCTGGTTGTTCAAAGTAACCACGGACAGGGTGAAGTTATTTGGGGAAATGAAGGCGATCATTACCTGGGATGCACCATTGTTAAAGTGCACGCGGGCATCTGCACACAATTCCGCCAAAGAGGTGTGTGTGGTAGCCGGTATGACCGGGGTTTGGGGGTCAAAATCGCGCGTAGAACCCAAATCTCCATTAAGAGCTTTGAAATACACGATTGCGGTTAGCAGTCGAAGCTCAGTGGATCGCTTCTTTGAGACTTCTCGCAATTTCACGTTATCCATCCTTTCCCAACATTTTTAAAGCAGTGAAGTGGCCAGGGGAGCTTCAACTAACGGGGATTGTGTTTTCTGTCTTCGTTATTGAAATGTGCTCGACCGCTCGGTCTGTTTATATAGAATTCTAACCCAATTCCTAGAAATGGCGAGTTTCTTTGGAATACCCTTCGGGAAACCGTAATTCCGCTAGCAATTTTCCCAGGTGGCAGGGTGCAAGATTACAAGAAGGTCGAGAATATAAATAAAAGGTTAACTACTTAATCGTTGTTATTTTGTTATAACTCGGGGGTAACCCTAAGTAATCATTTGTCTGGTAAAGCAAAAATCCCTGCACTGAGACCAAAAAATTAGTCTCAGTGCAGGGATTTTAAAAGTGCCCCCGATAGGAGTCGAACCTACGACCTTCGGTACCGGAAACCGGTGCTCTATCCACTGAGCTACGGAGGCAACGCCACTTTCAACAACTTAGTTGAAAACAACGTTGTAATTCTAACACCACCACCCAATTGGATGACAACTTAGGGTTACAGTGAATCGGCGGCCGTAGAGTCTGCCAAGTCCGAATAAAATTATGGCCTAATTGCCCAGTTAAAAAGCGTATAAAGAGTGCAGAATCCCCGAATGGCCCCAAATTCGGCCCCGTATTCTGTGCTTAATGTGTGGCTCGGCTAGAATTTTACCCCATGACACCAGCTGATCTCGCAACACTGATCAAGGAGACCGCGGTTGAGGTTTTGTCCTCCCGTGATCTCGATACTTCTGTTCTTCCAGAGCAGGTCGTTGTGGAGCGTCCGCGAAACCCTGAACACGGCGATTACGCCACCAACCTGGCTTTGCAGGTAGCTAAAAAAGTTGGCCAAAATCCACGCGATTTGGCAACATGGCTGGCTGAAGCTTTGGCTGCAAGCGATGCCATTGAATCCGCTGAAATTGCAGGTCCAGGCTTCCTTAATATCCGTTTGGCAGCCGCTGCGCAGGGTGAAATTGTAGCCAAGATTTTGCAGCAGGGGGCGGGTTTCGGTACCTCCGATCACCTTTCCCACCTGGATGTAAACCTTGAGTTCGTTTCCGCGAACCCCACCGGACCAATTCACCTGGGTGGCACCCGCTGGGCTGCTGTAGGTGATTCTCTGGGCCGCGTCCTCGAGGCATCCGGCGCCAAGGTTACCCGTGAGTACTACTTCAATGATCACGGTCGGCAGATCGACCGCTTCGCCATTTCCCTCATGGCAGCAGCCAAGGGTGAGCCCACTCCAGAAGATGGATACGGCGGAGCCTACATTCACGAAATCGCGGCTGCAATCGTCGAAAAGCATCCTGAAGCCTTGGAGTTAGCACCTGCAGAAACCCAGGAGCTTTTCCGCGCTGAAGGCGTGGAAATGATGTTCAAGCACATCAAGGATTCCCTGCATGAATTTGGCACTGACTTTGATGTCTACTTCCATGAGAACTCCCTTTTTGAGTCTGGAGCCGTAGAAAGGGCTGTTCAGACCCTTAAGGACAATGGCAACCTCTATGAAAATGAGGGCGCCTGGTGGCTGCGTTCCACCGACTTCGGTGATGATAAGGACCGCGTTGTTATTAAGTCTGACGGCGACGCTGCCTACATCGCAGGCGATATTGCTTATGTTGCCGATAAGTTCTCCCGCGGCCACAACCTCAATATCTACATGCTTGGCGCCGATCACCACGGTTATATTGCGCGCCTGAAGGCAGCTGCCGCAGCTTTGGGCTATGAAGCAGATGCCGTTGAGGTACTAATTGGCCAAATGGTCAACCTGCTCCGCGATGGTGTGGCAGTTCGCATGTCCAAGCGTGCCGGCACCGTGGTTACCCTCGATGACCTGGTTGAAGCTATTGGTATTGACGCCGCTCGCTACGCCCTGATTCGTTCCTCCGTGGATTCTTCCCTGGATATCGATCTTGGCCTGTGGGAGTCCCAGTCCTCTGATAACCCTGTTTATTATGTGCAGTATGGACATGCTCGTCTGTGCTCCATTGCGCGCAAGGCAGAAACCCTGGGCATCGCTTATGAAGGCGCAGATCTTTCCGTGCTGACCCATGACCGCGAAGGCGATCTCATCCGCACCCTGGGTGAGTTCCCCTCCATCGTGCGCGCAGCAGCTGATCTACGTGAACCTCACCGTGTGGCCCGTTATGCTGAGGAGCTGGCTGGAACTTTCCACCGTTTCTACGACGCTTGCCACATCTTGCCCAAGGCAGATGAGGAGGCAGCACCGATCCACGCTGCCCGTCTGGCGCTTGCAGCAGCAACCCGCCAAACCCTTGCCAACGCCTTGCACCTTGTCGGTGTTTCCGCCCCGGAGAAAATGTAAATGAGCAACGCCAGCAACGCTACTGAGAACCTCGATCCAGCCACCGCTGTGGAGAAGTTTAATGAGCTCCCAGCCCATGTTTGGCCTCGTAATGCGGTGCGCCAAGAAGATGGGGTAGTCACCGTAGCTGGAGTTCCCTTGCCAGATTTGGCGGAGGAATTTGGCACGCCTCTATTTGTGGTTGATGAGGATGATTTCCGTTCTCGGTGTCGCGATATGGCTGCAGCTTTTGGCGGCCCAGACCATGTGCACTATGCGTCCAAGGCCTTTCTGACCAAGACCATCGCCAACTGGGTGGATGAGGAAGGTCTTTCCCTAGACATCGCTTCCATCAACGAGCTCGGTGTGGCACTGGCTGCTGGTTTCCCGGCCTCACGCATCACCGCGCATGGCAACAATAAGTCCGTAGATTTCTTGCGTGCCCTGGTGCAAAACGGCGTAGGCCATGTGGTGCTGGATTCTGCGCAAGAGCTAGAGCTGCTTGACTTTGTAGCCGCTGGCGAGGGCAAGGTGCAGGATGTACTCATCCGCGTTAAGCCTGGCATTGAGGCACACACTCATGAATTTATTGCCACCAGCCATGAGGACCAGAAATTTGGTTTCTCCCTAGCTTCTGGTTCCGCTTTTGCTGCCGCCCAGGCTGCGACCATCGCGGAAAACCTCAACCTCATTGGCTTGCACTGCCATGTGGGCTCTCAGGTTTTTGATGCCGAGGGCTTTAAATTGGCTGCGCAGCGGGTGCTCGGCCTTTATGCTCAGATCCACAAAGAGCTCGGCGTTACCCTGCCAGAGCTTGACCTCGGCGGCGGATATGGCATTGCTTATACCGCCAATGAGGAGCCCCTTGATGTGGCAGCGGTAGCTGCTGATCTGCTGGCTGAGGTGGAAAAGGTTGCTGCTGAGCTGGGGATTGCTGCACCGACGGTGTTGGTTGAGCCAGGTCGCGCCATTGTGGGACCTTCTACCGTTACCGTTCATGAGGTGGGCACCATCAAGGATGTTCACGTTGACGATGATTCCACCCGCCGTTACGTAGCTGTTGATGGTGGCATGTCGGACAATATTCGCCCAGCTCTCTACGGCTCCGAATACGATGCCCGCATTGTCTCCCGCTTCAGCGAGGGCGAGGCAGTGCCTACCCGCGTGGTTGGTTCCCACTGCGAATCCGGCGATATCCTCATCAATGATGAGCTTTATCCTGCAGATATTGCCAGCGGTGATTTCCTGGCGCTTGCTGCTACTGGCGCTTATTGCTATGCGATGAGCTCGCGTTATAACGCCTTCACCCGCCCTGCGGTGGTGTCCGTGCGTGCTGGCAACACCCGTTTGATGCTGCGCCGCGAGACCCTCGACGATATCCTTTCCCTGGAGGTTTAAAAAGAAAACGCTTTTCGACGCCTTCCTCGCTGCCACTTAGCGTGGTGTGGGGGAGTTGCCGAAAAGCGTTATTTTTAAACCTCGAGGGGTTTAGCTGCTGCCAAAGGAGAAGAAGCTGCTGCTGGTGTTACCACCGTTGTCGCCGCCGACATTTCCGCCAGTGTTGAACTTGTGGTTGCCTGCATTTCCACCGACACAATTCTGGAAGTACTCGTGGCTGGCTTTAAAAATTGTTGTTTCTTCGTTGTAAATGCGGTCAATAAATTGCTGATAAGCAACAGATTGAGCCTCAGAGCCCTCACTGAAAACAGTAGTAGCCTGAAGTTTTTTGGCATCTTGCTTGGTGATTGACTGAGAGGTTGGCTGAAGGTATTGTGCATTGGATTCATTAGTCATCATTGACAAAGCAGTCAAAAAGCCCGCAATCTCTTCAGGGTAGAAACCCTTATTTACTGCATCTGAGTCGATCGTATTCAATAGATACATGACTTTCTCAGCATTGTTCAAGTCCGTCAATGTGGTCTTCATAAATTCATCGATTTCATCGGAGGAATTAGGAAGTATTTCCTTCAGATCACTCACCGCTGCTGGAACTAAGGGCTTAAGAATGGCCCCTTTATCTTTGATGTCTTGAATCGTTATGTTATAGGTGCAAACGTCTCCGTCGATTTTCAGTTCATAAGCATTTGCTGCTGGTGCGCCGAGGGTAGCGAGGCCACATACTGCTGCAGTAGCCAAGGCGATGGAAGCTTTCTTAAGTCGCATTTTGACCCCTTTGGTCGAAGTAGATTGAATTTACAGGTGCAACGCCTGATGGGTTCATTTGTACTTTTGGATTCCATACTTTAAAAGACCCCAAAATTGGGGACACTTGTTTA
>NZ_JAWVOB010000009.1:0-144265 GCF_046592015.1 Corynebacterium callunae
AACATAATAAAATAAATGGCACACTATTGAGTTCTCAAACAACATACACACACTCGAACAATCATCAATCTAAAGATTGATATTGTCTTAAGCGGCTTGTTTGACTCTACACTCTCTGTTCAGAAAAAAGCAACTTGGCTTAAATCCTTGAAAAGATTTGGAGTCTGTCTGCGTCTAATCCCTTCTGCCTTGCTCAGTTGTTTTAATTTCTGAACCGCAGTTGGTCGCGCTGACTTGGAATAATTTACACAGGCCGCCCAGCAATAACAAACCTCCAGGTCAACCGAGGTTTCACTGGAGGCGTTAAACACAAGCTAGGAGTTTTAAGAGCTCACTCTTTCAATCTGAGCACCTAAGCGCTGCAGATTTTCCACAAAGTTGGGGTATCCGCGGTCAATATGGAAGACATCGTGAACCTCGGTAACTCCATCGGCACATAGTGCGGCAAGGACCAGGCCGGCGCCGGCACGAATATCAGAAGACCACACTGAGGTAGAGGAAAGCTGTTCAATTCCTCGAATCACCACATGGTGTCCATCAACAGCTGCATCTGCCCCGAGACGCAACATCTCATCAACAAAGCGGAAGCGGGATTCAAAAACATTCTCTGTAATAACAGAGGTGCCTTCGGCTACGGCATTAATTCCAATTGCCATTGGCTGCAGATCCGTTGGGAAACCCGGGAATGGCAGAGTTTGGTAGTCGGTAGCAAGAGGGCGCTTAGACATTTGCACTCGGAAGCCGTTTTCAAAGGTCTCCACCTTGGCACCTGCCAACTTCAGCTTTTCCAAAGGCAAGTGCAGATAACGAGGTGCAATTCCGCCAACGGTAATATCGCCGCGTGTCATCGCAGCAGCATATGCCCAGGTGCCGGCAACAATGCGATCACCGATTACTTCATGGGTGGTGGGCTGGAGTTTATCCACACCATCAATAGTGATGGTTGGGGATCCTTCGCCTTCGATTTTTGCACCCATTGAACGAAGCATGCGGCAAAGATCCACAATTTCAGGTTCGCGGGCAGCGTTATCTAGTACGGTGCGTCCTTCTGCCATAACAGATGCGGTGAGGATATTTTCGGTGGCGCCAACAGAGGGAAAATCAAGAGTAATTTCTGCGCCAACTAGGTGCTCAGCCTCTGCAACAACTGCACCATGGGAAATTCGGGTGGTTGCGCCCAGCTTTTCCAAGCCACTTTGGTGCATGTCCAGGGGACGGGATCCAATTGCATCGCCACCAGGCAAGGACACTACTGCCCGACCGCAACGAGCCGTAAGTGGTCCAAGTACACAGACAGATGCACGGAATTGGGTTACTGCAGGGAAATCTGCGTCGGAGCTAAGTTCCGCGGGAGTTGTAATTTTCACGGTTGAGCCGTCAATTTCAACCTCACAGCCCAATCCAACCAAGACATCACGCATCAGCGGAACGTCAAGAATTTCTGGGCAGTTGTTAAGGGTGGTTGTACCCTCCGCCAGTAGTGCTGCTGCCATAAGCTTCAAAACACTATTTTTTGCGCCGTCGACTTTCACTGATCCGTGTAGTCGGGCTCCGCCTGTCACTAAAAATCTGTCTTTCACCAGCCCCACCTTAACCGTCTCTACGCCAGTGAGAGGAAAAGCCAGCTAGATTTGGAAATTATGGCTGTTCACCTCACTAAAATTTATACGCGCACCGGCGATGATGGAACCACCGGCTTGGCGGATTTCTCCCGCGTACCCAAAGACGATCCACGCCTGATTGCCTATGCAGAAACCGATGAGGCCAATTGCGCCATCGGCATGGTGTTGGCGTTGGGAAATCCCCCGGAAGCGATGGCGCAGCTTTTACTTGCCATTCAAAATGATCTTTTTGATGTGGGCGCAGATCTAGCCACTCCCATTGTGGAAAATCCGCAATATCCACCGCTGCGGGTAAAAGCGGAATATATCGACCTCCTCGAAGCCGAATGCGATAAGTGGAATGCGGATCTTGCAGCACTGGATTCTTTTATTTTGCCCGGCGGTACTCCAGCAGCAGCGCTATTACATAATGCCCGCGCAATCACCCGCAGAGCTGAACGTGCAGCCTGGGTGGCACACCGTGAATTCCCAGAATCTACTTCTCCCCAACCTGGTAAATATCTCAACCGGCTCAGCGATCTACTGTTTATTTTGTCGCGCGCAGCAAATGCCAGCACGGGCGATATTAAATGGGTGCCCGGTGGCCAGCATCAAAAAATGCCCCTTCACAGTGATTAGTGAAGAGGCATTTCCCAAAAAATCAGGGCAAAGCGCCGATTCGTCGAGCAGCATTTACTGCTTCATAGCGGGTGTGAGCGCCGAGTTTACGCATCACCGAGCGCAGGTAGCTCTTGACGGTCTCAGCGCCGATGCCCATTTCCTCGGCAGCTTCCACATTGGTGTGGCCAAGTGCAACGCAAGCCAAGACATCAAGTTCGCGGGCAGACAGCTTGGTGGTTTGCTTAATGCGAACTGGGGTGACCATTTGGTCGCACAGCTCTTCTAGGTCGCGGCGCAGGTCCTCGTCAGTGACGCGGTTTGCCAGCATGCGCAACTTGGAGTGCGTGGAACGCACTTGCTCCCACTCCGCCCCATTCATGATGCGGTTTGATTTAAGGGAACCGCGACCATCTGCGGCGCCGGTGCGTCGCAAAGCAGAATTAATAGCAAGGTTTTGTTCCAAGGTGCGAGCGGTCATGGTGACTTCTTCAATGACGGTATCGCCCAGGCGAACTGAAGAATGGACGCCCACATAAAGCACGCCGCGGATTTCGCGGTGCACAATCACAGGAACGGCGACGATGGAATGCAGTCCCTCATCCTGGATTGCGGAATCTTTTTCATGAGAAATGACATTCGCGCGGGTGTAATCACTTACGCCAACTGGTCGGCGGGTTGCCACCACGCGTCCACCAACTCCAACACCAGGCTCAATAACAAGATTTTGCAAGGCTGGAGTCCGCAGACCCACCCACTGCGTAATCTGCAACCTATTATCCGGCAACACCGTGGCAAACATTGTCACAGGGATGCCAGTGGCAGTTTTGAGAGAAGTTAGTGCCGAACGAATAGCATCTTCATCATCTTTGATCCGCTGGGTATCCACCTGTAGATCTCCTCTTGCTTTACACCCGTGATGGTACACCCGAAGATCTCCACACGAATTACATTCTTCCAACAGGCGTACAGTATAACGCCCCTTTGGGGGTGATCATAGTCGAGCTCAATTGCAAATTTGTTGAGAACGCCTATTGGACCTATTGATTTTCGGGGGTATTTTGGAAAGTTCCCTACCCCTCACACAATACCCCCGCCAGCCTGATTACGCTCCCCCCGTTAAACAATCTGCAGTTCACACTACTTTTTAGGAAGAAACCCTCCCCTTCCACCGCAACTAACATGGCAGACACGCTATATACCCCCATTTGTGGTGAAGTACTCGCCCACGAAAAGTTGTAAACGTGGCATAGAACACTTTTTATGACCCCAAAAAGCTGTATTTCTGCAAAAAATTTAAAATTGTCGTTCAAAAATCCTGAAAGAATTGCCTTTAAAGCCCGCTTGTCGACGCCGCCCTGCCGGGCGGAGAAGCAGCAAAAAAAATTCATTGCAAAATGACAGAACTAGCTGCCCAAATCTTCCTGTCTATACATAATGAACAGCACTGTCTACTTCTCAGCCTCGATTTTGTGTACACTCGATTTCTAGAGGCTGATTCGTACAGCCCCGATGAACTTTAAACAACCACTTTTCGTTAGGAGCACACCCTTCATGGGCAACGTGTACAACAACATCACCGAAACCATCGGTCGCACCCCACTGGTCAAGCTCAACAAGCTGACCGAGGGCCTCGACGCCACCATCCTGGTCAAGATCGAGTCTTTTAACCCAGCTAACTCCGTCAAGGACCGCATCGGTCTGGCAATCATCGAAGCAGCTGAAAAGTCCGGCGAGCTCAAGCCAGGTGGCACCATCGTTGAAGCAACCTCCGGCAACACCGGTATTGCACTCGCAATGGTTGGCGCAGCACGTGGTTACAACGTTGTGCTCACCATGCCTGAGACCATGTCCACCGAGCGTCGCGTTATGCTGCGCGCTTATGGTGCAGAAATCATCCTGACCCCCGGTGCTGCCGGCATGCAGGGCGCTAAGGACAAGGCTGATGAGATCGTTGCTGAACGCCAGAACGCAATTCTTGCTCGCCAGTTCGAGAACGAGGCAAACCCAGCTATCCACCGCGCAACCACCGCTAAGGAAATCCTCGAAGACACCGACGGCAACGTTGACATCTTCGTTGCAGGCTTCGGTACCGGCGGAACCGTCACCGGTGTCGGCCAGGTTCTCAAGGAGAACAACGCTGACGCTAAGGTTTACGCAGTTGAGCCAGCGGCTTCCCCACTGCTGACCACCGGCAAGGCTGGCCCTCACAAGATTCAGGGTATCGGCGCTAACTTCATTCCTGAGGTTCTGGATCGCAAGATCCTCGATGATGTTCTTACCGTTTCCAACGAGGATGCAGTTGTATACTCCCGCAAGCTTGCTGTTGAAGAAGGCATCCTCGGCGGTATCTCCACCGGCGCCAACATCAAGGCTGCTCTGGAATTGGCTGCAAAGCCAGAGAACGCTGGCAAGACCATCGTTACCGTCGTCTGCGACTTCGGTGAGCGTTATGTCTCCACCGTTCTTTACGAAGACATTCGCGACTAATCTTTAAAAGCGAATTTAACCGCCGGTGCTTTTGCACCGGCGGTTTTTTCATGAATATTTCTCCTTCAAGTTTCAGCTTGGTTTTGGAGGGCGCTGTTAGACTTGCCAATATGCTTTCGTTCGTGAAGATGATCCATGAAGATCTTGCCAATGCCCGTGACCATGATCCGGCAGCGCGAGGAGATTTAGAGAATGCGATCGTCTATTCTGGCCTCCATGCGATCTGGGCCCACCGAGTAGCTCATCGCCTGTGGAAGTCCGGTTTCCGAGGACCAGCACGCGTACTTTCCCAAGTCACCCGCTTCCTCACCGGAATTGAAATTCACCCCGGTGCCACCATTGGTCGTCGTTTCTTCATTGACCACGGTATGGGCATTGTGATTGGTGAAACCGCCGAAATTGGCGATGGCGTCATGCTCTACCACGGAGTTACCCTTGGTGGTCAGGTGCTCACTCAGACCAAGCGCCACCCCACTCTCGAGGACAATGTCACTGTTGGTGCTGGTGCGAAGGTTTTGGGACCAATTACCATCGGTGCTGGATCTGCCATCGGCGCCAATGCCGTTGTTACTAAGGATGTGCCGGCAGAACATATTGCTGTTGGTATTCCAGCGGTGGCTCGTCCGCGTGGAAACGCTGAAAAAATTAAGCTTGTTGACCCCGACTACTACATCTAAACACCGCTTATAGCCCGCCTCTGCAAGATGCTAGAGAGCGGGCGTTTTTGCGTCGAAAAGCGCTTTTATTTTTTAAGGTCTTGGTATTCCGGATTCTTTTTAATGAAGGCGGCCACCGCTGAGCAGGCATCGTGGATGCGAATGCCGGATTCGCGGGCATCGTCAAGGGCGAACTTAATTAGGGGCGCTGACAGGCCACGGCCGCGGAATTCCGGCCTGATGACGGTGTGGTTGAAATTGCGGAAGTCAGTGCCGTCAACATAGCTGGAAAAGCCTGCTGGAGTGCCGTCTACGCTAATAACAAAGCGCTTTTGGCCCTCATTGTGGACAACTTCGATGCTGCCGATGTTTTCGCTCATGTGTGTACTCCTCGGGTGTGGGCTCTGCCTTCTGTTATACCTGAGAACACAAAAACACCTCGGCCTATTCCCGAAAGAATAAACCGAGGTGCATATTGTGGCTAGAGCCGGGATCGAACCGGCGACCTTCCACTTTTCAGGCGGATGCTCTACCGACTGAGCTATCTAGCCAGGGGCTGTTCTATATTATAGACCAACTCCAGCGACCCTGACGGGACTTGAACCCGCGACCTCCGCCGTGACAGGGCGGCGCGCTAACCAACTGCGCCACAGGGCCTTAAAGCCGTGCACTTGTTCAGTGTTTGTCACACTGTCCTGCGCACAGATGAATACTCTACACAGACCTTTGGAATAGCCACAAATCAGCAGGTCATAGCGGAAAAATAGGGAAGAAAAAGCACTCTATTTACAAGCTTGCAATTACTTCTCGCATTAAGCGCGCAGTCTCACTGGGAGTTGTACCTACCCGCACCCCCACTGCTTCCAAGGCCGCCTTTTTAGCGCGCGCTGTCCCCTGCGAGCCCATAACGATGGCGCCGGCATGCCCCATGGTTTTACCCTCGGGAGCGGTAAATCCAGCAACATAACCAACCACCGGCTTGGTGACGTGGTTGGCGATGTATTCGGCAGCGCGTTCCTCGGCGTCACCACCGATCTCACCGATCATCACAATTGCTTTGGTCACAGGATCCGCCTCAAAGGCCTCTAGCGCGTCAATATGGGTTGTTCCAATGATGGGGTCACCACCGATGCCAATCGCCGTAGAAATCCCAATTTCAGAGAGCTCATACATCATCTGATAAGTCAGCGTGCCAGACTTAGAGATCAGCCCAATCGGCCCACTGCCCGAAATATTTGCCGGCGTAATCCCCGCCAAGGATTCCCCTGGAGTAATAATCCCTGGACAATTTGGTCCAATAATCCGGGTTTTACCCACCTTTTTGGCATAGGCCCACGCTTCAGCGGTATCTCGCACAGGAATTCCTTCTGTAATAACCACGCAGAGCGGAATATGTGCATCGATAGCCTCAATGATGGCGCCTTTAGCAAAAGCGGGCGGTACAAAAATAACTGTGACATTTGCGTCGGTTTTTGCCATGGCTTTAGCAACAGTGCCAAAACAGGGAGCTCTTGATCATTAATCAGAACTGTTTGGCCAGCTTTGCGTGGATTGGTTCCACCCACCAGCTGCGCACCGGAGGCCAAGATGCGGCGGGCATGTTCCGAGCCTTCGGCACCGGTAATTCCTTGGATAATGATGCGGGAATCAGCATTTAGAAAAATAGACATGGGAAATAAACTCCTTAAAACACCTGGGAAGGTGTCTTAGTTAATGACAGTGGCGTAGTACTCAGAATCTGCAAGTTCTGCAGCTTTATCAGCTGCTGCGTCCATTCCTTCCACCACGGTGACGAGGTGGTGGCCGTATTCCTCCAAGATGCGTCGGCCAGCGTCGACATTATTGCCATCCAGGCGCACGACCAGTGGCTTTGTTGCTTGATCTCCTAGGGTTTCAAGTGCGCCGACAATGCCACGGGCGACTACATCGCAGGCAGTAATGCCTCCAAAAACATTGACAAAAACACTTCTTACCTGCTTATCCCCCAATATGACATCGAGGCCGGCAGCCATCGATTCCGCCGAAGCTCCGCCACCAATATCGAGGAAGTTGGCGGGCATTTGTCCGCCATGCTTTTTACCCGCAGCGGCCACAATATCCAGAGTGGACATCACCAGACCTGCGCCATTGCCAATGATCCCTACAGAACCATCAAGTTTGACGTAGTTGAGATCGTGTTTGCGGGCTTTAAGCTCCAGAAGGTCCAACCCGCCAGCTGATTCTGCGAGGGCTGCACGATTATCGTGACGGAAATTGGCATTATCATCCAAGGTAATTTTGCCGTCGAGGGCCACAATGTCCCCGGATTGGGTTAAAACCAAAGGATTTACCTCAACGAGGGTTGCTTCCTCTTGGTAATAGACCTCATAAAGCTGTATCAACACGGGAATGACTTTTCCGCAATGTCGGGTGCCAAACCTGCTGCGTGGACAATCTCACGCGCTTTAGCCTCGTCTATGCCCACCAGTGGGTCTACTTCTTCCTTGGCAAGCGCAGCAGGGTTTTCAGCCACCAGGGTTTCAATATCCATACCCCCTTGTACCGAGCACATAGCCAAGTAGGAACGGTGCGCACGGTCCAAAACAATGGAGAAATAGTATTCTGCGGCAATCTGCGCACATTCCACCACCATGACCTGATCCACCACATGGCCTTTGATGTCCATGCCCAAGATTTCCTCGGCAGCGCGGTAGGCCTCCGCAGGATCTGCAACTACGCGAATTCCCCCAGCCTTACCCCGGCCTCCTACTTTTACTTGCGCTTTAATTACTGCAGCCCCGCCAACGCCGGACCCGCCAACGCCAGCCGCACCAATAGAGGCCACAGCATCGCGGACAGCCTCGGGAGTAGAAGCCACCCCACCTTTAAGGACAGGGACATTATGGGCGGCAAAAAGCTCGCGTGCTTGGTATTCAAAAAGATCCATGGTGGTTCCCATTCCCAGCCCCACAGCACTGGGGCCAGCTCCAATTCAATGAGCGTGCATGGGAAACCCTCCCCCAACATTGGTAAATAATGGAGCAGCTCACATTTTCAAGGTCTTGTGAAGCATAACACTTGAATATTTGCAAAGTGCAACACTTTGAAAATGGGTTAAGGGACAAAAAGTGTGTTTCAAACGGACTAAAACCACCACCCCACCAGCATCAAACCCATAAAGTTGTATTCCACTAACCACAAACCCCACCAGCCTTTAAGAAATCCCCACCCAATCACCAAACTGTAATAACCCCAGTATTACAACCTTTCAGGTGAACAGAAAACGACCAACCTGCCCGGTCTACGTCGGGCCCATGATCAAGAACGGCACCACCACCAAAGGCACCACCAGCTGGCGCTGCAACCACCCCGAGTGCAGCACCAGATTGAGTGTCGCCAGCCTCATCCTCACACTCGGTCATGAAGACGGTCGGCCAGTAGCTTAAGACATTGGTAGTTAATCCACTCCGCCTAGCCCTTTGGGTGTTCGTAAAGGATGGCAAGATCGTTAATCTCGTTTTGGTGGCGACGGTGTGAGCTGCCAGGGGAAACACACAAAATGTCCCTTAAGTCGACACGCCGTAAAAACACACTTTTTGTCCCTCAACCCTTGAAAATCTTTAGGGAACCCCTTTTAAAACCCTCAAACTTAAAATCCCCAAACCAAAACCCGCACCCCAAGGCTCCTAACCAAGCCCCGAGCTATACCCACCATGCAAAAAACAAAGGACGCACATTCAATAAAGAATGTGCGTCCTTTGCTGTGCAATATTGCGACCCTGACGGGACTTGAACCCGCGACCTCCGCCGTGACAGGGCGGCGCGCTAACCAACTGCGCCACAGGGCCTAATTGCTGCATTTCACTGCTGCTATCCCTCAAAGGGGAAGCAGTACTCCCAACGGGATTCGAACCCGTGTCGCCGCCGTGAAAGGGCGGTGTCCTAGGCCCCTAGACGATGGGAGCTCGTCGCTCTCGGCGACTGGATAAGAATATACGTGACTTTTTTAAATCCGCAAAATCGCGCCCTGAACTGGGGTTTTATCAAGCATTTTCAGCGCATTAATAAAACTTTCAAAGCCTTAAAGCACCCAACAAAAGCGAAAGGGCGCCCACATCAAAAAATGTGAGCGCCCAGACCCCAGACGCCAACGCCAGTACCAAAGCCCAGACGCCAACGCCAAAAAGGAAAAGCCAGAAAAACTAGCTGCAGTTTCCATCAATGGAGCAAGAATCACCCTGAATTACTTCAAAAGGGCTTTGGGGATTTGCCTCTGCCCATTCAGCAAAGGATTTTTCCACGGTGTCAGCAAATACCTCAGACTGCTGTGCACCGCTAATGGCGTACTTGCGGTCGAATACGAAGAAAGGCACACCCTGCACACCCAGCTGGCGAGCTTCAAAAACATCCTGCTGTACTTCATTGGTATAGGCATCAGACTCCAAAACCTCGCGGGTCTTGGTACCGTCTAGGCCGGTGGCCTCGGCAATTGCTACCAGTTCATCGATATCGTCAACATTGTGGCCTTCTACAAAGTGAGCCTTAAACAATGCCTGCGCAACCTCAACCTGCTTGCCCTGTTCCTTGGCAAAGTGGGTCAGGCGGTGAGCATTAATGGTATTGGCAGCCACAGTATCATCGTGATTCATTTCCAGGCCTGCGGAATGTGCCATTTCCTGCACACGAGCGTTCATCTGTTTAGCCTGCTCCACTGGCATACCCTTGGTTTCCGCCAGCATTTCCACATCGGAACGCAGCGGATAAGTCTCAAGGCCTGGCATTAGCTCAAAGCTCTTGTACTCCACCTCAACACGATCATTATGCTCAAATTCCGCGAGAGCATCATCCAGGCGCTTTTTGCCGATATAGCAAAATGGACACATGATGTCGCTCCACACTTCAATTTTCATTTTCTTAGCAACGGGAGCAGGCGTGGTCATAGGAAATCCTCTTCTATAGTTTTTATTCGTCTCTTCCTTCAACCCGCCCTCCCCCGCCGCTATTCCACAACGCCGCGGAAGGGCGTCGACAAGCAAAAAATGCTTATCGACGCGCCCCAGCGCCAAGCCAAGCAAGGCCGTAGGCGGCGAGCCACATGCCGATGGCTGCGGCGAGGGTCTGGGGGCCGGGAATGCGGCCAGGATGAGGTTCATGCCGAGGTGAATGACGGTAGCGGGGATGAGACGTTGCCATAGCGAACCGCGGAAGATGGTGGTGATGGCAAGGCTCATAAAGGTGGTGGTGAGCGCAAAGGTGAGGACGGGCGCCCACCCCAGTTGCCAATATCCCAGGTGGGTGGCACCAAAAATGAAGCCCGCGATGGCAGAGACAATATAGGGCTTGGCCAGTTGTTCGCCGTTTTCTTGGACCACTCCGCGCCAGCCGAGTTCTTCACTCCAGGCGCCAAAAAGTTGCAGCACTAAAAATAGTGCCAGGGGTGCGCCTGCACTAATTCCGGAAAATTCCGGTGTTTGGCCCACGCTGATGGACAAAATAACGCCAAAAACCATAACGGCAATGAGTGCAAAAAGAGCCCTGCGCAGGACCTGTGGCAGCGTGGTTGCGGTCCAGGTATGCGCCGCCCAGGAGGGGCGAATCAGCACAATGACGCTGGCTGCAAGCGGGGCGAGCATAACTACAGACAACAAGTCGGTGGAAATTCCCGAGGCTGCTTGGACCACGGGTGCAAGTGCTGCAAAAATGCCCAAAAGCAGCGCCCATACAACTAAAAGAAGTAAGGGGCTGCCTTGTTGTATTCCTGCGTTTTGTGACATGTCATTCCCCTAGCATTAGCGGTTGAGCTAGGTTGACTGTCTCAGCCCCACCTTAAATTTGGGTGAGGCTTAGGAGGCTAAATGGTTAAGCCTCCTTCGGGGCTGGCTTCTTGCGACGTACTGGCAGGAACAACATTGCTGCAACCAGTGCGGAACCTCCCAAAAATTCCAGCAACCACCAGGGGAAACCTAAGGACTTACCGTCACCGGCGATGACATTGTCAAATTCCTCTTCGGGAGTGGGGATGCGCTCTGCATGCACCAGCAAACGGTGGCTATTAACACCGACCGGGGTGCAGGTAAAGAGGGTTACCCAGTCTTCGCCTTCAATAATCTTGAAGGAATCCGTCTCATTGGGCAGAACTTTTTCAATTTCGCGAACCTGATAGTAGTGATCCTCACCCATCACCGAGATCCAAAAAGTGTCGCCCACCTTCGCCTGATGCAGCCCGGTAAACAGCTTGGCATTTGGCAGACCGCTGTGTGAGGTCAATACCGAGCGTGTCGACGGCCCACCCACTGGAAGGGAGGTTCCATAAAGATGGCCCACTCCCTTATCAAGAACCTCTGCTGAAGTGCCATGGTAAATGGGCAAAGAAATATCCACCGCCGGATAGTTGGCGGTACCAATCGCCTTGGTACCACTAATCCGCAGCATCTCTTCATAGGCCTTATACAAGTCACTGCCGATGACCGCATCTTCCGCCTCACTGAGATAAGGATCTGTCAGGGGGCCAGGATCAAGCTGGTCATTGTAGTTATAGGCGGCGTCGAGTAGCTTTTGTCGCTCTTCGGAAGGGGTGTTTTCGATCTGTTGCCTATAGCCAGAGATTTCTGCATTGTGTCCAATTGAATTCACCCAATCCGCAGCATCGGGATAGATGAGCAAAACGATTCCCATCATGGCGAAAATTTGCAGCGCAATATTTTGAATTAAGCGCTGCTTTTGCTTCCTGGTACGCGGTGGCTTTGCTGCGGCGCGGAGACGATGACGGCCTTTAAGAGAAACTGCCATCAGTTTTCTTCTCCTTTATTATCCTTGCGACGTGCCAAGAGCAAGATGCCGGCAATTGTAAACACTGCACCAAAAAGGAGCACTCCTGTAACCTGCGCACCGGTTGATGCAAGAGCCTCTTCAATTTTTGTTCTCGTGGTTGGCGTTTGCGCAAGAGCTCTTTGCTCCCGTGGGTTCACCTCAGTCGTATCAGGCGTATTTGCGGAATAAGAAGAATCTGGAGAATGAATAAAAGGCAACCAAGCGAAAGGCAGCAAGATCAAGGCCCACCAGCTATTCGAGCCTCCTGGTGTCGTTTGATCGCTGACTCTATAAACCTCGTATTCCAGCGATTCATAAATCACATCGGATTTTACAAGTCCTTCTTTAGGACCTGGATCAACCCAAATCCAGCCTGGTGGAGTTTCAACAGGAGCCACCCAATGAGTATGGAATAGTGGATCAGTGGAGTCACGATCACGACCATTTACATACCCCGGAAAACGAAGAACCTTAAAAATATAACGGCCGTTTTCATCGGTGGTCCACTCACTAATGCCATTGACCACAACCGGATTAGTTTTGTTATAAGCATCTTCAGGGGTGAGGAAGAGCTGGAACTTTCCACCTGCAAGAGTATTATCTGGTTTTCCCTGTTCATGTACAACTACTGCAAGTGGGCCCCAGCGAGTTTCTGCTTCACTGCTTACTCCAACTCCCTGAGAAATTGATTCTTCGCTGGGGTACAAAATGGCAGTATTGGTCAAAATACCCTCGGCCCGAACCTTTGTCCCATAATCGATCTGCACCTCAACGGTGGGATCGGCAGCAACGGCTGCTTCCAGCTTTTTTAAGCCCGGCTCCAGAAAATCGACGGTGATGGTACGGGAGTTGGAATCATAATTAATAAGATAATCTTGGCCGCGAACAAGTTCTTGGCCACCGGCGCCGGTGAAATTGACCTTTATATCTGAGGTGTAGTCACCGCCGTTTGAGACGAGTTCCAGATTTTTGTGGATCTTCTGCTCAACGCGGTAGCCGTCAATATCTTTTCTAAGAGGAATACTGGATTTTGAACTCCAGTTCACAACATCGCCCAAAGTAACGGCATCTTCATCCTTAACGTCGAGAACGATGGAGGCTTTGAAATTCTTGGGATATACGTGCACGGTGTGGAGCCAGGAGTCATTGGATTCTGGATTGGTGAGCGGTAAAGCCACCAAAAATGGTGCAGCTCCAATAAAGCCCAGGGGAATTGTGGTCTCTTCGACGTAATAAAGGCCGACCTCGAGGTTGGATAAGGAGGCATCACCCTGCGCATTAGTAATTGCACTTGCAGCCACCGGTTCATTGGCGACTCGACTAGAAGCCTCCTTAATATCAAGGACTGCGGCTGCCCCCTGCCCCTCATTGGTTGAAAGATCAATTCCCGGCACCCGTTTTGCGCTAAAGCGAGCACCCGGAACTGCAGTTAAACCGCTGGTATCTTGAGGTAAACCATTTGCCCTTGCTCCAAGGAGTTCTGGTTGCTCAAATTTGTGGATGATGATCGTCGAGCGCGCATCCTTATCCAGGGTTTGACTATGAGCGGAGGGAGCCAAGAAGAAGAGCTGCGCAAGAAACAACGCAGAAATCAAGAAAATGACTGTAATAATGGCAAAAATTGCGTGCCATTTTGAAGTACCGTTTCCCACTACAGCTCTACTTTCTTTGTCAGTTTTTGTGACCGGTGCCGTCCGCCCTGAGCTTTGTGCGGGGACTTAGCAAAAATAAGGAAAGCGGCAACACCTGAGCCGGCACAAAAAACTAGTGCCCACCATGGGAAACCTGCCACGATGCCATCACCAGCGATGACATTATTAAATTCCACCTGGGGTGCATCAACACGTTGGGCATGTACCAGCAGACGATGGCTATTGACGCCAATGGGAGTACAGGTGATCAGCGTTAGCCAGTCTTCACCCTCAACGACTTTGAGAGACTCAGTTTCTGCTGGCAGTACCGTTTCAATGCTTTTTACTTGGTAATAAAGTTCTTCACCAAGCACCGAGACCTTGAAAGTATCGCCGGTTTTTGCGTCGAAAAGCTTGGTAAACAAGGAAGCGTCAACCAGCCCTGAATGGCTGGTTAGGACAGCGTGGGTGGACTGGCCACCCACCGGCAGCGAGCTGCCGTAGACATGCCCCACCCCTTTTTGCAGGACCTCATCATCGGTTCCGCTAAAGATGGGCAGGGAAATGCCAACAGCCGAATAAACCAGCTCTCCGATTGATTCTTTGCCACCAACCTGAAGCAGCTCACGGTAATTCTGGTATTCGCTCTCAGCCTTTGCGCTCTCATAGGCAGCGGTGTGAGAAAACGGATCTTGCAACAAACCCGCAGGAATATTGGCATTATATTCCTTTGCGAGTTCGCGCTTTTTCAGCAAATCTTGGGCAGGAATTTGTTCAATCTCCTGCTTATAACCAGAGATTTCCGCATTATGTGCGCGGGTGGCAAACCAATCAGCAGCGGTTGGGTACAGCAGCACCGCAATGCCGATCATGGCACCTACCTGCAAAATCCACGGAATGATGAGATTCCGCTTAGATTTTTTGCGCCGCTTCACATGTCGTGGCATCTTTTCTATCCCACCAGCAACGGAGGCACCAACCATGGCAGCATGCTGACTCATGATTGATACCTCCGCTCTAGTTGTTTTTAAATACTGATTTATGCCTCAGCGGCGGAACGACGACGTGCAAGGAACAACACGATCGCCAAGATGGCAATACCTGCAATGGTGAGCATGGTGGTGCCGGAGCCACCGGTAAGTGGCAGAACGAATGCACCAGTGGTGGCCTGGTTGGTGATGTCTTGATCGGCTTTCCACTCGGAGGTGCTGGTGCCAGTGGTGTCACCCACGATGAACGCGACTGGTTCGGCCAGGAGCTGGTGGCCGTCAAGCGCCTTGGTTTCTACGAGGTAGTAGGTGATGTAGCCTTCCTCGCCCTTGTTAACGATCTTGCCGTTTGCGTAACCGCTGTAGCGCAGGCCGCTGATGCTGACGTGGCCGTCTTTATCGGAGGTCCAGAGGCCTTCGTTTGAGTCAGTTGGGTTGAGGTAATTGTCATTGCCAGCTTTAGCATCTTCCTCGTCTGCGTAGACGCGGAACTCAGCACCGGAAAGATCGGTTACCTTTGTGTCAGAGCTGAGCTTTTGGAAGTTGTAGCTGCCGTAGCGAACGTCAGTTGCAGGGGTGACCAGAGGATTACCGTTCGGCTTATCTACTGATGGAACAGTGGAAGCAGAATCTGGGTAGATGCTTGCGGTGTTTTCGATCTTGCTTGCTGACTTAACTGTGGTGTCAAGTTCTACGGTGACCTTGGCGTCTGATTTTGCGTTAACCGCGGTGGCGAGGGCTGCACGGCCATCGTCAGTGAAAAGGATCTGGTAGGTCTTGGATCCTGCTGGGTTGCTGACAACTTGAGAGATCTTGTAATCGGTTCCCTCAATGAGACTGGTCTCTCCCGCCTTAACGCTGATGCTGGTGTTAGCATCTTCAGCGAATGCAGGGTTCAGAACCAGCTGGGTGTCCTGCAGGGTGTCATCAATGCGGAAATAATCCGGTGCAAGAAACTTGTCGGTAGCACCTTTGGCTGCTGGGTTTTGGACGCGAGGAATATCAGCGCTAATGGTCCAGGTAACGTCATTGCCTACAACCAGGGCAGCTGCGTTGTTTACAGTCTTGGTAGCAGCAATCTGGGAGTTCTTTGGGTAGACATAAATGTCAGTGAGCCACTGGTTAAGGTTTTCTGGATCAGTCAGTGGAACAGATAACAAGAATGGTGCTGCTGCGGTTACACCGGCAGGTACACTCGTTGGATCTTCCTTAATGACGTAGAGGCCACGAGAAAGAGTTGCGCTTGTTTCGCCATTGACAGTTGCAATGAAGGATCCGGTTGGAGTTTGCGGAATTGACGCAGTTGCGGCAGTTACGCTGGCAGCTAGTTTTTGTCCCGCGTTGGTTCCAATATCAGCAGATCCACCGATACCGGTGTTGTCGACCAGGTAGTACTGGAAGACGACGCCGTTAATGCGTTCGGTTCCTTTAGGCAGATCGGTCTTCACGCCGGTTGCTGCAGAACCCAGGTCACCCTGCTGGGACAGCTTGGTGATGGTGACTTTAGCGGATTCTGGGACTGGCTGAGCGGTTTGTGCTTGGGCGGTAGTTCCACCAAATAGTGCAACAAATAGCACCAGCATGGTGGTGATGATCAAGGCGCCAGCTGCTTGTATGCGGCTGCGCGTCGCGAAATTAAACATGATTTTCTTTCTTTTTTGAATTGAGACTTGAAGCAAAGAACTTTCAGGGGGACAGGTGGGAATCACGAGGAGAAGCACCTAGATCTACATGGGATTCTCACCACCCTTGCTGTGCTGCACATGCTGCACTTGATTTCGGCGCCACAACCACAGGCCGATCAAAACAGCCATAATGATGCCGCCACCAGCAATTAGTAGCCAGGAACTTCCGGTACCACCGCTAAGTGGCATCGAAATTGGAACCACGTCTTGAACCAGCATCAAATATCCGGTCGCGTTCACACAGGCAACAGGTCTTTGAGCTACAGGTGCACCAGGAGAACACCGCTGCTGCTCCAGCCCCTTAATATCAAGCTGTCCACGGCCTTCCATAGATTGCTGTGGGTTCTCCGCACCAAAGGTGGGACCATCTGCATCGGGCCAAACTTTGAAGCCAACGGGTTGCGATAAGAGCTGCACTCCTGGCACGGAACGTCTATCTGTACCGGAATTATTGATTTGTTTATCTGGAGCCTTGGTTTCCACCAGCCAATAGTCGCCAGCGCTGAGGTACTCAGATCGCCAGCGTCCGTCTTGACCACCTGCGTTAGGCTGCCCGCCATATGTTCCTTGTGGGTAGAACAAACCGCACAGCGGAAGTATCCCGGGATCCCCTTCTGGCAATTTATTGTTGTGCGCAATGATGGCTGCCAAAGTTTTGGAATCTTGTCCCCAATCAGGGGTTCCTCCAGGGATGAAAGTCCCATCCCAGGTCTCAGGGTTATATTCCGCACGGCAGAGCTTCACCGATGGATAAGTTGAAGCAACACCATTGACATCATCACGAATCTCGAACTCGTGACCAACCATATTGGTAAGCCCTGTGCTATCGCCCCATCCGTTGGTAACAGTTGGGAACTGAATTCCAGCACCTCGAGCATCTTTGCGGATGGTGAAGTAATTGTCAGACATCTGGTGTATTACCCGGCACTCGTCTGGAAATTTTTCATCCTGTGGGTTTGTGCTGGTAGGAGACAGCCCAGTGTTCGGAACCTTGGTGTCAACCAAAGAGCACTGATTCGGTGCCAAAGATGTCTGCGCCTGAGCGCGGACATAGTTGACAAACTTGGAACCAAATACAGGATTCGATTCCCCTACCCAAGACGATGGAATATTCGCTGGGCGCTCACCAGCTTGGACCGCAAACCACATTTCAGCTCGCATGGCGTTTGCCGGCACGGTTACTGGAAGAGATTTAAGGGTCCACCGTTCAGATGTAACGTCATAAGTGGGTTCTGGGACGTAACCACTGTTTTCATCAAAGGCTGCTGCTGGAACGGCTACCGTTCCGATAGCGTTTCCATCTTTATCAAGCGACTGACCGTTTGCGTCAAAAAAGTAGATTCCACGCTTTAGAGCACCACCGGGCACAGCTGCGCCGGGTGCCCAGCCAGCAGTCTTGAACACATGGGTCAAATCATCTTCAAAAACCAAGCCTTCAATTGACGTTGCCGCATTCATCTTGGTTGCAGTGATTTGATAGTGAGCGTTACCGCCCTTATGTAAACGTGCACCACTAGCAGGACGTGAATCCTTAGAAACCGACCAAGCTGGGACAGGATTCTGAGTACACGTTGCTAGCTCATTAGTGCCAGGTTTAGGGCATGCTTCAAGAACGGGCTTGCCAGCAGGCACAAGATAATTGCTCAGCGTATAACCGACTTGCTTCGGAGCGTCGTCCGCTGACTTCGCCTTACCGGCTTGTCGTGCTGTGGCATTGTCCTGGTTAGATAGCACTGTGACCTTAAACCACACAGTTCTGGTTTGGGCTCGCTGAACGTCTCCTGTAATTACCAACTGAGGATTGGCGTCTCCAGTTTTATCTGCAACAGAGATCCCTGGATTGGCCATCGCTGCTGGATATGCCATTTCTTGACCATCAGAAATTCGAATACTGTCGGTTACAAAAGTCGAGTCATCAAGGACATCACCAAGGTAGTCCCTGTAGTCGAGTTCCATTGCTGCGGTGCCTGAATTGCGGAAGGTTAGCTTATAGCTGACCGTCGATCCGGCGTCGATAGCTTTGTCCCATGGCAGGAGAATGCCGGCGGCATCGTAGGCAGCTTTTTCAGCTTCGAGCTGCGGCTCTCTGGCAACGTTGGTGTAGGTACAGGTGATGTTGCTACCGGTTTTGATCGTTAGATTGGCACCAGAAATAGTCCCATCCTGTGCCTTGGTTACATCAAAATCCGTACTTGCGATGGAACCTTCAGGAGGTTTACACACGAGGTCGGTCCAGTCATATCCATATTTCCAGTTCCCTTCAACGGCAGGATCTGGGCTGGTTTCACCAAGTGCATATTGGCCAACAGCTACGGCCCTTTTGGTTACTTCAGTTGCCCCGTTTCCGGCGCCCCAAATTTTCGAGACTGGGTCTGCGTTCCGTGTGGCGTTCAGGGTGAAGTCAGCAGCAGTGTGCTTTGCTGCAGTTTCTCCGTTGTCCACCTTTTTGACCAGCGTCAAATATGGTGGGGTGTATTCAACGGTGCACTTGAGGTACTGGCCTACAGACAGCTTTGTGAAGGCACTATTTGACGCAGGAGGGACTGGGCTTGTTGTTGTTTGCGAAGGCCAATAATCAGAAGTTGTTTTTGATGGGTCTGTCTTTATGCACTGCCAAGCTGGTACATAGGAGGAGGCCAAGGTACCGGAGGCGGAAGAAGTAAATAGCAGCTGAGTTCCAGCCGTACTTACTGGCAATGCAGATGCCGAAGTTGAGCTCAGCGCAATAGTTCCAGTCTCAGCAGCAGCGATGAATGTTCCGTTATCAGAGGTAATGCTTCCGAGAAAGTTAGTTGAGTCAGATTTCTCATTCGATGCATTTACGATGCGATCAGACACCTTGGTCTCAATCTCAGCGCGAGCAACAATCACACCGAAGGCAACACCTTGGAGACCACGTCCATATAGCTCCTGAGTAATACTAAAGGTACCGGCAACTGGGGGTTCAGTTGCAAGCATCGCCGTTCCAGTTTTATCTACATTTGGTCCACCACTGCAGGTAGCTGATACGAAAGGAGTGTTTGAGTTCCATGGTTGGTTAATAGTGCTACATGCGTTACCCATGACTTTTGCTTTGGAACCACCTGAGGGATTATTTGGCAGCCATTTAAATCCCGCTCCAGTTGTTGACCAGATAATTGACTCTCCACTGTCGGTAGATTCCGCGTCAGCAACGACCACGGAATAGTCCTTAAGCAGGATGCCATCCTTTTTAAGCTCAATGCTCTTAAGAGTTAGTGTGGATTGACCTCCCTGTCCCAGTTGATAAAGCGCTGGCTTTCCGTCTACGCGGGTGTAAAAGTTGTGATTCCCTAGAAAGGCCTTGTCATAGGTAGGAAAGAAATCTGCCCCTAATTGCTTGCCATTGGCATTCTTTCCTTTCACATCAAGCAGAGCCGTCAAAATATAGCCACCGCCTAGGTCTACAGAGACTGGATAATTCTTGATGTCTCCCCAGTTTCCGCTCCGCGAATTTGCAACCGTATACTGATCTCCCAATACACTTTGCCAATCAGGCCACCACCAGTCTCCCTTATTCTTATAAGCCGTGGTGAAGCCACTAAAATCAATCCAGCACAGCGTTTCCGCATAAGCACCGGTACCGGAATCGGCGTTATTACATTTGTCCTCTGTAGCAGACAGGGGAGCCATTGCAGCATTAAGCTGATTGAGCGATTGCAGGATTAGATCCGCGCCGGAAGTCTCAGTTGCTGGTTCTGCAACACCTGATTCGAGCTCAGTTGTAGCCACCATTTCATCAGGCGAAGTCTCCACCTGCGGCACCTGATTTTCGCCCTCCACTGCTGAATCCAGTTCTGGCGTATCAGCTACCTCTGCTGGCGCCATTTCCCGGCTTTCTTGCAAGGTTTGATCAAAGGTCTGGGCAACTGGCGCTGCGCCAGCAGAAAAAGTAGTCATGCCAACAAGTAGAACCACCAAACCGATGGTCAAAAATATTCGACCTCGGCTGAGAAATCCGGTTCCACGCTGTGTCACGGCCACCCCTTTTCAGATATCAAGATTGCTAGAAATTAAGTTCTATGCACACTAACACCACGGAAATGACATTGCCAAGACAGCTTTTTGGCAGAAATCTCTCTTTTGTCATGAAAACTATGAAGCTCTATTTAAGGTTTCCCCCTATCGTTCCACCCCCATAAAAGGCACCCCCGCACCTTATACTCCATGACCTGAAAAACTCTGGGAAACAAAATAAATATACCTTGAATTTGCCCATAGAGGCCGATTTAAACCCACCAACCCCTTCGATAACATTTTTCGAGTATCGCTATTTCTACTGTTCAGCACCCTAAAGTAAGAAATTTGTTAACTTTCCACATACCTGCGCAGTGAGATATATACATAGAAATGAGGAATAAAATCCCAGCACAGGCCCCATTACTTAAATACATAAAAGATTATTGATATGGACACAAAATGTCACCCCCGAAATTCTTAATACTTTCTAAGAAAACCTTTGATAATACCTAGTATAAATCTTGCAAATTTATTACAAGTTTTAAGAAATGTGACTGGAAGTACAAACAAATTCGGAAATAGCACCGTTCCCCACACCCTATTCTCAACCCCCTGTAATTAGAGTAAAAAATGATAGGGACCTAACCCGAGGGGCACGTAAGGGCATTTAAGTTCAAACTTTCCCCCAAAATCCGCCGTTTCCACATCTCTGAAATTAGATTTAGCCAGTTACATAATATTCGGAGTTATAAAATTTATGCAGAATTTCTTCGACGTCTAAACTCAATCAATTGCCACTAACCTCAGCAGCTTCCTAAGCTTCAGAAACGTGCCAGTGGTCCTACATGAGAGGCGCTTTAAACTGCATTCGTAGCAGAGCCTATTAAATTTGCCCCTTAAAGCCGGACAACTCACAAGCTTCAATTTTTGAAATAGCTAGTCCCAAAACCTTGGCTTTGATGCGCCCTCATTCCAACCCCTCCGAAGAGCAAAAGAGGCTCTAGAGGCATTCAAGGAATGTCTCTCCACCTTTTCGCATGCAGTCCTCAAAAGCCCACTGCGCAAATTGAATGAACGGACTAACTAAGCCCTCCATGTGCCTTCACGCCCAAGGACCAAACTCTTCTTGGCATCTTTAGGTGGTTAACCAATAACGGACTTTTATTTACTAGCAGCTGGCCTTTAACAAGCCACCTCGAAAGAACGTCTCAAGTTAGGCCTCCGCCTGATTATTGAAGCAATATCAAGTGCGGAGCCTGTTGACTGCCTCTGCATCGAGAACCCGTAGCTAATTCCAGTCAAACCAACCCGATACTTACCCGACCCCCAGAAGCCACCCTACCCTGACCCGCTGAACTTAAGACCGTCCTTAGGCATAAGAAAACCCCCGCTCTTCACTAGGAAAAGCGGGGGTAATTGTGGGCCCATTGGGACTCGAACCCAAGACCTGCGGATTAAAAGTCCGTAGCTCTACCAACTGAGCTATAGGCCCAACTCAGACAATATTAGTACATCTATGTTGTGCTTAAAAATCGACCCCCTGTTTCATTCAACCAAGGCTCCTAGCTGCAGGTATGAAAAAACCACCGCACTGCTCACTGGCAGTTTGGTGGTCTTTAGTCAAGCGAGAACTAGCCCTTCATCGAGCCGGTCTTCGCGAGGTTGATGTGGAAATCAAAGGCGGTTGCAAGGTCATGAGGGGTCTGCATGAACTTGTTGTCGCCGGAGGTTGCGCGCTCATAGTATTCCTCGAGCAGCGGACGGTAATCAGGGTGTGCCAGGCCAATCATCTTGGCAACACGCTCACGTGGAGCAAGACCACGCAGATCCGCATAACCATACTCAGAGATAACGACCATAACGTCGTGCTCGGTGTGGTCAATGTGGGAAGCGAAAGGAACGATGGCAGAAATTGCGCCGCCCTTTGCTACGGATGGGGTGATGAAGCTGGAGATGTAGCCGTTGCGGGTGAAGTCGCCGGAGCCACCGATTCCGTTCATCACACGGGAGCCGGAAACGTTAGTGGAGTTAACGTTGCCGTAGATATCAGCTTCAATGAGGCCGTTGGTGGCGATCAGGCCGACACGACGGATAACCTCTGGGTGGTTAGAGATCTGCTGTGGGCGCAGAATGATGGACTCACGGTAGCGCTTTGCGTCGTTGTTCATCTTCTCTGCGTACTCAGGAGACAGGGAGAAGGAGGTTGCAGAAGCAACGGTCATCTTGCCGGCGTCGATCAGGTCGACCATGCCGTCCTGGATAACCTCGGTGTAGGCCTGGATGTTTTCGAACTTGGACTCCAACAGGCCAGCCATCACAGCGTTAGGAACATTGCCCACGCCGGACTGCATGACGTAGCCGTCGTAGGAAAGGCGGCCAGCTGCAACTTCACCTTCGAGGAAGTCAAGGAAGTTGCCAGCGATCTTCTGGGAAACCTCGTCGACTGGCTTGAATGGAGCGTTGCGGTCTGGGGTGTTGGTCTCTACAACGGCGACAACCTTGTCGGTGTCGAATTCAATGTAGGTCTTACCAATGCGGTCGCCAGCCTTGTTGATTGGCACAGCTACGCGGTTTGGCAAAGCTGGTACAGACCAGATGTCGTGCATGCCCTCAAGATCAGCGGACTGCCAGGAGTTAACCTCGATGATGATCTTTTCAGCAGCATTGAGGTATTCCACGTTGTTACCAACAGAGGAGGAAGGGATGATGTAGCCCTCTTCGGTGATGCGGGTTGCCTCAATGATGGCTACGTTGAGCTTGCCAAAGAAGCCTTCTTCAACCTGCTGGCCAGAGTGGGAAAGGTGGATATCGGAGTATCCCATCTTTCCTTCATTGATCTTGGTACGCATGATTGGATCAGAGGCATAAGGCATACGCCAGCGAACAGCATCGGCTTCTGCCAAAACGCCATCACAGTCAGGAGCAGTGGAAGCACCGGTAAACATATCAATTGCATAATCATTGCCAGCAGCGTGAGCTTCCTTGGCACGGTTGGCAATAGCGGTTGGCAAAGCCTTTGGATAGCCAGCGCCGGTAAAGCCAGACATGCCCACCTTGTCACCAGCGTTGACAAACTGTGCAGCCTCTTCAGCGGACATGATCTTGGAGCGCAGCTTCTCCGAAGCAATGCGATCAGACATTTCTTACCTCCTCAGGTAGTCAACTTCTATGCAGCTAGTCGATCGCCCACCTAAACTAGGCGCGCGAAAGCAGCAAAAGTCAACGTTTAAGTTTCTGTGGAACCCATCAACCCTCGGTAGTGCAAGCTTGGTATTAATCGGTGGAAAAATACGGCCACGTCACGACGTAGAGGGACTTATGATGTACCCCACTTTTAATATGTTGTGTCACCAGAATAAACCATTACGCCTTCAAATGCCCGAATTCACCTGTTAGAGGGCTATTTTAGGGGCACCCCATAGGCAATCCGCAGCCTGTAGGCAGAGGTGACCGGAATTGATTTATCGATTTTTGGCCGAATCCTTCACAAATCCCCTGCTGGCATTTTGCCTTTAACACTAAGAGAGAGACAATAGATAAGTGACTCTAAAGATCGGCCCCTTTGACCTCTCCTCCCCCGTGATCCTGGCCCCCATGGCCGGGGTCACCAACGTTGCTTTCCGCACCCTGTGCCGGGAACAGGAAATTCAGCGTACGGGCACGATTTCTGGGCTTTATGTCTGTGAAATGGTAACGGCACGCGCACTTGTTGAGCGCAATGAAAAGACCATGCACATGACCACCTTCGCGCCGGATGAGAATCCGCGCAGCTTGCAGCTTTATACGGTGGATCCAAAGTACACCTATGAAGCAGCGCGCATGATCGTCGAGGAGAACCTGGCTGATCATATTGATATGAACTTCGGCTGCCCCGTCCCCAAGGTCACCCGTCGCGGTGGCGGATCGGCAATCCCTTATAAGCGCCGCCTTTTTGAAAACATTGTCTCGGCAGCGGTTAAGGCCACTGAAGGCACTGATATTCCCGTTACGGTGAAGTTCCGTGTGGGCATTGACGATGAGCACCATACACACCTTGATGCCGGCCGTATTGCGGTGGATGCCGGTGCAAAGTCGGTGGCCCTGCATGCGCGTACTGCTGCGCAGCGCTACTCCGGCGAGGCAAATTGGGATGAGATCACTCGTCTTAAAGAGCATCTCGCGGATACCGGCATTCCCGTATTAGGCAATGGCGATATCTTTGCAGCAGCTGATGCCACCCGCATGATGGAACAAACCGGCTGCGATGGCGTGGTGGTGGGCCGTGGTTGCCTCGGCCGCCCCTGGCTTTTTGCGGAGCTTTCTGCTGCTGTCCGCGGTGAAGAGATCCCCGCTGAACCTACTTTTGGTGAGGTCACTCGCATTATTCTACGTCACGCTGAACTCCTAATTCAGCATGATGGTGAAAACAAAGGCATCCGCGATCTGCGCAAACATATGAGTTGGTACCTACGCGGTTTCCCAGTCGGTGGTGATTTCCGTTCCGCCCTGGCCCGCGTATCCACCTACCAGGAGCTCGAGGATCTTCTTGCGCCTTGGGCTGATTCTGAGGCCCTTGCAGTTGATGCAGAGGGCGCACGCGGCCGTCAAGGAGCACCTGCCAAGGTAGCACTTCCCGATGGTTGGCTTGATGATCCCGAGGATGCAACCGTGCCAGAAGGTGCAGAAATGATGAATTCAGGGGGTTAAAGCCAATAATGGGATTAACCCCATTATTAGGTAAATCCACTACAGTGGTGCGTCTTGCCCAGCACTCCGCCCTTAGTAGGCATATAGTGAAATCCATGCGCACTGCATATAGACAGCAATTGGACGAATTTGCACATGACCTCATCATCTTGTGCGATGTAACTAAAGACTGCCTGACCAAGGCAACAGATGCACTTTTGCGCACCTCTCTAGCTTCCGCGGAAAGCGCGCTCTCAAACGCTGACCAGCTTGAAGAGGTTCGCATTCGCTGCGAATCCCAAGCAGTTGGCCTTTTGGCGCTGGAAACCCCTGTCGCCCGCGACCTGCGCCAAGTGGTGTCCTCCATCTATATTGTTGAGGATTTCACCCGCATGGGTGCGCTCGCTATTCACATCGCCAATTCCGTGCGCCGTCGTTATCCGGATCCAGTGGTTCCTCCTGAGATGCAAGGTTTTATCAAGGAGATGGCTCGCTTGGTCTGTGAAATGACCGATAGCATTAGGCAGATCCTCATCGATCCTAATCCTGACGTCGCCCTAGACATGACCACCAACGATGACGCCGTGGACGATCTCCACGTTCACATCATGCGAACCCTCACCACGCGCCCCTGGCCTCATGGCACCCGCGCAGCCGTGGATTTAGCGCTGCTCTCACGCTTCTATGAGCGCTATGCCGATCACACGGTGAATGTGGCTGCCCGCATCGTTTACCTCGCTACAGGCCTGCAGCCGGAGGAATACCTGCGCAAACGCGAACATGAGCGCATTGAGGAAGACGTGGAGAAGCGCTGGGCGGAGCTGGAGCGCCAATTCCGCAATAGTTCCAAAGACAACTAACAGGCGTCGAAAAGCACTTTTCGACGCGCCCCAGGTAGCAGAAAACCGCCACCCCAGCGTAAGTGCTGGGGCGGCGGTTTTTGGTTTTAAGATTTATCCGAAGCGGCCGGAGATGTAATCTTCGGTTTCCTTCTGATCTGGGTTCTCGAAGATCTTCTTGGTAGGTCCGATTTCAACCAGACGACCTGGCTTACCGGTTGCCTCCAGGGAGTAGAACGCGGTCTGATCAGACACACGCGCAGCCTGCTGCATGTTGTGGGTCACGATCACGATGGTGAACTCTTCCTTGAGCTCGTGGATGAGGTCCTCCACAGCCAGAGTTGAGATTGGGTCAAGAGCGGAGCAAGGCTCGTCCATGAGCAGAACTTCTGGCTCGACGGCAATTGCGCGAGCGATGCACAGACGCTGCTGCTGACCACCGGAGAGGCCTCCACCTGGCTTGTCCAGACGGTCCTTAACCTCTTCCCAGAGGTTTGCGCCACGGAGGGACTTCTCAGCAACTTCCTTGAGCTTCTTCTTGTTCTTCTCACCGGAGAGGCGCAGACCTGCAACCACGTTGTCCTCGATGGACATGGTTGGGAATGGGTTAGCCTTCTGGAAAACCATGCCGATGGTGTTACGAACGGCTACTGGATCAACCTTGGAGCCGTAGATGTTCTCGCCGTCGAGCAGGATGTCGCCCTTGACGTATGCGCCTGGGGTTACTTCGTGCATGCGGTTGATGGAGCGCAGAACGGTGGACTTACCGCAACCGGAAGGTCCGATGAACGCGGTGACAGAACGTGCAGGTACTTCGAGGGAAACATTCTGAACGGCGTGGAAATCACCGTAGTAGATGTTGACATCATTGAGCTTGAGCTTCGACATCGCTGTGGATTCTCCTGTTGTTTTCTTAAAAGAGGTGTGAATTATTGCTTGACTGAGAACTTGGCAGAAATGATGCGCGCACCGATGTTAAGAACCGCGATGATGATCACCAGGGTCAGTGCTGCGCCCCACAGCTTGTCCAGCGTTGCTGGGGCAGTACCAGCCTTGTACATATCGAGCATCATCAGTGGCAAGGAAGCCTGTGGTCCGGAGAAGGGGTTCCAGTTGATGGCCTGGGAGGAACCAACCAAGACCAGAACTGGTGCGGACTCACCCATCACACGAGCAACTGCCAGCATGACGCCGGTGACAATGCCGGACAGGGCGGTAGGAAGCACGATCTTGGCGATGGTCTTCCACTTTGGAACACCCAGTGCGTAGGAAGCTTCACGCAGATCCTGAGGAACCACGCGCAGCATTTCTTCAGTGTTTCGGATGATAACCGGAACCATGAGAATAACCAGTGACAAAGCCACTGCGAATCCGGAACGTTCGAAGCCAAAGAGCACAATCCACATGGAGTAGACGAACAAAGCGGCAACGATGGAAGGAACACCGGTAAGGATGTCAACCATGAAGGTGGTGATACGGCCCAAGCGGTTACCGTTGGAGTACTCCACCAGGTAGATAGCGGTGAAGATACCGATTGGGATGGAGATGATAGAGGTAATCAGTGCCTGCATGAAGGTACCGATCATGGCGTGGGCAGCGCCGCCGCCTGGCAGCATCAGCATGACGCCACTCTGAGAGGTGGTCCACCATTCAGCGGTAAGAATCGGGGAAAGCCCCTTAGCTATTACAGTCCACAGCACCCATACGAGTGGAACTGCAGCCAAAGCCATCGCCAAGTAAATGATGACGGTAGCAAAAGTATTTACGGTTTTACGGCTGGAGTTGATGTCAGTGAAGGCAGAGCTCTTCTTCAATGGCTCATCCATGCGCGGAGTGGCAACGTTGTTAGTCATGTTTTTAGCCCCTTCTACTTTCCGCGGTTAACTATGGCGCGAGCGCCAGCGTTGACGATAAAGGTGAGGGCGAACAGCACCAGGCCGGCTGCGATATAAGCACCTGCACGGGTATTGTCGTTGAACTCAGGTGCAGCGTTCGCGATGGCAGTTGCAAAGGTGGTACCGCCGTCGAAAATTGAGAAGCGGAATGCAGAGGATGGGGAAACCACCATGTAAAGCGCCATGGTCTCACCAAGTGCACGGCCCAGACCAAGCATGGCACCGGAAACATAACCTGAGAGACCGAAAGGCAGCACGGTCAGGCGTACAACTTCCCAGCGGGTTGCACCAAGAGCAAGTGCAGCCTCGACCTGGCCCTTAGGGGTCTGAACGAAAACTTCGCGGGCAGTAGCTGCGATAACTGGCAGAATCATCACTGCGAGCACGATGCCACCGGTGAGGATGTTACGGCCGGTAGCAAAAGATGGGGAGTTTGCGTAGGTGGCAAAAAGGAAGAATCCGCCGCCCCAGCCGTTGACCCACTCGTAGAAACCGGACAGTGCTGGTCCGAGCACCTGCCAGCCCCAGAGGCCGTAGACAATGGAAGGAACTGCAGCAAGCATGTCCACCATGTAGCCAAGTGGCTTAACCAGGCGCTTTGGAGAGTAGTTGGAAAGGAAGATTGCGATGCCGAGCGCAATTGGCATGGCGATCAGCAGTGCGATGACTGAGACCAACAAGGTTGCCGCGAGGAGGTTTGGAATACCGAAGTACATTGCCTCAACGTCGCGGGTATCCCACGCATCGGAATAGGTGAAGAATCCGCCAATACCTTCAGCGTTCCGCATCAAAGCGGGGATTGCACGCCAGATAAGGAAGGCAGCAATAGCCACAATAATGACGGAAATGATAGCTGCGGAGGCAGTGGACAGGAACTCGAAAATACGGTCGCCGGGGCGCTTTACGCTGCCGCCACCTTCTGCGACGATTTTCCTGGAAGGCTTGGTCTGTGCGGAATGAGCATTATTAGGCACAATGTGTGCCTCGACTTTGGACGCATCCAAGTCTTGCTTCTCCGTTACTGACTCATTACTGGCCATTAGTGGTTGATTCCTTAACTGGCGTGTTGTTTCAAAAGCATTTCGGGAGACCATAGGCGCCCTCCCCCAAATTGCTGGGAGAGGGCGCCCGAGGTCACGATTCACAATCTCTAGGAGATCGTGAGAGCAGCGTTTTTACTGAATTGCTTCAACAGCTGCAACGAGGCGATCGTAGTGAGCGCCGGTTACTGGGATGTAACCAAGAGCTGCCAGCTGATCATCCTGGGAGTTAAGCGCAACGGTCAGGAAGTCCTTGACCTGGTCGCGGGTGGTCTCGTCATAACCTGCGGAGCAGACGATTTCGTAGGTGGTCAGAACCAATGGGTAAGCGCCAGCTTCGTTCATTGCGAACAGAGCGTCGGTGTCAACAACCATGTTGTGGCCTTCGGTCTTGAAGGTCAGTGCGTCCAGAGCAACTCCGACGGACTCAGCGTTGAGCTCAACTGGGCCGGAACCGAAGTCAAGGTTTGCAATGCCCAGGCCAGCCTGGTTTGCGAAGCCAGCCTCAACGTAGGTGATGCCACCCTCGATAGCTGCAGCCTCAGAAGCTACACCGTTGGAGCCCTGTGCGCCTGAACCAACAGCGGTTGGGAAGGACTGGCCTTCGGTCTCCCAGATGTCGGTAGCAGCGCCGAGGAACTTCTGGAAGTTGTCGGAGGTGCCGGACTCTTCAGAGCGGTACAGAACGGAGATGTCGAGATCAGGAAGCTCGGTGCCCTCGTTCTGAGCAGCGATTGCTTCGTCGTTCCACTTGGTGATTTCGCCCTTGAAGATCTTGGCGACGGTCTCGATGTCCAGGTTGATGGACTCAACGCCAGGAACGTTGTAAGCAACAGCAACTGGGCCGATAACGAAAGGCAGGTGCCATGCTTCGTTGCCACCGCAACGCTGTGCAGCTTCTGCAGCCTGGTCATCCTTCATTGCGGAGTCAGAGCCACCGAAGGCAACCTGACCTGCAGCGAAGTTGGTGCGTCCGGAACCGGAACCGGAAGCGGTGTAAGCCAGGGAAGCACCTTCGACAGCCTCGGAGTACTTGATACCGAAGTAGTCCATTGCGGACTGCTGGGAGGAAGCACCTTCTGCTACGAGCTGGCCGGTGGTGCCGGAAAGTCCCTCAATAGCTGCGGCGTCAGTGCCACCCTCGGAGGAAGCGGAAGAAGAAGTAGCGGAGTCAGACTCGGAGGAGTCAGAGCAAGCAACAAGTGCGAAGGAGCCTGCGGTTACTGCGCCCACGAGGGCGATAGAGCGCTTAAGAGTGAGGTTCACGGGGGAAGCCTTTCCGGTGTAATTGTAGACATCGTCAGAGCAACTCCAAGTTCTTGAGGGGCTGGTTAAAACCCTCGGGTTGCTCACTCATGAAAACCTAAGCCCCGGAAATGACTAACTAAGGCAGAATTGGTTAACAATATGTGAACTCTGGGAAAGCGTTTCAAGAACTTAATCCCCCACCTACTCTCATTTTCATTAGCAAGAGACTTTCATCACTCATGGTTACAATTTAAGTCACTCCTATAATATTTCATCTATACTTATATATTTCTTCAAGTTTCCACAGGCTTTTCCCCTAAAAATTGCGCCGGCAGCCCTCCCTCAGAACTACTTTTCATAGACCACATGGCGCTCGGCAACACTAAAACCGAGTTTTTCATAAGCAGCAAAAGCTGGTGCATTATCAGCTTCCACATACAAAATGATCCGCTGCGCCCCTTGATTTTTCATATGATGCAAGCCCAAACGCACCAGCGGATCGCCCAATCCTTGGCCACGGAATGCAGCAGCAAGACCCACTACATAAATTTCTTGAAGGTCAGCGGAGTGCTGTTTCACCCAGTGGAATCCCGCCAATTCCTCGCCCTGCCAGAGGAATAGCACATCTTCGTCGCGGTACCACTGTGCTTTTTGCGCGCGGTGCAGGCGGTGAATATCCCAGCCACCTTGTTCTGGATGCCAATCAAAGGCTTCATTATTGGCCTGCAGCCACTTTTCTTCTGCAGCGGCACGTGCAATGGGCGCATTGGCCAAGGAACTATGGCTAAATCCTGCGGGATCGGAATAGTTTGCAGCTTCTCCTAAAGCTGCACCAGAAATCTCCATTACCAGCAGCTCGCGGGTCTTTTTCATGCGCAGGGTTGCAGCTAATGCTTGTGCCGCATCAGTATTTCCATGAGCCCAAACGCTTTCGGTGGGGGTTGCGTCGATAAGCGCTTTACCGACCCCCTGCCGGCGTTGCGCCGGGTGTACTGCTAGTTCTGTGGTGGCGCCGTCGGAGGCCGCAAGGCCGACCAATTTCCCACCAATGGTGACAATAAAGTGAGTATGGCCCAGACCAGGTTCAGCCAAACCGCGCACAAATTGCTCAGATAAAGCATCAACTCCATCCACGGCGCTGACCTCGCGAAGTAGGAGAAGTGCCTGTTCACGGAGATCGCGATCAAGAGCAATGTGGGTTTGTTTTATAGCTTCAGTAGAGTTCATGGCCCCAGGGTAGCCCCAAACTTCATGTTCTTGCAGCCAAGTGCGGTAAAGATATAGGTGTGCAAAAATCCAGATCTCAGGCCTTGAACATCGCAGCAGCATCTTTAGGTGTGTGCGCTATTGCTGGAGCAACATTCTGGGTTGCCGATTCCGCCATCGCAGCCCGCGCCGAAAACAATATCTCCACTGCCGTCGCAGATTCTGCAGATTTGGACAATAACCCCCGCGTTTTCGCAGGTAGTTCCATCTATTCCACATCATTTTTCACCGGTGAATTGGCAACAGTAAGCATCGATATGCTCGATGTTGAAGTACCCGGTGTCGGTATGGTCAACGCCAGCACCGTGGTGGAAAAAGTTAAGGTAACCCCCGAACAGATTCTTTCTGGAAATCTCGAAGGCACCACCGCTGAGCTTTTTACTCGTAATTTACGCATGGATGGTGTCGCAATCGGCGCCCAATTGGATATCACCGACCTAGATATTTCACACCCAAATGACATTTCCCCCGCCGGCGGTCTGGCCTCCGAAGCACTCCTCACCGGCACTCCCCCAGGCCAATCCGATCCGGTCAGCGTATTGGTGACCTTGCGCCTAGTGGGCTCGGAATTCCGAATGACGCCCATTGAGCTTATCGACGCTGCCCCTGGCCTCAACCTCGACGATGTCAGCAGTGCTTTTACTTGGCGGGTGGACACCCGCCAGCTGCCGCTGGCGGATCGTGCGATGGCTGTCTATCTTTCTGGCGGTTCCATCCACTTCCAATCTGAAGCCCGCAATGTCACCCTCACCACCCGCGAGCTCTCCCCGCTCGCCGCCCCTGAGGCAGATTCGAGCACCTCTTAGTTTCCGGGTGGTGATTAAACCGCCCGCACCCGCACAAAATCGCGGGCATACTTTGCTGCGTGGCGAATCCAACTCATGGTTGGGGGCAAGGGATTTTCCTGTGGTGCAAAAACTCGCACCACATCTGGGATGGATTCAAGCACCACTCGGGTGGGCTTGCCCTCATATTCGCCATCAACTTGGAAGCGCTGCCCGCTGCGACATTCCAAAATAACTTCCTCAGCGTCATCAAAAATAATGGTGCGCTTGGCGATGAGCTTTTCGATGCCACGCCCATGGCCGACACCAATAAGGTGCATCATTGCTGCCACGCCGCCAAAACCACGCAGTCCACTCAATCCAAAAAGCCCCAGACCAGAATCAAAAGAGTTGCCTGGATTGGTCACCACTGGCAAAGGACCGAGGAAAGTCCAGGGATTGGTATTGGAAGCCAACATCATGGGGATATCTTGATGGCTCATCTTTTCACCATCAGTGCTGGTGGCCTGCACTGAAATACGCGGTGCTTTTACCTGCGCCTTCATCCAGGCGCGCACACTCACCTGCAAATACAACAGGGGCGAGGCCGCGAAACCCCGAGAACGGGCCCGCTCCACGCGCGCAATAACCTCAGCATCAATGCCAAAGCCGGCATTAACCGCAAACCAGCGCTTTTGTTCTTCATCACCCTGCCAGGTGCCCAAGGTGATGGTGCGGGTGCTTTGTTCACGAATCAAATCCACCAACATTTGAGCAGCGGCATAGTTATCAGCAGGGTATCCAAGCGCACGGGCAAAGACGTTGGCAGAACCCGTTGGCAGCACCGCAATGGCCGGTAATTCGCCATGTGGGCGAACATCACCATCTGCGGGTCCAAGTAATCCATTTATCACTTCATTGACCGTGCCGTCACCGCCGGCGGGGACAATAATGTCAAAATCCTGCCGTGTCATTCCTTGCACCATTTCCTCGGCATGGCCTGCGTAGTGCGTAAACCTTGCTTCGAGGCGAAGATCAGGAATCTCCATGAGTTGTGGAATGACCCGACGGAAAAGTTCTTCAGTCTGGCTTGTCGACTCCGGGTTCGCGATCAATAGAACATGCACGTTGCCTAAGCTTAGTGGCTAAACGCTAGTCTTGGATGTCATGAGCGAAAAAGATTCTGTTAATAATCCAATAGTCCCCGGTTCAGGAGCAGATGGTCCTTCCCTCTCCGATTCTGCAACCATCAGCGGCTCTGACGCCGTCAACCTCGCTGCGGAGCAGTCCAAGAGCACTGCCCACCGCAACATCCCAGGTCTGGGCGATCTTCCCATCCCAGATGACACCGCAAACCTCCGCGAAGGTCCCAACCTGCACGATGGCCTGCTAGCGCTGCTTCCTTTGGTGGGCGTTTGGCGTGGCGAGGGCCAGGCTGACACCGCCGAAGAAGGTCAGTACGCCTTTGGCCAGCAGATTACCTTCGCCCACGATGGCGAAAACTACCTCACCTATGAATCCCGTATGTGGAAGATCAACGAGGAAGGTGAGACCGTCGGTGTTGATCACCGCGAGTCCGGCTTCTGGCGCATTAACCTCAAGGATGAAATTGAGTTCATCAGCACCCACGCAAGTGGCGTTGTAGAAATCTTCTACGGCCAGCCACTTAATGAGCGAGCATGGGAGCTAGAGTCCGCCTCCACCATGGTGACCGCAACCGGACCTACCACCCTGGGACCAGGAAAGCGCCTTTATGGCTTGCTTCCTACCAATGAGCTGGGCTGGGTTGATGAGCGCCTCGTTGGCGATGAACTCAAGCCACGCATGTCTGCACAGCTGCAGCGCGTAATCGGCTAGTTCTTCACGCTGCTTTAAGCGGTTTTATCCAAGGGCCTTGTTAATCAAGGCCCTTATTTCTTTTTCATTGTTGGGCTTGGGCAGCTTATTGCCATCTAGTTTGGTTACCCGCGCCGCAATGCGCACCGAGGACACCAGCCACACGCTATCGGCGCCGTAAAGGTGATCCAGGCTCAACTCCCTAGCCTTGCAGCGCCAGCCCTTTGAAGTGGCGTATTCAAAAAGTGCTGCCTGGGTGGTGCCCGGCAAAATATCGCCACCTGGGGTGGGAGTTCTTAGTTTGTCGCCCTTAAAACTCACCACAGTAGAGGTTGCTCCCTCAAGAATGCGGTCGCCATCGGTGAAAATAACATCATCAAAACCGTTGGCGTGGGCGTAGCGCAGGGCTGCCATATTTGCTGCATAGGACAAGGTTTTTGCGCCCACTGTCAACCACGGTGCAGGGTTCTTTGGGATTTTGCCCTTAGTCTCACCTGTCACCACATCAATCCCAGGCAAATGGTCTTCTACGGTATAACCGCGTGAGCTGGTCATGACCGAGACACCTTGTCCCCGCTGCAGGATCTTATCTGCGGAAATGGGCTGCAGTACGAGCCAACCTGAGGCCAGGCCGGTAGAAGAGCGACCGCGGCTAAGAGTCCACGTACACGACGCCTCAGTGGCATGAGGATGGGCGTACCAGGTTTCCATCGCCATCCGGGTTGCTTTCTCCCAGTGCGCTAAGTCTGGCTCTGGTAGCCCCAGCAACGCTGCCGATGCTTTAAAACGCGCCCCATGGCGTTCCAGGTTGCAAATACGTCCCTCTCGAATGAGAAGAGTTTCAAAAACGCCGTCACCGCGGGTCAGTGCAGCATCATCCCAAAAGACCATTGGTAGGTTGGGGTTTTGCTGTCGGATTGATCCACCATAAGGCTCAACAATCATGATGACTGGAGCTGGTACGGGCTTAACATCGGGTTCAAACGCCATAACCCCTGATTATGCCCCCCTTCTTGAGTTTCCGCTCGCTGGTTCTAACCACCTGGCCCAAATGTGAAATAACCCTTCCCCACGTTTTGTGCGTATCATTACCTTTGTGGCTAACGAACTCTCCGAGGTCGCGAACGACACCACTCAGGTTCCTCAGCGCTACATCTCTCCCCTGCTAACGCGGGATGGAGCTGCAGAAGCTCAGGACGCCGCTGCTCAAGCGGGTACTGAAGGCGTCGCGTGGCATTACGGTTCCCCTCTCGTCGAGCAACGCATCTTCGAAACCGGAACAGGTCTTGTTGACCGTTCCAATCGCAAGGTGATTAAAGTCGACGGACCTGATGCCCCAGCGTTCCTCAATAATATTTTGTCCCAAAAAGTTGATACCGTCGCAGATGGTTTTAGTGCAGGTGCACTTGACCTAGATGCCCAGGGCCGTATCCAACACACCATGATGATCACTGTCGTTGACAAGGTGTTTTACCTTGACACCTCGGCAGCTGAATTCGATTCCCTACTGGCATACCTGCAAAAGATGATCTTTTGGTCGGATGTCACTGTTAGTGAAGCCGATATCGCCATAATCACCCTCCTAGGCAAGGAAATCCCCTTGCCTGAGCATGTCTTCAAGCGCCAGGTTGATTGGAATGGACCAACCCGCATTGACCTAGGCATTCCGCGCAACTCCCTCCAAGCGGGCGTCGACAAGCTATTAGACGCTGGTGCACGCCTGGCTGGACTCATGGCCTACACGGCCGAGCGGGTTAAAGCTCAGGATCCTGAGCTGGGCGTCGATTTGGACGATAAGACCATCCCGCATGAGATTCCACACTGGATTGGCACCGAGGAACACTTCGGCGCAGTGCACCTGCACAAGGGCTGCTATCGCGGCCAGGAGACGGTGGCCCGGGTGGACAACCTTGGCCGCTCACCCCGTTTGCTGGTGCTTTTGCATCTCGACGGCTCAGCGCCGCAGGACCCAGTGCCTGGAGCAGAGATCAAGGCGGGTGCCCGCACGGTTGGCCGTCTAGGCACCGTGGTGCATGATGCCGACTATGGCCCCATTGCTCTTGGCCTGGTAAAGCGCAGTGCGCTTGATGGTGAGCTGCACATTAACGAGGTTGCAGTCAATGTTGACCGCGATCTGCTCCCCAAGGACGATGGCGTTGCGCCTGGACGTTTGGCAGTTAACCGTTTCAAAGGCAAAGAACTAAGTTAGCTAAATTGCAGCTGTAATTTTTTGCAGCTTTAAACCCCTCCAAAGAGGCGACTTTTTATTGTGATCAAAGTCGTCTACTTTGGCGATTTTGCTTTCTCTTTGCGCAGGTCAGACCCACGTTGCGGAAATTTTCGGCAGAACAGGCTATTGTGTCTATCAGGAATACAGTCAAAACATCTTGAAAAGCCCATGGGCCATCCGAATTCCCAGGATTGGCCCGCTCACTCCAAGGGGGTCAGGCAATGGGTCGCGGTCGCGCGAAGGCAAAACAGACCAAAGTTGCTCGCCAGTTGAAGTACAGCTCTCCAGACATGGATCTCGATTCACTGCAGCGGGAGCTGGCCAACCAGTCTCCCCGGCGTTCCTACTCCGATGCCCCTGATGAAGAGGACCAGTACGCAGACTATGCGGACTGGGACGAGGGCGATGACTCACAGCGTGCCTTTGGCACTCGCTAAAAACTGAGTTAATCATCTTGCGATTCTAAGTTTTGTTGAGTGTGCACCTTTGCAGGTGTTCATTCACCACAGGCTTAGATAAGCACCCTAACCTCATCATCCGGTGGCTTTGCGACCGTTTCAAGGTGTATTTTTCACCTCTCTAACGGTCAATGTCCCGTTCACTACTACCGTCAACGACGGCACATGGTTTTTCCCGGACAAGTTTATGGAGTACTTCCCTCTGTGTTCCCGCACTCCACGGACTTTGCCCGAGACAAGCCGTGTGCCGTCGTTGGCGTTTCGACGCCCCCCCCCTACAGGCCTGTAATGGGCTATTGAGGCGAGTTTTAGCACCTTTGTGGATCTTCTTCCCGAGGGGCTAGCTGGCGGATTAGATAGCAAAAAGAGCTGATCCCCTATGGGGACCAGCTCTTCTTTTTGGTGGGCGGTTATTTAGTAACCAGCGTGCTCGCCGTTGAGGATAACGCGGGGATCGCCTTCCTCACCGTTACGTACGGTGCCGAGCTCCCAGCAATCAATGTGGCGGGCGGTCAGCATTGCCAGGGCGCGATCGCGATCCTTTTCAGCAACGACGGCAACCATGCCAACACCCATGTTGAAGGTCTTTTCCATCTCTTCACGAGGAACCTTGCCCAAGGAAGCAATGGTGCGGAAGATCTGACCTGGGGTCCAGGTGCCGCGAGACATCTCAGCAACCAGGCCTTCAGGGATGACACGCTCCAGGTTGCCTGCAAGTCCACCACCTGTGACGTGGCAGAAGGTGTGAACTTCGCACTCAGCAATCAATGCCAAGCAGTCCTTGGAGTAAATGCGGGTTGGCTCCAGCAGTTCCTCACCCAAGGTGCGGCCCAGCTCTTCCATGTGTCCGTCAAGTGGCAAACCAGCGATGTCGAGGAGGACGTGGCGGGCTAGGGAGTAGCCATTGGAATGTAAGCCAGAGGAAGCCATGCCGATGAGCACATCGCCAGCGCGGACGCGGTCAGGGCCGAGCAGCTCATCAGCTTCCACAACGCCCACGGCAGTTGCAGAAACATCGTAGTGATCTGGTTCCATTACGCCTGGGTGCTCTGCGGTTTCGCCACCGAGCAGTGCACAACCAGCCTGGATGCAGCCTTCAGCGATGCCAGAGACGATCTGGGCAACGTGCTCTGGAACAACCTTGCCGATAGCAATGTAATCCTGCAGGAAGAGTGGTTCTGCACCGGTAACCACCAAGTCATCCACACACATGGCAACGAGGTCGATGCCGATGGTGTCATGCTTGTCCATCATCTGGGCAATAACAAGCTTGGTTCCTACGCCGTCAGAGCCAGCGGCCAGGATAGGGTTGTTGTACTTTCCGAGCTCAAAAAGGCCTGCAAAGCCACCGAGGTTGCCTCGAACCTCAGGGCGGGTGGCACGCTTGGCCAGAGGAGCGAACAATTCGACGGCGCGGTCGCCGGCTTCAATATCGACTCCGGCAGCTGCGTATGAAACGCCTTCGGCGGTGGTGTCTTGGTGATCACTCATCGTGTTCTTCGCTTCTCCTGCTTGGGTTTTGGATTATAAATTTCAAAGGAAGTCCGTGAACTAAAAAGTTTTTCAGTTCACGATCTTATCTTGGCGCGCTGCTTGCATTTTGCGCACCAGATCAGCATTGCTATTGCCCTGTGGCAATCCCATGGGGTATTTGCCATCAAAGCAGGCTAGACACAGCTCATTGACCGGCTGTTCCGTTGCCTCCACCATACTGTCAATGGAGACATAACCGAGGGAATCGGCGCCGATAGCGGAACGTACAGCTTCCACCATTTCCTTCTCATTATCGCTTGTTACGGCGTTAGCAATGAGCTCACCTGGAGTAGCAAAGTCAATGCCGTAGAAGCAAGGCCACTTCACAGGTGGGGAGGCAATGCGGACGTGGACTTCGGCAGCTCCTGCTTCACGCAACATGCGAATAACTGCACGCTGGGTATTGCCACGCACGATGGAGTCATCAACAACAACCAGACGCTTACCGGCAATAACTTCGCGCAAAGGATTGAGCTTGAGACGAATACCCAATTGGCGCAAAGTATCAGAAGGCTGAATAAAAGTACGGCCAACATAGGCATTTTTGACCATGCCCTGGCCAAAAGGAATTCCCGAAGCCTGGGCAAAGCCCACGGCAGCTGGGGTGCCAGATTCTGGAGTTGGGATCACAAGATCGCCTACTGCAGGGGCTTCCTGAGCCAGCTTGCGGCCGATCTCAAGGCGTACCTCGTTGACATTTCGGCCCTTGATTACAGAGTCTGGACGAGCCAGGTAAACGTATTCAAAGACGCAGCCCTTGCGCTGTACGTCAGCAAAACGAGTAGAAGTGAGGCCAGATTCATCAATGGCGATCAGTTCGCCAGGTTCAACCTCGCGCACCAAGGAAGCACCGACGATGTCCAAGGCAGAGGTTTCGGAGGCAACTACCCAGCCACTAGCCAGGCGGCCAATGGACAGTGGGCGAATGCCAAAAGGATCACGAGCTGCATAAAGGGTGTGTCCATCGGTGAAGGTTAGGCAATATGCGCCTTCCACCTCTGGAAGCAAGCTTTTAGCTGAATCAAAAAGGCTACGGCCTTCGCGGACTCCACTAGCCATCAGTGCGGTGAGCACGTCGGTGTCGGAGGGCTTTTTCAGCGGATCGACCAAACCGAGTTCGGTTGCTCGATCACGCAGCTCAATATGGTTAATAAGGTTACCGTTATGGCCGAGGGCAATATCTGTTCCATCCGGCGCCATGCGGAACATGGGCTGGGCGTTTTCCCAGGTATTGCCACCTGCGGTGGTGTAACGGGTATGTCCGATAGCAATATTGCCACGGAGTGATTCCAAAATTGGTTCATCAAAAACTTGTGACACCAGGCCCAAGTCTTTAAAGACCAAAATTTGTTCACCATCGCCCACAGCGATGCCGGCAGCCTCTTGGCCACGGTGCTGGAGAGCAAAAAGTCCGAAATAGGTTAGCTTTGCAACTTCTTCGCCCGGTGCCCACACACCAAACACGCCGCATTCTTCACGCGGAGCTTGTTCGTTGTGATCATCCAAGGGATAATCGGTGTTTACCATAGAACCAGGAAGCGTGTGCTGATCATTTAGTGCCACATGCACAAATCGTAGTCTTTCACTTCCCCAGAAACTAATACGGACCTCATAACCTAAAAAGGCACCACGGGCAACCAGTCTGCGATCTCCCCGGCACGGGTGCCAGATGCGCTGATCTTGCCGCTTTCGACGCCCTCTGCGAAGGTTATTTCTCCTGTTGCCAGGCACAACCAGGTGTGGGCATCAGTTTCCACAACATTGGGTGGGGTGCCACGAGTATGGCGGGGTCCGTCGATACACTGGACTGCCACAAATGGGGGTACTCGCACTTCGACGCTGTGCCCCGGCGCGTCCTGAGCTAACAGTCGGACGCTGAGCCGGGTTGCGTCGGCAAGCAGCTTTTTACCTGGCTTTTCGGTGTTTTCTTGGTCTTTAATCCAGTCTTGCACGGCAAGAACTGCGGCTCGCGTTTCCGCGGGATCAATCCTCATGAGCACTTACCCTAGTACGAACCGTTAAAGTATCCCTATGTCTGAGACGCACACCGAAAATACCACTCGCTCGCCCGAGGTCACCCTCCGCTTTATGGCTGCCCCCACCGACGTTTTGATGGCTGGTAGCCAGGGCGTTGGCGGCGGTCGTGTATTGGAATGGATCGATAAGGCTGCATATGCCTGCGCCACCCAATGGTCTGGCACATATTGTGTGACTGCTTACGTGGGTCATATCCACTTCACCAGGCCTATTCCTTCCGGCCACATGGTGGAAGTTCGTTCCCGCGTGGCCATGACTGGTCGTTCCTCCATGCACATTGTTAATGAAGTGCTCTCAGCAGATCCACGCGATGGCCGTTATACCCGCGCCTGCGACTGCCTCGTTATTTTCGTGGCCAAGGATACCGCCACCGGCCGTGCGCAGGCGGTGCCTACCTTTGTGCCCAAGAATGAGGAAGAGCAGCGTGTCTTGGAGTCTGCAGAGTCTCGTATTTTGCTGCGTAAAGCCATTGAAACCGAGATGGAGAAGCAGACCTACGCTGGCCCTTCTGAAGCTCCGCGTTTGATTACTCGCTTCTTGGCTAAGCCCACCGATGTTAACTGGGGTGGCAAGGTTCATGGTGGTACCGCCATGGAGTGGATTGATGAGGCTGGAACTGCCTGCACCATGGAATGGGCGTCTAGCCGAACGGTCGCGGTTTACGCTGGCGGTATCCGTTTTTATCAGCCTATTCAGATTGGCGATCTCATTGAGGTTGACGCCCGCATGATGCGTACTGATAAGCGCTCTATGCAGATGTCTATTCACGTCCGTGCTGGCGATCCGCACCGTGGCCGCGCAGAGCTAGAAACCGCTATCCACGCAACTGTGACTTATCTTGCCATTGATGTTGATGGCAATCCTTTGCCAGCACCGCAGTTTGAACCTCGTACCGCAGAGGATATCCAGCTGGCAGAACATGCCAATATTTTGCGCGACCTGCGTGCTGAATACTCCCCTATGCCACTGTTCCCGCGCCATGTGCCAATGCAGATCGATTAATTTGCACAGAGGCTTAGCGCGCCACTGAGGCTTGAGGCTAAAAGCCTCAGGGCTCAAAATAGCCCCGTTAATTAACGCCACTGAGGTGTTAATTAACGGGGCGTTGCTGTGTGTACTGGAGCTTGGTGAATTAAGCTCCGGCAACCACTAACCACACTGCAACTAAGTGAATTACTGCTGCCACGATGGTGGCAATGTGGAAATGTTCGTGATAGCCCAAAATTCTGGCGTTTCGGCCCGGCCAACGGAATCCGTACACCAAGGCTCCGGCGGTATAAACAATTCCACCGATAAAGAGCAACCACACCACCGTGTGGCCGGCCCCTGCCCACAGCTCTGGGATAAGTGGAACAATGAGCCATCCCAGTGCCATGTAGACCACCACGCTGAGCCAACGTGGGTGGTTAATCCACACCATGTTCATGATTACGCTTGCGATGGCGCCAATCCAGGCGATTGAGAGCATCCATGCTGCGGTGCTGGGCTTAAGAACCAGCAGACATAAGGGTGTATAAGTTGCTGCGATGAATACTGCAATTGTGGAATGGTCGGCGCGTCTCCACCACGCCACTGTTCGCATTCGCCGCCAGGGACCCCGATGATATGCCGCAGAGACGGCAAATAGCCCTAGCATTGCTACTGCGTAGACGGTTACCCCCAGTGCTTGCACCCAAGGCAATTCCATCCAGGCGTAGGTGCTCAGCACCGCGCCTGAAATCAGACTGAGAAAAGCTGCAATGAGATGGAATAACCCGCGCGTAACTGGACGTTCGCCTCTATCAAGAACATATTTTTTTAGCTCACGAAGGGGTTCATCAAAATGCCCGGTCGGGGACTTCCGGACTTTTTGCTGCACTTCTTCAGGGTTTTTATGCTCGTCGATTGGTGGTTTTTCCCGATTATGTGCCACTTCCCTCTTCCTCCTTCCGCTATTTATACATTCCCAATATATTTTAAAAGACAAGAAATCCGGGCCCGCTAATGCGGTACCCGGATTTATTCTACGGCGCTTTAATCTGATCTTTTACTGAACAACAGAGTTTGCGCCCACAGCGTGTCCAAAAGCCTCAGGCAAGGTGTTGGTCCAAGCCTCGCGAAGCTCAGCAACAGACACCTCCACTGCAACATCTGCACCCTGAACGGTGATCACTGCGGAGTCATTGCTGCGACCGAGCTTGAAGAATGGAATGCCCAGCTCGGCTGCACGTGCTTCCAATTCTGCGCCGCGGTTGGTGGCAACCACGATGCGGGAAGCGGATTCTGCAAACAACGCGGTGAACAAGGATGGGTGGATATCTGCGAGGTTAACCTCAAGACCCTTGTTTGCGTGGATTGCCAGCTCCGCCAGGGTCTGGCCCAGGCCACCTTCAGAAAGGTCATGAGAAGCGGTGAAGAGATCAGAACCCACAAAGAGTTCTGCCAAACGCTGCTCATTTGCCAGGTCAACCTGTGGTGGCAGGCCGTTGAGGCCAGCGCCAGAGATCTGCTGCCAAATGGAGCCGCCGAATTCATCGAAGGTTTCACCCAGTAGGTAGAGATCCTGATCCTCTGCAGGAAGGACATTGCCAATGCTGTTTTCTACATTGTCCAAAACGCCGAGCACGCCAACTACAGGAGTAGGCAGAATTGGCTCTTCACCGGTCTGGTTGTAGAAGGAGACGTTACCGCCGGAGACTGGAATACCCAGTTCCTTGGAGCCATCAGCAAGGCCGTGTACTGCTTCCTTGAACTGCCACATCACACCTGGGTTTTCAGGGGATCCGAAGTTCAGGCAGTTGGTCACAGCAACCGGACGAGCGCCGGTGGATACCACGTTACGATAAGCCTCAGCCAAAGCCAGACGAGCGCCGGTATTTGGCTCCAGCTTGGTGTAACGACCGGAAGCATCGGCGGATACTGCTACACCGCGGTTGGTCTCTTCGTCGATACGCAAAACGCCAGCGTTGGCGTTCTTAGCCTGCACGGTGTTGCCGCGCACGTAACGGTCGTATTGCTCGGTGATAAACGCACGGGAGCACAGTGCTGGGGAAGAAACCAGCTTGAGCCATGCGTCCTTGATTTCCGCTGCCTCAACAGGATGTGCAATTTCAGCTTCAAGCTGCAGCTCATCCTGGTTTTCAGGGCGGATCACTGGGCGGTTGTAAACAGGGCCTTCGTCGATGGTGTCTGCAGGTGCGTCGATAACCACCTCACCATTGTGGAAGACCTGGTAACGGCCCTTTTCATTGGTAACTTCGCCGATTTCGGCACAGGTGACATCCCACTTAGCGCAGATCTCCAAGAAGCGATCAACGTTTTCTGGGGTCACAACTGCGCACATACGCTCCTGGGACTCAGAAGCAAGGATCTCAGCTGCAGACATGTTCTCTGCGCGCAGTGGAACATTGTCCAGGTTAACGCGCATGCCGCCATCGCCAGCTGCTGCCAGCTCAGAGGTGGCACAAGCCAGTCCGCCGCCACCGAGGTCCTGAATACCAACAACTACGCCAGCCTTGTACAGCTCGAGGCAGCATTCGATAAGAACCTTTTCTGCAAAAGGGTCACCAACCTGGACGGCAGGAAGCTTGCGCTCCTCGCCTTCCTCGAAGGATGCAGAACCCAGGACAGAAACACCACCGATGCCGTCAAGGCCGGTGCGGGAACCAAAAAGCATGACCTTGTTGCCGGTACCGGAAGCAAAAGCCAGCTTGAGGTCTTCTACCTTCAGGGTGCCCACACAGAGTGCGTTGACCAGTGGGTTGCCAGCGTAGGAATCATCAAAGACGGTCTCGCCGCCGATGTTTGGCAGGCCAAGGCAGTTACCGTAGTGGGAAATGCCGTCCACAACGCCAGGCAAAACGCGCTGGGTGTCAGGGTTGTCAATGGCGCCAAAGCGCAGCTGGTCCATCACAGCGATGGGGCGTGCGCCCATGGCCATAATGTCGCGGACGATACCGCCGACGCCGGTCGCTGCACCCTGGTGAGGTTCCACGAAGGATGGGTGGTTGTGGGACTCAACGCGGAAGGTCACGGCGTTGCCATCTCCGATGTCAACCACACCAGCGTTTTCGCCGATGCCGGCCAGAATCTTTTCGGCCATCTCAGGGGTGGTGGTTTCACCGAAGTAACGCAGGTGAACCTTGGAGGACTTGTAGGAGCAGTGCTCCGACCACATCACAGAGTAAACGGTCAGCTCAGCGTCGGTGGGACGGCGACCCAGAATTTCCTTGATGCGGGCATATTCATCATCTTTGAGTCCCAGCGCGGCATAAGGCTGCTCGAGATCTGGGTTCTTGATGGCGTCTTCGACAGTGTCGTTGATAAAGGTGCTCATATTTTTCTCTGACTCCTTAGGCAGCGATGGTGCCGATGGCGGACAGGAAGAGCTCAAGGCCGTCAATTGACGGGCCAGTAAGCTTTTCGACGGCATGCTCTGGGTGTGGCATCAAACCGACAACACGACCGGTCTCATTGGTAATTCCGGCAATTCCGTTAATGGAACCGTTGAAATTATCGGTATAGCGGAATACCACGCGGCCTTCGCCTTCGAGTTCTGCGATGGTTTCTGCATCAGCCTGAAAGCGGCCTTCGCCATGCTTTGCTGGGATGAGGATCTTCTGACCCTGCTCCAGGGTGTTGGTCCAGGCAGTGGAGTTGTTTTCCACAACGAGGTGGGTATCTACACAGTGGAAGTGCAGACCCTGGTTGCGGGTCAAAGCACCTGGCAGGAGGCGGGCTTCAGTAAGAATCTGGAAGCCATTGCAAATTCCCAGAACTGGCATGCCTTTACCGGCCTGCTCAATAACGGACTGCATAACAGGAGCCAGCGCAGAGATCGCACCGGTGCGCAGGTAATCGCCATAGGAGAAACCACCGGGTACAACCACGGCGTCTACTCCCTTGAGATCTGCATCTGCGTGCCAGAGGCTGATTACTTCTGCGCCTGCAATACGTGCGGCGCGTGCTGCGTCGACGTCATCTAGGGTTCCTGGGAAAGTAATTACACCGATCTTGGCGCTCACTTGGCGACCTCAACTCCCACAACATCGAAATCCTCGATGACGGTGTTTGCGAGGAGAGTCTCAGCAACCTTCTGAAGATCAGCTTCGGTGACGGAATCATCAACTTCTAGTTCGAAGCGCTTTCCCTGACGCACATCGGAGACTCCAGTTACACCGATACGTTCAAGGGCGCGGTGTACCGCCTGCCCCTGGGGATCCAGAATCTCAGCCTTAGGCATGACATTGACAACAACACGGGCCACGGTATTTTCCCTAACTCAAGAAATGGGGACGACAATGTTTTACGTGCACAAGTGTAACCCGTGGAACTATCCAAACCTAGCCAGACCCTAGCGGGGTAAGTTCGCCTCGATGGCACGCACAATGTCCGCTGACTCCGGTTCTACTTGGGGAGCAAAGCGTTCAATGATGTTACCTTCTGCATCTACGAGGAATTTCTCAAAATTCCACCCAATCTCCTCCCCGCCAGTTTCCGCCTTTAAGTGCTTGTAAAGGGGGTGGGCATTTTCACCATTAACCTCAGTTTTGGCCAACAAGGGGAAGCTGACACCATAAGTATTTTGGGCGAAGGAACATACCTCGGCATTGGTTCCGGGTTCTTGGCCTCTAAATTGATTGCACGGCACGCCCACCACCACAAGTCCGCGCTCTTTATAGGTTTCATAAAGGCGCTGCAGCCCTTCATATTGCGGAGTTAAACCACATTGCGAGGCCACATTAACTACCAAAAGTAAGTGTCCATCCCACAGGCCCATCGTCGCGGGGGATCCGTCGTTAAGCGTTATTTTTAGGTTTTTAAAGGTGCTCATGGCCGCCACCCTAGCTGAAAAGCTGTACCCCCGCGGAGGTGGGTGGAAAATTGAATTATCTACAGACAAAAGGTGAATTTTAGGATACCTTAAGCTAAACCCCCAGCTGGATAAGAAGTGTTACTCAGCGCCGTCTCAGTTTCTGCGGTAAGTCATACGTTTTGTAAGGATATTTCTCATCTGAACAAAGGTCTTCTACATGACTCGCATTTCTGCGCGCACCCTGGCACTTGCCCTCGCCGGTGCAACCGCGGCCAGCTTGGCTGTCGCCCCTGCTGCCACTGCCAAGATGGACGGCACCCTACCTGTTATCACCGAGGTTTATGGAGGTGGCGGCAACTCCGGCTCTGTTTACTCCAATGACTTCATTGAGCTATACAACCCCACTGACGCTGCTATTTCTCTTGATGGCTGGAGTGTGGCTTATTATTCTGCTTCCGGCAACCCCGGTGGCACCACCACTTTGACCGGTAGCATCGCCCCAGGTAGCTACTACCTAATTCAGCAAAACGCAGGTTCAAATAACACCGGCGCGCTGCCCGCCCCAGATGCCATCGGCACGCTGTCCATGAGTGGCTCCAATGGCGCCGTAGAACTGAAGAACGCTAGCTCCGAAGTTGTTGACCTGGTCGGATACGGCAGCGCAAATCAATTTGAGGGAGTAGCAGCAGCTCCTGCTACCTCAAATAGCACTTCAGTACAGCGCAAAATCGATGTAGTGGATCTCGAAGATAATTCGCTCGACTTCTTGGCTGAAACCCCCACCCCAAAGGCACCTTTCGCGGGTGATACCGATACCCCAGCAGAACCATCAACCCCGGGCACCATTACCAGCATTGCTGATATTCAGGGCACCGGCGCTGAAACCCCCCTCGCCGGCCAGATTGTTACTACCAAAGGCATTGTTACCGCGGTTTATGCAGAGGGCGGATTCAATGGCTACTACATCCAGACCCCTGGTACCGGCGCTACTCTAAAGTCTGCAGGCCAGGCTTCCGATGGCATCTTTGTTTATGTCGGCAGCAACGGCACCTACCCAGCAATTGGCGATTCCGTCACCGTCACCGGTACCGCCGCTGAATACTATGACATGACCCAGCTGGGGAACTCTTCTTATGTTCCTTCCCCAATTCCTTTTGAGGCTGTCACTCCTACCGCACTTGATACCGTGCCAGCTGGCGATGACATCCGCGAAGCTTATGAAGGCATGTTGTTGCAGCCCACCGGCGCACACACCGTGACCAACAACTATGGTCTCAACACCTACGGTGAAATTGCACTGGCTCCTGGCACCGAGCCTTTGTACCAGGCAACTGAAATGGTGGCGCCAGGCCAGGCTGCGATTGACTATGAAGCAGCAAATGCAGCCAAGGAAATCACCTTGGATGATGGTCGCTCCGGCAACTACACCCGCGGTGACAACACCGTTCCTATGCCTTGGATTGTGCAAGATAGTGGTTCCACCATCAAGGCAATCCGCACCGGCGATCAGGTGAATTTCCAGACCCCAGTGATCTTTGATTACCGCTTTGACCTGTGGAAATTCCAGCCCACCACCCCAGTAACCGGCAATACCGCTGCTGACGAACTTCCTATCACCTGGGAAGATTCCCGCGCTGCAGAACTTGCATCCATCGATACCGTGGCTGGCGATTACCACATCGCAAGCTTCAACGTGCTCAACTACTTCACCTCCCTGGGTGAGGATGAAGCAGGTTGCGCTGCTTATACCGATATCTATGGCGACCCAGTTACTGCCAATAACTGCGATGTCCGCGGTGCATTCTCCGATGAGGCTTTGGCTGATCAGCAGGCCAAGATTGTCGCTGCCATTAACCGCCTTGACGTTGATGTGCTCGGCCTTGAGGAAATTGAAAACACCGCTACTGTCACCGGCGATAAGACCCATCGCGATGAGGCCCTCAACACCCTAGTTGCTGCCCTCAACGCAGCAGCAGGCTCTGATCGTTGGGCAGCTGTAGAGTCCCCAGCTAAGCTCGGCACCGATGAGGATTACATCCGCGTTGCCTTCATCTACGACAAGACCACTGTGAAGCCAGTTGGCGAATCCCGCATCTTTGACGATGCTGCATTCACCGGTACTGCACGTCAGCCGCTGGCACAGGAATTCCAGCCACTGGATGAAACCAAGGAATCCTTCGTCGGTGTTGTAAACCACTTCAAGTCCAAGGGTTCTGTAGCTAATGGCGATGCCGACACCGGCGACGGCCAGGGCTCCAACGCTAATGTCCGTGTTGCACAGGCTCAGGCGCTGATCAAGCACCTCGAAGAGCAGGATGACTGGGCATCCAAGCCAGTATTCATCCTGGGTGATACCAACTCCTACGCCCGCGAAGATTCTATGACCACCCTTTATGATGCTGGTTATAGCAATATCGCCGAGGAATTCGATGCAGGTTATAGCTACCAATTTGATGGCCGCATCGGTTCCCTCGACCACGCCCTGGGCAACGCCGCAGCCATGGACAACGTAGTTGACGCCGAGGTCTGGGATATCAACGCCGATGAGTCTATCGCCTTTGAGTACTCCCGTCGCCTCAACAACATCACCGACGTCTACACCGCGGATCCTTTCCGCTCCTCTGACCACGACCCCATCAAGGTTGGTTTCAACCTGAAGTCCGTCGAGGCACCTGTTGATCCAGGCACCGAAGAGCCTGCTGACGGCAGCTCTGACAGCGCTAAGGGATTGGGCATTTTCGCGATTATCGCCGCCATCCTGGCAGCAATTGGTTTCGCACTGCCATACTTCAAGATCTAAGACGCTTGTCGACGCCACCCTCCGCGGACCTTAAGGTCCGCGGAGGGTTTAGTCTTGCATGGCCTGCGAATAACTTTGGGGCTGGGCTCCCAAAGCCAAAGCTGCGAGCGCTGCGTTACGGAAATCTCGCGCTACTTTAGGATTTTCCAAATTGCGGGCCGAGGCGGACAAACGCACAGTATTGCCACGCGCTGCACCGCGAGAAACGGCGTTAATGACATTTTTGCGCCACCATTTAGCAGCACCAAAGCCCTCACCGACCGAGAGGTTACGGCAGGCCAAGAAATTTCCACTGCGTAGATCATGCATGCCCTTAGTGGAGGCTGCGATATCAAAATCAAATTCCGGAAGCACCTCAAAGGTTCCCTCGGACATCCGCCACCGAGGTGGAGCAAAAATATTGAAATTAAATCCAATCTTTTCCATTTGCCTAATGGCACCGGTTAACCGCAAACGAGCTTCATGAGCTTCTAGGGATGCAAATTCAGAGCGACGCCCCTGCACCGCCTGGTCAAAACCATTAAGGATGAACTCATGGCCATTGTCGCGGTATTTTTCCAACCATTTACGGGTGTCTTTATCCTTGGCTAGGCGCCAGTCCCCATCAATGCGGGGTGCTACCAAAAGGGAGACCTCGATCCCCTCGGCGCTCAGGTCTTTAATAAGCCCGTCGGCTGCTGATCGGGTCTGGTCGAAAATACTAGAAACTGAAACAAGAAGACGGCCGGACATGCACATTATTCTTGCATGCCCGGCCCTCGCCGTCTTGTTGAAAGCTTAAAACCTAGTGTGAACTAGCTTCCTCTTCTTCGACCTCAACATAAGGGTCTTTACCATCAAGTACCTTGCGTACCTGATCTGAATCAATGGTGCCAGTCCACTTGCCCACCAACAGCGTTGCCACAGAGTTACCAGCAAAGTTGGTCAGCGCACGAGCCTCGGACATGAACTTATCGATACCCACGATAACGTCCACACCATGCAGGAGTTCTGGGCGGTGTGAGGAGAGACCAGCAGCCAAGGTAGCAATACCTGCGCCGGAAACACCCGCTGCGCCCTTGGAAGCAATGATCATGAAGACCAAGAGGCCGATCTGCTCACCGAGGCTCATCTCCACGTTCATAGCGTCAGCAATAAAGATGGACGCCATGGTCAGGTAAATAGCGGTGCCATCAAGGTTGAAGGAGTAACCGGTTGGAACCACGATGCCCACGGTTGGCTTTGCCACACCGATGTGCTCCATCTTGCGCATCAAGCTTGGCAGTGCAGATTCCGAGGATGAGGTGGCAAAAATCAGCAGGAATTCCTTGCCCAGGTAACGGCACAGCTTGAAAATATTAAAGCCGGTGAAGACCTTGAGTACCGCGCCCAAGACACCAAAGATGAAGATGAAACAGGTGACGTAGAAGGCCAGGATCAAAATGCCCAGCTGAACCACGGCGTCAAAGCCGGTTTCACCAACCACACCAGCCATTGCACCAAAGGCACCTACTGGAGCGAGCCACAGGATCCAGTTCAGGATCTTGAAGATGAGCTTTTGCATATGGGAGACAAAGTCCAAAATGGGCTGGCCTTTATCGCCCATGGACTGAGCCGCAAAGCCGACCAAGATGGCAATAAAGAGCACCTGCAGCACAGATCCGCTGGTAAAGGCAGAGAAGAAAGTCTCCGGGATGATGGACTGAATAAAGCCCATTAGACCGGCATGGCTTTCCTCTGACTGTGAGGCGAAGGTTGATTCGGAATCAACTGGAATGTTGAGACCCGAACCTGGCTGAATGAGGTTACCGACAACCAGACCGATGGCCAAGGCGAAGGTAGACATGGTGATGAAGTACGCCAAGGCAATACCGCCAGCACGGCCAACAGTTGCTGCGGCCTTCACCGAGCCAATGCCCAGGACCAAGGTACAGAAAATAACTGGTGCAATGATCATCTTGATCAAAGACACAAACATCGTTCCCAGAACTTTGAGCTCTTTGCCGAGCTCAGGGGAAATCAGACCGACGGTGATACCGGCGATCAAGGCGACAATCACGGCAATGTAGAGCCAGTGGGTGCGATCCTTTTTTGGTGGTTTCGCTACCACAATGTGCTCATTTTTGATATCGCTTTGAGATGACTCAGATTGCGAACTCATGAGGTTCCTTCTTCAGGCTTTGGGGAAAGCATCGACTCAAGCAATGCCACTGATGTAGCTGCCAGGTCGATATAAATGGATCAAAACTTGGCAGGAGCGTGAAAATTATGTAAAAGATTGGCCCAAGACGCAAAAAGCTAATTTTGTGTCTTAGCCCATTAAAGTCCCCAAATTTATTTCACTGCACGTCAGAGGCCTAAATCGGGTGTAGTGTCAAACTTTGCAATTTTTTAGTTAAATAAAGAAATACCCCCAAAAGTGTTTTTGGGGGTAAAAGTCGGCTTCAGCTTATTCAGTGACGCCAGTGGCCTGATTAATCAGCCAGGCATATTCAAATGCGGTCTCACGCCACTTTTCATAACGGCCCGACACACCACCATGGCCGGCTACCATCTCAGTTTTCAGCAGGAAATCTCCACCGGTTGCAGTGGACCTTAATTTAGCCACCCATTTAGCTGGCTCTACGTAGAGCACGCGGGTGTCATTAAGAGAGGTAATAGCCAAGATATTGGGATATTTCTTAGCCTCCACATTCTCATAGGGCGCATAGGATGCCATGTAGTCATAGATCTCCTTGTCATGGAGGGGATCGCCCCATTCATCCCACTCAATAACTGTCAATGGCAGCTCTGGCATCAGCATAGAAGTCAAAGGATCTACAAAAGGCACGTTCGCTTCAATTGCCTTAAAACGATCACCTGCCATATTGGCAATGGCACCCATGAGCATGCCTCCAGCAGATCCACCCTCGGCAACCAACATCTCAGGTGCAGTAATTCCCTGTGCAATGAGAGCATCGGCAACGTCAATAAAGTCAGTGAAGGTGTTCTTCTTGGTGAGCATCTTGCCGTTGTCATACCAGCCACGGCCCATTTCGCCACCACCGCGCACATGGGCAATGGCAAAGATCATGCCACGGTCCATCAAAGACAGGCGCGAGATGGAGAATCCCGGATCAATAGAGGACTCATAGGATCCATAGCCATAGAGCAAAGCTGGGCTGGGGGTGCTGAGATCAAGATCCGTGCGGTGCACCACCGACACGGGGATCTGCGCACCATCTTGAGCAGTGACCCACATCCGAGATGCGGTGTAATCCTCACGGTTGTAGCCGCCCAAAACCTCTTGCTCTTTGAGTAGGGTGCGCTCGCCGGTTTCGATCCAATAGTTAAAAAGTCGAGCGGGAGTAGTAAAAGAGGTATAGGACACGCGAATTACTGGTGCATCCCACTCTGGATTTCCACCGGAGCCAACATTGTAGATTTCCTCGTCAAATTCCAATTGCTGGAATTCGCCAAAGAACCCGTCGACAAGCTTCATGACAGCAACCTGGCCAATGGCGTTAGACCTGTAGGCCAGCAAAATAAAGTCGCGGTAGGTGTCTACACCTTCAACGCGCACATCATCGCGGTGTGGCACGAGGGTACGCAAAGAGTCTAGGGAGTTCAGCTCCGCCACTGGCGCCCAGCCCACGGAGAAGTTAGGGCCTGCGGCATTGTGGGTAACCAGCCAGATGTCCTCGCCACCGACAACTGCATGGTCAATGTCATATTCCACGCCCTCAACCCGCGGGATCAATACCTGAGGTTCGCCCTCAGGTTCATCAAATGGCAAAACACGGACCTCGGAGGTGATCTTGGAGGCGCAGCCCATCAAAATGTACTTATCAGAGCGTGTGGTTCCCACCCAGGTAGAAAAACGCTCATCTGGTTCGTGATAGACCAGAACATCTTCTTCCACCGGGGTGCCGATCTTGTGACGCCAAATAGTATCTGGACGCCAGGCGTCGTCAACGCGCTGGTAGAAGAGATAATCCTCCCCTACCCAGGTCGCACCATAGAAGATGCCTTGGAGGGTGTCGTCGAGAAGCTCCCCGGTCTGCAGGTCTTTAATGCGCAAGGTAAAGCGCTCGTCGCCCGAGGTATCAGTGGAATATGCCAGGTAGCGGCCAGAAATGGTGACAGTTGAGGCGCCAATGGAGAAGAAGTCGTGGCCTTCGGCAAGCTCGTTGGCATCCAAGATCACTTCTTCGCCTGCTGCAGGCTCGCCGTCAGGAATGGTGGGCGGAGTCCACTCATCAGAGCCTTCAGCTACTGGAATGCGACAGGAATAGCCATAGCTTTTGCCTTCCTCCACACGACTGTAATACCAGTATTTACCTGCGCGAACCGGAATGGACATATCGGTTTCTTTAACGCGGGTTTTAATTTCTTCATAAATATTGGCGCTCAGGGTGTCCAGGTGCGCGGTTTCCTGCTTGGTGAACGCGTTTTCCGCCTCCAAATAATCCAGGGTGTCCTGAGATTCTTTATCACGCAGCCATTCATAGTCATCTTGGGAATCGATGCCATGGAAGGTTCGGGTGGTGGGGTGGATTGGAGCAATTGGTGGATTAAGGCGTTCAGAACACATAAGCCTCGATCTTAGCGCCCTAAATCCAGCAGAGGGCAGATGTTCGCCACAGGCGAGCGCCCCAGCCGCCGCGTAGTTGATTGCAGTGTGCAGAATCGTACACACTTACGCTTTTTGAGGCATTCTGCGCAGAATCCTGCTGATTTGCGGTCCTAAAATCAGCAGAATCGTGCACAATTCCTTCAATTCCTCATATCTGTGCAGAATCCTGCTCAGTGATCTAGACAAGCCACCGCATAACAACGGCCTGAAGGGTAATCCCTCCAGGCCTTGATAAAGATTTAGACGCAGCTACCGATCCACTCGGAGAACTTCTTGCCAGAAATGAGCTCATAGGCTTCGACATAACGGCCGCGGGTGGCTTCAATAACAGAGCCAGGCAGTGCTGGTGGTGCAGAACCGCTGTTCTTGTCCCAACCGGATTTAGGGCCGGTCAGCCAGTTGCGCACAAACTGCTTATCAAAGCTGGGCTGGACAACGCCAGGCTCATAGCCTTCGGCTGGCCAATAGCGAGAGGAGTCTGGGGTGAGGACTTCATCGCCAAGAACAAGGTCACCATTGTCATCAATGCCAAATTCAAACTTGGTATCAGCCAAGATGACGCCACGCTCGAGAGCCACAGCAGCTGCCTGAGTGTAGATAGCGATGGAAGCATCACGCAGCTGGTTGGCACGGGCTTCACCGAGACGCTCCTCAACGACATCGAAGGAGACGTTAATATCGTGGTCTCCAATATCAGCCTTGGTGGCAGGGGTGAAGATAGGCTCAGGCAGGCGGGAGGATTCAACCAGGTTGTCTGGCAGGGAAACTCCGCATACAGAACCGCTTTGCTTATATTCTTCCAAGCCGGAGCCGGTCAGGTAGCCGCGCACTACGCATTCAAAAGGAAGCATGTTCAGCTTCTTGCACACCATGGCACGTCCGAGCACCTCTTCAGGGATGCGGATGTCATCGATTGGGCCAGCAAGATGGTTGGGGAAATCGATGGTGTCAAAGAAGAACTGGCTCATCGCAGTGAGTACCCGACCCTTGTCAGGAATTTCGGTATCAAGGATAAAGTCATAGGCCGAAATACGGTCAGAAGCAACCATGAGAATATACTTCTCATCGATTTCGTAGATTTCACGAACCTTGCCTGCGGACAAGTGCTTGTACTGGGAGAGTTCAGGACGCATGATAGTGAAGTCTAGACCTCATTAAGGTGTTCCGAAAATTGTAATGATTTTTCAACACCGAAGGTGATTAAGATTATTCCCCCAATGGTTAAGTAATGCGCCTTAAGCCTCAGCATTATTCGAACAGAACTTAAGCTACTTTTTCCTTAAAACGCAAAAAACGAACACCCGCTCATGGAGAGTGTTCGTTCTTTAAACCTCAGCCGACCAAGTGTCGGCTGGACTAATACCGTTTGCCCGAAGGCTAACTAGTAATTAGGAGGAAGAAGACTGCAGGGTGTCCAGGAAGTTCTGAACGCCGTCGAAGCCTGCGCCTACGAGGCCGGAAACGCCATTGAAGCCAGCGCCAACAAGTCCGGCAACGCCGTCGAAGATGGACTGTACGAGTGCGAAGATCTCGGTCATGTGAAATCTCTCTTTCTATGTTCGCCAGGCTCTTGCTGCCTGACTGGGATAACTCAAGTGTGGCCTAAGCCGACAAGCCCTCGCAACCCCATCGCCTCAAAATTAGATATTTTTGAACACTGTTTAGTTGGTGTCAATTAGATACCTTTAAGGGCAAAGCAGTTTTATTCATAATAAAAAATTTATTAAAATTTTTTCGAAAAAGGGCAAAAATCTCTCAGCATCGGCGATTTTCCTCAGAGTCAATGTTGTTTTTTGGTCACTTTTTAGTCACCTCTACTTCACCTGACAAACCCAAACGAACCCTGAGCGAACCCCAAACAGCCCAAAAAACAAGAAAAACGGGCTGCCGGCCCGTCAAAAACTGACAGGAACCAACAACCCGCGCGTTAAAAACGCTTAGAGAATCTCACCTGGACGGTAGTCAGCGGCGCCGGGGTGGGCGTCGACAAGCGTCTGAATGCGCGCAAGCACGCGGGACACCTGAGATTCCGCGGCGCCAATAAAGGCGTGGCGGTCAGCCAAGGCTGCAGCCAGGTCCTCTTCGCTCATAGGCAGGCGCTCATCGGCGGCCAGGCGCTGGATGAGGTCCTGCTCGCCACCGTTTTCGCGCATGTTAAGTGCCACTGCCACAGCGTTTTCCTTGATGACCTCGTGGGCAGTCTCGCGGCCAACCCCGGCGCGCACAGCAGCCATGAGGATGCGGGTGGTTGCCAGGAATGGCAGGTAGCGCTCAAGTTCGCGCTCGATCATGGCTGGGAAAGCGCCAAATTCATCAAGCACGGTGAGGAAGGTTTCAAACATGCCGTCGATGGCAAAGAAAGCATCTGGCAAAGCTACGCGGCGGATCACGGAGCAGAAAACATCGCCTTCATTCCACTGCTGGCCGGAGAGGTCTGCAACCATGGTGAGGTAGCCGCGCAGAATAACCTGCAGGCCACCGACGCGCTCGCAGGAGCGGGCGTTCATCTTATGAGGCATTGCGGAGGAGCCAACCTGGCCCTCTTTGAAGCCTTCGGTGACGGTCTCATTGCCGGCCATCAGGCGGATGGTGTGAGACAAAGAAGATGGGCCTGCACCCAGCTGTACCAGCGCGGACACAGCGTCGAAGTCGAGGGAACGAGGATAAACCTGGCCCACGGAATCAAAAACGCGGTCAAAGCCGAGGTGGGAAGCAATGCGGGTTTCCAGCTCAGCCAAGCGGGATTCATCGCCATCCATCAGATCGAGCATGTCCTGAGAAGTTCCCATTGGACCCTTAATGCCACGCAGAGGGTAACGCTGCAGCAGTTCAGAAACGCGCTCTAGGGCTACCAACATTTCATCGGCAGCAGAGGCAAAGCGCTTGCCGAGGGTGGTGGCCTGAGCTGCCACATTGTGGGAACGGCCAGCCATAACGAGGCTTTGGTACTGAGCTGCGCGGGAGCCGATAGCTGCAACCACGGCAATGCCCTTATTACGGACCAGTTCGAGGGAGCGGTGGATCTGGAGCTGCTCCACGTTCTCGGTGAGATCGCGGGAGGTCATGCCTTTGTGGATGTGCTCATAGCCAGCTAGCGCATTAAATTCCTCAATGCGGGCCTTCACATCGTGGCGGGTGACGCGCTCACGGTCGGCAATGCTACCCAGATCAACTTGGTCAATGACAGCTTCATAGGCAGCAATTGCCTCGGCGGGGATCTCTACGCCCAGATCTTTTTGGGCTTTCATCACGGCGATCCAGAGCTGACGCTCCATGATGATCTTCTCTTCCGCGCTCCACAGGTTTGACAGCTCAGCGGAGGCGTAACGGTTCGACAGGACATTTGCGATCTTCTTTTTATCAGCCACGCAAATTATTATTCCCCACGAACCGAAACTAACCTAGTCGTGCCTACTTTTTAAGGAACTCCCCTATGCGGCGCACACCCTCGAGGGTGTCATCCTTGCTGGCACAAAGGCTCAGGCGAATCCATTTATGCCCTAATTCAGGGTCAAAATCTACACCCGGCGCGACAGCTACCCCGGCCTCTTCAATAAGTTGCTGGGCCCAGACCTCAGAGTCCTCGGTGTATTCAGAGACATCCACCCACAAATACAGGCCGCCGTCCGGGTCGGCGAAAGTGCCCAACCCGATTTCAGGCAGCTTTTCGACGAAAACCTCGCGAGCCTCTCGATATGCCTCCACATGCGCATCCAACTCGGCAGCAGCTTCCAAAGTGAAAGCAGCACGACCTGCAGCCTGGCCAATCGCTGGCGCACACAAAGCTAATGAAGCCTGCAGGTTTTCAATGGGAGTAATCAGCTCATCTGGCACAATGATCCAGCCCACGCGCCAGCCCGTCATAGAGAAGTACTTGGACAAAGTACCCACCACAATGGCATTTTTGGAGAATTGATGCGCGGTGGCCAGCGGGCGGCCAAAGCTCATGCCGTGGTAATCCTCATCAGAAATAAGGACAGCATCATTGGCATCACACCAGGCTGCGATCTTTTCTAGTTCTGCGGGATCAATAATGGTGCTGGTGGGGTTGCCCGGGCTGGTAACAATCACAGCCTTGGGCTTATGTGGCAGTTCTTCCAGCATTTGCGCGGTGGGCTGGAAGCGGGTTTCCGCAGTACAGCGCAGGTTGAGGATTTGGGCGCCCAAGGATTCCAGAATATTGCGGTAGGCCGGATATCCCGGAGTAGACATGGCTACATAATCGCCATGATCCAAGGTGGCCAAAAACGCTGCGACAAATCCACCGGAGGAACCAGTGGTGACAATAACATTGTCGGGATTGGTCTCTACCCCATAGGTAGCGGAGTGCCAATCCGCCACGCGCTCACGAAACTCCCGGTCACCGATAACCTCGGTGTATCCCAGGGTGCTGGAGCGCAGGGCGATTTCGGCTTCAGCGATTACTGCTTCAGGGGCACCGGTGGTGGGTTGCCCCGCGCAGAACATAATGGTGTCTTTACCTTCGCGTTTGCGACGGTGGACTTGGTCCAGCATCTGCATCACGCGGAAGGGTTGAACATTACTTCTTTGGCTTGGCTTCATAAAGACCAAGCCTAACTTGATAACTCGATTAGATCGAGATTCGACCCTCAACTGCAGGCAATGCAATATCGGTGCGGTAGTGGCTGCCCTCTAGCTCAATGGTCTTGATGGTGGCATAAGCCTGCTCACGAGCAGCCTCCAAGGTTTCGCCGACACCAATAACATTGAGCACACGGCCGCCGGCAGAAACGAGCTCGCCCTCAGCATTAAGTGCGGTACCTGCGTGGTAGATATTGTCTGCATCGGCGTTGCGGATTACATCGCCAGTGCGTGGGGATTCTGGGTAGTTGTGGGATGCCAGCACCACGGTTAGTGCGTAGCCATCTTCCCATTCCAGGGCAGGCTGCTCAGCCAAGGTGCCCTGGGCCACGGAGTTCAGCAGACCAGCCAGCGGGGTCTTCAGCAGTGCGAGCACAGCCTGGGTTTCTGGGTCACCAAAACGGCAGTTAAATTCCACCACAGCAGGGCCTTCTGCACCCCAGGCAATACCGGCATAAAGCAAACCGGAGTAGGAGCAACCGCGTGCCACCATTTCCTGAGCTACAGGCACGCAGATTTCATCCACAATGCGCTGCACGCCATCGGCAGGCAACCAAGGCAGTGGAGCATATGCGCCCATACCGCCGGTGTTGGGGCCCTCATCATTGTCAAAAACGCGCTTGTGATCCTGCGCAGGCAGCAAAGGAACCACAGTTTCGCCATCTACCATGCAGAAGAGGGAGACCTCAGGGCCATCAAGGAAGGATTCCAACAATACTGGGTTGCCGCCGCCGAGCACGGCGTCAACGTGTGCGCGGGCTGCGGTGCGATCGGGCGTTACGACGACACCCTTGCCTGCGGCTAGACCATCATCTTTAACAACCCAGGTAGGTCCAAAGTTATCCAAAGCTGCGTCAATCTCAGCATCGCTTGCGCCTGGTTGAATAGCTTCAGCGTGGGCGGTCTTTACGCCACGTGCAGCCATAATGGCTTTTGCGAAAGCCTTGGAGCCTTCGATCTGAGCAGCATCCTTATTTGGCCCAAAAACGGCAATGCCTGCAGCACGCAGAGCATCGGCGACACCGGCTACCAATGGGATCTCTGGACCAACAACAACCAAGTCAGAGTTTAGTTCTTGAGCCAGGGCCGTAACCTGTGCTGGATCATCGGCCTTGATTTCAGGGTGGACGGTGGCAAGCTTGCCAAGTCCGGCGTTGCCAGGAGCAACATGGAGGTCAGTAGTTGCAGGGTCGAGGGAAAGTCCACGGAGGAGGGCGTGCTCACGGGCGCCCGAGCCGATTACCAGAATGCGCATGGTTGTTGAGTTTATCCTGCAAAACTTATTCAGAGCTATTTTGGTTTCTTCAGCGTGGATTTTAAGGGCTAATCTGTGCGTCGAAAAGCAAAAATGGGTAGTACTCTAAGTGCATGGCTTCCGTATTCACGAAAATTATTAATGGCGAGCTTCCGGGCCGCTTCGTTTATCGATCCGAGAATGTCGTGGCATTTTTGTCAATCGAACCACTTACTTATGGCCACACTTTGATCGTTCCCGTTGCCGAGGTTGATCGCTGGACCGATCTGCCCCATGACATTTGGGTCGAGGTGAATGAGGCTGCACAACTTATTGCCAATGCCATTGTTAAGGCTTTTGGTTCTGCTCGTTGTGGATACATTATTGCCGGATTTGATGTCCCCCACACCCACATCCACCTCTTCCCCACCGACAAAATGGCTGATTATAACTTTGCCAATGCACTCGCTGCGGATGCCACCGATCCAGCCAAGATGGATGATGCTGCCGAGCGTATTCGCGCGGCACTAGCTGACTGGGTGGAGTAGATCCAGCACCGGGAAGTTAAATCCTGCAACTAACTCGGAGAATTCTTCAGGGTTCAATGCCCCTGCGCCCTGCGGAATTGCTCCAATAAAGGGCACCTTGCTGGTGCGTTCAAATTCTATGAGATTAAGCCGGGTCGCCAGGTCTGGCTTTGCACTGATTGAACCACCAATGAGCCCAATAACTTCAAGACCCCGGTGCCGTGCAGCTTCAACAGTTAGTTCGGCAGCATTCAAACTGCCCAAGCCAGTGCTGGTGACAATAAGCAGCGGAGCATTGAGTTCGGCGGCCACATCGGCGATGCTAAATTCCGCAGCCAAACGCACCAACAGTCCCCCTGCGCCTTCAATAACAACCAAGCGATGTGGTGCATCTTGTTGTTTAAGCCAGGCAATTAAAGCTGGTGGATCCACGGGAGCAGCTCCTTCTTGAGTAGCTGCCAGATTTGGTGCCAAAGGATCTCTAAAACGTACCCATTCTTTACCTTTAATTCCGGTGAGCTTTTCGATGCTGAAAATATCGCCGCTGCCTGGCTTTTCTCCGGTTTGAACAGGCTTAATGGGCAAAACCTCGATACCTTTATTACTGAGATATTTCACGACAACCGCAGTGGCAATGGTTTTTCCAACGTCGGTTCCGGTACCGCTCATGACTAAAAATGGCATTTTTATCCTCCCTGATAGGTGCTCGCTATTTTTACTGCTGCGCTGACTCCGCGACAGATGGTTTCACATTCCTTCGTGGTGGTGATGTAAGGCGGCATGACATAAATCAGCCTGCCGAAGGGCCGAATCCACACTCCTTGTTCAAGGGCAGCGCGGGTTGAAGCTTCCATAGGAACTGAGGTTCCCATTTCCACCACTCCAATGGCGCCACATACCCTTACATCGGCAACTCCCGCCAGGCTTTTTAACGGGGCAAGACCGGCTTCAAGCTCACTTTCAAGGCGCTTGACCTGGTCATTCCATGCACCAGTGGCGATAATGTCCATCGAAGCCGCAGAGACCGCACACGCTAGTGGATTGGCCATAAAAGTAGGTCCATGCATCAGTGCACCGCCACCAGCTGGGCTAGAAATAGCCTGCGCCACTTCAGCAGTACATAAGGTGGCGGCAAAACTCATAAATCCCCCGCTCAGAGCCTTTCCTAGGCAAAGAATATCCGGGGTGATGCCATTGCTGAGAGTTGCAAATAGGTTTCCAGTGCGACCAAAACCGGTAGCGATTTCATCAGCGATTAGGAGCCTGTCATATTTCAGGCATAACTCTTTGATGCCTTGGAGCAGCTCAATATCGTGAAAGCGCATTCCACCTGCGCCTTGGACCAAGGGCTCAACGATAACCGCCGCGATGGAATCGTCGAAAAGCGCCTCAAAGCTGTTGAGGTAGGCACGTCGGGCCTGCTCATCGGTGCCGCATGGTGGGGGCGGTGGGGCAAAAATTTGCTCGGCAAGGGTACCTTGCCACAGGCTGTGCATGCCGTTATCGGGGTCGCAAACACTCATGGCGGCGAAGGTATCGCCATGATATCCAGAGCGCCAAGTGAGCAATTTATTGCGCTCAGGGTGTCCACTACCTCTGGCGTTTTGCAGCGCCATTTTGATGGCAACTTCTACCGCTACGGATCCAGAATCTGAGTAAAAGACATGGGGTAATTGATGTTCGGTGAGGTCGAGGAGTTTTTGGGTGAGCGTTATGGCTGGTTGATGGGTAAGACCGCCAAACATCACATGGCTCATCTGAGCTATTTGTTTTTGGGCTGCTGCCATAAGTTCCTGGTGGCCGTGACCATGCACTGCAGACCACCAAGAGCTCATGGCATCAATTACTTGTTCTCCGGTTTCCAGCGTGAGATAAATCCCTGAGGTTTTTTCTATGAGGAAGTTTTTGGTGCCAGGAGCTGCGTAGGGATGCCAGATATTTTGTGCATCGATGTTAAGAATATGTTCTTCCAAGGGGAGATAGCTTCACTTTCACGTAAATCTTGAACAGTGTTCAATTTTCTTTTCAAATTGAGATTAACACTCTTTTAAAAGGTTTATGATCACATTTATGACCAAAATTGAACACCGTTCAGGTGTGGTACGACAAGCATTTGACCGTCGGCGAGTAGTGGCCTCAATTGTCAGCATTGAAATGTGGGAGCGTTTCAGCTTCTATGGCATGCAGGCTTTGCTCGCCTACTATCTCTACTTCGAGGCAAACCTCGGTGGCCTCGGTATGGATCAACAACAAGCAACAGCCCTCGTCGGCGCCTATGGGGCAACGCTTTATCTCTGTTGCTGGGCCGGGGGTTGGGTGAGCGATCGCCTGCTTGGTGCCGAAATGACCCTACTCACTGGTGCAATTTCAGTATCGATCGGCCATATTTCCCTGGCTCTCATTGGCGGTTACCCTGGCTTATGCATCGGCCTTACGCTCATTGCACTAGGTTCTGGTTTTCTTAAAACCTCTGCAATTACAGTGCTGGGATCAAGCGCTGAACCCACTACCGATACCTCCAAACCAGATCCGGCGTTCCAATACTTCTACCTCGGCATTAACGTCGGAGCACTACTTGGACCGCTGCTTACCGGCTGGCTTTCCACCCGCTATAACTTTGAAATTGGCTTTGGGACAGCAGCTATCCTTATGGCCATTGGCCTGGGTATTTACCTCACCTTGCGGCCAGCAATGCTTAAAACCCTGCCCACAGATCTGCTCCAAATGTTCCTTGCTCCCCAACAGCCCGTCACGCCCCGCACCGCTTTGCTTTGGATCGGCGGTGTCATTGTTATTGCAGGTTCCGTGGCTGCGCTGCTTTTTAGTGGAAAGATCAGTGCCGGAAATCTGGCCAATGGAATTTTACTACTGACAGCCTTGGCTGCGCTATGGCTTTTCATTCTGCCGCTGCAACACCACGAGGTTAGCGCTGCAGAAAAGAAGAAGGTACTGGGGTTTATCCCCATCTTTATCTGCTCTACCGCTTTTTGGACCTTACAAGGACAAACCTATGGTGTGCTGGCTGTTTATTCCCAAGAACGCGTGAACCGCATGCTGGGATCTTTTGAAGTTCCCGCGGCTTGGTCACAATCCCTAAATCCTTTTTATATCCTGGCTTTTTCCATTCCGCTTTCCGTTGCTCTGAGCAAATTGGGAAACCATGGCCTGACCTTGCGCCGCAGCATCAGCCTCGGTGTCATAATTTCCGGCTCTGGCATGCTGGTGCTCATTCCATTTACCGGCACAACCTCAGTACCTTTATGGGTTCTGCCTTTAAGCATTTTGCTTATTTCACTTGGAGAACTGCTCATTGGCCCTGGTGGCATGGCTGCGGTAGCTCACCATGCTCCGCGCGCATTTGCCACCCGTTTCTCAGCCCTTTACTTCCTTACCCTGGCGATTGGAATGTCCCTTGCTGGAACAATGTCGGAGTTTTATGATCCTTCCACCCCAGCTGCAGAGATCCAATACTTTGCTCTGATCGGTGGCGCCACCATAGCCATTGGCGCAATTACGCTGCCTTTGAGTCTGCGCAACTCAGACAAATAAAAAAGGAGCCACATTCTCTAGACTCCAGGAATGTGGCTACCTTTAATGTTTTCTACTTCACTGCGGGCAACACAATAGTAAATACTGTGCCTTTACCCAGTTCGCTTTCTACAGTGACGGTGCCGCCATGGCCTTCAACCAGGGATTTGGTAATCGCCAAGCCCAAGCCGGAACCACCTGAAGCCCGCGAACGCGAGACATCAGCGCGGTAGAAGCGCTCGAAGATATGCTCGGAATCTTCCTTGGACATACCAACGCCATTGTCGATAACCAAGACCTTCACATTGTCAGCTTCGGTCTCAATCTGAATATTCACCTCAGCCTCAGGGCCACCGTGGTTTAGACCATTGGCAACCAGGTTGGTCAAAACCTGGTGCAAACGGGTGGGATCGCCCTCCACCACCGGAATGCTTTCAGATTTATTGGACACATTGATGCTGCGATCAGGCCACGCGGCCTTTAAGGAACCACGAACTGCCAGTGCCAGTTCAAGCATATCGACGCGATGCTTTTCCATTTGCTGACCTTCGGCACGAGTCAGCGAGAGAAGATCTTCCACCAACACACTCATGCGCTGGGCTTCGCCACCAATTTTGGAAAGCACCCAATCAGCATCTCGGGTCGCCCCGGAGGAATAAAGCTCTGTAAAGCCCTTTACCGAGGTCAGCGGAGTGCGCAGCTCATGGGAGGCATCTCCCACAAAACGTCGCATCTGTGCCTCTTTTTGCTGGGCGTTCATAATTGATGCTTGCAATTGCTCCAACATAATGTTGAGGGCATTAGCCAATTGTCCCACCTCAGTTGTCATCGGCCAGTTTGGCACACGCCTATCCAAATCACCGCCGGCGATTCTTGAAGCCGTCTCCTCCACCTCACGCAAAGGACGCAAAGAACGCCGCACAAGGAAGAAGGAACTGATCAAAATGGCAATAAGGATCAGCACACCAATAACCAACTGGGCTACCACTAAGCGATAAAGCAGGGTTGATTCGCGGCCCATGCTTTTACCCACCACGGTGATAATATCTCCGTTTTTGGCAGCCATGACGCGCCAATGGGTTGAGGAAGCTGAACCTTCTGCGGCTTCCACGGTGTGTGGGCCGGTACCAATTGTGGTTTGGCTTAGATCGGGGGCCGATTCGGCATCATTAAAAATGATGCTGGAGCCATCGGGGAATACCTTCGCCACGTAATAATCGCTGGGCGGGCCCTGGCGGGCACCATCAAAGTTAAAGAGCTCAACATTTCGCGCCCAGGTACCCATGGCAGATTCCAGATCCTGATCCATGCGGGTATAAGACACCTCGCGCATCAGGCTTGAAACCGCGACGGCATTTACCAAGAGTCCAAGGCCAGCAATGCCAACCACCAGCAAAATGATTCTGGTGCGCAGCGGCATGGCGCGTCCGGCAGTGCGGATCGGGCCGACCTTGGGTTCTTCTGTCTCTACTGAGGTGTCTTTCCCATCATCGAAGAGCACCTCAGGGGCATCAGTGTTGGTCGAGCCGCCTTCTGAGTTTTTACCTAGGGCAGCAACATAGGGATTTTCCATAAATCACAGAACCGGACTTTTAAGAACGTGGGGTACGCAGCACGTATCCAACGCCTCGAACGGTCTGGATGAGCTGTGGCTCATGGGTGTCCACCTTGCGGCGCAGGTAGGAGATGTAGGACTCCACTACGTTGCCATCGCCACCGAAATCGTAGTGCCATACGTTGTCCAGGATCTTGGCCTTGGAGAGCACAACTTCAGCGTTAAGCATGAGGTAACGCAGCAGGTTGAACTCGGTTGGGGAAAGATCGATCAGCTCGCCAGCCTTGGTCACCTCGTGGGTCTCATCATTTAAGGTGAGGTCTGCATACTGCAGGGTGGCGGAGGAGTTTTCCTCGATGGTGCCACCGCGGCGCAGGATTACACGCAGACGGGTGATTACTTCCTCCAGGGAGAAAGGCTTGGTCACATAGTCATCAGCGCCGATGGTGAGGCCGTGGATGCGGTGCTCAACAGCGTCCTTTGCAGTCAGGTACAGCACTGGGCTATCCAGGCCTTCGCCACGCAGCTTGCTGAGCAGCTCAAAGCCGTCCATACCTGGCATCATGACGTCAAGGATGTAGGCGTCGGGACGGAATTCGCGGGCAATCTTTAGTGCTTCATTGCCGTCATTGGCAGTCATGACAGAAAAGCCCTGGAATTTCAGGCTTACAGTCAGCAGTTCAACAATGTTTGGCTCGTCATCAACAACGAGGACGCGGATTTGTCCGTCAGTTTGGTTTTCCATTTTTTATCTCTTCCAGATGGGAATGATCAACTTCTACATAGTCAACACCTTTGAACTGCCCCACTGCTGGTTACTAACTGTGAATGTACTGAGAGAGTTTAAATCAGCTTTATCCCCACTTCACGGCCGTTAAATCCACGCCCTCAGACTGCGCCAAAGCTTCGACCAAACTCAGCAAATATGCCGCGTGACCTTGGTAAGTCTGGTTAAAACGCTCATCTTCAACGTACATGCGCGCCAAAATAACCTGTTTGTTGGCACTGACGGGATACCACTGTCCAATAAGATCACGGTGGGTACGCACCAGCTTGTTGGCCGCCTCCGAGCCGGGTTTGATGCCTGCGGTGGCGGCGTCGACAAGCATTTTTATGAAGCCATCATGGGAGTCTTTGGCGGCCTGCATATCGGCCTTGCTCATGGACTTTTGCACACGCTGGGAATGTTCCCACTCCGGGGTATCGCCCCAGCGCTCATAGGCTTCTTGCTGGTACTTGGGCAGATCCTCGCCAAAAATCTCAACTTGTTCGCTCACGCTAACGCGCTCCTTTTCCAAAATTTCATCCACTGCCCGGACCATCCGGTGCAGCTGACTGATCTGGTTTTGCAGCAAGTCGCGTTGGCGACGCAGATGCTCTTGGGCTGTTTCTGGTTGCACCAGCAGCTCCGCGATCTCTTTCAGCGGCAGGCCAGCTGCGCGGTACACCAAAATCTGCAGGCCTTTTTGCAGCTCAGCCTCGGTATAAAGGCGATAATCGGTGCCGCTGCGCCACTGCGGGGACAGCAGCCCGATGTGGTCCCAATGCCGCAGGGTGCGGGTGGTGACCCCAAGTAGGTCCGCTGCCTCGCCAATCGTTCGATCAGTCATAAAGCTAGTTAAGTCCTTGACGTCGCGTTAAGGTCAAGCCGTTTAGGAATTTGGTTTAGGAGTTTTTGCCGCGCGCTGCCACCTGCCAGCTTAAGTTCTCCCCTGCCACATGGACCTCATCCACCAAATTAATCACATTGCAGGCATGGTTGGGCACCAATTCCAGCTGCGCCCCAATTTCAGGAAGTTCCAGCTCAGCAGGCCAAAATAGCGTGGCATGGTGTTCTGAAAGGGCACTAATACGCAGCTGCGGATGACCCTGCACAAATCCGTGCCCTGCAATCCAAGCCGGTTTATCGGTGCTCAAAATCTTGCTGCCAGCATCCATAATCACCCGCCGCTCGGCCACATTTCGGCTCACCACCGTGCTCAACACCGTCAGTGCAATATCCTCCGGCGTGCACGCCCCGGAATCTAATTGCTGGGCATCATTAAACACATAAACACCCGGCCGCATCTCATCAATTCCGCTGCTCAACGCAGCCGAAGGCGAGGAACCACCAGAGCTTAAACCACCACCCAGCTTTTCGACGCACGCCTGCAGGGCGGTGGTTTCCGCAGCAGCCGCGCTGGCAGCGTTACCCGGCCCATAAGAATGTCCCGGGAAAGTAAAAACACCAGCGTAGCGGTCACCCAGCGCGCGAAAGATCTGCGCCAATTCCGGGGAATCAGGCAGCACGCCGCTGCGCCGGTGCCCGCAATCAACCTCAATCAACGCCTTAATATCGGCGCGTACTCCCGCTAGATTTTTCGCAGCTTCGACAGAGTCCACTCCGATGCTCACCTTCCCGGGAAAAGCATTAAGCCGTGCTTTGGCGGCATCACTTAAATGCAAGGGATAGGCGATAAAAATATCGGGGAACCCGGCGCGGCCAAATACTTCTGCCTCCGTGATGGTGGCACAGGTAATTCCCTGCGCACCTGCATCTAGCTGCAGCTGCGCAATTTCCGGGATCTTGTGGGTTTTCACATGAGGCCGCAGCTTTATGCCCTTATCCTGCGCCAACTGTGCCATCCGCGCGATATTGGCGAGCAGTTGTGGGCGGTGGATAAGTACCGCTGGAGTTTCTAAGGGAGTGTTTAAGGTCATGGCCGTGGAATATTGCGCAGGTTGGAACGAGCCATATCCAGCATGGTGCCCACGCCACCGCCGAAGACAGTGCGGGTGGCAGCCTTACTAAATCCCATAACCTGTTCCCAGGTGATGGTTGGTGGAATGGAGAGCGCATTGGGGTCGGTGACTACGTCGATTAGCACTGGTCCGGGGTAGGCCAAAGCTTCTGCAAGTTGCTCGCGTACCAGCTTGGGATCGGTGATGCGCACGGACTTAATGCCCACAGCTGCTGCAATCTCAGCAAAGTTCACCTGCTCATGGTCGGTGCCAAATTCTGGTTGGCCTTCCACCAGCATTTCCAGCTTCACCATGCCTAAGGAGCTGTTGTTGAACACCACAGCCTTGAGGGGCAGTTCATGCAGCTTCACGGTGAGTAGTTCACCCATGAGCATGCCCAGGCCACCATCGCCACACATGGCGATGACCTGGCGGTTGCGATCTGCTGCCTGCGCGCCGATGGCATGAGGCAGAGCATTGGCCATGGTGCCGTGACGGAAGGAACCAATAAAGTCCCTGGTACCGCCGGGGTTATTGATATAGCGTGCCTGCCACACATTGCACATACCGGTATCCACGGTAAATACCGCATCAGGTGCTGCTAGTTCATCGAGGATATCTGCCACATACTCAGGGTGGATTGGGGTGTGCTTTTCCACCTTGTGGGTATAGGCCTCCACCACGGTGCTGAGCTTGCGCTCATGTTCTTTGAGCATATGGTCCAAGAAGGAACGGTCAGTCTTTTCCTCAATATGGGGCAGGATATTTTCAATGGTGGCAGCGACATCGCCCACAACTGGGTACTTAACAGTAGTGCGGCGGCCGATGTGGGAACCATCAATATCCACCTGTGCCACATTGTCCTTGGGCAAGAAGTCGGAATATGGGAAGTCCGTGCCGAGCAGGATCAAAAGGTCAGCTTCATTGGAGGCATCAACGCAGGCGCCATAACCCAACAGGCCAGACATTCCCACGTCAAAGGGATTTTCATGCTGGATATACTGCTTGCCGCCGAGGGCGTGGCCGATGGGAGCCTTGATCTTCTGGGCTAGCTCCAGCACCTGAGCGCGCGCATTTTTTACACCAGCACCGCAGAAGAGGGTGACGGAATCTGCTTCATTAATTGCTTCCACCAGGGCTGCTGCTTCGGTGGGGTCTGGAAAAACAATGGGGCGAGCAGTTGAGATAGTGGAGTTTACATAGGTGCCATCACTTGCTTCCTCTTTGGCAATATCACCTGGGATAACGATGACAGAAACACCCTTGCCAGCCATGGTGGACTGAATAGCGTGGTGCAGGATGCGCTCGCCCTGTTCTGCACTATTGACCATCTCGCAATAGCCGGAGCATTCCTTAAATAGGATTTCCGGGTGGGTTTCTTGGAAGAAGGTGGAACCTATTTGAGCGCTGGGGATGTGGCTCGCAATGGCTAGTACCTTTGCCCCATTGCGGTGGGAATCATAAAGTCCCTGAATAAGGTGAGTATTTCCGGGGCCGCAAGAGGCCGCACAGACAGCCAAGTCACCGGTCACCAGGGACTCTGCACCGGCAGCAAAGGCAGCTGCTTCTTCATTGCGCACGTGTACCCATTCAATATCTGATTGGCGTACTGCGTCCACGATGGGGTTGAGGCTATCGCCAACCAGGCCGAAAATTCTTTTCACACCCTGAGCTTCAAGTGTGTCAATCAATTGTTCTGCGTAGCTATGTGCCATGAACACTCCTAATTGTTTGAGCTTTAAAGCAAGCGATAGTGTTACTTACCTTTTCAATTGTGCCCCTACTTCCACATCCCTGCCACGGCTAGGCGTCTGAGCTGTACATTCTGTGCAAGGTGCAAAACCACCCCAGACTCCGGTGCCTCATTCCGCCCACTGCAGCAAAGTTGAAACTATACCGACCATTCGTTACAGTTACGCCTTGTGAAACCAGCAACCACAGAGAGCTTCCCCCAAAGCGCGGCCACCACCCCGGCCCAACGCTGGGGCTTTTTAGCCGCCATCAGCGCTGGGCTTTTTCTTATTGGCCTAGACAATTCCATTCTCTATACCGCACTGCCAGAATTGCGCAGCGCCTTAGAAACCACGGAAACCCAAGCGCTGTGGATCATTAACGCCTATCCCCTCATGATGGCTGGCCTGCTCCTGGGCACCGGCACCTTAGGCGATAAAATCGGCCACCAAAAAATGTTCCTCAGTGGCCTGATTATCTTTGGTTTAGCCTCCCTTACTGCAGCTTTCTCCCCCACGGCCGGAGTGCTTATTGCAGCCCGCGCTTTCTTAGGCATTGCCGCAGCAGCCATGATGCCCGCTACCCTGGCATTAATTCGCATTACCTTCACCGCTGAACGCGAAAGAAATACCGCCATCGGCGTATGGGGATCGGTGGCGATTATCGGCGCAGCTCTCGGCCCCATTATCGGTGGCACCTTGTTGGAGTACTTTTGGTGGGGTTCGGTCTTCCTCATCAATGTCCCCGTTGCGATCATCGCAGTCATCGCCACCATCATCGTGGCCCCCGGAAACATCCCCAACCCTGAAAAACAGTGGGATTTCCTTTCCTCCCTTTTTGCCCTGTTTACCTTGGCTTTTCTCATTCTGGCCATCAAAGAAGCAGTCTCGCCCACCCGCAGCTGGGCGGTCATCGGCCTGGCACTTATCATCTCCGTCGGCGGCGCAGTGAGCTTTAGCAAACGCCAAAAAAAGATTAAAGAACCGCTTTTCGACGCTTCCCTTTTCCGCAACCCACTGTTTAGCGGGGGCGTTATCGCCGCCGGTTTTTCCATGTTTGCCATCTCCGGAATTGAGATGACCACCTCCCAGCGCTTCCAGCTCTCCTCCGGTTTTAGCCCTTTGGAAGCGGGACTACTCATGCTGCCCATTGCGATCGCCAGCTTCCCCATGTCCATTATTGGTGGCGCCAACCTGCACCGTTGGGGCTTTAGAAACCTGATTTGTGGCGGTTTTATTGCCACTGCGCTCGGAATTTGTCTGTGTTTGTGGGGTACAAGCCACTCCGAGGAAATCGCCCTATTTAGCCTCGGGCTATTGTTCATTGGCGTGGGCACGGGTGCCGTGTTCTCGGTTGCTTCCACCGCGATCATTGGCTCTGCACCGGTTTCTAAAGCAGGCATGGCCTCCTCAGTGGAAGAAGTCTCCTATGAGTTTGGCACCTTATTATCTGTGGCTATTTTGGGCAGCCTCTTCCCCACTTTTTATGCGCTCCATGCCCCATCCGAGGTGGCTGATAATTTCTCCGCCGGTGTCCACGATGCGGTTTATGGAGCCGCCGCTAGTGCTGCCCTTGACACTGCATATCTCAATATTTTGACCATCGCCCTATGCTGCGCGCTTTTTGCTGCAGCCGTCACCGCCTTCTTCTTCCGCGGCAACCCCAAAGGAACCTCCCATGCGCACCAGTAAAAAAGAAACCATCCTGCGCACCGCCATCACCTACATCGGCGAGAACAGCATCGATGCCCTCAGCTACGATTCCCTCGCAGAAGCCACCGGACTCTCCAAATCCGGCCTGATTTATCATTTCCCCAGCAAGCACGAGCTTTTATTGGGCATGCATGAACTTCTGGCCGCCGATTGGGAAACCGAACTCCTCGCCATCGCCGGCGACAGCGCAGCCCCTCTTGAGCGCCTGCGCGCGGTGGTGATTACCCTGACCGACAACGTCTCGCGCCCAGAACTACTTTTGCTTATCGACGCGCCCTCCCACCCCGATTTCCTCAACGCCTGGAGGCGAGTCAACGAGCGCTGGATCCCCTCGGCCGAAGGCCTCGAAAACAGCGCGCATAAGCGCGCCGTTTATTTGGTGCAGCTGGCAGCCGATGGACTTTTTGTCCATGACTACATTCACGATGAGGTGCTCACAACTGCGCAGCGCCAGGCCATGTTGGAAACAATTTTGGATCTTATCCCAAGCCTTTAGCCCTTTTCTGCTTTAAAGTCTTAGCCATGACTGTCACGGCACCGGAGAAAACTAAAACTAAAGCCCCCATAATTTCCTGGGCTTTTTGGGACTGGGGATCAGCCTCCTTCAATGCAGTGCTGGTTACTTTTATCTTCTCGGTCTACCTCACTGAGTCTGTAGGAGCGACACTTCCGGCCGGTTCTAATGCCACCTCTTTGTACTCCGGTGCGGTTGCCATTGCCGGTGTCATCGTGGCACTGGTTGCTCCAGTGATGGGACGACGCTCTGATATCCGCGGTACGCGCCGGAAATCCCTGCGTTTATGGACCCTGGTCACCATCTTCTTAATGTTTTGTCTTTTTGCCGTCAAGAACACCGACCCCAACTATTTTTGGTTGGGTGTCCTACTCATGGCACTAGGTAATATCGCCTTTGAGTTTGCCGAAGTTCAGTACTACGCCCAGCTAGGGCAGATCTCCAACCGCAACAATGTAGGCAGAATCTCAGGTTTCGGCTGGTCCATGGGCTATTTCGGGGGCATTATTTTGCTCCTGGCCTGCTATTTCGGTTTTGTTGCGGGCGAGGGTGAAACCCGGGGATTGCTCAATTTACCGGAAGCCGAGGGCTTTAATATCCGCATGGTGGCCCTTTTTGCAGCCCTGTGGTTTTTGGTTTCGGCTATCCCCGCACTGCTCCGCGTTCCGGAAATCCCCGCCCAGGTGGAGGCACAAGCCCAGCCCAAGGGCATTATTGCGGCCTATGCTGATCTTTTCCAGCAGATTAAGCAGCTATGGAAACGCGATCTTAACTCCGTATTTTTCCTCATTGCTGCAGCGGTTTTCCGCGATGGCCTAGCGGGAGTATTTACCTTCGGCGCCATTTTGGCAGTGTCGGTCTATGGGCTATCTGCTGGCGATGTTTTGTTATTCGGAGTGGCCGCCAATGTTATCTCCGCTTTGGGAGCCATCCTCGGTGGATTCTTAGACGACAAAATTGGCCCCAAACCAATCATTATCGGATCCCTGCTGCTCATGATTATTGATGCAGTGGTGCTCTATTTTGTCTCAGGTCCAGTGAACTTTTGGATCTTTGGCCTGATCCTTTGTGCGTTTGTCGGGCCGGCGCAGTCTGCGTCGAGAAGCTTTTTGACACGCCTGTCCCCTGATGGCCAGGAGGGCCAGCTCTTCGGCCTTTATGCCACCGCGGGGCGCGCGGTGAGTTGGATTTCGCCCGCCCTTTTTGGCATTTTTGTGGCGCTGAGTGGCACCGATCGCACCGGTGTGCTGGCCATTGCGCTGGTGCTGCTGCTCGGAATGGTGCTGCTGCTGTGGGTGAAACCTCCAACAGCAGCTCAAGAGCTAAGCCTCGATTAAGTCCAACTTAATAAAGGCGTTGCGCAGGCCATCTTCTGCAACCGGGTCCGTAACCAGATCCGCCGCAGCCTTGAGGGTCTGTGAGGCCTCGCCCATGGCAACGCCATAAGCGCTGGCCTCAAAGAGTGAAAGATCCTCATCACTATCACCAAAGGCAATGGTCTCAGCGCGGTCAGCATTGAGGTACTTCAGCAGCTGGTCAACACCAATCTTCTTGTTAACAGCGACGCCGATTGTGCCAAAAAGTGCGCCTTGGGAACCGCCCCAGGTGGTGTGCTCCAAATTGGGGAAGGCCTCACGAGCTGCTTGAAGATCCTCTTCAGAATTGAAGATATAGCTGATCTTATTCACATCATCACGCTCAAGGCTGTTATCCCAAAACATCTGGGGATACATGCTTTCGACCGTCACGGTGGAATTTTCTGTCAGCTTGGCCAGCACAGGCTCGGCTGCGGTGCGGAAATTCCGGCTGGCATAGAGGCCATTATTGGATTCCAAATAAAACTCCAGACCGCGGTCATAGAGCCATTGGCTAATATGTCGAGTTTCCTCACCAGAAAGGCGACGGTGGAATACGGTTTCCTGTGCACTTTCCACATAACCGCCATTGGCTCCAATAAAACCATCAACGCCGATATTCCACAGTTGAGCACTAACTTCAGCGCTGCTGCGTCCCGAGCTTAGGTAAACCCGGTGGCCGTTTGCGCGGGCCTGGCGAATGGCATCAATGGCGGAGTTCGGAAGATTATTGGAGTAGTCCACGAGGGTGCCGCCGATATCTACAAAAAGTAACTTTCCCATGCCATAACTTTACGCGCTTGCAGCCTGAGGAATTTAGAAAAAGCCATAATTCCCGCACATATTTTATGCTTTTGTGGGCTGAGCGTTATCCGGCGGCTTTGCCAACCAGTCCCCGAAGCTTGGCCTCAAACTTGTCACTTACTGCAGTAACGGCATAAGAGGTGGGCCAAAATTCGCCATCGTCGAGGAAGGCATCCTCATTAAAACCGACAGATCCATAGCGGGTGCCAAATTTTGAGGCGGGCTGATAAAAGACCACAACCTTGCCATCGCGGGCATAAGAGGGGAATCCGTACCAGGTTTTGGGATCAAGGTGCGGGGCTTCTTCCTTAACAACCTTGTGCAGAAGTTGGGCGACTTCACGGTCTACGCCCTCCAAGGCTGCGATAGCGGCATCACAATCTGCCGCTTCCCTTTCCTTCTTTTTGCTTCCGGTCCCACCGGCAGCTGCTGCACGGAGTTCTGCAGCACGCTGCTTCATGGCTTCAAGTTCTGCGGGGCTAAATCCTGAGCTCATAATTGTGCTCCTTTCTCTAATGCTGGGTCAGCGAATAGTGCCCAGCCTAGAGAAAACTAGCTATTAAAGAGCTGCGTGCCCCAGTCTTCGCCATCTTTTAGGCCCCGAGGGCAAGCGAAAATTGCCTTGGATTCATAACGGACATACTCATTCATACGGTCATTACGTGCCAGGCGCATTTGCAATGGAATAAAGGTTGCATCTGGATTGGCAGCAAAGGTAATAAAGAATAGCCCGGCAGAAAGGTGCCCAAAAGTATCCGAGCCTTCGACAAAGTTATAAGCCCTGCGCAGAATTCGGGCGCCACCATTGTTTTCGGGGTGTGATAGAAAGACGTGGGAATCTACTGGGATGGCAGGTTCCCGACCATAAATAAGGTTGAAGGGCACTGCTGCGAACTCTTGCTCCGGATCATCAGCAGTACCAAGCGGGGCGCCAGAAGAACGGAAGCGCGCAAAAGTAGCTTGTTGTTCGCCAAGGTTTTGACGGTCCCAAAGCTCTAGCAACATACGGATACGGCGGGCACACAAATAGGATCCGCCTTCCATCCAGCCAGCCTCATCCGACCACACAAACTCGTTGAGATCTTCGGTTTCATCGGAACGGATATTGCGGGTGCCGTCTTTAAAACCAAAAAGATTGCGCGGGGTGGATTGTTCGGCACTGGTGGAGCTTGCACGTCCATAGCCCAGCTGTGACCAGCGCACTTCTACCACGCCACTGCCTGCGCGAACCAGGTTTCTAATGGCGTGGACTGCCACCTGTGGATCATCGGCGCAGGCCTGGATGACGATATCGCCATCGCAAAGTTCCTCACGGAGTTGATCACCAGGAAAAGTTGGCAAGGGGTTGAGGTGGGCCGGCTTTTTGTCGACCAGGCCGAAGCGAGCGTCGAAAAGCGTAGGACCGTAACCGAGGGTTATGGTGAGGTTTTGCGCACCGAGGTCGTGCGCCTCGCCGGAATCGACGGGGACGCTGTACTCGTTTTCCGCGCCTACTTCCGCAGCTGGCAACCCCTGCGTCATTCTTTCTGCCATTTGCGACCAGGTGGTCAGCATATTTTTAAGCTCAGTGGGGTCGTCGGTGAGGACATCCAGGGCCACAATATGCAGGTGGTTTTGCTGAGCAGTGGTGATTCCTGCTTGATTGCTGCCCCGGAAAGCGACAGTGGATTCGCTGGGGGTTTTCTCTGTGGCCTTGGAATAGGCCACTGCTCCCCCGCCACCGGCGAGCACACCGACACCAGCGCCGATGCCCATGGCAGTGAGGAAGCCACGGCGACTAACGCCTGTGGAGGTTGAGGTGTTTTCAGACATGGTTACTCAGAAATTACGCTTTGAACCTTGGATACTTCTTCGGTTAGATGATCAAGAGCAGTGGAAAGTGCCTTGCGCTCAGCATCATCGACCTGGTCATAACTGACAAAGCCGTCGCCCTCGCGGTGTTTATCCAGCTCTGCCTGAACCGCATCAAAACGGGTGTTGATCTCTGCCAACATGCCTGACTTACGCTCTTCCAATGGCTTTTCCAAGGAGGCGATGGCGGCACGGCTGCCGTCCAGGTTGGCCTGGAAATCATAGAGGTCCGTGTGGGAGAAAATGTCCTCCTCACCGGTGATCTTGGAGGTTGCGATCTCATCGAGCAAGCCCTGCGCACCGGTAGCAATCTGCACTGGGGTGAGTTCAAACTCTGCAGAGTTCACGCCGTCAACAAGTTCCTGGAGGTCCAAGGCCAGCTGATTAGCGTTTTGCTTGGTGGTATCGGTGATTGCACCATTTACCCACAGATCCTTTTCGATGGCGTGGAAGCCAGTCCAGGTATCACCTTCGGCGAGGTCTGCTTCGCGCAGGTCAATACGAGGATCCAGATCATTAGGGAAGGATTCTGCCACTGGCTCAATGCGCTCATATGGCGTACGGACCTGGGCAAAGAGGGATTTAGCAAGTTCAACATCACCTGCATTAATGGCGTCGACGAATGTTGCGCTTACTCCCTGCAGGTTTTCAGCCTGGGAACGCACATAGGAGGTGTAATTTTCTACTGCTTCAGTCAAGGCTGCATCTCCCTCGGCGGAATTCACGGATTCACCGGTGACTTGGATAGTGCCCGTGATGCCATCGCCAACCATGCCTGGCTTGCACAGGGTGGTGTATTCACCAGCTTCTTGGAATTCCACAACCAAGGTACGGGTAGCGCCGGGGCCAATATTTTCTACTTCACCCAGGACTCGACCATTGCTGGTGGTGATATAAAACTCATTGGTTTTGGTGCCATTATTAACCACATTGAAGGTGGTGGAACCAGTGGAAAGGTCAGTGGTGGCTACCTCACAGGTGGTGTCATCTGCGTTTACATCAATAACAGCACTGCCTTCGGCTGCTTTGTCAGCACAACCTACCAGCAACAAACTGATTGCGAGGGTGGTTGGAACTGCGCGGAGGGAAACAGAGACGTAACGCTTAGACATTGGTGGAAGCTGCTTTCTGTGGAGCTGTTGATGCAGGAGCGGTTTTCTTAGGTACTGACTTGTTTGAACGAAGGAAAAGGAACATCACGACGACCAGGTAGGTGGCCCAGGCTGCGAAGGACAACACGGTGGGATTTGGCACGATGTTGAAAACACCCTCAAGTGCTGCGGCGTACCACGTGCCCGGGACTAGAACTGCGGAGATATCGAAGGCATGGGAATTTAGGCCTGGCAGGACACCTGCCTCTTGGAGATCATGAATGCCATAGCGCAGGATTCCGGCCGCGACCAGCACCAGCATGATGCCCAAGATCCGGAAGAGCTTTCCGATATCAACGCGAATTGCACCCTTGTACATGAGAATGCCGATAATCACGGCGATGACAATGCCAATGGCCAAGCCGATAAAGGGAGTGCTATTGCTGGAGGTCACCGAATCAAAGATGAGCAGGATAGTTTCAATGCCTTCGCGGCCTACCGCTAGGAAGGCCACAAAAAATACTGCTTTGGGCCCAACTGCGGCTTCCATTCGCCCCTTGAGCTCTGCGGACATATTTTTGGCAGCTTTACCCATCCACAACAGCATCCAAGTAATCATGGCGACAGTGACGATGGAGGCAATGCCACCGATGAGTTCTTGACCCTGGGTGGTGAGGGTTTTGGTGCCAAAGTGGAGAATAGCGAAGCTGATTGCCGTAAAGACCAATGCCGCAGCTACGCCGGCAAAAAGAAATGGACGTTCATTCTTACGCCCTGTCTTAGTCAGATATGCCGCCAGGATGGTAACCACCATGGTGGCTTCCAACCCTTCACGCAATCCGATGAGGAGATTGGCATAAAGCACAAGTGCCTCGGTTCAGTAGGAAAGTTGGCCAGGTCAGATGGCACACTTAGCTAAGGCCACCAGAAGTTACCTAAGCCTAACTTTAGTGAATATTGATAGGGGTAAAATGTAGTGCATTAAGCGGAATAAGTGCAATAGGTTTTTAGAATATTTCTAAATATGAGGGTCTTAGCTGCATAAACTACCCCCGGGAAGCTGGGAAAATTGTGTTCATAAAACCTGAAAAAATGCAATAGAGGATACGCAGCGGTGTTTAAACTGACTATTTTTTCTTTGAGCGCCTTGAAAATGGCTGGTTGAGTTTAGCCCTGGTTCGGGCGCAGCATAAAGCAAAACCTCGGACTTTGAGCCCGAGGTTAGGTTGACTTGCGAATCGGCAGGATAGCCTGCACCCGTCCACAGCCGATATTGAGGAAGCATCACCGGTATAAACATCTTGTTTTTAGGCGACCTTACAATCACCCCGTCTAGCGATTGCCTATACGAAGTTAGTTTAGCGGTGGCGTTTCCTCTTGTTGCGATCCAGTTTAAGAGGTGCTTGATCTTGACCCTGAGCAGCGATTCGGCGAATCCGATCATTGAGGGAGACAGTGATCTTATTTTCTTGCTCACGCTTAACCAACAAGCGGGCAGCAGCAACTTGTCCTGGAGTCGCCTCATGGTACAAGTTTTCTTTGGTGGATGGTACGGTCATGTCAATTCACCTCCAGGAGGTTGATCGGGTTCAATGGGTTCCTTAGTTTCCCCATTATCCTCTTTAGCCTCCCGATAATCCACTACCGCTAGCAAAATGTTATCTATCAAATTTTGATCCCCCTCGTTTAGACCACTCCTATCATCAAGGGCACCTAAAGCTCCAACGCCCATCACGATGGATCTATTATCCCCCTTAGATATCAATTCAACCGCCCACCGTAAGTTACGGTGCCATTCTTCAACGCGCCGACGATCTTGCTCTGCACGAAGCTGAATTCGTTGAATAATTAAAGAGCCAGCTTGGGTTAACAGTGCAACTGAAACAGCCAAAATAACTGCACCCCAGACAGGTATAGTGCTACCCATCAAACTCTCCCCCGAATCCCCTAAGTAAAAAACTAAACGGGCTTACAGCCTCACAGTAGTTAATTTCTTACTTTCTACCACGAGGGAGGTAGCGCAGCATTTCCTGCAGGTGAACTAATTTTTCAAAGTGAGCTGGAGATGGGACTTGAACCCACAACCTACGCATTACAAGTGCGTTGCGCTACCAATTGCGCCACTCCAGCACCGCATATGATGTCAAGCATCAGATACAAAAAGGTATCGTAGCGCATTGATTAGCACCAAGGGAATTCGGCGCTAAAGTGGCAGGTACACCCCGCGAAAAACAACCGTGATTGGATCTAATTCCTTGCAAGAAATTTTCCAACGGATACTAAGTTTTGCCACCCGTCGCGGTCGCATCTCTACCGTTGACGCTGCAAAAGCCGCTCCCCCACCTTCACCACTTGCGCCTATTGATCTCACCGATCATAGCCAGGTAGCAGGCGTGATGGATCTTGCTGCAAGGATCGGGGATATTTTGTTATCCTCAGGCACATCCAACAGTGATACCAAAGTTCAAATTAGGGCCGTTACCTCAGCATATGGTCTTTACTATGCCCATGTTGATATCACGCTCAATACCATCACCATCTTTACCAATATCGGTAGTGAAAAGAAGATGCCAGTCAACATCTTCCGCGTGGTTGGCAAACTCGATACAAACTTTTCCAAGCTCTCCGAAGTTGACCGTCTAATCAGGTCCATCCAAGCTGGCGCCACCCCGCCAGAGGTAGCTGAGAAGATTTTGGATGATCTGGAAAAATCACCCGCATCCTATGGCTTCCGCACTGCACTAATGGGATGGGCAACAATGGGTGGCTCAGTGGCAGTTTTGCTCGGCGGCGGTTGGCAGGTTTCCCTTATTGCTTTCCTTACCTCGGCAATCATCATCGCCACCTCAGCATTTTTAGGAAAGCACGGGTTGCCACTGTTCTTCCAAAATGTCGTGGGTGGCCTAATTGCCACAATCCCAGCTGCGGTGGCCTATAGCTTGGCACTGCAATTTGGCCTAGAGATCAAACCCAGCCAGATTATTGCCTCGGGGATCGTGGTGCTGCTGGCAGGTTTGACCCTGGTGCAATCCCTCCAAGATGGCATTACCGGTGCTCCGGTCACGGCAAGTGCCCGCTTTTTTGAAACGCTGCTATTTACCGGCGGAATTGTGGCGGGTGTTGGTCTTGGCATTCAGTTATCTGGAGCACTCGACATTTTGTTGCCGCCAATGGAAACAGCAACCGCTCCTAATCCTTCCTCTATATTGGCGCGGGTTATCGCAGGCGGAATTGCAGCAGCTGGCTTCTCTGTGGGTTGTTATGCCGAGTGGTCATCGGTAGTTATCGCTGGTCTTACTGCTTTTATGGGTTCGGCTTTTTATTATTTTGTGCTGCTCTATGCAGGGCCAGTGTTTGCGGCTGCGGTAGCTGCAACCGCCGTTGGTTTTACCGGTGGTCTTTTGGCTCGTCGATTCCTCATTCCACCGCTGATTGTGGCCATTGCTGGCATTACTCCGATGCTGCCGGGTCTGGCGATTTACCGCGGCATGTACGCCTCACTCCATGAGCAAACCCTCATTGGCTTTACCAATATTGCCGTTGCTTTGGCCACAGCTTCTGCGCTAGCAGCCGGTGTGGTCTTGGGCGAGTGGATTGCGCGTCGTCTGCGCCGTCCGCCACGCTTTAATCCTTATCGCGCCTTCACCAAGGCCAATGCCTTTTCCTTCCAAGACATTCAGCCCAAGCCACGGCGTCAAAAGCGAAAGCAGAAGAATAACCTCTACAACCAGCCTCGCAGCTAAGCTACCTGCTTAGGCACTAGTGCAATAAATAGCGTAGAATACAGGGTCGATCGCTTTTTACCCTTCAGGAGGATCCTTGCCGGCCAAAATCACGGACACCCGTCCCACCCCAGAGTCACTTCACGCTGTCGAAGAGGAGACCGCTGCCGGAGCTCGCAGGATTGTAGCCACCTATTCCAAAGATTTCTTTGATGGTGTGACCTTGATGTGCATGCTCGGCGTGGAACCACAGGGCTTGCGCTACTCCAAAGTAGCCGCTGAGCACGAAGAATCTCAGCCAAAGAAGGCCGCTAAGCGCACCCGCAAGGCACCTGCAAAGAAGGCAGCCAAGAAGGCTACTGCTAAGAAAACCACTGCTAAAAAGACTACAAAGAAGACCACTGCTAAGAAGACGACTAAGAAGTCCTAAACTTAGAGTTTATGGAAGCCTCCAATAGTTTTGTTGTAGTTGCCAATCGCCTACCGGTGGACATGACCGTCCACCCGGATGGCACTTATAGCATTTCCCCGAGCCCCGGTGGCCTTGTCACGGGGCTTTCTCCCGTTCTTGAACAACATCGCGGATGTTGGGTGGGCTGGCCTGGAACTGTAGATGTGGCACCGGAGCCTTTCCGCACCGATACCGGAGTTTTGCTGCACCCGGTCAAACTAACCAGCAGTGATTTTGAGGGCTTTTATGAGGGCTTTTCCAATGCCACTCTGTGGCCCCTTTTTCATGACCTCATTGTGCCACCGGTTTATAACACTGATTGGTGGCAGGCTTTCCGCGAGGTCAACCTCAAATTTGCCGAGGCTGTAGCCCACGTTTCTGCTCCCAATGCCACCGTCTGGGTGCAGGATTATCAATTGCTTTTGGTGCCGGGCATTTTGCGGCAACTACGCCCAGACCTCAAAATTGGCTTCTTCCTGCACATTCCTTTTCCTTCGCCGGATCTTTTCCGACAACTTCCTTGGCGCGAAGAAATTGTGCGCGGCATGCTGGGCGCGGATTTGGTGGGCTTCCACCTTATTCAGAATGCCGAAAACTTCCTCGCCCTCACCAAGCAGGTAGCAGGTACTGCAGGTTCACATACTGGTCAGCCCGATGAGTTAGAAGTTTTTGGCAACGCCAAGATTCGTGAGCTGGGTACTTTCATTAGAACTGCAGATGACCGCAATGTAGGGGTGGGAGCATTCCCCATTTCTATTGATGTCAGTGCCTTCGGGAAAGCGTCGAAAAGCGCTGTTAAAGCGCTTTTAAATGACTTGGGTGACCCCGAAACCGTCTTCCTTGGTGTTGACCGCCTGGATTATACCAAGGGCATTTTGCAGCGTCTGCTTGCTTTTGAGCAGCTGCTCGAGGCTGGCGCACTGGATCCGGAGAAGGCTGTGTTATTGCAGGTTGCCACGCCTTCGCGTGAGCGCATTGAGCATTATCAGGTCTCGCGCTCGCAGGTTGAAGAGGCGGTGGGTCGTATCAATGGCCGTTTTGGTCGGATGGGTCACCCCGTGGTGCATTATTTGCACCGTTCTTTACTTAAGTCTGAGCTGCAGATTTTGTATTCTGCTGCCGATGTTATGCTGGTCACGCCTTTTAAAGATGGCATGAATTTGGTGGCCAAGGAGTTTGTGGCCAATCATCGCGATGGCAGTGGCGCGCTGGTGTTGTCGGAATTTGCTGGTGCAGCTGCTGAACTTTCTGGCGCGTATTTATGTAATCCTTTTGACTTGGAGTCTGTTAAACGGCAGATGGTGGCGGCAGTTTATGATCTGCGCCAAAACCCAGCGTCGGCGCGGGCACGCATGCAGGCCAGCAGCGAGCAGGTTTATACCCATGACGTTAATGTGTGGGCTAATAGTTTCCTCGATTGCCTAAAGGAGGCGGGCGACAATGCCAAAGCCTAAACTTCTTGCCGCCTTGTCTCTGATTCCGCTGACTTTGGGGCTTACTTCCTGTGGTTCAGACCGTGTGGAAATGACTGATTCCACCTGGCTGGTAACCAATATTTATTCCTCCCCGGATGAGGCAAATGCGGTTAGTGACCTCGTGATTTCTCAGCCCAGCCTAGATTTTGGCATGGCATCATTTTCCGGTTTTAGCAGCTGCGTGCGCTTTACGGGCAATGCCAATTTTGAAAAAGCTGGTGAAAAATCCACCGTGACGGAGGCAGATAAAGTCACCTTCACTGATCTGGATTTTGATAAATTACCTGATGATTGCCAAGGTCAAGAGCTTATGATCCATGACCGCATGGTGGAAATTCTGCCTGGAACCTTTGATATCAGCCGCAAATCTGACACCGAAATTCTGCTCACCAAGGATGTGGATGAGCTGGATAAACCAGCAATTCGTTTGCTTTCTTGGGTTACTCCCGCCCCTTAAAGCTCCCCTCAAGCCTCGCTTAAATCCGTACACTGGTGCGTATGACTTTAAGTATCGAAGAGCTCGCGCAAACTCGCACCTTATTGGTGGTTTCTGATTTTGATGGCACCATTGCTGGTTTTAGTAAAGATGCCTACCAGGTGCCCATCAATCAAAAATCCCTTAAAGCCATCAAGGATCTTTCCCAACAGGCCAATACCGATGTGGTCATTCTTTCCGGCCGCCACTTGGAAGGCCTAAATAAGGTCCTAGACCTGGGCAAATACCGGGTTACCAAGGTTGGCTCCCACGGTTCCGAGGATTCCTCCCGCCCACTGTCCATCAGCCCCGCAGATCAAGAACGCTTAGAGCGCATTCACGCCGATTTGGAGCAGATTGTTGATGGCATCGACGGCGCCTTTGTTGAGGTCAAGCCTTTCCACCGCGTTTTGCACTTCATCCGCGTTTCCGATCCAGCCAAGGTCACCCAAATCCTTGAAGCCGCCAAGCATATCGACTCCACTGGCCTCAAAGTCACCGAGGGCAAAAACATCATCGAATACTCCATCAGCAAAACCACCAAGGGCACCTGGCTGCGCGAATATATCCAGCGCACCCAGCCCACTGGCGTGATCTTCATCGGCGATGACACCACCGATGAGCACGGCTTTGAGGTGCTTGTCGACGCCCCCACCGCCCTAACAGTCAAGGTTGGAGCGGGAGATACGGCCGCCAAAACCCGCGTGGACAGCGTTGACGACGTCGGACTGCTGCTGGAGAAACTGGCCTATGAGCGCATGCAGTACAACGAGAAGAAAAGCCTCGGCGTCTAGCGCAGCGGCTAAATCTCTGCCACGGTGCTGCCCCGGTTAAATTCCGTGGGCAGCACAATGGGATAGGTGGCGGGCTCTTCCTCAATAAGGCTTAGTAGGAGCTCGCCAGCTTTAAAACCTTTAAGTTTATTGGGCTGAATAACAGTGCTGAGGTCTCTGGCCACTGCAAATTGGGTGCCATCATATCCGGTAAGGGAAAGATCCTCCGGCACCGATTTTCCCACCGATTTCAGATATTCCAGCACACCAAAGGCCAAGGAATCGGTAGTACATAGCACTGCCGTTAATTCAGGGTGTTCTTCCAACAAGGCTTGGGCTACCTGCAGGTTGTGGGCACGATCATTAATCCAACATTCCATCACCGGCACAGTTTTAGGCGCAATTCCAGCCTGTTCAAAAACCTCTAAAGCACCTTGAACACGGGACTGCTGCACTTGATACTGCGCACCTGCCAGGCGTTCGCTGGAGACATAACCATCATTGCGTTTACGGTCTAGGCGAATGGACAAAATGCCGATCTTTTTATGCCCAGCATCAACTAGAAGCTGGGCTGCTGGACCAATAGCTGCTTTATCGTCCACGCCTACCCAAGGCACTTCTTTTTCATCGGCAGGTTGATCGGCAATCACTGCTGGTAGGCCGCGAGATTTCACTGCTTCCAGGTGTGGATCGCCCTTGGCCACGGAGTAAATGACAAAACCATCTACGGCTGCTTGGTTGACCAATTGCTGCGCAGAGATATGGTCCACACTGCTTTCTGGGGAGGCCGGAATGAGGGTGAGCTGAGTATTTCCGGCAGCTTCTGCCACACCCGCTAAGAAGTCCACCGAGGCCATATCTTCGAAGGCGTAGGTGAGGTCCTCGGTAAGCAGCACACCGATTGCCCCGGCGCGGCGGGTACGCAAACTTCGTGCCACGGGATTGGGGCCGAGGTATCCCATCTTTTCGGCGGTGTCCAAGATGCGTTGTCTAAGCTCCGCCGATAGTTGCTCGGGGCGATTATATGCATTGGACACGGTGGTCCTTGAGACCCCTAAGGTCGCTGCGATGGATGCGAGCGTTCCATATTGTTGTTTCCGCGCCATAATGAGCCAAATCTACCAGGAGTCTGACAAGGGTTGGAAGATTTTACCCACCACACCCCTACCTCGACCCATTTTCAATAGATTTTCATATTGACAATATTTTCCATTAAGCATTTAATGGCACATATGAAAAGACTTTTGTGGACCCTTCCGATTCTTCCCCTCTTCCTTGTGGGCTGTTCCGCTGCTTCCTCCGATTCTGGGAGCTCCTCGGCAGCCGATGACACGCTCAACGTCGTCACCTCCACCCAGGTGTGGGCTGATGTGGCCTCGGCGGTTTCCGCGGATGCAGAGGTAGAAGCCATCATTAGCGGTGGCGATGCCGATCCTCACTCCTTTGAACCTTCTGCAGCTGATATGGCAAAGGTGGCAGAGGCTGACATTATTATCGTCGGTGGTGGCGGCTATGATTCCTGGCTTTATGATTCCCTCGAGGCCGATGATACCCGCGTAATCCACGCCTTGGAACTTAGCGAGCACGACCATAGTGCGCACGCAGAAGGTGAAGAAAGCGATCACAGCGGACATGACCACGGCAACGAATCCACCGGCGAGGTGGACAACGAGCACGTGTGGTATTCCACCGAGGCTGTTTCTGAGGTAGCCCTGGATTTTGCCGCTAAGGTGGTGGAACTTAATGCCGATGCCACTGTCACCCCAGATGCAGTGACCTCCCGCATGGATGAGCTACATGCAGAAATTGAGGCGATTCCTGCGGTGAAGATCGCGCAGACCGAGCCCATTGCCGATCACATTATTAGCCACTCACAGCTTATTGAGTCCACCCCAGCTGGCTACCGCGCCACCACCTTGAGCGAGGGTGAGCCTACTGCTTCCGACGTGGCTGCCTTCCAGGAGCTTATCCGTGCTGGTGGCATCGATATTTTGGTATACAACCCACAGTCAGCGTCACCTGTTGCCACCAGTCTTAAGGAACTGGCAGAAGAGAACAATACCGCGGTAGTAGAGATTTCTGAGACCCCGGACGAAGGTGAAAACTTCCTGGATAACTTCACCCAAGCAATTGCCGATCTCACAACCGCTGCCCAAGAAGTTTAAGATTGTTTAAATGTTGCTGACTTTTAAAGATGCAGCCGTAGATCCCCTCTGGCGCGACTTGAACCTGGAGTTGCGCCGGGGGGAATTTCTAGCCGTGTTAGGCCCCAATGGTGTGGGAAAATCCACCCTCATCGGCACGATTTTAGGAACCCGCAAGCTAACGGCCGGTTCCGTATCCACCGACGCCCGCATCGGATATATCCCGCAACAGCGCATTTTTGATGTGCCGCTGCGCGCCCGCGACCTAGTTTCTCTGGCTGCTGCCCATGGTGTCCTCAAAGGTCGCGCCCCGAGCAAGGGTGTCGTCGATAAGCTTCTTGCCCGGGTAGGCGCAACCGGAATCGCTGAGCGTCGCGTCGGTGAGCTCTCAGGTGGGCAACAACAGCTTGTGCGCCAAGCACAAGCGCTTGCCGCTCGGCCGCAGCTTTTGCTTGCCGACGAACCCCTGCTGAGTTTGGATCCTGGTATTCAACAGCGCACGGTCTCACTTTTTGGTGAGCTCAAGGCTGAGGGCGCTGGAATTGTGGTGGTGACCCACGATATTAATCCGCTCATTGGGCTAGTTGACCGAATTTTGTACCTTGCTCCCAATGGACATTCCATTGGCACCATTGATCAGGTTATGCAATCGGAGAAGCTTTCCGAACTTTATAATGCGCCGGTGACGGTCGCGCGTATTAATGACCGAATTGTGGTGGTGTAGATGGATTTTGCAACGTGGATTTCGGATACCCAATATTTGCTGAGTGTGGAGTTTGTGCAGCATGCCATTATCGCAGCGGCACTCTTGGGTTTGCTTTCCGGTGTGATCGCCCCGCTCATTGTGGTGCGCCAACAGTCTTTTGCGGTGCACGGTACCGCCGAGCTGGCACTGATGGGTGCGGCGGCGGCCTTGCTTTTTGGCCTGAATGTGGGTGGTGGTGCGGTTATTGGCTCCGTGGTGGCAGCTATTTTGCTGGCTTTGTTGGGTATTAAACAACAAGATGCCGCCGTGGGTGTGGTGATGAGTTTTGGCCTGGGACTCTCCGTACTCTTTATTCACCTCTACCCCGGACGTAGTTCCACTGCGTTCTCGCTACTCACCGGCCAAATTGTGGGCGTTTCTGCAGCATCACTGTGGATCTTGGTGGCCGTAACCGTATTTGTGGTGGCAGCTGTTGCTATTTTTTGGCGCCCGCTACTTTTTGCCAGCGCCGATCCGCTCATGGCGCAGGCCTCTGGCATTAAAGTTCATGCGATTTCCGTGGCCTTTGCCATTTTGGTGGGGCTTACGACCTCCCAATCTGTACAGATTGTGGGCGCACTTTTGGTAATGGCACTGCTAATTACCCCTGGTGCTGCTGCGGTTTCAGTTACTGCTAATCCGCTTAAAGCCGTGGCACTGGCAGTTATTTTTGCCGAGGTTTCCGCAGTTGGTGGCCTGTTATTATCCCTGGCGCCAGGTTTACCGGTGAGTGTTTTTGTAACCACCATTTCTTTTGTTATTTATCTGGTGTGTCGTTTGATCGGTTGGGCGCGCGGCCGCGAAGCCCAACGTGATGAGGACGCTATTCGACGTCGTCTCCACGATCCACACCACCAACATTAAAAAATGCCGCACACCTTAAGTGGTGTGCGGCATTTCTTTTAGCGGTGTTTAACCTTTGATACGGCGCTGGCGCGCAAACTCAGAAAGCACCACGCCTGCGGCTACGGAAGCGTTAAGGGATTCAACCCAGCTTTCCGTAGGGATAGACATGATGGTATCGCAGTTTTCACGGACCAGGCGGGAGATACCCTTGCCCTCGGAGCCAACTACGATGACCACATTATCGGTGCCATCGTAGGTGTCTAGGGTATGGTCGCCGCCGGCGTCGAGGCCAACAACCTGGTAACCGTTTTGCTGGAATTCCTTCACAGTACGGGTCATGTTGGTTTCCTTAGCAACAGGCACGCGAGCTGCGGTACCAGCAGAGGTACGCCACGCAACTGCAGTAACAGATGCAGAACGACGCTCTGGGATGATAACGCCATTGCCACCAAATGCACCCACGGAGCGAATAACTGCGCCAAGGTTACGAGGGTCGGTGATGTTATCTAAGATGACAAACATGGCTGGCTTGCCGGAGGCAGCTGCGCTGGCAATGAGATCCTGGACATCTGCGTACTCAAATGGCGGGATGGACAGGCCAATGCCCTGGTGCATGCCGTTGCGGGTCATACGGTCGAGCTCGAGCTTATTTACCTCAAGCACTGGGATGCCGTGGCTTGCTGCCAAACGGACAGACTCGCTGAGGCGATCATCATTGGTGGCGCCTTCTGCAACATATAGTGCAGTTGAAGGAACACGTGCCTTGAGGCATTCCAGAACTGGGTTCCGGCCAACCACCAATTCTGGCATTTCCCTATCGTGACGGCCACGGTCGCGGCGTTCACGTTCGATCTTGCGCTTGTGTGCTGCGTGATAAACGCGGTCTTCAGCCTTTGGGGTTGGGCCCTTGCCCTTGAGCCCACGGCGAACCTGCCCACCACTGCCCTTGAGGGCGCCCTTTTTATTAGTTTTGCGCAGTCCGCCGCGGCGGCTGTCATTTCCTGCCATGTTTAAAACTTCTCCTTCTTAAGAGTTACACACTCTACTGTAATTTCCAGGTAGCACCATCAGCGGTGTCCACAACGTCGATTCCAGCGGCTGCTAATCGATCACGAACTTCATCAGCAACTGCCCAGTTCTTCTCTGCGCGAGCCTTAGCCCGGCGCTCAAGTTCTGCTGATACCAACACGTCTAGTGCTTTATCTGATTTCTCATCAGCATTTGTTCCTGCTCCCCATTCAACAGGATCAAAGCCCAAAACACCCGTCATGGCTCGAACGGCACCCGCTAAAGACTGCGCGGCTTCATGATCGCCCTTGTCAAGGGCAGTATTTCCTTCACGTACTGCATTGTGGATTTCTGCCAATGCCTTAGGAACTGCGATGTCTTCATCCATGGCTTCGGCAAAACCGGCAGTCCACTCACCTACTGGAACCTCGCCGACGCGCTCGAGGAAGCTTTCAATGCGACGGTAGCCCGCAGCAGCTTCTTTAAGTGCATTCTCGGAGTATTCCAAAACAGAGCGATAATGCGCAGAGCCTAAGTAGTAACGCAATTCAACAGGGCGCACCTGCTTGAGCATCTCTGGTACGGAGAGCACATTGCCTAAGGATTTGGACATCTTTTCACCGGCCATGGTGACCCAGTGATTGTGCATCCAGTAGTTGGCAAATTTAACGCCGGCAGCATGGGCCTGTGCGATTTCATTTTCATGGTGCGGAAACTGCAGGTCGAGACCACCGCAGTGAATATCAAATTGCTGGCCCAAATAATAGGTGGCCATAGCTGAGCACTCAAGGTGCCAACCGGGGCGACCTTCACCCCAAGGAGTTGGCCAGGATGGCTCCCCTGGCTTGGCTGCCTTCCATAGGGCAAAGTCCTGCGGGCCACGCTTGCCAAAGTTATCGGTTTCGCCCTGTTCCATATCCTCTACCCGGTTGCCGGAGAGGGAACCATAGTCAGAGCCTTCAGCTTTAGACCACGCTGCCACATCAAAATATACTGATCCATCAACGGCATAGGCAAAGCCATTGTCGATCAAGCGCTGCATATACTCCACCATTTGGGTGACATGCCCAGTGGCGCGGGGTTCTACCGAGGGTGGCAAAACTCCCAGGGTGTTGTAGGTCCAGGTGAATTCGCGTTCATAGGTGGATACCCACTCCCACCAGGGGCGATTATTTTCTGCTGCCTTGGTGAGGATTTTGTCATCAATATCGGTGACATTGCGAACAAAGGCAACGTCAAGGCCCTTGGCCAACAGCCAGCGGCGCAAAATGTCAAAGGCTACTGCGGAGCGCACGTGTCCGATGTGTGGCAAAGCTTGGGGAGTGGCACCACACAGGTACACCGAGGCATGACCTGGTGTTACAGGCTTAAATTCTCGAAGCGTACGGGTACCGGTGTCAAAAATGCGTAGAGTCACGTCACCTAGTCTAACCGTCTCGAACCGTCGATAAGCAAGAAGTTGTACAAACCGGACACCTTGACCTTTATAAGAAAACCGCAGCCCCCGGGTGGCGGGGGCTGCGGTGCAGGTTTTGCTATTGCGCGGCGTCGGCGAGTTCTTTCACACCCACGCTGAGCAGTGTGTCACCAGCGGTGATGGGGCCGGAAGCGAGGGCAGCTACTGGGCCGGTGCGGCGGGAATTGGAGACCACAATCGGAGTGGTAACTTCATAACCTGCAGCCTTAATTGCTGCGATATCAAATTCACCAAGCAGCTCACCAGCTTGGACCTCATCACCCTGCTTCTTTACGGGCTTAAAATGCTCGCCCTTAAGGTTCACGGTGTCAAAACCAATGTGCATCAAAATATCAATGTCTTTACCGTCCGTGCCCTTGGTGCGCACGGCGAAGGCATGACCGGAGGGGAAAGCCACGACAACTTTGCCGGTCACGGGAGAAACCAGGCGACCTTCAGTTGGGATGATCGCAATGCCCGCACCAAGCTTGCCGGTAGCAAACATTTCATCGCTGACGCTGCCGAGTTCAATTGCGTCACCAGTAAGTGGTGCAGCAATAACGGTGGAATCAGCGGCGATGTAGTTTTCAACTGGTGCTGCTGCGGCTGGAGCAACTGCGGCACGTGGAGCTGCATCTGGATCGATGGTGCCATTGCGCTTAATGAGGTAGAAACCGTAGAACAGAGCTGCTGCAAAAGCCAGCACGAAGGTGACTACAGCGCATACCAGGAACATCGCCATATCTGGGGCGTCGATGGAAACTACGCCGAGGAAGCCTGCTGCTCCCAAAGCCACCGCCTTGATATTAAAGATGGCGATTAGTGCGCCACCCAATGCTGCGACACCGATGCCGATGAAGAAAGGCCAACGCAGGCGGAGGTTCACACCGAAGATGGCAGGTTCGGTAATGCCAAGTACTGCGGAGATGCCGGAAGCACCTGAAAGGCCCTTGAGCTTTTCATTTTTGGTGAGGAAGAAGACCGCCAAACATACTGCGCCCTGAGCGATATTGGCCATGGATGCGGTAGCGAAGATGAAGGATCCACCCTGGTTGAAGAGCTCAAGCTCGATTGGTGGGAAGGACTGGTGCAAGCCAGTGATAACAATTGGGGAATAAACCAGGCCGAAGAGGAAGCCACCAACAGGGCCACCAAACTCATAAACATTAAGCAAGCCGCTGGCCAGCCAATCGCCCACCAAACGCATAGCTGGACCAATAGCAATAAAGGTGAGGAAGCCGGTGATCAGCAGGGTGAGAACTGGGGTGATGAGGAAGTCTGCGGTGCCCTTGAGACGGCGGTGGAAGAACTTCTCAATGGTGGCAAGCACCCAAGCCACAACCAGCACTGGTAGCACGGTGCCCTGGTAGCCAGCCTGTGCAACTTCCAAGCCGAAGAGGTTCCATACTGGCATTTCACCAGCTGCAATTGTGGCGGCCACACTGTAGCCATTAACCAGGGAGGGGTAAACCATGGCCATACCCATGCCGGCGCCGAGGAACTCATTGCCGCCAAAACGCTTGGTAGCGGTAAAGCCGACCAATACAGGGAGGAATGCAAATGGTGCCGATGCCAGCAGGTTAATCATCTCAGCTGCGCCACTGATCTGCGGGTACATCTCCACCAGAGATTGTGGGCCAAAGAGATCTGCTGCAGTGAGCACGTTGTTAAGCGCCATAAGCAAACCGCCACCAACAAGGATGGGGATCAAAGGCACAAAGATATCGGCAAGAGCCTTAATGCTGCGGCTAAACCAATTGCCATTGTTAGCTGCTACATCTTTGAGCTGCTCGGTGGATACTGCAATGTCTTTGGAAGTTGCGGCATCTAGTTCCCTAAAGACGTTGTCCACATCGCCGGGGCCAACGATGACCTGGAACATACCACCGGTTTCAAAGGTTCCTTTGAGATCTGGATCATTGTCCAGCATCTCTCGATCCACGTTGTTGGAATCCTTCAAAACCATGCGCAGGCGGGTGGCACAGTGGGCGGCGGCGAGAATATTTGCCTCGCCGCCAACACCGCGGAGGACCCGCTGTGCAACGTCTTTGTGGTCCATAGACCTCTCCTTAAAACGGGGGGGATTTGCATGCCGAACATGTTTGTTCGGAAACTATCCCTCATTAAACATGCTTGTTTATGCCCGTTCAAGGGTTTTGGTCAAAAAGTGCCAAATCTATCACATTTTTATTAAAGGTGTGACCTAAGTCCATTTCTGCGGAAACTTAAAAAGCCCGTAGGGAGCAGAGAACTTGGCCATTACCTGCACTTATTTCAATTGCACTCTTATCTTCGGCAATTAATAGTTCGCCGTGATCTACCGCCACCGAACGCTTATCCCCGTCACGATCAAGCGAAAGTACGTGTCCATCCCACTCCAGAACAATGTTTGAACGGATGTCTACTCGGACAGATGCAGAACCAAGCTCAAATCGGCTAACCCCCTCTTCCTCGACCGGCAAGAGCAGCTCTTGATAGAGCACATGGCCTTTAAGGCTGAGGCGACGTGGAACCGTGAGGCAATGTACCCAACCTTCAGCCTCGACCGTTGGGTGGTCATCTTGAGCAGGCAGTCCCATCCAGCCAATCAGCCAGGTCTGCGCACCAGAAACCGTCACCTGCGGAGCATAAAACTCATGCCCAAAATCCAATTCACTAAAGCCACGTAGTACCTTAAAAGTGGTGCCCTCTAGCCGTCCAACCACATATCCACACTGGTCAGAGCTGGCATAGTGGGTTACTTCCCCATCGATTCGCTCCAATCCCTGCGGGCAGAAAATGAGCACATCAAGTTCCTCCCCCATTTCCAGATCATGCATGCTGAAGAGGTTTGGACACTCCCACATATAGCCACCTGGAATTAGATCGGGGGCTGAGCCTGGCTTTGCCTCGCTGAGATCAAAGCTGATTTCCCCACTAAAATCCCAGTTTTTCAGATCATTGGAGCGATAGAGAACCGCAGCGCCTGTCTCATCTTCACGTTGCGCGCCAAGCACCATTTTCCAACCAGCGCCGTCGGCGCTGATCATCGGATCGCGGTAGTGAGCCGTAAACCCGGGCGCGGGTCCGTCGATAAGCGGGTTTAACGCTGATCGACGATGAACCCCACCCATCACGCCCGTGGGATCTTCCACCTCGACCAGGTTTTGGGTGGCGCGGCGCTGGCCATCCACTTTGAGATTGCCAGTATAAAAAAGTTTTAGGCTACCGTCTTGAAATACCGCTCCACCGGAATAACATCCGTGCAGGTCATAGGAGGCATCTGGATATAGTGCATTGGGCAGATGGCGCCAGATGAGCCTATTTGGTCCACGCAATTCAGTAACTGCATGTGCCCAGCCAGTGCGCTTGGGAGCATAGGGAAAGCCTGGATCATGCTGATAGTAAACGTGGAGTTTATTGCCGTCGATATAAACGCCATTGGGATCGTTGAGACGACCTTGGGGCGGGGTGAGATGGTAATTCGGGCGCAGAGATGCGGAGTTATGCATAGTTTCACACCCTACTTATCTTGAGGGCAGGGAAGGCCATTTTCATTAAGAAAGGTCTCGAATCTACTTTCTTGGATTCTTCCGGGCATTTTCAGGCATACAACTTTCAGCCAACCACACCACCCCCAATTTCTATTGACTTATAGAAATTTAAGGATTAGTTTTCTATAGGTTAATAGATACTGAGTTTTCCATAGGAGGAAACAATGGTGCAGCCTCAAGAATTAGCAAATAAGCTTAGCTTCACACTGGGCCGCAGAACATTTATACAGGCTGCCGTCGCACTGGGAACACTCTCCGCAACCGGCCACGCTGCCCATGCACATGCCCAAAGCAGTTTCGGAAGCAGTTCGGGAAGTGCCGCACCTATCAAGAAGTCAGCAGGCATTCTGCAACCAAACCAAGGTAAATTACAGGCCGATCATTATCTCGAATCAACTCCAGACTCCGTGCTTTGGGGTTATGTTCCAAGCGTGCACAGTACTGCAGTTATGCAGATGAAATCTGGTGAGACAGTCACGGTTGACACCCTCAGCCACGAAGGAATGCTCGAGGATCAAGGCCGGAACCCAGATGAATTTTTTGGGTCCCACGGAGTTCCCGAAAATCAAGTTCTTGAAGATGCTCGCACAATTGCCACCGAGTACAACCGGACGCCTCGAAATTTTGATACCGATGGTCCTCACATTGTTACCGGACCAATCTTTGTTGAAGGTGCAGAACCAGGCGACGTACTTAAAGTTGAAACACTGTCCACAGAACTGCGTGTCCCCTACGGCGTAGTTTCCAGCCGACATGGAAAAGGAGCATTGGGGCAAACCAAGGATGGCTCGGCACCGGCTGGCATCAGCATTTCCGAAGTTATGCCTCCAACCTCTACCGATGGTAGAAGTACCGGCATTCCCACTGATTATGGAAACGTTTCGGTTTTCACCTCCGTAGATGGTGACATGGGAGTGATGGGAGATCGAATCCGTTTCCCACTACGCCCCTTTATGGGCATGATGGGCGTCGCATTTGCTGAAGGTGACCCCACCTCCGCACAGCTCAATTCCATTCCTCCAACTCTGGGAGGTGGAAATATTGATATTCGCCATCTAGCAGTTGGTTCAGCTTTCTACCTACCCGTTAGAGCAGAAGGTGCATTGTTCTACACCGGTGATCCACACATGGGCATGGGAGATGGCGAAGTGTCATTGACTGCAATGGAGGGCTCATTGCGCACCACTTTTAAGCTCACGGTCTGTAAGAAGGACAGTGGCGATGCACCTTCCGTAGCATTTCATTATCCCTTCGCCGAGACAGACGAATACTGGATCCCCATTGGGCTATCCGATCCCGATGGGTCTGCCAATGAACAAAATAATGACTTAAATGCCGCAATGCGTCGTGCTGTAGTGAATGCCCTCGATTTCCTGCAAACCGATCTCAACATTGAAAGGCATATAGCTTATGCCTATCTCTCTGCAGCTGCAGACTTTGCAATTTCTCAGGTTGTGGACCGAACTACTGGTGTTCATGGCTTAATTAGAAAAGCAGACTTTGTTTAGGAACAAGTGAATTAGGCGGGGTTTCGTCGAAAAGCGTTGTCCCCGTGCTGGTGTTGTAACCCAGCTGCCAACTCCAATCGAAAAAGGTCTTGTGCGCACACACTAGTGCGCCAAGACCTTTAGTTTATGCAGGCCAAAAACTTCTTTTAAGCTTCAGACCCACCAACCAAAACTAAAACTTCACTGCACAAAACTAGCAAAAAAATGTCAAGGAAGTAATATGTTGAAGCGTCAGGTAACCCACTAGAAACTTTCAATATGTACTCCGCTAACAGGGACTGAAAGTGCTAGCAGGAGGAATTATCGCAAATCGGGTCACCTGTTTATACGCTTTTAGGCAGGTGGTACAGGCTCAATTATGCAAAAACCAACGATGAATTCCTGCCTTAGCCCAACTAATCCCCTTTATGCTGCAGTTTCAGTTTTCACATTTGGGTAGTCCAAAATAGGAGATTTTTGATGCCCCTCAATCAACAACGCAATCATCTATATTCCATTCTTAAAGGGCAGATCATTCCCTCTGTACACATGGCAGCTGATCATCCAATGCGCGATACCCACACCCTGACCCAAGTGGCAGCGGCTTGCGCAAAAAATGGTGCACTGGCCATCCGTTGCGGTGGTACCGATGGTTTGGCTGATATTGAGTCGATCTCAAAAAACCTCAATATCCCTGTATTTGGACTGGTCAAGGAGGGTTCTGAGGGTGTACATCTCACCCCAACCCGAGACTCAGTGCGCGCTATTGCAGAAGCTGGCGCCACGGTTGTATGCGCGGATGCCACCTTCCGTCCACGCCCCGACGGCTCAACCTTTGCTGAGTTGGCAAAGGTGGCGCATGATTCGAGAGTTTTGATCTTGGCCGATTGCGCCACGCCAGAAGAAGTAATGGCAGCACATAAAGCCGGAGCTGATTTTATTTCCACAACCCTGGCTGGCTACACCCATCACCGCAGCAAAACTCCAGGGCCTGATTTTGAGTTCTTAGAAGATGCCCGCGCCTTGGTACCTTCTGCCTTCTTAATTGCCGGTGGTCGCATATCTACCACCGCAGATGCCAAAAGGGCCTTTGACCTGGGTGCTGATGCAGTTATCGTCGGCGCGGCTATTACTGATCCGGGGTTTGTTTATACTCACTTTGTGGCGCAGGTACTTTAAACTGCACCTCGATCTGCTCCCGCATAGAGGCATAATATACAGCCACAGCCTGCTGATATGCCACTAAATCGCCACATTTTAAAGCCTCCACAAGTGCTGCCTTGGCGCCAATTCCAGCAGCTGATTCCGCTCCTAATTCCCATCCCAGCGCCTGCAGCGATTTCACTTGAACCTGCCATAAGGCCTCATAAAACTCGCGCATAATCGGATTTTCCAGACGAGTGGCCAAGAGATGGTGAAATGCTCGCTCTGGAGCAAGCGCTGATTCCCCGCGTTCCCCCAGCTCACACATCTTCTCCAACAAATCGGACAAGGCGTGAAAATCTGCCTCTGAACACGCTGCAATCAAGTGGGCACCCGCAGATTGTGCAATCGACTCCCGAGCATCCACCACATAAATCACCTTTTTCAAGGCTGCAGCTTCATCAACAATGGTCCGGAAAGCAAGACCCTGCACCAAAGGCTCCAAGGTCATTGCACCAACAAAAGTGCCATAACCATGGCGAACGTCCACAATATCGAGGGTTGAAAGGGCACGTACTGCCTCCCGCACCGCCGAGCGCGAGCACCCCAGCTCAGCACAAAGCACTGGCTCAGAAGGCAATAAATCCCCAGGTTGCAAATGGTTTTTGCGGATATACTGCTTAATTCCGTGCACCGCATCCTGGGTGGTTGAACGAGGACTACCCATCACAGGGTTAATCCTAGCCCAGTTAAAAGCCTAAAAACTTGGCTTTACGACGCCCACACCACCGCGGTGGCCACCGCCGCGCGGCCTTCACCTCGACCAGTAAATCCCATGTGATCAGTGGTAGTGGCAGAAAGTGAACATGGAGCACCCAGTACCCCAGAAATAACGCGCTGAGCTTCTTCGCGGCGAGGTCCAAACTTTGGGGTTTGGCCAATCAGCTGTGCCGCCACATTTCCGATGACAAAGCCCTTAGATTCCACAAATTCACGGACTTCTTTGAGCAGCTGAGTGCCAGAGACACCATCATATTCTGGGCGTCCAACTCCTACAAAGGAGCCAAGATCGCCCAGGCCAGCCGCCGAAAGCAGGGCATCCACAATGGCGTGAGCTACGACATCACCATCGGAATGTCCCTCACAACCTGCGACATCTTCAAAAAGTAAACAAGCCAACCAGCAGGGTTTACCCTCTTCAATCTGGTGAGCATCTGTAGCAATACCAACGCGGGGAATAATCGGATTAGTCACTCGGTACCTCAAAAATTGTGGGTTCGGCTTCATCAGTAATGCGCTGGGCCAGCATCATATCAATGGGAGTGGTCACCTTAAAGGCCATGGGATCACCTTGGACGCATTCCACATCCACTCCGTACCACTCCATCAAGCTGGCATCATCGGTGGGAATAAAACCAGGGTTGGTTTCTGCAAAGTACTTCTTATTGGCTGCAATAAGTTCTGAGAGCAAAAATCCCTGTGGGGTTTGTACTGCACGCAGATCTGCCCTGTTGGGAGTTTCCTGCACAAATTTGCCCTGGGCATCAACTTTTTTAATGGTGTCTGCCACGGGAAGTACGGGGATCACGGCTTTGGCACCCTCAGAGACCTTTTGCACTACCCGCGCAATAAGGCCGGGCGGGGTGAGAGCACGAGCACTATCGTGAATGAGAACAATTGCATCCGGGGTTTCGTCGTCAAGCGTAATGGCCTGGAGTCCCGCCCACACTGAATCGGCGCGCTCACCGCCACCGTGCACAAGCCGCACTGTGACGCCTTCGGGGGAATCGAGCAAGCCCCGCTTGCTCAGTAATTCACGCGCATAATCTTCCATGTCTGGGCTGATGAGGACGATAATTTCATCAACACTTTCGGAGATCAACATAGCTCGGAGCGAACGCTCAACAAGGCTACGTCCCCGCAGGGTGACAAAGGCCTTGGGGATTGGACCGCCGAGGCGCGTGCCACGACCCGCCGCCGCGAGGAGTGCGATGACGGGCAATGAAGGAGTAGACATAGGGCTTGAGCCTAGTCTTCGTCGTCGAAGCTCAGATCATCGAGATCCACATCGGAATCATCAAAGTCATCAAAAGCGTCCTTCTTTTCCTCCTCTTCACCAAAGAGGTCAGCGCGGTGACGAGTAATAGTCTCATCTACCTGTGCCAAAAAGACATCTGCCTTTTGCTCATCAACGGTTTCTGCAAGTGCGAGCTCGCCAACCAAGACCTGACGAGCCTTGGACAACATGCGCTTTTCACCAGCGGAAAGTCCACGATCCTGATCGCGGCGCCAGAGGTCACGTACAACCTCAGCCACTTTGTTCACATCGCCGGAAGCTAGGCGCTCCTGGTTTGCCTTATAACGGCGAGACCAGTTGCCTGCTTCTTCTACATCAATTTCGCGCAGCACGGAAAAGACCTTTTGCAGGCCTTCTTCGCCTACAACATCGCGCACGCCAACCAGCTCAGCGTTCTTAGCTGGAACGCGAACCACGAGATCGGAATGGTTAATTTGGAGAACTAGGTAGTCCACCGTCTCACCATTCATTTCACGCTGCTCCAGGGCTGAAATAATTGCAGCTCCGTGGTGCGGGTAAACGACGGTGTCTCCGACCTTGAATTCCATGCCCACTCCTTCTATTGGCCTAATCCTGCAAGAGAATTGACCCCTGACGCCTTTAAAACCAGCGTCTTATAACAAGACAAATACTTAAGCCCGTTCCAGCGAAAACTTGGGAGGTGTTCCCAAAGCATTCACGACAGACCTCAACCTTCGGAATTCTACCATGTTTAGGCAGCTTTAGCAGCTCGCGGGTATATAGAAGCCCCGGCTCTTGTGAGACTAAGTTAGCGTGGGGTTAAGCTGGTCTTTCCGTACGTCTAAAAGTGAAGCTTTTTGGCAATTTCCTAGCAGGGCGCTGCGGCTGCCGAAGTTGTTAAATTTCAGTCTGCGAGCGCGCTGATTCTTGCCAATCTTTTGCTAGGTTGCCATGCAATTTCCACAAGCTCGGCGTGAATTTGCTGATACCAGCTACTTTTGGCCAGGTTTATGCCCCTTTTGTTTGCCCCCGTTTACACCCTCGATTAGTACAACCGACTGTGTTAAAGAGGTTTTAAAGACTAGGGTTGTATGCAGCATATCCAGATTTTCTGGATGAATCCTGGAATTTATACCCCAATGGAGGACGAACCCGTGAAGTCCCTGAACTCGGCTGCCCGTCGTGGCGCGATCATGACTGTGGCTGCTGTGTCAGCTCTTGCGCTTTCCGCATGTGGCGCAGGACAGATCACTCAGACCTCAAGCCAGGTTGCTGCCGTTGATGGCAACCAGGCTGCAGCAGAAAGCGGCGCAGTTATTGTCCGCGACGTAACCGTGCACGTCACCGAAGAGGGCGAGGCAGGCGTCAAGTTCACTGCAATCAACCAGGACACCGAGAACATCTCTCACACCCTGGAGTCCGTCACCGTTGAGGGCGAAAATGTCACCCTGGACGAGGTTGAGCCACTTGAGCGCAACTGCTCCCTCGTTGCCGATCTCGAGTCCGAACTCGCGCTGCTTGAGGAGCCTGAGGTTGGCTGCATCCAGCACGTAGCTACCTCCGTTGAGAACCCAGGCTTCGCCTACGGTGGTGTTGTTCCTGTGACCTTCACCTTCAACACTGGCGAGATCACCGTTGACGCTACCGTCTCCGCACCAGTTCTCGAGTCCGGCCAGGTCACCCGAGAGGTTGGCACCGGCGAAGAAGGATCTAGCCACTAATTTTTAGCTAGTTTTAAAGCTTTAAATGCGCATCTCTTCATAGGTGCGCATTTTTCTTTTCCTCCACCGCGACCGCCACTAACTTAACCTCCGCAAGCTCCCACGAAAAGCGCTTTTCGAACACAGTTTCCCCTATGTCCTGTGTGTAGTTTATGGTTGAGGGCATGGCTAAAAAAGCACGCAGCGTACACACTTGTTCTGAATGCGGTTATTCCAGCCCCAAATGGTTGGGCCGCTGCCCAGAATGCGGTTCCTGGGGTTCCATGCAGGAACACGCCCTCGGTGAAACCGGTGGCGCCGCGCGTGCAGCCGTATCCGGCGTTACTCCCGCAGGGCTTACCCCGACGTCTCCAGCTGTCCCCATTGGCCAAGTTGTAGCCTCTTCGGCCACCAGTATTTCCACTGGTATTGGTGAGCTTGACCGCGTACTGGGAAATGGCATCGTACCAGGATCCGTTGTACTCATGGCTGGTGAACCGGGTGTGGGTAAATCCACCTTGTTATTGGAGGTAGCCAGCCGTTGGGCCTCCATGCCCGCAGAAAATGGCACCCGCACCGCGCTTTATGTCACCGCCGAGGAATCTGCCGGCCAGGTTCGCCTGCGCGCAGAAAGAACCGGAGCTCTAAAAGACACCCTTTATCTTGCAGCTGAGTCCAATTTGGACGTGGTTTTTGGCCACGTTAGCCAGCTCAAGCCCAGTTTGTTAATTGTGGACTCAGTACAAACCATGCATGCCGCCGGCGTAGAAGGAGTTGCTGGTGGCGTTGCCCAATCACGCGCAGTCACTGCAGCGCTAACCACCTTAGCAAAGACCTCCGGCATTCCCATTTTGCTGGTTGGCCACGTCACCAAGGATGGCAATGTGGCTGGTCCACGCGTGCTAGAACACCTGGTAGATGTGGTGTTGAACTTCGAGGGCGATCGCCACTCCTCCCTGCGCATGCTACGTGGTATTAAAAACCGCTATGGCGCCACCGATGAAGTTGGTTGTTTTGAGCAGCAGTCCGATGGCATTAAGGAAGTCCCCGACCCTTCCGGGCTCTTCCTCTCCCATCACGGCTCCACCCCCGATGGCACCGCCGTCACCGTAGCTATGGATGGTGTGCGCCCGCTGTTGGCTGAGGTTCAAAGCTTGCTTGTCGACGCCGCCTCGAAGAATCCCCGCCGCGTGGTCACGGGCCTCGACGCCAATCGGGTGCCGATGGTTTTGGCTGTGCTTTCAGCACGGGCCGGACGTGCCACCCAGGGCAAAGATGCCTACGTAGCAACAGTAGGCGGAATGAAAGTGGGTGAACCGGCCACTGACCTCGCCGTAGCGTTAGCTACAGCCTCAGCTCTGGCCAAGAAGCCACTGCCGGATAAGACCATCGTGCTTGGTGAAGTAGGCCTTGCAGGTGAAATTAGAAGGGTTCCCAATGTGGAAAGACGTGTAGCCGAAGCCGAACGCTTAGGTTATAAAAAGGCCATTGTGCCTGCAGGTTCCAATATCAAAAGCACAACGCTGAAGATAATGGAAGCAGCAACGCTAGTTGAAGCTTTGGCAGCGGTAAGCTTATAACTCATGACACCAACCACCCCTCAGGGTGCCACCGCAATGGCAGCAGCTGGCGCAGATTCCAGCCTTTTAGGAACTCAGCATGTGCATACTCTCAAAGCCACATTGCAACGCTTAGCTCCTGGAACTCCCCTGCGTGATGCACTAGATAGAATCGTGCGCGGACATACCGGAGCTTTGATCGTTATTGGTGATGATGAAAACGTCACCTCCATTTGCGATGGTGGCTTTGAATTTGATGTACCTTTTGCCGCCACTCGTCTGCGTGAGCTGTGCAAAATGGATGGTGCAGTTATCTTGTCCTCGGATATTGAGCGCATTAAGCGCGCCAATGTGCAGCTGCTTCCCTCCCCCACCTGGCCTACCCAGGAATCTGGTACCCGTCACCGTTCTGCAGAGCGCACCGCTTTGCATACCGGCGTTCCAGTCATTGCGGTTTCTGAATCCCAAAACACCATTACCCTCTACGTAGAGGGCAAGGCCCATATGTTGGAGCAGCCTTCCACCCTGCTCAACCGCGCTAATCAGGCCTTGGGCACCATGGAGCGTTATCGTGATCGCCTAGATCAGGTTGATAGCCGCCTGCACCTTGCTGAACTGCACAGCTATGTCACCGTCATTGATGTGGTTTCTGTAATTCAACGTGAAGAGATGCTGCGTCGCGTGGGCGAATCCATTGACGGCGATGTGTTGGAGTTGGGTAAAGATGCCAAACAAATCCAGATCCAGCTCAGCGAACTCCGTGGCGAAAATGATCGCGAGCGGGAGGCAATTATTGCCGATTACCTAGTCACCGATGGCATCCCTGCGGATGAAGCAGTTCGCGAAGCTCTGGAATCCATCTCCCGTCTGGATGATAAAGCGCTAATGAAACCCGCCAATATCGCGCGGATTTTAGGCCTACCGCCCACTGAAGAAGCTCTTGATGAACCAGTAGTTCCGCGCGGTTATCGCACCCTAAACCGTGTGCCTCGTGTGCAAAAATTCCTCATGGACAAGCTCGTTGTGGAATTTGGCAACTTGGATGCACTGCTTAACGCCAGCACCGAGGATCTTGCCAATATCGAGGGCGTGGGTTCTCTGTGGGCTCGCCACATCACCGATGGCCTAGGCCGTTTGAGCTAAACAAAAGCGCCTGTTTTCGCACAATGACATGTGAAAGCAGGCGCTTAAGAAATTTTTAAGCCAGGTTGAAAGTCACGGCTGCTGAAGGATTGGTTCCAACAACGGTGTGCAAGTAATAAGCTCCGGCTGGAACAGCTTGGCGATTATCACACTGACCCGGAGCGGAGTTGGTGCGAGACCAGGTGGCTTGGAAATAACGATCCTTACCCGCTGGGAAAACGCTGGTGCCATCTTCAATTGCGGGATTGCAATCAACATCGGACCAAATGCGAGCATTGGTTGCTAGATCATAAACCTCAAAACGCAACACATTTTCTTCCAGGTTGATCTCACAATCCACCGCAGTTGGATTATGCACTGTCATAAACAACTCAGGCTGTTCACCAGCAACGAAACTGGAGTTATTGGTGTTTGCAGTGATTACTAGATCTTTGAGCTCACAAGTCTTCTTCGCATCTGCAGCCACCGTTGTGGAGGCTTGTGGATCCTTAGAAGTTGTCTCCTTTGCAGTGGAGGCTTCAGAAGCAGAATCAGATGCGGAGGTTGTAGCTGAGGTGGAAGAAGTCCCCAGGTTTACTGGTTTGGAGCTTTCCACAGCTGAGGTGACTGCAGCATTAGTGGACTGATCTTGCTCAGTATTGTCTGATGATCCGCCCCCAAATGCCACAACTGCCCAGATAATTAGGGCAATGACGACGAGCAGAATTGCAAGCGCGGCCATGCGCCGGCGCCTATAGATGACTTCATTATGTCTCGGCGTTCCCACATCAACCACTCTATAACTTGCAGATCATTGGCACTGGGATTAGTGGGGTGGGCGTGTTGAAATTTAACCCGCCTACCCCTCCTATAAATGACTAGTCCAGACCTACGTTACGGCTAATAACTGGCATGGCTTTGCCATCGGAAAGCTGGTAGCGCAGACCGATGATGCCCACCTGGCCTGAATTCACCTTGTCGTGAATTTCGGGGGATCGGGAAAGAATCTGGTTCACGGTTGCCACCACGTGATGCTTTTCAAAAGCTTCGATGCTGGTCTTGCCCTCAGCCTTAGCTTCCAAGATGGACGGTGCCACCTTTTCCACCAATACGCGCTGGTAGCCGCCAGGAATTGCGCCACCATCAAGAGCTCCGGCGGTCGCTGCAACGGCACCACAGGATTCGTGGCCCATAACGATAACCAAAGGCACACCAATGGATTCAATGGCGTATTCGATGGAGGCAAAAACGGCCTGGTCGAGGATCTCACCGGCGGTACGAACCACAAAAAGATCGCCCAGTCCGACGTCAAAAATTAGCTCAACGGGGACGCGGGAATCGGAGCAGGAAATAACCACTGCAGCAGGCTTTTGACCATCGCGAAGTTCGCGGCGGCGAGGTGCATCCTGGTGCGGACGATCCTCGTTAAAGTTCCTAAAGCGCTCATTGCCCGCAGCCAGTGCTGCCCACACCGCATTGGGGGTTCTTTCAATATTTCTCAAAGGCATAAATTACATTGTGCCACTTTATGTGATTGGGAACCTAATAACCGGGACGCTAAAATTTTCTAGGACATGTCATATAAACCACTGCACACAGCCCTTTTGAGCTGGTTCCGCGCCAATGCCCGCGAGCTAGCCTGGAGAAATCCCAATACCAGCGCCTGGGGAATTCTCATTTCTGAAGTTATGAGCCAACAAACTCCCGTGGCCCGCGTGGAGCCGATTTGGTTGGAATGGCTCAAAAAATGGCCAACTCCTGTGGATTTTGCTGCTGCCTCCACCGATGAGGTGCTGCGTGCCTGGGGCAAGTTGGGTTACCCCCGACGAGCCTTGCGCTTAAAGGAGTGCGCGCAGGTGATCGTCGACAAGCATGGTGGGCAGGTGCCGGATTCGGTGGAGGACCTGCTGGCGTTGCCAGGCATCGGTGATTACACCGCGCGGGCGGTGGCGGCGTTCCATTTTGGGCAGCGCGTGCCGGTGGTTGATACCAACGTGCGCCGCGTGTACCAGCGCGCCATAAACGGGCGCTACCTGGCAGGACCGGCGAAAAAGAGCGAGCTTCTCGACGTCGAGATGCTGCTTCCGGAAAAGGATGCCCCGGAATTTTCTGCTGCGCTGATGGAATTGGGTGCTTTGGTGTGCACTGCGACTTCACCCAAATGCGATTTGTGCCCCTTGTTGGAGCAATGTGAATGGCAAAAATTGGGTTGCCCCTCCCCTAGTGAAGAGGAGTTGGCCTCGGCGAAAAAGCGCGTGCAGAAATTTGTGGGCACTGATCGCCAAGTGCGCGGGCTCATCATGGATGTTTTGCGCGGGGCGGACGCGCCGGTGTCACAATCAGCAATTGATGTGGTGTGGCCTGATGCCGCCCAACGCTCCCGCGCCCTATTTTCGCTCCTGGAGGATGGCCTTGCGGAGCAGGATGACCGAGGTTATTTCCACCTGCCACGGTAGGTAAAGCCACCGGGCAGTTTCACGGTGACTCCACCGCGGGTATTAAAGGTTACTGGGCCGATGCGCTTAGATCCTGAGACTCCGGACTTGGAGACATTAATCCAGCTGTCTTTGCCCACCTTGATGACTTTTCGATAATTTAGTCCCATTTAACAGAGCCTAATCTTTTTTCTGCACAGAATGCGAAACTGCCCCGCACCAAAGAGGTGCGGGGCAGTTCGTCGAAAAGCGCTTTACTGCTCGCGCTGTGGCGCAGCGCCACCTGGCTGCTCATCGCCGCCGTAGTAGTCGCCGGATGCGCGGCTGATATCAGTGCCCTGATCAGCGTCTGCATCAAGCTTCTCCAGCTGCTCGATGTCAATACCATCCAGAGAATCAGTCTCTGGGACATCGCCGTCGGCTGCAGAATCTACATCCTTAATAGCTTCTGCTGCCTCAACGGAGATCTCAGAGAACTTACCCTCTGGCAATGGCTTTGGACGAGGAGTGAAGGTGAACTTGGCCTTGTCGGTGTCCTTGGACTCGCCATCCCAGCCTTCAACATCCACGGTGACGATCTCGCCGGCGCCGATTTCACCAAAGAGGATCTTCTCGGACATCTGGTCTTCGATCTCGCGCTGAATGGTACGACGCAATGGACGTGCACCCAGTACTGGATCAAAGCCACGGGTAGCCAACAAAGACTTAGCCTTCTCGGTGAGCTCGATGCTCATATCCTTATCGGCCAGAGCCTTGGAGACACGACCGATGAGCAGATCCACCATCTGAATGATCTGATCCTTGGTGAGCTGGTGGAAGACCACGATCTCATCAATACGGTTCAGGAACTCAGGGCGGAAGTGCTTCTTCAGCTCATCGTTGACCTTGTTCTTCATGCGGTCATACTGTGCTTCCGTATCGGTAGCGGTAGAACCGGAGAAGCCCAAGCCCACAGCCTTGGAGATATCAGAGGTACCCAGGTTGGAGGTGAAGATCAAAACAGTGTTCTTGAAGTCCACTACGCGACCCTGGCCGTCGGTAAGACGTCCATCTTCCAGCACCTGCAGCAAGGTGTTGTAGATCTCCTTGTGCGCCTTCTCGATTTCGTCGAAAAGCACCACAGAGAATGGCTTGCGGCGAACCTTCTCGGTCAGCTGGCCACCTTCTTCATAACCAACGTATCCGGGAGGAGCACCGAAGAGTCGGGACGCGGTGAAGCGGTCGTGGAACTCGCCCATGTCGATCTGGATGAGGGCATCATCATCACCGAAGAGGAAGCCAGCCAATGCCTTGGATAGCTCGGTCTTACCAACGCCGGAAGGACCAGCGAAGATGAAGGAACCGGAAGGACGCTTAGGATCCTTCAGACCTGCACGGGTACGACGGATGGCGCGAGCAACTGCCTTAACTGCGTCATCTTGACCGATGATGCGCTTGTGCAGCTCCTCTTCCATGTTGAGCAGTCGGGAGGATTCAGCCTCGGTGAGCTTGAAGACAGGAATGCCGGTCCAGTTGGCCAGAACTTCTGCGATCTGCTCTTCGCCGACTTCTGCGATCTCTTCGAGATCACCAGAACGCCATTGCTTTTCCTTCTCTGCACGCTCTTCACCCAGCTTGCGCTCCTTATCGCGCAGGCCAGCTGCCTTCTCGAAGTCCTGAGCGTCAATTGCTGCTTCCTTCTCGCGACGGACATCAGCAATGCGCTCATCAACCTCGCGCAGGGACTCAGGTGCAGTCATACGCTTAATGCGCATGCGAGCGCCTGCCTCGTCGATAAGGTCAACGGCCTTATCTGGCAAGAAGCGGTCATTGATATAACGGTCAGCAAGCTGAGCAGCAGCTGCCAGGGCGCCATCGGTAATGGAGACACGGTGGTGTGCCTCATAACGATCGCGCAGACCCTTGAGGATCTCGATGGTCAGCTCTACGGAAGGCTCAGGAACCTGAACTGGCTGGAAACGACGCTCAAGTGCCGCATCCTTTTCGATGTGCTTGCGGTACTCATCAAGGGTGGTAGCACCGATGGTCTGCAGCTCACCACGAGCCAGCTTTGGCTTCAGCAAGGAGGCAGCGTCAATTGCGCCTTCTGCTGCACCAGCACCAACCAGGGTGTGGATCTCATCAATAAACAGGATGATATCGCCGCGCTGGTTGATTTCCTTGAGGACCTTCTTCAGGCGCTCTTCGAAATCACCGCGGTAACGGGAACCTGCAACCAAGGAACCGAGATCCAGAGAATAAACCTGCTTATCCTTCAGGGTCTCAGGAACCTTGCCGTTAACGATATCTAATGCCAGACCCTCAACAACTGCGGTCTTACCGACACCTGGCTCACCGATAAGAACTGGGTTGTTCTTGGTACGACGGGAGAGCACCTGCATGATGCGCTCGATTTCCTTATCGCGACCAACAACTGGATCCAGCTTGCCGTCCTTTGCAGCCTGGGTGAGGTTGCGTCCGAACTGATCAAGAACCAAGGAGGTAGAACGCTCGCCTGGGCCGCCCGAAGATGGACGGCCGCCAGGAGCAGCGCCTGCACCAACAGCGTCACCACCAGCAGGGGCGCCCTGGCCGCCTTCTGGGGATCCGCCCTGGCCACCTTCGTAGCCGGAGAGAAGCTGAATAACTTGCTGACGCACGCGTGGCAGATCAGCACCAAGCTTGACCAGGACCTGGGCTGCAACGCCCTCGCCCTCACGAATCAAACCGAGCAGGAGGAACTCAGTACCGATGTACTTGTGTCCCATCTGCAGGCCTTCGCGGAGGCTGAGCTCCAAAACCTTCTTAGCGCGGGGAGTAAAAGGAATATGACCAGTGGTTGGCTGGGTGCCGTGTCCAATGATCTCTTCAACTTCTTGCCTAACAGCGTCCAGGGAAATTCCCATGGACTCCAATGCCTTTGCGGCCACGCCCTCACCCTCGTGGATGAGGCCGAGCAGAATGTGCTCGGTGCCAATGTAATTGTGGTTGAGCATGCGCGCCTCTTCTTGCGCGAGCACAATCACGCGGCGTGCACGATCGGTAAACCTCTCGAACATGTCTCTCCCCTTAATCTTTCATTTCTAAATTCGCTTTCACCTACTCTAACGCCGAACAAGACCAAAGCTTCCCTAGTTTCTGCGACTACTTTTACTCAGGGTCGAATGGATGTCTTATTTCCGCTGCTTAAATACTATTTTTGGGGCCTTAAGACCCCTGTACGCCTGTAGCGAACACGGGGTTGGGGCGTCGAAAAGCGGTTTAAAAATGCTTTTTGGAGTAGCCTGGGCGCGTTCGTGAGTGTGACACTCATTTTCGAATGGATTGGATAAACCATGCGTTTTCTCAATGATTCTCCGGCTCCCTATGAGCTGACCTATTCCGACGTTTTTATGGTGCCTTCGCGCTCTGATGTGGGCTCGCGCATGTCTGTGGATTTGCGTACCAATGACGGCACGGGCACAACAATTCCGCTGGTAGTGGCCAATATGACGGCTGTCGCAGGACGCCGTATGGCAGAAACCATTGCCCGGCGCGGTGGCATTGCGATTTTGCCGCAGGATGTCCCTGCTGAGATCGCTGCCGAGACCATCACCAATGTGAAGAAGGCAGATCTGGTTTTTGATACGCCCATCACTGTGAAGCCGCACCACACCGTTGGTTATGCACGCAATCTTCTGCATAAGCGTGCTCACGGTGCGGCCATTGTGCTCGAAGGTGACAAGCCGGTTGGCCTGGTTACCGATAAAGACCTGGAAGGTGCCGATAACTTTACGCAGGTGGGAACACTTATGAGTACTGCTTTGCTCACCCTGCCTGATGATATTTCCCCCGAGGAAGCCTTTGGCATTTTGCATGATGCCAGCCGCAAGCTCGCTCCGGTGGTGGCAGCAGATGGCACGCTGCGCGGAATTCTTACTCGCGCCGGCGCCCTGCGTGCCACCATGTATTCCCCGGCTGTTGATGCGCAGGGACGTTTGCGCGTGGGCGCTGCCATTGGCATTAATGGTGATATTGAAGGCCGAGTTAAAACTCTGCTTGCCGCCGGTGCCGATGTGCTGGTGGTGGATACTGCACACGGCCACCAAAACACCATGATTGAAGCGCTCAAGCGCATTCGTGCCATTGGTGTGGATGTGCCCGTGGTTGCTGGCAATGTGGTTACCGCTGCTGGTGTGCGGGGTCTGGTTGAGGCTGGCGCTGACATTGTGAAAGTAGGCGTGGGACCAGGCGCAATGTGCACCACTCGTATGCAAACCGGTGTAGGCCGTCCGCAGTTCTCCGCAGTGTTGGAATGCGCTGCTGAGGCCCGCAAACTTGGTGCGCATGTCTGGGCCGATGGCGGTGTGCGCGATCCTCGCGACGTCGCCCTGGCACTGGCAGCTGGCGCTTCCAATGTGATGGTGGGTTCCTGGTTCTCTGGTACCTACGAGTCCCCCGGTGACCTCCGCTTTGAATCCGATGGACGCATGTACAAGGAATCCTTTGGCATGGCATCGCGTCGCGCCGTGGAAAACCGCAACCAGAAGGTCGAAGCTTTTGAAAAGGCCCGCCGTGCGATGTTTGAAGAGGGTATTTCCACCGCCCGCATCTACATTGATAAGCGCCACGGCGGTGTGGAAGACCTGGTAGATAAGATTATTTCCGGTGTGCGTTCTTCCTTTACCTATGCAGGTGCTGATTCCATTGACACCTTCTTTGAACGTGCCACTGTGGGAGTGCAGTCCACCGAGGGTTATGCCGAGGGCAAGCCGCGGTCATCTAGGTAAGCGGCCCTAGTGCTTTAGGGCGAACTCTAGTTAAAAGAAAGAGGGGCTAGACACGGTGTGTGTCTAGCCCCTCTTATGCTGCTGGAAGTGCGGGCAGCATCAGTTTTTCGTCGAAAAGCGTGGTTTTAGGCTTCTTCCTCAATGCGGGTGACAAAGAGTGAGGTCACCAGGGAAATAAGCGCAATGACGGCGCCGGCGATGAAGGCCACCCGGGTGCCGGCTGCAACGGCCTCAGCCTGCGCGGTGCCACTTTGAGCTGCCAGGGAGGTGCCGAAGGAAAGCGCCGCGATCATAATTGCAGTACCGGCAGCACCAGCCAATTGCTGCAGGGTGTTCAAAATTGCAGAGCCGTGGCCATAGAGATTCTTGGGTAGGGCGCCGAGAGCGGTGGTCATCAGCGGGGTCATCATCAAACACATGCCGATGGAGAAGAGCACGTGCAGCGCCACTACCAGCCACACTGGAGTTTCGGCATTGAGGAAGGTCAGCGCGACGGCTGCTACTACCAGCGCAATTGCGCCTGGGATCAGCAGCGGGCGGGGACCCACTTTGTCATAAAAACGGCCAATAAATGGGGAGATTAGACCCTGCATCAAACCACCTGGCATAACTACCAGGCCAGTGACCAGCGCGGTAACGCCGAGGGAATTCTGCAGATAAATCGGCAGCACCATGACGGTTCCCAGCATCGCTCCGAAGGCCAGGAGGATAGAAGCCAGCGCGAAGGAGAAGTTGCGGATCTTAAATGGACGCAGGTCCATCAGCGCGCGTTCTTCCTTGCCCAGCTGGATTTGGCGCCAGCCGAAAATAAGAAGTGCCACAACGCCGATAACCAGGGCAAGAATGCCGTAGCCGCCCTCGCCCTCCAGAATTGCGCCGATGGAGCTGAGGCCATAAACCAAACCACCGAAGGCAAAAACTGAGAGAAGTACAGAGAGAATATCAAGCGGTGCGATCTTGTTTTCGCCAATATTCTTAATAAAGAAGAAGCCGATAATCAGGGCCGCAGCCACGATTGGCACCATGATCCAAAACAGCCAGTGCCAGGTCAAAGAGTTAAGAATAAAGCCGGAAAGTGTTGGTCCCAGAGCTGGCGCCACGGAAATCACGATGGAAATAATGCCCATCATGGAGCCACGTCGCTCAGCTGGCACCACAGTCAGGGTGACCGTCATCAGCAGGGGCATAACCATTGCGGTGCCCACAGCTTGAATAATGCGGGCGATCAGCAGCACCGCAAAGGTGGGCGCCAAGGCCGCAGTGACCGTGCCGACCAGGAAGAATAGCAAGGCAGTGACAAAAATCGCCTTGGTACTAAAACGATCCAGCAGATAACCAGTGGTTGGAATAACAACCGCCATGGTGAGCATAAAACCAGTGGTCAACCATTGTGCGGTGGTTTCTGGAACTTGAAAATCTTCCATGATCGAGGGTAACGCCACGGAAAGAATGGTCTCGTTGAGAATCATGATCATCGCGGAGACAACAAGAATAGCTAGGACAACAACGACCTCCCGCGGCAGCTTGGCCGGCTGCGGGGAGGTCTGATTATTAATTTGGGAATCCATTTAAGAAGGGTGAGCCTTTCGGCAAATAAAGTATGGGAAAACTAGATAATCGTGCCATACCCCGCCCTTCCCAGCAACCACAGGCGCTTTTCGACGAAAAACTATGCGTCTTGTGGTTCCTGCTGAGCTACAACTTTCGTCCGCTCAGGAGCATGGATAAACTGTGACGCAACCACTGCAATCGCAGCCAAGATTCCACCTGCAATAAAGGAGGAAGCAGTGCCATCTGCCTGAGCTCCAGCCATGGAAGTTGCCTCAGAATTCTGCGCGCCAATGGTCATGGCAGCAATCAAAATCGCAGTACCTGCTGCGCCGCCCAGCTGCTGCAAGGTGTTCACAATTGCGGAGCCATGTCCATAGAGGTGCTTTGGCAAAACCGACAGTGAAAGAGTCATCATTGGGGTCATAACCAGGGCCATCCCAATGCCGAAGACCACATACATGGCAACAACAGTCCACACCGAGGTGTTTTCAGTGAGGCCAAAGTGCATCCAAACCTGTGATGCCAGCAGGATCAAAGTGCCAGGGATAACCAGTGGACGAGGTCCAACGGAGTCATAAATACGTCCGATGAATGGGGAAACGACACCCTGGATCAGGCCACCAGGCAGCAATGCCAAACCGGTAACGAGTGCGGTGATCAACAGTGCCGACTGCATATAAAGTGGCAGCACAATGACGGTGCCCAGCATGGTAGCGAAGGCCAAGGACAGCACGATAACTGAGAGGGTGAAGTTCAAGACACCAAAAGGAGCCATCTCCAACAGAGCCTTGCCACTACGGCTAAGCACAATCTGACGACGCACAAACACAGCCAAGAACACAGCACCAACAATAAGTGCAACCAAAGGAATCCAGGACTCCCCTGTTGCCAGCTGACCAATGGTGGATAGACCATAAATCAAACCGCCAAAAGCAAGTGCAGAAAGCACGACAGAAAGAACGTCAAAGCCGATCTTCCTAGGTTCGGCAATATCGACAATCAAGAAGAAGCCAGCGACCAAACAGATCAGCGCGATGGGAACCATCAGCCAGAACAGCCAGTGCCAGGTCAAAGAGTTAAGAATCAAGCCAGACAAGGTAGGGCCAACGGCGGGTGCCACTGACATCACGATGGAGTTAACACCCATCATCATGCCGCGACGCTCAGGCTCGACCAGGGAAAGAGTGACTGTCATCAGCAAAGGCAACACAATTGCAGTACCAATGGCCTGAATAACACGGCCCAGCAGAATCCAAGCAAAAGCAGGAGCAACCGCTGCCACCACGGTACCTACAGTAAAGAGGATCAGCGCTGTTAAGAACAGGGACCGAGTACCAAAACGCTGCAGCAAAAAGCCAGTGGTTGGAATGACAATAGCCATAACCAGCATGAAGCCGGTGCTCAGCCACTGAACGACGTCTGCACCTACGTTGAAATCTTCCATAATTGTAGGCAGTGCAACTGAAAGAATGGTTTCATTGAGAATCATGATCATTGCAGAAACAACAAAAACTGCAATGATGAGGTTGACACGCTTAGAACTTAATCGCGGTTGGGATTCTTGTTTTGTAGAGGACGCCGCTACTGACATTCACTCACCTTTTGTGTCTGGATTTTTAAATTGCCGAAGCTTGCATATTAATCCCCTAGACAGGTGCTTCATAAGCTGGCACTATCCCGTTAGTAACCCGTTTGTGATGATCTTCAACACTTCCTGTTATTTTCGGTTGACCTCACATTCCTTGTTTCGCTAGGCGTTTACGCAACAGTGTTATGAGTTCACATTCCCCGTCCTTTTCCCGCAATTGAGCTGGGGAAATACGCAAAACCTCATAACCGGAATTGGTTAAGAATTTCTCCCGCTCACGCTCTGCAATAATGACTTCCTCCGTGCGCGCTGCAGAATTTTGCTGGTACTTTACACGCCCATCAATTTCCACCACGATTTTGTCATTTATCAAAATGTCCACCAGATAATAGTCGCCATACTCCGACCACTGAATCCCTTTTTGCAGCGTAAAACTCTTAATCCCTGGCAAATTGGCTTGTTGAATCAACAACCTCGCCTTCGTCTCCTGCGCACTATCTGAACAATCAACCGACAATTCGATGGCTAGCTTGAGCACCCCCAACCTCGGCCGGCCCCGAAACCTGCTCGCTTCCTGCAGCAAGTGCTCCTTTGTAAGTTTCGGCCACCGCCTTCGCGCTGAATCGATCACCACCACCGCGGCATTTAAACCCTCATAGCGCGCAATATCCCAAAAGGTAAAAATTAACGAGGTAACCCTCATGCCCTGGACGTACTCAATATCTTGTTCATCGAGGTAGCCGCTCCGGTAGATGACGCCCTTTGTCCACTTGCTCTTTGCTGATGGGAGTTTGTCACCTGGCATATAACAAACCACGTGTTTTTCAATCTCTAAGACTTGCAGGCTCCGCAACCTGGCTGCTGCTTGTCCAGAAATTACCGCTTTATCAACAGTCATTCCCACTGCACAAGCTCTAGCAGCAGCTTTATCCCACAGCGGAAGCTTCTGAAATGCTTCAGCGTCCATCACTACTTCCGCCGTGAGATAGTGCGAAGTGTCATTCAGAGGCTCTTTTAGAGTCAAGTTTCGCAGATTAACTAACCCAAATTTTTGTTTCCATGTTTCCACGAAGGTCACTTTGGATGAAATCAGCCACTTCTACAAGAGTCCTGCCCTCAAAACTGTGGATAATGCGTACGGTACTCAACTTATCCACAGGACTCCTCGGATTCACGTCCTCGGGTTCACGCAAAAAACCTCGGATTCAGCACTCTTTCCGAGTTACTGAATCCGAGGTTTTCCCTTTTCAGGGCTATTTAGCCTCTGGCTTCACCATTGGGAAGAGCACGGTCTCGCGAATGCCCAGGCCGGTCAAGGCCATCAGCAGGCGGTCGATACCCATGCCGTTGCCGGAGGTAGGTGGCATGCCCTGTTCCATGGCTGCGAGGAAGTCCTCATCCAAAACCATGGCCTCGTCATCGCCGCCGGCGGCCAGGCGGGCCTGATCCTCAAAGCGCTCGCGCTGGATAACTGGGTCAACAAGCTCGGAGTAGCCGGTGGCCAGCTCAAATCCGCGCACATAGAGGTCCCACTTTTCGGTAACACCAGGCTTGCTGCGGTGCTGGCGAGTCAAAGGTGAGGTCTCAACTGGGAAGTCCTTGACAAAGATCGGGCCATACAGCTGATCCTCGCAGAGGTGCTCCCAAATTTCCTCAACCAGCTTGCCGTGGCCCCAGCCACCCTTTTCGGGGACAGCCAAGCCAATGGCAGCGGCAATAGCCTTGAGTTCTTCGACGGTGCTGTCGATGGTTACCTCAGGCTGACCTGGGAATTTGCGTGCGAGGGCTTCGTTGAGGGAAGGGTACATCTCGATGACTTTCCACTCGCCGCCGAGGTCGTATTCGGTGCCGTCTGCGAGGGTGACCAGGGTGGTTCCGAAGACTTCTTGGGCGACGGATTGGACGAGACCCTTGATCAGTTTCGCGCCGGTTTCGTAGGTTCCCCAGGCTTCGTAGGTTTCGAGCATGGCGAATTCTGGGGAGTGGGAGGAATCAACGCCTTCGTTGCGGAAGTTGCGGTTGACTTCGAAGACACGCTCGATGCCGCCGACAACGCAGCGCTTGAGGTAAAGCTCTGGTGCGATGCGCAGGTAGAGGTCAATGTCGAGGGCGTTGGAGTGGGTTTTGAATGGTCGTGCAGCTGCGCCACCGTGGAGGGTTTGCAGCATGGGGGTTTCTACCTCAAGGAAGTCCTGTGCTTCCAGGTAGTTGCGCAGTGCGCGCATGACCTTAATGCGGGTAAGCGCATTTTGGCGGGCCTGCTCGCGCATGATGAGGTCGGTGTAGCGGTGACGCACGCGAGTGTCTTCGCTCATGTCAGCAAAGGCAACCGGCAATGGGCGCAGGGACTTGGACGCCATCTGCCAGGAATCGGCCATAACGGAGAGTTCGCCACGCTTGGAGGAAATAACCTTGCCTCGGACAGAGACGATATCGCCCATGTCTACGTTGGCTTTCCAGGCCTTGAGGGAATCTTCGCCAACAGCAGCCAGGGAAAGCATGGCCTGGACGGTGGTGCCGTTTCCTTCTTGGAGGGAAGCAAAGCAGAGCTTGCCGGTGTTGCGGATAAACATCACGCGACCGGCAACTGCGACCTCAACGTCGGTTTCTTCGCCAACTTCGAGGTAGGTTACGCCTTCGAGGCGCTCGGATACTGGGTTGTCTTCGGAGACAACAACAAACTTTTCCCGCAGCTCAGTGATGGAGATGGTGCGGTCTACCTCTACTGGGTAGGCATCCAATCCACTGTCCAGAATGCGCTCGCGCTTTTCGCGACGAATTCGCAGCTGCTCAGGCAAATCGGCGGAATTGTTTTTGGAAGTGGAATTGGAATTAGTCACGATTGTTAAGGGTAGTCGATAGCAGGTGCAACTGCGTAAATTAGCCCTGCGCAGCCTCGATATTTTTAAAGCCAATGCCCAATGGCAGGCCCACATTATCGGTGATTTGCACATCGCCAAGGCTAAGAGCTGCAAAAAGGCGGGCATCACCAAGCTCTGGGGCAGGTCCTAAATCAAGGCCTCGCACCTCAACATAATCAGCTTTCAACCCGGCAGCACTCAAAACTGAGGTCACAGTTTCCACTACCGTGGCAGCGCCATGTTCGGCAGCATGGGCACCTGCGGTAAGGGCTGCGGAAAGTGCTACTGCCCCATCGCGCATGGAAACCGGAATTGCAGCATTACGCAGGGAAATCGCCAGGCCATCGGGCATACGGACAGTGGGAACGCTGTGCACCTTCACCGGTAAATAGAGATCATTTACTGCGCGCTGCACGGCAACCACAAGTTCATAATCTTTCTCGCCGAGGAATACATCGCTAGCTCCAGTTAAAGAGATCATCGCCAGCACCTGACTTACCTCCGCGCCCAAGTCAGAGGAAACTCCCAAACTAGGCCCGCCACTTACTTCCACCCGCATTCCATTAGGCCAGAGCGTGGCGGAGGAATAGCTGAAGATGGCGTCGATAAGCTCTTGTTTGAGACGCTCATGGTCGCTCTCCGGGCCTGCGTAGGAGACCACAACCACCGCACCGGGGATGCGCTTAGCAGCCCTGATCATGGCAATATGCCCAGCGTGCAGGCCTAATCCAAGGGGAACGAGGACCACGGGTTTGCCAGTTTTGCGCAGCGCGCGGCCGAACATGCGAATGCCCTCGACGGAATCAAAAACTCGGCCTTGGCCATGCTGGAAACTCATTGGTCCTCTTTCTGAATTGCCCACAATTCGATATCTTGGGCACGCGAAATTTCTGCCTGCCGGCGCGCCAAATCACGGAAAAGGCGGCGCCGACCCAGATTGTCAATGGAATCATACTGCCTGCTCAGCGTGTTGAGATCGGGCAGCCTTTGCAAACCGCCAAAAGTGGAGGTGACCAGGTCATCTGCAGTGTCATAATCATCTAAAAATTCGCTGAGATAATTAATCGCATCATTGCGCACAGTGTTGATAAATCCCACATAGGTCAACGCCGCCGCCAATTGCATGCGCTTAGGTTCAGGCACGTCAATAATGGATCCGCCCAGCTCACCGACCAGCAGCCCCACAATTGTCTCGCCGAGTTCATCCAGCGCGGAAGCCACCCAGCGGTCTTCCCCAAGCGGATACGCGGCCATCACAATGCCGCCCGCGGTTTCCAGCGGGTCCATAATTTGAATGCTATGTGCCAATGAGGTGTGCAGGAACATTTGCCCTGAGCGGGCAAAAAGGGAGAGCTTTTCGACGACACCCTCCAGGTGGTCATCGCTCACGGAAATAATCACCAACTCAAAATTGGAGATTTCACTAAATTCCGACACCGGGGCCACATGATGGCCAGCGGTTGCGAGCAGCTCTCCCATGCGCACCCGGTCTTGTCCATCAGCAATGGTTCCAATGTTAAGACGCGGCGCCCGCACTAGTTCTTTTCCTGCTTTCGTGCTGCAGCCAGCAACTCTGCCACGCTCAGGCCACCCTGGCGCTCATCGCGGCGGCGACGTCCGCCACCTTCATCAGCAACAGCGTGACGGGAACGGCGACGTGGCTTTTCTTCCACCTCAGGTTCTGGCTTTGGTTCCTCAGTAACATCAATATCCACCACTTCCCGTGGGGTTTCCACGGGCTGCACTGCAGGGGTTGGCATTGGTTCTGGAACTACCTGCTCCACTGGCGCTACCTGCTCAGGCAAAGGATCTGGAATTTTGGCAGCAGTTTGGCGCAGCTGCTCAGATTCCAATTCTAAAATGCGGCGTGCCTCAGCGTGCAACATGGTGGGCTCATAACCCCACTCGCGACCAGAAAGTTCTGAGAGCTGAGTGCGCAGCTCTTCGAGCTGAGCCTTGATTTCCTGCAGCGTTTCATTTTCTTTATGGCGCTGTTTCGCCGTGGAATCGGCCTGCATTTGCAGGGTTTCAGCGCGTTGCTCGCTTTCCAGGCGGGAGAGTTCCGCCAGATGGGCTTGTTCCAATGCCTCGGATTCGCGAACAGTGGCTTCTGCTACTTTGCGGTATCGATAAACCAGGAAAAATCCAATGATCGCCGCCCACAGAGCAGCGAGCAACGCAATCTTCATGGCGGCTTCGCTATCTGCAAGGAGCATAATCACGCTGGCGATCAATGCAAGTCCGATGAGGACTGCCAGCAGGATCTGTCCACGGTCAACAGAATTGCCGTCGCCGGAATCCTCGTGTGACAGTTCGTGAGTCATGGGTTCCAATCTAGCCGATCGTTTCCCCAGATTGGGGAGGCGGTGCCTGACAGCTGCGTTCAAGATAAAGTCCAGCCCCCGCCAAAGCGATTCCGCCCAGCGCAGAGGCTAAAACTCCGGGCATATCTGCCTGTGCTGCGCTCAACTCTCCGACACGCGGAATAACAAAACTTGCCATGCCCACATAAATTCCGCCCACAATAGCGCCACCCCAGGCACTTGCCCGGCCCAACATGGCCAGATATGCAATAGTAAGCGGATTCATTTGGGAGGCATCTTGGCCCACCATGCCCTCATCAACTTTGCCTTGGACCCGCACTGCAGCCCAGCCACAGATGATCGCCAAAACCCAGAGGGTAATCGAGACTTTCATTGGGATGGTGGACATTGCCCCATAAAAACGCCAGGTCAAAATAGCAGCCACGGCGGCACAGAATCCGCCTGTGGCGAGAAGCCATCCGAGAGACGTTTTTTGCATGGGTTAAAACTCCTGAATCTTGGTGACGCCTTCAATATCGGTGGGATCAAGGTTATCCACATGCTCGGCAATGGTGGTGCCATGCAAAACCGCATGAGGTTCAACTTCCAACCACGGAATCAGCACAAAGGCGCGCTGCCAAGCCCAGGGATGGGGCAAGGTCAATTCGGGATCATCGGAAAGAATCTCCTCATCACCATCGCGGACCTGCACAATATCCACATCCAAGGTGCGTGGACCCCATTTGCGAACCCGCACACGCTCGGCTGCTTCCTCCAGCTTTTGGCCGCGGCGCAGCAATTCCAAAGGAGTGCTATCTACATCAACCACGATTACGGCATTGAGGAATTCATCCTGATCGGTGACACCCCAGGGTGGCGTGGCATAGATGGAGGACTGCGCCACGATCTCGGAGGAGAACTCATCAAGCACGGTTTTTAGCAGTGCATAACGGTCATCCATATTGGAGCCAATGGATAATACAGCCCGCATCAGGCAACTCCCCTCTTGTTACGTGAACGTCGCGCAATAACTGCTACATCTGCAAAAGTACGCGGAATCGGCGCCTTGGGCTTATGAATGCTCACCTCAAGGGCGTGTAATTCGGCAAAACGAGCCATTAAAGCATCGGCAGCTTCGGTGGCTACGGTTTCAATAAGATCGCGAGCTGGGCCTTCCACAATGTCGGCCACCAGCAATGCCAGCTCACCATAGTCAACGGTATCGCTGAGGTCATCGCTGGCACCTGCGGCGGAAAAATCCATCCAGCAGGTCACATCCACAATGAAGGGCTGACCTTGTTCTTTTTCAAAGTCAAAAACCCCGTGATGGCCAAAACATTCCAGGCCTTTAAGCTCAATGCGATCAGCCATGGTACTGACCACCACTGCGCCACAGGGCAGCTACATCAACGGCGTCGCGGGACACTGGCACATTGTGTACGCGAACACCCCAGGCACCCATTTGTGCAGACACCGCGGTAACAGCTGCGGTAGCTGGATCGGCATCTAGTGGAGTGACCTCGAGGCCACGTTCTTTACGCACACCTGCCAAAAAGCGCTTGCGGGAAGCACCCACCAGCACTGGGAAGGGGCCGTCAATAAACTCTGGAAGAGCCTGCAGCAAACGCCAGTTATCCTCACGAGTCTTGGCAAAACCAAGGCCTGGATCCAGCACAATTTGGTCCTCAGCAACGCCTGCTGCCGTGGCCTTAGCTACTAGATCGTCAAGTACGGAGTGGACATCGGCTACCACATCTCCACCGTGGTCAGCGTGGCCAGCAGCATCACCAAATTGCAGGGTGCGCCAGTGCATGAGGCACACCGGAATCTGAGCATCAGCCATTACAGAAAACATTTCAGGATCGGCCAAACCACCTGAAACGTCATTGATCATGGCAACGCCCGCCTCAGCTGCAGCAGCTGCCACAGAGGCGCGCATGGTGTCTACAGAGGTAGGAATTCCAGCCTCTTGGAGGGCGCGAATAACCGGTACAACGCGGTCACGTTCCAGGTTTGCGTCGACACGCACGGCACCGGGGCGGGTGGACTCGCCGCCGACGTCAATCATATCGGCGCCCTCGGCGACCAGCTCAAGGGCATGTTTGATAGCGGCATCGGTGTCGATGTAGCGCCCGCCATCGGAGAAAGAATCCTCGGTGACATTAACGATTCCCATCACCAAACAACGTCCAGGGATTGTCAACGAAGCTACATTCATTTAACGGCCTCTAATCAGGGTAAATACCTCCGCGCGGGAGGCAGCATTGGTCTTAAAACCGCCGCGCACGGCGGAGGTGGTCGTCACAGCGCCCGGCTTGCGGATACCGCGCATTGCCATGCACAGGTGCTCAGCCTCAATTACGACCGCAACCGCCTGGGCGTCAAGCTTGTCGACGAGTGCATCTGCGATTTGTGAGGTTAAGCGCTCTTGTACCTGTGGACGCTTGGCGTACATATCAGCCAAACGCGCCAACTTGGACAAACCGGTGACCTTGCCGGATTTGCCCGGAATATAGCCAATGTGGGCCACACCGTAGAAAGGAACCAGGTGGTGTTCGCAGGTGGAATAGATAGGAATTTCGCGCACCAGCACCAATTCCTCATGGCCTTCAGAGAAGGTCTTTTCCAAAACTGCTGGTGGATCCTCATGCAGGCCGGCGAAAATTTCCTTATAGGCACGAGCGACACGAGCTGGGGTTTCCAGCAAGCCTTCGCGCTCTGGGTTCTCGCCTACTGCGATGAGCAATTCGCGGACCGCTGCAACTGCGCGCTCCTCATCAAATTCACGGATTGCTACGTGATCATCCACGGGTTTCACCTTCAATATCAGAACTCTTATCTTTGTTAGCAGTGTCTTCGGTGCCTTCAGTCCCATCGATCATGCGAGGGCGCTCTTCCACAATCGGCATCTCCGTGGTTTCGGAAGTGCTCACCGATGGACGCTTTGGAGCCTCGGGCTTTTCTGGATAATCAGGACGCTCATGCTCGGGCAGGCGGAAACCGATGATCTCCGTCGGTGCGGCAGTTGGGCTCTTGGGATATCCCGTTGGGGCCGAAGGGGTGTGCTCAGCGCCGGTGGTTTGATCCATAAGCTCAGGATCACCAAAGCCATAGGCCTTCATTCCCGGGTGCTCACCCTGTTGACCCTGCTCGCCTTGCTCTGCTGCTCCATTGCCGTGGCTCTGGGCATAAGGGTTAGGGCGGGCAGCTGTATTATCTGCATGGTGCTTGCCCGCAGCAGAACCTGGCACAGTCCAGTTTGCTGGTGGAGGCGTGCCATAGGTGGGGGCTGCAGCAGGAGTTACTGGAGTAGCCGGAGCAGCTGGGCTCAAAGGAGCCTTGCCCTGTGCTTCCAATTCCTGGCGGCGGCGCTCACGGGTGGCGCGGGAAGCTTCCAAAATGGAGAACTTCTTTGGTGGCTCTTCGCCACGCTCCAAAGCCAATTCCACTGGGGTTTTTACTGGCTCGCGGCCTTCTTGACGTGGGAAGCGAGTGGATTCATCAGGGAATACCTCAGAAACCTTGCGTGGCACGATATCGCTAAAGAGTGCCTCGAGGTCAGGGCGACGCAGGGTCTCCTTTTCCAGCAGCTTTTCAGCCAGGCGGTCCAGGTGATCGCGGTGCTGAGACAGGATGGCATAGGAAATCTCATGTGCCTTATCCAGCAGGAACTGCACCTCGGTATCGATGGTGGCAGCTACTTCCTGGGAGTGGTCAAGGTTTCCGCCACCGCCACGGCCGGAGAAAGGATCGCCCTGCTCTTGGCCGTATTTCACCATGCCCACAGCGGGAGACATACCGTATTCGGTGACCATGGCTCGTGCGATCTTGGTGGCCATTTCAATATCGGCAGAGGCGCCGGTGGTGGGCTCGCCAAAAACGAGTTCCTCGGCAGAGCGTCCACCCATGGCAAAGACCAAACGCGCAAAGAGTTCATTGCGGTTGTACATGCCTTTGTCATCTTCTTGGGCGGTCATTGCGTGTCCGCCGGTACGACCACGGGCCAAGATGGTGACCTTGTATACGCGCTCAATATCTTCCAAAGCCCAGGCAGACAGTGTGTGTCCACCTTCGTGGTAGGCGGTGACCTTCTTTTCCTTCTCGGAAATGATCTTGCCGGAGCGACGTGGGCCGCCGACAACGCGGTCGGTTGCTTCTTCCAGAGCGTCGCCGGTGATCACATTGCCACCCACGCGGGCGGTCAGCAGTGCTGCCTCATTAAGCACATTGGCCAGGTCAGCGCCGGACATACCAGCGGTGCGCTTAGCAAGAGCCTTGATATCAGCATCGGGTGCAAAAGGCTTGCCCTTGGCGTGAACTTCCAGAATCTGTTCACGGCCACGCAGATCCGGGTTGGTTACTGGGATCTGGCGGTCAAAACGGCCTGGGCGCAGCAAAGCTGGGTCCAGAACATCGGGGCGGTTGGTGGCGGCCATGAGGATAACGCCCTGGCGATCGCCGAAGCCGTCCATTTCCACCAGCAGCTGGTTCAGGGTCTGTTCACGTTCATCGTGTCCACCACCCATTCCTGAGCCACGGGCGCGACCGACGGCGTCGATCTCATCGATGAAGATAATACAAGGGCTGTTTTCCTTGGCCTGCTTGAAAAGGTCACGCACGCGGGAAGCACCCACGCCCACAAACATTTCCACAAAGTCAGAACCGGAGATGGAGTAAAAAGGTACTCCAGCTTCACCGGCAACGGCACGAGCTAGCAGTGTCTTACCGGTACCTGGAGGACCATAAAGCAGCACACCACGAGGGATCTTGGCACCGAGGGCTTCATAGCGTGAAGGATCCTGCAGGAAGTCCTTAATTTCATGAAGTTCATCCACTGCTTCTTCAGCACCGGCCACATCAGCGAAGGTGTTGGTAGGCATGTCTTTGGTCAACTGCTTGGCCTTGGAGCTGCCGATACCCATCATTCCACCGCCCTGCATGCGGCTGAGGAAGAACATCAGCAGGCCGAAGATGATCAGCATTGGCAGGATGAGGCTGACCATGGACATCAGGAAGCTTTCCTGGGTCACATTGGTGGTGTAGGAATCAGGGTTTGCTGCTTCTACCTTCTCAAAGATGGTGTCAGCAGTTCGCGCTGGGTATTGCGCAATGATTTCTTCAACACCTTCGCGCTCCTCCACGGTGATGGGCTCGCGCAAGGTCAGACGCACACGCTGTTCGCGGTCATCAATTTGAGCTTCGGCGACGTTTCCGGCGTCGAGCTGTGCCATGGCTACGGAGGTATCTACCTCCTGGAAATTCCTGGTATCGCTGCTAAACAGGGAAACCAAAAATAACACGATGAGGACTACGGCTGCGATGCCGCCAATCTGCAGGTATTTCTTGTTCTTCATGCGCAGTGGCCGATCAGCCGAAGCCGATCAGCCCGTGCCTTTCTCGGTTTAAGGGGTGTGAATCTAGGTGCAGGACAATGATGTGACAACGGTTAACAAGGCCAAATCGTTCCCACCGCGGGTCAATTCAACTGAGCCCGGGGCCAAATAAGGGCTAGTCCGAGTAAACGCGAGGCTCCAAGGTTCCCACATATGGAAGGTCGCGGTAGCGCTCGGCGAAGTCGAGGCCATAACCGACAACAAATTCATTTGGAATATCAAATCCGATGTCGAACATGTCAATGTTGGTGGTCAAACGCTCTGGCTTGCGCAGCAGGGTGATCACGTTGAGGGACTTAGGATTGCGGTTGCGCAGGTTGCGCATGAGCCAAGACAGGGTGAGACCGGAATCGATAATGTCTTCCACGATCAGCACATCGCGGCCTTCAATTTCCTTGTCCAGGTCCTTGAGGATGCGCACCACGCCGGAGGAAGAGGTGGAGTTTCCGTAGGAGGATACAGCCATAAATTCAGACTGGGTAGGAATATCGAGCATGCGGGAGAAATCCGCCAGGAAGTAGAAAGCACCCTTGAGCACGCAGACCAAAATGAGGTCATCTTCAGCATCTTTGAATTCTTCGGAGACGCGCTTAGCCATCTCCGCAATGCGCTGCTTGAGCTTGTCCTCGCTGATCAGGATGGATTCGATATCGTCTCCATAAGGATTTGCTGGAACATTGAAGTCCTTCTGGTCGGCCATCTCGATATTGTTGCTCATAGCCACATTCCCCTTATTTTCAATAAATTGGTGTTAAACGTTGATCCTAAGCTTGCCACTTTGACGCACCACTTCCAACCTCCCGGTTGCCGTTTTACCCACGGCTACCGCTCCTTGGCCATGCCAATCAACCAGGAGGCGATCGATTGCCTCAAGTTTGCGCGAGTTTACCTTGATGTCATGCCCGCGGAGGAAATCCGCCAGCATCAGGTGCCGCAGTGCGCGTGGCTCGGCAGCCAAAGCCACTGGAAATCCATTTTGCCACTCACCCCGGCGCTTTTCGACGACGCCCTCCAGTACTTCGACAGCCTCGGCAGCGCGTCGCGCTGCCAGTGCCAAACCGGGGATGGGATCGCCTCCGTGGACCTCGCCTAGCAGGGGTAATACCTGAGTGCGGATGGCGACTCGTCGAAAAGCGCTATCGAAGTTCTGGGGATCCTGCCAAGGCTGAAGGCCAAGCTCGCGGCAAGCGCCCTGGGTGTTCGCACGCCGCACTCCCAGCAGGGGTCGAATGACTGCAAGCTCGGGACGTCGAGAAGCGTCCAACATGCCCGTGGAATTGCCGCGCAGGCCGGCCAAGAGGTAGGTCTCGGCCTGATCATCCATGGTGTGCGCCACCCAAATCTGGCGGTTGAACTGGGCAAATGCCGCGTAACGAGCCTCGCGCGCGGCGGCCTCCATCCCCTGCCCCGGCGCGACCTCAATGCTATGCACCTGCGCCTGCGCCCCCATGTGCTCGGCCTGCTGGGCGGCGCGCTCAGAAATCTCGCGGGAGCCGGGCTGTAAATTATGGTCGATGCAGATCGCGGTGACCTGTGCTCCTTCGGCGCGGGCTGCGGCCACCAAGCTGAGGGAATCAGCACCGCCGGAAAGCCCGATGTGCACATGTTCTTGCAGGTAGGGGCGGATTGCGGTGCGCAAGCTGAGGAAATTGGGGCTGTGCTGTGGCAGTTCAAGATCGCCGATGCGGGCGGGCATTTAGAAATCCCTCAGCACTGAAGCCATCTCATCCAAGGCCTCGCGGGCGGGTAAAATTTCCGACTTATTAGACACAAAAGCGAAGGTAAATACCCTCCCCGACTGCGAGGTAACCACGCCAGCTAGGGCCGAGGTCTCAGTCAACGTACCCGTCTTGGCGCGCACCCAACCAGCTCCGGAAAGGCCCTCATAGCGGTCCTCCAAGGTGCCCGTGCCATGTGCAATCGGCAAAGAAGCGAGCAGCGGTTTGAGCTCATTTTCGGTAGCGGCGCGGGTGAGAATATCATCCAGCAGCTGTGGCGTAATCAAATTATCAAAGCTCAGGCCTGAATTGTCCACGATGGATACCCCGCTGAGATCAAATCCATGCTGCTGCAAAATCTCCAGCGTCATCTGCGCGGTGCTTGCCGAATCCGTAGCCAGGTGATTTTTGGCTGCAACTTCCTTGGCCAAGGCCTCCGCCATCACATTGTCCGAGTCCTTCATCATGCGCGCGAGGCGTTCGACCAAAGTATCCGAGGTGGTGCTGGCCAGGACTTCGCCCTCTGGGGCGGTGCCACTTCCCACTTCCGTGGCGCCCACATGATCAGCCAAAGCTTGCGCCACATCAAGGGCTGGGGTGTGGGAGCGGGGCAGATCTCCCTCGGCGCCGCCGATGCGTCCGCCTTCAATCATGACTGGCTCTACTGAGGTGATATAACCTGCATCAATATCAATTGGATCCCAGGTTTCTGCAAAGTCTGCATCTGGCCAAATGGAGGTATCTACCTCCACGCGGGTTATGTTTTGGCCTGCCAGCTGTTCGCCCAGCTCATCTAATTGTTCCTGGCTAATGGTGACATCACCGGCAGCTTTAATAACTACCGTTCCAGGCTGTTCACCTGCAACAACGGTGGTGGTTATACGATCATTGGCACCTAGCTCATAAAGCGCTACGGCAGCGGTAAGAATTTTAGTTGCCGAGGCTGGGCGCACCGCTACATCTGGATTCTGCTCCCAGACCACCAGCCCTGATTCCACATCGCGGGCAATTCCCACAAAGGAACCTAGGCGGGAATCGCTGGCTTTGGCATTAAGTTGTTCAGTCAACACGCTGAAATCTGGGACCTCGGTAGCCGCTGGGTCAATCGCAGAACTAAAGAGTGCTGGGGGCATTTCTGCCGTTTGTGCAGGTGGATGATTAAGCCCAAAACCCGTGCTATTGACCCAAATTCCAGCTCCAATAACCGAGCTGACCACGACAAGAGCGCCCACCGATGAGCTCACCCACAACGCCTTTTTCATGGGCTCTCCTTCCTGTGTGGCCTTTTAAGTGTCTAACCTTATATCGCGTGCCAACCCAGCTGGTTTTACGCAACACGCTAGAATCTCTATTAAGTATAAAAACCTAAGAAGAAGAGGACTTCCATGAGCATCGAAGTAACCGTCGAAATCCCTAAGGGTTCACGCAACAAGTACGAGATCGATCACGAGACCGGCAAGGTGTACCTGGATCGCTACCTGTTCACTCCAATGGCGTATCCACTGGACTACGGCTACATCGAGCACACCCTGGGCGAAGACGGCGATCCTTTGGACGCATTGGTCATCCTCCCAGAGTCTGTTTTCCCAGCTGTTGTGGTCAAGTCCCGCATCATCGGCGTTTTCAAGATGACCGACGAGGCCGGTGGAGATGACAAGCTCCTCGCAGTTCTTGACGACCCTCGCTACGACCACATCCAGGACATCTCCGATGTTTCCGACTTCCTCAAGGATGAGATCGAGCACTTCTTCGTCCACTACAAGGACCTGGAAAAGGGCAAGCACGTCGACGGCTCCGGTTGGGGCGACAAGGCTGAAGCTGAGAAGATCCACGCTGAGGCAATCGAGCGCTACCAGGGCTAGTTTTTAGCTTTTGCAGCTGCAAGACCTCGGATTCACAAGCTCGGAAGGAGTAGTGAATCCGAGGTTTTTTGGGTCCTTCCGAGTCCGTGAATCCGAGGTTTTCCCAGCTAGTCGCCTGATTGGCGGTAGCCGCGGTGCAAATCCTCCACCACTCGCGGATGATCCAGGGTCGAGGGGGCTAAATCCTTGGGCTGATTATCCATTCCAAACACTGCTGCGGCATTGAGTACCTCATTATTGAGGTACTTCAAAGATGGAGTATCTGCTCGCAGCTGTAATTGCATTGTTTCTGGGCCGCAGAGCTGAAAGCCCCAATCGCCAAAGGTGGGTACATGTACGTGATAAGGAATAGTCTGTGCACACCCTGCTGCGGTGAGGGTTGAGCCCACCCGCCAAAAGACATCGGGAGTGGTGTAAGCACTGGAGGCCTGAACAACTATGCGGCCATCCTCATTGAGGCGAGCTCTGGCGAGGGCATAAAACTCCTGCGAATAAAGCCTGGCCATGGTGTCGTTATTAGGATCAGGAAGATCAATAACGATGGCGTCATAGCTTTCGCCATTGTTGCCACCACTGCGCAGCCAGGTGAAGGCATCATCAATAACTATTTTCACCCGCGGGTCCTCCATGGATCCGCCATTATCACTGCGTAGCACGGTATTGGCTACGTGGATAACTTCCGGGTCTAATTCCACCTGGGTAATAGCCATTTTGGGAAACTTCAGAAGTTCACGTGCTGCTAAACCGTCACCACCACCAATGATGAGCACAGATTCGGCTTCTTCAGAGAGTGCAGGATAAACCAGCGATTCGGTATAGCGGTGTTCATCGCGAGTGGAATATTGCAGGCCACCGTTGAGATATAGGCGTCGGTCTTTACCGCGCTCTGTCACCACGATGTCTTGATAATCGGATTGGTGCGCATAAATAACAGGATCGCGATAGAGCTGCGCGCGAGCACTTGCCACGATTCCCTCAGAACGCACCAGCACGGTTAATAAAGCTGCGATCGCCAAAAGCAGGGCGCCAATTGCCACAAAGAAATGTGTGCGGGGAAGCAAATGTCGCAATAAAACACAGCCCACAAATAGAGCTGCGAGCAGGTTAATCATGCCCGCCGCAGCTGCCCCTCGCATCATGCCCAGCCAGGGCAAAAGAATAAAAGGCCAGGCCAAACCGCCGAGCAAGGCGCCAAGATAATCAGCAGCGTTGAGGGTAGCCACTAGTGATCCGGTAGTTCGGGCATCTGCCAGGCGACCCTGTTGGATCATGGTCATGAGCAGAGGTAATTCCGCACCCACCAAAATGCCGATGGCGGCGGTGGCAAAAACCAAGATCCACAGGGATTGCCCAATAGTGGCAAAGGTGAAATAAAGCAGCAATGCGGAACATCCGCCCACCAAGCCCAGGAGGGTTTCTACCGCAAGGAAGGTCTGGGCAGGCCACGCCAAGAAGGGTTTGACCAGCAGAGCGCCTAAGCCTAATGCAGCAACATAACCAGCCACAATGAGGGAAGTCTCCACAATGCCACCGCCGTTAAGGCTGGTGGATAGGGAGACTAAAGCGAGCTCATAAACGAGGCCTGATGCTGCGCAAATAGCGACGGAAACCAGCAACAGCCAGCGCCAAATGGGACCTAAATTAGACATGCAGCGTTAACAGCGCCCACAACAACCAGGATGACAGCTACCACTACTGCTCCAGAGCGCAGTTTAGGATCCTCCACCAGATCGCGGAAGCGTCCGGGAATGAGGGCTTCCAAAACGACCATCACCACAACTTGGATGAGCAGCCCCAAGATGCCAAAGACTGCAGTTTCGACGAGGCCCTCAATCAGGATTTCTGAGGAGGTAAGTACTGCGGTGACCACAATAATACCGATGGAAATCTGCTGACCAGCGGTGATGACAGCGGCATTGGGGAGGTGGTGAACAAAGACTAATTTGTGTAATTTGCCCGGTGTGATGAGGTCGAGAATGACAAAACCTATCACCAGGATGAGAGCAGCGAGAACAAAATAGGCCAAGGTGCCGATAACACCGTCGATTAGATATTCACTCATGAGCTAGTTTCCTTAAAAGCTATTTGACTCCGCCGCTGGATCCAGAAGATCCACCGCTGGAATTACTAGGAGATGAAGGGCCAAAACCGCCGCCAAGCCAGATGAAGGTGCCGTTGTTAATGCGATCAAGGCCCTCGACGGTAATGCGACAATTGGGAGTTCCCTCGCCACTGACAACCACCAAGTTTTTGCGATAGCGCAGGTAAGTATCGCCAGTTGCGGGATCTACTGCCTGGTCCATTGGTTTGGACATGGCAACGATCTCATCCACTACGCCAGTTTCATTAGCGCAGGAATACTGGCCGTTGACGCCTTCCCAGCGATCAGAAATTTGGCTGCCCACAGCAGGGCGCGCCACCACAGCTGCGATAAGGCATAAAACAGCGAGGAAGAGTAGGACAAAGCCGATTATTCTTAAAGTTTTTGCACTCATGGTTGGTAAATGCTCCTGGTGCTCACAATCGTGCGCTCAGCTGGATATAGGTGGTGGGACCACCATTGCCAGGCACCGTGGGAATACTCTGCGCTTAAAGCGGTGAGGTGATGTTCACCGACGCCTGGGAAACTAGCGATCAACCACTCGGGACCGCCTTCAGCAATTTCTTCCGCGGCAGCAGCAAAATCCTCTGAGTCCAAAATGGAAACCTTGGTTTGCAGCACGTAGTTTTCTTTGCTCATGCTTTCGGGAAGCGGAAAACGCGCATCGGGGTGTTGCGGTGCATGACAGGAAATTTCTTCCCGGAAACGCCCCGTGGGCGCTTCAACGGTGACCACGTGGGAAGCGCCAATCACGGCAAGATGGCAGGTGCTGAGGTGTGGGGCTGCGTCGATAAGCAGCTCGGCGAGAACTTCGGGCAGGTCACCGTCCCAGCTCACGCCGAGGTCAGCGGCGTGGACGTCAGCGGGTAAACAGTCAATTTCGGTATGCATTATGCCTCTGGAGCTGGGTAAACTTTGAGTTCGCCGGGGAGGATTTTCCAGCCGAGCGAGGCCTCTAGTGGGCCATCGGTGCCATAGCGTTCGAGGCTGAAGAGTCGATTGCCACCAGCTTCGGCCATGTCCCAGTACTCATAATCGCCGGATTCGGCCACGCCCGTGGTGCCTTCTGAGCTGAAGGTGCCCATGCCGGATTCGGTTTTGAGATAGCGCACGCCTTCGACGGTGACTTCCCTTTCGGGGGTGAGGTCAAGGTCAGGGCGAGAAATCCACCATCCGAGTTTGAGCTGGCCTTCGTCATATTCCACACTGAAATACTCGCTACCCTTGCCGCCGTCGAGCAAATATTCATGCCAAACGTACTGGCCTTGGCGTAGCTGGATTGCGCCGCGACAAACATAGTCGGTAGCACCGTAGGTAATAATCGCGCCGGGTCCCAGGATGCGAGCGTTGAACTCATTGGAGCCATCGGCAAATTTCAGAGGATCCTGGCGCTGGCCAGCCGAATTTGAGCCACGGCTGCCATGAGGTCCATTAGGCTCAGACTTCTTTTTCTTTTCCGCCAAATATAAAAAGATGACGGCTGCGATAACGAGGATGAGAGCAAGAATCAGCCAGGTGCTATTCATAGGAAACTCCAAAGTGGTTGGTTCTGTTCGCCCCCACCTTACCTGGGCGTCCGCATTAAGCGAGCGATATGCAGGCTGAGATAAACCACCTCATCGTCGGAGCAATTGGTATCAAGTTCCATTTGGAGCATCATGATGACCTTTCCGGCAATGGCATAGGCCACCGGATATTCATCGGCAACTTTGGTGGAGAGACTCAACATGGCATCTTCTACCTGATGTGGGTCACGGCCGCGTGCGATCATCCTTTGCAAAAGGTAGCGCAGATGAGTAACAAAACGCGCAGCTGCAGTTGAATCGCGGTCAATTTCGTGATTGGGCAAAGCAGTTTCAATGACGTCGAATACCTGTGCCAGCAAGGCCGTGAGCTGCGCCGTACGTGACATGGTGTTTTGCATAGAGTTCTGGGCAAATTGGGCGTTAACCACATGCAGTGCCAAAGAAATTGCTTCTTCCTCCGGCAAGGCCACCTGCGACGCCTTCTTTATATGCTGCAATGCCTTGATTCCAAAGGCATACTCCCGCGGATAAAACTGACTAACCTCCCAACGCAGCGGATTGGGAAGGGAGATTCCCTGTGCTGCCCGATCAATGGCAAATCGAATATGGTCAGCCATAGCAATGACAGTGGAATCAGGGATCTCCACATCGCACATAAAGTGCGCGTTTTCCGCAAGTTCGCGAGCTAGCGCAATGAGCTCTGGATTCAATTCTGCAATTAAACGCGCAAGATGCTCCGGTGGTTGCATTCCACTGGCTCTAAAGTGCTCTTGAACAGCACTTTCTTGCACTGCTGCGCCAGGTGCCCGGCCGAATCCGATACCTCGGCCGAGTAATACAGCACGATCAGTTCCTCGCTCCGCGAGAACCACGCTGTTATTGAAGACCTGAATAATCTTCCAAACTGTTGCTGTCACGACGTCAATTATGCGTCAGCGTCATTCTGAGCAGGTAGCGCATTCCCTGCGATGACTTGTTGGTACCAGAAGAAGGAGTCCTTCTTTATACGCGCCAAGGACTTTAGATCAGTATCGGTACGGTCAACGTAGATGAATCCATAGCGCTTTGCCACACCTTGGTGAGTTGATACCAAATCAATAGCCGACCATGGGCAGTATCCAAACATCTGAACTCCATCAGCCAACGCATATTGAATCTGTTCAATGTGCTTGCTCAGATATTCAATGCGGTAGTCATCGTGCACCCGACCATCCGCGGTGAGGGTATCAAATTCGCCTAGGCCGTTTTCGGTTAAAATCATCGGCAGCTGATAACGGAACCAAATTTGGCGCATAACGGTCCGGAAGCCGTGGGGGTCAATTCCCCAGCCAAAACTTGTCATTTCCAGGTGGGAGTTTTTCACTGCTTTATACAGCCCTTGTTCTCCCCAAGCGATTTGTTGGTCGCCACTACCATCATTGATTTCTTCACCTTCGGCAATGGCAGCAACGGTCTGAGAATTGTAATAGTTAAAGGCAATGAAGTCTGGGCGCGCAGCTTTAAGCAGGTCCATATCACCTTCTTCAATCGTGGGCTCCCAGCCACGTTCTTTAAGATAAGCCCAGGCTATGCCGTTATATTCGCCACGCACGGCGAGGTCAAGGTAAAGCCAGTTGCGAATCGCCCACCAGTTATCTGCTGTAACCACATCCTCGGGGGACTCAGTGGCGGGATATACCGGTGCAATATTGGGTGCAGGCCCAATAAGGGCATCATCGAGCATCTCATGGCAGGCAATCATCGCTTTGGCCTGAGCCACAAACATATTGTGATTCTGTTGGTAGAGGTCCTTCTTGGCGGCAAGACCTCGCAATTTAGTGGTGCCCAGCGCATCGCCGTGCAAAATCATCATATTTTGCTCGTTGATGGTCAACCACTTTTTTACCTTGGAGCCATATTCCCGGAACAAGATCTTGGCGAATCGCTCAAAAGCATCAATGGTGGCTCGATTACCCCAGCCACCTTTTTGGTCCAGCGCTGCTGGCAAATCAAAGTGGTACATAGTGACCAAAGGTTCGATGCCGTACTTATTGAGCTCATCAATGAGGCGATGATAAAAAGCAATGCCAGCTGGGTTTTCCGCGCCGTCACCATCGGGAATAATCCGAGTCCACGCGATCGAAAAACGATAGGTTTTTAGGCCCAACTCCGCAAAGAGCGCAACATCCTCTCCAACGTGATGATAAGTATCGGTAGCAACCGTGTAATCACAGGTTCCCTCCGGATAGCTCTCGCGCGTATCAATGACAGACGGCCCCTTCCCATCCTCATTCCACGCACCTTCAGTTTGATACGCAGAAGTGGAGGCTCCCCACAAAAAATCTTTGGGGAATGGTGGGAGTTGAGAAATATGCATGATTACCTTTCTTAAAAGCTGCTTGTCGACGCGCCTCTGCCCGAAGCAACTAAGGTGCTTCGGGCGAGGGCGAGGTGTGCCTTAAACGGAGGCGCTGGATTGGGCTGGGCTTATCTGCAATACAGCGGTGTGGGTGTCCACCTCGCCGAATGCTGCAGGGTGATGCATGGAGAACTTGGAGGAATTAGTCAGCAGCATGATGGTCGTGACGTCAATGCCTCGCTTAGCCATCAACTCTAGGTCGACTTCAGCGATGAGGTCGCCGGCTTTAACTTCTTGGTCGCGGACCACATGGGGAGTAAATCCTTCTCCTTGCAAAGCCACAGTGTCGATACCAATGTGGATGAGAATATCTACTCCAGTATTGGTCTTTAGTCCGAAGGCATGCCCGGTTTTCATGGCTACCTTGACGGTTGCATCGCAGGGAGCATAAACTTTGCCAATTTTCGGCATGATGGCAATTCCCTCTCCCATTTTTCCACTGGAAAATACGGGGTCGGCCACCTCTGCTAGCGGAATGAGAGTTCCTGCAACCGGTGCAGTGAGGTTAAGTTCCTCCAGTGTCTGAGGCGCCTGTGGTGCCACTGCTTCCACGATTTCTTCAGTCTCGTTTGCTGTTTTCGCAGTTGCGGCTTCTTTATCCTTGGCAATATCTGCTTCAGACATTCCGAAGAAGTAGGTCAAAACCGCCGCCATAACAAAGGAGATTGCAGTAGCTGCAACCAGCCAGCCAATAGTGTTGTTGGCACCGCTTGGGTCAATACCAATAGGAAGGGTGAGCAAGCCTGGGGCTCCGGTTCCATAAACCATGGTTGAGGTAGCACCGATGATTGCACCACCAACACCTGCAGAAATTACAGCGATAACAAAGGGGCGTTTGCGTGGCAGGGTAACACCATAAACTGCTGGTTCAGTAATACCGAAAATACCTGCTAGAGCTGCCGAGCCAGAGAGTGCTTTTTGTTGCTTATCGCGCAGGCGTAGGAAGAGTCCAAAGGCTGCACCAGCTTGGGAAAGAACTGCCGGGAAGCAGGCTGCTTTAAGTGGATCAAATCCATTAAGGGAAACGTTATTGATAAACACTGGAACGATGCCCCAGTGAACTCCGAAGATCACCATAATTTGCCAGAGCATCGCGATGAGGATGCCGGACACAATTGGGGAGAAGTTATAGGCCGATTGGAGCATGGCGGCAAGTGTATTTCCCAGCCAAACGCCAGCGGGACCCAAAGTTAGCAAGGTCAAGGGCACCATAATAACCAAGGTGATCATCGGGGTGATGAAGTTGCGGACCGACTCATGCAGATACTTATTCAGTGGGCGCTCCACCAGAGACTGCACCCACACAGCAATAATGATCGGAATGACTGTTGAGGTATAAGACTGCAAGACAACTGGAATGCCGAGAAATGTAACGTCATTGCCGGCCTGCTGGAAAGCCAACAAAGTCATCTTTTGCACTTCACCGTCGACAAGCACTGAAACTGCCTGTAGCTGGGTGTAAAGCAAGGCACCCGCCAAGGTCACCGAGGTGAATACGCTCGCTCCAAATTTACGAGCTGCGGTGATAGCCAAAATAATCGGCAGGAACATGAAGAACGCGTCACCGGCCGCAAAAAGGATTTGATATGTAGTGGAGGTATTTTCAATCCAATTGGCAACAACTGCTACCGCGAGCAGACCTTTGAGAATACCGACACCTGCCATTGCTCCCAATACTGGAGCAAAAATGGAGGAGACAACATCCACTGCCTTGCTGAGGAAGTTTCCAGATCCACCCTTCTCGCTCTTACCTTCTGCATCAGCAGTTAAGGAAGTAGGCAAGCCTGCGTAAACCAGGGGAACATTGTTTCCAATGACAACCTGGAATTGACCTCCAGATTCAACCACAGTGATAACACCCGGCAGACGCTTAATCGCAGCATCATCCGCCTGTGATCGATCTTTGAGGACAAACCTCAAGCGTGTTGCACAGTGAACGACAGAAGAAACATTCTTTTCACCTCCCACCAATCGAAGTACATCTTGAGCAAGGGCCGGAAAATCTACTTTGGTAGCCATGCTTCACCTCTTTCTGAAAAAGGATTAATTAGTTCCAAAACCTCCTGAAATGCAAAAAACCTGACCTCTCCACGTGGTTAACGCGCCTAAATGTGGCGAATCAACGACAAGGAGAGGCCAGGTTTTGCTTCCAGTGACTGGAATAACAACCCTGACTTGAGTGTTGTCTGTATTACTTGCCTATGACTTTAAGTCAGACCCTACAACTTTTGCAAGAACTTGCGCTGAAATAATTCTCACACCCTAAGTTTCATCCGCTAAAACCCCGGATTCTCGCATCCCCTCCCGGGTATGACTATCCTCGAGAACACAGATTCCCCATATTTATAAGGAGTACTGCACATGCAGGAAGTAACCGTTAACCAAGTTCCAGAAGACGCTCAGCTGATCGACGTTCGCGAAGCTGATGAATACAGCGAGATTCGCGCCAAGGGTGCAATCAGCATCCCTATGAGCGAGATCGTTGGTCGCGTTGAAGAGATCGATCAGGACCGCGATATCTACCTCATCTGCAAGGCCGGAGGCCGTTCCCGCCAGGTTGGCGAATACCTCGAACAGCGTGGCATTGACGTTATCAACGTTGCAGGCGGCACCGACGGCTGGATCGCAGCCGGACTGCCAACCGAGCAGTAAACAACCAAGCAGTAAATGCGCTAAAAGGTTTTACCCTCGAGCCTCAAAATTTTTTTGAGAAGCTCGAGGTTTTTCTTGTTAATCACCCGCGCTACACCTCACCTACACTGCATAAATAACCACTTATCAGCCAGTTTAAAATAATTGGTGTCCCCAATGATTAGCGAAATCCTACATTTGAAATTAGGCTGTTAGCTATGGCTACGCATCCAGACATCCCTACTGAGTTGCTCGAATCCCCCAGCTACCAACTCGAACGCCTTCGAAGGCGCACCCGCGATCATGTGGAAAGCCAATTGGCCACCCATGAAACCACCATGCGGGAATACTGGACGTTGACGTGCCTTGTACATTCTGATGCAGCCAGCCAATCAGCTCTGTGTGAGCTATTGGCTATTGATGCCTCAGACATGGTCAGACTCGTTGATTCACTCGAGAAGCGTGGCTGGGCAAAACGCGAACGCGATCCTAAAGATCGTCGCCGCCAAATTGTCACATCAACGAAGAAGGGGCGAAATGCCCAAGCTGAACTCCACAAAGTGGTGCTAGAAGCTGAGGACGTTGCCCTTGATGAATCCACATCAAAACAACTTAAGCACCTTCGCAAACTGGCCGCCGCAATTATTTCCACTGAAGAGGACTGATTTTCAACGTGGCTTTGAGCAGTGTTCCAGCCCAGTTCCTTAGGTCCGCAGAGGCACCGCCAAAGCGCACACTATGGGACATCCTTGTCCAAGTTGCCTCCACCTACCCTGAAGCAGCAGCCATTGATGACGGCCAAATCATCACCTATGCAGAGTTAATTGAAGAGGTCACCGCCCTCGCCAACTCCATGCATGCCCAGGGCATTCGCCGAGGCGACCGCATTGGTATTCGCATGCCTTCGGGATCCAAGGATCTCTACATCTCAATCTTGGCCACCTTGGCCGCTGGTTCAGCTTATGTACCAGTTGATGCCGATGATCCTGATGAACGCGCTGAGATGGTTTTTGGGGAAGCCAAAATCAATGCCGTTTTTGATGCCTCCGGTTTCCGAATCCTGCGTCCAACTCCAGGTGGCGATACTAACCCGCCACGTCTAGATGACACCGCATGGATCATTTTCACCTCCGGTTCCACCGGCAAACCAAAGGGCGTTGCAGTTTCGCACCGCTCTGCGGCTGCCTTTGTTGACGCCGAAGCACAGATGTTCCTGGTCAATCACCCTTCTGGCCCTTTGGGTCCAGAAGACCGCGTATTAGCTGGCCTTTCGGTTGCTTTCGACGCCTCCTGTGAGGAAATGTGGCTGGCCTGGGGCCATGGCGCTTGTTTGGTTCCAGCGCCACGCTCTTTGGTGCGTTCCGGTATGGACCTTGGCCCTTGGTTGATCCGCCGCGATATTAGCGTGGTCTCCACTGTTCCTACCTTGGCAGGCCTGTGGCCAGCCGAGGCGCTTTCCCAGGTACGCCTGCTTATTGTCGGTGGCGAGGCCTGTTCTCAAGAACTCGTCGAGCGCCTGTCCACCCCAGACCGCGAGGTCTGGAATACCTATGGCCCTACCGAAGCAACCGTGGTTGCCTGCGCCACCCAGCTGCACGCTGGTCAGCCAGTGGGCATTGGTTTACCCCTTGCCGGCTGGGACCTCGTAGTTGTTGATGCTGACGGAAACCCTGTTGAAGTAGGCCAGGTTGGTGAGCTCGTCATTGGCGGCGTTGGTCTCGCCCGCTACCTAGACCCCGAAAAAGACCGTGAAAAGTACGCACCACTAGCATCTGTTGGCTGGCACCGTGCTTATCGCTCCGGCGACCACGTACGCCTAGAAGAAGACGGCCTCTACTTTGTGGGCCGTGTTGATGACCAGGTGAAAATCGGTGGACGCCGCATTGAGCTCGGCGAAGTTGATGCCAATGTGGCAGCCCTTCCCAATGTGCGTTCCTCGGCCGTAATTGTACAAACCACCGGTGCCGATCAAAAGGTGCTGGTTGCCTATGTTTCTTTGGAGGATGCAGCAGCTGGCTTTGACCAAGAAGGCGCTCATGCACGTTTGGCAGATACTATGCCGGCGGCGCTGGTTCCACGTATCCATGTCATGGATGAGTTACCAGTTACTACCTCCGGCAAGGTTGATAAGAAGTCTTTGCCATGGCCTCTTCCTGGCACCACTGTAGAAGCCAATGACCTCACCCCCACTGAATCCTGGCTGGCACAAATGTGGGTGGATATTCTGGGCACCTCAGTGGCAGATAAGCAATCAGACTTCTTCTCCCTGGGCGGTACTTCCCTCGCAGCAGCAACCCTAGTTGGTCGCGTCCGCGAGAAGGTCCCCACCGTGGCAGTGCGCGATCTTTATGATCACCCACGTCTGGAAAAGCTCGCCGAGCGCGTGGAAACCATCGCTAGCGATACCGGTGTATCTCTGGAAAAGCCCCGACAGGTGCAAAAGCGCGTCGTCAAGCGTGTTTCAGTGGGCACCCGCCTAGCTCAAACCCTGATCCAGGTGCCAATTATGACCCTGCAGGCAGCGCAGTGGATTGCATGGCTGCTGCTGGGCAACAACATCATGTTTAACCTCGGCTTTGAGTGGGCCCAGCCCGTTCCTTGGGTGTGGGTTATTGCCATGATCGTTATTTTTGCCACCCCGATTGGCCGTCTCCCTATCGGTGGCTGGGGTGCTCGCATCCTAACCACGGGCATTAAGCCGGGCGATTATCCCCGCGGTGGTTTTACCCACCTGCGCATTTGGACAGCGGAGCGTCTGGCTGATGCTTCTGGCTCCCGCAATATTTCCGGCGCTACTTGGGTGAATTACTTTGCCCGATCCCTCGGCGTAAAAATGGGCAAGGGCGTGGATCTGCACTCCCTACCACCGGTTACCGGAATGTTGACCTTGGGCAATAACGTCTCCATTGAGCAGGAAGTAGACCTGCGCGGTTATTGGATTGACGGCGATATCCTGCGCCTGGGCCGCATTGAAGTGCATGACAATGCACGTATTGGTGCTCGCTCCACCCTCTTGCCGGGCACTGTGGTGGGTAAGGGCGCGCATTTGCAGCCTGGTTCCACCGTCACTGGTGATAAAAACATTAAGCCGGGTTCACGCTGGGCTGGTTCCCCTGCCCAAAAGGTGGGTCGTGCCAAGCACCGCTTCCCAGAAACGCATCCCCCACGTCGTTCTCGCTGGGTACCAATCTATGGCCTGACTTCCATCGTGTTGTCTTTGCTGCCACTTATTGCCCTGGGCGCTGGCGCTGCCTTCACCCTGTGGCTGGCATACCTTGCCCCACTGGGCCTTGCCCTGGGAGTGCTTGCATTCTCACCACTGGGTGCGCTGGTGGCTTTTGCTACCTACACCGTCATGATCTGGATTTTGGTACGCCTGCTTTCCATCGGCATTAAGGGCGGAATCACTCCGGTGCGTTCCCGTTTGGGCTGGCAGGTGTGGGCTGTGGAACGCCTCATGGATGATGCCCGAACCTACCTCTTCCCGCTTTATGCTTCCCAGCTCACCCCGCTGTGGTTCCGCAGCTTGGGCGCAAAAATCGGTAAAGACGTAGAAATTTCCACCGCCGTGATGGTGCCTAAATTGGCAGATATCCGCGAAGGCGCCTTCCTGGCTGATGACACCCTCATTGGTGGTTATGAGCTGGGCAATGGTTGGCTGCTCACCGGCGAAACCCGCATTGGTAAACGTTCCTTCTTGGGCAACTCCGGCATTGCTGGCCCTGAGCGCAAACTGGGCAAAAACTCCCTGGTTGCAGTGCTATCCTCCACCCCTAAAAAAGCAAAGGCTAGCTCCAACTGGTGGGGTTCACCACCAGAACGTATGCGTCGTGTCACCGTCGAAGTTGAGGAAGGCGAGGCCAAGACCTACAATCCTGGCCTCGGCGTGAAGATTGCGCGTGGCATCGTCGAAACTGCCCGCTTGCTGGCCCCTATGGTCTCTGGCCTGCTGGCAGCGCTGACCTTGCTGACCCTGCAATTCCTGCTCACCACCTTTAACTGGTGGATTGCCTGGTTGCTTGGTGGCATTGTGCTGATGGCAGTTGGCATTCAGGCCATGGCCATCACCGTCATTGTGAAGTGGCTCTGTGTAGGTCGCCATAAAGCCACTGACCATCCACTTTGGAGCCCCTTCGTGTGGCTTAATGAGCTCCAGGATGCCTTTGTGGAATCTGTTGCAGGCCCTTGGTTCCTCATCCCTAACCTGGGCACCGGCATGCTGAACTTCGGCCTGCAGGCACTCGGCGCCCACATCGGCCGTGGCGCGTGGGTGGAGTCCTATTGGTTCCCCGAAACTGACCTCTGCTTTATTGGCGAGGGCGCAACCGTGGGCCCCGGCGTGGTTGTACAAACCCACCTCTTCCAGGACCGCGTCATGAGCCTGGATACCGTCACCGTCAGTGCCGGCGCCACCCTCGCCGACCATTCCGTAGCGCTGCCTGCAGCGTTCATCGATACCTCAGCCACCATCGGCCCAGGTTCGCTGGTCATGCGCGGCGATCAGGTGCCTGCGCACACCAGGTGGCAGGGCAATCCGATTGAGCCCTGGGTTTAAAAACGGCGCTTTTCGACGCCACCTCGGCCACGTTGTTTCTACAACAGCGTGGCCGAGTTCTTTTTATTGGACTGGGCGTAAAACCTCAGGTCCAAACCAATGGGCTAATTCCAAGGCGGTACGTAAGTCGGTGGAGGTGGAATTATCCTTACCCACCACTTCGCGGAATTTATCCAACCGGTATTTCACCGTATTGCGGTGGGCCACCATTTCTGTCGCAGCTCCGGCAATGCCATGACGCAGGAAACTCCGCGCCGTGGCCCGAATAACGGAACTATATTCATCATCTTTGGCTAGTTCACCAAGTGCGACATCCACAATCTCACTAGCCAGCGGAATACGGTCCACAAAAGCTGCAGCAGTAAGCGCCCCATCCATGCCGGCATCAATAAAGTTACGGTTGGAGGTGGTATTTCTCTCTGCTACTCGACGCAAACGCTGCGCGATTTGATGGCTCGTTCTAAAACCAGCAACGCCAGGAGCAATCGGGCCAATCGAAACATTAACGCCCGCTGGCAATAACTCTGTAAGAGTCTTTTTGCTGATGATGGGTTCACCACGACCGCCTTGGTTTCCCTCCACAATCTCTGGTCGGCACCATACCCACAAGAGGTTAGGCGAGCTAAACACCATCAAAGGTTGTGCCTTGGCACCAGTTGCCGCCGCAATCTCCCGTGCTCCGCGCAGCAGGGTCTCTGAATTTTGTGGACTACCCGGCGCGCCCCACAACAAGAATGCCAATTGGGGGCCTTCAAAAAGATGGCCGCCGATGCTTTCTGCGGCTTCCCTATCGCGCAGCACGCGCTGAACCTCGGATAAGAGTCCGGGATCACCTGGTACCTGCAGCCGGGCAACCTCCTCAGCAAAAACAGCTGGAAGTTGATCAGAGCGAATAGTTACATAGTTATTGGTCAAAATGCGCAGGTCCGAAAGGAACTTCATCAGCTCTTCCGAGCTAGATCCTGCCAAAGCATCATTAGCAATATTTAAGAGCTGAAACTCTAAAATATTGTGGGCGCGGTGAAAAAGCATGATCAATGTGGACAGGGGTTGACCACGCGCTGCTAAAGAGCGCGCCATCACACGGATTTGCGGGCCACTGCGCACGGCCTGCTTATCGCCTTCCATAGCTACATAATCTCTGAACAATTCAACATTGCTCACAGCACTATCGCGCATCACGCTCGACATGGCGGGATTAATAAGTTCCGGCATCTCACGAGAGGCTTGTTGCACGATTTGATCAGCCAATTCTTCACTGCGGCGGCTGAGCTCCTGGGTGAACTTTTTCCTGCTCTTTGGATCCATTTAACTTCCTCCCCATGCCTTAAAAACTAGAAGTAACTTCTAAATTCACTTTCGGACAATTGTAAGTTAACTCACTGTGCAGAGTGTACAAAAGTTAGGTTTCTATTACCTGCCAATTGGCCAAAGACCTATTCCTACCTATGTGTTTTTTCACCGTTCCAGAAGGCAATGGATGCAGCGATGATCACGCCACTGCTAGCCAGTAACGTGGCCACCGATTGACTGAGGCCTGAGTCAAGAAAGAGCCAGTCCGGTACCCATTTAAAGACCCCCGATGCTGTAGCCACCGGATTAGCCACCAGAGGATAACCACGATGATAAACAGACCGGGCACCCAGACGAAAGGGCTTAACCTCTTTTTGTGCTTGGCATCTGGGTCTTTTTCCGGCTGCTTCACATTGACGTTCTTGTTAGGCTTTTCGCTACTCATCACGCTTCTAAGCATATGGGTATACCCTTATTAATCCAGACGGAAAAAAGATCACCAACGCAAAAATTCACGGCATTACCAATAACGACGTTGTAACCGCTCCCCGATTCGCGGAAATTTACCAAGAATTCGCCACCTATATTCATGGCTGCTCGCTCATTGCATATAATGCACCCTTTGACGCGAAAATGCTGGAGGCGGAACTCAACCGCATTGACCCCAATGGCAAAGACAATGACGACACACTATTTACCGTCGTGGATTCCATCGCCTTGGCTAAACAAATTCATCCAGAAGGCCCGCATAACCTCAATGCTCTTCTCAAACGTTATGGGCTGAAAAATCAACAGTCTCATGCAGCTGTAGGTGATACTGCCGCGACCGGGGCGGTTCTCCGTGCCATGTTCGGACTGAAACTGCCTATTATTAGTCGAAAAATCCGCCAGAATGCCCCAAGCTTTGACGGTACTCACGCCACCGCTGGGCGCCACGAGCGGATCGGTGGCAGGTATCGTCAATGCTCATTTTGAAAAAACTTTCCGGAATCCGTGGGTCGTTCCAGGCCGTCTTCGACAGCGCCTTCAAACAGTTCGACTTCACCTCGCTGCGCATATCAAACACACTCTAGTGCGAAAGCCCACCTTTCCGGTATCAGCCGGGTGATGAGCTCGCCCATCCTGCCCCGCAGCTACAACACAAGTCTGGTCGTGCACGGGACTTCTGACGCCCATTGGTACACGTAGATACTAAGCAGATAATGGTCAAAAGACGTGTGCACAACCCTGCTTACTATATGTTCGTGCGATCGTCTCTGACATCGACAAGCGAATCCATGCTGCCGAAGGACTACTCTGCTTTACGAGTGGCAGCATAAAACATGCATTGTGGCCGTATTCAAGTGATGGCGGACCCAAGCCTCGCGTGAAGGCTAAGGTCCGACATGTCCAGGATTTACGGTTTGAGCACCACCTTGATGCAGCCGTCCTGCTTCTTTTGGAACTTCTCGTACATCGCCGGCGCCTCCTCCAACGGCGCGGTGTGCGTCTTGAGGTCGAGCACGCCCAGCGGATCAGACGGGTCGTCCACCAGCGGTAACAGCGTCTCGGTCCAGGAGCGCACGTTGCACTGGCCCATCCGCAGCTGGATCTGCTTGTCGAACATCGTCATCATCGGCATCGGGTCCTTCATGCCGCCGTACACGCCGCTGATTGAGATCGTCCCGCCACGGCGAACGGAGTCGATGGCGGTGTACAACGCACTCATCCGGTCCACCCCGGCCCTCTCCATTGCTTTGCGGCCCAGCGGCGACGGCAGCTTGCCGACGGCCGCCTGGGCCGCACTGGCCACCGGCGAACCGTGCGCCTCCATACCAACGGCGTCCACCACCGAGTTCGGGCCACGCCCGTCAGTCAGGTCCTTGAGCTGTTCCGCCACGCCGTCCTCGGAGGAATCCAGCGTTTCAATGCCGTAACGCTCGGCCATGGCGCGACGCTCGGGCACTGCATCCGTCGCGATCACCCGGTAGCCCAGGTGCTTGCCGATCCGGGCGCTCATCTGGCCGATGGGGCCCAGACCCAGCACCGCCAGCGAGCCGCCGTCGGGGACTGCCGCGTAGTCCACGGCCTGCCAGGCGGTGGGCACGACGTCGGAAAGAAACAGGTAGCGCTCGTCTTCGCCGACGTTGGGAACCTTGATCGCCCCGTAGTCCGCGTGCGGCACGCGCAGGTACTCCGCCTGCCCGCCGGGCACCGAGCCGTAAAGCCGCGAGTAACCGAGGAACTGGGCGCCGTTGCCGTATTCGCGGACCTGAGTGGTTTCACACTGCGACTGCAGGCCCTGGCGGCACATGAAACAGTGGCCACAGGAAATGTTGAAGGGTATGACCACCCGGTCCCCGGGCTTGATGTGAGTGACGGCCGAGCCGACCTCCTCGACGATGCCCATGGGCTCATGGCCGATGATGTCGCCCTTGTCCATGAACGGGGTCAGCACCTCATAGAGGTGCAGGTCAGATCCGCAGATGGCAGTTGAGGTGACCCGGATGACCGCATCGGTGGGCTCCTGGATCTGTGGGTCCGGAACCTCCTCCACGCTCACCGTGTTTGACGCCTGCCAGGTCAATGCTTTCATGTGTCCTCCTTGCCAGGGCGGCGGCCTCGGGTGAAACGTCGCCACTGTTCGGTTGGTTGAGGCCGACTATACTAAAAACACGGAAGGCGGGTAGCCAATATCTCGACGGGTAGAAGGGCATGTCTCCTAAATGGTCGTGGCCTGAGCCTTACATCTCCTTGTCCAACGCACCGTGCGCGGACATATGTATAGGCGCATATGCACATACACGCACAACACCAGACGGCGAACCTCTTTCCAGAACGTCGAGCTGTGCGCAGATATGCGTATCCGCATAGACGTGTAGATTTGATCGCTTTGCGGCGACTTTTTGTGATCACTTGGGGGCGTTAGTTCCCGATCACGAGGATGCTGGCGGCGGCTTCGATGACATCGTCGGTGATGGTCTC
>NZ_JAWVOB010000010.1:0-125576 GCF_046592015.1 Corynebacterium callunae
AACATAATAAAATAAATGGCACACTATTGAGTTCTCAAACAACATACACACACCTCAACAACACTCTTTAAAGGGAGTTTGTTTCGAAGTGGCTCGACATACTGTACTGAAGAGTTTTGATTAAGTCAAAAACTTCAATCAGACTTCTTAATGTCTTTGCCAGTTCGTAACCTTGTGGCTACGTCGCTGGCGTGCTGATTAATTTACCTCGGAGCACACTTTTATACAAATTCCCTGTTCACAGCGGTTCACAGCGGTCCACCGCTAGTGATAACACGCAATCTTGCCGTGTGGACCGTTAATAACCTCAATGGGCGTATTGAAGATTTCGGAAAGAATCTTGTCGTTCATGATTTCTTCGGGAGTGCCCTGTGTAGCAATCTGTCCCCTCTTCACAGCCACGATGTAATCGGCATATCGCGCAGCAAAGTTAATGTCATGCAAAACAACGATGATCGTGCGTCCCAAATCGCGAGCCGCATGTTCCAGGTGTTTCATCATTTCAACTGAATGCGCGATATCCAGATTATTGAGGGGTTCGTCGAGAAGCACGTAGTCAGTTTCCTGGCTGAGCACCATTGCCACGTACGCACGCTGTCGCTGTCCACCGGACAGCTGATCAAGATATCGATCTTCCAATTCCGTGAGGTTAAGGAAGTCAATATATTTGGAAATGATTTTCTCATCCTCGGTGGTGAGCCGGCCCTTGCTATAAGGGAAACGGCCAAAACCAACCAGCTGGCGCACGGTCAGCTTGGTAACAAAGTGGTTTTCTTGGCGCAGGATGGAGAGCACCTTCGCCAAATCCTTGGAAGCAGTAGAGCTGACGTCATAGTTGGCCACGGTAATCGTGCCACTATCGATGCCGAGCAAACGGCCAACCATGGTGAGCAACGTCGATTTGCCGGCACCGTTGGGGCCAACAAATGCGGTAATCCCGCCGGCTGGGATCTGGAGATCGACAGGTCCGATGGAAACTTCGCTGGAATATTCCTTGCGAATGCCGGATAAAGTAATCACAATTTGCCCTTTCGCAGAATGACAATAAGGAAGAGGCTGCCACCGACCATCTCAATGATGATGGAAACAACACCTTGGGCGCGGAACACATGGTTCATGATGAAGTACGCGCCAGAGAGCACCACAAATCCGATCAGTGCAGACATTGGTAGCAGGAATCGGTGATCGTAGGTATCGGCAAATTGGTAGGCCAAGGTTGCTACCAAAAATCCAAGGAAGGTCATGGGGCCCACCAAGGAAGTGGATACTGCCATAAGAACTGACACCAAAATCAGGGTGAATATGGATGCCCGGCGGTGATTCATACCCAAGTTGGTTGCGGTTTCCCGGCCCAGTGCCACTACGTTAAGCGTGCGCGAGCTCAGGAACAGCAGCACCGAAGCCACCACTACCAAAGGAATGGCAATCGGGAAGTATTCCGTTTCGGCATTATTAACGGAGCCAAAAAGCCTGGCGGTGAGAATGTCGAACTCAGAAGGAGTCAAAATCCTCTGCATAAAGGTGGAAATCGAACCAAGTCCACCACCGATCACGATGCCAGCCAACAGCATTGCATGCATATTGCCACGTTTGCCGGTAAGCAGCCAGGTATAAAGTAACAGTGACAATAAGATCATGAGGACCAACTGCCCCACGAACATTTCCAAATTACGGGTTGCAAGCAGCGCTGTTGCACCAAAAAGGAATACCGTGGCGGTATGAATCACTGTATAAAGCGATTCAAAACCCATAATTGAGGGCGTAATAATGCGGTTATTCGTCACTGTTTGAAAAGCAACCGTGGCAAAACCTTGACACACAGCCACAATAATCATGACAAAAACGGCCTGCATGCGTCGTTCTGCAATAAGCGCAAACGCGGGGTGCCCCACCGGCATCGGATTGTCGTACCAGATCAAACCCCAGGTAAAGGCCAGTGCCAGCACCACCAAGCCGGCCATAATCAGCCAATAACGGCGCTTGGCCTTCGCGGTTTGGAAGGCGCCGGAGCTGCGCCGTTCTTTGCTTCTCGACGCCGCCATGTTTCCAGGGCGCATTGCCTCAGCGGACTTCAGGCTTTCACTTTGCTTATCCACGGCCACGCTGCCTCACAATCATGATGAGGAAAACAATGGCACCCAAAATTCCCAGAATTGTTGATACCGGAATTTCAAAAGGCGCAATGATGGTGCGGCTAATCAAATCGCAGATAGTTACTACCGCGATGCCGGTCAAACACACCCACGGCAGATTGGAGCGCAGGTCGTCGCCACGCATCATAGAAACCAGGTTGGGTACAATCAGTCCCAAAAATGGCAGGCTGCCGACCACGACGGTGACAACGCCGGTGGCGATGGCGATCAGTCCGGTGCCAATGAGCACCATGCGGTTATAATTAACACCAACGTTGGTAGCGATCTCTTCTCCCAAACCGGCAACCGTCAGGCGATCGGCAAAGAAGAACACAGCGATAACCACAAAAACGACAATCCACAAGATCTCATACTGTCCACGGAACACAGTATTAAAAGAGCCCGCGAACCAAATCCCCAGCTGCTGCAGCATATTAAATTGCAGCGCAAAGAAGCTCGATACTGAAGACACCACAGCACCGATCATGATGCCGATAATTGGCACGATCAGAGAAGAACGCAGTGTCACCTTTCGCAGGAAAAGGAAAAACACCATCGTTCCAATGAAGGAGAAGATCACAGCACCGATCATGCGATCAAGCACCGATGCCGCCGGAATAAAATACATTACAAAAAGCAGGCCGAGACCAGCCCATTCAGTGGTGCCGGTGGTGCTGGGTTCCACAAATTTATTTTGGGTCAGCAGCTGCATCACCAAACCACACATCGCCATCGCTGCACCGGAAAGGATCAGCGATACGGTGCGCGGAATACGAACAGCCTCAAACATCAGCTGTCCATCGGAGCCGCCAAAAATATCATATTGTCCCGTGAACAGGGATAACACCACGAGGCCAAGCACAAAAATGAGGCCAATCAGCAACTTCCAATCCAGAAGTTTTGATCTGGTGCGTTTGGTACGCCCCTCATGTGAGTGATTGCTGGCAATCTGCGGAGATGTCGAAATAGCCATTAGCGTGACCACTCCCCTCTCCCACAGATACTCGCGAGTGCGCTTAACATTCTAAATACCTGGTTTCCTGCTCATTGCTTAAAAATTAAAAACCGTGCTTTTCGACGAAAACCTCGAGGGTCTCCAACCTAAAAAGATAAGGCTGCCTTGCATATACAAGACAGCCTTACACATTCAAGCCTTACCTAACTAATTGTAGTGGATCGCAGTAGCTCAAGTCTCAATTATTGCTGTGCAGCTTTTTCAAAAAGATCTGCCATGCCATTGAGGATCTCGGTGTAGGTGATGATGTTCTCGTTGGTGTAGGTATCGGCAGGTGCATAGTAAACATCACCAGCGGTAATAGCAGTTACGTTTGCAAGAGCCTCGTTCTTGGAGATGATCTCCTCAGCAGGAACATAATCTGCCTCGTTGCGAGTGCTGGTGCCGCCATCGCGGTCCATAACCAAGATCAGATCTGGGTTTGCAGCAGCGATTGCCTCAACATTGATGTCATCGCCCTCGTGATCGCCGGATGCGCTATCAACTTCCAATGCTGGGGTGAGGCCAACAAGATCAAAAAGAGGTCCAAAGGTACGGCCAACAGACGGAGCGATGTAGCCAATGTTGCCACCGGAGACGTTTACTGCCATGACCTTCTTGTCGGAGATCGCTGCATAAGCGGTCTTGGCGCGCTCGAGTGCGGTATTGAAATCATCAACGAGTTGAGCTGCATCTTCCTCTTCACCGAAGATGGTGCCCAGGGTCTCGGCCTGACGGATAAGTTCCTGGTCCAAAGACTGTCCATCACGAGGGTCTAGCTCCACGAGGGTGGCATCTGGGTTGAGAGCCGCGATGCCATCATAGTACTGCGCAAAACGCTGACCATTGATGATGAGGTCTGGCTGCGCTGCGGTCAGTGCTTCCAGATTTGGCTCATTGTGGGTGCCGATATCTGCAATATCGGCATTTTCCTTGTAGTTGGTCACAGTAAATGGAACCAATGCAATTGGAGCAGCAACCAAGTCAATGCCCCAGCGGTCAAGCAATTCGAAGGAACGGTTATCGGTTGCAGCCACTGCCTCAATTGGCTGTGGGATTTCCTGGGTACCGTGATTGTCCTCAATGGTGATGGACGCTGCGGACGCAGCAGTAGAAGATGACTCAGAGGAAGAACTGCTGTCAGTGCTGGAGCAACCAGCGAGGGAAAGTGCAGCAATTACAGCAACTGAGACGAGCTTAAACCTGTTTTTCACGATTACGTCCTTGACTTCTTGTTTTACACGGATGTACCCACTAAATCCACAGATTAGGTTAGGAGTACCTAAAGAAGAAAATTAACATATCGACTAAACTAAGCCAAACCTTTGCAAGATAGAACACACCCTCAAAGTGGAAAGTTGCAAGTCGCATAGTCTTTGGAATTACCCCCACCAGACCTGATACATGGCTAGGGTTTTGGGCAGATTTTCCTTTTAAGTACCCTTGGGAAACCCAGGAAGTTGTGAGGTTTCTTTCAGAACAGGACTTTAAGTTTTTATGGGCATAGAATTAGCCCTCATTAGAATTATTTACTTAAACTCCGGAGGTTCCCCGAGTGTCAACTGAAACCCAGACTGCCCCACCGAAAGCACCAAATTGGCTCGGTTGGGTGCTATTACTCGGAGGAATTATCGGATTAATCCTCTCCGTAATCATCATGGCCGAGAAACTAAAGATCATGGAAGACCCTGGTTATATCACCAGCTGTGATTTCAACGAGGTTCTTGCCTGCGGCAACGTAATGAGGTCCGGCCAGTCCACCGCTTTTGGAAATATCCCTAACCCCCTCATTGGTATCGCTGGTTTTGCCGCCGTCGCAATGATCGGTGCAGCAATTCTTGCCGGCGGACGCTTCCGTGGCTGGTTCTGGTTCTGCACCCAAATCGGCATGACTTTCGCCATGGCATTCTGCCACTGGCTCGCATACCAGTCCATGGAGATCATCCGCTCCCTCTGCCCTTATTGCATGGGCGTATGGACTGTCTCGATCTTCATGTTCGTCATGGTGACCGTGTGGAATATTAAGACCTTTAGCGGCTACACCGGAGGCTTTGTGCGCGCCCTCGACAAGTACAAGGTGCTTATCGCAATTGTGTGGCTGCTTATCATCGCTGCAATTGCTGTTTGGGAATTCCGCTACATGTTCTAAGACTTCAAGGCACAACCTCCCCAAGGTTGTGCCTTTTTTTGCCAAAAATCCTCCTTAACCGAAGTTAAGGAGGATTTTTGAGTTAGTAGCGGGAGCAGGATTTGAACCTACGACCTCTGGGTTATGAGCCCAGCGAGCTACCGAGCTGCTCCATCCCGCGACGCAACACATAAAGTGTTTGTGCTTCGTTTCCAAAGTGTACACCTATGTAAATGATTTACAAATTAATCATGGTCCCCCCACATAACTAAGAGCAGTCTAAGAATGTTAGAAGAATTACAGCAGAACTCCTTTTGCCCTGATAACCTCCGCACTAGCTTCACTTTCTTATCCCCCAGTCCCGACCCTAGAGGATTTGCCCCATGGATCTCGCAACGCTTCAGCAGATGGCAAATAGTGCCGCCAATTCCGTCCTCGCATTCCCATATCTGATCGAGGCCATCATCGGCACCGTCGCCCTCGCACCATTTTTAGATGTCTTTTTTGCAGAAATCGGCCTTTCAAGCGGTATTTAACCTACTAAAGGAGTCTTAATGCACTACTACGATGTGTTTACAAACTTTTACGCCAACCTTCCCATCGTTGGCAGCATCTTTGGTTTCATCTTCGACGTCATTCGCGGTCTACTGTCCTTCTAAGGCATAGAAAAAGCCCCCTACCTGCGTAAACAGGTCGAGGGCTTTGGTGGAGCTGCCGGGAACTCACCCTGTAAGAGCCATTCTTGCTGTTCAAGACCCATTTTCAACCCGCGCCTCTGCATTGCTTCCCGTAACTTTCCCGTAATGCTCCATCTATTACGAGGTGTACCTCTTAAGACGAGAGCAACACGACGTCCAGAGAAGGGAACCGAGCAGGGCCCTACGCAGTCCAATAGAGACATGATCTATCTCGATACCGAGGACCACCTCTTCCTTGCTCGCGACTATACAGATATAACCTCCCAGCTTCTGGAACACCTCATGGTCGAAAATGATGAAGATCTCAGAGCTTTGGCCGCCGCTTGCCTCCGCTGTACTGACCTCGATGTGATGATCGCCCATACCGAAGACTGACAACATCACTCACTCAGCACGCAAGGTGATCCACAGCCTCGTTGGCACTTGGTAAAGGTTCTCCAACTACCGCGGCTCTTATACCACCTTCAGCTCCATCCGAGAGAGTTGTTTGCACGGCTTCCCAAGGTTTCAGGCCAGATAGTCGAAAAACATACAGTCGCGCCCCTAGAGAGACCTCAGAGCAAGACACGCCGGGAGATCGGGGACATAACTTACAACAAGGTTCTCCCCCATCTATCTACGGAAACCGGAGGCCACTAGTGTCTTGAGGACTAGAAGGGGTGGAGGACTTTGGTGAAGTTACAGTCAGGGCCATCCACGATTTCCATGAAGAGAGCGCCAGCATCCCCATCCTGGACTCTTCAGCCTCGGTGGAGGTCCTCGACATCCCGTTCCACAGGGACAGCGTTCAGTCTATCCAGGTCGACGGCGAACCCTATGTTGTCTTCCGACCCCTGGTCGAGTCCATCGGAATGGACTACGCCGGACAGTTCACCAAGCTAAACGGCAAGTCGTGGGCAACCATTGGGATAAGCCCAATGGTTGGTGCGGATGACCGTACCCGCGAGATGACCACCATCAACCTCAAGACCCTCACGATGTGGCTGGCGACCATTGACGAGGACCGGGTCAATGAAACCTCCCGGCCTCTGGTTGTCGCCTATCAGAACGAGGTGGCCGAGGCCATCGAGTCATACTGGACCAAGGGCACAGTCATCAACCCTCGGGTGGTCGAGAGCAAGCCTCAGGACTTCTCTGAGGTCATCTCGAGTCGAGGCTGCAGCTAGACCTTCTCAAGGCCGCTGAGGGACTGGTCGAACCGGACCACCTACGGGCGAAAGCCACTGTCGTCCCTGCTCGTGGTCTCGGTGAGGCATCCCAGGGCCAACCCTGATGTCGGACGGGACCACCCAGTACACCGACTACTGCTGGCACCTTCTGAGCGGTCCTGAGTACGCCCAGGCAGAAGGTGATGCCACCACAAACTTCTGGAAATGTATGGAAGCCGGAGGAACCGAAGAAACCTGCCGCCAGTAGGCGAAGCTGGCAGGGAGAAGCACTGTGGCATTCACACGGACCTGACTGAAAAACAAGCCCAATGCTGTGAGAGGTCCGGTCCTCTAGATGCTGGGGACGTTGGGGGCTCGTCCGGCTTGGAATAGGGTGTACTCGATGACATCAGTGGGCAGGTCCGGACGCCACCGCTCATGGAGCTGCTCCACCAGGTCGAGATAGCGGGAGTATTCGGAGGTCCGCCATCCAGAAGTCTTTGTCCATCCCAGGGCAGCAGCCACTCTCCTATCCAGGATAAGGGGATGGCGGGTATCAGCCGGGGTAGGTCGACCAGCGGCAAAGTAGAGCAGCTTGGTGAAGAACGCCGGGCCGAGGTACTTGATCCTTGCCTGGCTGTAGTTGTTGAACGTGAAGTACCCCTCATCTGCAGACCCGAGGGAGGCGACCCTCAACCCCTCCAGCAGCTTCCCCGGCGCGCCGGGTTGGTGAAGAGGCTGGACACACCGATACGTCTGCTGCGCGTCAGTACCAGCCCCCCAGGAGCACACCGCGACATAAAAGCTCACGGCGTCCTCTTCCGTCTCCACGGATTCCCCGAACTCGAACAGTCTTTGTCGGGAGACCGAAAGAGCCGGCTCCGACCTCTTCAAGAACCCCGGGAGAGGAAGGTCCTTCGGCCATCTCTTCGTCCAGCGTTCACGATAGAAGATCTCTGTCTGCTGCCATACGGTGTCCGTGGAGACAGCCTCCTCCGGTGACCCCAGAACAGCCAGGGCAACCGAGAGGTTTTCCGGTGACACCGCCATGACGCTTCCTCCGTAAATAGGACCCACCACGTGTGGAGGTCGGACATCTTCAGCCTAACATCGCAGAGACCTTCACAAGACCGTCTTTCCTCTGAAGAGCTGACCCTGCCGCGCCGGGCAGCGTCCTACGGTCCTGAGGCCAGTCGCATCCACTTCCTCACCCTGTCCACGTGCAAAGAACTCCGGCTCCTTCTCTACCTCGATAGGCTGGAGTGACAGACCTGTTCGCAACCCAACCTCACCGGCTTGGAGAGCCTGTACCGGATTCGGCTGGTGACGGAAGTCGGAGGATGTTTCGATGAGTGGTAAACAAGTTCGTCTCGTCCTCGTCGACGGCACCGTCGGCGGGTTGATGACTACCGAGATCCTCAACTGGACCGGCCACATGCTCCGGGCCCGCCGCAAGGACCTCGCGAGGATTAAAAATCGCGAGGAAGCCCAACGAACCGGTGTCTACGTCCTGTTCGGAACCGACGAGGAGGGCGAGCCAGCGTATCTACGGCCACACCCAGGCCGCGGAGTTCTACACCGTCTCTGACACCATCACTGGCCCGGCCCCGTCCGTGGAGGCGGAGGACCTGGACGAAATTGGCTCCCGAATGTACAAACGCTAGACAGTGGGTATTATCACAATTGCCCACTAGAGCAACGCCCCGCCTTGGCCCCCTCCCCCGGAAATCAAGGCGGGGCGTTCCCCCGTTTATGGCCTGGTAGTAGGTAACCTAACGGCTATGACCCCGGTAAATATCACCTGTCCTACGCCCGCGGCCATGTGGGGCATGGACCCCGCTGTGGTGAGCGCCGTCTTAGGTGCTGTTGTTGGTGCTCTCCTAACAGGCCTGGCCACCTGGCGGTCCAACGTACGGGCGGAGAAACGGGACAAACGCCAGCGGCAAATGGAGGCCGTGGCGGAGTTCATCACCACCACGGACACAGCCCTGGCCACCTGGCGCGCTACGTACGCCGCCTTATCTGGCTGACTTAAGGACGCCGCCAACATCTACCAAGCCATGCATTGGCGTAAGGACGAACTGGAGGCCCTTATCCATGCCCACCGGGAGGCTGTGGCCACGTTGGAGCATGGCCTCAACGTCTTGGACCTCCGCCTCACGGACAAAAGCCTCCGTGAAATGGTGACCGTAATGCAGAAATTGGCCACCTCATATACAGCGCGCCTGGACGAAATAGTAAGCGACATGGAGAGAAAGACGGACCTGGTGGACGATGACGGCTACCCGGCCCAAAGCACCGTGGACCGTTTCGGCAATGCCATAATGTCCGCCTTTGGCAACGATGAACGTATGCCGTTTCTCACCACGGAGCCATACGGTAAGGACCTGGACACGGCCCTAGGCAACTTGACCATTTACGCCAGGTATCAGTTGGCCTAGGCCCCTGACGAAAGGAACACCTATGTCCCAGTGGGGACTGGATAACTGGACAAACCTACTGGTTAACCTTGCCAGTGGTTCGCTTGGTGTGCTGGTGACGTTGGGGCCGCCTACATCGGCGAGGGCGACAGTGTCGTCAAACGACTGGACAGCCACAACGCCCAGAAGGATTTCTGGGAGGACGTCGTCATCATCACCTCCAAAGACATGAACCTCACCAAGGCCCACGTGAGGTACCTCGAGTCGGAGTTGATCAAGCTCGCCAAGTCCATCGGCCGGATCTCCCTTATCAACGGCAACGCCCCGACCGGTGGAGCGGCGCTTCCCGAGGCCGATGAGTCCGACATGCACTACTTCATCTCCCAGATACGGATTCTCATGCCGGTCCTCGGCTTCGACATCTTCCGGGGCCGTACCACCCAGGACAGCACCACCCCCGGGACAACCACGGCCACAACCCCCGAGGAGACCACCGCCCCAGTCACCCCTCCGGTAGCCGACGAGGTTTCCGAGTCCTCGGACAGCCCGGTCTTCTACATGAGGACCCTGGTAGGGGCCGACGCCCAAGCCCAAATCATCGACGGTGAGTTCACTCTCTTGGCGGGCTCCGTGATCCCCGCGGTCATGAAGGAGAACCCCAAGATGTCCGAGTCGACGAGGAAACAATTCATCCTGCGTCAGGCCCAGCATGCGAAGGTCCTGGAGGTCGCCACACCCTGCCCCAAACCTGGCCTGGTCCAGCTAGCTAAGGACGTCGTCTTCGCCTCCCCTTCGGCCGCCGGGTCCATTGTCTACGGCCGAGCGAGCGCGAACGGGCGGACCGTCTGGAAGACGAAGACAGGCCAGACCCTGGGGGACTGGGAGCAGGGGCAAACTGCCGACGCATAACCTGTCGACCTTCTCGTCTCTCTGCTTCAGCAGGATCCTTAGCCTGTACTTTGTCCTCTCAACCGCTCGAAGAGACCAAATTCCATAGCCATCTCCACCAGCTTTAGGGTCGTCATCTCCCGGGCGGCCTTGAGGACCTCATTGGAGGATTCTTCGTACTTCCACAGGGCGTCTTCCAGGATGACCTGCAACTGCGGGGAGCTGGCGAAATCGATCTTGGAGTTGTTCTTGGCCTGCACCTCCAACTCCGGGTGGTCGGCGGCTTCAGCCAGCAGGGTCTCGATGAAGCTGACCTTGTACTCGTCCTTGGCCTCCAGGTCGCCGAAGTACTTGTTGACCTTCTCGATCAACTCCGCCTTCCTGGCATGCTCCGATTCCCTCGCCTTCGCCAGGCCGGCCTCGGTCATGCCGTGGAGACCTGGGGCGTCACCGTCGGTGGTGGCAAGTCCGAGGTCGTCTTCTTCCCGGATCTTCTCCAACCGGAAGTGGGTGAGCACCACATCCGAGACATCCACCGGCTCAGGCTTCTCGGCATCTGCGGTGAACTCCCGCAGCAACTTGGCCAGGAGGTCGGCGAAAACGGACATCTTCTCATAGCGTGGGTCTCCGAAGTGGAGGATCTGGCTGAAAAACGAGTAGGCCTTGACGTACTGGGACAGCACCGCCTTGAAGTCGAGCAGCTCCTCCCGTCGCTCCTCATCCTGGGCCAGCACCGCCTGGTGCCAGGCGTTTTCGAACCTCTCCACGGCAGGTGCCAGGTGGGCTGAGAACTGGGCGTGCTTGCGGGCCATGGTGGTCGGTTTCGCCGACCAGTCGGCCCACACCTGATCGACCTCTGACCAGGTGAAGATGTGCTGGGCCTCCAGCTTGGCGATCAGATCAGCAACCAGGTCCGGGTCGGACTCGGTTTCGATATGGGCGGCCTCGTAGAAGGTCTTAAACGACTCGAGGATCCGCTCAGCGTCGTTGACGAAGTCGAGGACATAGGTGTCGGTCTTGCCCGGTGCCCGGCGGTTGAGCCGCGACAGGGTCTGCACCGCGGCGATACCGGAGAGCTGCTTATCGACGTACATGCCCACCAGCAGGGGCTGGTCGAACCCGGTCTGGTACTTGTTGGCCACCACAAGGATGTTCTGCCCATCCTGGGCGAACACACTGGCCAGCTCCCGCCCCTTGAGAGCTGGGTTCATGCTGGTTTCGGTGACCATCTTCTGCGGGGTGCCGGGTAGGGAGGAGACATCCGGGTCGGGGACTTCCCCGGAAAATGCCACCAGCGTCTGTAAAGGCAGGCTCCGGTCCGTGATCGCCTTGTCGAAGGCCCGGGCATAGCGCACCGCAGCTGCCCGGGAATCGGTGACCACCATGGCCTTGGCCCGACCACCCAGGTGGGGTTGGACGGTGGAGCGGTAGTGGTCGAGGATGACATCGACCTTGGAGGCGACGTTCGTGGGGTGCAGTTCGACGAAGTTGATGTAGGCGCGGGTGCCCTGTCGAACATCCACCTCCCCATCCTCAATATCTCCTCCCCGCGTGCCCTGTGCCCCGTCGGCCTCGGTGCCGGCGGTGGTGCCCTTGAGTGCCACGCGGGCGGCCATCTCGTAGGTGGTGTAGTTCTTAAGCACATCGAGGATGAAGCCCTCCTCGATGGCCTGCTTCATCGGGTACAGGTCAAACGGCTCCAACTTCTGGGTGACCGGGTTACGCCGGCCGAACAGCTCCAGGGTCTTCGCCTTCGGGGTGGCGGTGAACGCGAAGTAGCTCAAGCGCTTGTCCGCGTCACTGTGGGCCGCCATCGCCGCCAGGGCATCCTGGTCAGCTCCTGGTTCCTCCAGGTCAAACTCCTGGGTGTCCTGGGTGAGGTAGAGCATCTCCCGGACGGCCTTCGCGGAACTTCCCGTCTGAGAGGAGTGAGCTTCATCGGCGATGATCGCGAACCGCTTTCCCGCCAGCTGCTCCTGGTTCGCCGGGTCCTTCAACGCCGCCAGAGCATGGGGGAAGGTCTGCAGGGTCACTCCGACGATCTTCGCCGTCCCACTGGTGAGCACCTGCGTCAACCGGGCCGTCTTCGACCCACCACCCGATTCGATGGCCTGGAAGGTCCCGGCGACGGTCTCCAGCTGCTGGACGGCGTCCTGAAGCTGACGGTCAAGGACCTGCCGGTCAGCGATGACGAAGACGGTGTCAAAGACCTTCTCCCCTGCCTCGTCGTGGAGGGATGCCAGGCGATGGGCGGTCCAGGCAATCGAATCGGTCTTCCCCGACCCGGCGGAGTGCTGGATGAGGTAGTTGTGCCCCGGGCCCTCCACTGCGGCCGCCGCGGCGATCTTGGACACTGCCCGCCACTGGTGGAACCGGGGGAAGCGGATCTGGGAGGTGGTCGTCACCTTGCCGGTGATGGGATCGGTCTTCGTCTGGTGGTTGGTGTAGATGAACTTCGTCAGAATCGTCAGCCACGTGTCGCGATAGAGGATGTCCTCCCAGAAGTAGCTGGTGGCATGCCCCGTCTCTGAGGGCGGGTTGCCGGCCCCGCCGTTGTGGCCCTGGTTGAACGGCAAAAACACCGTCGACGGTCCATCCAGGCGGGTGGTCATGGCGATGCGACGGTCGGTGACCGCAAAATGCACCAGGGCGCCACGTCCGGCAGTCAGGAGGGGTTCTCCCTTGGGTAGGCGCTGGGTGCGGTACTGGGTCATTGCCTGATCCAGCGATTGGGTGAACTCCGTCTTGATCTCCACAGTGGCCACGGGGATGCCGTTGACGAACAGGGTCAGATCCAGCCGGTTGCCGTGCCTGGTGGAGTAGACGAGCTCCTCGACGACCCGGAGACGGTTCTGCTCGTACCGTTTGGTCAGGCGGGGGTTTTTGTCGTTGGCCGGCGGCATCTGCAGCAGGCTGAACTTCTTGACCCCAGCCACATCGACACCGTTGCGCAGGACGTTGAGGGTGCCACCGCCGTGCTTTTCCTCCGAGCCAAGCTTTTTGGCCACCCGGTCGAGAATCCGGTTCTGCCCCTTGGCCACCGCTGCTTCGGGGGCGTCCTTGGGCACGATCCGGTGGTAGTTGTCCGGGTCCGTCTCCTCCAGCCAACCCAGCAGGTCGGGGACGAACAGGGCACGCCCTTTGTCGTAGCCCTCGTTTCCCTTCGACGCCAGCCACCCGTGGGAGGCGAGGTGATCGACGACGAACCGCTGGAGGTTGACCTCCCGATGAGCACCGACACTCATACGTGGACCTCCAACTCATCCCGCAGCTGCTCCGCAGCCGACATACCCTGGGCAGTCACATCGATCTGACCGGTGACGGCAGCAGAAATAAGAGCTGCTCGGCGTTCCACAGCCAGTGTTCTCGCTTCTGCGGACAGCGCCTGAGAAGCATCGATGTTTTTCTGCACTCGATCCAACTCCTCGATTACTTCCGACTGTTTTGCTAAGGAGGGACGTGGAATACGATAAGTACCAAATTTTTGAGCACTGACATTCTGAATCGTAGCCACGGTGGCATTCGCTGCGATCCAGTCTTTGTACTTGGTTGTCTGGAGAGCATGCCAAACAAAGCTGGCTTCCACTCGATTCTGACAACGTGCGCGAACTAAGTATCCCGCAAAACAAGCCTCGGGCAACGAGTCAGGAACCATAAATGCTTTCCCCACTGTCGCCCCAGAACGAGCTAGAAGGATATCGCCCGGGGCAGTCATATACCCTGCGGCCGCCTCATATGGCAAAGAAGTAGCTACCTCAGGTCGGAGATCCCCCTCGGCTCCGAAATCAGTGATTCTTAGGTATCGGACTTCACCGGGGTCGAAATGATTAGCGGCTGCAGTTGCCCCATAACTTAAAGGTATTTTGAGCCAGCGCTTCAGGGGAACAGGATTCGAAGAGTCTAAGAGGGCAAGAAATGTTCGATCCCGTTCTGCATCAAGGCGGTGGGATAAAAGGGTGGAGTAGTCATCGAGGTCTGCTATGAAGGCGTCGATTTCGGCGGTTTCTCGGTCGAGATAATCCGCAATCGCTCGTTGCTCGCCCTCAGGAGGGAGTACAACCGGCAGCAACTTAGCCTCGGCATAATTTAAAGATTGCCTCAATCCACCCCCCAGGGAGTAGAACACCTTCGCCAAGTCCATGGCTCTCATGAAATAAGCAAGATAGCGGGCCTCTATGGCCACAGGACGGACGGAAACGTATGCGGAAGTAATGATCCCAGATTGTTTTACCAATCCGGTACGTAGACTTCGCTTGTCATTTTGTAAGTCTGTGAGTCGAAAAACTACGTCTCCCGGTTCGACAGTGTTGTACGTTTCGAAGGATTCCGGAAGCAGTCCATCGACAGACTCGATGTCCTTAGAAATGATGTTTCCGTAGCTCAACGACAACAAGTCGGTGTTCCGATTGCCAATATTTCTTTGTTTAACCGGATTAGCGACACTGCCTAGACGGGCTACTCGATATCTCTGGGGGAGCTTTTCAACCCAGCCTAATTCTCGAGGAAGCTGTGAAGAATTCATGCTTTCACCTGCTCGAGGCGGGCCCGGATGCGGCCGAGGACTTCGTCGAGGTCCCGGTCGATGTCTTCCAGGGGGCGTGGGGGGATGTACTGGTAGAAGTGGCGGGTAAACGGAATTTCCACGCCTTCCTTCGTCTTGGTCTCATCGATCCAGGCATCGGGGACGAAGGGGATAACTTCGCGTTCGAGGTAGTCGTGGATGTCCTGGTCCCAGGGGACGTTTTCGGTATCGCGCAGGCTGGGATCAGCCTCGGGCTTGCCTGCCTTGGTCACCAACTCACCGTGGTCATCGTGTTCGCCAAGTTCGGTGAGGACAGCCTTGAACACGGCCGGTGTGAGGACGAGCCCCTCCTCGGCAAGAACCTTCTTGAGGTCCTTGGTGAACTGGGCCCGGTTAGTGGACACGACCCCGCCAGTGGCCTTCTCAGCGCCTCTCAGAGCCGTGTGGAGGGCTTCCTGCTCCCACTCCTCAAGCTTGGCCACAGGCTTGGCAGTAAGTGCCCTGTCGATGCGCTGGGCGGTGAAGGCGTAGTTGAGCTTCAGCGGGCGCTCCACGGTGATGGTGCGGTAGTAGAAGTCGGTGGTGTCGAAGATCTTCGAGTGCTCGGACCCAACGAAGTCCCCGTAGAGCGTGGCGATGGTGGCGATGTTGTCTTCGGAGAGCATCTTGCGTTTGGAGCCAATGGACTTACGCATCTTGACGAACATCTCGGTCGCGTCGATCAGCTGGACCTTGCCCTTGCGGGCGGGGTCTTTGTCCTTGTTGAGAATCCAGATGTAGGTGGAGATGCCGGTGTTGTAGAACATGTCCGTCGGCAGGCCGATGATCGCCTCAAGATAGTCATTGTCAAGCACCCATTTGCGGATGCTGGATTCCCCGGAACCTGCCCCACCGGTGAACAGTGGGGAGCCATTGAGAACGATGGCTCCGCGGCCGGCAGCACCACCTTCCAGGCCGGGTTCACGCAGCTTGGAGACCAAATGCATCAAAAACAGCAGGGATCCATCGGAGACCCTCGGCAGACCAGGGCCGAAGCGCCCGGCGTAACCGGCGATCTCGTGTTCGCGCTCAACGGCTGGCTTATCCTTCTTCCAGGCCACACCAAAGGGTGGGTTGGACAGGGCATAGTGGAAGGTCTGGTCCTCGAACGCCGGGTTGGTTAGGGTGTTGCCGAGTGCGATGTTGGTGATCGGTTGGCCTTTGACGACCATGTCGGCTTTGCAGATGGCGTAGGACTCGGGGTTGATTTCCTGGCCGAGGAGGTTGACTTGGGCGTGTTTGTTGAAGTGCTTGATCTTGTTGTCGGCCGCCGAGAGCATGCCGCCAGTGCCAGCGGTGGGGTCATAGACCGAGCGGATGACCCCTGGGGTGGTCAGATCAGCATCCCCGTCGAGCAGGATGGTGACCATCAGGTCGATGACCTCCCTGGGGGTGAAGTGCTCACCAGCGGTCTCATTGGAAGCCTCAGCGAACTTTCGGATGAGCTCTTCGAAGATATGGCCCATGACCTCGTTGGTTACGGCCTCGGGGCGAAGATCCGCTTTAGCGAAATGCTGGAGAATCTCCAACAGCAGGTCATTGTTGGACAGATCGATGATGGTCTCGTCGAACTTGTACTGGTCGAAGATGTCCCGGACGTTCGGGGAGAACGCGTTGACGTAGTCGCGGAGGTTCTCTTCCAGGTTGTCGACGTCACCCTGCAGGGAGGTCAAGTCATGCCGAGACCGGTTGTAGAAGGAGTAGTCGTGGCCCGCCCGGTTGCGCAGCATGCCCGCTGACGGTGCCTGATCAGGGTCAAGGCCTTCGATGGCTGCTAAAACCGCTTGCTTGGTGGGGGCGAGGACTCCGTCAAGGCGGGCAAGCACGGTGAAGGGCAGGATGATGTTGCCGTACTGGTGTTGCTTATAGGTTCCGCGGAGCAGATCAGCTGCACTCCAGATAAATGAGGCGTGGTTAAACACAAGCCACCTGTCTTTCACTTGAATCGAGTTTCCTTCCACTTTAGGCAGATCACTCGATGTCACCTAGATGACTCCCCTATTTAGCAACCCTCCCCTACCACCCGTCTACGTCGACAACGTCGAGCACTAGATGATTGATTCCAGGTGTTTAGTGGTCGTACGCGACCAGGGACCGCAGCACAAGCTAACCGGTGGCGTGGTTATTCCAGATCACTACAGTCAACGCCCACAACCGCCGAACAATCCAACTGATCACCTCGGAAAAGGTCGGCCACCGCCGCCCTCCAGGCACAACCGGCCTTTCAACGTGTCACACACCGACTCAACACTCAGCTGTTAAGGCTTAAGAACCTGTCTGCTTGGCCTGGCATTTTCCGCTTTTCTGACCGGCCGGATCACCTCGACCCCACCACCTACGAGCTCATCCTCTAACCACGCACCGTTGTAACCCTTGTCAGCCATGATCACCTGGCCCGCAGGCACTGGCACCGGCACCGTATCCAGCATGGCCAGCAAGGTTGCGCATTCGTCTGCTTCCACCCCGATGACTGCGTAACCGACCAGCATCCCGTGCAGCGTGGAAATCAGATGCAGCCGCAGACCCCAGAAGAACCTCGAGTGGGAGGCACAATAGCCGTACTTGATGACGCTGCCAGATCCAACCGGGGCACCGTTTGGCGGGAGTGACCGCATTCGACCGGGGTGGAGCCCACGACTCAGACACCATCGCCCAACAAGCCGGTGCTGTTGGCTAGGAACGCCAGGATGTGCTGCGTACCCGCAATGAGGGCGCGTTGGCGCTTATGGTAATCGGACTGCTGGGGCAGATACGGGAAGAAGCTGGTCAGGATTGTGTGGACGTATCTGACGACGCGGCGTTCCGAGGTAAAGCCGAGCAGGGTTTCCATGATCGCCAGAACAATCGGTTGCGCATCGCTGAACTGGGGTGGGAATTCGGAGGGCCGCCGAACGAGCAGGAGATCGAGGTGGGTATGAGGTAGTCGTCGGTGGCGCCGTGCAGGGCTATAGCGAGAGTGTTGAGATCGTTGTCCACAACTTCGATTCTTCGACACTCTCGCTTTGTCTAATGAGCAGCGACTCTCCCAGAATCAATCTGGGAGGTAAGGTTATCCTGCGGGTACTGTTGAAGGTCTTTTATAGTCAATCTGATGATCTCTATGTTGGCACGCGGATGTGCGTTAAGTACCCTCTACGTGCGCGAGGCGGGTCTGTTAACAATACCGCTCCCACATATATTTTCATGGTGGAAACGGATGCTGGCACCACGATACAAAAATGATCTGGTCGGGGCGGTCAAGCCGGCGCCAGCGGCATTGCGGTAACCAATGCGGTAGAACGTCGCCAGCCATATATGAGGTTCCTCCACGCGGGTGGGGTACGGCATCATCTTGCCTTCATGGTTGGGGTAGTGCCGTTGTCGATCACCCCACTAGGAACGCAGTTAATCATTCCTTGGGGGTGTTGCAGTACCCGGGGCTGGGCGTGGTGAAGTCCACGGCGGTGGGGCCTCCCAATCGTTGGTGTGATCGGTCACCCGGCGCGACCATGTGCATGAGCACCAGGGCGTGCCGGGTGGTGAGGGGCCGGCGATAGCTGTGTAACCGTGCGCGTGCACCTAGTCGGTTACACCTCGTTTATGCAGGTCAGTGGGAATTTGCCAGTGTTTTTGTAACCGTTGAAACCAGTTTTTCTATATAAGCTATCTAATTACCTTTTGAAGATTTACTAGTTACATTGGTTACAATGAAGGTAAATATTGGTATTGAGCTGGGGTTATGGGCTGTAACCGATGGGTGTAACCGGTGTGTAACCGACTGCTCCCAGTGGTTACAGCCCCTGTCACTTGGCCATGCTCGGGCGGTGCCAGTACTTTTGAACCCCGTATGCGCCACGGGTAGCTCTATCGGGCTTAACCCACCCTAGGGACTGCAACGCGTTGGTAATCCTCTTACCGTGACGGTACTGATTGTAGCTGTCCTTACTTCCGTCTAGGCACTCTAGCCACACTTCCATGGCGCATACCCTGTGCTGCCGGCCCGTCGCGCCGGGGGGCTGCTGGAAACTGTCACGCTTACTTTCCTGCACATCGTCCCACTCCTCGGATACAGGCCTATCCAGCCATTGGCCTATGGTGCCCTCCCATTCATCAACCTGTCGCGCCTCTCCCTGCCTCTGCTCGGCAACCTCCACCAACTCATCAGTGAGATAGGTTGGCTCCCCCGCATGGTGATAATGCAGGGCCTCTGCCCACACCAGGGCAACGTGTTCCTCGGTGAGACTGAACGGGCTGTGTTGACGGGTGGGGGAACATGTCACAGGCCAGAAACGCCGGTTGCCCGTCACATCCCGTAAGTATTCATCATCGTTTGTTGTGCCAACGAGCACGTAGCCACGCGGGTGGTCTTCAGCGTCCACTGCATACGCTGCCCGGTAGCGATCAACCTGTGTAGTGATGAATCCTTTCACGGCGTTGGTTTCCGTCTTGTTCATGCCTACCAGTTCGGGCACTTCCACAAACCAGGAACCCAGGGTTTTTTCTGCTGCTTTTTTCGGATCATCCATATCTGAGATACCCAATTGGTCGGTGAACCAGCCGTTAGCTACCCGGCGCACTAACTCCGATTTCCCTAGGCCTTGGGCACCTGATAGCACCAACATGGTGTCATGCTTGCAACCAGGGGTGTAGGCGCGCCTAATGGCTGCTATGAATGTCTTACGCGTCACTGCGCGGATATAGCCACTGTCTTCTGCCCCCAGGTAGTCCACCAACATGGTGTCCAGGCGTCGCACTCCGTCCCAGGCTGGCAGATTGTTGAGGTAGTCGCACACCGGGTGAAAGGAACGAAAAGTGGGTAGTGCTGCCAAGGCTTCATCAACCATGCGGGCACTGCTGATTCCTGCAGTAGACCCCAGATAAATTCGTAGCGTTGCCCGTGTGGCTGCATTAACCGTTCCCCCACCTGCCCAGGGCAGTGGCGCCCCGGGCATGACATCTAGGCGTTCTGCCAGTTGATTATAGGCAAGTCCGCGTAGCGCAGGGTTTGCAAAGATGGCTAGTAGCGCCCTGTTATCCATGGTGTTTTCCCACTCATGGGGCACAGGGTTTCCCTTTTCATCAACGGTATCGGCGGGAGGCGTGAGGTCTTGGGGCACTTGAATTTCCCCACTGGCTATACGTTCTTCCATCGGTGGTGTTGGTTTCAGGTCAATCTCTTCCGGCATGAATGCCACTAGGCTGCCCTCCCCACGGTGTTGGCGGCACTGGTCAACGTGCGCTGTATCTCCATGTCAGTTAGCCCGATGGACTGTGCAGCGGCGGTGAGCTCTGCTGTGAGGTCTAACCCATCCTCCAGGGTCCGGCACGCTGCCCAATACAGCACATTGTTACGCTGCCCCTCCCCTGCCTGTTCCACCGTGGCCACCAGCCCCGCGCCGGGACTATCCCCAGGAACTACCCGACGCGCCCGTACTGGCTTGGGGACAGGCTTATAGACATGGGCGCGTAGCCACGTGGGGAGCTCCACAGGGGTGCACCAGTGCGCTATGAGGTAGTGCCACCCGGTGATGGGGTGCACACTCGGGGGCATCACCAGATACCCGGTGTGAGTCTTTACATCCACGCCCTCCCCGGCTACACCGCGTAGATCACCGGCATAAGGGAGCGTGAACCAGTAGTGCAGACCATGAGAACCAGTGAGCATCATCAACGTATCCGGTACGTGGTGGTCTGCATTAAGGCGTTGCCAGGTGTCCCACCCGCCGTTACGGGGATCAATATCGAGCACCACCATGCCGGGTGGTGGGGTGGCACCAATATTCGCGCCGGGATGTTTCTCCCACCAGGTGGTGATCTGCTCCAGGTTGGTGGTGAAGTCCTTGAACCCGTTGGGGGTCATGGGCACTTTTCCGTTCAACGGGCCTATCTTGAACCCGAGTCGGGCATAGCGGTGTGCAGCGGTCGGTAACCACAGTTCGCGGGGCGTGGTCTCGGGCGCTCCATCAAGCGTCAGTGGGATACTCCGACCGGTAAGGTTGCTACACTGGAGATGGTCGACCACTCCGGATACTGCCCCTGCCTGGACCGTAGGGGCTTTATTCATTTCTGCCGCCTCCCTGCACAACATGCAGCCCGGCGCGCCGGGTCTCTGCCTCCACCACGGGGTATGGTTGGCCGTTGGGGTGCCCCAGGTAGGTGCACTCATTCTGATCGCCCACTGGTCCGATCATGCGCTGTAGATATACGGGACGGTGGTTGGAGTAGTAGACAGGGCGCATGAGGACACCATCACTATTGCGGTGATAGACACCGGTGTCCACAGCCATATCTGTCACATCATCGGTGATGCTGTACAGGGCTGCCATGACCTCGTTCAGGGGCTCGGGTAGGTTTTTTTCCCCGTCGATCCACTCCAGGCCGTAGTGAGCTGCCAGGTGTTCATGTACCCAATCCAGGGTGTTTTTCAATGATTCCCGTGTGTGGGTTAATGCATCCACGGCGGTGTAGTTCGCAGGCATTACGCTACTCCCCCATCCCATTTGTTGGTGGGGGTGAAAAGAGCGTCTACATCCTCGGGCTTTAACCGGATTACGCGTCCGGCGCGGTAGGCAGTGAGCCTGCCCTCTGCAATGTGCCGGCGCAAGGTTCTTTCGCCTAATTGCCATTCGGCGGCTGCTTGCTGAATTGTGATCATCCGCGCATGGCGGGAAATGGGTGCTGTCTTAGACACGACAGACACACCTCCTTATAAATCGGAGTTGTGTCTCAGCCGCTCACTTTGACAAGGTTTGGGTCTACGGTATCAACCGACAGCGTTGCCCTAACTGTACCCGACATGCCCGGCGCTGCCAATTTAATTTTATCGAGGTAGATTTACCGGTCGTCCAGGCACATAATTTGCGATATCTGCCTCTACTTCCGCAAAGGTTAACACCTGCTCATAGTCCCTACAGATGATTAAACCGCTGGGATTATCTAAGGAGAACACTGGTGGATTTTTCTCCTCCTGTCTCCATATATTGCGGTCGGTTACTTCCCATACATCACGTTGGCCTGCCACAGTAATCTCTCCCGGCGAAGACACAGCGTGAATTTCATCCGACGCAGATTCACCCGGACGGTGCCCCTTCACCCCACCAGCGGGAGCAAAAGCAATATCACCTGTTACATCATCCACAAATACAAACTCGGGATCGATATTGCGATAGGTGAATAACCACCAAGTCCTCACGATGTAACCGGGTGGCACTGGCTTGCAGACCACCCAAGGCCCAAATGGTGTTGGACGCTCCGGAATTACATGCCCAGCATCTCCCGTCCTACATACTGGCGCATTTACCACCAAGTGCCCCTCATCGTTGAGCTGTCCAAACTCCACGGGCTCATCTGGATTTTGCATCACGACGGGATAGACAAATCCCAGGCTTTTGCCACACTTCTTGCAACGGTAAACAACCTGGGCGGTTCTTTTGAAACGCTGCTTATCTTGCATTAGTAGCCTTACCAGCGACTTCTCTGGATCTGGAATCCCGTTATACACCCAACGGGGTAGACCCATGTCGGCAGGTTTAATCACTTCGTAACCTCCAAGGTTGAATTCACTTTCTCCATTAACGTCGCCGTACGGCCTGTTCGCACTTTCATGTACACATCTAAAATGGTCGCTACATCCTCTTGCCCGAGTAACCGACCAATCTCTTTCAAGTGCGCCCCCTGTTCTGCCAGGCGGGTGATCAACCAGTTACGTCCACAATGCGGGTCAATCTCCATGGACACCCCGGCGCGTTCCTTAGCCCGGTTGAGCACACTTCTATAGCTAGTGTCCATCATCAACCCCCCGGTACGCATAGCGGTCAACAAGGACACACGCCGGGGGCCCTGCCAGGTCTCCACCAGCGTGGGCGCGCCGGGTAGGTGCAGGGCGTGGTGCTCCAGGAACAACGGCACATGACTAGCCATGATGGGAACCTCCCTGTACCCAGCATCTGACTTAGGCGGCTGGATAAACATAAACGTTCGTCCATCATCTCCCCCAAGGCGTTGGGCGTTCTGCTCCACCCTCACCACTACCCGCGGCATCCACGGGGCAGGTAGGTACTCCACCTGCACGTGCCTCTGCTCCAGCGCCAGGGCCTCACCAATGTGCAGGCCGTGAAACAGCATCAATGAGGTGAGCACCCGGTATTGCGCGGGCATGGCCTCCAGGATTGCATGAAGTTCCCCATCCTCGGGTAAGTACTTTTCCTTGGTCTGCACCCGTTTGCCTGCCTCGGGCACATCCACAGGGTTGGTGGGAATCATTTCCCGGCGCGTAGCCTCTTCACACGCTGCCCGTAGGCGTTTAAAGGCCTGCTGGTTAATGGTGTGGGCATCGGGGTAGGCACGCTGCACTCCATCCCACCAGCGGTACACATCCCCTTTGGTCAGCTTCACCAGGGGCAGGGAGGCTAACCGGGTGATATCCAGCATGACATCCCCCGGCGATAAGGGGTTGGTGATCCGATTGGTGGTCACACGGCGGTAGTTCTGCATCGTTGACAGGCGCGGAGGTTTCGGCCTGTGCTCCAGGTTGACGTGGTACTGCTCCAACCACTGCCCCACAGTAGTGGTATCCTGCTCCGCCTTATCTTTCCGAACAGCTGGTGGACTCCAGGTCTCCAGGTCGATGAGGCGGCGTTCTGTCGCTAACCATCCATCAGCATCTGTCCTACTGGCAAAAGAATGCCCGGGGGTGTGTTGAGCTCCATCGGGCCCGGTGTATTCCGCGTAGAACCGCTTGCCTTTAGCGCGCACTGTCCCAAAGGCGCGCCGGGTACGTCGCTTGCCTGCCATGAGGTTGCCCTCCCACCTTGGACGGGAACGGGAATTGCTTCCCGTATCTTTCCCGTAACTACTTCACTTCATGGCCCCTTGTGGCCACTGTAGGCAACATAGTAACATGGTCACTACCAGCAAGGATATAGTAAAACCCCCGGTCAGTGATGACCGGGGGTTTTACCTTCTGTGGAGCTGCCGGGAATTGAACTTATTCTTGTATTGACCTTTGGTTTCATGCCCCCGGGCGACAATCATGACTTATATGTGACTGACCAAGTTAAGGATTTGGCCTCTTTCAAGACTCGATGAAAGTGGGCATAGCCTCATAACTACGATTATTCTTCCTCCGAGCTGGCAATGGGGAGGGTTCGATTCAAAAACGCTTCGCGGTAAGTCCCGAAATACCAGTCTTTAATGGAGATCCCCAAATCAATTAGATCTTCACCAGCCCTTGTGAGCTGAAGATCCCCTAGGAAGACGAAACTGTTTCGGGATTTTGCGAGTCCCCGTTCAACAAGCCATTTACCTGCTGCTGCGATTTCCTCCTTGCTGAGTCCTAAGCGAAGTGCGTGAGTCATAAAAACTTTCCGCAGGGCATCATTGCGGTCAAAAGAAGATCCACCAAACCCGGATCCAAAAGGATCCTCTGCCAAGAAATCGACATCAGAGTACGTTATTTCTGACTCTCTGACGTCGGCACGATTGGCCTCAATCTCAGATTCAATTTCCTCATTAGGGTGATTCGCTTCAAAATCGTAGATAAATTGAAGAAGTTTTTGTGCTTTTTCCAGCTTCGATTCAATCATCTTCCTGAGCATAGTGGATATCTAATATGGTGTCTTTATTCATGTGAATACAGAAAATTGCCCCACCTCCCGATTGTGGAAGGTGGGGCAAAATGTTTAGTCGTCTAGCGCCTCTAGATCAGCACGGTGACGCTGCGTCCACTCCCCATCAATCAGATGAGGAGGTGGATCGGGAACCCAAGGTGTTAGTTCCTTCTCAGGGTCATTCATGTCCCGAGCAGCAATCCGAACCTGAAGATAGCTCACATGGTCATCGACGCGATCAAGAGCTTTATGTGCGATCCTTTCAGCTCGATCACCTCGATGATCAGCCCTCGCGACTTTTTCCTCCATCTCTGTGAGCCGGGTCTGCATTGCGGCTTGCTGCTCCACCAAAGTCTTCACCTGCGTAACTAACGTGCTTATCTGATCGCGATAAGCGGTCGTAATCGACGTGACATGATCTGACCGGGTGGGCACCCATTTTTGGATCACTGCAACCCCCGCCAAAATCAGTGGGATCACAACGAGCGTCATCCACGGCGAAACAACCGGCTGATCTTGGACATCGACCTCAACCTGGCTTGGCATTGCCTGGATGATCGACTCCATACTTATGCCGCCTGATCTGGGTTTTTGAGATCCGATTGTGGATTGGCTTTCGCAGAAGCCACACTCAACCCAAGAGCCGCTAAGACTCCGAGCAGCTGATCAGCCTGGGACAAGATCGACGCTGATTGATCTTCAGTGATCCACCCAGCACCCACCGCAATCAACAATGCCAAAGCAACGACGGCATAGACGACACGACGGATAAACCATGGTTGTCGCCATTGAGACTGATTATTTGTCATGGTCAGCTCCAATCTCTGCAAAGGTTTTTCCAGCGCTCAGCTGCTCCACAACCTGATCAACGGTCAGTCCAGTGCGCTGCGCTGCACTAAACACCGCATTTTCATGCTCACGGGCATCAACATTTAGGACAAACCCAGCAAGAGTATCGACAGGCGAATCTGTGGCTCGGAAATCTGATCGCGAGGGGAATCGCTTCGTCAGCTCCGCGTGGACTTCATCAAGCTTTTTGCGGTCTGCGTCAGTAAAAGACATATCTTCTCCTTGAGTAACGAGTTCTTTTGCTCGTGCAAGCACGATGTCATGGGGGAAATTCTCACCTGGGTCAGAGCGGAAAGCAGGACCACCTTTGCCCAGGTACCAGTTGCCGTGGGAAGTGAAACCCTCTCGCCCAGCTGCCACATCGGCAGGCTCCAACCAGACGAGGGGACGACCGTATCGCAGGTGATGATCAGCCGACACTTCAGCGAAGCGCTCGAGCTGCTTGGGATTATTAATCCAGTCTTGTCGACTGCGGCTTGCATAGCCGACACCCGAGACATGGATTGCCTGGGTGTTTCCCGGTTCTCCCGCTGCCCATGGGCGCCGGTCGTCAGGGTTGGTTCGAACTGTTTTTGCGCCGGTTACATCGGCACCGATGAGCACGTTGTAGGAGGACTGGTTTGCAGGGTCGCTCTGCCACTTGGCAACATTCTCCGGCAGCGCATTATCGGAGTTTTCCGTGGTGTGAAAGACCGTGGCTTGCGTCGAATAGGGGTCACGCCACCCAGAATCAGGTGCATCAATCACCACATCGCACGGATACTCCACACCAGTTATCTGCACGGGCGTTGACGCTGGTCGAACCCGCTGGTCTGGAACACCTCGCCAACCCCAATCCTCAAAGAATGGCTCGTTGATATCGACCTGCACGCCATCGGGGCCGGGCACATTATGAGTGTGCTGATACAACGTGGCGTAATCGCTGGCCTCGACACCATTCGACCAGGATTTCGTCTGCCACCCAAGCACCCGTCCAGGGGCAACCTCTGCAACCAGGCCATCTTCCTTAGCCCAAGCAATCAAACGAGAATGCCCGTAGATTCCAACGCGCCCGAGACCAAGCTTGGCGACGGCACCTCGAAAATAGTCAGCGACACGTGAATTCCACTCCGGGAGAGTGACATCCCAATCAACTGCAAAATGAACCGGGAAGGCAAAACATTGCAACTCATTAAGCTTGGCCAGTGCCGCAGATGCGTCCGAATACCCGCCGTCATAGCCTCGGCCTGCATCACCGGAATCAATGGACCCTCCAGCACGGAACTGCCAAACAAACCCGTATTTAATTCCCTCCGAGTCGAGGGAATCAAGGAATGCCCGTGATGGAGCTTTGCCCGTCATCCATGGCTCACGCCCCGGTGAAAGATACAGCATGACACCATCTGCACCGGCTGCTTTAATAGCCTGTGCATTTGGTGGTCCAGCTGAAAAATCAAGAATTTTCATAGCTTCTCCTTTCTTAAATTCTTGTTGCATGCGAAAACCCCGCACCATGTGGGTACGGGGTTACGAAATGCCCCGGCTATTGAGGCCAGGGCAATGCGGGTTATGTGGGTATTGTGGTGAGTACTTTCCATGCGGCATTGGTCGACCCGGATGTGGTGCAGATCCATTCGTAGGCCGCACCTGCCACGGGGGTTTTCAGGCGGGCGATATCACCCCTGATTCCGGTGGTGGTGGCTGTGGGGGGAGCGTCCACGAGGAGGGTTCGGCGGCCTCGGTAAATTTGGCCACCCCAGCCAGTCTGTGTGCCGATCGAATTATTCACAGCTACATCCACGACTGTGCCGGAGTGCTCGATGGTAGATTGAGCGCCGGAGCCGTAGGTGAAAAATTCCTGCGTCGCTGTCGCCCCGAATTTAATGTCACCCAGCACTGTGTACTGTGGTCTGGCACCATCATTATTGACGAAAATTGGGGTGGGGGCATCAATTTTCACCCCGCCACCAATCACTGCATGGCCGGACGGCAGCTGCACACCTCGGAATGCTGTGGTGATATTGCCGCCGATGATTTCCATGGTGTGGGATAGATTGTCAGCAGCCTCACGGGCATACCCGATCCACTGGCTACTGCCCCCAGGCTCTGCCACCATGAGATCGCAATTGATGAATTTTATGGATGATTTAGTGGGTGATTTCCCGAGATTGTTTGGGCGGATATTGATGACTCGTCGCTCCGTGGCACCATCCACATGGTGCCCGTAAAGCTTCACATTCTCAAAAATTGCACCCTGTGGGTTAATGATCGAATTACCGTACAGCGTCGCATAGGTGTGAAGCGTGGAATTTTTGACCTGCAAATCAGCAAATCCCTTCTCTTCGCTTCCCAGCACCCACACTACGCCAGAAAGCAACACACACCGATCCAAGCGGATAATCGCCCCCGCTTTGCCATCAAAATTGTCAGTAAATTTTGCCCTCGTCAGCTCCACAGCATCAGTCAAATAGATATCGGTGCGCAGAGAGCCACCGTATCCAGCTGAGTCGATCTCAATGTCAATGTGTGCGCCACGGATAGTGCCGCCACCACGATAGCCCTCCACCCGAATGATCGAGTGACCGCCAGATGCCACCAGACCACCACGGAAGCAATCATTCGCCCGATGATTGCGGATCGTGATGTCCACATTTCGCCATACATGCACACCATCAGACACGCAATTATTCGTCGTCACATCCTCCAGGAGGACACGCACCCGACCCGGCTGGGTGGGGTCTCCCTGGAATTGCAGCAGCATCGACTGCTGCAACTCATAGTTTTCATACGCACCCTGATTAGCCAAATTTCCATCGACAGTTAGCCCCCGAATGATGATCATTTTTTCGGAATCTTTCGGCCCCACATAAGCACGATTCTGATTCGTGATCGTGCGCACCCAGTTCGGCGTATTCGCAGGTCGGAGCAATTTCGATCCATAACCACTGAGCGTAATCCCCTCAGAAACATTCAGTGTTTTCACTAAATACATTGCGCCCGGTCGGAAAAAGATCGTACCACCACCAGCCGACGTAGCGGCATCAATCGCAGCCTGAATCGCCACAGTGTCATCGGCCACACCATCACCCACAGCACCATACGACTCCACCGGATACATCCCAGTGTGTGCAGTCACCGCACCGTCGAGCGCACTGCGAGTCAGGGAATCGGATTGCAGGACCAGCGAAGCGGTCTGGCCATCCACAGGGGTAGACGGCCCTAGGCCACTCACGGCCTCCAGGGCATCCACACGCGCCACTGCATTACTCGCTGCCGTCTCTGCGATGGTAGCGCGAACATTCGCAGAGTTTGAGAAAATCGCAGAGGTCTCGGAATACATTGCGGAGGTCTGTGCAGCTGATTCCGCGGAGCGAATCAAACCACCCATCTCCCCCTCCACAGCAGACCCGACGGAATCCAGGGCAAGATTCATCTGATCAATGATCTTTTGCAGGCCCTCAGACACTACCGGAGGTGTCCAGGTGAGCTTGCCGGAGATGATTTCATCAAGCGTCCACACCCCACTATCAGGCACAATGCCCAGCTTTTCCATGGTGTCGGCAATGCCGAGGCACTCGAATCTGATGAGCATGGGGCCTGGCTCCACATTTTCCAGCGTCGCCACACCATCGACCAGCGGCACCTCCAGCGGAGCCGTGGATACCAGCCCGCCACCAATGCGTGCGCGCACTTCAGGGGCATGCATGACGACCCGGTCATCGGGGTGCGTTGTCGCACCCATCGTCTTGATGTCAATCTTCACGGTTGTCACATCGAAATTCCTTTCAAAAAGAAAACCCACACCATGGTGTGGGTTTATGGAACGGGTTAAGCTGGGGCTTCTTCATCGGGCACGGTATTGACGCCAGGATTGTCGGTCTCCAATGCAGCGCGCACCACAGCGAGGCATGAATATTGTTTCCCTCCAGGCCACCACCGCCAGTTTCCAGATCTACAGACGACATCGACAGTCATCCCTACTTCGTCAATAACCACAGGTTCGGTACACGTCAGTGTTCCTTCCTCGGTGCCCGGCGCGTCTCGGACTCGCCAGGTGGAGTGGAGATCTCCGTTTGCTCGGCGGACGAAGATGTCGATGTGAACTCGTCCGTCACCGGTGTAAATGGTTCCGTTGTAGGAGGCTCTGACGTGGATGCTCCACGTGCCGGTTACGTCAAAGACGATGCGTTCCATATCGACGTCAAGATGGGCGCCTTTGGATGGGCCGAGAGCCGCACGGAATGGCAGTCGGCGTTCACCACGGCTCCATTCCAGGTTAATATTGCGATCCATGTAGGCGGAACAGTAGCCGATGGGGATGAGGTCGTATCGTTCTTTCAATTCATTTTGGCGATCAATGAAAGCCTCACTAATTGGCGTCCATGGGTTGCCACCCGGAAGCTGCCTCCGAATTCCGTCGGCGACGCCACCAATCAATCCAGTGATGCCGTCCACAATGAATTGCAGCGCCCCGACGCCCAGCCCAAAAGCGCCGCCGATGATGCCGCCAATTCCTTTTAGCAACCCATTAAACAGCTGGCCCCAAGCGCCGCCGTAAGATTCGTCGATTCCACCGCGCATGGCCTGCTTGACTGAGTCCTCATCCATGCCCTGCAAGGTCTTGACGTTGGAGTCTCCACTGCCATCTGCAACATAAGCGCTATCGGGGATCTCCCCGCCGATGTGAGATAGGTCAGCCATCGTGTACCTCCGCTCTATCCTCTTGACTGTTTGGTGTTTCGGCCTGTAATTCAGATTGAAGATTCGCTAGTAGTGCGCGTTTTTCTTCGACGCTCCAGCTGGAGAGATCTGGCACAGTGTCCTCAGCAGGCAGCACAGTGTTGATTGGCACCCATCTGCCTGCTCCACACGCAATCCAATTCGACGCACTACGTGGTGGGACGTACTTCTTTTTCTGCAGATCAGGATCATGTCTGAAGCCGCATTCCCACAAATGCTGGGAGATTTCCCGCAGCGCAGGAGGTGGCATCATCAGTGGCGCATTCTTCCCAGGCCCCGGCAAACCCACCAGCGCCCAGAGTGCATGCTCTTCAGGTGAGCTTGCATCACATTCAGATTGCAGTGGAATTCCGTTACTCATATCAGCCCCAAATCGTGTACAGCAGATTGGACTGCTTGGACATTTGCCACAATCTTTTCAACGTTTGATTGCTGTGAGGTTTGATCGCCACACACCACGCTCCACCCACGGGATTCACGAGCCCAGGCGTATTCCAGCTCGGTCACCTGCTCCACGACGATCAGCCCATCAGGTAGGTGCTTGATGGTGGCTCCGATGCGATCCCCCAGGAAAAAGTGTCCGTGGCCTTGATCTCCAACGAACCAAGGAGCGCCATCTCTGACTTCCAGCTTGTGGGAGACTTTTTGCCTGGTCTCCCAGAAAGCTTGCCGAAGTGAAAGCAACGACGACAGGGTGTAGGCGCGGTCTGCCCCGGGCTCGAAAAATTCGTGGTAGTGCGACCACCCGAGCTCGTCAGCACGGACAAGTGATTTAATGCTCGTCCAGGCAAAGAGCGTGTCCTCATAAATCGGCTTCAAAAAGGTGTCAGCGATTGTGCCAGCCGTTGGCACCAGCACTGCGGTTCCTAAGATATTTCCGACCATCTGGATCGCGGCGCTAATCCCCTCATTCACGCCATAGGCACTATGTCCGCCGTTGAGCATTTGCACCGCAGTCGGTGGCGAGATTTCAAAGCTTGCAGCCTCCACGCCACTAATCGCACCATCACGAAAAACGACATACGGCGCGGTCGGCACAGTGCCCAGCCAGTTTGGTTGCTGGTATTCAGGCACAACCGCAGGCTCTGACATGACTGTGATATCAGTGTCGACATTGTTGCCGGCAAGAGACTGGACGGTGCGAACCATCCCCTCCCAGATGCTGCCGAAGAATGAGGTTCCTTGGTCTCCCCACCAGCCAGATTTATCGACAACGTCGATGATGAGCTGCCCGTGGCGGGGAGTGTATCCCTCCCAGGGGTCAGGATCGCCATCCAACCAACGCCTGCACTCAACCGAGAGTTGGGCGTCGGCAAGCTTCTTCGCGGCGAGATCATGCCATGTCTTCATGCGTGAAGAAATAATGGTCCAGGGTGTTGGATCTCCGATGAATGGCCCTGGCTTGACCATGATGTTCCAGTCCTGCTGGCGAAAAGTATCATCCCACTGATACCAGTCAAGCGGATCATCAGGCAGCGCCCAAAGGTTGCCCTCCAGGCGAAGCAGATTAACGAGGAGCGCGGTTTTCAGCACCCACGCAGTGGGGCCGGCAAGCGTGAACGCTCTCGGGAACTGGATTGCTGCCGGGAGGAAAGGATTCGGCCAGCAATAAATCCATTTGACCTCCTCGTAGTCGTGGAGGAAGATCAGCTCCACTTCACGGAGACCATCAGAACGCTTAGTCAACCTTGCTTTCGACAATCTCCCGCTCCAGCGTGCACCGTCCTTATCGACAGTCAGGTGCACGTTCTTAGAGGTGGTTACACCAAGCGGATTAATCAGCCGTGGGGTCAGCTTATGACCTGCCGGAATCGTGATTGTTGCTTCACCAGTGTCATTGAGCTTCCACCTCATCGACCCATCAATCTCACCAGTAAGCTGGCTGATCAAATTCCAATCACCATCCCACAGCCTGGACACTGGTGGCGTTCGGCGCGCCATCATGCGGCGTTCCCGAACCCGCTGCCCCTCTTCCCAAATCGCTTCGAGCATGGCGTGGGTTTCAGCATCTAACCCTGATGATCGGTCATCAAGCACCAACATTGGTTTCTCCTCTCCATGCGCGCCGCCACTCTTGAAGCATGCGACATTGAACAGCACCGCCGCCGGTAGAATCTTCGAGCTTCACGGGCACATCGGTCGGTGGTGTGTGTGGTGGGACTGAGTGCTGGAACAGGACGCCACCAAACCGCCCTGCGATATTGCTGCCATCAGCAGCGACATACGCTTCACGCAGTGGGTGTGTTTCAATCGTCAGAGCTTGCCCTGCAGCAAGCGTTGGTGTGACGATCTTTCGATTGGGGTGATCTCCCACTCCCCAATCAAAATCTGGAATCGTCCACCTCCCCGGCGCGGTGAGCACCCACTGGAGCCACATTGGGCGGTCTGTGGGATTCGCCACTGTGACGGTCAGATCAGCTGTCGACTGATTGGTGGACGCTGCAGATATTAGGGTGTCGCCCTGCCAAAAAGGCCATGCTGCGCGGGCTGAAACCTGCATGATTGACCATTGAAGGAGGCGGGGGTCTCTGTCTGATTTGGTGGTGATGTTTTCGAACTTTTGGACGTAGAGCCTGCGACGGCTTCCTCCGGAGGTGACAACGATTTCGGTTTGACGATCAGTGTCCCAAGCTGCGAAGAATCGTGCTTCGATATATTCCCAATCCCAGCCTCCATCGCCGACGATGTTGAAGGGGAGGATCATATCGATTGGCTCGATTGTGTGGCCGATGTAGGTCGCTCCTTCTTGGAAGGCTCCCTGTTGCCAGATTCCACGGAAGGGGGCTTCGTCGAAAAGCGCCTCTGGGGAGAGCGCAAGCTCGACGCCTTCCCTCCCCTGCCCCGGTCCTGAGACGCGCCACTTGGATCCGTCGACGCCGATGATGTCGACGGTGAGTGGGGCTCCGATTTCTAAATTCATAAAACCTCCTTCTTAGACTCCGGCAGCTGCGAGCCTGCGGCGCTCCATCATTTCTGCCTTGCGGATACCTTCATCGGCGTTGGCTGCGTGAATGTGGTACTCGATCGTGGTTTCACCTTGGCTGGTTTGCGGAGACATGACCGCAGAGTTCAGAGCGCGGGCAAACCCTGGATCTGAATTCATGGCGTCGAGAAGTGGTCGGGCTTGATCAGCGACCAAGGATCTGGTGACATGCTCACCAGCTGATAGCAGTGCGGGGACTGCGTCGGCGACCGGCCCTCCGATGAATGGCACGGTGCCGCCCATTGCGAATCGAAGTGGCACTCCCCATTGGTTGGCAATTTCCTTGAGCGGGTCGGTGACCGCCTCAGGGATCATGCCGCTCATTGGTTGCTTGCCCACGACGGCCTCCCACAGGCTGGCTTCCACATTTTTCAAAGCAGCTTGCTGCATCTCATAGGTTGAGTCGGCTATCTGCTCATCAACTTTGGAGCCGAGTGTTCCGTCGTCGTTGATCTTGTAGAGATCACCAACCCTTGCAGCCATGAGCTCGCTGCGGAGATCATCAAGATCCTGCTGCTTCTTCTTGATGCTCAGCTCTGCAGAGGCGCGAGTGGAGGCTTTGGTTTTCTCATCCATTTCGCCGAGCTTGAGCTGATCAATTCGGAGTTCTTCTTCCTTGGTGGCAAGATCTCGCTCCAGCTGGGTGATTTCGTCTTCGTCCACGTACTGGATTGTGCGGTCAGATGACGGCGCGGAGGTCGCATCTTGCCACATTCCCCAGGCCTGCAATGCGGGTGGAGAATCAGGAATCCCGAACACTCCCAGAGCGTCAGACACCATGCCCTTCGCAAATGCACTTGCAGCGATCCCTGCCACGTCAGACCAGGACGTCGGCGCATCAGACTTGGCTTGGAGTGGAGCGGCAACCTGCACCCCAGAGGCGCTTTTCGACGAAGACCTAGAGGTGGAATAGCCATAGGTTGAATCATCGAAATAGCTGTCCGTGAAAGATGAATCGGAAACGGGCAAATAGGCATGATCTGTGTACTGCGGGTCGTTCGCACCTGCAGCACCTCCACCGTATTGGCCATCGCCCCGACTTCCTCCCATCTCCACATTGACACCACTTGGAAGTGTGCCACTGGTGTGACCGCCCCACGGACCTCCATTGAACCACCCGAAACGCAGGTCTCCAGGAGACCCGATTCCCAGAGTAAAGCCCATATCAAGGAGCGCTTCACGTTGGTTCCCCGTTGCAAAGCGCCCAGCGAATGGCTCCAGGCCTGTAGCGAAACGGGCGATTGCTGACATTGCGCCACTGCAATCACCCCAGTTCACACCGCCCCAGACATATGGCTTTCCCTCGATACCTTGAGCGAAATCATCAATTTCAGCAGAGGACCTGACAGCACCATCTGCAAAATATGAGGTTCGACCATCCCAGGCAACAGAGGTCCCATCACGCCTCAAGAGCTCGCCATTCTTGTTGACGACTCCGAGCCCAAAGATCCCAGCGGTCTCAATCAAAATCTGCTCAGACTTGTGCCGCTTAGATTTTGCATGCGGAATCAAAGATTCCCCATCCGTCTCATCTTCGCCGAAGGTGACATACGATCCACCCGGGACGATCATTGCATCTTGCTGCGACAGCCACCCATCAGCTGCGTATCTCACGGATCCATTGGCCTGCATTGCACGCGACAATGCTTGGGTTCCACCCGCATTGTTGATGTACTCCGTTTGCTGGACCAGTGTTTGAATGTGAGTACCGTGTGTTACTAGCCCGTCAAGCTCCTTCTTGACGTTCTCTTTAGTGGTATAGGCATTGTCCGTGATTTGGATATTGCCGTTCGGCAAAGTTGTGACTGTAATACCCAAATCTTCCAGACGTGCTTTAGCTTCATCAGAAAGAGTTGTCACCTCAACGGTAGCGCCAGCATCAACTGCCGTAAGACCTGTCAAGACCGCAGCGAGTTCTTCTTGTGCACTATCCGCGCCTTGAAGCCCCACCAAGATGTCCAGAGTCTCGGGAACCAATCCGAAGTGATTAATGAGATCCTGCATTTGAGCATCAGTTAAGCCAAACTGCTCCTTCAAAGTTTGCAGAACTGGCTGCATTTCTTCGAACTTGCCAGCAGTATCACCTCCATTGACCGCAACGTTCTGCAATGTTGCGCCCAGCTCATCAAGCTGGTCAAAAAGCGCTCTGCCATTTGCTGTGGTGGTATCAAGATTTCCATCCAAACCAAAAAGCGAATCACCCAGTGCTCCCATGGGATCAGCCAAAGAAACAGCTTTCTCTGCCAATTCAGCAATCGACTCCGAGGCGTCCCTCATGGCACGCTCAGCGTCCTTCGGCGCCAACCCCATCAATTGGAGGATTGAATTCAGCGCAGAAAATTTGTCGTTTGCTGACGATGACTCGTCGGCCAAGATTCCGACAGCGTCCGCAGCTTCTCGCATTCCTGGATCCAGCTGACGAGCAGCGTCTACGGTGTCCAGGACACGCTGCCGAACATTCTCCAGCTCGTCCGCGGCGATCTGTCCTGCTTCATCGGTTGCCCGGAGATTCGAGACCAGCTCATTAAACTGCGGCCCGCCTTCGGCAACGACCCGATAGACATCTTCAACTGACAGGCCCATTTCAGAGGCGGTTTCTTCCATCCGCTTATAGGCATCGCCAGTGTCTCTTATTCGCTGCTGTTCTTTCAGCATTTCCACGCCTGATCCTTCAAAGTTCCAGGCATGAACTCCGGTGTCAGACAAGAACCCGTCCATCTGTTCACCAGTGGCGACAAGCGTTATCAACTCTGCTCGAGCAAGCTCCGCAGCAGCAGCCAGTCCGTCCTCTCCCAGAGCACCACTGGTGCCAGCCACTGCTGCAACCAGACCTGCTTGAGCGTCTGCAACCTCTGAAGATTGCCCTGCTAGAGCCTCTTCAGCTTCAGAGGCTCGATGACTCGCATCTGCAATCCCAACTACCAAGCCGGTGGCTGCCATGAGACCTACGCCCCACGGGCCACCAAAGAAATCAAGGACACCAGAACCAGCACGCTTGACTCCATCAAGAGCAGCAGAGGCAACTCCACCTTCACCACCAAGAACCTGCAGTCCTGCACCAAAACGGCCAATCTCCGGAGCACCAGTACGCGCGGCACTATATGCCTCAACGATTGATGACCCAACGACGCTGACCTCTTTGGCAGAAGTTCCCACACCAGACAACGAACCTGAAAGCTTGTCGACAACGCCCGGCATATACTTCCAGGTTCCCCATGCCGCTGCTGCAGTCAACACCAGCTGCGGATGATCCCCCAGGAGACTTGCCACCAGCTCTAATGGCCCCGACAACGTCGTCAGCACAGAACCTGCCGCACCAATCAACTCGACGCTCTCAGAAAGAACAGGGCTCAATGGCGCCAATGCCTCAAGGAGATCGCCTGCTCCCTCACCAGCCAACGCCAAATTCGGGCCAACATTATCCAGCCCAGACGCCAAGCCCTCGACGAACGTCAAGACTCCCGGCGCGGCGCCGGAGACTAATCCTGCGAATCCAGGGATGAGATCGCTCACGATGGTTTCGGCGACTGGCGGGAGGATCGTGGCGAGGTCGGCGACTGCGTCAGAGGTGGTTTGGAAGAAGTTTGTGAGAGTTGCGTTGCCGTCGGCGCTTTCAACCCAATCGCGAGTTCTTTGGGTGATGTTTCCGAGGGTGTCCAGCATGGGGTTTCCAGCTTGGTAGGCGGCACCTAGGACTCCGACGAGGGTTCCGCCGAGGTCGGTTGCAACACCCGCCAGTTGGCCAAGGGAGTCGATTCCGCCTTCAATGAAGTCATTGATTTGGCCGGTTTGGCGGGCTTCAGAAATGAAGGTGGACCAGCCTTGGGTAGCAAGGCCTAGACTGCGTGCCATTCCTGGGAGATATTCTGATCCGACGGTGGAGATGTCGATCCAGATTTGGGACAGTGGTGCTGCTGCGAGTGCAAGGCCGGAGATTGACCTTGCTGAATTGTCTAGGAATACAGAAAAGTCTGTTGCTGCTGCTTCGGTAGAGAACTGGGCAATTGATGCGCGGAGCCCTCGGTTGATCTCAGTGTTTGTGGCTGAGAGTCCTTGTGTGAGGTTTGGCAGTTGCCTGGTGGTGAGGGTTTCTACCGATTCGCCCAAACCTTCAAAGAGTGAGTTTTGGACTGTGGATTGCATGTCCGCCCACTCGTCTTTGACTCCATAGATTGATCGCATGAATCCGGCTGCGGTTGGTGCGAGCTCTGCGAGTGCAGTTTCGAATTCGGATGCGTCTCCACTCATTGCGGAAAATGCGTCGGAGACGCCCATTGATCCCACCATGATGCCGGCCAGAGCGGTTCCTGCTGCGCCTGCCATTGCAGGGATTGGCACCAATGCACCAGACACTGAAGCAAGTTCGACTGCCAAAGAAGTGATCGGGGCGATGGCACCGGACGCCACCGTTCCAATCGTGCCCATAAGGACGCTGCTGGCGCCGATCTGCAGGATCGAGCCGTTGACAGACTCCACCTGACGATCAAGAGCAGCAACCTGCAATTGAGCTGCTGCAGTATCGACGTCAACATCAACGTCAACAGTACGATTTCGAACGAGCCGATCGATCTCAGCTGCTGTTATCGCCTTGTTCAGATTGACGTCAACATCAACGGAGCTGTCCACAGAGGAAAGGAAACCATCGAGCTTTGCGCGGAATTTATCGGTATCTGGGACGATATCAACCGCGTGTTCGGAGTCGATCTGCTGGAGAGCAGCTTTGACCTTTTTGCGGAAATCCCGCAGGTCTGGGCGGATCGCAATAGATGCTGATCCTGCTGAATAGTTCACCATTTGAGGCCTCCTATTGTCCAGGCAGAAGCTGGCTTAACACGTGCGTTTTCTTGACGGCGATTCTGCGTTTCTCAACGCGATCCATAGCAGTTTCGGGGCGTGGCAAGCGTGGTGGTCGTTGATCACTGCCGCGGTAGAGCAGGCTGAACAAGAGATCTTGAATGCCGGTCAGCGCTTCAATTTCGGCTGTCCAATCCTCCAAAGGAGGGGAAGATGAACGCGGTTTTAGATCGAACACTGCCTCGGCAATGTCATCATCATCAGCGACGGCCGCGCGATAGTGGCTGCCACGTGGCAGCTCGTCTATGAGATCCAACAGCGTGCGCCAATCCCTTACACCTCGGAACCAATCATCAAGATCAAGTCCAAGATGATGGTGGAGATCCCACCGGAGTTGCTTCCCTCTCCTGCCGACGATGGAGGCTAATTGGTAAAAACCTGCGCGGCACCAGGACCATAGAAATGCACCATAATGTCTTCAATCAGCAAAATGCTGGAGGGACCGCCCTCATCACCCAAGGCATCAATTTTCGGCAAGACTTTTGAAATGTTTGGACCAAAGACCAAACGGAGAGCTTGGAGAACCTGGCCGGTTCGAAGAGATTCTGAAATCAGTTCGGAGGCAGTGAACTTCGGTTTCTCAACTTTAATCGGAGTGGTGAAGCCCCAATCAGCCCCCAAGATGAAAGGTTCATCTGTCGTTTTAACGGTTTGGATTTTCCCTGATTCAATGACTCGACGTCGGAGCTCCTCAAACTTGTTGATCGCTTCAGACTCGGGAGCTTCGGTCAGTTCTTGTTTCTTAGGCATGGCAGGCCCTTTCTTTAATTGTTCTTGAGAAGTTTGGTGGCAGGCAAAAGGGGTGTGGCGGCCTGCCACGGGAATCCACACCCCTGAAATCAGAAGTCGATGGGATCCGAACTTGAACCACCATCGACAGTTTGCGTGCCCCCGGCGCTGAACAACATGTCTTCGGTGGAACCAGAAGGTTCCTCAGGAGAAGATGTTGGCTCAACGCCGAGGGCCATTAGTTTCCCGCTGGTGGCAGGGTCAGACCGACTGCTGACGCATAATCTGGAACACCAGGGCCTGCAAGACCAAAGTAAAACGGCATCAAGGTGGAAGTGCTCTCCAGCTCCTTCATGTCCAAACGCACCGCGTATTCCATGATGTTCGAATCAGTCAGGTTGAGTGGATTGCGTGCGGTTTGAACCATGCGCGAATAAATCCAGTAAGGGTAAATGTCCTTACCAATCGCATTCTCGGCATCGAGACCAATCAAAATAACGGAGTACTCAGGCATCTTTCGATTACGACGCTTGGAGAACCGAATCTCGCTTGGGGATAACTCCGGAGTCTCAACGTCTAGATCCATGCCGGTTTCGAGGTTGATGAGACGCTGCTCCTGCGCCGTGTAATCAATACCAAACCCTTCAGTCTGGATAAGGTCACGACGACGCCCACGGGAGCCGTAGCCCTCGGGGCCGGTCAGTGTGAGCTCTGGTGTCAGGGTGATTCCAGCGGCCTTCTGGATTTCACCGACTGTCTTAAAACCTTCAGGCAGAGCCTGCAAGATACCAGTGTCATCCGTCAGCCGGTCAGGAATCGTCACTTCGCCGAACTTTCCCACAAGCACCGCAAAATTCAGCGGCGCAATGAGAAGCTCATCGTTCTTGTCTTTCAGATCATAAAAATCAACTGCAACCATGGTGCACCTTTCTTAAATCCGCCGTGTTTTCACGGCAGTCACTGTGAAATAAATCGTGACCAACCTGCGATCAGGATTCACAAATGGAGATTGAACTGGACCAACAAACTCAGCAATATCAGCGATCCCCGCCTCACCAGGACGATGATCATCAAAAAGCGCCCGAACCATATTCGCGACCAACCACGAATCCCGGCGCGTCGCGGACAGGACTGAGACTGCGATGTTTGCGTCGTCGCGGGCTCGCTGGTTCGGTGGGATTCCACCACCGACTCTGGTGATAAGGACGAAGAATCCGCCAGCGTCGAGTGTTGATGAGGCATCGTCTGGGAGTGCGGTGACTCCTCGACCCGGTGGACTGCATTGCTGGAGTGCTGGCGTCAATGCGTTCATCACGAGGGCTTCTATGTCGGCGAAGCGCTCTGCTAGATGTTGTGGGATTTGAACCACTATGCACCTCCCAGCATGTTGAGCACTTGGTGCCATTCTCGACCTGGCGATGTGATTTGTTCATTGCCGAACTCATGAGGAACCGCGTATTCGACGTTCGATGACACGATTGCATAGAGTGCGGAATGCTTTTTGCCTTTGTGGACCTGCAAGGTCACTTGAGCGGAACGCGCCAAGGATCCGGTGTCCCTAGCAACGATGGAATCCCAGAGTGTCGCTGCTCGGTGTCCTGCCGCGAGTGCGACTGCAGCCCAATCCTCACCCAGCGACCATTGATCCAGGAAGCTATCGTCTTGATCCCATTTCATGACCTTGTCCTCGCAGTTCGGAGAATGACCTCGGTTCCTGCGATGACGTTGGGGATCCGCGCATGTTCCCACGCGTCGACGCCCTCAACCCAAAACACCTTTCCATCCGGCAAGGTAATTTGATCATCGTCTTGAATATCCGGTGTTGACCTCCGGAAAAACAGGGAGACACGTCTGATAGTGATGGCCTTGTGGTCGGTGTCTTGGGTGGTTGTTGTCCACCCAATTTTCGCACCATCAACAAAGAACGATTGAACGCTGTCTGGATCTGGATCTCCGAAAGCGTCCTGATTCCCCGTCCGTGTTACCTTCACCTTGGCCACTGTTCACCACCCAGAAGATTGCGTGACGACGAAGTCCCCTGCAGATGGTGCGAGCGCGTTTTCGATCGCTTCGCGCTCCTGCTTTGTCACGTACAAATTCCCATCCGGGTTTGAGAACTTCATCGAGGTTGAAAACGGCCCCTGGGAATCAGTCACCGATTCCAACCCATCCTCACCAAAGCGAGTCAATGCCCGGCGCGTCATTGCGACGGTGATTCGACGGAGTGTCCGCCCGAGTGCTTCGTCTGGCGATGATGGGATTTCGAAGAGATCGGTGATGAGGTCTGACGCGTCCGAGAGGAAGGCTTCTGCGGTTTCTTCTGGGATGTCTGGATGTGCTGGCCACCTGGCCCAGAGGTCATTGATGGTGGCGAACATTTTAGGCGTCGCCGTCGACGTTGGTGATTTCGACGATTGCTAGTGGGTCGGTGATACCGAATGCGACGGTCATCCAGGATTGGAACCAGGTGGACTGGATCTTGCGGTCGTCCCAGGTTTCGGCGGAAAGTGGATCCTCAACGCCCATGGTTCCAACTGCGCCTCCTGCGACGAGGTAGGAGGTGCCCTTGGTCAGCAGTGGTGTCACGATTGGGGTGATTCCAAAGCTTGCGTAGAACGCCTGGACTGCCTGGTCGTTTTCAAGGGCGATCTTGAGAGCTGCATCATCATCGGTGTTGGTGAGGAGAAGATTGTAGGCGTATCCAAGCTCTGTCTTTGCTCCTGCTGCTACTGCGCGAATCAGATCGGCGCGTGCGGATTTCTCTGCGGTCTTGGTTCCGGAGGTTGCCTTTCCTGCCGCAACCCAGCCACCGGAAGCAACGGTTAGCTTATCGCTGCCGAGGTCGGTCAGGGAGCTCTTGAGCGCCTCGAGACCACCCTTGTGGATATCGCTGGTGATCGTGTTAGCAAGCTTTCGAGATTCACGCTGAATCACAGATCCTTGGTTGCGCTTGCGTGCTTCGTCAGTGACCTTGAACTTGCCGCCGGTCTTTTCGACCTTCTCCACCTTTGGTTCGGTGTCGGTGGATGACACGATTGGGAACTCGGATCCTGCTGGGATCTTCGACGTTCCTTCAACCTTGGTGTCGGTCTTTACGGTCTGATCGAAGATGATCGCTCCACCTACCGCATTTTCTGGGGTGAATAGCTTGTCAATGAATAGCTGCTCATTGACCTTTTCAGCGATGTAGCTGGTGATGCGAGTTGGTTCCTGCAGCATCAAATCGACGGTGATCGCACCATCAACGACATTAGGGCTGGTCAAAGGATATGCAATTGACATAAGGTTGTTTCCTTCCTATTTGAATGCGACGTAGACGAGGTTGTTTGCTGCTGCTTGAGTGGCGATGCCAATTACCGCGGTGTCCGCTGGTGCTGTGACTGCGACGCCGTTTGCTCCAGCAGCGACGTTAGCGCCAGCTGCAATCGCTCCAGTAGCCTTCGCTTCCGCGACGACGGTTCCTCGCAGAACTGTGACGAGATCGCCCTGCTTGACTTCGTGAGCCACGATCCCGAGCGGAATCGAGCCTGCGGTCGCAGCAGCGACGGTTGGTGTAATGCCTCCCGCGGTGACGATGACGAGGGTTCCTGCGTCAAGATCAGTTCCTGCCTTGGCTGGGATATTCGCACCTGGCTCAAAGCGAACGTTTGTGGTTTTCATTTGTTACCTTCCTTGTTTCGAGCCACAGCGGCATTCGCCCACATCATGGCTTCTTCTAACTTGGTGATTGCAAGCGCTTTTTCTCGACTATCAGGTGCTTGCTCATCGATAGCCTGTGCAGCACGTAGGCATGCTTGACGCATGCTCGTATGGAGGTCTCGTTTCTCATCGGTGGTTGCTGGATGGAATGCGAACCTGTGCTCTAGATCTGAGGTGGCCATATCATCGCCAATGCGATGGATAGGCGGTGGCCGCACCAGCGTCGGACTTCTGAGACGCACCTGGCTTCATGGAATCAATCGGGCGGTTTGAAGGAGCCGCAACAGCTTTGGCTGCAGCTGCATGAAGCTCCTGCAGCCTCTTTGCATTGGCCTCCATTCCCTCAGATGACCCGCTGCCCAGCAATCCGAGATCTTCGCTGGCAAGACCATAGGTTTGAGCCAAACGCAGTTTCGTATTCTCCTCAGCCAGCAAAGCCTTCTCACTTTGCAGAAGCGCCTGCGCCTCCTGGAGCTTTTCAAGCTCTGACTTCTTTGCCTCTTCAGCTGCACGAGCAGCCTCTGCTAACGGGGCAAGTTCGGCAATCTTCGCGCGTTTGGCTTCCAGCTCTGCTTGTGTCGCTGCGAGCTGCGCCGCAATGTCCTCGGGGGATGATTGGCCAGTGGAATTATCCGTCGCTTGGGCTTGTGCATCATCGACGGTGGGATTCTCGTCAGACAAAGTGACCTCCTCTTTAGGGTCTCTTTCGTGGATATGACAAAACCCCACCGACGTGGGGCTAGCGGTACGCCAGGACTCGAACCTGGAATGTGGCCACTGCGTACCAACAGAGGATTATCCTTCTGTGCCCGGCGCGTACCGGGTCTTGTCTTCAACGGCGCTCCATCGTTTTGCGAAGCGGTCGAGTGGTTGTTCTAGACCTTCTTTGATTTCGTCCTTTGTGGGATTTTCGGTTGCGTTATCCCACATTGATTTGAGCTTTTTGTACTCGGTTTCTCCTTGCCATTTGCGGCCTTTGATCACGAGGACAGCAGCGCAATCGCAATTGGCGTGGTAGGTCATTCCTTCTCTGGAAGATTTGGATCCAGCTGTTAGGACTGTCTCTTCGCTGTAAACGGGTCCTCGGCTGGCGAGCATGGCGCAGAATGCACAGTTTTCGTCGCCGGTGAGAACCCGTGCCCAGCCCAGTTCCTCACCCGTGGTTGTTGTTCTGCGGTAGCTTTGCGGGGTTGTTTCATTGCGAGGTTCGGCCCTTACTTGCCCGCCCGCTGCGGTATCGATGACTGCCTGACGACCGGCGTCCCTGGCGTGTCTTTCCGCTGCAGCTGTAAGCTTTTTGGCTGCTTTTTCAATGACCTCTGGAGCGTGCCGGTTGTCATCGGTGATGATGATCTTGTCACCACGGGCAGCTCTGGTGACATCATCCATGAACTCGATTGGAAGCGCTGCGCGCCTATCCTCCCCGATGTTGAGTGCAGAGGCAAAGGTCTTGAACGTCGCTGACGGGGCGTAATCCCTGAGCGTCGCTGGCTTCACTTGGAGTCCGTACTCAGCAATCTCTAAACCCATTTGGATAACTTGCTCTGCGTAGATTTCCCGGCGCGCCTGCAAGATCACCGGGTAGATGATTTCGACGAACTCATAGAGGGTTGCTGCTCCGGTGGGGACGCCCGTGTCGGTGAGAGCTTTGACGATTGCTTTCTCAAGGTCTTTGAGAATAATTGCCATTGCTTTCCGAAGATCAATCAGACTCATGTCCAAAGACCTGTTCCGGTGACGACATCAGTCTGGGGAGGTGAGTCATTGATGGAGTTCTTGACGCGTTGAATCTTTTCCTTTGACCAGCCTGGAATGTCTTCAATGAGGGCTTCTGCAGGGATCCCCAGCATTGTTGCCAACTTGCCAAGACCGTCCACCCATTGAGCAAAGCTTCTGGAGGAGAGATCCTGCCATGACACTTCAGAGGTGAAGTCGCTTGCTGCTGCCTCGTCCCCTGCGACGTGTGCGCAGAGGCGGAGCAGCTGCTCGTGTGATTCTCCTATGGAGGTTCTGATTTCGCTTGCTTTGTTGTCTCGTGCGTTTTCCATCAGGGCTAGGCCTTCTGCTGAAACGTTTGAGATGGCGTTTGCTCCTGCCATTTGCGGTGGGATTTGAGCAATCGCAGTGAGATCTCGGAGTGTTGACTCCTTTGATGTGGTGTAGCCGGTGAAGTCGGTTTCGTCGAATTGCCCCGGCTTGACCTTGGAGCCATCGGCGTTAATCCACCAGGTGTCGGAGGCCTGCATGCGAGCTTGGGTTTGCTCGTCCTTTGGTGCCCAACCGATAACGTATCTTTGCTTGAATGCGGATACGTATTGGGTGTTTCCTTGCTCCCAGTTCGTCATATCCAGGCGTTTCTGCATGGAGAGAAGAGGTTCGATAATGCCGCGCTGTTCCTCTCCGTCGAGAAGCATTCGGTCTTGATAACGAACCACTGGAACATTTCCGATTTTATGTTCCCTGGCTTCAATGAAATCAAAGTTCGAGTGAGTATTCCATGTTCTCGATGCCCAATCAATTGCTGATACTGGGGCGTTTCGAACTCCGAAGTAGTAGATATTTTCTTCGTCCCACATGCGAATTCGGTTGTTCTTGATCTCAGCTGCCAGGATGGGCCATTCCGTCGATACGCCCTGCTCTCCTGGCCAGAAGAATTCTTCGCCGTAGAGGGTGACCATTTGGCGGGGAGATGCAAGCCCAATGATCGGCTGGTTTCCTGTCGCCCCACCACGGGAAACCACCGCGTACCCTGTGCCGTACTGGAGTGTTGATCGGTGGAGCCCCGTTTGGCGAGCGTTCATGCGGTTTCGCAACCACCATTGCCAGATATCAGACTATGTCGCTGACCCTGTGTAGTAGTTGTCGACCTTCAGCGCTTGAGAGAAAACATCAAGAATCAATGGCAGGTAGTTCGTTTGAGATGATTTAGCGATCTCAATCTGACGAGAACGCCCCACCTTTGTCCCCAGCAACCCAAATTTTTCTGCGGCCTGAGCAGCTGTCCATGGCTGCATTGCTGCATGAATTTCATCCATGCGCTTGCGCTCTTCAGCATGGACCCTCAGCAGCTCCTGGACTGCGTCCGTTGCTTGCTCTCGGTTCATCACCATGTCACCACCTCACCGTCATAAAATGTTTGTTCGGAATCTCCAGCGAGCACCAACTGCCGCACCATGCGAGCACCAATCATGCACACACCAAGGTCAATCTTCTTCGATGACTTCGGAGTTTCTTTCTTCACGGAAATTCCATAGCGATTCTCATGCCTGCGCATATTCCTCACATGCATTCCGAGATCCGCGTCTCCGTCATGCGTGAACCCCAGCTCAAGAATTTCGCGCTCCACTAGCTCGCAGGCCTGCGTGAAATCCCACGTCTTAGAACGCATATCCCAAGCCACCCACTGCGGAGCTTTTCCTCCAGGGACTGCCATGATTTCCAGCGTGTCCCTGAATTCTTCAGGCCATTGCAGCTTCGTGAATGACTCCCATTCACGGACGTCAGCGAAAAAGCCAGCGACTTGGTAGGTCTCTTTCGCCCAGGACACTCGAGCAGCGACGGATTCAACATCGATGATTCCTTCCTCTGGAGGCTCCCAAAAGCCAATCTTGAAAATGTGCCCATCGCTGATCCTGCAACCGACAAGCGCTGTGGTGTCGTTCGACAGCGAGCCATCGAAGAACATTGCAATGCGCTCCCCTGGCTCGACCTCAATGTCTGGCCGCGCCATCTGAGCCCAGTTTTTCGGATCCGCCCAAGAACGCGTATCGACGGTTGGCCAGTTCAAATACTTTCGCTTGGAATCATCAGCGCTAGTCTGTGTGTTCCAAATTCGTTTAATCATTGAGCTGATTTGCTCTAATGCCCATGGACAATCTGCATAGACAAATTCGAGAGCATTTCTCAACGACTTTTCATCCGACAAATCAGTATCCGGCGGAGCCATTCGGGCGTCATAAAGCGTTTTACCGCCCTTTGACCTGCCGACTTCCTGCAGGCACCATTCATCGAAGTTCTTTTCCCCGACTGAGTTAAGCCCCGGTTTCCATGCATTGAGGGTGCACACCACCCGATTGCCGCTCTTTGAAAGATTATCGACAATCGTTGAGAACAACTCGACGCCACCATTTTGAGGGAGCCAGTGCTCCGTCTCATCACAAATCGCTGCGGTGATCTCCGCACCTTCTTGCGTCGACGCCGCAGAAGTGATTGTCTCCAGCTTTCCGCCACCGGCAACCTGAATCTGAGTTTTATAAACCTCAAAATCATAATCACGATGCAGCTGAGGAGCATTCTTCTTAGAAACCATCGCCGTAATCATCCGGAATGTGTTCTTCGTCTGCTCCCTGCTCACTGCAGCGATCTGAACCCACGGCAGCTTCACCGGCTGACCAATCACGCCACCTGGAACACGATCATCAAAACGAAGGAAACGAACCGGTGCGAACAGTTCCAGCAATGCCAACACTGCTGCAAATGGGCTCTTCCCTGATCCTTTTGCAAGACGACGCTCACCGGAGGAGTAGATCCAGTAACCGCATTCGTCAACCGCGTAGAACCACAGGATGAACCGCGCTTGCTCCCGCGTGAACTGCCACCTCTGCCCGGCGCGCTTGCCATTTGGATGGCGCAAATATTTTGCCGCCCATGCAAGCGCTTCATATCCCAGGGTGCGCTCTGGGATCCCTGGTGGGAGGGTGATCAAGCGATCTGCCGCTGCAACCTCATTTTGTGATGCGACACGATACGCCACCGTTTACCTCCTAGCTGGGGTCACCTCCCATCAGCCCCATGTCTCGATAGTTGTCCATGATCGATACGACAGCCGGCGCGTCTGGATCTATTGATTCCGCTTCACGCTGCAGCTCCACCTTGATCCTGCGACGCTGACCTTCCGTCGTGAGAAGATCACCCATCGCTGACCAGAGAACCTCGAAGGCACTAGCTCGAATCGGGTTTCCTGATTCTTTCGACTTCTTCAAGTGAAGATCCAGCTGCGTGGCCACGAGGACCGCTGCCTGCCAATCGGACGGTTCGAAGAAGTACGCCTGGCCAGATTCCTTGAGTGACCTAAACCATTCTTTTGTGAGCGGCTCCCAGTGGGAACGGACTCTGGGGATCTTCGTGGTGTTCGCTGCAGGTGCTTTGGCAACGCCGAGCACATCGGGACCGTCCTTGTTTCGCCTGATCCGCTGATCGGATCGCTTGCGGGCAACCATCAATAAACCCCCTTTGAACTGGTTCTTTATGAATTGGTTCGAGAATTTTTCCTGACACCGTACAGCTTTTTTCGCCCCATGCTTGCCGTCCCCGACTTGAGCCTGCCTCTGAGTCCCTCCCCACCCCTGCGGTCGGGATTAGACGAGGCCTGGGTGCTTGGCGACGGGGAGCCTTCGGCGTGCGAGCCTGCGTTTTTGGCCGCGCTCCCACTCTTTTCGGCTCTTGGCGCTGTGGATCGGAGTGATCAACCACTGCAGGTTGTCGAGCGAATCCGTTCCACCCTCAGCGTCGGGAATGATGTGGTCAAGCTCGAGACGGAATCCTTGAGCTTTAGCCTCAGCCTCAGTCATGCCAGTGACAGCACAGACCAACGGGAGCTCACGCCTGGCCTTCCGGTACAGCGCTTTCCATTCGGGAGTGTTCGTTCTTGTCTGCCCTCGTTGCCAAGCCATGGTTCCTCCTCATGGTTGATCTACCCAGGGCCCGTAGGGTTGTCGCCTTTGCGTTCCCCTGGCCAGATCCCAAACACTTCCTTGAAGTAGTTCGATGCAAGACCTTGAGCCTGGGTTCTACTCATGTACTTAGACAAGAGGTTGACCAATGTGGTCCATGGATGCGGACTGCTTGCCCACTTGGCCAAGCCCTCACCCGCAGTCCAGTATCGCTTGAGCGCTCGCCCATCTCCGACACCTGGAACATCTGCCACGGCTCACCTCCAGACATGGCTAAACCCCGAGAGCCATGGGCTTCTTCGGGGTTAGATCTATCGAGCGTTAGCTTACCACTGGTGGTGGCTGGTCACGAAAATACGAACGTCGCACCTGCTCAACCACATCATTGAACCGCACGATCACACGACGATCAGGAAGAACCTCAGATGGCACTAGCCCTTCTGAAATCCACTTCTGCAATCGCCACCTCGACAACTCCATGCCCGAAGCTTTCACCCAGCGCACAATCTCACGAGCTGTCCCAACCTCAGGGATCTCGCGAGACCATGGCGATATGCCTGGCACATCAATGACTTCTCTCACCAATGACGAGATCCCCATGATCTCCTCCACCATGCGGTCAAAGAATGGCAGCTCCACCAATGAGTTGGCACACTCGAACAGCCGGCGGCACCGTTCATCAATCCCCAGATCATGTGAGATCTGCAGGCCTGCCTCAGGGGCAAAGCGAACGACGGCGCTGCACCAGGTTGCCAGCACACCCTCAACCTCAATCTTGAGATCGACAATCCCCACCACGATTGGTGGCTTCGATCCAGGAGGAGCAGACGAACCACCAGTCGCCTCAGCAGCAAACGACATCTGAGGAACAAGAAGATCATCGAGATATTCAGCCCTACGTTCAAGATCAGTTAAAGCCTGACAAAGAGAAGATAAAAGATCATCCATGATTAAAGCCTTTCTAAAAGATTTATTGAGGGTGTATCTCAAGGTCTCCCCGTCCCGTCCCGTCCCGACCCGACCCGACCCGGACTCTCCAGAAATGCACACCACCTTCTAGAGAAAGGTTTTGAGAACATGAAGGTGTTTTGGGTACGCCAAAGGAAGCGACGTCGAAAAAGGTCACATGACATCACCTGAAGCTCAACTCTTCGGAATTTCCAAAGTGTTGAGCACGGTGTCGAAGACGTCCGCTTTCGCTGCGTTAATCCTTGGCTCGGTTTTCTTGAGCAGATCTAAAGGATCTAAATGCTAGCGTCGGCGGCGACGGCGCTTCCGTGCGGATGGTTGTGGTTCGTCCTTAGCAGCACCCAAGTCACGCACGTGCGACTTTGACGGGTGCTGCGGGTCTCGCTCTGCCTGGGTGACAGATAGTCCCATGGATCGATGTATAGACAAGGTTTCAGCTGTAGTCGCCGAACTGGATGCCCGGCGCGTTTGTACCTCTTGCGCTGCTCGACCCTGGGACTCGACCTGGTGGGAATCCTGTGCGGGGAGCTGCGGGGCTTTCCCTGCCTGGGTGGCAGGTAGCCCTGAAGGTTGGGTGGATGGGGGTTGGGTGTCCGTTGCCCTGCTGGTGGCAGGGTCCGTGTGGGCCTCGACCGAACCTGTGAGTGGGTTCGGGATTCCCATTTGGCGTGCAAACCGTGCGACGGTTGGTGGCCATTTGGCTAAGCGCTCGAGGAGCTTTGGGCCATAGATTGGTTCGTCGGGTGCTGGAAGTAGTGGGAGTTCGATGTTAGCTTCTTGGCCGAGATCGTGTCGGAGCTGGTTGCAGCCTCGGCATGCGACGACGTAGTTCTCTGCGGTGGTTTCCTCATCGATGTTGATGTGGTCGTATTCGCGGCCTGCGTCGCTGCGTGTGTCTCCCCATACGACTTCCCCTCCGCAGTATCGGCATTGGTCGCCGTCGCGGAGCATGACGGGAACCTGGAGTGATGCGCGGTTTTGGTCGCGCTTGCGTTTTGCGGAGTGTTTCTTTTCGTCTGAGCGGATGTTGTTCCACTTGTCTTTTCGCTCGAGGAGCTTGAATCGGCGGGTCTCGCCCTCTGAAATATCCGTGAGGAGCCCGATCGCGATGAGATCTGCAATCAGTCTCTCAGCATGTGACATGCCGAGCTGCACGATGGCTGCACCGTAGGAGATTTCGTAGTCGGTCCATTGCTGCGCGCTATATGTGTACAGCGCGCTACATGCGCCTTTCAGCTCCAAGACGAGGCGATCGTCGCCTCGTTGAGCGGCAAGTTCTGTGGCTTTCATCCAGCAGTCCCAAGCGTTGAAGGTGTCATCGACTCGTCCCCATGCCATCAGATAACACTCCCGGAACGGGGCTTTGCTGTGGTGTGGTTTCGCATTGATGTTCCTTTTGTCGTTGGGCAAGTCATGGAGGTTGTGGACGTGGCGGATCTCTGCTTGTGGAGATGGTGTTCATTACCATCACCTCCTGCCAAAAACGGCACGGATCAAGGCTGCTGAATTCAATGCATCGAAGATTGGTCGGTGAGCAACCCGAAGGAATTCCGGTGGAAGTTCCCTGAACATTTCGTTACGCTCGACGTTCTGCTGGTATGCGATCGCTTCGAGTTCCAAGGCCACAAGATCAGGATCCTCGATGGTTCCTAATAATGCTTGGTGCGCTAGCAAAATTGATGTGGCGTCAACGCTGCGATAATGAATCACATCGAGAATGCCCCGCCAATGTGGTGACTGTGCCAGGAATCCCCGATCGAAGCTAATACTCGAGCCGACCATCGGCAGCGCCTTGTCTTCTGATTCTTCGACAATGAATGCTGTGATCTCTTCTGAGATCTTGACAGGGTCGATTGGCAGGTGATTCCAATTGATGTCTTTGATCAAGCCAGAGGTTCTGTGCATGTCGATCACAGTGCGATCAATGTTGCGGAAAATCTTATCTAGACGTTCCTTTGAACATGTCAGCCATGATTTAGCCCTTAGAGGCTTAAAGTGTTGATCAAGTGAGACAACTCCGATTTCAAGAATTTCATCTGAAAATTGATCTAACCCCGTTGTTTCAATATCGAGTGCAATAAAGTGCGCCATGATTGTTTCCTTTGCTTTACGCCGACCGGCGGCTTGATCTCTTTGCTTTCAGATTTCTGACTGCTGCCGAGCGATTCTTCCGTGAAAAAATCGGGAAGCACTCTTCGCATAAACCCTCCCCCATGTGATTGCGGGCCACTGGAGGAGTTCGCTTTCGATACTTGCGTTGAGGATTCATGAGCTCGCCACAAACCGCGCACGTTCGTTGCACGTCGCCTTCCCACAGAGATCCATAGGCAACATCTCCATATCGGCCTGCCATGACCCCATCAATTGGAATCGACTTCAACTCCATGTCACTGAGAGCACGCTCGCAGGGATCAAGCAGCGGGCACCGTTGACACAGAAACCGCGCCTGTCGGTGGCGTTCTTCCATCTCTTCAATTGGCTCTTTTCCTCGCCGAGATTCCCACAATGACGGCTGGGCGCGGCTGCTCTCATGCCCTGGAAGCGCGCACACTCCCATCACGTCGGAATTCATCAGGACACCCCATGTGCTGGCGATGCCCCAACAATCTTCAAACTCTTCGAAGAAGTCACAGATAGTCCAGAGTCATCAAAGGAAAGCGGCTGATCATCCGAAGTGTCTGTGTCTTCATCCTTTTGACGCCCCTCAGTACATGTCAGACCATAGGTCGCTCCGGACAGCAACACTCGAGAAAGAACTCCCTCAGGCGCTTTAAGGAGCCTGATTTGATGCTTCTGGCCCATGATCTCTGCAACCCGCCCGACCAACGCCGTCTGAGCTGGAAACAGCACTGCGTCAAAATCTTCGTCAGCATCGATCGCAGTCTCAATTGTGCGATCTGCATGCCCTGGAAGCTCAAGATCACTGTTCCGACGGACTCGACTATGACGAATTCCAATCCCCAAGCCAGTCTCATCGGTGATCTGAATCCACGAATCAGCAATAATCAAGCCGGCCTTAGCCACTTCGCCCTCTGAACCCGGCGGCAACTTGATCGGGAACTTTGCCATTACGCTCGCCTCTGAAAGCAAGCATTCAAAAACTTCATCGCGTTGATCGACGACATCACACATCTCGGTAGGGACCGTCGCGACAAATGTTGACGTCTTATTCAATGCCGAGATCTGCAGGACGCCGTCCTCTGGCAAAGGCCGAAACTGGATCGACCCAAAGAGCTTCTTATCCGCCACTTTCAACGCAGCCAAAAGCGCAGATCTAAGCTCCTCGTGATAACAAATGATCTTCGACTGCGGACTCATAACCGCCATCGTGGCCTCCTAATAGTTGTAACTGACCGGGAATCTCAACAGCCGGCAACGACCGACGCTGTGTAATCCACCGGCAAATTTGCACTTTCCGCGCTGCACTTTGCTCACTCCACCATTGATCCGCGGCGTCAACCTCAGCGGTTTCCATTCCAAAACCCTTTCGCGTCAGAGATGACAGACTGCGCTTTCTCCCTCAAATCCGGTGGGATGGGAGTCCCCTCGCGCTCATTGGCGCATGACAGTCGATGGGCGAGAAACAACAACTCTCCCTCCTCAACCGCCTGCACACGCTCCGCTTTGGACAAGGCAATCGCGATCCGTCGATATTCACCCTGCGGACTACGCTCCACGTTCAAAACGAATGTTCCATGGTCCTGATCAGAGGAATAATCCAAAGCGATCTGCTTCCCGCTTCTTGTGAACTCAAACCTGATTGGTTGACTGCACATCTTGCAAAAAGCCTGATCAGACATGAGCTTTGTCCTTCATCAAAAATTCAACGTTGGACACCCACTCGATGAACTCTTCCAGCTGAGCAGCGTCCTTTTTCAACCCCTTGCTCTCAAGATCCCGAGACCAAGCAATAAGGGTGCTCACCTGTACAAATTTGCGTCGGTTGATGATCTTGAATTTGGTCACGGACATCATCGATGTCCAAGAAAACGGCACCGTCGAAACAAGATCCCCCACCTCAACCAATCGCTGGCGCTTGCTGCCAGCAACTCGGATCAAACGGTTCTTCTTTGGACATAGCACCTGATGCACAATCATGACTACCTCCGAGAACCACGGAGATATGGCTGCGTATCGGGCTGTTCGTCCAAGCTATTATTGTCAGGGTTTTGGGGACCATAAATTTTGATTGCCAAAAAGAATTCTTCGCGTAGGTAGTCATGCGGCTCCCCAAAATCCCACCCTTGGGACTTCCAAACTTCCGCAATCTTTTGGACACATTCTTCGACTGCGTCCTCAATGCGATGATCATTGCTAGACATTGTCTTCCCACCTCGAGTTCATGGTTTTCACCAAAGTCTCCAAAGATGAAAGCCTCCCGGTGAGATGTGACACTGTAACTTTGGATGCCGCGGTTGATTCCAGATCATCCAATTCCCTGGCAAAGCCATCGACGATTGCCTCTACTGTGTTGAGGTCTTCGTGAAGGTAACGGTTTATTTCAGCTACCCGCGATAAAGCAGCTTCCACCCCGAGGACGGTCAAGATGTTCGCCACGGCGAGCAGAGCAACGCAAACAAACAAGGCGGTAGTCATCTCAGAATCCCCCAGCAATCAATATGAGACTGAGAAGAATAACGACAAGTCCGGCATGAAATTTCAGAGGGACGATACCGACCCATGATGCAGGGTTCATTTCTTCCTCGGCTTTGCTTGATTCACGATGATTCGATCGGCCATCAAACCAACCCAAACAACTCCGGAACCGTCGTCGTTGAGCTCGATGTCGAATTCGCTGGCGGTGAGACATGGCAATGGCCTTCCGTTGATTTTGAGCTCACCAGGAATCCCCGAAGGTGAGGTTGTGGTGATATGGATTCTTGTTTCTGGGGTACGAACGTCTGGCTCCTGCTGCCTGCTCGGGTGAGCAAGTGCGGCCGTTTTAATAGGATGCAATGCTGGCATGTCAGAGGTGACAGGCTTGGTGATCCCGGTGGCCTTCTTCGGCATTGCAGCTGGGGTGTTCATAGCGTCTCCTTGAATTCTTCGATTGCGTTTGCGCATTTCAGCAGCGCAGCATGTCGTACTTTCATGATGGTTCTGAGGTCTCCGTCGAGAACCAGCCCGAGTAGTTCGTCCTCAATGAATTCCGCCGCGGTGTTGATCTCTTCGATGCACCAATCAAGCGTTTCAGCTGAAACCCCGTAAATAACGGAATCAATTTTGGGAATGCTGATGGTCATGAAACTTTCCTTTCTGAAAGAGTTTCCATTCGATGTGTGTTTGCTGAGATGAGTTCATCAATTTCTGCGCGGATGTAGAGCACCTTCCGGGGGCTCAGGCTCACGCGAGATAACTTCCCTTGACGTGCATATCTCCGCAGCGTCGATTTATCGATCCGCAGGAGGTCGCATGCTTCTGAAATTTTGAGGTATTTTGAATTCTCTGAGCTCATATCGATGTCACTTCTTCTGGCTTGTGAACTGCTGTGATCGCGACGATTGAAAGTGGTATGGCATACGCCCTTTCTGGGACTTGCACATCGACGGTGTCTCCTCTGATCTCCACAATTTCCGATGCCTCCTGGATATATCTCGTTGTAATGTGCGTCCACCCCTTATCAACGAGTGCTTGAAGCTGGTCAGCGTCGAGGTGCCTTACTGGCTTCGTGGTAACCTTCATTGCAGATCCTCTCTTTTGTTGGATTGCCCGTCCCGAGATTTGCCGTCCTGGACGGGTTTCTTCTTTTTCTGAAAGATTTCAGCTTCAATCATTCTTCGACTCCTTGGGCATCAGAGAGTGCAGCTGAAAGTAGGAATGAAGCTGAGCTTGCGTTCTCGCGGAAGGCGTTTGACCATGCACCGCTTTTGTGCCTTGTTTCGGCGCATGGGGATTGGGCTTCGCAATACATCCGAAGAATCTCTGTCATGCCTCTAACTCGGTCAATCGTTGAATAAGATTGAAGTGGCGCTGCGAGATTACTAATAATGGCGTTTTCTAGGTCAATTACAGCGAGCACTTCCTCTTTGTCTCTAATAGCGATGCCGTTCTCGACCTGTAATTTCATTCCAGTGGTTGTGAATCCTGATGCGCGTTCTGCTGCCTTATAAAAAACAGCCCCCTTGTTTTTCAAGCACTGCTCTGCTTGAGCACCCTGATCAATGAATACTTCAATGATCCGCTGGTCAAAGGCCGAATATGGTTCTGGCAACAAAGAGCTGAGAGCCTTATTGAATGCTTTTTCTACACTGATACAATCTCGCCAATCAATGGTGAGGTTTAGAAATAGTGCTCTCTCAAGAGTTGCTGTTCCAATTTCAACGGCCAGGTGGCCGGCTCCAATCAAGTCCACCGCGATCAGAGTCTCTTTCATGATCAAGTCATCAATTCCTGGAACATCTTCGATGTTGACCACACCACGTTCTTTCAGCTTCGCGGCCAAGATATGCGCCATGAAGTCCTCGGGGTTTGGCAGGATCTTTTTTGCGCGATGGTTAAGCTCACGGACAAGATAATTGATGACTGCGTTATCAAAATCCATTCTTTCGTCTCTTTCTTAATTGCCCGGCGCGCATGCTGTGGATTGCTAGGCCGGGTGGGATTTGCTTATGAGTTGGTGCGTTGCCATTCCCCGAGGTCTTCGCCAGCTGCAAGCAGTCCCTGCAGGATTTCCGCGATGCGGGTAGCGAGTGGTCCTTGTGCTGGGTGGTCGTGTGCGATGTTTTCAGTGACGAGGACCTGGCCGTCGACGATTCGACCGATCAGGTAGGAGCGCATGAGTCCGACGCCTGGCAAGCTGCATTCCCATGCGCGAATGCGGGTGTCCCACTTGATTTCGACATCACCGATCTTGATGACGCGGCCTTCGCCGAAGAAGTTGGTTGCTTCTTTGGGGAAGTTCTTGATTTTGATTTTCATTTCTCCTCTTTCCCGGCGCGTTATGCGGCTTGGTCTTGGTTAGATCGGATTACCGCCTGGCGGAGGTCTGTGACTCCCGCGGCATCGAAGATGATCATTGCGGTGGTGAGTTTCGGATTTGTTCCGTTTCGAATCCCTGACAGGGTTGATGGGGCGATCCTGAGGAAACTCGCGAGTTCGAGATCGGTTTTCAGGTTGTGCGCTTCTCGAATTTCGTCGAGAAGCTTTGGGTTAACTTTTGATTTCATTTCAACCTCCTGTTGTGCACTTTGCCTTGCATATCCCATTATGCAACATTATCCCAAAATGCACAATCCGTAGTGAAAAATAGTTATATTCCCAGCTAAATACCTTTCCCATATTGCACAAGCTGTAATTGTTGTGCATAATGGGACACATGAACCACACAACTTGGTACGAGCGCATTACAGGGAATGCCACAGAGCGAGCAGTCTCACTTGCTTCAGGCATAACTACGTCCACGCTCAATCGGCAGCTAGCCAAAGGGGTCCTTTCCCCTGAAAACGTCATCGCAATTTCACGGGCCTACGGCGTCAGCCCAATACAAGGACTCGTCTCGACCGAATACCTCAAGCCTGAAGAGGTCTCTGACATGAGTGAGGAACAAATGGCTGATTCGCTCAGCGACAGGATCCTCATTCAGACCCTCGCAAAGCGTCTTGGTGAAGACCCCGAAGAGCTGATGAATGAAGCTGAAGAGTCACTCACCTCCAACGTTCGACGACTCCCCCAGCCAATAGAGCAATCCGAATCTGAACCAGAACCTGAGCGGTACGTCGCAAAGCGGAAAAAGCCTGAACCCGGAGAGGGAGATGATGACTACGGAGCAGGAGCGTAAGCTCGACACCCTCGCGCGGCGGATTGGCGTCCGCATCATGCCCGACATCCGAAATGAACTGCACCCCGAAGACCTCGGGGGTTGGTTCCCACAATCAAGAAGGGTGCTCTACCGGACAGGTCTTTCATGGGCGGAAACCATCTGCGCCGTCGCCCATGAACTTGGTCATGCAATCTATGGAGACACCCACACGGATGACCACCTCCGCGATAGCCGGCAAGAGCTGCGAGCGGACCGATGGGCAGTGGAAGCCCTAATCAGTCAAGAGGCCTATGCGCGCGCCGAACGACTCGTGGGTTCGCACCCCGGCGCGCTCGCAATCGAATTGGGTGTGACAGTTGAATACGTCAATCTGTGGCGTCAGATTTATGAGAAGGTCAAAGTCTTATAGTTGACGTGGGGTTACCCCCATTTAATTATTTCTATGAAATCTCGGTGCAGCAGAGAACCTAATCAGTGATAATGAATCGAATATTCAACGCTTGTTAATGCCGAAAGTAGAGATTCATGTACACGATTTTCGATTTACCTCCAGTTTTTGACCCTGCAGTTTTCTCTGAAATGCTTCTCCATAACGCAGGTGTCCTCTCCGCTGGAATTGGAGCATTTGTAGGGTTGGTTTATTTTCTTCCTGCCGCTGCCGTGGGATCGATGATGAGCAGCATGGGGCTTTACTGATCTTGAGCGACAAGAGGGGGAAAGAATTTCTTTCTCCCTCTTTTTTGATGGCCTTTTACAAGTAAAAGACATGAAGAAGAGATACCCCCATTTGTCTCTTTCTGTGAAATTAGTGTGCAGCACAGTGGCTAGTTGGAGATAATCATTGAAATACACAATGATCAGAAAGACTTCTCATGCCCTTAGCTCGCAAAGACCAAAATCCATTATTGCCCGAATCTTCTGTAGATCAGAAGCCAATTGATCGAGATCGGCTCTGGTTTGCAAACCTTGTCTCGAGCATGTTCATGGTTGCATCAATCGTGGGAGTCTTGATTGGCCTTCTAGCGCTCTTTACTGGAGGAGGCTTTATCATTTTGGCTTCTAGCTTTTCCTTATTGTTGTTTTCTCTGATTCCTTGGACTCTTTCTGTCATTGGACAACAACAACAACAAGATCACTTCGAAGAGATGGAACGACGCTTCCCTCCGAGCAATGATCATACGGTTTAGGTCTAGATAATCGTGAAAAATATCAAGAGCATTTGCTCTCTCATTCTTAGCGCAACGCTCCTTGCCGGTTGCTCAACCACTAAAGAACCTTCCGCCGAGGAACTGCAAACTGTCAAGGAATCCGTCAAGGAGGCCTGCTTCGATGCAGTCCAAGATGAAGTTGATGCAAACACGAACAATGCAAGTGGCAGCTGGGCTCCCTACGAAGAATGGACAGTCTCTGAACGCGAATCCAGCGACAATGTTTCCACTTATGCGGTCGACTCTTCCTTCACACCTCTGAATGGACGTCCGCTAACCTTCTCATGCCTCGTCGATGTAGACTCCGCCGACAACTCGGTGAAGGTCCAGAACAAGGTAGTCTCCAGAGTCATTGGAGCTCCGACCTCTACAACCACAACCACATCAGCTAATGAGCCACTTGATTTCATCGTCAATGGAACATCACTGGTCGGCGTAGACATTCTTCCCGGTACATACAGGTACGACGGCAGCGCAGACTCATGCTACTGGGCACGGCTTTCAGGATTCAGCGGCACCACCGAAGACATCATCGCAAATGGTAATCCAAGTGGACAAGCATTTGTCACCATTGAAGCAACCGATAAAGCCTTCCAATCAAACAGGTGTGGCTTGTGGACGCTCGTCGAATCTGACTCCTCAGAGCCTGCAAGCAATAGTGCAGCACCTGCTGTGGAATCCGTAGAAGCCCCTGCTGCTGTGGCAGTGATCCCCACCACCTCAAGCCAATACGTTCCACCCGCTCCACGAACTACAACGACAACCCAAACACCCGTCATCGGCATAACTGGCGCACCAGGAACCGAACCAATCCGCGAACTCGACAAAACAATCGCCTCCTGTGGCGACCCGACCCAGCACCAGGCTGGAACAACATTCTTCACCGATGGAACATCCGGATGGACTGAATTCTGCAGCGATCAAATGCTGATATCGCTCTATTAAACCCTGCTGCAAGAAAGAGGGGGATTGGGTAACTGCCCAATCCCCCCTTTCTTTAGTTTCCAAGTAATTTTTGAGAGTCATCTCAGACTGTCTACTATTGCCCACATTTGAGCGCCTATGGAACATACTCACGCTAAAGTAACTTAGAAAAGCTACTACCCATGCAGCAATGAAAGGACATCAAGATGGAAACAAACATGATGATCTTGAGAACTCCAGACCATGTCTTCATTGGCGATGAAGTCGAGATCGCCACCCAGATCCTTGACCACATGTCATTGCCACTCACGCCTGATCGCCTCCAACATCTTGCAGTAGCCATGCTGGGATGCACATTTGATGAGACACATTTCGAGAACTAGGAAAGGACCGCAATGTCTACCGGAACAAGTAATGACTATTGGGCAAAAAGAAACCTTCCATCGACGTTCAAACATGAGCTTCTTCGGGTCTACCTTCCAGTTTTCATGGCCCGACTCAGTTCTGTCAGCGAAGTTGCATACATCGATGGATTTGCCGGTGCTGGACGATATGAAGATGGTTCTCCCGGATCTGCAGAAATGTCAATCAAATTTGCGAGTGACTTAGCAAAAAGTCGCGGTAGGAAGTTTCACCTCCACTATCGAGAAAAAGATGCAGACTCCTTTGAAAAACTCACTTCTGTACTGGCAGAAAATACACACCCGAACTTAGTCATAGATGCTAGACGTGGAGATATCTCGATAGACCTGGGTGGAATTCTGGAAAACCACCGCTCGCACCCACTTCTAGCTTTCCTTGACCCCTGCGGGTTTGGTGTTCCTTATGAATTATTAGTCAAGACGATGAATCGTGATGCATACAACAAACCAACTGAGCTTTTGCTGAACTTTAGTCATGAAGCGTTTCGACGAAGCGCTGGCGCAAAAGAAGGCCAGGCAGCTGCAGCTGCTACGCATAAAAGAATTACGGATGCGGTAGGTGGTGACTGGTGGAAAAGTTTATTTAAAGAGCATAAGGAAGGCGATGATTTTGGTGAGGTTATCGCAAGAGAATTCGCAAAGCGCTTGGTGTCAGATACCAAAGCCTCAGTTTGCATTATTCCAGTGAAGAGAAGTCCAACAACGAAAACCATTTACAGCCTTGTCCACGTAACACGTTCGGGCGCCGCAGCTTTTCGAATGTACGACGCGGTTTCTCGAGCTCATGAGAAATGGTGGATGACTTTTGAATCTATGGAAGAACCGGAAGACAATTACGCATTATTTGAAGCTCCTCGCCAATTTGATATGAACGAGCACATCAAAAATACAAAGCCTCAACTAAAAGAGAACATTATTCATTTATTACATGAAGGCAAGCCTTTCGAAGTCAGTGCTGTTGCTCCCTCCATTTTGGGTTCGAATCTCGGTTCCATTCCGGATAAAGCCATTAGACAAGCATTAGTAGAACTAGAAAAGGAGGGAATCATAACGATTGAATATCGAAAAAAGAAAGTCGAATACTGGCAAATCCAACAAACTATGCATTCCTAGAGACCGGGTACTGATCCCAAAGCACACCATCGAGTTCACGGCCAAGCGCCTTGGCATTGCGTCCACCCCATTGCTTAAAGAAGAATGCGACGCCTTGATCATTGCAGGCGTCACGGATCACACGCGCCCACTCCACATCCATAGGACGGTAACGAGGACCGGACTCACCGCCAGCGATAACCCAATCAATGCCGGTGAGATCAATGCCTTCCAAAGACCCCAGCAGAGGCTCACACGATAAAAAGCGAACCTTTGCAGGGATTCTTCGAAGGTGATCAACGCGGTTAACAACTTTCATGTCTTCCACAGAGACACCCATCCAAAGATTGTTCGGCCAATCCAGCTGGTCTGCTAATCGAGCAGCTCGAAGACTACGTTTCGTAAGAACTTGGAAAATGTGTTGTGGATTCTCACGAATAACGTCGAAAACTGACCTAATAAACTCGACGGGCACCTTGGCGTGAAAGAGGTCAGACATTGAGTTTACAAATACAGTCCGAGGTTGCTTCCAACGATATGGTTCGTTGAGCGTACCTGGGTGAAGAGCGACACCGAATCCAGGACCAGATGTCCGTGGATCACCATCAGATTGATATTTTTCAACACCCATTGCTTTCAGCCGCTTGGACATAGTCAGGGCGTAACAATTATCGCAGCCTGCAGAAACCCTGTCACAACCTGTAACGGGATTCCATGTGACTTCTGTCCACTCGATTCTTGACTTCTTTGCCATTACTGTCTCCTTGTTAATCTATACGATAGTCGCACATCTGTGCGTTTGTATGCTTTTACTGTTCGTTACATAGCTTTCTTAGATTCCTTGGCGGCATTTTCTTTCCTCCTCTTGTCGAGATCGCCGACGCCTTTAGGCTTTCCCGCAAGCGCAGAATTCACCTGCCCCAGAATCTCGTTCCGCTTCGCTTCCGTGGAACGCATATAAATCTCGGTAATGGTCTTCAAATCCACTTGCCCAAGGATCTCACCAATAGCCGGCGGCACCATGCCCAACTCTGCCAGCGTCGTAATCAGCCAGACCCGCCCATAATGTGGCGTGATCTTCACGTCCTCAAACCCGGCGCGCTTTTTTGCGCGGGTGAGGATTGATCGGTAGCTGGTGTCGAGGATGAGGTGGCCGTGTGCTGTGAGGAAGAGGTGTGCTGTGTCGTGTGGTGGGGTGAAGTGTTCGAGGTGGTAGCGGAGATCGGCGTGGAAGTGGGGGAAGATTGGGACGGTGCGGTGGCCGGCGGTGGTTTTGGTTGTGTCTTTGAGGGACATTCCTTCGCCTGGTCTACGGAAGGCGTTTCCGTGGATTTGGATTGCGATGGTGTTTCCGGTGTCGATGATGTGTTCTCTGCGTAGTGCGAGGACTTCGCCAATGCGCATGCCGTGGAAGAAGGTGAGGATTGCTATGAGTTTGTGGCGGCCCTCGACGCGGGGGATGGTGTGGTCGAGTTGGTCGATGATGGCTTGCATGACGTCGCCTTCAGGGAGTTGTTTGCGTTTGGGTTTTGGTTTTGTTTTGGCGTCGGGGACGGATACGACATTGCCGGGGATCATGTCGCGGTCTACTGCTGCTTGGATTGCTGTTTTTAGACGGGTGTAGGCGTTGCGGTTATATGGTGCGCTGTCGAATTGTTCGTTGATGTTGTCCCACCATGTTGCGACATCTCGGCGCGTTAGTTTCAGGAGTTGGATGTCGCGGAGTCTGGCGGCTTTGCCTGTGACTTTGAGGATTCGGGAGTCGAGGGTGCGCTGATAGTCGTCGAGGGTTGATTGTGCGAGAGGGTTGGTGCCGCGGGAGCGGAGGTCGAGCCATTCGAGGATCCAGGTGCCGACGGTGCGTTCGAGGTCTTCGCGTCGGTTAAGGCGGGTGGCTGGTGGGGTCCATTCGTTGAACTCGATGAGTTTTTGTTCGTCGCGGATCCAGGAGAGTGCGTCGCCTTCGTCGAACCAAGTGTGTGGTCCTTTGTGTGGTCTGCCGTCGGGTCCTGTGTAGCGTGCTCGCCATTTGCCGGATGGGAGTTGGTCGACGGTGCCGAAGCTGCGTTTCTTCCGTGCCATTTTCGGCGGCTCTCCTCGTGACTTTTTGTGACTAATACGTGACTGATCTAGGTGTCATGACTAAAAAATGACTAACGAGCGCAGCGCAATATTGCTAACTACCCGCTACTGCACACTATCACTAATTGCAGGTCAGAGGGCAAAAAGAAAGAAGCCCCACACCAGAGGGTGTGGGGCTTCTTTTATCTCGTGGAGCTGCCGGGAATTGAACCCGGGTCCTACGGTGTCTCGCCAGGGCTTCTCCGTGCGCAGTTCGCAATCAGATCTCTGCTCGGCCCTCCGGCTAGTACGAACACTTCCGGATGATGGGCCCAGTCTGCGGTAAAAGTCCCATTCAACCCCGCGGACGCGATTGAATAGCAAGTCCCTTAGTCGATGCCAGGATCTAGGTCAGGGACTTCCCTAGGCTGACAGACACGCGGTCGCTGGATTATGCAGCGAGGGCGTAGTCGCGCTGAGACTTCTCGGCGCTTATTAGTTTGCTGCGACGCTCACGGTGGTCTCCAGCCTTCACCGGCACGCTTCCCCTGGCTAAATCAACGTAGTCGAAACCATGTCAGCCCCGTTGATCATCTTGTGGTGGGCTCGTGCGAGTTCCACAAGAAGATTTTACTTTAGCGCAGATTAACCGCAACATGCAAGCGTCGAAAAGCGCTTTTCGACTCCGCCCTAGGCGTTGATGCCTTTAATACGACGCCCAAGCTCCCGGGTGACCTCGCGTTCTTCGGTTCGGCGCTTGATGTCTTGGCGCTTGTCGTAGTCCTGCTTACCTTGCGCGAGCCCCAGCTCGAGCTTGACTCGACCGTTCTTGAGGTAGAGCTTCAGCGGGATCAGGGTGCGGTTGCCGTCACGGACCTTGCCCATGAGGGAATCAATTTCCTTGCGGTGCAGCAGCAACTTGCGGGTGCGCTTGGGCGTGTGGTTGGTCCAGGACCCCATCGAATACTGCGGAATGTGCAGGTGCTGGAGCCAAATTTCGCCATTTTCAATGCTCGCGAAGGAATCAACGAGGGAAACCTTGCCCTCGCGCAGCGATTTAATTTCGGTGCCGAGCAGCACCACGCCCGCCTCCCAGGTATCAATGATCTGGTAGTCATGGCGGGCCTTGCGATTTGTCGCGAGAACTGCGTTGTTTTCGTCGACTTTCTTATTATTCTTGGCCATAGTCTCTTCAGTCTACGGCAGGTGTTGCTATTTACGAACGTAGAACCTCAAAGTGAGCTGCGCGATCACTCCCGCAATCACCACACCAAAGGCCGAAATTGCCGGCGCGATGAGCCAAATATCATTGGTGGTCACCGGCGCAATAAGCTGCGATTCATATAGACCCCTGAGGGCCTTATCGATAACCAGCTCCTTACCCAGGAACAATCCGACCGTAGCGAACACCGCACCAATAAGCGTTGCGATGATCGCTTCCAGCACAAATGGACCCTGCGTATAGAACCGCGATGCGCCGACTATACGCATAATCTCCGTTTCCTCGCGACGGTTATAAGCCGCAATCTGCACCATATTTGCGATGAGGAAAATTGAGGCCAAAAGCTGAACCGCAGCAATCAAGAAAGTGGCATTCCTAATGGAATCGAGATTGTCGGTAGCTCCCCTAAGGTCATCTACCTGATCAATCACATTGGTCACCTGTGGCAAATCGCGCACAGGATCGAGGATCTCCACAGCTAGTGGATCCTCGAGGCGCACATGGAAAGCAGCGGGCAATGCATCGGGAGAAGTTTCCTGCACCAATACCGGATCGGTGTTTTGGAAAACCTCAACGAAGTGCTCATAAGAAGCTTCGCGGGAACGATAAGTAATGGAATCGATTCCCTCAATGCCTTCCAAGGTATCGCGGACCTCCACGCACTCTTCGCTGGTACACTCAGGATCATTAGCGGAGGTGTTTTCATCCAGCTGGATCATTACTTCCACGCGATCCAAATAGATGTCTTTGGTGCGCTCTGTCATATTGGTGACCAAAAATCCGGTGGCTAAAAGTGCCAGCGAAATTGAGGTGGTAATAATCAGCGCTACCGTCATGGTGAAGTTGCGACCTAAGCCGCGAAAAGCTTCACGAATTACATATCCTAACGACATGATTCCCCCCTATCGCATTTCGCCGTAGACGCCGTGGGCATCATCGCGAACTAATTTGCCCAGCTGCAATTCAATAACGCGACGGCGCATATCATCCACGGTGCGAGCATTGTGTGTGGACATAACGATCGTGGTTCCCAAGCGATTAATGCGATTGAGCAAAATCATAATGTCATCAGAGGTATCTGGGTCCAGGTTTCCGGTTGGCTCATCCGCAAGGAGCACCAAGGGCCTATTCACAAAGGCGCGGGCGATGGCTACACGCTGCTGCTCGCCGCCTGAAAGTTCATTGGGCATGCGATTAGCTTTGCCCGCAAGGCCGACCATCTCCAGGGTTTCGGGAACAAGCTGCTCGATCTTGTCCTTCTTCTTACCGATTACTTCCAGCGCAAATGCCACATTGTCATAGACATTCTTATTTTTGAGCAGGCGGAAATCCTGGAAGACATAGCCAATGCGTTGCCTCAGCTTATTGACCTGAGCACCGCGCAGCTTATTTACCTGAAAGTCCGCGAGGGTGAGATTCCCGGAACTGACATTCTCCTCCCGTGTTAGTAGGCGCAGGAAGGTTGATTTACCCGATCCCGATGGCCCAATGAGGAAGACAAACTCGCCTTTTTCAATATGTAATGAAACATTGTCCAATGCCGGGCGGGTTGATGTCTTGTAGTTCTTGGAGACATTCTCGAAGGTGATCACGGCTCACACTCTATCGAAACTGTTGTGACTAGAGAAACGGAAGTGACTATTTTGCCTAAACATTCTCAGCTAAAACACGGGTAAATCCATTATTAACAGCAAGCCGTTTTAAGCGCCCCTATTGCCAAAATGAGCTTTAGTGTTAGACTGCCCCCATTAAAGCCTTAGAAGGCAATCTAGAGCCCTATGAAATTAGGGCAGATGGCAATTTTATTCACGGCTTGTCCCTGAGGCTACAAGAATTGCCCCAAAGACACGCTTCTTGTAGATTCTGGCACAGATCAGGGTCGATTTTTGTGCCAGAACCTACAAGGTAGAACATGTGGAGCAATTTCTTGTAGAATCTGGCACACTTTCGCCACTCCGGGCCGACGTCGGGCCGACTCGGGGTCGCTCCCCGTCCACTCCCGAGCTAAAACTGGACCAAAACTAAGCCAATCCCCTGCCATTCCCGGCCACTCCCGAGCCGAACTCAGGCCGAACTCAGGTCACAGGGGCAAAATCTCAAAGCCCCACCTAAAGCTCCACCTGAAAAGCAGCCAAAACTAGCTCTCGCTGTTTTGCTCGGCCATGCGCCAGCGAATTCCCGCTTCGAGGAAGCCGTCGATATCGCCGTCGAGCACCTTCTGTGGATCGTTCACCTCGAAGTTGGTGCGCAGATCCTTCACCATTTGATAAGGGTGCAAAACATAGGACCGCATCTGATTTCCCCAGGAAGCATTGCCGCCGGCACCGAGGGCATCCATCTCAGCTCGCTCTTCTTGACGCTTGCGCTCGAGCAGTTTCGCCTGGAGAACTCGCATCGCAGAGGCCTTGTTTTGGATCTGCGATTTCTCATTTTGGCAGGTCACAACGATGCCGGTGGGAATGTGAGTAAGGCGAACGGCGGAGTCAGTGGTGTTCACGGACTGTCCGCCAGGGCCTGAGGAGCGGTAAACATCCACGCGGATCTCGTTATCGGGGATCTCAATGGAGTCAGTTTTTTCTACCACCGGCAGCACCTCTACCTCGGCAAATGAGGTTTGGCGGCGGCCTTGGTTATCAAAGGGGCTGATGCGCACGAGTCGGTGTGCGCCCTGTTCCACGGAAAGCTGGCCGTACATATAGTCGCCATGGATAACAAAGGTGGCGGATTTGATGCCAGCTTCTTCGGCATAGGAGATGTCATAAACATCGACCTTGTGGCCATTCTTTTCGGCCCAGCGGGTGTACATGCGCATGAGCATTTCGGCCCAGTCGGCAGCGTCAACGCCACCTGCGCCGGAGCGGATGTTAATAACGGCTTCGCGGGCGTCGTATTCGCCGGAAAGCATGGTCTTTACTTCCAGAGCCTCAATGGCAGCGCGCAGGTCCCCGAGTTCTTCATCAGCTACGGAGGTATCGCCGTCTTCTTCCTCGGCGAGTTCGTACATGATGGGGAGATCTTCCACGCGCTGGCGCAGCTCGGTAATTTTGCGCAGCTCAGCTTGTACATGGGAGAGCTCAGAGGTGACCTGCTGGGCGTGGTCGGGGTCGTCCCAGAGTGAAGGATCTGCTGCCTGGGCTTCTAGTTCTCGAACTCGGTCGGACATTTCTTCCGGGTTCAGTACCTTCTCAATGGTCGTGAGGGTGCTATCAAGCTCAGAAAGTGCTGCAGAAATTTCGGGACGCATGTTTGCATATGTTACCTGTTCACCGCTGCAAGCTAAGAACTCCGCCCTGTTCGGCACGCTGAGCTTAAGGGATGCACAATAGTAGGTATGAATAATCCCGAGCAGACTCATCCAGCCACCAGCTTAGATGACATGATCAAGACCATCACCAAAACTTTCGTTATTGCGCATGAGCAAGACAGTGATGAACATTTGGCCCAAGCTTTGGTTTATAACGCCGGTCGCCTCGCGTGGCGCATGCGTGAAAATGGTGTCGCAACTGATTTCAAGACCTCCATTTCCGATGTTGTCACCGATGCTGACCGCGCCGCCGAGTCTTTTGTGGCCGGGGCTTTGGAAGCGCTGCGACCTGAGGATGGTGTGATCGGTGAGGAAGGCGCCAACCGGCCGTCGAAAAGCGGTCGTTTTTGGGTCATCGACCCAGTCGATGGCACCTATAATTTCACCCGCGGCTCCGATTATTGGTGCTCCGCGCTGGCGCTTGTGGAGGGTGAGCCGGCACAGCCGGAGCGCCTGCTTTTTGGGGCGGTACACCGCCCTGCCATGGGTTATACGTGGTTTGGTGGCCCGGGTATCCGGACCACGCGCGACGGTCAGGAGCTCAAGATGCTTGTCGACGAACCCCTGAGCGCTATTTCGCTTGCCACTTATATTCACCCCACCCGTTTGGCTGATGAGCAGATTCATGAGGTGTGGCGCAGCGTCGTCACCAAGCCTGCCACGATCAGAATGTTTGGTGCGGGCTCTGTGGATTTGGCCGGAATTGCTGAAGGCAGTGTCGGCGCTTGGGTGCAGCACAGCGTGGCCGATTGGGATTGGCTGCCCGGCCGCGCGCTGATTGAAGGTGTGGGTGGCGCCTGCGTGAAGGTTGAAGCGGGCGGTGTCACCTGGTGTGTTGCAGGAAACGCCGAGGCCGTCGCTGAGATTTCCGATACCCTAAGCGCACTAGACTAGGACATCATGAGTAACTACGCCGATGACCTAGCCCTTGCCCTGGAATTAGCTGAACTTGCCGATTCCCTCACCCTCGACCGCTTTGAGGCCACTGACCTGGAGGTTTCCTCCAAGCCTGATATGACTCCCGTAAGCGATGCCGATCTTGCGACCGAAGAAGCACTGCGGGAAAAGCTCAGCACCGCCCGTCCTGCTGATGCCATTTTGGGTGAAGAATTTGGCGGCGATGTAGAGCTTAGCGGCCGCCAGTGGATTATCGATCCCATCGATGGCACCAAAAACTTCGTGCGCGGAGTCCCAGTCTGGGCTACTTTGATCGCACTGTTGGATAATGGTCGACCAGTCGCAGGTGTTGTCTCTGCTCCGGCTTTGGCTCGTCGCTGGTGGGCTGCCGAGGGCGCAGGTGCCTGGCGTACCTTCAATGGCGCTTCCCCACGCAAGCTACAGGTTTCTTCCGTATCCAAGTTGGAAGATGCCTCCATCTCTTTTTCTTCCCTCTCTGGTTGGGAAGAGCGCAAGCTGCGCGAACAATTTGTGGAGTTAAGCGATGACGTCTGGCGCCTGCGCGGCTTTGGCGATTTCTTCTCCTACTGCCTCGTTGCCGAAGGTGCCGTGGATATCGCCGCGGAACCAGAGGTCAGCCTGTGGGATCTAGCACCTCTATCAATTTTGGTCACTGAGGCCGGCGGTCGCTTCACCTCCCTTGCAGGTGTTGACGGCCCACATGGTGGCGATGCGATCGCTACCAATGGTCTGCTGCACCAAGAGGTTTTGGACCGCTTTAAGCAGTCCTAAGCTCGTGGCTATAGCCCGGCAATAAAAGAGGACCTCGCTGGCCAATTCGGCAGCGAGGTCCTCTCTTCTTTAAAGGTCTAGCCAGCAGTTGGCTGGAAACCGCGACCTGGACCATTGAGGGTATCCAGATCGCCAAGAACCTGGTCCATATTTACGGACAGCGATGGCATAAAGAGTGGTCCCTGCAAAGGCGTGGTGCAGGAGAGATCATAGTTTGGAATCACGCCGCCGGAGACAATGCCCACCAGGCGGTTCTCCACAAATACTGGAGCTCCGGAATCGCCACGGCCAGCACATAACTGGGACATGGACAGGCGTTCATCGGCAGACCAAACAACTCCGCAGGTCAAGCCGGTAGCCACGCCACTCTTGCACACCTGTTGACCAGGAGCAACTCCCCCGCCGACAGAGTTGACGGTAATGCCATTATAAGAATTGGTCAGCTGTGCATTAGAGCCGAACTCAATCACGGAATAATCCGCATTCGGTGCGTTATAAACAACGGTTCCGGAATCGCCCACCCAATAGGAATCTGCAGAACGCACGGCATCGCCCGCCTGACCACAGTGACCTGCAGTAATGCCAATTTTGCGACCATCAGCATCAGTTCCGGTAACAGCGAGGGTGCACATCGCAGTGCCATCAAGGTAAATCGGAGTGCCTGGTCCGTAGAGGGATTGGCCTTCTTGTTCCGCGACCTGTGATTCAACTGGAACTGACGGCGCATTAAACCAGGAACCGGGGACGCGGTGCACAACATCACCAAGAGTTGCAGCCATTACCTGAGCCTGAACATCATTGCGGACCACATAGTTCGGGAGCGCCTGCTGCACTGCTGGCGCAGAATCCGAGATTGACTGCATGGCCGCAGCGTCAGCAGGAGGCGCCAAGGGCTGCTCCACAACCTGGCCTGCGGGAGTCTCGGTTATTCCATAAGGAGCAAGTGCCGCGTCGATGGAAGCATTAGTGGTTTCATCAAAGTTTTCCGCAGCGCTACGGTCCAGAGTGACCCCAAATTGTGAAAGTTGCGCATTTGCCTGATCCACCACGGCCGTTGTATCCACCCAGTCGGCTGCGTGCGCTGCCGGCGCGGTCAAACTCACTCCAGCAAGCAGAATTGACGCGGAAAAGATGGCACGGCGTGAGACCGGGAGTCGCATAAGGATCTTTAGTTCACTTTCATAACATGAAACGGGCAATAATCTACATAGTGCCATGTCCCACATCACTTTGAAGCGAAGATTTCATAAGTGTGACCTAGTTGACCCCAGAACCGCACAAGCACTAACCAGATACCACCCATGAGCTGCGGGTTTAAGGGTAAAAACCAGGTTTTCAGGGGTATTTGGGGGTGCTTTTCGACGAACCCCTCCCGCGCGTCGGCGTCAGCATGCAAAAAATCCTCTTCAACCGAAGTTGAAGAGGATTTTTGATTAGTAGCGGGAGCAGGATTTGAACCTACGACCTCTGGGTTATGAGCCCAGCGAGCTACCGAGCTGCTCCATCCCGCGACGCAATGACTTAAGTGTCATTTAATCTCTGCCATAAGTGGAAATTGCTTTCACGCTCTGTGGCAACGTGTTAAAACTATACAGAGCGCTAGGCAATACATCAAATCTACTGGTCAGAGACCTTCTCAAGGGTATTAATCCAGGCCTGATGGACTCTGGAATCACCAGACTCCTCCGGATGGAATGAAAGCGCCAGGACATTTCCCTGCATTGCCCCCACTACTGCTCCATTGTTGAGACGAGCGATTGGGGTAACTCCCTCACCGCAGGAAATAACCTCGGGTGCGCGGATAAAAGAGGCCTGCACTTTTTCCAGCACACCTGTTGGCAGCGTGACATCTAGTGCCGTATCAAAGGAATCTTTTTGGCTGCCGAAGGCATTTCGGTGCACTGTAATATCTAGAACTCCCAAGGTCTGCTGCCCCGGTGCAGGATTGTCCACGGTTTTAGCGGTGTAGATGAGGCCAGCGCAGGTCGCGAGGACGGGTAGCCCCGCTGCGATGCGTTGTCTCAAGGGCTCGGCAAGATCGAGGGCTCGCGCGAGCTTATCCATTACTGAAGATTCCCCACCAGGCAAGATGATGCCATCAATACCTTCAAGATCTCGGGCTAGGCGCACTTTACGTCCGCTTACCCCCAGTTCTTCAAGCATCTGCAGGTGTTCATCAACTCCACCTTGGAGTGCCAGCACTCCGATAATCACCAGCCGCGCTCCGCCAAACGGTGAGGAGCAGGAACATCGGAAACGTTGATGCCAACCATGGCTTCGCCGAGACCGCGGGAAACTTCGGCGAGCGCAGCGGGGTCGTCGTAAAGCGTTGCGGCCTTGACAATCGCGGCGGCGCGGGCGGCTGGGTTGCCGGATTTGAAGATGCCGGAGCCGACAAAGACGCCTTCGGCGCCCATTTGGCGCACGAGTGCGGCATCGGCTGGGGTGGCCACGCCGCCGGCAACGAAGGTGACAACTGGGAGTTTGCCGGTCTGCGCTACCTCGCGGACCAGGTCAAATGGTGCTTGCAGTTCCTTAGCGGCAACGTAGAGCTCATCCTCGTCGAGGGTGCGCAGGCGGTTGATATCGCCGCGAATGGTGCGCAGGTGGCGCACGGCCTCGGAGACGTCGCCGGTACCAGCCTCGCCCTTGGAGCGGATCATTGCGGCACCTTCGGTGATGCGGCGCAGTGCCTCGCCGAGGTTGGTGGCACCGCAGACGAAAGGAACCTGGAAGTTCCACTTGTTGATGTGGTGGGTGTAGTCGGCAGGGCTGAGCACCTCAGACTCGTCAATGAAGTCAACGCCGAGGGATTCCAGGATCTGAGCTTCAACGAAGTGGCCGATGCGTGCTTTCGCCATCACGGGGATGGACACGGCGTTGATGATGCCTTCGATGAGGTCTGGATCGCTCATACGAGCCACGCCGCCTTGAGAACGGATATCGGCAGGGACTCGCTCAAGTGCCATGACGGCAGTGGCGCCGGCGTCCTCAGCGATGCGAGCTTGCTCAGGGGTGACCACATCCATGATCACACCGCCCTTGAGCATATCGGCGAGTCCGCGCTTCACGCGGGTGGTGGCGGTTGCCTGGTTATTGTCTTGAATATGTTCAGTCATGGCAATTATCCAACTCCCCAAAGTGGTCTAGGAATAGATCCACATTCGACTAGTTGCATTAGACCACTTTTGGGTGCAGGCTAAACCCATGCGCTCTGACCTCGTATCCACCTTGCCTTTGGTCCTCAATCCGGCCTCCACGACACCCATTCCAGCACAGCTCACAGCCCAAATCCGCAATCTGCTGGCCAAGGGAATTCTCAGCCCCGGCGACCCCGTGCCCAGCACTCGTGCATTGGCTAACCGTTTGGGGGTATCACGGGGGAGCGTGGTGACCGCCTATGACCAACTAGCGGCCGAAGGATACCTCAGCAGCACCCATGGTTCCGGCACGATTATTAATCCCAATCTGCACCAATTAAAGCCCTTGGAAGCAGAGAAAACGCATCGCAAAACTCCGACTCCCGCTCCCCCGCTACTCAATCTCGATCCCGGTATTCCCGATACGGCGACTCTGGCGGATTCCGCATGGCGAGCTGCGTGGCGCACCGCCTGTGCCAATCCCCCGCAGAATATTCCCGATGCTGGCTTGGCGGATTTGCGAAGCGAAATCGCAGAGCACTTAAGGCGCATGCGCGGACTCGTCTGCGATCCCGATCGCATTATCGTTACCGCCGGTGCTCGCGAGGGTTTGACTCTGCTGCTGCGGACGTTCGCGCAGGCCACGATCGGTGTGGAAGCGCCGGGCTATCCTAGTTTGCGCCGTATCCCTGAGACCTTGGGACACCACCTCCGCGATCTCCCAACCGATTCCAATGGTCTTATGGTCTCGGATCTGCCCACCGATCTCGATGCACTCCTGCTCACCCCCAGCCACCAATACCCCTATGGCGGATCGCTGCCAGCTGCCCGACGCACCGCCTTGGTCAACTGGGCTGAGAACAGCGATACCTTGCTCATTGAAGACGACTTCGATTCCGAGCTGCGTTATGTCGGCATGCCACTGCCTCCGCTCACCGCGCTAGCCCCCGATCGCACGGTGCTGCTCGGTACTTTTTCCTCGGTTATTACTCCGCAGATCGCTTGCGGTTATCTCCTCCTGCCCACGCCGCTTGCCCACCAGTTGGCGCAGCTGCGTGGGATCCTCGGCCAGCCAGTCGGCGCGATCACCCAGGCCGCGCTTGCCACTTACCTGGCCTCAGGTGCTTTACGACGTCGCACCCAGCGCCTCAGAAGGGTCTATCGCCGCAGGCGCAGCATCGTTAATGAGCGCCTCAGCGCATTGCCCGGCGCACAATTGCGCCCAATTGATGGTGGCCTGCACGCCGTTTTGATCACCGCAACACCCGCAGAGGTGGTCGTCGAGAAGCTAGCGATGCGTGGTCTCCAGGTGACTGCGCTTTCGCAATATTGGGGCGGTGCGGGTGCAGAGAATGGGATTGTATTTGGGTTTGGTTCCCATGATGATGACACACTCGATTGGGTGCTCGCTGAGATTGCCGATGCGATTAGCGCATAAAAAGCACTCCAGGAGAACCTGGAGTGCTTTTCTCAACTGTTTAAGGAGTTGACTGGTAGCTTTCGACTGCCTGGTCAAGGGCGTCGAGGGCGCGACCATACTCCTCGAAGGAACCGTCCTTTGCTGCCTCAAGATTGCTCAGTGCATCATTGATCGCAGCGATTCCTTCTGCCTGGCTAGCAGCAGGAGTGGCCGGAGTGTCCGCAGCAGGTTCTGCTGGGGTGGCCTCTGGCTCTACCACATTGCCATCCACTTCGACGATGTCCTGGGCGGCGGCGGGATCAATACCCACCTGAGACAACGCCTCTGCGATAGTCGGTGCGTAACCAACCTGGCCCTTGTAGAAGACCAACATGCGCAGCAGCTTCGGGAAGGCCGAGGCTTGATCCTTACGCTGCGAGTAAATCGGCTCAACGTAGAGGATCTCTCCCCCGCCGACAGGCAAGGTCAGCAGATTACCGTTGTGCAGATCATTGGATCCGCGCCACAGGGTTTGGTCCTGCGCCACTTGGTCAGAAGACATCATGGCGTCCTGGGCCTGCTTTGGTCCCTGGGTAGTGGAATCTGTTGGCAGGACACGCACGGTGATCTGTCCATAGGTTTCTGGATCCGAAGATGCAGACATGTGGGCAGAGAGGTACTCGCGCTGAAGGCCGCGGAAAGGAGTGATCAGCTGGAAGCTGGACTCGCCGGTCTCTGGATCAGCAGCGACAACATAATAAGGGGGCTGCTTGAGTTCCTGCAGGCCTTCAGCTGCGGTTGGATCGCTAGGCACAGACCAGAAAGCATCGTTGGTGAAGAAGGTGCCGGAATCATCAACGTGGTACTTGGCCAGCATGTCGCGCTGTACCTTGAAGAGGTCTTCTGGGTAGCGCAGGTGAGCACGCAGCTCATCGGAGATTTCAGATTCCGGCTTAACGGAATCTGGGAACACTCCGCGCCACGCCTTCAGTACTGGATCCTCAGTATCAAACTCATAGAGCTCAACGCTGCCGTCATAGGCATCAACAACGGCCTTGACCGAGTTGCGGATATATCCCACCTGATCGGTAATCAGCTGCTGCTGGGTGCCGTCGGGAGTGATCGTATCCTGGGTGGCCTCGGTCAAAGAGGAACGAGTGGAATAAGGCAGGCTATCCAAGGTGGTGTAGCCATCAACAATCCACTTGATGCGACCATCAATAACGGTTGGGTAGGTCTTGGAGTCAGTGGTCAGCCAAGGCGCAACCTTTTCCACACGCGCACGTGGATCGCGCTCGAAGAGGATCTTGGAATCTGCGCCCACGCGATCGGAGAGCAGCATATTCATTTCCTGGTAGCGCAGCGCAAAAGCGGCACGGTTTACCAGGTTGCCAATGCCCACTCCGCCTTCACCTTCATAGGTGTAGCTGGAGGTATCGGTGTCATATTCCACTGGGCCATCGCCGGTATCGCCAACGATGGCATAGTCAGCGCCATCGGCTGCCGAGGCAATGAGTGGCCCATAGTAAACGCGAGGTTGGTCTACCTTGATGCCTAGTTCTTCAGCATCTTCGCTTTCCGCAGCGCGGGCATTGGACTGCAGATCGGAAACGGTATAGACCGGGTAACCACCACGGGTTGATCCGACATCGCGGGCAACCTCATCAACCTGGTTGGCCTGGGCCGCAATGAAGCCATTGCCGTGGGTATAAACAGTGTGGCGGTTGATCCAGTCCTGCTGGTTTTGCTGGAGGGAGTTTGGATCAAGCTCACGGGCAGCCACCACAAAGTCGCGCAATTCGCCATCAACTTCAAAGCGGTCCATGGCCAATTGGTCAGGGAAGCCGTAGAAGTTACGTAGCTGTTGCTGCTGGGTGAAGGTCGGAGACAGTATCTGTGGATCCAGCAAACGAATATTGGAAATGGTTGCAGAGTCTGCAGCGACTTCCGCATTCGTGGTTTCGCCAGCGCCCCAGTTTTCCTCGTAGGTGACATCCTCATCGGTAATGCCATAGGCAAAACGGGTGGATTCAATATTGCGGGAAATGTACTCGGATTCTTTTTCCGCACGGTTTGGCTGCACGGAGAATCGTTCCAGCATCAAAGGCCAGACGGCACCGATGACCACGGAGCTTAAAACCATCAACACCACAGCTAGTCCTGGGATCCGAAGATCACGCAGGAAAATCGTAGAGAAGAAGGCAAAGGCCACAAATAGTGCAATGACCATGAGGATGATCTTTGCTGGCAATTGAGCATTGATATCGGTGTAACCGGCACCGGTGAAGGTGGAGTTTTCCTGAGTCAGCAGATCATAACGATCCAACCAATAGGAGGCGACCTGTAAAAGCATCCAAATACCAGCAGTGATTGCCAGCTGTGCGCGAGCACCGCGGGAAACATAAGACTTTTGGCCAGTCATCTGGTTACCAGCGCGGATACCACCCAGGAGGTAGTGGCCCACCAAGGCGATAACAAATGCGATGATGAGCAGCAGAGAGAAGGACTCCACTACCAGGCGAATCATTGGCAGGTCGAAGGCATAGAAGCCATAGTCCTTGCCAAATTGCTGATCTTCAATGCCAAATGGCTGGCGGTTGAGCCACAGCTGCACGGTGCGCCAGGCACGTTGGCCCACCAAACCTGCCAAAAGTCCCACAAAAATCGGAACGAATACCAAGATGCGTCGCAGGCTATTTTCGATCATCTGGCGGTACTGATAGACCGGAGAATCACGATCAAAGGCTGCTATTTCATCGGGACGGAGTTTGATGGCAAAGTAACCAGCAAGCCATGTGACAAAACCGGCAATAAGCGCAAAAATTACAAACAGCACGATGCGAGTAACAAGCACCTTGCTAAAGACACCGCGGAAGTCTACTTCACCAAACCAAAGCCAGTCGGTATAAAAACCGACACTCATTGGGGTAATGAGGATGATTAGCGCAATAATGCCAAAGATCCACGTCACCGCCTTTGGAGGTCTCTTGATCGGTTGGGGCGGAGGTGTAAGACCAGTCGACAAGACAATATCCTTATGTATACGTGATTCTGCTTTTCCCCCCTACTCTACGGTTTAATCACCAATAAAGACCAACAAGTATTCTCCACAAAGGAAAAAATCAATGAATAATGCCATTTACTCTCCACAAGCCCTGAACAAAGCCATGTTGGAGGCTGTGGACTTTATCCATGCCGAAGGTTGGGATGCCGGCCCTACCCTTTTCGCACTTGTCCCCACTGAAATGCTCTTGGATACTCTTGACAGTGAATCGGAAGAATCCCCGCTCACCCTAGTGGTTCAGGACAATCTTCCTGACAACCTGCTGCCCGGCTCCGAGGCTTTGGGCGACTATATTTCCCGCCTGGCCTGGCCTCAGGAAATCGCCGGTGCCATTTTGGCGCAGGAAATAATGTTCACCGACATCTCGGAACCCGGATCTGAAGCTCGTCCCGCACGCCTATTTTCTGGGGTACTGCGGGGGGAGGCTGAATTGACCCTTTTGCAGCTGCGCCCAACGGAAGAAGAATTGGAAGCACGCGGTCCTTTTGCCGAAGATGAGATCGAGCTTCGCGGCGGACCTGGTGTTGCTCCTGGTGTTATTGCCGCGCTGCGCTATACCTTGGAAGCTGATCCAGAAGAGTTTTAGATCTGACAATCTGGCAGACTTGACTAAGATCGATTTAGTTAAGCCCCGCGTCTTTATAGCTAGGAGTTCACACTGTGGCGTCCAATCCGCATAAGCAGGCCCGCGTTGCACTGGGATTTGTGGCGCTTATTCCACTTTTAGCTGCATGCACCAGTGGCGGTGAAAACACCGGGGAAAGTTCCAGCCAGACGCCGACGACCTCCAGCATCTCGTCGACAAGCCCAGGTAGCAGAACCTTAACGGAAACCGCAAGCACTGAGGCTTCGTCGACAAGCGCTGCGGGTATGAAAAAGGACATTCAGAAGGTGTACGAGGTTTTTTCCTCGGTGGCGCCGGAGGAACTTTTTGCGCAATTTGATACCTGCGATCCTTCCGGTGTGGAGGATTCCTATGCGTGTTCCGGTTCTGAAGTGGGGCAATTTCAGTTTTTTGATAATGCCTCCAAGGCCACCAGCACCACCCAGCTGCTGACTGAGCTGCGCAGTTCGCGGGTGGTTGAGGATACCGGTTCGAAGGTGGTTGGTTGGACCACGATTGGCACCATGTCGATTATTACCGTGGTTGATAATGACAAGGGCCTGGTTCTGCAGCAGATGGTCTCCTCGGACAAAATTGATCCCGAAGAGCGCATCTATGAGCTCGGATTGGCGGAGGAGCCAGCCTCTGAGGCCACCGAGTCCGCCTCAACTTCTGCTGCGACCTCAGCTGCAGCCTCAGAGTCCGCCGAGCCGAGCACCACGGCTAAAAATTAGCTGCCGCAGGTTTCATAATCTCCACCTTGGGCAAAAGCCTCCATCTGAGTGATGGCATTGTCCAAGGTTGTGACCTCCAAAATGGTCATATCCTCCGGTTTTGCACTCATCGCCTCTGCGCAGTTGTCGGCCGGCGCCAAAAATACCTCCGCGCCCGCCTCCTCAGCAGCGCGCACCTTATGCGCAATGCCACCGATTGAGCCCACCGTGCCATCTTCAGAGATAGTGCCAGTACCGGCCACAAATTTGCCACCATTAAGCCGCCCCTCAGAGAGCTTGTCGACGACTGCCAGCGAGAACATCATACCTGCACTCGGACCTCCGACATCTTCCAAGTTGTAATCAACGTTGATGCCATTGGCAGGAACCGAGGTCATAGAGATTCCTAAAAGCGCTACTGATGAATCATCGGGATGCTCGCCCAGAGTGATGCTCTCTTCCGCCTCTGCACCATTGCGCTCATAGCGGATCGTCACAGTATCGCCAGGAGCCTTGGACCGCACGATCGTTTGTGCCTCGCCGGGGGTCTTAATCTCGGTGCCATCGATGCTTAATAGATAATCGCCCACCTCAAAGTGGTCGGAAGCAGCACTATCGGCTACCACTTCTGCGACCTCAACCTTGACGGGCATCTTGAGATAATTCATCGCAGCGATGGTGGCATTGGCCTCTGAAGAAATAAAGGCAGTGCGGTTGGACTGCTGTACTTCTTCAGCGCTTTGTCCGGCTGGGAAGATCTGCTCAATAGGCACGAGAGTGTCATCGGTAAAAAGCCAGCGCGACAAGGCTTGGGAAAGAGTCATCCCGGAGCGTACCGACACGGTGGTCATATTGAGATTTCCACTGACCTCATCAAGATCGGCGCCCTCAATAGACACCACATCTTCGCCCTCAACTTCTCCAAGAGTGTTAAAGGTTGGCCCGGGGCCTTCAGCAGCATAAGGCACGCTCAGGTTGATATCGGTGCCTGGAATATGGTCAATGCTTACCAGAGAGGCCAGAGCCACTAAAGGGATTGCACCCCACGTCAGGGTTTTCAGTCGGCGGTTCACGAATATCCACCCTACAACCTGTGTTCGCTAACAGCGTTGTTTAGATCATGGCATTGACAAATAGGCGCCTTGTAGATTGGTAGGTATGAATTCCAATGGCTTCGGTTTCTCTTTCGGAAACAACGACGACGATGACAACGACAGGAACCGTAACAACAACGATCCTTTCGGCTTCTTCGGCGGCAATATGGGAGCAGGTGGATTAGGCGATATCCTCAACCAGTTTGGCCAAATGCTCTCCGGCATGGGCGACTCTATGAACTCACCTGATGCCTCCGGCCCCGTTAATTATGACCTCGCAGCACGCATTGCCCGCCAGCAAATCGGAAACGTAGCTGCCATTAAGAAATCCGATCAAGAAGCAGTGGAAGAATCCCTGCGCCTAGCGGAACTATGGCTTGATGATTCCACCGAGCTTCCCACTTCCGGCCACCGCGTTATTGCCTGGAATGCCGAAGATTGGCTTTCCAATACACTGCCAGTTTGGAAGCGCTTGGTCACCCCAGTTGCCGAGCAAATGAATAAGGCACAATTAGAAAACCTCCCTGAGGAAGCCCGCGAGATGATGGGCCCGATGTCTCAGATGATGAACTCCATGTCATCAATGAACTTCGGCATGCAGCTGGGCAACGCTTTGGGCGATCTAGCCAAGCAGACTCTCAGTGGCTCTGACTTCGGACTCCCCGTCTCCCCTGCCGGCGTTTCTGCGATTTTGCCAATCAACCTGGCTGAGGCATCCAAGGGACTTGATATCGCACCGCAGGAAATGCTGGTTTATGTTTGCGCCCGCGAAGCTGCCCGCCAGCGCCTGTTTAAGCATGTGCCTTGGCTAGTTGAGCGTCTAGTCTCCTCCGTTGAGGAATACGCTGCCGGTCTAGAAATTGATACCTCCCATATCCAAGAAGCAATGGGCAGCTTCCAAATGGATAATCCAGATCCTGAGCGCCTGCAGGAAATGATGAATGAGCTCCAGGGCATGGATCTTTCCCCACGCATTGGTTCCCGCAATGCCAATGCCGTTGCTCGTTTGGAAACCCTGTTGGCTTTGGTCGAAGGCTGGGTTGATCTTGTTGTCACCCAGGCCATAGGCGATCGTATTCCTAGCACCGAGGCCATGAATGAAGCGTGGCGTCGCCGTCGCGCCACTGGCGGAAATGCCGAGCAGGCCTTCGCTAAGGTTGTTGGCATTGAGCTCGGCGCACCTAAGGTCGCAGAGGCGGCAGAGCTGTGGCGTCGTGTGGAAAACGCCGTAGGTGTTAAGCGCCGCGATGCAATCTGGGATCACCCCGACTTCCTGCCCACCGCAGAAGATGTGGAAAAGCCAGCTGAGTTTATCGATAGCTTGCTCGGAGAATCCGATGCCGAGTCCTTCGACCCCATCGCGGAAATCACCGCTTTGGAAAAGCTGCTCGCTGAGGAAGCCGAAAAGAAAGACGGCGAGCCCGGCACCCCTGGCGAGCCCGGCGAAGGCGAAACCCCAGATTCAAAGGAGTAATCAGCCCCAGCGCTGCAACGCTTCCAAATAGCCCTTGGCCCGCTCGGCCAAGGGCGTTTTATTTGCCCACTCCCAAAACTCCGGCCCGTGGCCGGAGATAAACGTATGCGTTAACTCATGCACCAGCACCGAATCGAGCACATAATCCGGCACCTCGCGCAGCCGATCGGAAATACGAATCTCGGCAGTGGAGATGGTGCATGATCCCCAACGAGTATTTTGATTGCTCACCCAACGCACGCTTTTAACAGTGGCTTTGCCCTCCAGTACCGCGGCGTTGAGTCGATGTGCCCGCGCCATGAGATCGGCATCGCTTGAGACGGACGATCGCGTTTTTCGCTTCAGCTTTGCCACGATCTCGGCAACGGCTTTTTCTTCCTCCGCTTTGGACATCCGCGCCGGGATGCGGACTTGGATTCGACCATCAACAATTTTCGCCTGCACAGTTCGGGTGCGTCGGGCTGATCGAATAACCTCAATTTCCTGCATGACAGCTCATTGTATCTGTGGTGAAATGAGTGCACGGGGTGGCAGGTTTTTGCCGTGGAATTTATTGAAGGATTCCATGACACACATCAAATTATCCGACGCAGTGCAGATTGTGGTGCGTCCCGATTCCGCAATCCAATTTGGTATCGACGCCACGCGATCGGGTGTCTTAGAAATCGATCCGGCATTCATAGCAGCGATCACCTCGATTTTGCTCCATCTGCGCGAGCCCAAACCGGTGGCGGGTGTCGTCGACAAGCTCAGTGCGGCGGGTCTTGGCACCGTTGCCGCGCTCAGCCTCGTTGAGGATCTCCTCGCTTTTGGGGTGGTCCGTGAAACGGCCACCGCGCCCGTGTTGCTCTACGGGCATGGCACGCTTGTCGACGCGACCTCGGCGTTGCTGGAAGCGGCCGGGTTTAATCCGCGCACCCGGATCAACGATGAGAATTCTCGTGAGTTTTTCCAAAGACCCGCATCGCATATTTTGGTGATTAATCGTTTGGCGCACACCCGCAATCTGGCGCCTCTGCTCGCGGAGTGCGCACCCACCTACCTCAGTGCGGCGTTGATTGATTCCCGCGGGCTGATCGGCCCGGGGCGGCGGGATGGTGTGGGGCCGTGTTTATTGTGCGTGGATTTGCACCGCAGTGATATCGATCCGCATTGGCATGCACTGGTCAGCCAGCATCCCAATGGCCCCACCCATGCCGACCCCATTGCGGAGGCAGCCACCGCTGCGCGTTTGGCGGCGCTGGTGAGCGCGGACTCCTGGCTGCCCGGCGAGGTTGAGGAGGTCGATCCACACCTGGGCGCCTATCGCAAAAGCCACCTCGCCCCGCACCCGCGGTGTCCGCTGTGCTGGGGTTAGGTGGCTCGCTTGTTGTGGGGTCGGCCTTAGTAGCTCCGGCCTAGGTGCTGCGGAGGATCTCCAGCACGTCCTCGCCGTATTTTTCGATCTTCATCGGGCCCACGCCTGGCACGCTGAGCAGCTCATTCTCATTGGTGGGTTTCATCTCGGCGATCGCCATCAAGGTGGCGTTGCTAAAGACCATATATGCAGCGTTGTTTTCTTGACGCGCCGTATCGTTTCTCCAGCTGCGAAGCGCCTCATAAACTTCCTCCTCAGCCTGCGGCGGGCAGCTCGAGCACCGGCCGACTACCTTTTCGGCAGCGGTATCCAAAGGATTTCCACACACCCGGCAATTGCGGGGACGATTGCTCCGCGCAGCGCCCGACTCAGGCAGCATATCCAGCACAATTCCGTCGAGGAAGCGGCTGCGTTTCCGCGATTTCCTTCCGCCTTCTTGACGCGCCAGCGCCCAGGAGCAGAAAAGATGCTCGCGGGCACGAGTCACGCCCACATAAAAGAGTCGACGCTCCTCCTCGATCGCCTCATCGCCAGATTTAATGGCATGGCTGATCGGCAAAGTGGAATCGATGAGCCCCACCAGGAATACCGCATCCCATTCCAAGCCCTTGGCAGCATGCAAAGACGCTAAGGTCACACCCTCAACAGTCGGCGGATGCTTGGCTTCCTGGCGCTCACGCAATTTGAGCAACAGCCCCGGCAAATCCAGATCGGGAGTGGCTTGCACCAACTCTTGGACCAGTTCCACCAAAGCATTAAGCGATTGCCACCGCTCGCGTTCCTGCGCGCCCTCGGGTTCCTCCGAGCTCAAACCCAGTGGCACCAAAACGCGTTGGGTCAGACGCACCAGATCGCTTTCATCAACATCGCGCTGCCCGGCGCGGATGAGTTGTGTCAAGGCTTGGCGAATCTCGGTGCGATTAAAAAATCCTTCGCCGCCACGCACCTGGTACACAATTCCGGCATCGGCAAGCGCCTGTTCAAAAACTGCCGACTGCGCATTGATGCGGTAGAGAACAGCGATCTCAGATGCCGGCACACCTTGATCCAGTAGTGTCAGGATCCGACCCGCCACCTCGCGCGCCTCAGTGGGCTCATCATCAAAAGCCTTAAACACAGGCTCCGGCCCCGGCGCGCGCATGCCCTGCAACTCCAAACGCGTGCCCGCAACGCGGCCCTTAGCCTGACCAATAACGGTATTGGCCAATCCGGTGACCTGCGGTGTGGAGCGATAGTCACGCTGGAGCTTTACGACGGTTGCCTCCGGATAGGTACGCGAAAAATTCAACAAATAGGAAGGTGTGGCTCCGGTAAAGGAATAAATCGTCTGATTAGCATCACCCACCACAGTGAGATCATCACGATCACCTAGCCAGGCTTCTAAAACTCGCTGCTGCAAAGGCGTAACGTCTTGATATTCGTCCACCACAAAGCTGCGATATTGCTCGCGGAATTCTTCTGCTACCGCGGGTGAATTTTCGAGCGCGCCGGCGGTATGCAAAAGCAGATCATCAAAATCTAAAAGCATGCCCTCGGGTGCAGTTTTCATATCTTCATAACGCCGATAAACCTCTGCGATTTTTTCCGCAGGAGCAGGAGGCGTACGCGTGCCCAAATTTTCGGGATATTGCTCTGGAGTAATCAGCGATGCCTTAGCCCATTCAATCTCGCCCAAAATATCGCGAACTTTTTCAGTTGAGGATTCCAACCGCGAGGCACGAACCGCGCGACCAACCAGCTGGAATTTATTGTCCAGCAGTTTCCACGGCAGATTTCCCGCTACCTGGGGCCAAAAATAGAGCAATTGTTTACGCGCGGCCGCGTGGAAAGTACGTGCCTGTACCCCACCAATTCCCATGAGATTTAGGCGATGGCGCATCTCCCCGGCCGCGCGGGAGGTAAAGGTTACCGCCAAAACACGATTGGGGCTGACAAATCCTTGGTCGATCAAATGCGCAATGCGATAGGTAATGGTGCGGGTTTTACCGGTGCCGGCTCCGGCGAGGATGCACACAGGTCCGCGTGGTGCGGAAGCAGCAATGCGTTGATCCTCGTCGAGATCCTGCAGATTAATCACGAAAATTTTCCTTAAGAGTTTCAAACGTTGCTAGCGTCGCTAGCTGTTTAGGATTGCTTGCTTCGAGCCCAGGCATGGATCATGTCATGGGCAATGGATCCCGGAGGCGCCAACGGAATCTTATTATCGATAATCTCAAGCGGACTCGCCCAGATCGTCTGCGCGAGCTCGCCATCGGTTTCGCCTTGAGGCAACTCATCTTCAGTCACCCCACGCATGCCCAACATCAGCGATCCCGACACCGGCCAGGGTTGACTTGCCACATAGGAAATCTCAGTTACTCGTCGAGCAGCTTCTTCAAAAACCTCGCGCGCAAATGCCTCTTCAATCGACTCACCGTGCGAGACATATCCAGCAATCAAAGAATAACGAATGCGTCGAGCTGCATTCATTCCCAACAACAAACGATCCTCGCCGCGTAATTCCACGAGCCCAATCACAGCTGGGTCCAAACGCGGAAAATGCGGACGCCCACTCGCGCCATAGGCAACACCGGGTTCGTGATAGCTCAACTCGCTGCCATCAAAAGGATCAAATCGCACCAACTCGCGATTGCGCAAAATCGACACACAGGCCGCTACATCGCGATCGCGAATCTCACGCGGCGCCCGCGCCTGCCCCAGCGCCTCAATCTCAGCCAAGCTTACCCGCACCGCCCCCAGGTCGGGGGCAACAGGGACAACCTCACCGGGGTGCTTTTCGACGAACACCGCTGCGCCGTTGAGAACAGCGATCTCATCCCCCGGGCCGATGGGAAGAATTCGCATTAGTCTTTAACATCCTCACTAAAAACTCGGCGCACATAAAGCAGGCGATCGCCTGGCTCTACTGTTTCTGCTTCGGGGGAATCGATTCGATAAAGCTCACCGGAGCGCACCACACCTAAAACGATATCGGCGAGGTGACGCGGATTGGAGCCCACTTCATCTTCACCCACGGGGCGTTCGGCAATGGAGAATCCTTCATCTGGAGAGAGCAGATCTTCCATCATCTCCACCACCGATGGGGTTACAGTTGCCAGTCCCAACATACGACCAGCGGTCTCAGAGGAAATAACTACGGAATCGGCACCGGATTGTTCCAGCAGATGCTGGTTCTCAGATTCGCGGACACTGGCCACGATCATGGCACGAGGCGCGATTTCCCTTACTGAAAGCGTGACCAGCACTGCGGTGTCATCCAGGTTGGGAGCCACTACAACAGCGCGCGCACGAGATACACCTGCTAGACGCAACACATCTGCTTTGGTGGCAGAACCTTTAACAGTGACCAAACCACTGTTATTGGCTGCATCGAGAGAGGTCTGATCAGTATCAATAACAACGATCTGATTTGCCGGTACGCCGTCGGCAAGCAAGGCGGCCACGGCAGAGCGACCCTTGGTGCCATAACCTACAACGACAGTGTGATTGCGCATTCGTTTTCTCCAACGCTGAATTTGCAGGGCCCGGCGAGTTTCTTCAGTAAGCACCGACAAGGTTGTACCGACCAAGAGGATCAGGAATCCGATGCGGGCCGGGGTAAGAACGATGATATTTATCAGACGAGCAGTCTGGGTGACGGGTGTGATATCGCCATAGCCCACTGTGGTGAGCGAGACTGTTGAGTAATATAGGGCGTCGATGAGGGTGAGGTCCTCGGAATAACCTTCGCGGTCAAAGTAGACCACGCAGGTAATAAAGATCAACAGCACCATGGCATAGCCAACTCGACGCAAAATCAACCACCAAGGGCTGAGTTTTTCAGCCTCGGGGATGCGGATAATACTCAGCAGAGCATGATCGGGAAGATCTGCGAGTTCGCCATCTTTTTTTGCACTACCCATCTTCACCATCCTTTCATTCCTGATTGATCTTAGGCCTTTCCCCAGACAATAAAGCAGCCAAGGCTTCAGAAGTCGGCAGATTGCGTGGCTCAAAGGTGTGATTATGAGCCACATAGTGGAACGCTGCGCGAACTTCCTCCGGATCAAGGTGCTGCAATTGTGCCCACGCAATGCGGTAGACCGCGAGCTGGATAATAGCTGCTTCCATTTCTTTGCCGGTCGGTGGATGTCCAGTCTTCCAGTCCACCACCATCCAGCTGCCATCGGGGTTGCGGAACACTGCATCCATGCGGCCACGGATCACGTGCTCACCGATCACCACTTCAAAAGGATGCTCCACAAATTCCGGTGTGCGCGCTTCCCATTCAGATGCGATAAACGCCTCACGCAATTCGTCAAAGGTGCGATCGGAGATCTCCTCACCGATGCCTGGCAGCTCATCCTCGTCCAATAAGGAGGTCGCGCCAAAGCGATCTTCAAGCCATTGGTGGAATTGCGTACCGCGCTTGGCATAGGTGTTGGGCTTAAAAGGAACCGGCCGGCGCAGGCGACGGGCAAATTGCTCCGGGTTGTTCTTGAGAGCAACGAGATCAGTTGCCGTTAACTCACGCGAAATTTCGACCTCCAGCGAGGGTGCCGAAAGCCTGCGGTGTTCGTCGATAAGCGCTGTAACCTCTTTTTCCCACAAGCTCTCCAGGCCGCCCTCGGTGTTGGGCGGCACACGTTCGCCGCGCACCAGCGCGGCTCCAGCTTCCACCGCGGGGTGGGTGCTCGCGTGCGGGTAGGTGCCCTCCGCTGGCAGGGGCTTTTCGACGTCGTCAGTTTCGCCTTCCCACCACTCGACTACGGCCTCTGGTGCTTTAGCGCGCAGGATCTCCAAATGCTCATAGGGTTTCTTCGGAGTTTTGGCACCACTTTCATCAACTGCGGATCCGGTAACCATCAATACGCGCTCGCTGCGAGTGATGCCGACGTAGAAGAGGCGAGAGTTTTCCTCTGCGAGGCCCTGTTTTACCTCCGCTTTATATTCCTTACCCGCGATCTCGAGTTCTTTACGATCCTCCACCGCAGTATTTAATTCCGGCACGCCGGTACCCGCATCGCCACGCAGCGAGGATGGAATGGAGGGGATATTGGTCAGCCAGGTTGTGGGCTTTGCCTCATAGGTTCCCGCATCGGCATGCAGCACCGAGACGATCTCCCACTCCAACCCCTTGGCCTTGTGGGCCGTCAAGATTTGGACTCTATCACTGCGCACCGTAACTTCGCCGGGTTCCAAGCCATCTTCTTGGCTACGAGCCAAATCAAAGTAGTCCAAAAGTTGTGGCAAATTCAGGCTGGAATGTTGGGCCACTTCGGCAGCGAACTTATCTAGGTGCACCGTGCCGGTCGCGCCATCGGCATGAGGATCTTCGCGAGCCAGCACCTCGGTGCGGATATTAAACACTTCCTCAATATCGGCAAAGATATCCGCCACCGATCGCGCCAAACTATGAGTGCGCAAATAACGCAACTGTGCAGACAGGCGCCTTAATCGCAACAGGCCCTCGGCGCTATAGCGCTCTGGTTCTCCGAGATCCGAGATCGCATCACTCAAGCCCACCACAGCTTCTGGCTCAGAAGTGGAGACTTCATCAATAATCGCTTCAAGTTCCGCAAGTGGATCTGCTTCTTTTTGGCGACGTTCGCGAGTCACGCGTCCGGCAAGATTGCGCGCGCGTTCTTGGAGTCGCTGCATATCTTTAATGCCCAAGCCCACATGCGGGCCGCCCAAAATGCGCAGCGCTGCGCGATTATCCTGTGGGCGAACCATCATGGTGGCGATAGCAACCAGATCGGCGATCTCTGGCACATCAAGAAGTCCAGAAAGTCCGACCACTTCCACCGGGATGCCTCGTTTAAGTAGCTCCTCTGCAATGGGCGCAGAATGGCGACGCTTGCGCACCAACACCGCCGCGGTAAATGAGCCCTCTCCCTCGCGGGCATTCCAATGCTTTTCCAACTGATCGGCAACAAAGCTGCGTTCTTTGGCAGCGGTATCGAACCACGCGATGGAGACATCGCCTTGAGGCGCGCCATCGCGGGAGTTAAGTGGCTGCACCGTACGAGTCGGCGATTCCGGTGGCCCCAACACTTCGCGGGATACCGCATTGGCCAGGGTGAGTACCTCTGGCGGATTGCGCCAACTGGTGGTCAACTCATTTTTGGGAGCTTTGGTATTTCCATCAAGGGTGATGACGGGGAAATCTTCAACAAAGTTCTCCAAGTTGGCGGCAGTTGCACCACGCCATCCATAAATTGCCTGCATGGGATCACCCACGGCAGTAACTGTCAAACCTGGATCGGTGCCACCAAAAAGGCTGCGCAATAACACGCGCTGAGAGTGGCTGGTGTCCTGGTATTCATCCAACATCACCACGCGGAATCGACGACGCTGGGAATAGCCCACCTGGGGATGCAGCGAAGCAAGACGGGCGGCCTTGGACATCTGTTCACCAAAGGTAATAACGGCACGCTCATGCAGTTCTTGTTTTAGCTGCTTGACCAACGGCAGGTACTGGAGACGAGTGATCTGGGTGTCTCGCCAATCGGAAAGATCCTTATTAAGTTCATTTTTTTGGCGTGGCGCCTTTGGTAGCTCCTCAAAAAGCCTAATGAAAGGCTCAGATTCCTCGAGGATGTCTTCGGCGGTGACCATGTGATTGTCCATCTCACTGACCAAGCCCAAGAGATATTCAGTAACAGTGGCCGGGGTTTGAGTGGCCATGAGTTCGCCGCGATAGTTATCCACCACCCCGCGGGCGATGTGATAAAGCTCGGTTTGGGTAATCAAACGCGCAGAGGGCTCGACAGGGAGCAGCAATCCGTATTCTCTAATAAGCGTGCCCGCATAGGAGTCGTAGGTAGACACCGTTGGGGTAATGGCCTGCAGGTTCTTCTTCAGCTGACCTGTTGGATCAATTTCATCTAGGCGCGGGATACCTGCCAGGACTTCCAAACGCTTTCTGATTCTTTGAGAAAGCTGCTGCGCTGCTTTGCGGGTAAAGGTCAATCCTAAAACCTGGTCTGGGGTGGCATAACCATTGGCAACCAGCCACACCACGCGCGCAGCCATGGTCTCAGTTTTGCCAGCTCCGGCGCCTGCCACCACTAATAGGGGTCCTGGTTCGGCGCCGACAATGGCGGCCTGCTGCTCGGTGGGTGCATGTTCCTGGCCGAGATATTTTGATAGCAGACGTGGAGAGATCTTATCCATTGATCATTTGTCCTTCCGGTTGCACAGGGCACAAACTACGCACAGAGCAATTTGCACAGGTGGGGTTAATTCGAGCGAGCAGATTGGGGCCTCGCAAATGTTCGGCAAGCCCCGGCAACAAGGCTGCGAACTCATCAAGCTCTTCTGCAGTCTTTGGTGCTTGGGTGCGCGTCCCGATTGATTTAGTGGTGGAAGCTGGATAAACCAACACTCCACCACCCACAGGTTCTGGATTCTCACCATCAACAATGCGATCGCCATCGATAACACCGCGGGATAGTGCGAGCTGATAGGCAAAAAGCTGGGGGTGTTCGGCAACATCAGCCTCAGTAATCTGAGTTTTGCCGGTCTTGAGATCAACGATCACCAATTCCCCATCTTTATTCCGCTCGAGGCGGTCCATACGGCCGCGGATGCGGATATTCTCATCGATGGCGACAGAGACATCCATTTCGGCGCCTACCTCTGTAAACACAGCACGGGAAGTTTCCAACCAGGTGTGAGTGCGCGTGAGGATGCGTCGAAAAGCACTTTCGGTGCTCTCTTGCTGCCAACTTGGTGCGTTAGCGGCCTGCATGTAGGCCTCGGTGACCTTGTCAGCGGCCACGGTGGCGTCCACGCCACCGGCCACAGCCTCGGCAAATGCGTGCACGAGGGTGCCCTTGATCATCGCGATCGGCGTTTCCTCCTCAGAGTCCAGACGATCGAGCACCGCGCGCAACGGACAATTAAGCAAGGCCTCAATGCGCGAGGGCGATAGCGAAACCGGGCCCTCAGCCAGCACCTCGGAGGTAGAAGGAGTGCGCAGCTGCGTCCACTCGGCAGGGTCCGCGCCGGGGATTCCGGCTTCTGCCAAACGGGATAGCTGGCGGGCGGCCTGTTTGCGGCGCGGGTCGGTGGGATCGCACACCACGCGGCGCAGCTCGGCAACCAAAGCGGGAACAGAGAGCAGGCGGTGGCCGATTTCCTGGGGCTCGGCTAGAGGCGCGCGATCTTCATCCTCGAAAGTGTCGATCGGTGTTCTCAACAGCTCCAAAAACCGCGAAGGCTCGCTGAGGTCATCGTCGGAAGGTGAACCGACAGCGGTGACCAGCAAGGTGTCGGTGGCGCGGGTTGTTGCCACATAAAAGAGGCGCTTTTCCTCGGCGAGACGATCGGCGGATCGCGAAATGATGATATCGGGTTCGATTCCGGCATCAACAAGATCAACAAATTCCTCTTGCTCCAGCAGGGTGCCAGTTTCACCCAAGGCTGGCCAACTTCCCTCCTGGACTCCGGCAACAATAACGCGTTGCCATTCGCGGCCGGTCGTGGAGTGCGCGGTGAGAATTTCCACCGCGTCGGGGCTGACACCGCGGCGTTCGCGCACACCGGTGGGCAGCTCCTGCTCTGAAATATGGAGGATAAAACTGCGTAACCCCGCCGCCGGGTAGCGCTCAACGTAGTCGCCGGCGGCGTCGAAAAGCGCCATCATGGCATCCAAATCGCGATCAGCCTGGGAGCCCGCGGCGCCACCACGCAGGCTGGCTGCCGACAGTGCGTTGGAGAGATCGGTGGCCGCCCATACTGCCCACAGCACCTCTTCAATGCTGCCTTGATCTTTCAACGCCTGGCGTCCGGCGCGCAGCACGGTGCGCACGCGCTCCAACAGCCCCAGCTCGCGCTCAGTGAGGTAAGTCAGCAGATCGGTGTTCTCAAGCTGATGTGCAGAAATGAGCTCGCGTAGCACATCAATGGCGCGCCGATGCCCGCCAGTTTTCATCTCAGCTTGGCGCAAACCGCGCAGCAGTCGGCGCAGAGTCACCGGATCGGCACCACCGATCGGCCCGAGCAGCAGATCTTCCAGCTCCATCGGCAGCAGCTCTTCTGTGAGCGCGCGCAGCCCCGAAATCATGGCAGCAACGATGCGTTGTTCGGATAGCACCACATCGGTCGGGCTAATCTGCACCGGCACGCCGGCTGCAAGCAGGAGGCGACGCATCGGCGTAATCATGCCGGCCGAGCGCACAATCACCGCGATCTCCGACCACGCCACGCCATCAATCAGGTGCGCACGGCGCACGGTGTCAGCAATGAGGTTGGCGTGCGCGGTTTCGGTTTCTGCCACAATAACGCTTGTCGACGACTCCCGCCGCGATTGCTCCAGAAGCAATTCATGGTCAACGGGGACCTTTTTTAGAAATTCTGGATTGGCGCCACGGAAATGGAATATCGACTGCTGCGGATCGCCAGCGATAACCGCCAGCTCAGCGCTGGGCAAAAACTGGCTAATAAGTTCTGCAGATTTGGGGTCGAGATGCTGGGCGTCATCTACAAACACACCGCGATACATCTGCTGTGGCTCGGGACCTGCGAGCGCTGCTGTCACCAATTCCGATGCGGAATAGCTATGTGAACCAGCAAGGCCCATCACCTGCTTATATTCCTGGAGGAATTGTCCAGCCGCGCGCCAATTCTGACGTTTGTACTCTGTGCCCAAAGTTTGTAGCTCTGCTGGACCGACGCCGCGTTCAACTGCGCGGAGGAGGAAATCGCGCAGCTGGCGGGCAAATCCCACCATCCGCAGTCCCTCGCGTTGCTCCGGTGGCCAATCGCCACGGCCGTCTTCAGCTTGGCCGCGCAGCAATTCACGAATCACCGCATCTTGTTCCGCACCGGTAATCAGACGCACATCTTCATCGGCGGCATCTCGAATTAGCGCAAAGGCGAGAGAGTGCACCGATCGCACCAAGGGGCCTTGGGAGACATAGTCCATCTGAGACACCAGCTCTGAGATCTCTCGTCTCAAACGACTCGCAGCCTCTTTGGAGGTAGCGATAATCAACAGCGATGAAGGATCCCATCCCTGCTTGATGCGCTCGATGACGGTATCGATAAGCAGGGAGCTCACACCTGCGCCAGCGGTGCCGGTGACACGCCAGCGACCAGTGCCTTTGTGGACTAAATGGGAAGCTTCGCCCTCCCAGGAACGAGGGCGAAGCTTGGAAGTAGCCTTAACAAGATGAACTTGGGGATCGGCTGGAATTGGGGGTTGATATTCCGACATACCTCAAAGTTTGTCAGAAACATAGGACACAAGCGTGTTCTCTACCCTATTTAGGTTCGAAATGACATTCGGATCGTTGTTCTCAGAGAGCTCTTGAATATTGCGTCGGAATAAAAATGCGCGCAGCAATAGCGATTCAATATCTGGCAAATGCGCAAAACGGCCCAGGATGCCTTCGTCAACAGCACCCAAAAGCAAACCATCAACAATCACCAAGGCTGCGGTGAAACCATGTGGTCGCAACACTGGCACCAGATCGGTTACTGCTGGTGGCTGAGTTCCGGAGAACAAGGTGGTTGCCAACATATCGGCATGTCCAACCTGATTCACCCGATCGATGGGGCGCAGGAGCTGACCAATCTGCCCTGGCTGTTCTTCCCAGGCACGCAGATCGGCGCGATGGAAAACATTATCCACCGGTTCTGGGGCGTGGGACTTAAAGAGAGCATCGGCCAGACGCAGGGCCGCCACCACGGTTTCGTCGACACGCTTGGCAACGGTGCCCGTTGAGAACACCGATGCGCGCCACCCCGCAACCACAAACCGGCCGTCGGTCGAACGGATCGGGCGCACGACGCGCACGCCTTCGGGTTTGAGTCCTTCGCGGGTTTTGGACGACCAGGCCGCGGTTTCAGGGCTGAGCACCTTGGAAAAAACGGTGTTGCCGACGCGGAATCCATAATCCCAAGCCTCGCTAAGTTGCTCGGCTGGTCCGGCGCCTACTTGGAAGGCATCGCGGACATGGTCGGGCAACTGATCTGACTCTGACATTATTCTCCTCTAAAATCCGCGCGGATAGGGCCACGGGTTGAACCGGCAGGTGGCGTTATCATCCGGATAAACCTCGGATGGGTCGATCTGAAAAAGTTCAGAATTGTTGAGACTCAAAGTCTGCTGCATCATAATCGGTGCGAGATCGCCATCTGCGGAACACACATCGTGGGCGGCATATCCCAAACCGTGGCCAACTTCGTGATTAATCAAGTATTGCCGATAAGAACCCAGATCGCCGGCAAATGGCGCAGCTCCACGAATCCACCGTGATTCATTGATCATCACGCGGCCGCCGTCAGAATAAAAACAGCTGGTTTCCATCTCAATATCATTGCCGCAGAGACTGTGCGTAGTATCCAGCGAGGTTAACTGAATGCGCAGATCTGGTTCCACATCGCCACTGACATGCTCAAAGGCAAATTGCGGATCTGCGGTCCAGCTCTTCGGGTCTGACAGGGTGGCATCAACGGCCGCCACAAAGGCATCATCGCCACCATAGGCGCTGGTATTTACGCCATTTTCAATCTCAACCACATAAGTGAAAGTGCGTTCCAGTCCCTGCCCCACTCGCGGCAAAGCCGTTCCCACCTGGCGATATGTGCCATCACCGCTTTGGGTAAAAGCACCGCCAGGTGGCAATTCCGTCAGCGGAACGTCCATAGTCTGCACCTGCGCAGGGTCCGGCCCGGAGCCCCGGTCCGGCGTTTTAACTACGCTTGTCGACGCGGCACTCACCCCGGTGGCGGGCTGGTCGGCCGAGAACACGTCGAAAAGCACCCAGACCGTTAACACGGTCAAGACAGGGATGGCGTAGGCACGCCAGCCATAGTCCCGCGCAAAACGGACCAAAAACGGTTCCTGTGACACTGCCTTAAAAACCCGCCTTTATGCGCCGGCGAAGCCGACAGTACGTGGAGTGTTGGTGCCTACCTCAACGTAGGCAATGCGGCTATTGCGAATGATGTAAAGACGACCCTTTTCATCATTGAGCTCCAAAACTCCGGCATCATTAGCCAAAGCTTCGGAGACCTTTGCGGCTACTTCTTCCTGCTGCAAATTAGCAGAAATAACGAGCTCACGTGCGGAATCTGTGAATCCGACCTTGATATCCATGTTTCTCCTTAAAGAATCGTTTAAGTGGAATAGCCCTATTGTAACCTTGCAACGATAGTATCTAAGTTGTGTCTTCTGAAAGCCCCAGACCTACGTTCACTGAGCTCGGCGTCGCCGTGGAAATCACCGACGCACTTGCAGCTCTCGGTATTACTCACACTTTCGCGATCCAGGAGTACACCCTTCCCATCGCGCTAGATGGCAAAGACCTCATCGGCCAAGCGCGCACTGGTATGGGCAAAACCTATGGTTTTGGTGTACCACTTCTCGATCGTGTTTTTGACTCCGCCGATGTGGCAGAAATCGATGGCACCCCTCGTGCATTAGTCATCGTGCCCACCCGCGAATTAGCGATGCAGGTTGGCGATGATCTCGAGCGCGCTGCCACGAACCTACCACTAAAGATTTTCACCTTTTATGGTGGAACTCCTTATGAAGAACAGATCGATGCTCTCAAGGTGGGTGTCGATATTGTGGTCGGCACGCCTGGCCGTCTGCTTGATCTGTACAAGCGTGGTGCACTGCAGCTGGACCAGGTAGCGATCTTGGTGTTGGACGAGGCCGATGAAATGCTCGATCTGGGCTTTTTGCCCGATATTGAAAAGCTGATGACAGCACTCACCCACAAGCACCAAACCATGCTGTTTTCTGCCACCATGCCCGGCCCCATTCTGACTTTGGCACGCAGCTTCCTGCATAAGCCAGTACATATTCGGGCGGAAACTGCTGATTCCTCCGCCGTGCACAAAACCACCCGCCAGGTGGTTTTCCAAGCGCATCAAATGGACAAAGAGGCTATTACTGCACGCATTTTGCAGGCTAAAGATCGCGGCAAAACCATTATCTTTGCCCGCACCAAGCGCACTGCTGCCCAGGTTGCCGAAGATCTTGGGGCTCGCGGATTCTCCGTCGGAGCTGTCCATGGTGATATGGGTCAACCTGCCCGCGAAAAGTCACTTAATGCTTTCCGCACCGGCAAGATCGACATCTTGGTTGCCACTGACGTTGCTGCGCGCGGCATTGATATCGACGGCATTACGCACGTGATCAATTTTCAAACCCCTGATGATCCCATGACCTATGTGCACCGCATTGGACGCACCGGACGTGCTGGCCACAAGGGCATTGCGGTAACCCTCGTGGGCTATGATGAACTGCTTAAATGGGGCGCCATCGACGACGAGCTAGAGCTGGGCCAGCCCAATCCGCCAAAGTGGTTCTCCACCTCACCTGAACTTTTTGAGGCATTGGATATCCCTGAGGGCGCCACCGAGCGCGTCGGTCCGGCGCAAAAAGTCTTGGGAGGATCTGTTCCACGTACCCATCAACGACGTTCCCGCGATCGGAGTTAAAGCGTGGCCAAGATTCTTAGACGCACCCGAACGGATTTTATTGCAACAGCAGCGATCGCAGCTGTCTCTGTTATTGGTGTCGCCACTGTGTGGGCTACGGCTCCGATTCGAGACGCCGAGCTGTATCCTGCGAACGAAGCTTTCACCGCAACTGGCACACTGCTCACTGTTCCCAATGAGCTAAGTGAGGTGTGGCGTAGTGCCGATACCTCCACGAACTTTCGACCATCAATTTCTGCCGGTGTGATTGTCACTGCAGATGGGTCGAATATAAAGAGCTTTACTCCCGCGGGAGATCAGTTGTGGAGCTATGACCGCACAGATGAGCTCTGTGCCCTCTCAACCGCATTTGACGCCGCTGTAGCTACGTATAAGACCGGAGTGGGCTGTGGCGATGTAGTGGCGATCAACGCAACTGATGGGCAATATAAAGCCACTCGCAGTGCTATCGCCAGCGCAGATGTCGTTCCGGTGACCTCGAACGATAGCGTCGGAATCTTGGGCACCGAAAGAGTTGAACTGTGGCGCTCAGATTTGGTGCGAACCGTAGAATATGGCGAAGTTGAAGCTGTGCAGGAAGCTGATCAACAACCCAACCCGGAGTGCTCTTTAACGTCTGCGCTGACCCGCAAGGATCTTTTGGCCGTTACGGAAACCTGCCCCGATGGCGCCAGTTATCTGCGTCTCCAAAACACCACTCCGGAAGATTCGCGAGTTCCGGAGATCAGCCAAAACTTTGCTATCCCCGATGGACGCCTCGTGGCGATTGGTCAAACTGCTGCTGCGGTTTACGTCACCGATCCCCAGCCGATGATTGTTTCCTTTAGGGACACCGGCGAAAAGCTGAGTGAACAGTCCGTAAGTGCCACCACACTGCCAGATATTCCATTCCAGGCAGCTACTGGGGATCTTCCGCATCATATGAGCTGGTTCGACGGCGATCGTTTGACTCTGTTTACACCTACTAATTTGACCGTGGGACAGGTCTTTGAAGATGCGATCGGCACCGGCGTTGGAATTGATGGCCAGCTGGTTTATCCCACGGAAGCTGGACTTAATATCGCAAACTGGGATACCGGCGAGGTGATTCGCACGATCCCGATCGATCGAGGCGGATACCAAGGATCTGTGTTCTTAGGCGTAGCCGGCGAGGTTTTCGTCGAAAAGCGTGGCACCGAGGTAGTAGCACTGGCCTAGAAGGCCGTGTTCGCCCAATGCACGGCGCGGGGGTTAAAAAGCATACCGAGAACAGCGATCGCTGAAATCCCGGTGACAACTGCCCAGAGCATGCGTCCTTCGATGAACATGTAATAGGTGGCGGGCAGCAGGATGAGGTTGAGCATTACCACTGCGCCCCTACCCCAGCGGCGTCCCTTCATCATATTGAGGGCGCCGGCTGCGACGGTTCCGAAAACCACAATGAAAAATGCTGCGGTACCGTATCCGACCCAGGTATTTGCTTCTGCGGTGGTGTAGACGATGCTGGGGTCGGTTTTGCCGGTCGCTTCCCTATAAATGAGAAAAAGCGCGTATGCGAAACCGATAGCGGATTGAATGAGGGCGATGATTCCGGCCCAGCGAATGGATGCAGGCATATGAGTGGTCACGGGCTTTGATTCTAGCCGTTCATTTTCACTGCTTTGATTCCCTGTCTTAAGTTGCGGAGATTTTTAAGGCGGAAGTGTACAAAATGTTCACTTTGTACACAGGGTGAACAGTTTTGCATTGCACCAGCTGACAATGGTTTCCGAGGCAAGTTAATAGGAATTTGACACTCCTTCAGCCAACGCTCTTAAACACCATTTAGGGAAACTAGTGGTAGTAGGAAGTTTTTAGGGAAATTACATACCCAAATAATGTGGTCCACCCCACAAAATTGAATAAACCATGCAGCAAAATTCATGCTTTTTATGTGATGTCTATTACAAAATGGACTTCAGGTCTAGCCAACTCGGGCTGTACATGACATTATTTCCAAGTACCAAAAAGAACTCAGGAAAAACTGATTCTTAACTCCGGTGCAGCGCAACATGAACCCCAGGTAAACCAGAAGATGCGAATCGCATCTCTTTTGTCAATTTCGGGTATCAAAAACCACTCATCTGACCTTCCTCATAGGTCAACTTTGCTGCGCGCCCGGACCGAAATTATCAAGCTTTATTGAAAAGGAGTTATCGAAATGGATTGGCGCCACGAGGCTATCTGCCGCGAAGAGGATCCCGAGCTGTTCTTCCCTGTCGGAAACTCCGGCCCAGCTCTTGCACAAATTGCATCTGCAAAGATGGTTTGCAACCGCTGCCCTGTTACCTCTCAGTGCCTTGCATGGGCTCTTGAGACCGGTCAGGATGCCGGCGTTTGGGGCGGCATGAGCGAGGACGAGCGTCGCGCTCTTAAGCGTCGCAAGAACCGCGGCCGCGGCCGTGCACGCATCACCGTCTAAAGCATTTTTAAAGTGCCTTGAGACCTCATCTTTGTTCCACTGATGAGCAACGGCTAAAGTATCTTAAGTTGATCAACATCTGAACTATAAGGAGGACTCATGAGCAAGCGAGGACGCAAGCGCAAGGACCGTCGCAAAAAGGGCGCCAACCACGGACGTCGCCCTAACTCCTAAAAGGAGTAACCGCCAGGAAGATTTTTCTTCCTGGCGGTTTTTTAATACCCTTTTAGTTTTCCTTGTACTCGACCCGAATTCGATATGAGATTCGCTGTCGCAATTCCGTCGGAGCGGATTCACAGCAGCATTTTCTCAAGAGACTACGAAACTCAGCCTCTGCTTCTAACAGCTGCATGCATTTTGGACAGTCTTCCGCATGAGAGCGCAGACGCGCACACTCATCGGCCGAAAGCTGCTCATCAAGTAGCTGATGCATATCATCGAAGAATTCAGGGCAGTCGCATTCGTTTCGCGAGACGCCACGAGTGGGATCTGTCATTTCTTAGCCTCCGAATTTTCCTTCATGTCGGGATGTCCAAGGCCGATGCCTTGTTCCTTCGCTACTTCCTTTAACATCCCGCGTAGCTGTTTTCTTCCACGGTGTAACCGAGACATCACTGTCCCCAGCGGAACATCCATGATTTCGGCAATATCCTTGTACGCAAGATCTTCCACATCGGCATAATAGACCACCATGCGATATTCCGGGCTGAGTTGATTCATCGCTTCCCCAATTTGCCCATCGGGAAGGTTCTTCAATGCCTCAACCTCGGCTGATTCCAAGCCTGTAGAGGTATGCGATTGCGATTCCACTAGCTGATAATCAGTAATTTCATCCGCAGAAGTTTGAGAAGGCTGGCGCTGCTTTTTGCGATACATGTTGATATAGGTGTTGGTCATGATCCTATAAAGCCACGCTTTTAGGTTCGTACCAGGCTTAAAGCTCGCAAAAGCTTGATATGCCTTGATGTAGGTGTCTTGCACCAAATCCTCAGCGTCAGCGGGATTTCGCGTCATGCGCAGCGCACCGCCGTAAAGCTGGTCGAGGAGCGGCAATACTTCCTCTTCAAAGCGGGCAGCCAGAGCATCTCCATCGACTGCGCCGGTTCGGTTCTCAGCCATGTGGCCCCTTTCAGAATGCGTCTTGACCATTCTACGTTGGTCCCGTTCACTTCCCCGCGGGGGTAGTGCTTAACACACCTAAGCTGCGGATTGAACTCGCTTTACCCCCGCCGTGTCCCACCCATGGTTTAGAACATACGTATGCCCCTCACTAAGGAGAAAACAATGTTCTTTTACACCGTCAGCAACCCAAATGACCCGCTGAGCACTGAGATCATCAAAGCTAACCGGCGTGAGCTGGAATTTTGGCAAAGCCTCAAACCGGATGACAACGAGGATTTAGCAACGGTCATCAACAAAATTAACGCACGCTCCGGCCTCGCCCGCAAATTCATCGCTGCCTGCCTTTTTAGCATGTGTATGCTCCCCCACCTGCCTAAATTCCACGAGCTTCTCAAAGACCTCAGCCACCTCGACATGGCCCGAATAAACACCATCACCAAAACCGCCCGGAAAATACCTTCAGAAAAGCGCGCGCTTTTCGACGCCTACCTGGTCTCTTACCTGACCCCTACAAGGGAGGCCCAGGCACTGCCTCAGGCGCCTTCTATCGCAGCTATGCTGCGCAAATTCATAGCCATTCAGTGCCCACCAGTAGAAGCCCCCACAGTGGAAAAACCGTATACTATCCGCTATCGCCGCAATAAAAATGACAGCATCAGCATCACCGTAGATGCCGCCGAAGATGAAGCAATTGAGATCAAAACCGCACTCGAACACATGGTCAAAGACAAAGACTGCGCGCCCGGTTCTGCGTTGCTCAACCTAGTGCGTGGCCTCACCACCAAAGTAGTGCTCAACACCTACGGGGCCGGTGACTGCCCCGAATACCTGGAAGGCGGATATTGGCTCACCGCAAAGCAACAAGCTTTTTGGAAGGAGCGCGTCACGTCCTTCCGCGATATGGACAAGGCGGAGTTCGCATTTACCGACGCTTATGCCCCAACCCCAGAAATTAGGCTCTTCGTCAAAGGAAAATTCACCACCTGTAGCGTCCCTGGTTGTTGCGTGGACGTGAAAAACTGCCAGTTAGACCACATCATTCCGTGGAAGGACGGCGGACCCACCACCGTGTGGAATCTCCACCCACTGTGCGTTTTCCACCACATCCAAAAGACCGAAGGTCGCCTGAAGTGTTATCCCCTGCCTAATGGAGACATCCTCTTCATCATCGACGGTCTCCCCATCACCACGACCCCAGACGGCCCGCTCTCACGCTCACATAGATCCTGGGGCACTACCTTCGGCGCATATATAAACCGCCAGATCGCCGCCTAATCCAACAGCCCCGCATGGTCATTGGCAACATTTCCCACAGCTGAGGAAACCTCACGCACGTTCAACCTTTCCACCCAGCTTTGAGAAACAGGATGCAACATCTCCTTCGCATCCTCTGCAGATCCGAACAACCATTGTTCCACCTCAGACTGTTCCAAGAACCGCGGCAAACGATTATGCAACCAGGCAATTGGTTCAATAGATTCCGTAGTCACCATTGTTGTTGAAACCTGATTTAGACCAGTCGACCACAACCCAGCAACCCACATAACTTCGTCTCCTAAAGAGACAAAATGTGGCTTCTTCTCATGCCACTCGTAATACCCATCCATAGGAATTACACAGCGTTGCTGTTTAAAAGAGTCCCGAAAGGAAGGTTTCTCAGCGACAGTTTCACCACGAGCATTAAACAAAGGAGGGCCTGAATCATCCTTCTTCCAATGCGGAAATAGTCCCCATCGTGCTGGTTCCAGGAGCATTTCCTCTCCGGGACGAACGATCGGCACTATCTGCGTAGGAGCCAGATTATATCGGGGTCCAGGAGTTCCCTGTGGCGCCGTGACTGGCCGACCCACAAAGGTCTCCGCTGCTTCAATTAAAGAATCACCGGTAGTGAACAAAACGAATCTTCCACACATACCCCCTATTATGTACTGTGTGACCGATTTGCCTACCTCTTTGCCATTATGGGATGCCCCGCGCGCTCGCGGCCCCATTGTTTGGGACCAAGTAATCCCTGGTTCCAAATCTATTACTAACCGTGCCTTGATCTTGGCAGCTCTAGCTTCGGGACCATCGTCAATTGTTGATGTCCTTCGCAGCCGAGATACCGATCTCATGGCCGATGGATTGCGCAGCCTGGGCACCAAAATCACCGACGAGTCCACCACCCACTACCTCGTTGAACCGGCAAGCTTGTCTGCTGGCTCCGTGTACTGCGGTTTGGCTGGAACTGTTATGCGTTTCCTTCCCCCAGTCGCTGCATTTGCGTCTGGTCCAGTGGAGTTCGACGGCGATCCCCAAGCTCGTCTCCGTCCAATGCAGAGCATCTTAGATGCACTTCGTACCCTCGGTGTGGAAGTAGAAAACAACTCTCTGCCTTTCACCGTCAACGCGGGTGAAATCCCGGATGGTGGCGTCGTTGAAATCGATGCTTCCGGATCTTCGCAGTTTGTATCCGGGCTCTTGCTTTCCGCTGCTCGTTTTAAGAATGGAGTGACGGTTAAGCATGTAGGTGGACGCCTCCCAAGTCTTCCCCACATCGAGATGACCGTGGACATGTTGCGCCAAGCAGGCGTTAAGGTCGACGTTTCCGAGAACCAGTGGACCGTTCATCCTGGTGAAATTAACGGCAGGACCTTGCGCATCGAGCCAGATTTGTCCAACGCAACCCCATTCCTTGCGGCCGCTGCCGTCACCGGTGGCACTGTGACCATTAAGAATTGGCCTCGCGCAACAACCCAACCAGGCGACACCATTCGCTCGATCCTGGAAACCATGGGATGTGCGGTTGAATTGATCGCATCTGGTGATAGCTATGATCTCGCTGTGACCGGACCTGTGTCGCTCAAAGGCATCCACCTAGATATGAGCGATATCGGCGAACTCACTCCCACCGTCGCAGCTCTTGCAGCTTTGGCAACTACCGAATCCCGCCTTACGGGCATCGCTCACCTACGCGGACATGAAACTGACCGTCTAGCTGCACTTACCACCGAGATCAATCGTCTCGGCGGTAAGTGCACGGAGCTAAGCGATGGTCTCCTCATCGAACCAGCTGAACTCCATGGCGGGGCTTGGCGTTCCTACGCCGATCACCGTATGGCAACCGCTGGCGCAATCATCGGACTTGTTGTTGATGACGTGCAGGTAGAAGATATCCAAACCACCGCCAAGACTTTCCCTGGTTTCGAAAAACTCTGGGAGGAAATGGTTGGCTAAGCGCAGCTATGACGAATCTGACGTCAAGGTTCGCCCAGGTCGGGGCACGCGCCCACGTACCAAAGATCGCCCATCACATGATGACGCACTTGTCGGCATGGTCGTTACCAAAGACCGTGGTCGCTGGGGTGTTGTTCTTGATGGTCGTAAAGAGGCCATCGTTACCATGCGCGCCCGCGAGCTCGGACGCACCGCTATCGAGGTTGGTGACCGCGTAGGCGTCGTGGGAGATACTTCTGGTCGTCCTGGGTCCTTAGCGCGTATTGTGCGCCTTGAGGAGCGCACTAGCGTACTTCGAAGAACAGCTGATGACACCGATCCCTATGAGCGAATTGTTGTCGCCAATGCGGATCAGTTGCTTATTGTTTCAGCTGTCGCCGATCCGCCGCCTCGGGCGGGTTTTGTAGAGCGCGCACTCATCGCAGCTTTTGTCGGAAATCTCCAACCAATTTTGTGTCTGACAAAGTCAGATTTGGCGGATCCCTCTGAATTCGCTGCGGAGTTTGAAGCTCTTGAGATTCCCGTTGTGGTGTGTGGTGTCGATGATCCCCTAGATCCCGTTTTGGAGGTCGTACAGGGGCATATCACCGCGTTGATCGGCCATTCTGGTGTAGGTAAGTCGACGCTGGTCAATCGTCTGGTTCCTAACGCAGATCGCGAAACTGGGGTGGTGTCAGGTGTTGGCAAGGGTCGACATACGTCGACTCAGTCGGTGGCACTGGCTATCGATGATGGCTGGATCATCGATACTCCAGGCATCCGTTCCTTCGGTTTGGCCCATGTTGATGCCGATACCGTGGTCGGAGTGTTTGAAGATTTGGCGCTGGCTGCAGAGAATTGCCCTCGCGGTTGTTCCCATATGGGCCCTCCCGCGGATCCCGAATGTGGTTTGGACCAGCTAGAAGGCGCCAGCGCGCGCCGGGTCGAGGCCGTGCGCGCACTGTTGGTGGCGTTGCGTAGTAATGACGCCTGGGATATGTAATTAGAGCAGCTCTACCAAAAAGGGCAGCTCTTCGGGGTCATACCAGGCCATGAAATTGTCCTGGGCATCGCCGACGATGAGTTCTGCATCCTCTTCCCCGAGGTCAGACTCATCGATAACAGCGATCGCTGCTTTGGTATCCGCTTCAGAAGCTTCAACGTCGATGTGAATGGCGGCAACGTCAATGAGGTTGATTTGAGCTGGGGTGAGCTTTACTACTGATTCGCCGTTTTCGGGCTGGAATGTGATGTTTTTATCATCAATATCGGCAGAGACGACGACTCGGCGATATGGGAATTGTTCCTCATCGCCCACAGCTAGCAAGCGAATAGAGGCCTCGGCAGCATCTTGAAATGCTGCGTGGGCGATCTCTTCTTCGTCGCCTTCAGTGTAGAAATCGAGGAGCGCGGGGGTTACCGCAAAGCCATATCCGGAGCGTGCGGTGATGACGCCGGATTCATTTAGGCCACGCAGAGTGCAAAAAGTGGCGGGGATATAAACGCGCAAAACTAGAATTCACCTTCTAGACCAAAAAGTCCGACAATCTCGACCACTGCGCGGTCAAATTGCTGGTAGTAAACGCCTACTAGTCCGGCCTCAACGGCACCACGGACGTTGAGGATGGAATCGTCGACAAGCACGCAGTCACGCATGGGCAGGTCGATGGCGTCCGCGGCGGCCTGGAAAGCGGCTTCCTCGGGCTTTTCGACGCCGATTTCGCCAGAGAGCAGCACCTTATCGACTACCCCGTTGGTCTCAAGCTCGCGGATTGGCGCTGCGCCGAGCCCGCCTGGATCGTTGCTCAACACCGCGGTGGCAACTCCGTTTTTCTTGGCTGCTGCCAAAAGATTGCGCCAACGGCGCTGGTCCTCATCTGTACCGTCTAGAACTCCGGCATAGTCCACAATTAGTCCGCGCACTTTTTCCCTTTCTTTTGTATTCTCTCGTGACATAATAGTCGTAATCTGTGTTTCGATTGTCGCACAGTTCGGGGTGGAGCGTCTTTTGTCTTGGGTTTAGCACCCAAGGAGATTTCTCATGCTCATTCCCATCCCCGGTTTCACCCACCTGAAATACCTCATCGCCGACCCCATCATCCCCCGGTCGCGCGATCGCTCCCCCGTGCCGCGCGAGGTATCGGCGCTGGTACGCGTCGCGCTGGACTCTGCGTACGGATTGCGGCCGGTGACCACCCTGCACCCTAAGCGTTTCGACGCTCCGGTGCGCGCGCACATCGCCGCGCGGAGAAAACTAGGTGGTCTAGAGGTGGCGAAACTCATGTCCTGCCATATTCAAATCTCCGAAAATTCGGCTGAAGTGTGCGGCAGTATTGCCCTCCAAGAGCGCAGAACGGCATATGCCGCCCGCTTGGTGGAAGCGGACGGCATATGGAAAATGCTTAATTTTCGAGTTTTTTAAGCGTTGGCATCTTCTTCTTGCTTGATAAACTGCTTGCGCAGGAGGAAGAGCTGGCGCACGGTTTCTTCCTTGATTCCGTCCTTCATGCCGTTGAACATATCGCCACCCTCTTTTTGGTATTCCACCAATGGGTCGCGCTGTGCCATCGCACGCAGGCCAATACCCTCCTTGAGATAATCCATCTCATAAAGGTGCTCGCGCCATTTGGTATCGATAACTGGCATCAAAACCATGCGTTCGATATTGCGCATCTGTGCTTCGCCACCGATCGCAGTTACGGCTTCTTCAAGCTTGGCATATTCAGCCTGAGCATCGGCAACCAAAGCGGTACGCAGATCCTCAGCGCTGAGCTCGCCTGGCTTGCCGTATTCGCTGCCTTCAACGAGGGACTGCCAGGTGATCGACGGGCTATAGAGCGCATCGAGGGCGTTCCACAGCTTGTCCAGATCCCAGTCTTCGACATAACCGTGTGCGGTTGCACCATCAACATAGGCACCCACGGTCTCTTCGATCATGTTGCGGATATAAGGAGAGATATCTGCCGACTCAAGGATCTCGCGGCGCTCGCCGTAGATAACCTTGCGCTGTTCGTTCATGACTTCGTCATACTTCAACACGTTTTTACGCATTTCGAAGTTCTGGTTCTCCACCTGCGCCTGAGCACCCTTGATGGAGTTGGTGACAGTCTTGGACTCGATTGGCACATCATCTGGAACATTGAGGCGGTTCATCATGTTTTCCATGGTGGGGCCAACAAAGCGCACCATCAGGTCATCGCGCATGGAAAGGTAGAAACGGGTTGCTCCCGGATCGCCCTGACGGCCGGAACGACCACGCAGCTGGTTATCAATCCGGCGTGATTCATGGCGCTCGGTGCCCAGCACGTAGAGTCCGCCAGCTTCGCGCACCTTATCACCACGAGCCTCGCAGCGCTCTTTCATTCCCTGCAGCTCAGCGTCCCAAGCGGCCTGGTATTCCTCTTCATTTTCAAAAGGATCAAGTCCGCGTTCGCGCAGGCGAATATCCAGCAGCACTTCGGGGTTACCGCCGAGCACGATGTCGGTACCACGGCCGGCCATGTTGGTAGCAACGGTGACATTTCCCGGCAAACCTGCCTGAGCTACGATCTGTGCTTCCTGCTCGTGGTGCTTAGCGTTAAGCACATTGTGCTTGATTCCACGCTTGGTGAGCAACTGGGAAAGGTATTCGGAGCGCTCAACGGAGACGGTACCAACCAGGATCGGCTGGCCCTTTTCGCTGCGTTCTGCGATGTCATCTACCACTGCTGCGAATTTTGCTTCCTGGGTCTTGTACACCAGGTCGGTGAGGTCCTCGCGCTGATTAGGGCGGTTGGTAGGAATTGCAATAACGTCCAGCTTATAAATCTGATGTAGCTCGGCAGCCTCGGTTTCGGCGGTACCGGTCATACCAGCAAGCTTCTTGTACAGGCGGAAGTAGTTCTGGAGAGTAACGGTCGCCAGAGTCTGGTTCTCGTTTTTGATCTCTACTTTTTCCTTGGCTTCAATTGCCTGGTGCATGCCTTCGTTGTAACGACGGCCAGCCAGCACACGTCCGGTGAAGCCGTCAACGATCATGACTTCGCCATTGCGCACAATATAGTCTTTATCGCGAGTGAACAGCTCTTCTGCCTTAATTGCGTTGTTGAGGAAGCTCACCAGCTGGGAGTGCTCAGGGGCGTAGAGGTTATCGATACCAAGCTGGTCTTCGACAAATTCCACACCTTCTTCCTTGATGCCCACGGTCTTTTTGCGCTCATCAACTTCATAGTGCACGTCTTTGGTCATACGTGGCACAAGCTGCGCAAAGGCGGTGTAGAAGGGTGAGGTGCCTTCAACTGGGCCGGAAATAATAAGCGGGGTGCGGGCTTCGTCGATAAGGATAGAGTCAACCTCGTCGACAATGGCGTAGTTGTGGCCACGCTGCACCAAATCGCCCAGGTTGCGGGCCATATTATCGCGCAGGTAGTCAAAGCCCAGCTCATTGTTGGTGCCGTAGGTGATGTCCGCAGCATATGCAGTACGGCGCTGTGCTGGCTGCATCTCAGAAAGAATGACACCAACGCTTAAGCCCAGGAAGCGGTGCACACGGCCCATCATCTCGGCGTCGCGCTTGGCCAGGTAATCATTAACGGTCACCACATGCACGCCCTTGCCCTCAAGAGCATTGAGGTATGCGGGCAGCACACAGGTCAGGGTCTTGCCCTCACCGGTGCGCATTTCGGCAACGTTGCCAAAGTGCAGTGCAGCGCCGCCCATAATTTGCACGGCATAGTGCTTTTGGCCCAGCACGCGCCAGGAGGCTTCACGAGCTACTGCAAAGGCTTCTAGGAAAATTTCATCGAGGGTTTCTCCGCCTGCGAGGCGCTCCTTGAACTCGGCTGTCTTTGCCTTGAGCTCATCATCGCTGAGGCTTTCGATCTGATCTTCCAGAGCGATAACTTGATCAGCGATCTTGTGAAGTCGCTTCACGGCACGGCCTTCGCCGACGCGGAGCATCTTGGACAATCCAAACACGAGCAGTCGTCCTTATTAATAGCAAAACGGGAATTTGATAACGAACCTATATTGTACGCAGGGTTCCTTAAAACAGAGTACCCGTCACCTGCGAATTGCAGGCGACGGGTAAAAGGTGAAGAAGTTTATGCCTCTTCGGTTGCCGCGAGGGCAATCAAGCCGTAGTCAAATGCGTGACGGCGGTACACCACGGATGGCTGGTTGGTCTCTTCATTAACGAAGAGGTAGAAATCGTGTCCCACCAACTCCATCTCAGAAAGGGCATCGTCCACGCTCATTGGGGTGGCTGGGTGCTCCTTGGTACGCACGATCTGGCCTGGTACAACGTCCTCGACCTTATCTGCATAAGGATCAACATCGTACTTGCCCACATTTTCAGGAGCGGACTCTTCTTGGGTGAGCAGGGCTCCAACCTCGCCAGCACCCAAAGGTGCGCGGTGGCCGGAACGGGAGATGCTGCGGCGTGCCTTAACCTTGCGCAAAGAGCGTTCCATCTTGCCCAGTGCGGTTTCAAGAGCTGCATAGAAGCTATCTTCCTTGGCTTCTGCACGAGCGATGTGGCCCTTGCCGGTGGCGGTGATCTGAATGCGATCACTTTGCTCAGCGCGACGTGGGTTTGGCTCATGCTGCAATTCAACGTGGAAGAAGGTCAACGTAGGATCCAGGCGCTCAATCTTTGCCAGCTTGGTATTCACTCGCTCAGCAAAGTGATCAGGAACCTCAACGTTACGGCCGGTGATGCTCACCTGGGCCTCAGGGCTAAGGGTGTTGTTCTCAGCAGGTGTAGTCATTTCTACATCTCCTCCCAATTGTGGCCACCGCATGGCGTGTGAGTGGAATTACTCTTACTACGGTGACGCGATCAACTTCACTTCCTATATTACTTCTGGTCATAACCACATTGCCAATGGGGGTCTAATTTTATGCGACAACTCACGCGTAGCAATAAGTTAGAGCTCCTCTGACCTGCACACCTGCTGATCTTAAAACATCAGCAGATGCTGCAATGGTTGCCCCCGTTGTTACCACATCATCAACCAGGAGGACCGAACCCCGAGGTCGACGCAATAATTCCACCCGCATATTGCGTCGACGTTGTTGCGCACTTTGACCCACAGAATCGGGTGTGCGCGCCGAAATCCGCAAGCAGGGAAACGTCGACAAGCCTGTTTTTAAACACACCCGCTCAACCGGATCGCCGCCACGCCGGCGGCGGGAGGCATCGCGAGTGGGCGCGGGCACCAGCGTGATATCGTGCTCAACCTCACCTTGAGCGGCCAAATAGCTTATCGACGCTGCGACTGCGGCCCCCACGTAAGCGGCAAGGTCGCGCCGGCCGCGCTCTTTCATCGCAATGAGGACACTGCGATGCGGGCCCTCATAGGGAGACAAAGACCACACTGGAAAATCCACTGCCACCCCCACCCTTTTAGGGGGTGTGCGCCACACCCGTTGGCAAGAACTGCACAGCGCTGCGCCCGGTACCCCACAACCGGCGCATTCCCGAGGCAGCAATAATTCCATTAGTAGGCAACCACCGGTGCCGCGCGCGAACCCAGCAACCCGGGTACCTCACGCCAAATATCATTATCAGAAGCCGGCAATTGCACCATCGCATGCGCATCGGTGGCATAGGCGGTCGTTGCGGTACTAGCCACCGAGACCACTGGTGCGTTGAGATTCCCGCTCGGCAAAGCGGTGCTCGCGGAGCCATCTTGTTCCACTCGCCAAATCGGCGATTCGGGAATCGAGGTGCCCACCAACAATGAACCATCGGGTCGCCAGGAAACTGTTAGCGCGGTCTCCCCTAGCGAAGGCGCGACCTCGATGACGTTGCTAATGCGACGCTCGCCCGGATTAGGCCGTGAGACAATTCCCACATAAACGCGACCTTCCACAATCATCGCGGCGCGCACGCCGGTGCGAGAAAGCTGGAATTCCGAGATCGGCCCCGTGACATCGCGAGGCATTGCAATCTCCGATTCCGATTGCACCAGTTCGCCGGTAGTTGCCGATCGCGCGACTCTAACAGGCGTATCGCCATCGATAATCGCCCACAGCGCCGTTGCCTCATACTCAAAAGTCGGACGAGTAATCGTGCCAGCGGTCAAAACATCGGCCGAAGATCCTTCCAAGGATCCCACTGCCAACACAGATTCCTCACCCCGCGAACGCACTGAGGCAACCACATTCGCGGAGGTAGAAATTGCCACCGAGCCAATTGATCCCGAAGCCAATAATCCCGGAAGCGGAGTGACACTTCCCGAGCTCACCTTGGACACTGCGCCATCCTTGAGAGCAAAGAGCGTGGAAACCGTATTGGTGTACGCCTGCGGGTTGTAATCGGCTACATCGTCAAGGGTGAGCGTAGGGAATTCCGTAAGCAACGGTGCGCCATCGGCAACCAGGGCATAGGGCCCACCAATGTCGGCATTGGCGAGGGTCCACACCACTTGGGCTGCAAAACGCAGACGGGCATCATCATCAAGATTGCCCAAACCAGAGAATTGATATTCGCCATTGTTTAATCCCACAAAGGTCGCATCGCTGGACAGCTGATTCACCACACCCGGTGCGATCGAGGGTGAAGGACCGCTGACCAACAAAGACATCATGATGGTGTCGAGCGATTGAGTGTCATTAAAAATCCAGCGACGATCACTGACCAGAACTTGGCCAGAAGGATCAAAATAATAAAGATCGTGCGGAGTATAACGATTACGCAGATCGTTTCTCTCAAGGATCACCCCATCGGGCAGCGAATCAATACGCCATTCGCCATCTTCCTTGCGCATGGTGATTTCAGATTCATACTCCGTATTTTCAGGCTGGTACACCCCACCGCTGCCCAGCGTGCCCACCTGGGTGCCACGAATTGCTATTCGACGTTCCTCATCTGTGGAACCAGGCAAAGTATTTAGATCTACACGATCGACAACTCTGTTTGTGGTCGCCGGATCCCAACTCTTTTGGGCAGCCTCGGTGAGATATGCACGAGCCGCTTCATATTGTTGAGTGGGATAAGCCCCCGCTGCGAAAAATCCACGCAGCAGCAAATCGGGATCTTGGCCAGGTGTTGGTCCTGCGATTTCTTGGGTGGTATCTGCGGCACTAAAAGATCGCAGCACCTGCGGATCGGTGTTGGAGGGCAGCGTGGAACATCCAGCGATCAATGAGGTCACAGCCACCACAGCTATCACCTGGGTGAATTTCCTCATGGGGTTTCCTCCTGTTTGTGCACAATCGCCCCAGACTCCACAGCATCTGCCTCGATGACCTCAGGTTCCACCATGTCCTCCCAGGCCTTCTCTGGTGCCACGAGCGCAATCGGGGAACGTCGATAATCTCCATGAGGTTCACGGGGCAGCACCAATCGGAAAATCGATCCGATACCTACGGTGCCAGCGGCCTCGAGGGTTCCGCCGTGCAGCGCTGCGTCCTCGCGGGAGATCGCTAATCCCAAACCGGTGCCACCGGAGTGACGCACGCGAGATGGATCGGCACGCCAGAAGCGATTGAATACCAGCTCGTCTTGTCCAGGCTTTAGGCCCACGCCATGGTCAATTACGGCGATCGCTACTGCTGCATCGGTGGCGCGTAATTTTAGTTCCACCGGATGGCCCTTGGAATGGTCGATGGCATTGGCAAGCAGATTTCGCACAATGCGCTCGATGCGACGGGAATCGCCATTAATCATCACCGATTCTTCTGGCATATCCACCACCAGCTCCACCGAGAGTTCCTGTGCCAAATGCGCAACCTGATCTAGGGCAGAACGGATTGGAATGCGGATATCGTGCTGGGCGGTAGAGAGTTCTGCCACGCCGGCATCGTGACGGGAGATCTCCAGCAGATCATTTAGCAGCGATTCAAAACGGTCTAGTTCGCGGATCATCAGCTCGCTGGCGCGGCGTGCTCCTGGAGATAACTCATCTCCACTATCGGCAATAAGATCTGCGGCCATGCGCACAGTGGTCAGCGGGGTGCGCAATTCATGGGAAACATCGGAGGTAAATTGCCGCTGCAGATTTCCATATTCTTCCAATTGGTTAATCTGCGCCGAAAGCGATTCCGCCATGGCATTAAAGCTCACTGCCAAACGCGCCATTTCGTCTTCGCCATCAACCACCATGCGCTCACGGAGTTTTCCTTGCGCAAAACGCTCGGCGATTCGGCTCGCCGATCGCACCGGCGTGGTCACTTGTTGGGTGGCAAGCCAGGCAATGCCGACTAGCAAAATCACCACAATAAGCAGCGCTGCAGAGAGCAAACCTCGCATCAACGCCAGCGATGCTTCATCGCCTTCCATAGAAAACACCAGGTAGACCTGGAGATTCGGAATATCACTATCGGTGGGTGTGCCAATAATCAGCGCATTATAGGAAGAGCCGTCGCCTTGATCGATAGTGGCAAATTGATAGGACACCTGATCTTGGGAAACAAAAAAGCGCAGTCGCTCAGGAATACCATAGCCTTCTGGCGAAACCACTAAGTCTTCACTATTGACCAAAACCACGGCGTCATAAGCAGCATTCACCTCTGCTCCCCCACCAGTGCCCAAACTGGAAAGTGCAGCGCGGGCGGAGTTAACTCGCACCTGCATTGAGCTTGAGGCACCCGATGCGACAATTTGATCTTCAACAATCACCCGCGCGCGGTCGATTTCAGAGTTGGCGATATCAATTTTTTGATCCACCAAACGCTGGGTAAAAACCGTGAGCATGCCGAGTCCAAGGAGGAGCATCACAATCGCCGAGGCGGTGAAGATCGATCCAAGTACACGAACCTGCAAAGAGGTGCGCCATTTATCTACAAAGCGATGTCGAAGTCGCTTAAGCCAGGTCAAAATGGGAAACTGCCCCTCTATTTATCCAGGTATTAGTCGCTATGTCCGGTTTTATATCCTACGCCACGCACAGTGAGCACAATTTGGGGGTTTTCCGGATCTTTTTCAATCTTGGCGCGCAGTCGCTGCACATGCACATTCACCAAGCGGGTATCAGAGGCATGGCGATAACCCCACACCTTGCCCAGTAGTTCTTCACGGGTGAAAACCTGCTGGGGCTTGCGAGCAAGCTCAAGCAGCAAATCAAATTCCAAAGGGGTGAGAGAAATTTCTTCTTCGCCACGCTTCACGGTATGGCCGGGAACGTCGATGGAGAGATCGCCGACCTCAAGGATTTCGCCGGGTTCGTCTACCGTGGCACGCAGACGAGCGCGGATGCGCGCTACCAGTTCCTTGGCCTTAAAAGGCTTGTTTACATAATCATCGGCACCGGATTCCAAACCGAGCACAACATCAACGGTGTCGGTTTTGGCGGTGAGCATGATGATGGGGACTGCGGAGTCGCGTCGAATAGCACGGCAAATATCAATTCCGTTCATGCCGGGCAGCATCAGGTCAAGCAAGATGAGATCGGGTTGCTCACGGGTGGCGGTTTCCACTGCCAGCGCGCCATCGGTCACGGCGACGGTATCAAAACCTTCGGCGCTGAGCACAATGGTGAGCATTTCGGAGATTGCGGGATCATCATCAACGACGAGAATTTTCTGCGGCATGAGACACCTTCCAGCTAGTCGGGGTTATTTAATACTACCCAGGAATTCGATGATTCTGGTGGCAACATGGCCAGGATCCTCATCGGGGGCAGCAACTAGCCAGGGAGATTCCCACTGCTGCGCCGCTAAGCGGCGATATTGCGCAGCGGTGCGCTCCTGTAACCCGGAGTCGGATTCATAGCGGTCCCGGGTGCGCGCGACATCAAGTGCTTCTCGACGTCTCGCTCTTTCTTGGGCCAGCTCAGCAGGGGTATCTAACAACACTTGGAGGGCTGGTCGCGGTAAACCTAGACGGCCGAATTCCAGCTCAGCCACCCACTGCGTGGCGGAGTCGTCAAGCAATCTGGCCGCGGTATATGCCGCGTTGGAGGCCACGTAGCGGTCGAGTAATAACAACCCGGGGGCGTGCAGCTGATCGAGGGCACCGTGGCGGTCCAGCGCAAAAAGCGTGGCCATGCCATAGGCACTATCGGTGAGATCACCCATGCGACCATGCAGGGCTTCGGCAGCCAACTGTGCATGGATCGAGGTTTCATAGCGCGGAAACGCTAAAACTGTGGCCTCGATTTTTTCGGTGAGCGCTCTAACCAGGGTGTTTTTTCCGGCACCGTCGATGCCCTCAATGCTGACAATCATTAGTAGCGGTAGTGCTCCGGCTTGAATGGGCCGGCTACGTCTACGCCGATGTACTCTGCCTGTTCCTTGCTGAGTTCGGTGAGCTTGCCACCGAGTGCCTCAACGTGGATGCGGGCAACCTTCTCGTCCAGGATCTTGGGCAGACGGTAAACCTCGTTCTCATACTCGCCATCGTTTTGGAAGAGCTCAATCTGCGCGATGGTCTGATCGGCGAAGGAGTTGGACATCACGAAGGATGGGTGTCCGGTGGCGTTGCCCAGGTTGAGCAAGCGACCCTCGGAAAGCACGATGATGGAACGGCCGGTGGTGAAGGTGAACTCATCAACCTGTGGCTTGATGGTGGTGCGCATAACGTCATCGCGGTGCAGCAGGGAGTGCATATCGATCTCATTATCAAAGTGACCAATATTGCCCAGCAGTGCGTGATCCTTCATCTGCAGCATCTGCTCATAGGAGATGATGTCTTTGTTGCCGGTGGCGGTGATCACGATATCGGCATCTGCGATTGCTTCATCCACGGTGACCACGGAGAAACCATCCATCAAAGCCTGCAGTGCGTTAATTGGGTCAGCCTCGGTGACCTTCACGCGAGCGCCCTGGCCATCAAATGCCTCGGCGCAGCCCTTGCCCACATCGCCATAACCGCAGACCAGGACATTCTTGCCGCCCATGAGCATATCGGTAGCGCGGTTAATGCCGTCGATCAGTGAGTGGCGGGTACCGTACTTATTATCAAACTTGGACTTAGTGACAGCATCGTTAACGTTCATTGCTGGGAAAGGCAGGACGCCTTCTTCAGCAAAGTGGTAGAGGCGGTGCACACCAGTGGTGGTTTCCTCGGTAACACCCTTAACGGCCTCTGCGATCTTCTCCCACTTGCCTGGCTCTGCTGCCAAAACCTCACGCAGCATACCTAAGAAAGCGATGTACTCATCGGAGTCATTGGCCTCAGGCTGTGGCACAACGCCCGCCTTTTCATATTCACGGCCACGAATAACAGCCATGGTGGCGTCGCCGCCGTCATCAAGGATCATATTGGGAAGTTCATCGCCCCAGCTGAAGATCTGGTTGATGCACCACCAGTATTCGTCGAGGGATTCGCCCTTCCAGGCAAAAACTGGAACGCCCTGTGGATCCTCAACGGTGCCGTCGCCGACCACGATGGCAGCAGCTGCTTCATCCTGGGTGGAGAAAATATTGCAGGATGCCCAGCGAACCTCGGCCCCCAGTGCGGTGAGGGTTTCAATGAGCACAGCGGTCTGGACAGTCATGTGGATGGAGCCTGCGATGCGGGCGCCCTTCAATGGCTGCTCTTCTGCATACTCCTTGCGCAGCTGCATCAAGCCTGGCATTTCATATTCTGCGAGGCGAATCTGGTGACGTCCTGCTTCTGCGAGGGAAAGATCGGCGACCTTGAAGTCCTTAACCGTAGCCATATCCTGGCGTGCTCCTTAAAGAAAATGAGTAAAACTTTCGATGCGCCCTACTCTACCTGTCAAGCTCTACCAGGCAGGGGCGTGCCACCTTATGTGTGCGCTGTTAGCCTTGTGCGGACCTAAAGGCCCACACCATACAGCGAGTTAGTTAAGCGCCTCGAGGTATGCCTCGAGGTCATACTCCACATCGGCTTCTTCCAACACACGAGCTGCAGCGGCCCGCAGGGTTTCAGAGCCCTCGCCGATGAGTTCGCGGATGAAAGGATAATTCTCCAGCACCTGACCAGCAGAGTATGGGGCGCCATTAATAATTGCAGCGATGGTGGCTGCAGCCTGGCCATTGAGGATCTCATCCTCAGTTGCCTTGTCCTGGTTGATGATTAGCAAGCAGGCATCTTCCAGAGCTTCGACGATGTCGTCGGTATCAAGCTCGGCAATTTCATCGAGGAAATCTACATTGACTTCCTCAGTGAGGATTGCATCATCCCATGCACCCATTTCATGACCTTTCTAAAAGAACTTCTTTGGGAAAAACCTTATGCGGATTGTTAGTTTAAGCGCGTAGCTGAACAGTTTTTCTGCCGATACCCTATCAAATTAAAAAGCTGAGAAATCTCAGTTTCCTAACGGTGCGTCAAGACCCAAAAGCAACGCCTCTACCTGCGGTTTTCTTGACACACCTATCCAATAGCGCCAAAGCATGATAGCGTTTGTTATTAACTTGTTACTTTTGTTTCGAGACAACCAATATAACTACGGAGGCGAAATACGTTGAAATCTGAGACTTTAAAAGTTCTCACCTTCATCGTTGTTGGCTGTCTTGCTGCCACCGTTTTGGGAGTTATGGTCTGGAAAGTTTCCAGCCCCAGCCGACCCACCTCTGATATTGCCATGTCTCCTACTACGTCTACCACCCAAACGCCCGCGCGGTTTGAATCCCCAGGTGATACCCAAACGCCAGCCGTGGCGCCGGACCTAGAAAACCAAACTTTGGCAGCTGTTGATACCGCTGATCCTTATCTTCCTCCGAATGCCTATGTGCGTCCAGGGGGAAATGGCGAAACTAACTTAGCAGGCACGCCCTCTGGTTATGGTTATCAATCGGCGCGACCTAGCAGTGCTACCAATGGCACTTCTGCCCCTGACCCCAGCGCCTCTGGGAACCCGTCTGCGGCAACAACTCAAACTAGCTTGCCTGCCAGCAATCCGGAGTCGCCACGGGATAGCAATAATCCGGGCAATACCGACCCGAGCACCTCAGTGCCGCCGGTAACGCAGCCTTCTCCAGTTGAGCCATCGGAACCTGTAGAACCCGTTCCCTCTGACACTCCCGAGACCAGCGATCCGGAAGATCCCACCACTCCCGCGGAAACCTCAACTCCGCCCGAGACTCCGGACAATACAGAGACCAGCGATCCTTCGTCTCCGACGGAAACGCCAGCACCTCCCACCGACTTTGTGGAGGAGCCTACTGCCCCACTGAATCCTAATCAGCCTGCAGATAGCGAAGCTCCGCTGAGCCCATAAAAATAACCCGGCACTTAGCCGGGTAATTTTTTGGCACCCACCTAGGGCGCGTCGAAAAGCGTGGGGTTAGACGCGGGCGAGGAAGAGCTCAGCACCTGCAGCGCTAACGTACACGGCAGGGTCACTGGCAGGAACCCACGCTGCGGTCCCCGGGGTGAGCTCGACGGTAGCGTCGGCACACTGCAGCGTTGCGTGACCTGCGGTGCACATAATGATCATCGGGCCATCGTGCTCGGCTTGCGCGCTGCCTTTAACGTCAAGGCGGTCAAGCTGGAATTCATCAATGGGCACCTCATAGTGAACCTCAGCACCCTTGGGCTCGGGGTGCACGGAAGCATCGGCCAAGGATTTGAAATTGAGCACGCGCACCAGTTCTGGCACGTCAACGTATTTGGAGGTCAAGCCACCACGCAGCACATTGTCAGAGTTAGCCATGATTTCTACGCCGAGGCCACTGACATAGGCATGCAGGTTGCCGGCGTCGAGGTATAGCGCTTCGCCAGGCGCAAGCCGGTAGAAGTTGAGCAGCAATGCGCCCAGCACGCCGATATCGCCGGGGTATCGATCATTAAGATCCATCACATTGCGCAAAATAGCAACAACTTCAGCATCTGCATCTGGGGTGACGCAGTACTTCTCTGCAGCCTGCATCAGCGCATTAATGAGCTCATGGCGCTTGAGAATTGGGATGGTAATCCACGTGGTAAAAAGCGCTCGCAGGGATTCTTCTTCATTTTCTACGGCGAGCATGCTGCGGTAACGGTTTAGCTCCTCGCAGCCCAGCAGATCAAAAATCTCCATGGTGCGTGCCAGAGGACGGAAACCTGCCATCGCTTTAAAGTCAGTCAGCGCCACAATGAGCTCTGGCTTGTGGTTGGGATCGCGGTAGTTGCGATCCGGCGCATCAACGTTAATGCCAGCTGCGTTCTCGCGGGCAAAACCTTCTTTAGCTTGCTCGAGGGAAGGGTGCGCCTGCAGCGACAAGGGTGCGTCAGCTGCGAGGATCTTCAGCAAAAAGGGCAGCTCGCCAGCAAATTTCTGGGCTACACGAGCACCCAGTTGTGCCTCCGGATCAGCTGCAATGAGGGTATTGAGGGCTACTCCATTAACAGTTGAGGGGGATCCTGGGTGTGCCCCAAACCAAATTTCTGCCTCTGGTCGCGCAGTTGGGGCTGCTTCGCCCTTAAGCTGCGCAATGAGGGTACGTGAACCCCAGGGGTAGGCACGTAGCGAGCCTTCCAATAGCTCCATTTACAAGTCCTTTTCCTCAACCGAATACGTAGTGGCGGCCTGTCCGCGCGTTAATAAACGCAGTGCGGAGGCCAGCGGTCCCTTGCTAGGTCCATCGCACTGTTGCGCCATAGCGTCGGGTATTCCGGGCTCATCTTCGGCCCAGACAACAGCCCTAAACGGTACCACTCCCGGATTGTCATCTAGGAATGGGTCATAAAAGATGTCATGCTGACCACTATTATCCCCGCGCAAATCCGGCAAAGAAACCACTAATTCTGGGTAGTCCAATACCGCTGAGATCAACCCGCGCCGACTCCACAAAGGTGCCATAACGTTGGCTATTGCCATACCAAGTTCGGAGCCTCCACTGTGAATCACACGGTGCCCCTCCACCCAATTGCGTAACATTCGCCCGGGATTGACAAGTTCATCACGTTCCGGCGAAAGCGCCTCAATTTCCTCATTTACATATCCGGCCACATGTTCCAATCGCGCAGCCACGATGTGCGGATCCTCGGCAAAAAGATCAATAACAGTGCTTATCGACGCCACCACGCGGGCGGGCGACATGCCCGCAGCGGTGGGCAAGGTGGGCACCACGACGGTGTCGGTAGGGACCTCTTCAATCAAAGGGCCAGCTGCAGGTCCCACCAAAATACTGGTGCTTCCGCGCTGATCGGCAGTGATCAATGCGCGCAGGGCGTCTTCATCACCGCCATCTTCAGTTACCACCACCAGCACATCCAGTGCACCTATATAACTAGGCAGTGTTGCCGTAATCACCAAAGGCTGACGCAAGGGAGCATGCAGCGCTTCCACCAAGCGGGCACAGCCGTGGGCAATTTCACCTTTCACCAAAACCACCACGCTGCGCGGTTTTAAGCCTTCCAAGGTGCGGAAACCGCCATCCTCCATAAAACCGCCGACGAGGCGAACCTGAGCCCCTTCCAGGGCAACATCATAAAATCGAACGGTCTCTTGATCATAAGGTGAGCCGTCATAAAAGGAATCCACCACGGGAATCTGTCCTTTCCTTTGTTACTTCAAGGATAGGCAATTCCAGCGGTGGATGCTTTGAGGTTAGAACTACTTAGGCGCGAATGATGCCCAAGATTTCAGCAACGAGCTCGGCAACCTCTTGCTCAGTGGTGCCCTCAACATTGAGGCGCAGCAAAGGCTCGGTATTGGAGGCACGCACATTGAACCAGGCAGGGGTGCCCTTGAGCTCCACGGTTACACCATCGAGGGTGTCCACGGATTCAGTGCGATCCGCAAATGCCTCCAGCACAGCTTCGGTGCGTTCCTTTTGTGCCTCGGCATTAGCCAGACGGGAATTGAGCTCACCGGAGGCGTAGTAGCGGTTGTATTCCGCCATCATTTCGCTCAAAGGCTTGTCCTGGGTGCCCAGTGCAGCCAGCACATGCATGGCCGCCAGGATGCCGGAATCGGCATTAAAGAACTCGGTGAAGTAGTAGTGAGCAGAGTGCTCGCCACCAAAAGCAGCGCCGGTTTCTGCCATCTTTGCCTTAATAAAGGAGTGGCCTACGCGGGTGCGAACAGCGGTGCCACCGTTTTCTGCAATAACCTCAGGCACAGCCTTGGAGGTAATGAGGTTGTGAATGATGGTGGAGCCTGGCAGCTTGTCCAAGTAACGCTTGGCCACAATGGCACAAATGGCAGAGGGGCTGACAGGCTGGCCTTTTTCATCAACCACAAAGCAGCGGTCTGCATCGCCATCAAAAGCCAGTCCAATATCAGAGCCGGTTTCAACGGTGTACTTTTGCAGGTCCACCAAGTTGGCAGGCTCAAGTGGGTTGGCCTCGTGGTTGGGGAAAGAACCATCAAGTTCGAAGTACAAAGGAGCGATCTCCAAAGGCAGTCCCTTGAATACCTCAGGAACGGTGAATCCGCCCATGCCATTTGCTGCATCAACTGCAACCTTGAGGGGGCGAATGCCCTTAAGATCAACCAATTCATTGAGGTAGTCGGAATATGCCTGCAGCAGGTCCTTTTCCGTGATGGAACCGGTAGCGCCCTCAAATTCTGGAACGCCTGCTTCAAGATCATCAATGATGGTAGCTAGGCCGGAGTCCTGGCCTACTGGACGAGCACCCTTGCGACACAGCTTGATGCCGTTGTACTTGGCTGGGTTGTGTGAGGCGGTGAACATAGCACCGGCACACTCCAAGGTTCCAGAAGCGAAGTAGAGCTCATCGGTGGAGGTGAGTCCCAAAAGGACTACGTCCAGGCCCTGGGAGGTAACGCCCTCGGCGAATGCGCGAGAGAGTTCAGGGGAGGTATCACGCATATCGTGGCCAACTGCCACAGTAGTTTCGCCCTCGCTGCGCATGAGGCGGGCAAAAGCTGCACCCGTCTCACGGATGAAGTCAGCATCGATGTCAACGCCAACAACTCCGCGGACGTCATAGGCTTTGATAACAGCTGTTATTGATTCACGGGTACGCATAGATCCTCACCGGGTAGAGAGCACAATAATCTTGGCTATTCTACGCTGTTTGCCGAGGGTGATGAAACGTTACTCCTGAAAATTCTCTTGATCAGGGACAACATAGAGGTGTGCTTTGCGGTGAACGCGTTGCTCGCTAATGCGTGCAGAGCGGTTAACTGGGTGGTTACCGCCTACTTCATCTTCGGGAGCGATTAAACCGCTGGCGTTGCGTCCTGCTTCACGCACGGCCTGTGCCAGGGCGGTGAGATCTTCATCATCATCCATGGCAATGTCATTAACCCGCAGCATTTCCCACCCCAGCGGCGCCGTAATGCGCGCAGCGTGGTGCTCGCAGAGATCCCAGCTATGGGGTTCTGCGGCAGGTGCCAAGGGTCCAACTACCGCAGTGGACTCCGAATAGGCATAGGTGAGGGTGGCAACGGCGGGCTTGCCACAACCGGGGCGGGAACAACGACGAAACTGACTCACGAGGCCAAAGTTTAGACCTTTGGTTGAGGTTTTGATAGTTGGATTCGGCGAGTCTGCGACTTTTTGCAGCTCACACTATTTAGAATTTCTTTTCATGCACACCAGAACTTTCCGAAATCGGCACGGCCGCGGGTTGCGTGGACCTTTATTGCCGAGTGAAGTTCGCCGCTATGCTTCTCGTCGAAAAGTTTTTGACCGCGCAGTACTGGAAGCCTATGCCCCACTTTATGGCGCCTACCAGCGCGAGCTCAGTAATTTGGACATTGCGGTGGATACCGTGCCACGCATGCGCTTAAGCGCTGATATGTCGATTTTGCCTGATGAGATCACCGCTGATGGTCCAGTCCCCTTGGGTCGTGTGATCCCACCGGCAATTGATTCTAAGGGCAATCCCACTCGCGCTCGCATTGTAATTTTCCGGATGCCTATTGAGCAGCGCACCAATAATGCTGCGGAACGCTTGGATCTACTGACCCATGTGTTGACCTCTTTGGTGGCCAATTATCTCAATATTGATCCGCGCGATATTGATCCTGGATTTCAGGACCTATAAAGCCCTCTAAAACCCAAAAAGCGGGTTCCTCGATGGGAAGCCCGCTAAAGAAATTTTGGTTTTAGGAAATATTGCGCTTGAGCCTACGGCGTTCACGCTCGGACAATCCGCCCCAAATGCCAAAGCGTTCATCGTGTTCCAACGCGAATTCCAGGCACTCATCCTGTACTGGACAAGCCTGGCAAATGCGTTTTGCTTCGCGGGTGGAGCCTCCCTTTTCAGGGAAGAATGCCTCCGGATCGGTTTGCGCACAGAGCGCTTGTTCCTGCCATTCTTGCTCTACCGCGCCGAACAGATCATCTAAAGTCATTTCCAGTGCGGTGCGAGTTTGAACTCCGTGAATTTTTGCAGAAGTATTGCCTGCTGAATCTTCCATGCCTCGCACCCCTCCCACTTTCCAGGCCATGTAAGTCTGTTCCCATCGGACATCGTTGATCCCCGAGCGGGTCTAGTTTCTTAGTCATTTCTTACTTAATAGTGATTACACACGCGCTTAGGTAAAGCCGTCAACCGTTATGGCAAAAATCAATGAAACTTACCTCGTTTAAATCACACTATTCACACCAGTCACAAAACCTGACCCACGGGGGTGATTTACGGGGGTACTACATCTAGTGTTGGAATTAAACTTTGGCACCAATTTACCACTATATCGGCGTGTTGATTCAATTGTAGTACAAGTGTTCACTCACTTTTTACCGGGTACGCAAAACAGCGATGCCCGGATAAACATGGTTCACCATGCACCGGACACCGCTGGAAATGAGCTGGGGAAATGCCTACTGATCAGAGGAAAAACGGATTCCGCCGTCAGGAATAATGACCCCTGGGAAGACGCGCATACCGGAAGTGAGCTCACAACGAGCACCCACATGCGCACCCTCACCGATGACACAGCCGGAGATGCGCGCGTTCGCGCCAATTCGCACTCCGGAGGAAATGATGGAATTTTCCACCACTGCTCCTGGTTCAATGGTCACGCCATCAAACACCACGGTGTTATCGAGGCGGCAGCCCGCACCGATTTCAGTACCGCGACCCACTACGGTGCCGCCCATCAGAATCACACCGTCACGCACGCCAGCGGAGGCGTCGACAAGCGCCTCTCCGGTCTTGCCTGCAAGCAAGGGGGAATACGCGATGCCACGCACGAGGTCCGCAGAACCGCGCACAAAATCATCTGGGGTGCCCATGTCACGCCAATAAGAGGTATCGACGTGGCCATAGACGCGCTTGCCCTCGTGAAGGAGTTGCGGGAAAGTTTCGCGCTCGACGGAAACCACACGACCAGCAGGAATGTCAGCGATCAATTCCTTCTTGAATACGTAGCAACCAGCGTTGATTTGATCGGTTGGTGGATCCTCGGTCTTTTCCAAGAAGGCGCTGACGCGACCATCAGCGTCGGTAGGTACGCAACCAAAGGCTCGTGGGTTTTCTACCTGCACCAGGTGCATGGTGAGATCGGCTTCCTTGGTGCGGTGGGTTTCCAGGATTTTGCCGAGGTCGGCTCCGGAGAGCACATCGCCATTAAAAACAATGGCGGTATCGTGGCGCAGCTTGTCATAGACATTGCGGATGCCACCGCCGGTGCCTAGTGGCTTATCCTCCACCACATATTCGATTTCCAGGCCGAGCTCAGAGCCATCGCCGAAATATTCCTCAAAAACTTCCGCTTTGAAGGAGGTACCCAACACCACATGCTTAATGCCAGCTTCTTGGATGCGAGCTAGCAGATGTGAGAGGAAAGGAAAGCCAGCTGTTGGCAACATTGGCTTTGGAGTGTTGACCGTCAGCGGACGCAAACGAGTGCCCTTGCCACCTACGAGGATGACAGCATCAACATTTGCGCTGTTTTCAGAGGTTGTCATATTTCCTTGGGTTCACTTTCTTGGATGTAGATAAAGATTCATAACTTCGAGAAACGTTGTTCGTATCTAGTTGTTTTGTATCTCAATAATCTTCTAGTTTGAGGAAACTGCAACATCTTAAATTGAAGATTTTAGGCACTGCAGGCCGGCAGTCCGGCACCACTAAAAAATTTCCCTCAAACTAAATACGTTGCTAATAGATTAGTATTCCTCAAAACCCTCTACCGCATCGGCCATATCGCTGCCAGCCCTGGCCGCGGACGTGGCCGCAGACCTGGTCCTAGCCCTCGCCGCCGGCACCAGCCACAGCCCAGCCACGCCAGCTAGCTAAGCTTCGATTTCGCCTTCGCCACACCCACCGCAACGGTAGCGCGAGCTTTTAGGCCTACTCGCAAAGCCAGGCGGATGGGAGCCTGCCACCAGGCGGACAAGCGGTCAGCCTGGAAGCGATATGCACTCTCATGGTGGGCCGGCAGCATATGCTCTGGATTTTTACCTGCCACATGGCCCTTTGCATGCACAATCTCAGCTTGGGGGCAGAAGATATTTTCAAACCCTGCTCGCGTTAAACGATCGCCCAGATCAACGTCTTCCATGTACATGAAGTAGCGCTCATCAAAACCGCCGATGCGATCAAATGCTTCCCATTTAATGAGCAAGCAGGAGCCAGAGAGCCAGCCGGCGGTGCGTTCGCTTTCCATATCTTGATCATCGCGATAAGCAGCAGACCAAGGATTGGACTTCCATACCGAGCCGAGCAATGCGTGGCCAATGCCATTAGCCAGAGTGGGCACTGCGCGAGCAGAAGGATAAGCAGAGCCATCAGCTTCACGGATTAGAGGACCAACTGCTCCAGAAGCAGGATGGCGTTGGGCACAAGCGATGAGTTCATCGATGGAACCTGCGCCAAAAACCACATCGGGGTTGGAGACAATAAAGTACTCACCATCAATTTCACCTGCGTCCCGGCGTGCTTTAAGCGCTCGGGCTGCAACATTGACTGCGGTGCCGTAGCCGAGGTTGCCACCGGTGGGCAGGAACTCGACATTGCTGCGATTTACTGCAGCTTGTTCTGGCACACCGTCCATTGACCCGTTATCAGCCATGATCACAAGGGCGTCGCGGGTAGTTGCTTCAGGCAGTGAATCCAGGAAGGAGTCTAAGTACTTGCCCGGCGAATACGTCACAGTAATCACGGCGATGGGTGGATTAGAATTGCTCACAGCCACTAGAGCTTAGTGGGTGAAACTTTAAAGAAGTACCTGCCACTCCCGTCAACCGTTAAGGAAAACCCTCTCTTTTGCCCTACAATCCCTAGACAGTGTGTTTTTTAGCGCCATCTGTACATCTTTAGGCGGTGGGTTTTGCCAGGGTTTCTCACCACAGTTGTGGGTTTTACCCAAAACTGAGTGCTTTAATCTCTAGTAATCCTCCGGCTGGCTCCAAGTAAAACCGCCAGCTATGCCCATTAACCGCCATGAACCATCCTCGAAGGGTTTGCACCTCGTGACCGAAAAGTACCGCCCCGTCCGGGATATTCAAGCAGCGCCGGTGGCTGTTCAATCCACCAAACAAGCAGGCCACCCCGTTTTCAGAAGCCTTATTGCTTTCCTTTCTGTGGTGGTATTGCTGGTTTCTGGTCTTGGATATTTTGCTGTGGGCAAGGTTGGCGATGTCGCCAACGCCGGCAAGCTTTCCTTGGGTGGCGGTTCAGGTGTCAAAGCCGGTGAGGCAGCCGATGGCGCCACCGATATTTTGCTCGTCGGTTCCGATTCCCGTTCTGATGCCCAGGGCAATGCGCTTTCTGAAGAAGAACTTGCTTTGCTGCGCGCCGGCGATGAGGAAAATGACAATACTGACACCATCATGGTGATCCGTGTTCCCAATGACGGTTCCTCTGCCACTGCCGTGTCCATCCCGCGTGACACCTATATTCACGATGAAGAATACGGAAACATGAAGATCAACGGCGTGTACGGAGCATATAAAGATGCCCGCATCACGGAGTTGATGGATGAGGGTTTCTCCGCCGACGCTGAGATGGAATCCCTGGCTAAAGAATCCGGCCGCGAAGGCTTGATCAATGCGGTTTCTGATCTCACCGGCGTGACCGTGGATCACTACGCTGAGATCGGCCTACTGGGATTTGTGTTGCTCACCGATGCTGTTGGTGGCGTCGAGGTGTGTTTGAATAACGCCGTTGATGAGCCCCTTTCCGGCGCCAACTTCCCTGCTGGTCGCCAGACCTTGGGCGGTTCTGACGCACTGTCCTATGTGCGCCAGCGCCATGATCTCCCCCGCGGCGACCTCGACCGCATTGTTCGCCAGCAGTCTTATATGGCGTCGTTGGTTAACCAGGTGCTTTCCTCTGGCACCTTGACCAATCCTTCCAAGCTCTCTGACCTCGCCAATGCTGTGATGCGTTCTGTCATCATCGATGACGGCTGGGATGTCATGGGCTTTGCCACCCAGCTGCAAAACCTGGCAGGCGGCAACGTTACTTTCAGCACCATCCCTGTTACTTCCATTGACGGTGTGGGCGATTATGGCGAGTCCGTGGTCACCGTTGATGTCAATCAGGTTCATGCTTTCTTCGAGGACGCGCTCGGCGGCGCTGAGCCCACCGAAAGCAACACCGAAGGCAACTCCGAGGGCAACACCGAAGCGCCAGCCAACACCGAGGATCCAGCAGCCAACCTGGCGGGCACCGAAGTTCACGTACTCAATGCTTCTTATACCGAGGGGCTAGCTAGTGGAGTTGCTGCTTTCCTGCAGGAACAGGGCTACACCATCACTGAGACCGGAAATGCTGCCGAAGGCCTCTACTACGAGTCCCAGGTTTTGGCCGCTGATGAGACAAACGCTCAGGCCCTGGCCATTTCCGAGGCGCTCGGTGGCTTGCCCATCATGGTGAACTCTTCCCTCGATGACAACACCATCATTGTGGTTTCCGCTGGAGATTACGCTGGCCCCACCGCCGTGTCCAACGCCGTCACCGAAACTTCCGCAGTTGGCCAGCCCGGCGCGGACCTCGGCGAGAAGATTGAGAGCCCAGAGTTTGACGCTGGCGGCGACGGTCCGCGTTGCGTTAACTAAAAACCCGCTTGTCGACAC
>NZ_JAWVOB010000011.1:0-99931 GCF_046592015.1 Corynebacterium callunae
CCAACATCCTTGAGCCCCGTAGCCTCCGGTTACGGGGCTCAAGTGGCACCTGCAGGGGTGCGTCGAAAAGCGTTATTTTTGGGGAAAGGCCTGCTCATAGGCAGCAACGGCGGTGGGCAGGGTGGCAAAAATATAATCTTTGCCCACGTGTTCCAAAAAGCCGGTGGGCGCTAATTGCTGGGCCAGTTCCATTTTTACCCGCGCCATGGTGAAGCGAATGCCCCGCTCATGCAGGGTCTTGCGGAGTTTTTCCAGAGCATCGACGGCGGTCAGGTCAATTTCCGTGTTGGCCTCCGCGTTGAGCAAAAACCAGTGCACTGGCTGCGGTGTGGCGTCCACAGCTTCCAGCGCGCGGGTATAAAAATCCTCGGCATTGGCAAAAAAGAAGGGCGAATCGTAGCGGAAAACCACGAGCCCCGGCACCGAGGTGGCGTTGGGATAATCGTCCATACTGTGCATGCCCGGAATTCCCGGCACGAAGCCCAGGACGTCGGCGTTAGGTCTGGTAATACGCCGAATGAGGTCCAAAATGGAGAGCGCGATGGCCACGCCAATGCCATAAAGAACCCCCAAAACCACCACGGCAGCTGCGGTGAGCAGGGTAAGCACCAGTTCACTGCGCCTAAACCGCGCTATTCGACGCACCTCTTTAATGTCAATGAGTTGGCTGGCAGCAAAAATGACCAAGACGCCAAGCGCTGCCTGCGGAAACGTCTGCAAAATGGGGCCTGCAAAAAGCAGCACCAGCACCATCAGCGCGATGACCACCAGGGAATGCACCTGTGAACGCGCGCCGGCAGCAACACCTAGCACCGTGCGCGAACCGCTGGAAGAAACCGGAAAACCCTGGAAAAATCCATTGGCAATATTCGCGGCTCCCAGTGCGAGGAGCTCTTGATTGGGATTAATGGGCTCATCTTCTTCTGCCACGAAGGCACGGGCAGTAAGAATATTGTCGGAAAAACCGACAATGGCAATACCGATCGCATAGGGGAAAAGTGACCACAACTGCAGATCTCCGAGGTGAGGCAGCTGCGGTTGAGGCAAGCCCTCAGGTACCTCGCCAATGACCTCGATGCCGTAATTTTGCAGGTTTAGTGTGGTGACCGCGATTGCCGCTAGTAGAAGCACACCCAGTGCTGAGGGAATGTGTGGGAAGAATTTTCGGCCCGCAAAAAGAGCTGCCAGGATGAGGCTTGCAAAGATGAGCGTGGGCAGGTGGATGTGGGAAAGCTGTGCGGCAAAGGAGCGGAGCTCTTGGTAGGTATTTGCGCCTTGGGGGTGCACCTTGGTCACTTTGGACAATTGGCTGATGATCATGAGCAGCGCAATACCAATGAGATAGCCAATAAGCACAGGCCGCGAGAGGAGTCGGCTGACAAATCCAAGGCGACTGATGGCTGCAAAAAGGCAGACTATGCCGGTTGCAATTGCTAATAGGGCTGCGACCTCGGCGTACCTTTGAGTGCTGGCTGGATCGGTTCCTGCTGCCCCGACCAGCGCGCCCACTCCGGCGGCCGTCATCAGCGCGGTGGTTGATTCCGGCCCGATGGATAGTTTGCGGGAGGTGCCGAGGAAGAAATATATAGCCATCGGCGCCAACACAGCCCACAGTCCAACCACTGGCGGCAGCCCCGCGATAACTGCATAGGCCATCACCTGAGGTACCAAATATGCAGCTACTGTTACACCAGCCAGCACATCACCGCGTAACCACGACATTCGATAGCTGCGCATCACCGCAATACCCGGCAGCAAGTTCATCCACTTTTGGGGCTTTGCGTGGGGCTGAGCTTTGGGTGGTTGAGCGTGTGGCGGCTGCGGGGATTTTCGGGTGTTGGGCGTGCCAGACATACCTTAAAACTACATCTAAAAAGCGGTTTTTAGGACAATATTGTCAAGCGTTGTTGCCCCGGCTGCCATAGCACCGCCTGCGTTGCACTCATCTGCTTAAAGTGCGAGGAGGTCGCTTGGTCCAGCGCAATAATATAGTCTCCCACCATTTCCCGTGGTAGCCGCAGACCCATGGTCAGGTGTGGAGTCCAGCGCAGGCCGCGCCCATCTGGATTTAACGCGCTGATCTCGCGGGCAGCTGCTTCTAATTCCTCCGTGGTTTCCAGCAACCAGGCCACGGTTTGTTTGCGTTTGGTGCCAAAAACCACCGTGCCCACCCGGAGAAAATCCGCAGGCAGCAACGCTGGCAGAAGTTCTGCTGCGCGCTGCACCACGGGCTCTGGCATCTGCGTAGAAAAAGTGACAGTTATGTGCGGAGTTTGCTGCTGCGCCGGAAAACCCTGCTCAGCCAGCTGCGTATAGATCTGGTTGATCTGCTCCTCATTTTCCGGAGCTAGCTGCAGCAAAATATTCTCCGGCGACCCCACCTGCGCACTCCTCCTTCAATAGCTGCTTTTCGACGAAAAACTGATGCTTTAGGCCCTTTAGCTTTTTGCTAGTCTAGTGCTTCGCCAGCCAAGGCCTTGGAGGCCAGGCGTTCTTCCTCACTAACCTCCCACACCTCATGGGCTGAGTGCAAAGCAAGCAAAATGACAAACACACCGAGGATTAAGTCTGGCCAACCGGACCCGGTTAATGCAGTGATCAATGCCATGGCAATGATGGCAGCGTTGATCAGCACGTCATTGCGAGCCGACAAAAATGCGGCACTCCCCAAAGAACCGCTGTGTTTTCTTACCCGGGAGATAATGACTGCGCAGGTGCCATTAACCACAATTGCGCCTAGCGACGCGAGAATGACCGCAGCTACTTCCGGGGTTTGTGGATTGCTAAAACGTTGCACCGCTTCCCAGCCAGCTATAACTGCAGGACCTATAATCACCACTGCCATGACTTTGCCCACGAGTGCACGTTTAGCCAGAGTCCACCCCAATGCGATAAAAATCAGCAGGTTGATAGAGGTATCTTCAAGGAAATCAACACTATCTGCCAGTAGTGATACTGAATTAGCAGCCAGAGCAATGGTGAACTCGACAAAGAAATAGCCAAAGTTGAGGGTCGCAACGATGAGAACTGCTCGGCGTACTCTATTAGCATCAATGGTGTTCGTGTTCGAGTCCCCTTTGATCTACTTTATGGCTATGCGTGCGAAGAGGCTGAATTTACTCTAGGTAAGGCTTTCAAACACCAAAGTTGCCTGGATGCGGTCACCGCCGATGAGGCCCTTACTGCCACTGCTAGTAGTTGAAATCGTGTGTAGGCGATACCCCTTTGCCGCTTGCTGGTTGATAGTACTTTCCAACGCGGTCAAGTTACCGGAACCGGTTCCGATGAGCTTTTCTTTAAGAACTACCTGTAAAACGACATAATGCATGATTTCCCTACTTTCTTTAATATGTGGCATTCCTGATTTTACATATCTCCAAAAGCACATTTGGAGCAAGGTCTTCTTACTGCTATCACCGGAAAGACCCACCCTTAAAGGACGGATATTGCAAGTTAATTCTTAATGAGAATGCACCCGATTCTTTTCCACCGCACAATTAAGGTCAGCAAAAGCCAGGTCACCATGGACAGCTGCGCCGGTACTAACACCTGCAGCAGCTGAAACAGAAACTGTAGCCATGGGGTCTCCGGCATTTCCCGCAGCCCACACCCCAGCGATCGGAGTCATCCCGCGTGGATCTACCGGAATATGGCACCCAAATGGAAGCTCCTGCGCAGTTCCCCCTAGCGATTCATAGAGGTCAGTGCGGGAATTAAAGCGCGGAACCACCACAACTGCATCAGCTTCAAAGGTCTCCCCGCTTTCTAGCTGAACCGCACGAACCTGAGTACCATCCATAAGCAATTGCTCAACCTTGGTGCGCACCAGCGGAATATTGAGCGCAGCTAATTGCTCTAGCTGTTCCGCGGTTGGTTCCGGCGCATCATGTAAAAAGACAGTGACTTTATCACTCAACTGTCCAAAAAGCAGAACCTGGTGGATAGCAATTTCATCACGGGTACAGATCGCAATTTTCCGATCCCGCACCTCCCATCCGTGGCAGAACGGGCAGTGCAGCACAGATTCTCCCCAGCCTGCTTCCACACCCGGAATCTTGGGCAAATCATCAACCAACCCGGTGGCAAGAATGATCCGGCGCGCATTGATACGGTAGTCCCCCGCACCAACTTGCACCTCAAAATTATCGATCTCCCCGCTGAGCTGGGAAACTTGCCCCATAATAAACTTCACGCCATAGGATTCTGCTTCTTTACGGCCCTTAGCCAACAGTTCCAAAGGCGAAATTCCCTCATTTCCCAACACATTATGAGCCCCCTGAGCAGGGGCGTTGCGTGGCAAACCAGCATCAATTACCACTACATTGCGGCGCGAACGCGCCAATGCAACCGCCGCCGTCAGCCCTGCCGGACCGCCACCAATTACGGCCACATCAGCGGTGATGGTTTTTTGCTTATCGACGCCGCCCTCCTCGTTCGGGCGAACGGCAACCCACACCGTCCTGCCAGACCGAAACGAAACCTCTTGTTTGGATATATGTTCCTCAAGTTCTATTCCACGCCCGCGCATGTGCCTTTCCACATAGCCACTTCCATCTGGAGTGGAAGCTTGGGCAATGAAGTCTTGCTCCTTTTGGTGAACCACGGAAAAACCCGCCTCCTCCAGCAACTTCTTCCAGTCGGTGAGGTGATGTGTTGGGGCGCTCGGCATTAAATTCTGGAGTTCCTGGGGCTCAAATCGGGTTTCTCCCGACATTTCAATCAGCGCAAAGACGCCACCTGGGCGCAGAGACTGGAAAATCTGGGCGATTACTTTGGCCGAATCTTGGAGGTGGTGCATCGCTAGCGCTGCCCACACAAGATCCACATCGGTTGGGAGATACGCAGCCCATTTTTCATTAAGGTCTGCGTGGTGAGTTTTTACCCGATCATTGACGCCTGCTTCTAGTGCAGCTTGTTCCACGCGCTCAAGCAGTTCTGCGGATACATCTAAAGCATGGACTTGAGCGTCAGGGAATCGCTTAGCCAGTGCGATTGCATTAGCTCCGGTTCCTGATCCCAGATCAACGATGTGTTGGGGTTGGGAAGAAAGTGCAGCTGCTGAAAGGCTCAAAGCGGAGTTGCGCAGTGGTGCGTTAAGGCGTGCCTCAAGTTCAAGGAAGTCCGCAAAGCCCGCTGGGAGATTATGCCAAGGCTCTTTTTCAGAGTGGTGCTGGTGTTGTGTCATAACAGTGACTTTAGGCAACTATCCCATCAAACGCATACACTCTTGCATATGATGCAAAAAGACACCGAAACTATCGTCCGACAGCGGATCCGTGGCTTAAGGCTAGCTCGCAATTGGACACTTGAAACACTCGCGGGGCGGTGCTTCATTTCTGCGTCAACACTAAGCAGGATTGAAACCGGCCACCAAAGAATCGCGCTCGAACAATTAGTGGCCATCGCCAAAGCACTCGGGACTACACTTGATCAGCTTGTCGAACCTGAAGGTGATGAGGACGTGGTAATTCGCCCCGAACCAGAGATGATCGATGGAACCACATTCTGGCTACTCTCCCGAGAACGTGACCGACGCGGAGTCACCATCGGCAAGATGCGTATCACTGAGGACCGCCCTGCTTTTGAGCCCGCGGTACACCCAGGTTATGAATGGTTTACCGTACTCAGCGGCATTATTAAACTCACTTTGGGAACCCGGACAATCATGGTAACGCCAGGCCAAGCCGTGGAATTTTCTACGATGACTCCCCACCTTTTGGAAGCTCATCAAGGCCAGGCAGAGATTCTTACCATTTTTGATCATGACGGCGAACAGGCACATCTTCACGCGCACCGCTAGTAATTAACGAGCAAATCGCCCTCAGTTCCCAAGGAACTGAGGGCGATTAGGCCAAAAAACTTAAACGTTAAACTTAAACTCCACCACATCGCCATCAGCCATGATGTAGTCCTTACCTTCTTGGCGGACCTTGCCCTGAGCCTTAGCTTCAGCCATGGAACCTGCTGCATCGAGATCAACAAAAGACACAATCTCAGCCTTAATGAAGCCACGCTCGAAATCGCTGTGGATCACACCAGCAGCCTGAGGTGCAGTATCACCCTTGCGGATGGTCCATGCACGGGATTCCTTTGGTCCTGCGGTGAGGTAGGTCTGCAGACCAAGGGTCTCAAAACCAGCACGTGCCAAAGAGTGCAGGCCTGGCTCGGTCTGTCCCACAGCTTCCAAAAGCTCTGCGGCATCTTCTTCATCAAGTTCCAGAAGCTCAGTTTCAGTTTGAGCATCAAGGAACACACAGTCAGCTGGAGCTACCAAAGCGCGTAGCTCCTCCTTCTTCTTTTCGTCGGTAAGCACAGCTTCGTCGGAGTTGAAGACATAGAGGAAAGGCTTTGCCGTCATCAGGTGCAGGTCGCGGACGAGGGAAAGGTCCACTTCACCAGCCTTAGCTGCAGAGAAGAGCGTGCGGTCATCGCTGAGGATTTCCTGTACTTTCTTCACCTCGGTCACCACATCAGCCAGGCTCTTATCTTTGCGGACGTCCTTCTCCAGGCGAGGCAATGCCTTTTCCACGGTCTGCAGATCAGCCAGGATCAGCTCAGTATTAATAACGGAGATATCTTCAGCTGGGTTTACTTCACCATCAACGTGGATCACGTTTTCATCAGCAAAGGCGCGCACAACCTGGCAGATGGCGTCTGCTTCACGGATATTGGCAAGGAATGCGTTACCCATGCCTTCACCTTCGGAAGCTCCCTTAACGATGCCAGCGATGTCAACAAAGGACACAGTGGCAGGCAGGATACGCTCGGAGCCGAAGATTTCAGCGAGGCGTCCTAGACGCGCATCGGGAAGTTCCACAAGTCCCACGTTTGGCTCGATGGTAGCGAAGGGGTAGTTCGCTGCCAGAACATCGTTGCGGGTAAGAGCGTTGAACAGGGTGGACTTGCCAACGTTGGGCAAACCGACAATTCCAAGAGTAAGGGTCACGGCCACCAATCCTAGCAACCGGAGCGGATTTACTAAAAGGTGGCTGCCTTAAATGCGCTAAATACCCCCACTTAATCGCCGATCATATAGATAGATAGTGATTCAAAACACCCATGTGCTAATTTCATCTAAACCAATAAATCCCATAGCCTCACCTCTCCCCCACCCATAGGAAGAGATAAGGAATGTTAGGACGCAAACCCAATAAAGGATTGCTCCGCGCTAAGGGCACTTTAATATTCCTGTTGTATGACTGGAGACCCTGACATGTCAACTCCACAAAAGGCTGAGCGTCGCGAAGTTTTCTCTTCCCGATCCGTCTTTATTCTGGCGGCAATCGGTTCCGCCGTCGGCCTGGGAAACATCTGGCGTTTCCCCTACGTCGCCTACGACAACGGCGGCGGAGCATTCCTCATCCCCTATTTGATTGCGCTTTTGACTGCGGGTATCCCGCTGCTCTTTTTGGACTTCGCACTCGGCCACCGTTACCGGGGCTCAGCGCCCCTTGCTTTTCGGCGTTTTAAAAAACAAACCGAAGCTATTGGTTGGATCCAAGTCGGAATCGCCTTCTTTATCACCATTTACTATGCGGCAATTATCGGCTGGGCTGGTCTTTATGCCGTGAAATCCTTCACTAAGGCATGGGGTTCTGATCCAGATACCTACTTCTTCAGTGACTTCCTGCAATTTGATGAAACTGCTGTTTTCTCCTTAGATATTGTCCCGCAGATCGCCATCGCCCTTTTCATCGTCTGGATTGCTGCCATTGCAGTGCTCGCAGTGGGTGTGGATAAGGGCATCGGCCGCGCCAACATGATCTTCATGCCGGTGTTGGTCATCATCTTCATCATTGTGGTTATCCAGGCAGTGTTCCTTCCTGGAGCAGCCGCTGGCCTTGATGCACTCTTCACCCCAAACTGGGAAGCTCTTAAAGATCCCACCGTATGGATCGCCGCCTATGGCCAGATCTTCTTCTCTCTATCCGTAGGTTTCGGCATTATGCTGACCTACTCCTCCTATCTCAAGCCTCGTACCAACCTCACTGGTACTGGCTTGGTCACTGGCTTTGCTAACTCTTCCTTCGAGGTGTTGGCAGGTATCGGTGTCTTTGCCGCATTGGGCTTTATGGCTCAGAACGCTGGTGTGGGTGTTGATGAGGTCGCTACCTCCGGCATCGGCCTGGCTTTCGTAGCCTTCCCAACGATCATCAACCAAATGCCTTTTGGTGTGCTCTTCGGTTTCCTTTTCTTCACCACCTTGACCCTGGCAGGTTTCACTTCCCTCTTCTCACTTTTGGAAGTGGTTATCTCTGCGGTGAAAGATAAGTTCAATATGAGCCGCAAGGGCGCAGCGATTAGCGTCGGTGTAGTCATGGCCGTTTTGTCCCTGGGCCTTTTCTCCACCACCTCTGGTCTAGCCACCTTGGACATTATGGATAAGTTCACCAACAACATCGGCATCGTGGCTATCGCCTTGATCGCTGTGGTTGTCATTGATTGGATCTATCGCCGTATTGACGAGTTCTCACTCCACCTCAACGCAATCTCCTCCTTTAAGGTCAACACCGTGTGGCGTATCTGCGTTGTTAACGTCACCACCTTGGTGCTGGGATACAACCTCCTCCAAGAGTTAATCACCCTGGTTGATGAGCCTTATGGCGGATACACCCTGCTCCAAAATGGCCTTTATGGCTGGGGCGTCATTGGTCTCATTGTGGTTCTGGCTATCGTCGGACCGCTTATCCCATGGCCTCAGGGCACCCTCGTTGATGGCCCTCCCGGCTCTGACTTCGGTGTGGAGCCTGAATTCCGTCGCGTGTTGCACCGCCCACGCCGTTGGGCATCCAATGATCCTGTTGTCGCCTTTGATAGCGAAGGGAAGTCCAAGTAATGAGTACTACCGCAATTATCATGATGGTGTTGTTTATCCTCATCATCTGGGGCGGATTGGTCTTAAGCACAATTGCCCTCAGACGTTCCCCTGATGAGAGCGTTGGAGACTTCGGCACCTCCACATATGCCACCGATGAGGTCCTCATTGATCAGGAATTCCATCGCCACTAGATAGACTAAAGACACTTCCAGAATTTCACTTCTGGGAGTGTCTCTCCCTTTGTCGATGTTTTGCAGGCAGAATGGATAATTGTGGCAAGGATGGATGAATTCCCAGAGGAACTTGAAAGTGTTGTCGGCCAAGGCAAAGACAACCCCATAACTGGCACGCCTGGAGAAGCGTCAGGAAAAACCGCTCACCCCATGGAGTCTGAGGGCAACTACTCCACGATCGACCGCATCGATAGGTCAATTGTCATCGCGGATTACATCAGAAGCCTGTCCATGTGGTGCCTGCGGATTCTGTTCATTGCTGCTGCAGCCTATGTCAGTTGGTGGACCCTCGGCCAATTTTGGCAAGGAGTCCTGCCAGTTACGCTGGCTCTGATTTTGTGCACGGTGTTGTCCTCACCTAATAAATGGCTGCGCCAACACGGAGTCCCTAGTGCAATTGCCGCATTTTTGACCATCGGTATCTTTTTTGCCGCCATCGGCGCGGTTTTTTGGGTGATTGCACCAAGCATCGGCAGACAATCCCAGGCCCTTTATTTCCAAGCCTTTGAAGGTATCCTGAGCGTCCAGCTGTGGCTGCAAGGTCCACCGCTTAACCTCAATTCTGAAGATCTCAACAGTTTCTTCAATGAGATAGCTACCTGGATGCAAAACCAAGCTGGTGCCATTGCTGGTGAAATTTTCTCCGGCCTCGGCATGGCCACCAGCGTGGTTGTCACCTTAGGTGTGGTGATGGTCTTAACCTTCTTCTTCCTTAAAGACGGCCATCGGTTCCTCCCCTGGGCCCGACATATCGTCGGTGAAACCTCTGGCTGGCACCTCACTGAACTGCTCACCCGCGCATGGAAAACACTTTCTGGATTTGTGCGTGCGCAGGCCTTGGTTTCTGCAGTTGATGCCGTTTTTATCGGTTTGGGACTCTTGGTCATTGGCGTGCCAATGGCGTTGGCACTGTCTGTTATCACCTTCGTAGCCGGATTCATCCCGATCATTGGTGCGTTTACCGCTGGCGCTCTCGCGGTGCTGGTGGCATTGGTATCCCTCGGTTTTACCAAGGCAATCTTTGTGCTGATTTTGGTGGTGGCGGTGCAGCAGATTGAAGGAAATATTCTCTCCCCGCTGTTGCAGTCCAAGGCCATGAATCTGCACCCGGTCATTGTGTTGTTGTCGGTAACCGTGGGTGGCACACTCTTTGGAATTGTTGGTGCCTTCTTGGCGGTTCCAGTAGCTGCAATGATCGCGGTGGCTTTCCGTTATTTCCAGGACATGACTTCCCTACGCGCCGGTGAAAAATCTGCCGATGATCTGCATTATCAAAGCCCCTATGGTCAATTAGCTGGCCGTCATATGGAGGCCGAAGGTGGAATTTTCCGCGAGCGCCACTACCAACATCTCATTGCCCATGCTGAGGCCAATGATTTAAGCGTGCCCGACTTTGTGGAAAGAGATCGCTCCGAGGTTGATTTTGATGAACTGCGCCGCAGCGCATTGAAAAAACGACTCTCCACAGCACGCAATATCACCACCCAAGCCTTCGATAAACTACGCCGAAATAAATGATTAATCTTAAATTAAGAGCGGTAACTCTGGTTTTTAGCGCCTGACCGGTAAAGTGATCAGACGTGTCACATGGATCCGTTTCGCCGAGAAAAAGCTCCAGATCAACATCGCATGCCCCCTTTGTGGGATTGCCCACCTGGTCTGGACCTGCAGTGGTTTTTGCTTCCCTTGTTACGGGACTGCTCCTAAGCCTTCTACTTGGCGAAATTGGCACTCCTTACCAGGTGATTTTTATCATCGCCACGCTCATCATCACCTTGTTGGTCGAGGCCCGCGGTCTTTTTATTACGGTGGCCTCCGTTCCCATCTTGTTTGGAATTTTTACGCCCCTTACTTCCTGGTTTGTCTCCCAACAAGGACCCAGCGGTAATTCCCCCGGTGTATCGACCACTGAAATTCTGGCTGCGATTTATCCCCTAGCCCAGTTTTTCCCCACCTTGATGCTGGTCACCGCCGTTGCCGCGATTATTGCGATCGTTCGCATCCGACTTTTGCGCAAAAATCAGCAGCAGCTGCAGTCCACAGAAGAGCGCACTCGTCGAGCACAAAGAGAAGCAGATCAGGCTAATACCAAGGCAGCCCGGCGCGCGCGAGCACAAACCACCCGAGTGCGCAGCCGACGGGCTCAAGGTGCCGCTGACGGCACGCAGGTCACTGTTGATGAATTGATCCTCAAGAGCCAGCAGCGCCGTCAAGAGGTGGCACAGCGACAAGCTGCCCGTGGAGTTCCTTTTACGCCTACTCCAGGTCCAGTCGTGGCCCCCAAGCCACGTGTTCAGCCTCAGCAAACGTTGAGCCCCCGTGAACAACCGCAACGCCCTGAGGCAGGGGAACGTCGACAAGCACCTAGACGCCGTGGATCACTAGACGACGACCTTTATAGCTAGAAAAAGTCCTGCTTAAAAGCGGGACTTTTTGCTTAGTCTTTGTGGCGCAAAACGCGAGGCAAGGCGAAGACGATCTTCTCGGCTGCTGAGGTGACTTCCTCAACGTCGTCGTAGCCGAACTCGGCGAGGCGCTCTACTACGCCCTGGACCAGGATCTCAGGCACGGAAGCACCAGAAGAAATGCCGATGGTCTCCACGCCTTCGAACCAAGCGGGATCGATTTCGCGGGCATAATCCACCAGGTAGGCGTTGTCGGCGCCATTTTGCTTGGCTACCTCAACCAGGCGAACGGAGTTGGAGGAGTTCTTGGAACCGACCACAATCATCAGCTCGCAGCGCTCGGCAATGGCCTTGACTGCAACCTGACGGTTCTGGGTGGCATAACAAATGTCATCGGATGGAGGATCCTGCAGCTGTGGGTACTTAGCCTTAAGCTCCTTCACGATCTCCATGGTCTCATCCACCGACAAGGTGGTCTGGGAGAGCCAGATCAAGTTAGGCTCATCTGCGAGGAATTCAGGCAGGGTATCAATACCAGCTACGCCATCAACCAAGTGGGTCTTTTCGATGGAGTGGCCCATGGTTCCCTCCACCTCTTCGTGGCCTTGGTGGCCGATGAAGAGAATGTGGAAGCCTTGCTTATCAAAGCGCTTAACCTCATTGTGCACCTTGGTAACCAGCGGGCAGGCGGCGTCGATGGCCTTAATATTTTTGGCTGCAGCCTCAGCGTGGACTGCAGGGCTCACGCCGTGAGCAGAGAACACCATGTTCGCACCCTCTGGCGCATCAGATGCCTGATCAACAAAGATGGCACCCTTTTCTGCCAGGGTATCTACGACATAACGGTTGTGGACGATCTCTTTACGAACATAAACAGGAGCGCCATATTCTTCCAGCGCTCGCTCGACAGTTTCTACGGCACGATCCACGCCGGCGCAGTATCCGCGAGGGGCTGCCAGCAGGATCTTCTTTCCAGTCTTAATTTCTGGGCTAATTACAGGTGAGCTCATACCTCCCAGCGTATCCAAGGTTTACCCCAAACACCTAGACTGGTAAGTCAACCACCCCACCAAAGGCGGGGGAATTCACTTTTATGCAAGGAAATTAAGGAGGGTCACAAGGCTGTGCCGTCTGCTAAATCAACACCAGAAACACCCTGGCCCGTACGCGAAGTAAATAATCAGGTCAAAAGCTGGATCGAAAGACTCGGCCATCTGTGGGTTGAGGGGCAATTGGCCCAAATCAATGTGAAGCCCAATTGGAAACTCTCCTATCTCACCCTAAGAGATGTGGAACAAGAGGTCTCGGTACAGCTGACCTGCCCCACCGAAATTATCAGGAACCGCCCCACGCCCCTCAAAGATGGCGACCGCGTCATCGTCTACGGCAAGCCGGCATTTTATGCCGGCCGCGGCACCTTTTCCCTGTGGGTCACTGATATTAGGCCGGTGGGCATCGGTGAACTGCTTGCCCGCATCGAGGAGCTGCGCAAACGGCTGGCCGCCGAGGGGCTTTTCGACGTCTCCCGCAAGAAGGCCTTGCCCTTTTTGCCCCATCGTATTGGCTTGATTACCGGACGCGGATCAGCAGCTGAAAGGGACGTTCTCAGTGTGGCCAAAGATCGTTGGCCAGAAGTGCAGTTCCACGTGATTAACACTGCCGTTCAGGGTGCCACGGCAGTACCTGAAATTATTGAAGCTCTCGGAGTACTAGACAATGACCCCGAAGTAGATGTGATCATCATTGCTCGTGGCGGTGGCTCAGTTGAGGATCTCCTCCCCTTCTCTGAGGAAGCCCTGCAGCGTGCGGTGGCCGCTGCACATACCCCCGTGGTATCAGCCATTGGCCATGAACCCGATACCCCAGTTCTGGACAACGTAGCTGATCTGCGCGCTGCTACCCCCACCGATGCTGCCAAGCGAGTAGTTCCCGATGTGGCCGAGCAACGCCTGCTTATTGCACAGCTACGTGAACGCTCTGCTGCAGCGCTGCGTGGTTGGGTACTGCGCGAACACCAAGCCCTTTCGGCATTGCGTTCCCGACCTGTATTGGCCGATCCCCTCTCACCGATTGTGCGCCGCCAAGAAGAAGTTGAGCGCGCCCGCAACTTGATGCGCCGCGATATTACCCATCTGCTGCGCACCGAACAGGCCTGGGTTACCGCTTTAAGAGCTCAGGTTTCTGCGCTGGGGCCTTCAGCCACCTTGGCCCGTGGATATGCCGTGGTCCAGGTAATTCCCCGAGATGGTAGCGAAGCAGAGGTTGTGACCAGCATTGAACAATCCCCACCTGGCAGCCAGTTGCGCATCCGCGTTGCCGATGGATCCATTACTGCTGCAAGCATGGGCACCCAGCCCGCCAACTAAGACACTTTTATAAGGAGACTAAAACCATGAGCAACCCTAATGTAATCGGAGCTGGCACCGGAGCAACTGCCTTTGAGCCGGTAGAAACCCTGTCCTATGAGCGCGCCCGCGATGAATTGGTGGAGATTGTCAAGATCCTCGAACTTGGCCAGATGGGCCTTGATGAATCTTTGAAGTACTGGGAACGTGGCGAGGCTTTGGCTAAGCGCTGCGAAGAACACCTTGCTGGCGCTTCCAAGCGCGTTGAGCAAGCACTTAACTCCGCTGCTGGAGAATAAGGCAACCATTTAATAGGAAAAAGAGGGCGACAGTTATTGTCGCCCTCTTTGTATTTTCTCCTCGTGTTTTAGGAGTTAGCTATCGCTATCGCGCTTCTTCATCCAGAAGTATCCAAGGCCACCGAGTAGCAGCAGGATGGCACCTCCACCGAGGATGCCCCAGACACCCAAGCCACCAGTTATTGGTAGGCCGAACACTGCAGCAGGCATTCGGAGCGCACCGAAGGTATCTTCATCTGTTGCTTGGAGTCCACGACCAGCAGCTGCATCAACATAACCGATGACATTCACAGCTCCTCGGTAATTAACCGCAGTATCTGCTTCTAGCTGTGCGATAACCTGGCAGGTAATACTTGCGCCGGGTTCCAGTGAAGTAGTTTGAGCACAGTTCAGTCCGTTTAGACGACCATCAGTGCCAAGCGTGACTGGTTGTCCATTTACTGTGGTAAGGGTGTAGCCCTGCAGACTTGGATCGGAAAGTACAAACTCCTTAAAAGCAAATGGTCCATTGTTTGTCACGGTATAGGTGATGGTCATAGATGTTTGGTCTGTGCCCAACACCGCCGTATCAAGTGGAGTATTTTGCCCACTGGATACCCCGCCACCAGTGATGGTCTTTTCCACATCAATTACGGCATAACGGTTGGTGGCAGTTACCTGCCAGGCGGTAGTGGTGGTGTCACTAACTGCAGTCGTTGGCACGCTAAAGGTGGTGCGAGAGGCAGGGCCGTCAGTAGTTGCCACAATTTCACCTGGCAGCGCAGTGGCTGGATTAGCTCCTGGTGCTCCTGTTGCCCAAGAGGTAATTGGTCCTGCTTGGTTATCACCAAGATCCTCAGACACTGAACAGCTGGAATTGACTGGAACCTGCTTGATGGTGAAGTTCTCACCGTCAGCGATGGTGGCAGTTCCGGATGCACTGGGGTTATTTGCTGGCCCGCAGGTATAGGTGAAGTTGAAATTGCCCGCATCAACACTTTCCGGCTGGACAACCTTGTTTACGATCACATCTCGGGCATCCAGGTTGTAGACATGAGCTGCAGAAACCCGGTAGACCGGAGCCGTTGGAGAATCCACAGGTGCAGGAACCACGAAGCTATAGGAGTGAGTCTTCCAAGCATCTCCTACTGTCCCGCCGACGTTAATGGTGCTGCCATTGAGGCTTACTCCATTAGTAGTCATATTGGTGGATCCATCTGCAGCTGTACCGGAGGTAGATACGCGGGTATTTCCGTTGTTGTCCAAGAAATAGGTATAGGGCTCACGGTTAATGGTAGAAGGTCCACCGGTTGGCGCAAGTGCTGCAATTGCAGTGCTCGCAGGGGCCCTCAAAGTAACCTTGCACAAGGATCCCGGAGGAGCCTGGAAGGTTTGAGGGTTACCGGTGCCAGCACCAGTTGGAGTGACCTGGGAGTTAGTCAGGGAGTAGCCCGTGCCCACACTTGCTGCAGGAATAGTCACAATCCCTTGGTAGGAATTGGCACCATTGAGGGTACAGACAACGTCATAGCCAAAATCGCCAGTGTAGAGGTCACGCGCGGTACCCAACTTGGAGCTAGCCAGGCTCACAGCAACGGAGTTCCAGTCATACTTATTGACGTACTTAATCTGCTGGGAGGATTTAACGCCCACAGTGGTTGGTACTGGCACGGTGAAGGCAGTCGATTGCCCAGCGGTCACGGTGGTAGCAGTGCCGGTTCCCACGGTTGCTTGGATTGTGGCAGCGCTGGTATTTGCTGCAGTGGGCGGATTAACCTCACGAATCTGGCAATTTCTACCCACTGGAATAACCCCACTGAGGGTGATCGTTTCAGTATCATCACTGCCCACGGCCGGGAGGTTAACTGGCTTCCACACGCCAGCAGTATCGTCTTGGCAACGGTACTCAATTTGGAATGCGGTGGTGCGGAATTGACTACGCGCAGTACCGGTGATTTGTTTGGTTACTATCAAGTCTCCCATTACAGGGGTGTACTGGTTGACGGCAGCAACGCTATTGGTACCGCTGACCAAAGTTACGGTGTGGGAAGCAGCCGCCGTTGTGGTAGTCGGCTTGGTGGTTGCAGTAGTCCAACCAGTAACAAGGCTGGTGCTTCTATCCGTATAGGGAGAAGTTTCGGTGATCACACAGCTTGCGCCGACAGGCAGGCCAGAAACGGTCTTGCGCTGGTTATCAGTGACAGAAACACTGCCGGTCAAAGCGGTGTATCCAGGATATGCAGCTGCGAATCCAGTAGGTGGGGTACAAACATAAGCCAAGGTATAGGCCGTTCCCGCAGGCGGACTGTAAGTGGAAGCACTACCGATGACAAATTTGCCCAGATCAAGTGTGGCATTTAGGTCAAACTTACTTACCCAGAGAACATCACAATTGGCGGTTTCACCAGCATTGACTGTCACACCGGCCTGTGAGGTATTCCCCACTTGCGTAATGGTCGGGGTCCGCGAGACAGTTGTGCCAGTTGATCCAGTGACTGTGCAAGTCCACGTTGGAGTATACCGCAACCATGCGGTGGATACGTTAGTAGTTGGCGTGGATTTAAAGGTCACCGTTTTTCTGGTGGAATCCAGAAGGAATGTTCCCGAAGTAGAAGAAACCGCAGTTCCGGTGGTAGTAACAGTGGAACCAAGAGCTACACCGCCAATAGCCATTTCCATGTTGAAATTAGTCTTGGTGGTCAAACCTTGATCAGCTTTCTGATCGGTTGCAACCGTACCTTTGGCTCCACCCATCAATACTGCGAAGGAAACTCCCTGGAGACCACCAGTAGGTGAATTAAGTTCCACTTTGATATTGGTTGGATTGGTGGACTGTCCCAAGAGCATGCCAACATTTCCGGCGATACCATTACAGCGCAAACCGCTCATTGCAACGCCTGCTGAACCACCGGTACCGGTTACCGTTGATGGGCCATTATTCGCGCAAGGAGCCGTATAACCAGAAGGTGTGAACTTTCCGAGTACAGAAACTCCAGTATCGGAAAGCATGGTGATATTTTCACCTGAGTTTGTTGACTCTGCATCAGCGATCACCATGCCGAAGCTTGGGGAAAAGCCACTAGAATTTCTCACTACAATATCGCGCAGCTCAACCTGGGGATTTACCTGGTTGGTGCCCGAAATGCCAGATGAATAAAAGGCCATTGGAGTAGACGCCGGCACTCCCGTTGGAGCCTTGTAATAGGTGGTGCCATTAATGGTGTTTCCCATAACGCCACCACTCCACAGGGGAAGCGCCTTGGTGATCACATTGCCGATGATGCTGCCAGGAAAAGTATTTCCCTGATTGTATTTCACCGTGAAGCTCATGGTGTGGGTGCTATCAATCTGGATCGTAACCCTCTGTCCGTTAGCTGCACCGGCACTGGTTTTATTAATAGTGGTTAATTCGATCCAGCACAGTGAGGTATCGAGGTAACCACTGACGCGATAGTGACAACTTGCGCCAGTTTGCGCATTAGCTGCAGGTGGAGTTAATAAACCAATTCCTGGCATTACCTGAGCGAGGACAAAAACCACCACTAGAAATAGTGAGGTGAATGCTCTGGTTAACCAGCGGGCAGATAATAGCTGAGTTTTAGCCATAAAAAGGTCCTTATTTCTTTCCCTTGAGACCCAAAATGAATCAAAGAGCTCCAAATTCAGCCAACAAGCAAAGCGGTGTCCTTTAGAAATCATGTATTAAATTATCACTAGGAAATACTGAGCGCCATATTTTGAGCAAATCTTCTGAATTTGCTCCCCCTTACCCCCACTATCAAAATGAGGGCGAAATCCAGAACGCCTCGAAACTGCTTCTAACCCCAGCTAGAAACACCATTTTAGGGCAAACTCCAAGAATGCGCAGGGCTTTAGAAATTAGGTTTTTCTAATGCTAAAAGGCTATCCGCAAGCTCAATTGCATCCCCAGGCCAGTACTGCTCAGGACGAGGCCGACGGGAATCTGCATCTGGCCTGCAGGAAAGCACAGTACCAACCCATTCTCGATTCATAGCGGAGAGTCCATAAATCCCACCGAGCAAGGCGCCGGCAATGGCCGCATTGGTATCAGTATCTCCTCCACGACCCACTGTACGAACCAAAGACTCTTCAAAGCTTTCGCCGTTGGCGAGTTCAAAGAGAGCATTGTGGAAGGCAATCTTTACCCAACCTTGGTGCGTCATAAAGTCAGTGGGAGGCACTTCCTTGGCCACACTGATGAGCTCTGCTAAATCAGGCGTAGCGCGGTTTTCAAACTCCGCAAAGGTGCGGGCAGCATCCCACTCTGAGGTAATTGCCTCAGAAAGTACACCTGCAAAAAGCGCATTAATTTCTAGACAAATGGTGTTGGGGTGGGTCATCGCAGCATCCAGTAGTGCTGCCCGGGACGCTCCTAGCGGATCACCGGCAAAGGCAATGGCAATGGGAGAAACGCGCATCAATGCCCCATTTGCTTGTGATTCCATCGAGAGCTCATCACGTCGCAGTGCGGAGAAGGTGGTTTGCCCAATATCAAAAGGCTCAGAAAGTGCCCATTCCACATAGGATTCATGCACCTCCAGCGGATCGTAATCTCCCACAGCCCGCAAACTACGAGCCAGAGTTAGCGCCATTTCGGAATCATCGGTGGGCTGACCGGCGTCCAAATTAAAAGGTCCACCGGCTGCCAAGTCACGAACCCCAGCTGGATATACCTTCGTGATTTCGAAAGCTGTTTGAAACTCCACCAAACTTCCCAAGCTATCGCCAATAAGCTGGCCTAATAACACGCCGCGGCTGCGGTCAATAATGCGGTCTGAAGAGATGTGGGATGTCATAGTTGAACACCCTAGTGGGCGCCCAGGACATGGGCTTTCCAAGTTTGTGAAGTCCTCGAACATAACGCCGAAAAAAGCACCTGCCTCAGGTGCTGAGGCAGGTGCACGTCGAAAAGCATTTTTTAGTTTGTAGGCAGCGGATCAGATTCGGCGACTGCAGTGAGTAGCTCGTTAAATTCTTCATCGGTGGCAGCACCTGTAACGATGACGCGTTCATCACCCAAATCCATGACGCGAAGATCTCGCACCTCATCCTCGGTAGAAGAATAAATGGAAATCTCCTGCCCATTGAGGTCATAGGTGGAGGCGGGATCTCGCCAGCGATCGTCATAACCTGCAACGGCGTCCGCAACATTCTCGCCGGTTTGAGTCATTTGAATATAGCCGCCGTCGGTGGTGACATATCCCACCACTGAAGCTGGGGTGTCATCAACCATGGTGCGACGTGCGGAGTTGGTAACCCAACCTTCCGGGGTCGCCGGCAAACGGGTGGCGTGGTCACTCATGGAACGCGCCTCCATGGACATAAATGTGGAGGCATCGACCTCAGGCACCTGCCCATTTTCCGGGGTCCCGGTATTAAAAGAACACATGCCTGTGAAACTCACCGCCAGGACCATGATAATTCCAGAAACTACGAGCGAGAGGAAGATGTCCCTACTGCCCTCAAATATCTTCGGTCGTTTCTCAGCCACCTAGTTAGTATGGCATGACTTAAATGAGTTAAGCCAAAGCCCCCCTTTTGGGTGCCCAAAAACCATATCCAGACAGCAAAAAGTGCAACAATGGAAGGTGTGGTTGGCAAAAGTTACGCTCGCGCCACCCAAACTCATCTTTTTACTGTTTTAACCCTTTGCGGCTTGGTAAATTTAACTCCAGTATCGGACGCTAAATGCCCAGCTAGAACAACTTCAGTGCCCTCAGGAGGCTCTTTTTATGAACGCTAAGCACCCCGAATTGCCGGATCGTAACCTCGCCATGGAATTGGTGCGCGTCACCGAAGCTGCAGCACTTGCTTCCGGCCGCTGGGTTGGTCGCGGAATGAAAAATGAGGGTGACGGCGCCGCTGTTGACGCTATGCGCAGCCTCATTAACTCTGTAGCCATGAAGGGCGTCGTTGTTATCGGCGAAGGCGAAAAAGATGAAGCCCCAATGCTCTACAACGGCGAAGAGGTAGGAAACGGCCTCGGCGCTGAGGTTGATATCGCTGTTGACCCAGTTGATGGCACCACCTTGATGGCCGAAGGTCGCCCCAACGCAATTTCCGTATTGGCAGCTGCTGAGCGCGGTTCCATGTACGACCCTTCCGCTGTGTTCTACATGAAGAAGCTGGCTGTCGGCCGCGACGCTGCTGGCAAGGTTGATATCGAAGCTCCTGTTTCCCACAACATCAACGCAGTGGCTAAGGCCAAGGGCGTTAACCCTTCCGACGTGACCGTCATGGTTCTTGACCGTCCTCGCCACATCGAGCTCATTGCCGATATCCGCCGCGCTGGCGCCAAGGTTCGTTTGATCTCTGATGGCGACGTTGCAGGTGCTGTTGCTGCAGCTCAGGACTCCAACTCCGTGGATATGATGATGGGTACCGGCGGAACTCCTGAAGGAATTATCACCGCTTGCGCTATGAAGTGCATGGGCGGCGAAATCCAGGGCATCCTGGCTCCAATGAATGATTTTGAGCGCCAGAAGGCTTATGACGCTGGCCTCGAGCTCGGCAAGGTGCTGCACACCAATGACCTCGTGCGCTCCGAGAACTGCTACTTCGTGGCAACCGGTGTGACCAACGGCGATATGCTGCGCGGCGTTTCCTACCGCGCCAATGGCGCTACCACTCGTTCCCTGGTTATGCGTTCCAAGTCCGGCACCATCCGCCACATTGAGTCCGTCCACCAGCTGGCAAAGCTGCAGGAATACTCCGTGGTTGACTACACCCGCAATTCTTAAAAAACCACGCTTTTCGACGTCGCCTTCCAGCGGAAGTTTGGAAGGCTGCGCCGAAAGTAGCTACATATAGTTAAAGCCCTCTGCGGAAAAATTTTTCCGCAGAGGGCTTTGTGGATCTTGGACTAAAGCGAGCTCACGCGGGAGCGGTGGAATACCAAAGCCGAAGAATTATCAGCATCGGTTGCTGCATGTGCGACCTCTAAAACTGCGAAGTAGTGATCGCCAATATCTTGAAGATCATTAAGCCTGGTAGTCAAGGTAGCATCGGCGCCATGCAGGTGAATTGCTCCCCCGCTGGTGCCGAACCACTCAAGGTTTTCAAAACGCTGCTCAGCAGGGCCAGCTAATTTACGAACCTGATCTGCATGCTGAGCACCGAGCAGGGAAATTCCTAATTCTTGACCAGTCACTAAAGCGCGCTCAATTTCAGGCCAGGAAGAAGAAGATTTCTGCAGGAATACTCCCACGAGTGGTGGATCCAAGCTAATGCTGACGAAGGTGCCAACAACCATGCCGCGAGGCACTTCGGTGTGAGTAGCGATAAAAGCAACTGGTGTGGGCACGTTGCGGAGAACAGTGCGAAGGTCGGTTACGGAAACATGTGTTGAAGTCATGAACTAAGTAGACCATGTAGTCTACGATCTGGCCTACCATTCCTTCCAACGTGAAAAGAAGTCCCATTGACCCAGTTCAAAGCGATTTCATGTTTAGACCAAGTGGTCTACATCTTGGTTCCAAGCTGTGAAAGCTCCCCACTAATTGCGGTTTTGCCCAAGATTTCCAGCTTTTCCCGGCGCTTATCATGCAAGGTATGGGTACGCAGATCACGCCAGAAAATATCCATCCCACTATCTTGAGTGGCTTGAGAAGCGCCTAAGAGTTCATATCTTCCAGAGGCCACCTCCACCGCTGCTTTAGCGATCCACGATCTCGCAGCAGCCACCCCTAAAGCCGCTGCTTGCGCATCTACCTCACCTGCCACTACCCCATCAACCCCGCGTGCTGCCTGAGCAAGTGCTGCTTCTGCAACCCAGGCCTGCTGCACTAATTCGCCCGATTGGAAATACACCAGCCGATCATCGGATTTCACGCGCCTGGTGGTTTCATCCACCACAGCACGCATAATCCCAGCGTCAATAGCAGTATGCAAAGGCACCATAAGCCGGCAGTGCCAGGGCGTGCGCTCGACTATAGGTGAGGTCCACAGCCACCTGTTCAAATTTAATGGTTCCAGAACCGGTGCCCTGCTGGCCTAAGCCACGCCAATCATCAATAATGCGCACGCCGCGAGCATCGGCAGGAATAAATACACCCAGATCATCGGAACGCACCGTCACCGCCAGATAATCAGCCCAGGTTGATCCGGTACACCACTTCTTCACTCCATTTAGGCGGCCATCCTGCAGCGTGAGTGGTTCAAATTCAGCCTGAGCATTAGCAATAAGGGCACCACCCAAAAGTCGCTTGGCCCATAGTTCTTCTTGGTCTGGGTGATCGCCCATAAAAAGCCAGCAGCTAAAGGTGAAGTGGCTTTGAGGGATCTGCGCCAAAGAACCATCAGCTATTGCCAGGATGCGGGTGATTTCTGCGATTTCTGAAAGCGCCAATTCCGGTCCGCCCAGCCTGGCCGGTACATGGGCTGCCAATAATCCAGATTCTTTAAGCGCTACTACTGCGGCGCTAATGCCCGCTGTGGTGAAGCGGGAGGCTACCTGCTGAGCGGCGTCGAAAAGCGCCGGGGTCATCGGGAGATAAAGGGGGTTGCCACTTTTGCCGAACGGCGATTCTCGTGGTTTTTCACGGCCACACCGAGTTTGAGCAGCTCAGGTACCACGCCTTCTCCAACGTGATAGGTTTCCTCCAGGTGTGGGTAGCCGGAGAGAATGAAGTGGTCCAACCCGATGTCTCGATAACGCAAAATTGTTTGTGCCACCTGCTCATAAGAACCCACCAGCGCAGTTCCAGCGCCACCGCGCACAAGCCCCACACCAGCCCACAGATTTGGCGCGATTTCGAGGGTGCGGGCACCGGCACCAGCGCTAAAAGCAGAGCCCTGACCGTGGAGTTCGGTCATGCGACGCTGACCTTCGGACTGTGAGCGAGCCAAACCAGCCTGGATGCGCGCAACCTCTTCCGGATCAAGTTGATCAAGCAGACGCTGGGCTACCTCCCAGGCTTCTGCCTCGGTCTCGCGGGCAATGATATGCAGGCGAATGCCATAGTCCAGCTCGCGCTGGTTTTGCGCTGCTACGGCGCGCACTCGATCGAGTTTTTCTGAAACCTTTTCCGCAGGCTCGCCCCAGGTGAGGTACACATTGGCACGACGAGCTGCAATTTCAATGCCCAGTTGGGAGGAGCCACCAAAGTAAATCGGTGGGGAGACCTCAGGCTGTTCCTTCAGCACGGCATCATCAACGCTTAAGAATTCGCCCTGGAAATTCAGTGGCTCAGGGCTGGACCAGAGGTGATCGATAATCTCCAAGGTCTCATCGGCCTTGTGGTAGCGCTCTTCCTTGGAAGAATAATCAGCAAAGGCGCGCTGTTCATGGTCTTCGCCGCCCACAACTACGTTAACTAGCAGACGATTATCGGAGAATTTTTGGAAGGCGGCACCCTGCTGGGCAATGATCGTGGGGCTTACCTGACCAGGGCGAATAGCAACCAAGAATTTTAGTTTTGAGGTACGAGAAATAAGAGCTGCGGTGGTGATCCAAGCATCCTCACACCACAGGCCAGTGGGAGTAAGCACAGATTCAAAGCCATTGTGTTCTGCGGCTAATGCGATTTGGGTGAGGTAATCCAGGTCTGCGGGACGGCTGCCGGTGAGGAATCCAGATCCGTGTCCACCGGCAGTAATTCCGCGGGAGTCTCCATAGGTGGGCAGGAACCAGTGCAAAGTGATGGGGTTATGTTCAGTCATCCCTAAAGTAGACTACATTGTCTATATTTTCCTCAACGGATATAACCAGGCTGGAAAAAATACCTCTGTAAATGGGCCGAAAATGCAGAAGGTCCCCACACGCCAAAGCATGCGGGGACCTCAATTGCGCAGATTTTTAGCTGCTCAGCGCCACGGGACGCTGCAAAGCCTTGCCAATATTCGTGCCAACTGGGGTGCCGTTGAGGGCGTACTCCCCCACTGCGTTCTTGGCTAGGAACACTGGGTTATTGGAGGAGACGGTGCGGACATTTCGCCAATGGCGGTCGATGGCATGATCCTGAGCCACAGCGGAGGCGCCAACCGCATCAAATACTGAGGAGGTAACCACCAAAGCCTGCTCCGAGACAATGGGCCAGAGTGCTGCCACTACGGCGTCAGCCTCGTTGAAGGCCTCAGGGGTTGCCACCGCAGCGGCATCTGCCACGCGGCGGGAGGCGTCGATAAGCGCTCCGCGAATCACAGTGACTCGGCTCTGGGCATCGCCGATGGCCAGGGTGGCTGCGGGATCGCTACGGTGTTCCACACCCGGGTTCCAGGCGTTGCGGGTGGAGGAAAGTGCGCGGGTGACCACCTCATTTACTGCTGCCTGTGCGCTGCCCACTAGCACCGTAAGTAGGTTGAGCTGCAGATATGACCACACAAGGGTGGGAGTATCGGTGCGCGGAATGATCCAGCGCTGATCAACTTCCACGTCTTTAAAAGTGGTGGTTCCAGATGCGGTGAGCTTTTGGCCAAAGCCATTCCAATCATCAATCACCTCAACTCCCGGCGCGCTGAGGTCAACAGGAAGGCTGACCAGGGTTTCTTCGCCATTGAGGCTGCGCAGGAGTGCGGTGGTCCAGGTGTAATCGGCAAAATAGGTGCCGGTGGTATAAAACTTGGTGCCATTGAGGACAAAGATGGTGCCGTTATCGCCCTCCACCTCATCAATAAAGGTGTGCGGATCGCCATAAACGCCGCGCTTTTCACTTTCGGCATTGCCCACCAACTTGCCGGAGGCGACCTCTTTAAGCCAATGGCTGCGGAATTCGCTTTCCGGAGCTTCCAGCAGCAACTCCACAAAGGCAAAATGTCCGCGCAAAGCCTGCGCAATGTTGGAATCTGCGGTGGCGATTTCCACCAGCAGCTCCACCACACTTTCCAGAGAGGCACCAGCGCCGCCAAATTCTGTTGGTACCCGCAGGCCTGCAAAACCTAGTGCTACCAGATCTTTAATCTCAGCCACGGGGAGCTTGCGCTGAAGTTCCCGGGCTCCTGCGCCCTTTCGAATTTTTTCGAGGACAGGTGCGTAGTTATTTGAAATCTCTTTGCTCATGATACTGATCCGATCGTGTACTGGGAGGCCACGTGGCCACCGTTGAGGGCGTCCGCGCCAAGCAAGCGCGCACGATAAATAATGGGGTTGTGGTTGGCTAGCACGCGGGCGTTGCGCCAGTGCCGATCCAGGCCCAACTTCTTTGACGCCGCGGAGGCGCCACCGACCTCAAAGGCCTCAGTGGCCTGAGATAGCACCAAAGGTGCTATTGAAAGCTGGGCTTGGTAGGCGCTGAGGTCGATCTGCGAAAGCTCAGCCTCGCTGACAGTTGCGGCTTGTGCCTTATCGACGACAAGATCCAGCTCTTGAACAAAACCGTAGAAAATTTTCTCCACGGCATAGGACTTCGCTTTAACCTCGCCAACGACCTGCTGTACCTGCGGATCAAAGCGGGGTAATTCCCCACTGCCATGGCTGAAGATGCGGGTGCGGTTTTGCACATAATTCACCGTGTCGCGGGTAATGGCCTGCGAAATTCCGGTCAAGGTGGAGAGGTGGTGGGACTGCGCAAGCGCCTGGAATGGGCTGGGGGCAGTGTAATCGCGGACGGCGATATCGAGGGGATCTACTACCACCCTCTCAAAAAAGCTGGTGCCGGAGGCAGAAAGCTGCTGTCCGAATCCGTCCCAATCGTCCACCAGGACCACACCTGAGGCATCACGATCAACAAAGGAGAAAACATCTTTACCCTCCTCATCTAGGGCGTGGACTTGAATCCAGTCCGCGTATAGGCTTCCAGTGCTATAAAACTTGGTGCCTGAGAGCACATAGTGGTCACGCTCTGGGCGGATCTGGGTTTTGAGCTCCCCTGGATTATTGCCCACCTCTGTGAGCGCATTGCCAATGACCACGCCTTCCTCGGCGATTTTTCTTAGCCACTTGCTGCGGTGTTCCGAATCCGGCGCTGTCAAGAGACTTTCCACCGCCAAGAAGTGCGGACGCAGGCCCTGGGCAATATTTGAATCAGCCTTGGCTAGAGCAACAAGTACTTCAAAAGCTTCTGTCAAGCTAAAGCCCAGACCGCCAAATTCCTGCGGAACGCGCAGCTTGGTGAATCCACCCGCACTAAGCTGCGCGGCGAACTCGCGGCTGAATTCGCGATCTACTTCGCGCTGAGCAGCAGTTGCTGCGATCTCAGCAAAAACAGGCTTGAGATTATCGATGATTTCTTGCGGTGTGGTCATGAGTTAGCTCCCTGAGAGACGAGTTGTGCAGAAATAGAGGTGAGATCAGTGGTGGCAGTGGAGTTCTTAGCGCCCAGGCGATAGGAGGCACCGCGGTGAGATTCATCAAGGCGATCGCCTTGGCCAAAGAGCTTGTTGCGCAGGGAACCCGGTGCGTATTCCGTCTTATAACGGCCAAGTTTTTGCAGCTCAGGAACCACAAATTCGACAATGTCTTCAAAGGTTCCAGGGGTGATGGCATAGGCCAAGTTGAAGCCATCAACATCGGTGACGTCTTGGATGCGTGCAAGTTCTGCAGCCACATTGGCGCCAGAGCCAACGATGACGGGACCAAAACCGCCGATGCCTGTTGCTTCGCCTAGCTTGCTCACAGTCCAGGCGCCTTCGCCAGTGCCATTACTAATGGTGGCAGCGGTGGACTGAATGGCGTTGGACTCGATATTGGTAATGGGCTCATCCAGTTCGTACTGGGAGAGGTCTGCACCGGTCCATCCAGACATGAGGGTGAGGCCACCAACTGGATCAATATATTGGCTAAATTCTGCTAATTTTTCGGCCGCGTCAGCTTCGGTGGCGCCGGTAATAATGGTCTGCATGGCGAAAATCTTGATGGAGTGAGGATCGCGGCCGGCAGCTTCTGCCGCTGCACGGATCTTTGCCACCGTATTCTTCATGCCGGCAACAGTATTGGAGTTAATAAACACTGCCTCTGCATTTTCGCCGGCGAATTTTAGTCCGCGCGGTGATGCACCAGCTTGGTAGATCATCGGGGTGCGCTGCACACTGGGCTCAGTGATGGCAATGCCTGGGACATCAAAGTATTTGCCGTGGTGGTTAATGGCATGAACCTTGGCCGGATCTGTAAATACACCGGTTTCAGTGTTATTTTGAACGGCGTCATCTTCCCAAGAGCCTTCGAGTAGCTTGTAGACAACTTCAAGGTATTCATCGGCTTTGTTGTAGCGCTCATCGTGCGGAAGCTGATCGGTATCGCCCAGGTTTTGTGCAGCTGAGGGCAGGTATCCAGTAACAACATTCCAGCCCACACGACCCTTGGTCAGGTGATCCAGCGTGGCCAGGCGACGCGCAAACGGATAAGGGTGCTCATAGGCAGTGCCTGCGGTGATACCAAAGCCCAGGTTCTTGGTGGCATGTGCCATTGCCGAGACCAGAAGGATGGGATCGTTGACTGGAACTTGGGCACCAGCGCTCAGTGCTGCTTCATTGCTGGAACCGTAGACGTCGTAAGTTCCCAAAACGTCAGCGATGAAAAGGCCGTCGAATAGTCCCTTTTCCAGGGTTTGGGCGAGGTTTACCCAATAGTCGATGGTGTTATAGTCGCGAGCTCGGTCATCTGGGTGGGTCCACAACCCGGGTGATTGGTGGACAACGCAGTTCATATCAAAAGCGTTGAACAAGACCTTGCGGTCTACTTGTTGTTCCTGGTTGGACGTAGTCATTAATTAAACTCCTTTTTCAAAATAGACATCTTTGTCTAGATTGCGGTCTACTCTAAGGAAGCCGTACCGGGGGCAACAAGGAGAACATTCAGCATGAATGGAAGACGGATCATCAGCTCGCCATTTATGCAGTTCACAGCGCATTTTTGAAAAAATTTGCGTGCTACGGAAAGTTAATTTATACTTTCCATATCAATTGTTGACATGTCAACATAGAGCGAATATAAGGAGAAATCATGAGCAAGATCGCTATCATCACCGGCACCACCCGCCCAGGCCGCGTCAACCTTGACGTTGCAAAGTGGGTCCTCGATCGCGCTACCCAGCGCAACGATGCAGAGTATGAGTTGGTCGACATCGCTGACTTCAACTTCCCACTGCTTGATGAGGCATTGCCAGCAGGTTACGGCCAGTACAGCAACGAGCACACCAAGGCTTGGGCTGCAAAGATTGCTGAATTCGACGGCTTCATCTTTGTCACCGGCGAGTACAACCACTCCATCCCAGCAGCCCTTTCCTTCCTCTCCGCAGAGTGGAACAACAAGGCTGCCGGCATCGTTGGTTACGGTTCCGCTTCCGGTGTTCGTGCAACCGAGCACCTGCGTGGAATCCTCTCCGAGCTGCAGATTGCACACGTTCAGAAGACCGGCATGTTTGGCCTTTTCACCGACTTCGAGTACCCAACCTTCAAGCCAACCGAGCAGAGCGCAACCACCGTTGACGCCATGCTTGAGCAGGTTGTTGTTTGGACCAAAGCTATGGAAACCGTCCGCAAGAGCAACTAGTCTTAACCCCCACTTTTAAAGGACAGTGACTCCACTTTTGGAGCGCTGTCCTTTATTTTTTAGAGGTTGTCGTTTTTACCCCTTACCCCCACCTAAAGAGATATGCCACATTTATGGGGGAGGCCAATGTGGATCACTAAAGGTGAGGGTAAGCTTGGGACAGCCGTATTTAACTCTCAGTAAGAAATGAGTGATTTCATGACCGAGCAGGAATTCCGTATTGAACACGACACCATGGGTGAAGTGAAGGTCCCGGCAAAGGCACTGTGGCAAGCACAGACTCAGCGCGCCGTGGAGAACTTCCCTATTTCAGGTCGTGGTTTGGAATCCGCACAGATCCGCGCAATGGGTCTGCTCAAGGCAGCCTGTGCGCAGGTTAATAAGGACACCGGAGCTCTCGACGCAGAGAAGGCCGATGCCATTATCGCAGCTGGCAAGGAGATCGCATCCGGCAAGCACGATGCAGAGTTCCCAATCGACGTCTTCCAGACCGGTTCCGGCACCTCTTCCAACATGAACACCAACGAAGTCATTGCTTCTATCGCAAAGGCTAATGGCGTTGAGGTTCACCCAAATGACCACGTCAACATGGGCCAGTCCTCTAACGACACCTTCCCAACCGCAACCCACGTTGCTGCTACCGAAGCTGCTGTTAATGACCTCATCCCAGGCCTGAAGGTGCTGCACGAGTCCTTGGCTAAGAAGGCAACCGCGTGGTCTGAGGTTGTTAAGTCCGGACGCACCCACCTTATGGACGCTGTCCCAGTTACCCTCGGCCAGGAATTCGGCGGCTACGCTCGCCAGATCCAGCTTGGTATCGAGCGCATTGAAGCAACCCTTCCTCGCCTCGGCGAGCTTGCAATTGGTGGTACCGCAGCAGGTACCGGCATCAACACCTCCGCAGAATTCGGCGGTCAGGTTGTTGCAGAGCTCATCAAGCTCACCGGTGTGGAGCAGCTCAAGGAAGCTGAAAACCACTTCGAGGCACAGGCTGCCCGTGACGCTCTTGTTGAGTTCTCCGGCGCAATGCGCGTTGTTGCGGTTTCCTTCTACAAGATCGCTAACGACATCCGCCTCATGGGCTCCGGCCCACTGACCGGCCTTGGCGAGATCCGTCTCCCAGACCTGCAGCCAGGCTCTTCCATCATGCCAGGCAAGGTCAACCCAGTTCTGTGCGAGACCGCAACCCAGGTTTCCGCTCAGGTTATCGGCAACGATGCAGCCGTTGGCTTCGCTGGCACCCAGGGTCAGTTCGAGCTCAACGTCTTCATCCCAGTGATGGCTCGCAACGTTCTCGAATCTGCTCGCCTGCTGGCTAATACCGCTCGCGTCTTTGCAACCCGCCTGGTTGATGGCATCGAGCCAAACGAAGAGCACATGAAGAACCTCGCTGAGTCTTCACCTTCCATCGTTACCCCGCTGAACTCCGCAATCGGATATGAAGCTGCAGCTAAGGTCGCAAAGACCGCGCTGAAGGAAGGCAAGACCATCCGCCAGACCGTTATCGATCTCGGCTTTGTTGATGGCGAAAAGCTCACCGAAGAAGAACTGGACAAGCGTCTCGACGTTCTGTCCATGGCACACACCGAGCGTGCTAACAAGTTCTAAAGTGAACAATTAAAAGGTGGGTCCTAGCTTTTGCTAGGACCCACCTTTTGGTTTGTGTTAGATATCGAATTCTCGGGGCTCTTCCCCAAAATCTCCAAAGCCACCTTCTTGTAAACGCTCCATCAAATAGGCATCCGGGCGTACTTCAATACCGATGGCACCAGCAGGTGGAGTTTCAAAGACACTGTCCTCCCACTCCCCTGAACCTTCTGGGTGAATGAATCGATAATCGGTGAAGGTATTGATGTTGTTTTCATGCAGCAGGTGCAAACGCGGGCTAATCGACGTTGGGCTTCCGAGGCCAAAACGCATGGCGATACGTACCATCGAGGTAATGCCGTTCATGAGGTTTTCGCCGGTGGTCACTGGCCTTGCAATGAGAAGGTCACGATCTGGAACAGCAAAAATTACGCCATTGCTCTGATCAAGATCTGGAGCCCACATGCGCAAAAGGTCCGACAAGAACAGCGGTGCACTGCCTAGGTAATAAGAATCTGATTCAAAAGCCCAGAAGTTGGCACCTTCGCCGCCCTCCTCCGAGGTGATGTAGTTGGCATCCACGGAGGCGTCGAGAAGCTCTTGCCAGGTGTTGCGGTCCGCAGCCCGCTCTAGCACGTCAATGGCATCAAAGCGTTCGAGCTCCTGGAGTGGCTGAATCCGAATTGCATGCTCGGTGTCGAGCACCAAAGCGATGGACATATCGGAGGTAAAAGACCGCAGAATTGAATCATCGCGGATTTGTTCCTCAATGTCATCTTTGAGACCTAGTTCCTCCAGTTCAGGCTCCGCTTCTGGGGTGGGCAGCAGGCGCAAACGCAAGCTCTTGTACAGCGTTGCGGTGGAAATATCACTCAAGGTGGCATCAGCTAAAGTGCCATGAACAAAGCTTTCGACAAGCTCCGGGAGCTGATCTATATCGCCCAGACCAGCAGCATTCATGGCTAAGGTTCGCAAAGAAACCTGCGCCGAACCGCCATCAGCTCGCAAAACACGCGCGGTGCTGCCCTCAATGTGAATATGCGCATCTTGGAGGGCAAAACGATATTCCAGCTCGCGTCGCAAGAGATCAGCGCGGGTGCGGTTAAGCTGCGGCAGGTCCATATCAGGCAAAAGATCAGCTGGGGTGAGCTGGCCTTGGTTATCCCTATCTACCTTTTGTTCAATAGGCTCGCCTGGTTGACGCACATTGGACGTGCTTAAGTCCGAGACGTTTTCCGGCACGCTTGAACCGCCTTGAGGGGTTTCCTCTTGGTTCTTTTTCCTTCGCCGTTGAAAAAATCCAAATGCCATGGAGTCAATCTCCTTCCGTGGCCTTGTTGTTGCTATAGCCCAAGCTACAAGCAAAAGGAAGGGGCGTTCAACGCTTAACTCACGCCTTTGCTCAGGAATTAACCTCTGCTAGGACACTGCTAAATAGATAATCCTAGTCTAATCTTACTTTTCCGGCAGACGGGAAAGTAAGTCCTGACGCGAACGCTCCAAATACTCCTGCAAGAAATCTTCCGCAGCTTTAAAGTCCCGGCGTTCCAGACGCTGCAAAATTTCACCGTTGAGGTTCACATATGGGGAATGGAAAGTTTCCGATTCTCGGGTCTCCAAAAATCCAATCCGCGCTAAAGCCAACACCTTGCGGGCCTCAACCACTAACCGCTTCACCTCTGCCAGCTCAACAATTGCAAGGTGAAAGGCACTATTTTCCGAACCCACAGTTTGCCAATCACCTTGCTCATTGGCTGCTACGGCGTTCTGATAGGCGTGGCGCATCTGCACCAGCGAACGCTCTACCTGCTCTGGATGATCTTGGGCTGACCTAATTGCAGCCAATTCTACAAAGAGGCGATAGGCATAAATGTCATTGACATCGCTTTTGGAAAAACGATGGACAAAAACTCCGCGGTTAGGGATATGATCAACCAAGCCGTCCTGGGATAACACCCTAAAAGCCTCGCGCAAGGTATTACGTGACACTCCTAAGTCCTCTGCCAAAGACACCTCAGAAAGGCGGGTACCGGAGGTTAATTCTCCGCGATCAATTTTGGAGGTAATCAGTGCTGCCAGCTCTTGTGAGGTAGCCATTGCGGTGGTCATAGCCACGATTTTATGGGATGTGCAGCCCATTGTGGAATTAAAAAATACCAATTCCCTATTAGGTATTGTGTCGACAGCCACAGGGGGTCTAAACTCACTTTCAATTCACCAGAATTGTTCAACAATCCGCCGAAATCCACCAGGTCTTGGGGATTGACCTTTAAAAACCGCATTGAAAGGAGTGAGACAGTGACTGAACACCAAGACGCTGCCGCTTTAGCTAAGGCCCAAAGCCCGTCTCTTAAACAAGCAGCTGCCAGCGCCTCCGGGCGCAGTGCCCTCATGGGCGCTATCTTTCTCATGGCAACCTCGGCCATTGGACCGGGATTCCTCACCCAAACCGCAGTATTTACCAATCAGCTCGGCGCAGCGTTTGCCTTTGCCATCCTCGTCTCAATCCTGATCGATATCGCGGTGCAGCTCAACGTTTGGCGCATCATCGGTATCTCTGAAATGCGTGCACAGGAACTGGGAAACACTGTTATCCCAGGACTTGGTTGGCTGCTTGCAGTACTGGTCTGCATCGGTGGCGCAGTATTTAATATCGGCAATATTGCCGGTGGCGGTCTGGGGCTTAATTCCTTGTTGGGACTAGACGTCAAAATTGGTGGCGTCCTTACCGCGGCTATCGCCATTGCCATCTTCTTGTTTAAACGCCTTAGTGATGCGCTTGACAAGTTCCTCGTTGTCCTCGGCATCATCATGATTGCACTAACCGTTTATGTAGCTTTTGTCTCTGGTCCTCCCGTGGGTTCCGCACTGAAAAATACCGTACTTCCAGACACCATTGACTGGCTTGTGATCACCACTCTCGTTGGCGGCACAGTTGGCGGTTATATCACCTACGCTGGCGCTCACCGCATGTTGGATTCCGGACAAACCGGGCCTGACAATATCAAGGCCGTTTCCAACTCTTCTGTCACCGGTATTTTGATCACCGGACTTATGCGCGTAGTCCTCTTCCTCGCTGTTCTCGGCGTTGTAGCTGGCGGCATCTCACTCACGGGTGAAACCAACCCGGCAGCAGCCGCCTTTGAACACGCAGCCGGCGAAGTTGGACTACGTATCTTCGGCGCAGTCCTGTGGGCCGCCTCAATTTCCTCCGTTATTGGAGCAAGCTACACCTCGGCCACTTTCCTAGTTGCCAACCGCCCGGAGAAAAGGAAGCTGCAAAACTGGGTGACCATCGTTTTCATCCTCATCTCTTGCTCGGTCTTCGTATTCCTTGGAACTGCGCCTGCAATCCTGCTGGTTTTCGCTGGAGCTTTTAATGGCTTGGTCCTGCCAGTTGGCTTTACCCTCATGATTTACGTCGCTATTTTCCGCCAAAAGGATCTGCTCAAGGGCTATAAATACCCGAAGTGGCTGATTGTTATTGGCATAATCGGGCTAGCCATCGCTTGGTTCTTGGCCTACGTCTCCTTCGGCAACGTCTTCGATCTGCTCAGCCAATAAATCAGCCAATAGCTCCATTTCCAGCTCAGCAAACAGTGCCACTCCCCTCAGCCAAAAGCATGCACACTCCTGAAAGGTGCCACCCTATGACCACCATTGACCTCAATAGTGACCTCGGCGAAAGCTTTGGAAACTGGACCATGGGCAATGACAATGCCGTGCTTGACCTCGTCTCCAGCGCAAATATCGCCTGTGGTTTCCACGCCGGTGATCCCGCAGTAATGCTCAAAACAGTCGGCGCTGCATATGCTCGTAGGGTGCGCATTGGCGCCCACATTGGCTACCGCGATTTGGCTGGATTTGGCCGTCGATTCATTGATTACTCCCATGAAGACCTAGTGGCAGAAACCATCTACCAAATTGGTGCCATTAAAGCAGTAGCTACCGCTGCAGGCGCAGTGGTGGACTATGTCAAGCCGCATGGCGCGCTATACAACACCATTGCGGGAAATGAATCCCAAGCAGATGCCGTCATTGAAGGCATCACCCGAGTAGATCCCACCCTAAAGCTCATGGCACTGGCAGGCTCAAACATCGTGGAACAAGCTCGCGGAATGGGGCTTCAAGTGCAGGAAGAAGCTTTCGCTGACCGCGCCTACACTGCCGATGGTCAATTAGTCTCCCGCAGTCAACCCGGCTCGGTGCACCATGATCCCCAGGTAGCTGCAGCCCAAGCTCTTGCCTTTGCTCAAGGCAAGCCCATTAAGGCGATCACCGGCGAGGATGTCCTAGTTAAGGCAGATTCATTGTGTGTGCACGGCGATAATCCAGCAGCGCTCGCATTGATCAAAGACATCATCAGCACTTTATCGGCCAATGGCATCAAGGTCTCCCATGGACGTTAAGTTCTGTGGTGATCAAGCACTCATCATCGACCTCAATGAGGCGGATGCTCAAGCTGTCCAAGGAACCGTGCTTGATGCGGTGCTTTCTCTTAACTCCTCGGTGCTTGCGCAAGAACTTCCGGGAGTTGTAGACACCATTCCGGCTGCGCAGACCTTGTTGGTCACCTTTGATCCTCGGCAAACCTCCCTTGGCCAGCTTAAAGAGCAGCTGTCCGGCATCGAGCTCGCTCAACACAGTGCAGCTCAGGCGCAGGTGCAAGACATTATAGAAATCCCCGTCATCTACAACGGACCAGATTTGGAAGCTGTCGCACAACACACTCAGCTCAGTGTTGCCGAGGTCAAAAAGGCCCACGGTGAAATGCTGTGGACGGCGGCCTTTGGGGGCTTTGCTCCAGGTTTTTATTACCTTGTGCCGCAATCGCCACTGTGGGATATTCCGCGCTTGGAATCCCCCAGAACCAAAATTCCCGCTGGTTCAGTAGCAGTAGCTGGAGAATTTAGCGCGGTGTATCCGCAGCAGTCCCCAGGTGGCTGGCAGTTGCTTGGTTCCACGCCATTTGCCATGTGGGATATTGACCGAGCGCAGCCTTCATTATTGAAATCGGGAGATAGCGTTCGCTTTGTGGAGGTTAACAGTTGAGTTTTAAAGTCCTTGCCACTGGACCACAGGCACTTTTTCAGGATCTTGGTCGTTTTGGTTTTTCCAGCTCAGGTGTGGGAACCTCAGGTGTTTTTGACCGAGCTGCTGCAGCGCGGGCTAATTATGCGCTGGGCAATCAACCCACGGCCACGGTGCTTGAAATTGTGCTCGGCGGTTTTGAACTAGAAGTTCTTCACCCTGCCACCGTTATTTTCTGCGGCGCCCAGGCCCGAGCCACCATCACCAAAGCCAAGACTAAAGCAACTCAAACTGCAATACCTCACCAAGCCCTCAGCAATACCATCATTGATGTGGAATCAGGCGATCATATCCGCTTGGAACTCCCAACCAAAGGTATGCGGAGTTATATGGCGGTTCGTGGTGGTTTTGATGCTCCTAAAGTCCTAGGCTCTGCCTCGGCTGATCTGTTGTCGCATATTGGACCAGCGCCGCTAAAAAGTGGAGATATGCTCTCCATCGCCAAGGACACTCTTTCCACGTCGTGGTGGCCTTTATTGCGCCATCTGCCTTTGCGCTGGCCACTGCAAGAAATCACCACGCTAGAGGTCATCCACGGGCCGCGTGCCGAGTGGTTTAGCCAGCAATCACAAGAGGATTTTTATAATCAGGTTTTTGAAGTCAGCCAGGATTCCAACCGCATTGGCATTCGTCTTAACTCCCCTACTCCCCTGGTCCGGGCTCAAGCAGGTGAGCTAAAAAGTGAAGGAATGGTCCGCGGGTCGATTCAAGTTCCACCCGGCGGTCATCCCGTGATTTTTGGGCCTGATCATCCAGTTACTGGTGGCTATCCAGTAATAGCGGTGCTTTCGGCACAGGCCTCAAACCTGGCTGCCCAATTGGCTCCAGGCGATAAAATTCGCTTCCGGCAGATTACTCCGGAGTAGCGAGTAGACGCTCCCATAGATCGCAGTCACGCCACTGACCTTCCAATTCTCCATAGGTCATGCGCGCCATTTGGTGCATGGTGCCCACCTTTTGGAAGCCACGGGAGGCGTGCAGCTTTGCGGAGCCCTCGTTTTCGGGGAAGATCCAGGAGTGGATCGCCCACATACCGCGGGATTCGCAAAGCTCGATAAGGGTGCTGAGCAAGGTGCCACCCACGCCACGGCCTTGGCCCTGGGGATGGATGTAGATGGAGTCTTCCACTACCCCGTGGAAAACCTGGCGGGTAGAAATCGGCGCAGCAGATACCCAACCCAGAATGAAGTCTGGATCGTCTTTTTCTACTGCAACGAGAACAGTGTCCATGATTTTTGTTGAGCTAAACTGCTCCCAGGTGGGACCAGATGTCTCATATGACGCATGTCCCGTCTCCAGGCCCAATTCGTAGATTTCCCGCACCTGAGGGAAATCACCCTCACGGATTGGTCGGATCAGAAAGTCTCTTTCAACCATGAACGCAATTGTCCTTATCTTTTCTGCTCTCGGCAACCGGACATGCACACTAAAAATTATCGCCGTTTTCGCTGTGGTTTTCGCCCCTGCTGGTGTCGCGCGCCGGACTTCTTTTCTGCCTGCTTACGGGCCTGTTTTGCAAGGGTTTTTTCGCGGGCGCTACGTTTTATGGTCTGCTGCCTGCTGGAATTAGCGGTTCGTCCGCGGGCAATTCCGACAAAATCTTGAATTTCTTCATTATCATCGGATTTTTTCCACACCAGGGCAATGGTCGTTTTTTTGCCCCCTTTGAGGCTGCGGTGTTCCACTAATTTCTTGCTCAACACCTTGATGAGCGGACGTGGAGCAATAACAATTCCCACATTGGCAGCCACAATCTGCAAAGCTTCTCGCACAGCTGCGGCGTCAACTTCACCACTTTCTGGAATCTCCCAGTTGATGATCTCACCCTCGAGCTCAGCGGGGTCTACGTCACCTTCTTCGGCGGCGAGGAAATAGTCTTTGGGAAACGCCACACCTGGGCTTTCGGAATAAAGCTCAACCACGTGCAGGTTTTCGTCGATACGCGCATCTGGGAGGCGGGTTAGCGCAAGTTGTGCCTTGCCGGCCAGCATCTCGCCCAGGGCGTCGTCGGAGTCAAGCGTCTCAAGTCCGCCATGATGAGTACGTTCCCGGAATCGCATAAACCACTTTCCAGGTTCGGTGCCGGTGGTGAAACTTAAGATAAGCATGAAACTAATGCTACCGTTGAGGGCGTGAACGAAGAATCTGTACGCAAGCCATCGGGCACGGCCATGAAGCCGGCGACCGCAGCCAAGAAGCTGGGTCTCTATTTGCCCGCCACGCCAGAGGAGTTCCAAAGCAGCGCTGTTACTCACCAAGAGCTGAAGCAACTGCAGGAAAATCCACCGGAGTGGCTCCAAACCCTACGCCGCGAGGGTCCACACCCTCGTCCAGTCGTGGCCCAAAAATTGGGCATCACCATTGCGGCATTGAAGAAGAACGATCTGGACAAGCCCCTGACCACCGCCGATATCAAGGCTTTGCTCGAAAATCAGCCCGAGTGGTTGCGCCTGGCGCGCACCCAGCTGGCTGAGGGTCGTACCACCGCTGAAGAAGAAAGCGAAGAGCAGGAAAGCTAAGCGCTTTTCGACGCGCCCCACAGCGCCTGATTCCACGGTTTTACCAGCGGAGCAGGCGCTGCAGTTATTTTGCCGTCCCCACGGCCCCAATATTCCACCGCAGTCCAGCCGTGCAAGGCGCTGCCACACCAGGCCGGAAGATCAAGATGCCTAATATTGGCACGCTGCACCTTAATTCCAGCTTTTTCCCACAGCGGAATTGTGGCCCGCACCGTAATCGAAGGCAACACCGGCGAGGCTGGCAGGATAACTGTATTTTCATCCTGCCAAAACACCACTGCCCCATTGGCGGCTTCTAAGACGGTGCCATCTGCGCTGATTAATAGGGTGTCATCACAGTCACGATCCTGGGCCATAACCCGCAATCGGCCCAAAATATCTAGGTCTGGGCCTTTAATCAGGGGCTGGGTGCGGGGATCATCAAGATCAGAAAGCCACAGGCTCGTTGAAGTCCGCAAAGCAGGTGCTGGGCGGATATGCACTCCAAAGGATTCTCCGCCATACCATTCAACGCGGGGAAACCACTCCCCCGTCTGTGGCAGAGCGGCACGCACGGTGTCTAAAAAAAGATAAGCATCCACCGGGATACTGCGGGCAAAGCGCTGTTCATGCAGATCCCAGCGCACTACGCGGCCATCGCGCAGCAGATAAGAATCCACCACCAACGCTTTCTCTGCGGCACCCGGCTCTAATGCAACGCCATCCCAGCGCAAAAAGCTCATGGAAACTCCACTCCAAAAAGCTGCAGCAAAGGAGTGGACTTCACGCGGATTTCTTCCCATTCTGCAGCTGGATCAGAAAGTGCCAAAATGGCACCACCCACACCATATTCCAGCTCACCGGCGTGCACCACCAAGGTGCGGATGACCATCGATAAATCCACCGAGCCATCGAGAGAAAAATAACCAAGGCCACCGGAGTAGATTCCGCGAGGTGCGGCTTCTAGTGCATCAATAATCTCCATTGTGCGTAGTTTGGGAGCACCGGTCATGGAACCACCGGGGAAGGCAGCGCGGATACATTCCATAGCGCTTTTGTTACCCAATTGTGCAGAGACAGTACTCACCAATTGGTGCACGGTGGCGAAGGTTTCAACGTCGAAAAGCTTCTCGGTTTTAACAGTGGTTGGCTGGGCGCCGCGGGCAAGGTCATTGCGCACCAGGTCCACAATCATGAGGTTTTCGGCGCGGTCTTTGGGGTTTGCTTGCAGTTCGGCAGCTATCAAAGCGTCCTCGGCAGGTGTTTTTCCACGCGGGCGGGTGCCTTTAATTGGCTTTGATTCCACGTGGCCAGCAGCATCTATGGTGATAAATCGCTCTGGGGATGAGCTCAAAATGCTTGTCTCCCCCAGTTTGAGGAAGGAAGCATAAGCGGTGGGGTTCGCTGCGCGTAAGCCTAAGTAAAGCTCAAAAGGATCTTGTTCGCAGGTGCCTGAGAGTTGCGTGGTTAAACAGATCTCATAGGACTCACCGCGGCGAATTAGATCCTGGGCTTGGGCAATTTTGGCCAGATATTCTTCCCTGCTATCGCGCACCTTAAGCTCAATGGGCGCAATCTGCACCGCAGGCAGTGGCAGCAACTGCTCTAAAGCAGATTCAACCTCGGCAAACCACTGCTCATCCGGGCGCAGGGACATCAGGCGCACGCGGTCTTTTTCAATGGCCAGGGCACGATCGGCAAAAATCATATGCGCATCTGGCAGCTTGGAGTGATGAGCTGCCCCTGCCCCGCACTCAGCTTTAAGCTCATAGCCGATATAGCCCACCCAGCCGAGCCTAAAGCCTGGACCTGGGGCAACCGTATTGCGGGCGAGGTCTGCTGCTAGCTGCTGGAAAAAATCTCCACTTCCAGCGCGGTAGCTAAGGGTGCGGGCTAAAGGGCCACTGGCATCGCCAAGATAGCTGGTGCCTTCCACATCATCAAGCCAAAACGCGTGCTCGGAGCTGCCATAAAGGGTGGCAAAAACTCGGGCAGGGTCGACCGCGATATCCAGCACGCGTTCGGAAATCTCCCAGGTGTAGCTGCGTGCTAGCTGCAGGAAGTTGCGGATGATCTGATGCCCCCACTGCCCACCGATGGATTCAGGGTGAAATTGCACGCCCCACTGCGGCAGAGTTTTGTGCTGCAGCGCCATGATTAAGCCGTCCTCGGTCCAAGCAGTCGCCTCCACGCTCTCGGGCAGGTCGCTGGCGATCATAGAGTGATAACGCACGACCTCGAAGGAGTCCGGGATGGCGTCGAAAAGCGCACTGCCGTTGTGGCTGATGGTGGAAACCTGCCCGTGCACCGGTGTGGGCGCGAGGTCAATGCGGGCGCCGTGCGCCAGCGCAATGCCCTGGTGGCCAAGACACACGCCCAAGATGGGCACCTGGGCGCGCTTAATTATGCCTGCACAGATACCAAAATCGGCCGCAACTCCGGGGTGGCCCGGGCCCGGCGAGAGGATGACGGCGTCGAAAAGCTTCTCATCGATTATCTCATCATTGCGCACCACGGTCGGCGCCTGCCCGCTGACCTCTTCCACGTAGGTGGCGAGGTTGAAGGTGAATGAATCATAATTATCGACAATAAGTACGCGCACAAAAATCCTCAGAAATAAGGTAAAGGCACCGTGCGGCCGCAGCCGACGATGCCTTCACACAAAGCGAAAACCTAGATTAGACGATAGTCCAGTCTTCCAGGCCCTCGTACAACGGGTACTCCACAGCTAGCTTTGCGACGCGTCCACGCAGCGCCTCAACATCGGCAGCCTTGCCCTGAGCCAAGGCAGTACCGATAATGTCAGCAACCTCGGTGAAACCAGCAGCGTCAAAGCCGCGGGTTGCCAACGCTGGGGTACCAATGCGCAGACCAGAGGTCACCATTGGTGGACGAGGATCAAAAGGAACCGCGTTGCGGTTGACGGTGATGCCAACCTCATGCAGCAAATCCTCAGCCTGCTGGCCATCCATCTGGGAGTTACGCAGATCAGCCAGAACCAGGTGCACGTCGGTGCCACCGGTAAGGACGTCCACGCCGGCTGCCTTAGCATCCGCAGCGGTGAGACGCTCAGCCAAAATGCGAGCACCTTCCAAGGTGCGCTCCTGGCGCTCACGGAACTGCTCAGTAGCTGCAATCTTCATTGCAATAGCCTTTGCAGCAACAGCGTGCATCAAAGGACCACCCTGCTGACCAGGGAAAACAGAGGAGTTGATCTTCTTGGCGTATTCCTGCTTAGCAAGAATAATGCCGGAACGAGGACCACCAAGGGTCTTGTGCACGGTGGAGGAAACCACATCTGCAAAAGGAACTGGGCTTGGGTGCAGACCAGCTGCAACCAGACCTGCGAAGTGAGCCATATCGACCCAGAGCTTGGCGCCAACTTCATCCGCAATGGACTTGAAAGCAGCAAAGTCGAGGTGGCGAGGGTATGCAGACCAACCGGCGATGATTACCTTTGGCTGCTCCTTCAGAGCCAGCTCACGAACCTGATCCATATCAACGCGCATGGTCTCAGGATCTACTCCATAAGCAACAACCTCATAGAGCTTGCCGGAGAAGTTCAGCTTCATACCGTGGGTGAGGTGACCGCCATGAGCAAGGGAAAGACCCATGATCTTATCGCCTGGCTCGGCAAGGCTCATCAACACAGCAGCATTAGCCTGTGCGCCAGAGTGTGGCTGCACGTTAGCAAAATCAGCACCAAACAGTGCCTTGGCACGGTTACGTGCAAGATCCTCGATGATATCTACTTGCTCGCAACCACCGTAATAACGGCGGCCGGGATATCCCTCGGCATATTTATTGGTAAGAACAGAACCCTGTGCTTGCAAAACAGCACGTGGTACGAAGTTCTCAGACGCGATCATCTCAAGGGTGTCGCGCTGGCGGGCTAGTTCCCCAGCGATGGCCGCAGCCACCTCCGGATCAAGCTCGCTCAGTGGCTGGTAACGGACATCGTCCGCTTGGTGGGCATCGGTCATCAGGTCAGCTAACCTTTCACAAGACGAATCCCGCGCGTAAGACCTCACTCGCGGGATAGATACGCCCTCCAGCATAGACCTTAAAACCCCATTTTTGAAAGTACGGCACACCTCGGGGGCTCCGATTGTGGGTATATCTGCGTTTGAGTGGCTTTAGGTGTGATTTCTTGAAGATTGGATGGTTTTGACCTGGGTTAGAGTTTGGTTGGAGTCTTGTTGGAGCTCCGGGGCTGGTCAACCCGACCCTCGTGGGCTGTGTTTCCTCGTAAAGGTGCACAATGGACTACATGGCAGAACACACCGCTGCGGCTGCGCAGCTTGCGCGCAGCTCCAATCGCACTCCGGATTTCAGCCCCTACCTGGACTTTGATCGCCCCCAATGGCGCGAGCTTAGAAAGTCCATGCCCCAGGTGTTGACCGAAGATGAAGTTATTGAACTGCGCGGTATTGGTGAAAATATTGACCTCGAAGAAGTTGCTGAGGTTTATCTTCCACTGTCTCGTTTAATCCACCTGCAGGTTAGTGCCCGCCAGCAACTAACCGCAGCTACTGAGACCTTTTTGAGTGCCTCCACCAGTGTTCCCCTGCCCCGAACCAATGTGCCTTTTGTTATTGGAGTGGCAGGATCTGTTGCAGTAGGAAAATCAACCACTGCCCGCTTGCTACAAGTGCTGCTACAACGCTGGAATTCACACCCCCGCGTAGACCTCGTCACCACCGATGGATTCCTCTACCCCGCAGCTGAATTAAATAGGCGCGGGTTGATGTCCCGTAAAGGTTTTCCCGAAAGTTATGACCAGCGAGCACTGCTGCGTTTTGTCACCGATGTGAAATCCGGCAAATTCGATGTGAAGGCACCGCTGTATTCCCACACCGCCTATGACCGTGTACCGGGAGAATTTACGACAGTCTCCCAACCGGACATTCTTATCGTCGAAGGCCTCAACGTTTTACAAACTGGCCCTACGCTAATGATCTCGGACCTCTTTGATTTCAGCGTCTACGTTGATGCCCGTACCGACGATATTGAAAAGTGGTATATCGACCGATTCCTCCAGCTGCGCCACACTGCCTTTAGACGCCCCGGCGCGCACTTCTCGCACTATGCCAATATGAGCGATGAGGACGCCTCCGCAGTTGCCCGTGAGCTGTGGCAATCCATTAACCTGCCCAACTTGGTGGAAAATATTCTGCCCACCCGCGTGCGTGCATCTTTGGTGCTCAAAAAAGGTAGCGACCATTTGGTTGAGCGCGTGCGCATGCGCAAGCTTTAGGTGCGGTGCGGTGCGAATCAGGGGCCTGTGTGGGTCGGCACAGTGTCGGCGTAGGGCGGGGTTTAGCCCTGTGCCCAAGCCACGATCTCATCGAGACGACCAAAATCAACGCGATCAACATCGGTATCAAAGGTGTTGATCATCATTTTGTCATTGGCGCTTTTCATGGGCTTGGCCTTGAGCATATTAACGATGGTCCACATTGTGGTGCGATGCGCGGTGGAAAGCTCTGAGTAATTCAAGCGACCCGGCAAATAAAAACGCTTTACAGTGCTTGCCTTGGAACCAATAACCTTGGCAGCGCCGTCCTTCTTCTCTGCTACCTCATCTAAAGTCATTCCCACGGTGCACAAGGCCACCGGATGCAGTCCAAAATCAGTATCAGAAACAAATTTTGCGCCTGGGTGCATAGGGCCATGGACTGGGCTAAGGACGATCACCGGAGCAGTGGGATCTTGGTTAAGCGCAGCTGCAGCTTCTTTAAAGCTTAAGGATGCAACTCCCAAACGTGCTGCAAGTTCTTCAGCATATTCGCGCGTGGAACCGTAGGTGGTTTCATAGGCAACGATGGCCTTAGGCATGTTTCTCCTCATTTGGCTGGACATCAGCAAGATCTTCTGAAGTCCAGCTTAGGAGCTCAATCCCCCGATTTTCGGCTATTTGCCCCATTTGCCCTATTTGCCCTATTTGCCGAAGCGTCGGCTGCGTTGAGAATAATCACGCAGGGCGCGGAGGAAGTCGATGCGTCGAAAAGCGGGCCAGTAGGTATCGGTAAACCAAATTTCGGAATAGGCCGACTGCCACAACATAAAGCCTGAAAGGCGCTGCTCACCGGAGGTTCTAATCACTAAATCTGGGTCAGGCTGCCCAGAAGTATAAAGATGGATGGAAATCGCATCTGCATTAACGCTATCGATGAGGGCAGGAATGTCCTTGCCGGCATTTGCGCCTTCTTGGAGTAGTTCCCGCACCGCATCCACAATTTCTTGGCGGCCACCATAACCCACTGCCATATTCACCGTAATTCCGGTGTTATTGGTGGTGGTACTTTCCGCTGCGCGCAAACGTGCTGCCACATCGTCGGGTAGCAAATTCAAATGGCCAACCAACCGCACCCGACAGTTGGTTTCCGGCCGTGCTAGCTCATCGGCAACATCGGCGATGATGTCAAAGAGCAGCTGTAATTCTTCAGAGGAACGGCCGAGGTTTTCCATGGACAGGAGATAAACGGTGACGAGGTTAACGTCCACGTCTTGGCACCATTGGACCATTTCCCCAATTTTTTTGGCACCTACGCGGTGTCCGTGGCTGACATCGGTAAATCCAGCTTCACGCGCCCAGCGCCGATTGCCATCACACATGATGGCAACGTGACCGGGCTGTTTGGCGTCCTGGAGTGCTTTTAGCAGGCGGCGCTCATAAACCGGGTATAGCAGTCGGGGCAGGTTAAACACAGTTCTTAGTCTAGCCCCCACACCCAGGTGGCATGGGAGCTACCCTCCGAATCGGTTGCAGATTACTTGTTTGCGTTGCGACGCTCACGCACCGCAGCTGCCAATTCCGCCAAAAGATCCACAGTGGTGTCAATATCAATGCACTTATCGGTAACAGACTGGCCGTAAACCAGACCGCTACCACCATTGATACGCAGCTTTGCAGGATCAAGATTCTGCGCACCCGCTACCAGGAAGGATTCAATCATAATGCCGGCAATTGCAGAATTACCCTCCGCAATTTGAGCCGCAATCTCCTTCACCACACCAATTTGTTTAACATCATCCTTGCCGGAGTTGGCGTGCGAGGCATCAATCATCAAACGCGCATTGTCACCAAGCTTTTCGACGGCGGCCTCCACCGAAGCTGCATCATAATTCGGGCCGGTGGTACCGCCGCGCAAAATAATGTGGGAGTTGTTGTTGCCAGCGGTTTCTACCACGCTGAGCTCTCCGTCATCAGAGGTGCCGAAGAAGAAGTGTGGGTTCTGCGCCGCCTGCACGGCGTCGATGGCAACCTGGACGTTGCCGTCGGTGCCATTCTTGAAACCGATTGGCATAGACATTCCTGAAGCCAACTGACGGTGTACCTGAGATTCGGTGGTACGAGCTCCAATTGCGCCCCAAGCGACGGTGTCAGCGTAGTACTGCGGGCTATTTGGCTCAAGGAATTCGCAACCGACGGGAAGGTCGAGGTTTACTACGTCGATAAGCACCTTGCGCGCAATGCGCAGGCCTTCTGGAATGTCGTAAGTTTCGTTGAGGTGTGGATCGTTGATCAAACCCTTCCAACCCACAGTGGTGCGTGGCTTTTCGAAGTACACGCGCATAACTACCTTAAGGTCCTCATCAAGGCGCTTAGCCAAAGGTGCCAAACGGTTGGCGTAATCAATGGCAGCTTCAGGATCGTGGACTGAACAAGGTCCTACAACAACAACGAGGCGATCATCTTCACCAGCGAAGATATCTGCAATATCCTGTCGATCGCGCTCAACCTTATTGGCTTGCTGTGCGGTGAGTGGATTGGCAGCAATCAGCTCAGCTGGGGTGGGCAGCTTGTGGAAAGCTACGACGCGCTTATTGCTGGTGGACGCTGCGTTGTCGAGGGAAACTGGGGAGCTCATGGGATGTGGTGCCTTTCGGGGCTAGCAGACTATATGGGAAACAAAAAAGCAGCCCCTCAACCCTTGCGGGGAGGTGCTGCTCGACTCCGGAACTTGTTCGCGTTAACTTGGCACAATTAATGGCCAGCTTGCGCGGGGAACCCCGGAGCCGGGCATAAAATAAAATCGTGCTGCGAACATGTTCAAGACCTTAACACAAAACTTATTTAAAAAAACCCTTTTTTGGACTTTTCATTCAGACCTGCTTCTGCCATGGCCTTTCGCACTCCTTCAATATCAAAAGGATCAAGTCCATGACGCTCTGCAAAGATGCGTCGACGGTTCATACGAGACCATCTGCGGTGGAACATCCAGCCCAGGGTCAACACCGCCGCCAGCATGGCAACAATAATAAAGAGTCCAACTGGAGAAGCTTTTCCGAACTCAGGCCCCAGTGGGCCACCTTCTTGTTGCTGCGCAAAAATAAGGATTTGGGTGTTGTTATACGCACTAGCAGCAGTATTAAACACGGGACTGAAATCAATCACGCCTGGAAAGTCCTTCCTAAAGGATGTCGTCTTTAAGCATTATTCTGCATCGGGAGCGATTCCAGCAAACAGATCATCCTCAGGGATAGAAGTTTTTACCCTGGTCTTAGCCAGCTCAAACTCCTCCGTGGGCCACAACTTCTGCTGTACCTCCACTGGAGTTCCAAAGAAAGCACCAGCTGGATCGATCTGAGTTGCGTGGGCACGCAAGGCTGCGTCACGCTGCTCAAAGTACTCCGCGCTCGGAACCTGGGTGGTTACTCGCGCCATAATATCCGCCTGGTTGGCCTGCCACCGCTCCAACATTGGGGTGTATGGGCTGGGCTTTCCTTCCTCAATGAGCAAATCGTGGAACATTTGCATTCTCTGACGAATAAAGCCGTGGGTGTAATAGAGCTTCAGCGGTTCCCAAGGAGCGCCAGCTTCTGGAGCATAGTTGGCATCCCCAGCTTTTTCCCATGCTTGCATAGAAGCCTCATGCACCTTGATGTGATCAGGGTGCGGGTAGCCGCCATTCTCGTCATATGTAATGATCACATGGGGTTGGAACTCACGAATAACGGCGACCAGGTCACGAGTGACTTTGTCGAGATCTTCAAGAGCAAAACAGCCTGCTGGTAGTGGAGGCAGCGGATCACCTTGGGGCAACCCGGAGTCAACATATCCCAACCAACGATGCTCGGTTCCTAAGATGCGCATTGCTTTGGCCATCTCTTCTTGACGAATCTCTGAGATGTTTTCCAAAACTCCGGGCTTGTCCATCGCTGGATTGAGGATGTCACCGCGCTCACCTCCCGTACAAGTGACAACCATGACTCGATTGCCCTCTGCGGTATAACGAGCCATCGTGGCCGCGCCCTTGCTCGACTCGTCGTCAGGGTGGGCGTGGATCGCCATTAGGCGTAGACCACTCACGTGTTTCATCCTTTCTGCAGCAATTTTCACGTTGCTAAAAATTAGTTGATTTGTATTCAATCCATGATAACCCTATGTTGGCAGACCCCGGTTATCAGTTTTCACAATGACGACTAATATATTGACTATCCCCACTCTGTGCGCCGAATTATTCGGTGCAACAATTACCATGCACGGCTTTGAAGAGGACGTCGACGAACTTCGCCATGAGCACAAATTCCAACGCTTCATCTAATTCCAAAATTCCACGCGCTCAGCGTCCTGCCAGTAGGTACAATGCTACGGCGGGGAATCCCGGTGGCCGGAATTTAGGTGGTAAAGCCATCGCGGTTATCGCAGTCCTGTTGATCATTGCATTGGTTGTAGCCTTTGCCAGCTATATGAATAAGCGTGAAGCCCAAACTGTATCCGGCCAAATGGGTGCTTTTGAACGCATTGATGATGACACCTTCCGCTTTGAAGTGGACGTCACCCGAGATGATCCCAGCCAAAAGGCATATTGCATTGTAACGGCAAAAGACTACTCACACGCTGAGGTTGGTCGTCGAGAAGTTTTGGTTGAGCCGAGTGAACACTCCACTGTTCGAATCTCCACTCTGATCCCCACTCGTGACATCGCCGTTTCTGGTGGCGTTTATGGATGTTCGACGGTGATTCCTTCACATATGAACTTCTAAAACTTCAAAATTTCACTGTGCTAAAATTTGCAGCAGAAAGCGTACGTTGACATTGTTAGTCGATATCCACGCACATTAAGTGTTTAGGGCCCCGGGGTAAACCGGGGCTTAAATCATGACATGAGCGCAATTGGCTAATGATCCACCTCTACAGTTCCCGGGAGGGTAAACACCATGGCAAGTGCAGAAAAGCAGTACATCACCCCTGAAACCAAGGCAAAGTTGGAAGAAGAGCTCAATGCTCTGATCGCCCACCGCCCAGCCGTAGCTGCAGAAATCAATGAGCGCCGCGAAGAAGGCGACCTGAAGGAAAACGCAGGCTATGACGCAGCCCGTGAAATGCAGGATCAAGAAGAAGCCCGCATTAAGCAGATTTCTGAGGTATTGGCTAACGCTACCACCGAGCGTGAGGGCATCATCGAGGGTGTCGCACACGTCGGCTCTGTGGTCCACGTTTATTATGACGGTGACAAGAGCGACAAGGAAACCTTCCTTATCGGTACCCGCGCTGCCGCTTCTGAGAACCCTGACTTGGAGACTTACTCCGAGCAGTCCCCACTCGGCGCTGCAATCCTGGGTGCTCAGGAGGGTGATACTCGCGAGTACACCGCACCTAATGGTTCGGTTATCTCTGTCACTGTGGTTTCCGCAGAACCTTATAACTCTGAAAAGGCAGCAGTGCTGCGCGACAAGGACTAAGGAATTTATCTAACAATGTCTTCAATTTCCAAGAAGTTTATGGCATCTGCTACTGCAGCTGTGGCTGCTTTGGCTTTGGCAGCTTGTACTCCCCCACACCAGCAAGATTCTGACCAGAAGGTCGCAACCGCAACTGGTGTTGAGGCTCCTACCTCCCACGCCACTGCCAGCACCGTAGCTGTAGCTGCTAATGCCCCTGGCTATATTGACTGCGTTGGCGCTCCTGAGCAGCAGCCTGCAACCATCTCTCTTAACTGCCTCGACAACAGCGAGCAGCTAACCGAGATCAAATGGGAAGCTTGGGGTACCACCTCTGCAACTGGTACCGCTACTCGCGTTGTTACTTCTGCAACCGGTGAAAAGACTGAAACTGCGGATGTAGACGTCGAGCTCTCCTTCCCTACCGAGTCCTCCCAGGGTCTGGTTTTCGCTCAGGTCAGCGTTGACGGTGAAGTTATCACCCTCTAATTTGGCCCAATAAAAAATCCGGTGAATTCCTTTAAGGAACTCACCGGATTTTTGTTTATCTTGATTAATCGTTACGGAAGTAGCTAAGCAAACGCAGGATCTCGGTGTAGAGCCACACCAGAGTAACTGCCAGGCCAAGTGCTACGCCCCATGCCATCTTGGCAGGAACGCCCTGACGGACCATACGGTCCGCTGCATCAAAGTCCGTAAGGAAGCTAAAAGCTGCCAAACCGATGCAGAAGAGGGAGAAGATAATGGCGATGATTCCGCCATCACGTAGCGGGCTGGTGCCAAGGAACATTGCCATGAAGAAGTTACCCAAAGCCAAAACCAGCACACCAATCATCATGGAGGTGAGAATGCGGTTGAACTTTGGAGTGACCTTGATAGCACCGGTCTTATAAACAAAAAGCATGCCGATAAAAACACCGATAGTGCCAAGTACTGCCTGGCCGATCAAAGCATCAGCATCGGAAGCTCCTACGCTAAAGCCCGAGAGCAAAAGGGAGATACCGCCGACAAAGAGGCCTTCAAATACTGCGTAGGTAAGGGTGACAGCTGCAGAGCCGTACTTCTTGCCGAAGGTGCTGATCAGGACGGTAATAAAGCCACCGATTGCACCGATGAGGGTGAGCATCATGCCGAGAGCTGGGTTAAAAAGCCACACACCGAAGGTGACCAAAGCTGAAACGACAATGACCGCGAGAGTGATTCCGGTTTTGGTAATCACGTCATCGACGGTCATGGGGCGCTCTGCAACCTGAGGAGCAGAGTTTTGCTGGTAGACACCACCGAAGTTGTCGTAACCGCCGTATGGGTTTTGGCCATGAGGCCTTTGAGTTTCCTTGAGGGAACTAAAAACGGGATTGCTGCTTCGCAAGAGGGTCCCCGATCCTTTCAGTTGATTTTTTTACTTCATAGAAATCAACGTCGATAGCCGGCTTTTAGTTCCCTCAAACAATTATTTAATGCGCATTTATTGAAAAAGCTGGTCTTTCCACTACACGAAGCTCCAGCCGTTGTTGTTTATGCAGGTTAACCACGCGGTCGAGGTTCATGCCTGCTTCTGCCACGCCGATTGGAACTGGCAACGCGATTGAGCCGGCCGCCACATCAATTCGGGTATGGGTTCCAGCGGGAATTGTGGCCATATCGCCTTGTCCCAGGAATCGGCAATAGCCATCAGTGGTTACTGTTGCGGTTCCACTGTGGATCCACAATTGTTGGTCATTAAGAGCCTCGGCGAAAGTTGTTTGAGCTGGAATATGTGGAGCTCGTCCCACTGTTCCCATGCCGATTTGGGCACTACTAAAAGCTGATGGAGTCGTACCAGTGTGTCGTCGAAAAGCACGCGTTAAGCTGCTGGTCGCCGCAAAGCCAACTAGGTTGGCGGCCACTGCAATGCTGAAGTCGTGGGCCAGCAAGCTGGAGGCGACAAACACGCGCTGAGCAGCGCGCCACTCACTAAAAGACAGTCCTGTGGACTGCAGGAACTGGCGCTGGAGGGTCCGCGCGGACACGCCTTGCTGCGTGGCAAAATCCTCAAGGCTGGTTTGATCGGCCGGGTTGGACGCCAAAACCTGGGCAACTGCGCGCGCTTTACGCGGAGTTGGCAGGGGCGGTGCAGAGATGCGGTCTTGGAAAAGCGCTTTGATTTCCGGGGAGAGCGTGTGCTCGCCGAGGAGGCTCCTGCTGTATTCAAAAATGAGGCGTTCATTCCACGCCTTGCCAAGGTGCATGCGTCGTGCAGGCCCTGTGACAGAGTTATCAGCACAGGTGATCTCCAAAATGAGGGCGGTATCTCGCTCTTGCCAAAAGATGCCGTTGGGAACGTAGAGGAGGTCTCCGGCGACCATCAAGAAACTAGCATCTGCCACGTGGATGGTGGTTGTTCCCGCACTGCACCAAATTAGGCTGGCTGTGTTCATTAGTAATCCTCCTTGACTGCGCCGGATGTTCCGACTCTAACTTCTCAATGTAGGTTACGCTAACCTCACTTCAAATGGAATAGATATTATCGAGACTTTAATGGGCTTTTTGGAATGAGGGCAATGATTTTAGCCACGAATAATTTTTATTGTGGCCCAGCAAAGGTTGGGAATCACGGGAATAGTAGCAGTGACAGTCGAGGAAATAAACTATGACTAGACTCAGTTATGAGGTTAGTCATTATAATTTCCGCAGATAGAACAAGCTAATGGATCTCCATCATGACTTCCCCCACCAACGCCGTTGTCCTTGTCACCGGTGCCAATGGTGGCATTGGCCATCAATTTGTTAAAGTCGCGCTCGCGCGCGGAGCGGCCAAAGTTTATGCCACAGCTCGCTCCCCACGCACTTGGGATGATGAGCGAGTTATCCCTCTACAACTCGATGTGACCAACCCTGACTCCATCAAGGAAGTGGCCGAGCAAGCCTCAGATGTCACGGTCTTGATCAACAATGCGGGTGTTTCAACCCCTTCCACGCGCATTTTGGAGCACACCGACTAAGAGATTCGCAACAGCACCGAAACCAATTTCCTCGGGCCGCTCTTCCCCTCCCGCGCATTTGTGCCAATCCTGGAGAAGAACAGCGGCAATACCGCAATCATCAATATTCACTCAGCACTATCTTGGTACGCCGGTGCTGGTATTTACTCCGCCACTAAGGCCGCTTTGTGGTCTGTCACCAACTCGCTGCGCTTGGACCTGCTTCCTGCCGGCATCCATGTCATGGGTGTGCACATGGGATTTGTTGATACCCCAATGGCTGCGCATGCCGATGCTCCAAAGCTTGCCCCGGAAGACTTGATAAATCAGGTTTTTGATAGCCTTGCTGCCGGCAACTATGAAATTCTTGCTGACTCCACCGCCAAGCATTTCCGAGCTGGCCTATCTGGCGCTTTGGAGGATCTTTACCCACAGCTGGCTAAAAAGGAATCCTAAGGCGAGCAAACCTGCCAGGTTTCCTACTCTTCGACCTGCTTTGATTCCCGCGCGATTCCCTACCCCCGTTCCTAAGAAACCGAAGAATTAGGGAAAAATGACCTCGCCCCACAACTGCTCACAATGCAGCTGCGAGGCTTGGTTATTGGCGGGTGGAGTTACACAGTGTGCATAAAGATTCTCCGCCGAGGATGTACGTCATCCCAGGTCAAAGGCCACTCCCCTTTTAACACAACAAGCTTGGACTTATCATCGAGCTCGTCGGCCTCGAGGTATTCTTCATTGGTTTGAGCATCATCAACAAATATAAAAAATGGGTAATCTTGACCGGCATTATTCACCTTTGCCAAGACCTCCCGCCCCTCCACCGCTTGTTGCTCATCTGGATCAGTGGGCAAATACCGGGAGTAATCATAAGGGATGTCTCGATGGAGCCCGTCAAGAAAATCGGCAGAGCCTTCCAAATCAAACTCCTCCGCAGCTTGGAGTGCGGTTTGTGCCCACGCTAAAGCTTGGGAGGCGGTTACATTTCGACGAACAACAATGCTGAGGCTCTCAACCAGTTTGTTTAGCAATAGGACACGTCGGGTGAAATCTATTTGTGGCCGATCGTCTTGCAAAGCGTCAATGAGCGCATGCGCATTGGCGAGCTCCACATAATATTGCACAGCACCCACCACCTGGTGTGCGCCTGGAAATAATTCGGGTTGTTCTCGGTAATAATGGTGAAGCTGACAAAATGTGGTGATTGATTCCCTCAGCCCATTAATCATGGTCATATGTTGAATATCGATAGCACGATTCTCATGTGGGTGAATTTCAATGGTGATCTCGGTTGTTGCATCGGGGAAATCATAAACCACCGTGACATCGGGATTGAAGTCAAAATCGTCATAATCATCGGAAGACATGCGGGCACTTTCTAGGAATTTAAGGTTTCCCTTTATAGTGCCTTATTACCTGAAATACTGACCTTAACGACTCCTACCAAACTCAGTTAAACCCTAGTTTTATCCCCTGGTCATCCCCCAGGAACGTGAAAAAACCGTCACACCCGAAGGTGTAACGGTTTAGTATGCAATCAAGCCTAAAGCTTAAAGTGCACGAACCTGCTGAGCCTGAGGACCCTTGGCGCCTTCGCCAAGTTCGTACTCAACCTGCTGGTTCTCTTCAAGGCTGCGGAAGCCGCCGCTTTGAATCTCGGAGTAGTGGACGAATACGTCAGCGGATCCGTCGGAAGGAGCGATGAAACCAAAGCCCTTTTCAGCGTTGAACCACTTCACAGTTCCCTGTGCCATTTTAATACCTTATTTCTTAAGAGGTGATGCTATGTGCGTCAGCATGATTCACTGACACCCAGGTCGTTAAAACTCCTCGGCGACCTCAACCTCCGCAGTTACTGCATGATTGTGGAAAACCGGGCGCTCGCGTGTACATCTCTTGCAAGCGCCTAAACACTGCGTATAGAAACCGCGACCATGTTCCAGTGTGCCACAGTTCGACTTCGATTGATAGTGCAACGGCGTGATTGCTTTAAAAAGCCCAGGTCTCACCGCCACTTATTTCACCCCCGGCCAACGATTCACACTTGCATTACCCCACCTTGACCAGGCATTTCCCATCTACCCGGAAAATGCGTTACTTCCCAGCCCCGCTCTAGAATTAACTTAAGACTTTTTGCAATCTTGAATAGATTGAGCAAGCGCAGCCTCATAAATAAAGTGAAAACTGCAATTAATGCTTTTAAACCAGCGTCCTGCAACGTCCCCCAACGCAGCCCAACACGGCAAGTCCCCTCAAGACAGCCCAGCTCGGCAAGTCCCCCAACGCCGCGAAACAATAAACTGACACAAAAAAGACACTATTTCGGCCTTTAAGCCAAAATAGTGTCTATTTACCAGCGTTTCCGCTGGTCATTGTGCCCCCAGTGGGACTCGAACCCACACTGTATTGATTTTAAGTCAACCGCCTCTGCCGATTGGGCTATGGGGGCGAAGGCCTCTTAAAGAAACCTCCGGTAAGTGCCAAACCGAGGTTTAAGACACTTGAACATCATAGAACATAGTGCCATAAACCTCGGAATTGGGGTCGGGAATTAATTCCAAGAACCCAAATTAGAGGACCTGATCTACCAATCCCAGAATGAGACCATCGAGAATGTCTTTTTCAGAGATCACGATGGAATTGGCCCCAGCTTCTTCAGCTGCAAGTTTGATCGTCGCCTGCACTACAACAGAGCCACCGCCAATCACGTCCGCGCGTCCAATATCTACTACTGGATTGCTGGCGCGCTGCGCTGAGGATTCTGAAATAATCTCATCGGTTACCACCCGGAGGGCATCAAAATTGAGCACTGACAGGTGAATCGCGTTGCGGTCATAGCTTTCGAGCCCTTGTACCCATGCCGAGATGGTGGTGAAGGTGCCGGCGCAGCCCACAAAGGTACGGGCTTTGGAGATGGGAACAATCTTTTTGACGTCCTCAATGCGCTCAGCCACATAGTCGCGGGCGATTTCCACCTCGGTTGCAGTGGGAGGATCGCTACGCATAATGCGCTCAGTAAGTCGTACACAGCCCATTTGAGCTGAGTGTGAACCTAGAATTTCTCCATTGTGCTCACCGACAATAAATTCGGTGGATCCGCCACCCAGGTCGATCACACAGAATGGACCATCTTCAGCTGGCAAGTCGGCCACTGCACCGCGGAAGGACAGCGCAGCCTCTTCCTCCCCACTAATAACCTCGGCTTGAGCACCGGGTTGAATTCGAGAAAGCAGCTCTCGGGTCATATCAAAGAATTCTTCGCGGTTGGAAGCATCGCGGGTGGCTGAGGTGGCAACCATGCGTACGGTTTTAACGCCAAATTCCTCCATCACCTGGACGTATTCCTCGAGTGCAACACGAGTGCGTGCAATGGACTCGGGATCAAGTTGTCCCGTAGCGTCAACGCCCTTGCCCAAGCGCACAATTTTATTGTCGCGGGTTAGTTCTTGAAGTCCATCAGCGGTGAGCTCAGAAATCAAAAGGCGAATGGAGTTGGTTCCGCAATCCACGGCAGCAAATCGCGTCATTAAACGCCACCTGCTCGGGAGAAATCAAACTCAGTGATATCAATTCCGAGTTCTTCCAAAGTTGGCCAATCTGCAGGAATGGCGGTGCCACGCAAGTCTGCGTGTTCTGCAGCCAAGGCAACTGCTTCAGTTCCCAGACGGAAGTGATCCGGGCCTTCGGCAAGTGCGTAGGCGATGAGGACGTGCAAGCACTTCACACGATCAGGCATGCCGCCACCGGAGAAATCGGTGCCAAGATCTTCAATGGCATTGCGCTTGGCTAGGTAATGCTCATGGGCGCGCTGGTAATCGGCACGCAGCTCAGCATCTGTTGCCAGACGATCAGTCATCCACTTCATAATCAAAGCGACCTCAAGGCGGGACGCTTCGGTGGTGAGACGAGGATCGGTTAAGTAATACAGCGTTGGGAAAGGGGTGCCGTCGTCAAGCTTAGGGGCGGTCATAACTACGCCGGGGACACCGTCTGGGCTGCGGTAGGAAATATCAAGGACGCCACGTGGCGCCCTTCCTAGCTGCTCTTCGACAGCTTTTAAATCTGCATCAGTAACACTCATGTTATCTATTCTGTCATGAGTTTAGGCTGACGTCCCTATCGATGTTTCCTATTGCGTAGGTGTCTCAATCACAGGTGTCTCCACGACAGCGGTCTCAGGGACATCTACTGGTGGTGGCGGAGCGATCTCGCCCTCCCCTACTGCCTCGGGCTCAGTAACGGAATCCCAGAGGTTTTCATACCAGGGTCCGAGCGGTTCAGCTTCGGTGCCATCAGAGGTCACAGAGGTATCTGATTCCAGCGCAGGATCCAAAATCCTAAAGGCCGTTTCCCCTGGTTCAACAACGCCTAAGCGCAGGCGGGCTTGTTCGCGGATATAGGCCTCAGACTGATAACGCTCCAGGTCAGACTCCAACTGCGCAATCTGCTGTTGTTTGGCTTCAATGGAAGCCTGAGTATGCGCGATGTCAGAACGAAGCTGAAAATAGTTGCGCACGGGGATCGCAATAACAAAAAGGATTACCAGGACCGCAAGCGCTAGTGCTGCTAATCCCATTGCTCCCAATCTAAAGGGTGCGCGAGCTGCAGAAACCGTCTCTGACGGCCGTTCTCTGCTGGAGACAGGAACGATTCCTTTATGAGACTTCTTCTGCTTTGCCATAACCCTTGATCTTAGTCATAACACCCAAAAAGGTGCTTTTCGACGCCCTAACGCGCCCAAAACCCCAGCAACCAGGGAGGCTGCTGGGGCGTGGAGTGTGGCGTCGAAAAGCGTATTAGCCCTGGAAACGTGGGAATGCGCTGCGACCTGCATAAACTGCAGCGTCGCCGAGCAGCTGCTCGATGCGCAGCAACTGGTTGTACTTAGCAACACGGTCGGAACGAGCTGGGGCACCGGTCTTGATCTGGCCACAGTTCAGTGCAACTGCGAGGTCAGCAATGGTGGTGTCCTCGGTCTCGCCGGAACGGTGGGACATCATGGTGCGGTAGCCGTTGCGGTGAGCCAGTTCAACAGCGTCGAAGGTCTCGGTCAGGGTACCAATTTGGTTAACCTTAACGAGCAGTGCGTTAGCAGCCTTCTTGTTGATGCCTTCCTGCAGACGCTCAGGGTTGGTTACGAAGAAGTCGTCACCAACGATCTGAACCTTGTCGCCGATCTGAGCGGTGAGGTTGGTGTAACCCTCCCAATCATCTTCCTGCAGTGGATCCTCGATGGAAACGATTGGGTATGCAGCTACGAGCTCTGCGTAAACGTTAGCCATCTCTTCTGCGGTGTGCTCGCCACCCTCGAAGTGGTACTTGCCATCCTTGAAGAACTCAGAGGAAGCAACGTCAAGAGCAAGAGCGATGTCCTTGCCTGGGGTGAAGCCAGCCTTCTCGATTGCTTCAACGATCAGGTCAAGTGCCTCACGGGTGGAGCCAACGGAAGGTGCAAATCCACCCTCGTCGCCCAGGCCGGTGGACAGGCCCTTTGCCTTAATAACGGACTTAAGAACGTGGTAAACCTCAGCACCCTGACGCAGCGCCTCAGCGAAGGTCTCAGCACCGATTGGAGCGATCATGAATTCCTGTACGTCAACGCCGGAGTCAGCGTGTGCACCACCGTTGATGATGTTCATCATTGGAACTGGCAGGACGTGTGCGTTTGGTCCGCCGATGTAGCGGAAGAGTGGCAGGCCAGCGGAGTCTGCTGCAGCCTTTGCCACTGCCATGGAAACACCAAGGATGGCGTTTGCGCCGAGGCGGGACTTGTTTGCAGTGCCATCCAGCTTGATGAGGGCATCGTCGATAAGACGCTGATCGTCTGCTTCGAGGCCTGCGAGCTCGTCGCCGATCTCTTCGTTAACGTTCTCTACAGCCTTGAGAACGCCCTTGCCCTGGTAGCGATCGCCACCGTCACGCAGCTCGTGAGCCTCATGGACACCGGTTGAGGCGCCGGAAGGAACACCTGCGACACCGTGGGATCCATCATCCAGGAAAACCTCTGCCTCTACGGTTGGGTTTCCTCGGGAATCGAGAATTTCGCGAGCGAATACGTGCATGATTTCAGCCACTGTGGCCTCCTATGCCATCTTGGGAGCTATCCAGAATTTTTTACGTAAATGAAAGTTTCCAACCATAAAGGCAAGGCTTTCAATCACGTCTGTTTCCAATTGTTGCATGAATCTCGTTTTGATGACGCAATGACATGGATTTTGTGGAGAATAACACCCCTTTTCCTGCCCATTTATGTCCGAATCAACATGATCCAACATTTTCCCAGCGGAGATGGCGGTCGAAAAACTGTGTTTTTATGGTTTTAGATTGCTGGCTGTCGCAAGGCGTAGGATGCCGCGGCGTCGCGGACGTCAAGCAGGTACTGATTAGACATGTTGTAGGAATGCACCGCTGTGGTCCAGCCCTCAGGTGTGGAAAGGTCTCCCCCGGCTGAACACAGAAGGTTGGCAGCACTTAGGGCGGCGTCATCAATCTGGTTGGGATTAGCTTCACCGTCGCCATTGGCATCAAGCCCTAAACGCGCCCAGGATTCCGGAATAAATTGCATCGGCCCCACGGCGCGATCAAATTGCGTATCGCCATCCCACTTTCCGCCATCAGAATCAGGGATTTCTGCCAATCCGGGGGAGCCATCAAGTGGTACACCTACAATGGGAGGATCGGCATAACCATTTTCATCAAGCGAACTGCCGCCAAAAAGCTTGCCATTGTAGGTTCCGTGGCGGGTTTCTATTTGTCCAATTCCAGCAAGAGTGGTCCATGCAATGTTGCAATTTGGCCAAAGTTTTCTTGCCACCAATTCGGCATTTCCATAAGCCATGAGTGCTTGTGGCGAGATTCCAGTGTCGATTGCGATCGGCTCAGCCCAAAAACCTAGATGCTGAGAGGTTCGCCCCGCGGCCTCAATATCAATTTCTGGAACCACTTCACCGCGCGCCGGTGGAACGTCTGCGGGAATCTGCTCCAATTGTCGGCTGGGGGCGACGTTATCCATCAAACTTAGGGCCCAGCCAACAAAAGAGATCACTATGACCACTGCTAACACTGCACTGCAGCCACATCCCAATGTCTTCTGAAGGCCTGAACTCATGAGATTCGATAGTACCGATTGTGTGCCCAAGTCTGGCATTCTCAGCTTTTTCGGCGACCATCCAATGTTAGAAAAAGCTGAGATTTTCTAAGTTTATAATTAAATTCTTTCAGAATTACAGGATCTAGGAAGCTCACATAACCCCCAACCACGCCCCCTAAAACCACCAAATTTAGGCTTTTATATACATATATATTAACCTAATGGGAGATAAATTTTTTCAAAGGACTTTATTATAATTGCCTTAAACGTTCCGACATTCTTAATTGAATGTCCCTAGTTTAAGGAGATAATCACCGTGAAGATTTCACGTCGTTTTGCCATTGCCGGAGCTTCTGCTGGACTCGCTATTGCAGCAATGGCCGCACCAGCATCTGCCGTTGACTTTGCAAGCATGTCCTCCATCAACAAGACTCTTGACGATCGTTACAACTGGATCCCATGTGGCGCTTTGGAAGTCGCGCTCTCTGAGGGTGGCGTCCTGGAAGAAGGCCAGTACAACCGCGAGCTCGCAGAAGCTATCACCGCTAAGGGCGAAGGCTGGCTGACCGCTCAGTACCCACAGGTTGGCGCCTGGAATGCAGATCAAGCAGCAGCCATCGCAGACCACGCTCAGGTTTGTGGCCTGGTCAAGGAAGATACCTACATCTCTGAGCTAACCTCCACCCTTTCCTCTTAATTTTCTCGTGCTGCGGGGGCAACCCCAGTAGCATCAATGAAAACAAACGCCACACCAGTCACATCTTTAACGTAAGATTCTGACTATTGTGGCGTTTGTCATCTTTTGTGATGCCTGCCCAAAAACCTCAGAAATATCTCAGAGCCATTAAGGAACAATCATGAAAAAGCTACGTCTTGCCACCATCGCAGCTGCATCTATCGCACTCACCGCTGGCCTTACCCCAGCCGCTTCCGCTCAAGACTTCAGTGTTATCAATGAAGCAATTGATAACTTCGATTGCCAGATCCTCGAGACCGCTATCTACCAGTCTGGGCTGGCAAATGCAGAGTCCACTCGCTCCGAACTAGCTTCCACCCTTCGCACTTCCGCTGCCGTAGATCAGCTTCCTTCCCCAATGAACCTGGTTGCAGCTGCGTACTCGGAGCGCATTGCCAACCGCGCTCTAACCTGTGGCATCGTGCAGGAAGATCCTCAGGATTTCATGACCCAACTGCAGGTTTTGTCTTCAAACCTCTCCTCAAGCTTTATCCTTGGCTAATTTTTCCTGAGCCTTGCCCAGCGCCCACAATCTTTCCTGCTCTGCTTCAGTAACAATTCCGGTGGAACCATCAAACAGGTAGGGCGCACGCGAACGCATCTTGGCCACAAAACTCGCCGCCACATCGGATAGCTCAAACTGTCCGCGCCTGTCGGCGATTTCTGCATGAAAAAGCACCTGCAAAAACACATCGCCTAATTCTTTGCGGATTTCCTCATCATTGCCACTGCGAATCGCCTCAATAAATTCCTCAGATTCTTCCCGCAGATAAGGAATCAAACTCTCATGAGTTTGCCTTCTTTCCCAATCACCGCGGCCTACAGCCGCCTGCATGACCCTGACCGCCTCCACCACTGGGTGCGGGCGGGCGTCGAAAAGCACCTCGGGGCGTCCGTGGTTGGGGTTGGCAGTAATAAACCAGGGGGCGCTTTTCGACGTTTTGATGCCCCAGGTGGAAAGGTCGAGGGAAAGATCTGGGTCTATTTCAACCGCTTCACCCCGCCCCAACACCGCTTCCAAAAAGGATACGGGCAGGACGGGGTGAGTAGGATCAATCAAAATGACAGTCATAACTGTCCAGATTAGTTGGCAGGATCCTCGGTGGTTCCGATGCGATCATCAGCCATGTCACGCACGCGGTTAATCTGCTCAGCCTTGTCTTCGCCAAAACGGCCTGCAGCAGCTTCTGCAACCTTGTCTAGCAGCTGGTCGGACTTTTCCTCGCCCGCCTCAGAGTTGAGGAATTCAGCTGCCTTATCTTTTGCGCTATCAAAAATCCCCATGAAGGTTCCTATCTAACTAGCTATGTGAGGTCTTGTGGATCCGAGAATACGCCAATTTAGCTTCCTTGGGCTGGTCGATTAAGTTAGTTAGGTGCACAATCAAACTGAAACCGGAACTGCAGCCACCAGCCAAACAGTTTCTATGCGAACACTCATCGCATTAATTATTGGATCAACAGTCGGTGCCGGAATCTTTTCCCTACCCCAAAATATTGGTTCCGTTGCTGGCCCCGGCGCGATGCTCATCGGATGGGTCATCGCCGGCGTAGGCATGTTGTCCGTGGCCTTCGTCTTTCACGTCCTTGCCCGCCGCAAGCCCAACCTCGACTCTGGCGTTTATGCCTATGCCCGCGTGGGCTTGGGTGACTTTGTCGGCTTTTCCTCCGCCTGGGGATATTGGCTGGGTTCGGTCATCGCCCAGGTTGGATATGCCACCCTATTCTTCTCCACGCTGGGCCACTATGTTCCACTCTTTTCCGGTGACCACCCTATTGTCCTAGCAATTGCAGTTAGCCTTTTGACCTGGCTGGTTTTCGCTGTGGTTGCCCGCGGTGTGACCCAAGCTGCCTTCCTAACCACACTGACCACCGTGGTAAAAATCCTGCCTCTGCTCTGCTTTATCATTTTGGTTGCTTTCCTCGGCTTTAGCTGGGATAAGTTCACCATCGATTTTTGGGCTACCGATGGCAGCATCGGCAGTGTCTTTGAGCAGGTCCGCGGCATCATGGTTTATACCGTCTGGGTCTTTATTGGCGTGGAAGGTGCCTCCGTTTATTCCCGTCAGGCGCGTTCCCGCAATGATGTCAGCCGTGCGACAGTCCTGGGCTTTGTTGCCGTGCTACTCCTGCTGGTTTCGATTTCTTCCCTGAGCTTCGGTGTGCTTACCCAAGCAGAATTGGCAGCTCTTCCCGACAACTCCATGGCTTCTGTCTTGGAAGCAGTAGTTGGCCCTTGGGGCGCAGCGTTGATCTCTGCAGGTCTATGTCTATCAGTGCTGGGTGCCTATGTGTCCTGGCAGATGCTTTGTGCGGAACCCCTGGCCATGATGGCCATGGATGGCCTTATTCCCCGCAAGATTGGTTCCATTAATAGCCGAGGTGCCGCGTGGATGGCTCAGCTGATTTCCACCATTGTGATCCAGCTTTTTATTGTGGTGTTCTTCCTCAATGAAACCACTTACGTATCCATGGTGCAGCTAGCTACCAACCTTTACCTCGTGCCTTATCTTTTCTCCGCGATCTACTTGGTGCTTTTGGCAACGCGTGGCAAGGGACTTACCCACCCACATGCAGGCACTCGTTTTGATGATTCCGGCCCCGAGATTCCCGCTGCGGAAAACCGCAAGCACCTTATTATTGGCGTGATCGCAACTGTTTATTCGCTGTGGCTGTTTTATGCCGCCGATCCCCAATATGTCCTCTTTGGCGCAATGGCTTTGTTGCCAGGTTTGATCCCTTATGTGTGGACTCGCCTGTACCGAAAAGAGAAAGTGTTTAATACCTTCGAATGGGGTGTGGTTGTGGTGTTGGTTATTGCTGCTGCATCCGGCGCAATCGGACTGTTGAACGGCACTCTCAGCCTTTAAGCTTTCTCACAAGTTTTTGCCACATTACTCAGAGAAAAAATTCTCTGAGCTCATATTAATACTGCAGGCAACAGCACAAATTCAGAGCATAATTACGGTGTGAATGAATGGCGTACAATTTCGCTGACTAATGCCACGGCAACCACCGTAATTTTGGCTTTGATTGCCTTAACCTTTGTGATCGCAGCTAGTGGCCTTTTTAAGGCACGCCGCCGCAAACGCACCCTAATGGCACTGGGATCTGCATTAATCGTGGTCGCTGGGGCGTGGCTGCTAGTAGAAAAACTCTGGAAGCCTTTTCCAGATGCCACTCCCCTAGTTATCTACGCCGCCTGCGTACTACCGGTGTGGACGCTGTTGAGTGTTTTCCTCCAGCGTGGCCAACGTATTCTTTTTGCCTGCCTCACCGTTATTTCACTCTTAACTGCAGGTGCGGTGGGCAATTTGATCTACCAGTCCTACCCCACTCTCGGCTCTTTTAATCCTCAGCCGACCAATGTGGCAATGACTTATGAGCAATTTAGCCAGCTCACAGCGCCGCCAACGCTGCCCGAAAATCCCGAGCAACAGGTAGGCGCCCTAGTTACGGTATCCCTCGACGGCACCGAAAGCGGCCTGACTTCAGGCTTTGATGCCCGCGATGCCTACGCCTATATTCCGCCTGCTTATTGGACCCACCCCGAGATCCAATTGCCAGTAATAGTGCTGCTAGCGGGCAATCCCGGTGAACCTGCACAATGGTTTAGCAGCGGTGATGCCTCAACCACTGCCGATAATTATCAGGCCACCCACGATGGCATAAGCCCCATCGTGATCAGCGTTGATGGCACAGGTTCCTTCGCTGGCAACCCTGCTTGTGTGGACGGCCCAGATCTCAAGGTTATGACCTACCTGTCCCAGGATGTCCCCACACTCATTAAAGAGAATTTCCGGGTCAACCAGAATAAAAGTACCTGGACTATTGGTGGCTTAAGTTATGGCGGCACCTGCGCCTTCCAAATCGCCACCAACTACCCCACCGCCTACGGCTCCTTCCTCGACTTTTCCGGCCAGGCCGAGCCAACGCTCGGCACCCGCGCCGACACCGTAACCAAGCTTTTCGACGGAGACGAGTCCGCCTTTATTGCCGTAAATCCCGCTGACTTACTCACCTCGGCAACTAGCTCAGGAGACAAGCGTTATGCCCATTTAAGTGGCAAATTTATCGCAGGCGCATCAGATAAAGAAGCCATGAAAGCCCTGCAAAACCTCAATGATTTAGCAACGCAGGCAGGCATGTCCACCTCATTTGATAGCGTGCCCGGTGGGCATTCCTTCCAAGTGTGGCGGGTCGCCCTCGCCGATAGTTTTGAGTGGGCCGCCCAACGTGGCGGATTGGGAGCAAACTAATGGATATCCAAGAGAAGCAGACGTCGAAAAGCTTTAAAAATGCCCAGCACTGGGTGCTGGTCCAGCTACGCCAAGCCCCGCTGAGTTTTATTGCGCTGGCGCTGATGTGGCTGCTGTGGGGACTGCTTGGTTCCAATAGTGAGCAGCTGCTCAATCAGCTGGGTATGAGCACGCAATGGCAATGGGGTGAACCGCTGCTGCCAACTGCGGGGCTAACTACCGCCACGCTGCGCGGTGCTGTGATGTCCTCTTTATGGCTGGTGCTGCTGGCTATTCCGGCGGAGAAGACCCTCGGTAGCCGCAAATTTGCCCTCTTTTCCTCCGTGCTCTACCTGCTGTCCATTCCGCTCAGTCTGCTTTTGGTGGAGGTTTTTGAGGGCGCACAGGTTGAGATCGGTGCCGTGAGTCTTTTTTCTACCACCCTGCTCACCCCGGATTTTTGGATCTTTGGCATCGCCGCGGTGGCCTCAGGATATCGCTCGCTCCTGTGGCGCCGGCGTATCCGGCTTGTGCTTTTTAGCATCTCTTTGACCCTGCTGTTTTATACCGGCACGGTTGCCGATTCCGCGATTTTTAGTGCCGTGGTGGTGGGTACTTTGTGGGGCGAAATTTTGCGCGTGCGCAGAGCTGGACTCAATTTTTGGAACTCCTTCCGTCCCGGCCCCTGGACAGTGCGCGAAACCCGCATCATTGTTGCTATCGTGATGTCCGTCAGCACTTTGGGTCCGGTAATTTCCGCACTTAATCCCCTCACCAAAGGCCCATTTTCAGCATCTACCAGGCTTATTTGGGCACCTGTGGTCACTGAAGAACGCATGCACCACCTTTGCCGTGTGGACTCAACCTCCACCGCTTGCCAAGAATCAATTTCCCAATTGCAGCAACATGGTTTTACTCCCATGTTGGCCAACCTGATCCCCGTGATTTTGACCCTCATTTTGGCAGTGGGACTTAGCCGCGGGCGCCGGGCCGCCTGGTGGATGTCTGTGGCCGCACAAATTGCCACACTGGCGGTTTTGCTCTTCCAAATGAACCGTCTCACCGCTGATATCACCGATATCGTTGGGCTTTTTAGTATTTTGAAGGCACTTATTCCGTGGCTGATTGTGCTGGGGCTGCTGCTGGTTTTCCGCCGTTCTTTTATGATCTCTATCGAATCTTCCAACATTATCCGCACTCTGGGCAAAATTGGACTCGCGTTTATTGCCACTTCCATCTTGTGGCTGGCAGGGGCTTTGTTAATCCCCCATGCATTTCATCCACAGGCGACTTTCCTGCTGGCCTTGCAGGAGCTGCCTCTGCGCTATCTCCCACCAACGGTGGCTACAGTTCTAAACCATTATCTCTTCCCGCATAGTGCCGTAGCCTGGGCACTTTTTGAATGGACCGGAACGCTCTTTTGGCTGGCCACGGCCTTTATTATTTACCGCTTGTTGGTGGGTGTGCCCAATACCCAGGCTGCCCAAGACCGCGCTCGGGCTTCCGAGATCTTGCGGCAAGGCAGTGGTGATCACCTGTCGTGGATGACGCTTTGGGCTGGAAACTCCTATTGGTGGGCTCCCGACAACAAGGGCTACGTTGCCTACCGCCTCAGAAATGGCGTGGCCATTAGCCTGGGCGAACCCATTGTGAGCGCTGCGGCTTCTGCTGGGACTTCTACTGGGACTTCTGCGGCTGGCGCTGGCGGAGTTGGCTCGGCGCGGATGGAGATCGCGCAGCAATTTGAGGATTTTATGATGACCCAAGGCTGGCAAGTGGCCTGGTATTCGGTGCGCGAGGACTTCACCGATGAGCTAAAGCTGCGTGGCCACCGACGCTTGCGCCTTGCTGAAGAAGCCGTGCTGAGCACTGAGCTCGCGGAGTTTAAAGGCAAAAAATTCCAGAACGTACGCACTGCCCGCAACCGTGCACTCAAAGAAGGCATCACCACTCAATGGACCACTTGGGCGGAGTCAAGCACTGAAATGCACAATGAGATCCTCGACCTCTCAGAAGAGTGGGTCTCGGAAAAAGCCTTGCCGGAAATGGGCTTTACCTTGGGCACCGTCAATGAACTACGAGATCCCTACACCCAGCTCCTGCTTGCAGTTGATGAACAAGGCCATCTTCATGGCATCACCAGCTGGCTGCCGGTTTATGAAAATGGCCAAGTAATTGGATACACCCTCGACGTGATGCGCCGAGATCCTCAAGGTTTCCGCTCCGTCATTGAGTTCCTTATGTCTGAGGCAGTCATCCATGCCAAAGAGCGCGGACTTAAGTGGGTATCCCTTTCTGGAGCACCACTAAGCACTCCCCCAGAGCTTCAAGATGCCGGTGCTTTGGGTAAAACCTTGGATCTTATGGGTCGCACCATGGAACCCTTTTATGGATTCCGATCCCTGGCTGCCTCCAAAAATAAGTTCCAGCCAGAGCATCACGGCTGGTACCTAAGCTATCGCGATGAACTAGCCCTGCCCGCAATTGGCGTGGCAATTGCGGGCTGCTATGTGGATGGATTCCCCTGGTCTTTGCTCTCTAGCCTCAAATTACTGGGACACGGAGATAACTGAGTTTTTCTTCGGAGGTTGTTTTCCAGGACGCGAACCCCGGACATCAATTTCTTCCAGGTTAAACATCTTGGAAATAAAGTCCGCAACCCATTGCAAAAGATCCACATCGCGCAGCAGCGGATCAGTTACCTTCTTTCCTGCCTTGGGGAAAGACAGCTGGATGGCCTTTGCAGCTGCGCGATAAGTAGCTCCAGGGAAGAGTCGCTTTAGGCGCACCTGCTGGGAATCCGCTAGGTCAACGGGGTGGATCTTAATGCGGGTGCCCTGAACTGCTACATCGGTGAGATGAGCCTGGCGCATGAGGTGACGCAAACGAGAAACTGCCAACAACCTGGACACCTCTTCTGGAATGGGACCATAACGGTCTTCCATTTCTTCGACCGCCAGGCGTAGATCCACCTCGGATTCGGACTGTGCCAGCTTGCGGTAGATCTCTAAACGCAGGCGCTCGGCGTTGATGTACTTCTCTGGAATATGCGCATCCACCGGCAAATCCACGCGGATTTCCTTTGGTCCCTGCACAGTGCCATCCACGGGTTTTCCGTCGGCAAGCGCCCTGAAGGCCTCTACTGCTTCGCCAACTAGGCGAACGTAGAGATCAAAGCCCACGCCGGCAATGTGGCCGGATTGCTCGGCGCCCAGGACGTTACCGGCGCCACGCATCTCCAAGTCCTTCATGGCCACGGCCATACCGGCACCCAGGTCATTGTTTTGGGCGATGGTAGCCAAACGGTCATAGGAGGCCTCGGTCAAGGTTGCACCCTTGGGATAGAGGAAGTAAGCATAACCGCGCTCACGGGAACGACCCACACGCCCACGCAGCTGGTGCAGCTGAGACAGACCCATATGGTGAGCATTTTCCACAATCAGGGTATTGGCATTGGAAATATCCAGGCCGGTTTCCACAATGGTGGTACAAACCAAAACGTCATATTCGCGGTCCCAGAAGCCTTGAACAGTTTGCTCCAGCAGCTCCTCGCTCATTTGGCCATGGGCCACCACAACTCGGGCTTCAGGCACGAGGTCGCGGATTTCACGGGCCTTCTTTTCAATATCGGCAACCTTATTGTGGATGAAAAAGACCTGGCCATCACGCAAAAGCTCACGTCGAATAGAGGCCGCAACCTGCTTATCCTCATAGGGGCCGACATAGGTCAAGATGGGATGGCGATCCTCAGGGGGCGTCAAAATGGTGGTCATCTCTCGGATACCAGCCATAGACATTTCCAAGGTACGAGGGATTGGGGTCGCGGACATGGTCAGCACATCAACGTGGGTACGCAGGGCCTTGATGTGCTCCTTATGTTCCACACCAAAACGCTGTTCCTCATCCACAATCACCAGGCCCAAGTTTTTCCAGTGCACACCGGTTTGCAGCAGGCGGTGCGTACCGATAACAATGTCTACATCGCCAGAGGCCAAACCAGCCAAGGTTTCTTTGGACTCAGCGCGGGAGGTAAAACGGGACAGCCCTTGGATCTTGACGGGGAACCCAGCCATACGCTCTTCAAAGGTGGACTGGTGCTGCTGCGCCAACAGGGTGGTTGGTACCAGGACAGCTACCTGCTTGCCATCTTGAACTGCCTTAAAAGCAGCGCGCACTGCCACCTCGGTTTTGCCATAGCCCACATCACCAATGATGACGCGGTCCATGGGCACGCTTTTTTCCATGTCTTCTTTAACTGCATCGATGGCCAGCATCTGATCTTCAGTTTCGACATAGGGGAAGTTATCTTCCATCTCTTTTTGCCATGGCGTATCTGGCGCGAAGGCATGGCCCGGCGCCGATTGGCGTTTGGCATAAAGTTCCACCAGCTCACCAGCGATTTCCCGAACTGCAGCGCGGGCCTTGGTTTTAGCATTTTTCCAATCGGAGCCGCCCATTTTGGAAAGCGCAGGCTTCTCGCCACCGACATAACGGCTGAGCATATCCAGGGAATCCATGGGCACATAAAGCTGATCGCCTGGTTGTCCACGCTTGGATGGTGCATATTCCAGCACAATATACTCCCGGCGCGAGGTCTCATCACCTGCGGAAATGGTACGTTCTGTCATCTTCACAAAACGGCCAATTCCGTGGGTTTCATGCACCACCAGATCGCCCGGCTCCAGGGCCAGCGGATCAACCTTATTGCGTCGACGTGCAGGACGCCGCTTAGCGCCTGCAATATCACCAACGCGGTTACCGGTGAGATCGGTTTCAGTAATAACTACCAGCGGCATAGCCTCGGCATCGCGGTGCTTGCGCACCTTAGGAAATACCAGGCCAGCATGGCTCAGTGCATGATAAAGGGTGACTTCACCGGGGCTGGGTTCCCAACCCGGGCCGGCCACGTGGGTGGGAATTCCCTTCTCAGCAAAGCGCTCAACCATGCGTTTAATGGCGCCCTCATTCGGGGCGATAAAGGCCGCGCGCCCACCGGCGCTGGTGTGCGCCAATAATTGCGCCATCATCTCATCGATTTTGGGCAGTTCACCGCGTGGCGTGGGCCCGGGTTCAAACTCCAAAGGCAAAGAGAGCGCCTCGGCGGCCTCAAACATACCCGGTGGTGCGAAGGTCCACCAGCTCAGAGCGCTTTTCGACGCAGACTTCTCCAGGCTCTCATAGCTGCGGTAACTAGAGCCTTCAAGATCAAGACCTTCTACTGCAACTGGACCATCGGCACCCATGGCAGCAGCTTCCCACCCGGCCATGAGGAATTCCGCATCGGTAGCTTCCAAATCAGCAATACGAGTACGAACCTTTTCCGGAGCGATCACCACAATATGGGTGTTTTCCGGCATAAGTTCCAGCATGGGAACCATAGGAGTATCAATAAGCGCAGGAATGAGCGCTTCCATGCCATCGGTATCTTGATGGTCAGCAATACGCGAAAGCATTTCCACCAAGGTGGGATTGCCTGGATATTTAACCATCAACTCAGCTGCCCGCTTGGCTACCTCATCAGTGATAAGTAGCTCGCGAGCTGGATAAATATCGATGTTGTTGATGGTGATCTCAGGGATGGTGCGCTGATCGGCTACTGAGAATTGACGGATCTCAGAGACTTCATCGCCCCAGAATTCCACACGCACCGGATAATCAGAGGTGGTGGGGAAAATATCCAAGATGCCACCGCGGGTAGCAAACTCTCCCCTTTTGGCCACCATATCCACATGCTTATAAGCACGGAAAACAAGTTCATTAGACAGGGTGGCAAAATCAAATTCGCCACCTTCGGTCAATGTTAAAGGAGTGCGGCCGGCTGCTTCTTTGAGCACGGGCTGGCAAAACCCGCGGGCTGCTGTGACCACGATGGAGGCGTCGACAAGCTTATTAAGCACCTCGGCGCGGCGCCCGACAATATCAACGCCCGGGCTGAGGCGTTCATGTGGCAGGGTTTCCCAGGAGGGGAACCAGGCCACTTTATCGCCGAGCATGGCCTTGAGCTCGGCGGTGAGGTCTTCGGCCTCGCGGCCGGTGGCGGTGACCACCAGCACCGGGGCGTGGTGGGCAAGCGTGCCCAGCGCCCACGGACGGGCCTGGTCAATACCAGTGATATGCAGCTGCGGGGCGCCGACATTGCTGATCAGGCCCTTGAGCTTGGGGTCCGTTGCGGCTACTTTAAGCAGGCCTGCCAACATTGGTGTCACGCTTCGATCTCCTTGATTACGTTAATAATTTCAGCTTCTTTGCCAAAAATTGCGCCTTGATCGCCACTTTGGGGAGTGAGTTTGGGGTCTGCTTCCATACCGGTCAGCCCATTCCAACACAGGTTCACAATGTGGGCGGCCACTTCTTCTTTGCTGGGGCTGCGCTCATCAAGCCACCATTGGGCTGTCATGGACACCATACCCACTAATGCCTGGGCATAGAGGATGGCTTTGGTGGAATCTAAGCCGGAGCGCTGGAAGGCGTTGCCTAAAATATGCGAAACCTGGGTGGTAGCGTCGTTTAATAAGGTGCCATAGGAACGATTTTCCCCGGGTCGCATATCGCGGACCATAATTAGGAAGCCATCGGTATCGTCTTCCACATAAGTCAACAGCGCCAGCACGGCTTGCTCGATGCGATAACGCGAGCGTCCTTTTTGCAGGGAGCCGGTAATCATGGCTTCTAGTTTGAGCATTTCGCGGTCAATCACCACCGCATAGAGGCCTTCCTTGCCGCCAAAGTGTTCATAGACCACGGGCTTGGACACATGTGCACGGGCAGCAATCTCCTCCACACTTGCGCCTTCGAAGCCGCGCTCTGCAAAAACCTCACGTCCAATGGAGATCAATTGCTCCCGACGCTCGATTCCGGTCATCCTTTGTCGAACCATATAATCCAGAATATCGCAGTAACACTGACCCCAATAATTGGATTTTTTAAACTTTCATGTAAACTCTATCGTTGCAGTCAGTTACTGCAGTTTCCCATGGTGTAATCGGCAACACTACGGTTTTTGGTACCGTCATTCTAGGTTCGAGTCCTGGTGGGAAAGCAAAAACCTGCCTTAAAGCAGGGAGCGGGCGCCTTCCAGTTAAATTTTTTACTAGCAGGCGCCCTTCTTGCTGCCGGCTTTTTGCTGATTTAAGTACAGCTCTAAAAAGATCCCGGCTCCTTGATTGCATAAGGAGCCGGGATCTTGTTTTTTATTTAGTTCAAGCCTTAAGCAGCGCGTGCCATGAGGTGGCTGGGCTGGGAAGAACGAATGGTCTCCAGCTGTGCGCGAGCTTCCTTCTCAATGAAGATCTTGCGGAAACAGGAGATACGACCCTCATAACCTGCTGCGGCAGCATCGAGAATGCTGTCTACAATATGTGCCTTCAGCTCGTCACCAAAGCGCTCGTGGAGGTCCTGACGAATGCTCCACAGGTAGTCATGGCTGCGTTCGATGCGAGAAATCTCGGAATGGATGTGCTTCACAGTGTTAATCCTTTCTTGAAGAAGAAGTGAGGTAGAAAATTCAAAGCGCGCTCCCCAATGGTTCGGGGGCGCTGCCCTGAAATAATGGGGTTCATCTTCTTAACCCCGTTTGTTAACTTAAAGTTAACCTTAGACCACTTTGATTAACCTTGCAAATGGTCAATCATTGGCTTCTCCCAAGAAATCACTCCAAACTCAGGCACTCCAGGCGCGCCACAACCTTTCATAACGGCCTTGTTGGGCGCGCAACTGCTCATGAGAACCAGCCTCCACAATTTCGCCTGCGTCTATCACAATGATCCGATCAGCAGACATTGCTTGGTCAAGGCGATGCGCCACAATAATGGCACCGCGTCCCGCTAAGACCCTTGCGGCCGCAGCATCCAAAAAACGCGCCTGGTCAGAGCCGGATTCCGCAGTGGCTTCATCCAAAATGACAATCGCCGGATCAAGCAGCTCCACTCGAGTTAAGGCCAGAAGCTGGCTTTCCACCGCGCTGAGCTTAAATCCGCCATCGCCAATGATGGTGTCCAAACCCTGGGGCAAACGCTCAACCCACTGCTCCCCCACCTTGCGCACCGCTGCTTCTACTTCCTTAAAGCTGGCTGCTGGCCGCGCAAGGCGAATATTGTCTCGCACCGAGCCCCGGAAACAATGCACTTCTTGGCTCACCATGGCGATGTACGAGCGCAAGAGCATCGGATCTACCTGGGCGATATCAATGCCAGATAATTGCGCTCGGCCGTGCGTGGGCTGAAGCATGCCAGCTGCGATTAGTGCCAACGTTGATTTACCCGCACCGCTGGCCCCCACGACGGCTATATGCTCACCACTATGCACAGTCAGGGAGATATTTTTTAACGCGGGCTGGCCTTCATAAAGCTGGGTTGCGTCGACAAGCTCTAAAGAAATAGGGGCAGGCACCTTTAAGGTGCCGCGCGGCAGCTGCTCAGCACTATCGATGACTCCCACCATGCGGATGAGGGAGGCGCCGGCGGATTGGATATCGGCGAACATGCCGACGACCACGCCGATGGGACCAAAAAGGCGGTGGAAAATAAGCGCTGCGGTTGATACTGCGCCGACTGTGATGAGCTTGGCGTCGACGAGGAAGAAACCCACCGCCAAAATCAGGATGAGCGTGATGCACTCTGCGCGGTTATTGCGGGAAAACGCCCAGGTAATGAACCTAAAAACAGAAATCGAGATATCCCGGGCTCGCGCAGAGGCCCCATCAATACGGCTTAATTCCACTTCGGCTGCGTTATAGGACTGCAAAGTTGCAGCGCCCTCAACCGCGCCCAGCAGTCGCTGAGTGCGCACGCCGAAGGCTTCACGTTCTTGCGTAAACATCGGCCCTGAGCGGGGCAAATACACCTTCAATGTGGTCCAGTACAAAGGAATTGCCACCAAGCCCACCAGTCCGAGACGCCAATCCACCGCTGCCATGCCCAGTGCAGAGACCACAACACTAAAGGTGGCCTGCACAAATAGCGGCATCACAGTACTGGCCGCGGTAGAAACCTCGCGGGAATCATCGGCAATGCGCGCCACCAAGTCGCCGCGCCCGGCGCGCTCCACGGTGTGGGCATTCAGGCTCAGCGCCGCCTCCAGCACCGCTTCACGCAGCTGCGCGATGGCAGGTTCCAACACCCGCGCCAACAACACCGTGCCCCACCAGGTTCCCAGGCTGGCCACCACCCCGCCTGCCATAATAAGGCCTGCGTACAAGGCAACCTCGCCATAATCCGGCGCCGTTAAAAGCTTGTCGACGACTCTTCCCACTGCCCACGGACCGGCTAGACCAGCAATCGCAGTTGCGAGCCCAAGGACGATAACTCCAATGAGCTCGGCATTTCGTGTTCTAAGGGTTGTGGCTGCCACCTGAAATGCCCGGCGCGGGGTGGCTGAAGGCAAAATTGTGCTCATTGTTTAACCTCATCTGCCACACTTTTGAATGCTGGTGAAGAACTAAAAACCAGCGTGGTTTTTCCCTGGCGCAGGCGATAAATTCCCGCTGCAATGGCCACTTCTGTCACCGAATCCACCGCGCTGGTGGGATCTTGCAAAATAAGGACCTCGCTCTCGGTATAAAGAGCCCGTGCCAGGGCTAATCTTTGGCGCTGACCGCCTGAGAGATTGCTGCCGGCATCGTGAATTGGGGTATCTAGATTGAGTTCTTGAATACCTGCGGCCGCAATTATTTCCGAGCTCACTGCGATCTCCGGATCATGGCTAAGCGCAATATTGGAGCGGATACTACCCTCAAAAATATCTGCCCGATGTGGGGCAATTAGTACCTGTTCATGGCTGGCAGGTAGCTCGAGGGTGCCTGGTTCCAGCACCACAAAAGCACCTTTTTTAAGCTCCAGGTCTGGGGTTTGTTGCGTTGTAGCTGCGGAGTTTAAAAATTCTGCAATGCGGGCCGCTGCGCCATGGGCGATGGCGGATTCTTTCATTGAATTACTCAGCAAACGAATCGGTTCCGAGAGATAAACCGCCACACCAATGATGGCAATTAGCTCACCTGGGTTAAGTTCTCCTGTTGTTACCCGCCATCCAGCCACTAGCAGCACCAATGCCAGATTTAAGGCAATAGACAACTCCCCCACTCCAGCCACTTTGCCAGCTGCTCTGGCAGTGCTAATAGCTGCGGAGGCGGATTTTTGGGAGGCTTGCCTATAAGCCTGGTTAGCCCAGTGTTCCCCGCCGATTGCTTTAAGTACACGCAGGCCAGACATAATATCGCCGACCTGTGCACCCGCCGCCGCCAAGGCTTCTTGCTGAGTGGAGCTGCGCTGAGAGATTCCCCTGCTAGCAAAGGCCACAATCCCTGAGATCACCGGCGCCAAGGCCAGTACCACCAGACCTACCAGCCAATCAGTGAACAATAAATAACCTGCTGCACCGATAAAACCAGTTGCGGCTGAAACGCCGGTGCCGATCTGGCCAAATACTCGAGTAGCGGAATCAGCATCCGCAGTGGAGCGTGACATCACCTCCCCCGGTACCAAGTCTTTGGCTGCTAGGCGCTTTAGTGCGTGTTCGGCCACCTCTACGCGCAGGGCGTGGGCCTCAAAATTTATTGCCACGTTGAGGGCACGCGCGCCAAAACGGTAGGAAAAGCTAAGCACCACAAAAAGCAGGGCAAAGCCCACCAGCCCTATGCCAAAAAGTGAGAGGTTGGGGTTCAAGATGGTGTGGTCAACAATAAGACCGATGGCAATGGGCACGAGTGCCTCGCTGAGTTGCCAGAGCCCGAGGAAAGCCGCTCCAATTAGCGAATTTTTCCATTGACGTTTAATACTGCGCTTTAAAATACCGGCGCCGGTTGCCTGTGATGATGTCATGGAAGCCTTTCTCTCATGATCTCACCAGGCTATCTTAGGCAACACTGACTTAGGCTTTAGCCCTTAGCTCTGCTGGGTTTAGCTCTGCTGGTTTTCGCGGAAGTCTCGACCTTCCTCGTTGAGTTCATGTTGGCGCTGCTTCATCTTGGCAGCCTCATCAATAGAACGTGGTGGCACCATATTGTGCTCCTCTGCGGGGATTCCGGCCTGCAGCTGACGCGCACGACCCACCTCAGCATCAATTTTGAGGCCCAGCACCAGGCAGATATTAAAAATCCACAGCGCGATAATGATGGCCATCACGGAGCTGACAGCGCCGTAGGTATTAAAGGCTGCAAAGAAAGTGAAATATAGGTTAAGCACGCCACCGGCGATGATAATGCCGCACACCGCAAAGATAGATCCGGGGCTGAGCCAGCGGAACTTCCACAGTTTTACATTGGGCGCCCAATAATAAAGGGTTGCCACAAAGGTTATGAGAACCACTACAATCACTGGCCATTTAGCCCAATTCCAAATGGGAATGAAGGTCTCGCTAAGGAAATTCAGCAAGGAAGTGAGATGTAGCGGTTCGGCAATCGGGCCGAGCACGCCCATGACCAGGGTTTCATTAATCACCCAGGACACCACGATAACCATGGCGCCAAAAAGTAATCCCAGGTTGAGCAGCAGCATCATGCCCCAATGTTTAAAAAGCGGACGACCTTCGGTGCGTCCATAAACCGCATTGGCACAGCGGGAAAATGCGCGGACATAGGCCGAGGAAGTCCACAGCGCCACAATCACACCGATGATCACGCCCACGCGACCACCCGTTGCTGAACCTGCCACCGCATCAACAACTCCGAGTACTACCTCAGCTTGCTCGGGTGGCACGTAATTATGGATCTGTGCCTTGAGCTGGGTGAGCACCTCGAGAGAATCACTGGCCAAAAACAACGTGATGGCGGAATAACCCACCAACAGCGCTGGCGCCAAGGAAAGGATGGAAAAGAAGGTAAGCAGCGCTGCGAGATCTAGCAGCCCTTCGGGGATGATGTCTCGCAGCACTCGCTTAAGTGCGTATCGCCAACCATCGCGCGACAACTTGCCCATACGTTCAGGATCAACGTCGCGCGCCTCATCATAAATATCGGCGGCGATCAACGTTGCATCTAAATGTCCTTGAGGTTGTACCACGGGTTCATCATTGCATATTCCTATACAGATATATAGGCGCCAGCAATCCAAAGTGTTGCTGGCGGTAGGCGTCGACAAGCACGCTTTTAATCTTTTTTACTGGCCTGAATGCGGGAGAGGTCATCCAAAAACTTCTGTGGCTCGGCGCTGAGTTCCGGGATGCCGGAATCTTCAACGCCGTACAAAGAGCCCTCTGAGTCTGGTTGGAGAGCGGCAAAATCAGCGCTGAGATCTTGCTGCTCAGGGCCTTTGATTGCCTCTATTTCGAAAGTTTTACGGCTGGTTTCCGTGCTCAAAATACTCTCGACGAGCACCCGTGCAATCTCATCGCGCCCAATCACGCCATCTGACGGGGACGCCGAGCGCTTGGTATCACCTTGACGCATCAGAATCTGGCGCTGACCAGCATCGTTATAGTCGAACCAGCCGGGGCGCACAATGGTGTAATCAAAAACGCTGGCACGCACCAGCTGCTCACCGCGCCACTTCCAGGTGGCATAGGGCATCCCTGGCCGGGTGACGCCCACTGCAGTCATCAAAACGATCTTTAAAGTCTCTGAGGCGGGCTCCGAGGAAGCTTTGGCTGCCGTCAGAATATTAGCCACACCAGCATAATCAATATCGCGCACATCGCTTTCGCGGGTGCTGGAACCATGGGTTAATACCACGGCGTCCACGCCCACAACCGCTGTATGCAGAGAATCGGGCTGGGTGAGATCGCCCACCACCAACTCCACCTCTGTGCCCAAAAGCCGCTCAGCCCTGCCCCGATCCCGCACTAGGGCGCGGACCTGAAATCCCTTTTTGACCGCCTGTTCTACGGCAAGTTCACCGATGCTGCCGGTGGCACCGACAAATAAAACCGTGGTTTCTGAAGGAGTTTTTGGGCTGGTTTTTGGGGTGTTCATGTTTTCCTTTATGAAGAATTTAGGGATAAGGCTTAAGGCTTAAGCATCACTTTCAGCGCTTCGCGGTTGTCCATAGCTGCGTAACCTGCTGCCACATCATCGAGGGCAATAGTGCGGTCAAACACGCGGCCAGGGTTAATTTCGCCGTTAAGAACCTGCTCAATGGCTGGTTCCATATATGCGCGCACCGGAGCAGGGCCACCAGCAAGGCGAGCATTTTTGCCAAAGAGTGAACCAAAACCAACGGGGGCTGATTCATACTGCGGCACACCAACGCGGGAGATAATGCCTCCTGGACGCACAATTCCATAGGCCTGTTCATAGGCTGGCATGAGTCCCACTGCTTCGAGGACCACGTGAGATCCCAGTCCCTTGGTCAACTCCAGAACCTTGTTAATTCCTTCTTCGCCACGTTCTGCAACAACTTCGGTGGCTCCCCATTCGCGGCCCAAATCTGTGCGTTCAGTATGGCGGCCCATCAGGATAATTTCCTCAGCACCAAGCTGACGCGCAGCCAAAACTGCAGAAAGGCCAACTGCACCATCGCCAATGACGGTGACGATCTTGCCTGGTTCTACCTGACCCATAAATGCCGCATGGTAGCCAGTGAGATACACATCCGAAAGGGTGAGCAAAGAAGCCAGCAGACTTTCATCGGCAGTGTCAGTGTTAATGCCTGGAACCTTCACCAAAGAGCCATCGGCCTGCGGAATTCGAGCAACTTCTGCCTGCAGACCACCAGTTTCCGGATTTCCATACCAACCGCCGTGCTGGCATGAAGTCTGCATGCCTTCCTGACAAAACACACAGGTATTGTCTTGATAGGAAAAAGGTGCAATAACAAAATCCCCAGGTTTCACACTGGTCACTGCACTTCCAACCTCTTCGACCACACCAATGAGCTCATGCCCCATGGGACGCGCAACGCCTGTGGCCTCCCCGTGATAACCATGCAGGTCAGAACCACAAACACAGCTGCGCGTGGTGCGCACAATGGCATCAGTTGGAAGTTGAATTACCGGATCAGAGACATTTTCCACCCGGATATCACCAGGGCCATAAAGAATCGTTGCTTTCATGTCTTCTAGTCAATACTTCTTCACCGAAGCTAACCAGGTACTGTTATGCCCTCCTTTGCGCTTTTCGACGCCGCTCTGCAGTTCGGGTGTACCGGCCCCACCGGGGCGCCGGTTTAAGATCGTGGATATGGACGCTACAGAAAAACGCAATGGCACCCGCCTCATTTGGGCTAATGGCCTGCAAAATATTGGCGATCAAATTGTGGCAGCAAAAACCGTGCTCCCTTGGTTGCTGCAGATGGGTGGCGCACCAAGCTTTTTATTAGCGTTGCTTGTTCCGATCCGCGAATCCGGATCAATGCTGCCCCAAGCTGCGATCACCGGTTGGGTGCTGTCCCAAAAATCACGGGTGCGGGTGTGGGTTATTGGTTCACTCGGCCAATTCCTCAGCGCTTTAGGCATTGGCCTCGCAGCCTTAGTACTACACGGCTGGGCACTGGGTTTGGTGGTGATTGCACTTTTGGCCTGTTTATCCCTCTGTCGCGCACTATGTTCCATCTCATCCAAAGACGTGCAGGGTGCCACCATCTCTAAAGGCCACCGTGGAGAAATCACCGGCCGTGCCACCATGATTGGTGGTGCTTTTGGTCTGCTCACCGGCCTTGGCCTGGCGTGGTGGGTGGGCGATAACGCCGCTACCTGGTTGCTCAGCACCGTTGTGATTGTGTGTTCTTTTAGCTGGTTGGTTGCCGCTCTCGTTTTTAATCGGATCGAAACCCCAGACTGCACCCCTAGCCCTCGAAAAAGCGCAGAAAATTGGCTTAAACGCTGCTTTGACACTGTGCGAACCGATGAAGATTTCCGCAAATTTGTCATTGTGCGTTCCATGATGTTGGTGACGTCCCTGTCCACCGCCTTCATAGTGGCGCTGGCTGCAGAATCAGGCCACAACTTAAGCGCTTTAGGATTCTTCCTCATCGCCTCCGGGCTCGCCTCCATTGTGGGCGGCCGGATTTCTGGAGTGTGGTCCGATCGCTCCTCCAAAAACGTCATGGCGGTGGGTGCGTTGTGGGCTTCCATAATCTTGCTGGTGGTGGTTTCTTGCTCATATTGGGTTAGTTCCAGCATTACTCAGTGGATTTACCCACTGGCTTTCTTCTTGGTCAATATCGCCCATACTGCCGTGCGAGTAGCCCGCAAAACCTATGTTTTAGACATGGCCGAAGGTGATCAAAGAACCCGCTATGTGGCAGATGCCAACACCCTCATGGGGCTTATCCTCTTGCTGGTGGGAGCGCTGTCTGGTGCGTTATCGGTGTTGGGCAATGATATTGCGCTCATCTTCTTAGCAATTATTGGACTATGTGGGGTATTTTTTGCCAAATCACTGAAGGAAGTCTCACAGGGCGCTTAAGAAAAATCTTAAGCCTTTGGGAAAACATTAGCCCCAAATAAGGCTGCTAAGGGCTTATGGGCACTATGCTAAATAAAGTAAATGTGCCCTAGCTTATAAGGATTTGAGACCATCTTGAGCGCAAGTGATTCCGCCAGCGCGGTTGTTGTATTGGCAGCCGGTGCTGGAACCCGCATGAAGTCCGATCTCCAGAAGACCTTGCATAGTATCGGCGGTCGTAGCCTACTTTCCCACAGCTTGCATGCAGCAGCGGGCCTCAACCCACAGCACATCGTGGCAGTCATTGGCCACGGCCGTGACCAGGTCGGTCCTGCCGTTGTTGCAGTTGCCGAACAGCTTGAGCGCGAAGTCCGCATCGCCATCCAAGAAGAACAAAATGGCACCGGCCACGCAGTCCAGTGCGCTATGGATCAGCTTGAAGGCTTTGAAGGAACCATCATCGTCACCAATGGCGATGTTCCACTGCTCACCGCCGATACCTTGGCAGCTCTGCTGGAAGCACACACCGCAGTCCCCACCGCCGTCACCGTGCTCACCATGCATCTTGATGATCCCACCGGCTATGGCCGCATTGTGCGCAATGAAGAAGGCGAAGTTACCGCCATCGTTGAGCAAAAGGATGCCTCCGAGGCCGAGCGTGAAATCACCGAAGTAAACTCCGGCGTTTTTGCTTTCGACGCAGCCATCCTGCGCAATGCACTCTCCCAACTTAAGTCCGACAATGCCCAAGGCGAGCTCTACCTGACCGACGTCTTGGGCATTGCGCGTGCCGAAGGCCATCCAGTACGTGCACATACCGCAGCAGATGCCCGCGAACTTGCAGGTGTAAATGACCGCGTGCAGCTGGCAGAAGCAGGTGCAGAGCTTAATCGACGCACCGTCGAGGCAGCTATGCGTGGCGGAGCTACCATCATTGATCCTGCTACCACCTGGATCGATGTCGCCGTTAAGATCGGCCGCGATGTCATCATCAATCCTGGTACCCAACTCAAGGGCAACACTGTTATCGGTGACCGCGTTGAGCTCGGACCAGATACCACCTTGAGCAATATGACCATTGACGATGGTGCATCTGTTATTCGTACCCACGGATCTGACTCCTCCATTGGTGAAAACGCAACTGTAGGACCTTTCACCTACATTCGCCCAGGCACCTCCTTGGGTGCCGAAGGCAAGCTCGGTGGCTTTGTGGAGACCAAGAAGGCCACCATCGGACGTGGCTCCAAGGTGCCTCACCTCACCTATGTTGGTGACGCCACCATCGGTGAAGAAACCAACATTGGCGCCTCTTCTGTCTTTGTTAACTATGACGGTGTGAACAAGCATCACACCACCATCGGAAGCCACGTTCGTACTGGTTCTGACACTATGTTCATCGCTCCAGTGACCGTGGGTGATGGCGCGTATTCTGGAGCCGGTACAGTAATCAAGGACGATGTTCCACCGGGAGCCCTTGCCGTGTCCGGCGGACGCCAGCGAAACATCGAAGGCTGGGTGCAAAAGAAGCGCCCGGGAACTGCTGCAGCTGATGCCGCAGAGGCAGCACAAAAGTCCCTCAACCAGGAAGGCTAAGCAGACCGCACCATGACTGCTCACTGGAAAGAAAATAATAAGAACCTCATGCTGTTCTCGGGTCGAGCACACCCAGACCTAGCTGAGGCCGTAGCAGACGAACTGGGCATTGAAGTTACTCCAATGACCGCTCGCGATTTTGCCAATGGCGAAATCTACGTTCGTTTTGAAGAGTCAGTTCGTGGCTCCGATTGCTTTGTTCTGCAGTCCCACACCCAGCCACTGAACAAGTGGCTCATGGAACAGCTGCTGATGATCGACGCCCTCAAGCGTGGATCTGCAAAGCGCATCACCGCGATTTTGCCTTTCTACCCTTATGCCCGTCAGGACAAGAAGCACCGCGGCCGTGAGCCAATTTCTGCTCGTTTGATTGCAGACCTCATGCTCACCGCAGGCGCAGACCGCATTGTTTCTGTGGACTTGCACACCGACCAGATTCAGGGCTTCTTTGATGGCCCAGTTGATCACATGCACGCCATGCCGATCCTGACTGATTACATCAAGGAAAAGTACAACCTGGAAAACATCTGCGTGGTCTCCCCTGACGCAGGTCGTGTGAAGATGGCGGAAAAGTGGGCTAACACCCTCGGCGATGCGCCGATGGCGTTTGTGCACAAGACCCGCTCCACCGAGGTTGCCAACCAGGTGGTTGCCAACCGCGTGGTCGGCGACGTTGCAGGTAAGGACTGCGTGCTTCTCGACGACATGATCGACACTGGTGGAACCATTGCCGGTGCCGTGGGAGTCCTGAAGAAGGCTGGCGCCAAGTCTGTCGTTATTGCTTGTACTCACGGTGTGTTCTCGGACCCAGCACGTCAGCGTCTGTCCGATTGCGGTGCCGAGGAAGTCATCACCACCGACACGCTGCCACAGTCCACCGAGGGCTGGAGCAACCTCACCGTTCTCTCCATCGCGCCTTTGTTGGCTCGTACCATCAACGAAATCTTCGAGAATGGTTCTGTGACCACCCTCTTCGAAGGCGAAGCATAATCTAATGACCGAGTCGGACGCTTTTATCAAGGTCCGGCAGGCACTAGAGCCTTTGGCTGATCCCGCTCGTGCTGCCGGAATGGCAGCATATATGCGGGATCAGTTTTCTTTTTTGGGTATTTCCTCAGCAGCTCGCAAAGATGCCTATAAGCAGCTTTTGTGCGAGATGAAAACCCTGGACCAAGACTTTGTAGCAGACTGCTTTAATGCAGCCGAGCGCGAATACCAATACGCCGCTTGCGATCACATTCGTCGCGTGGGCATTAGTGATTTGGGCCTGGCCAAAGCACTTGTCCAAAGCAAGTCCTGGTGGGATACCGTGGATGCTTTAGCCAAGCCCATCGGCGCCAATCATGATGATATGGCCATGCGTGAATGGGCCGTGGACAAGAACTTCTGGGTGCGCCGAGTCGCCATTATCCATCAGCTGGGACGGAAGAAAAACACCGACACTGTCCTCTTAGCCTGGATTATTGGCCAAAACCTCGGCTCCCCAGAATTTTTTATCAACAAAGCCATCGGGTGGGCGCTGCGCGACCTCTCCAGGCACGATCCCTCCTGGGTGCGCGCCTTCGTTGCCGCTACTGACTTGGCCGCGTTGAGCCGTCGAGAAGCGCTCAGAATTATTGACCGGCCTCAGCCTGCATCTGAGCCAGCGCAGCTGGATCAAAGTACATAAGCTCCCAGCCGTGTCCATCAGGATCATCAAAGGCGCCGCCGTACATGGGGCCTTCCGCTGCTAGCTCACGGGTGATGGTGCCACCAAACTCTGCGGCGCGACGTGCAAACTCATCAGCGTCTTCGATGGAGCTCACCGATAGGCAGTTGAGCACCTCGCGGGGACCGTTCTTTTCCACCACGGGACGTGTACTAAAGCCCTGGAAACGCTCGGTTTCCAGCAACATCACCACAATGATGTCGCTGACCTCAAAGGAAGCTGTGTGCTCATCGCGAAAGATTTCATTTTCTTTAAAGCCGAGGCCTGCATAAAAGCGCTTGGAGGCTGCAAGATCGGAAACGGGAAGGTTGATAAAGATCATGTCGTGGGCAAGACGAGCCATGGGAGGCAACTTTCTATAGTTTGGCGGGAGAATGCGACTCCATTATGCGTGAGTTTTTGGAATAATACCGGGGCTCATGCTAGGGTTTTATGGTCTCGGCGAGGGCAAATTAGCAATAATTTACCGTTATCGACGCGATCTAGACTTCATTCGGGCATTTAGATTATTTTTAGTGCCGCTGCCTGCGAAGACTCGACCAAGACATTCGAGTCGGTCGCGGGCTATTTTTGATTTCGCGGCCGAGTATTCATCCAAAACCATTAGGAGAATCCCACATGGCTAAGTACGAAACCATCGAGGCTGCTGTACGCACCGAGTTCGGCAAGGGTTCCGCTCGTCGTGCCCGCGTTGCCGGCCAGATCCCTGCTGTTATTTACGGCGCAGACGTTGAGTCCAACCTGCACATCACCGTTGATCACCGCACCTTTGCAGCTTTGGTCCGTAAACACGGCGTCAACGCTGTCCTGCAGCTCGACATCGAGGGCGAAAAGCACCTCACCATGGTCAAGCACATCGACCAGAACGTTCTGACCTTCAACATCGACCACGTTGACCTGCTCGCCATCAAGCGCGGCGAAAAGGTTGAGGTTGACGTTCCTGTTGTTGTCGAGGGCGAGCCAGCTCCAGGCACCATGGTTGTTCAGGATGCCGACACCATCAAGGTTGAGGCTGACGTTCTCTCCATCCCTGAAGAGTTCAAGGTTACCGTTGAGGGCCTCGAGTTCGGCGCACAGATCACCGCTGGCGACATCGAGCTCGACGCTGACACCACCCTCGTTGAGGATCCAGAGACCCTCATCGCTAACGTTGTTTACCCAGAGCCAGAAGAGTCCGATGAGGACGAGGCTGAGGCAACCGAGGCTGAGGCTTCCGAGTCCGAGTAAGACTCTCACATACTTAAGCGAGTTCCCCACTCCTTTTAGCCCTGTCGATAGTGCACAATCGCTCAGGGTTGGGAGAAGGACGGGAGCTCGCTTTTTTGCATCTTCACCCAACGTGGTTTGATAGGAGTTGTGAATGACTCCCCGCTGTTAGTTGTAGGACTTGGCAATCCCGGACCCAAATATGTTGGAACCCGCCACAATATTGGCTTTGAAGTTGTAGAGGAACTCGCTTCCCGCAACTACGCCAGCTTTAGTGTGCACAAGCGCTCCAATACCGAAATCGCGCAGCTGCCTGGCATGATCCTGGCCAAACCACGCAGCTTTATGAACCTCTCCGGCACCCCAATCCGGGCGCTCTGTGACTTTTTTAAGATTGCTCCAGCAAGCATCATCGTGGCCCATGATGAATTGGAACAGGACTTTGGCGTAATCAAATTACGCCAAGGCGGTGGTGATCACGGACACAACGGTCTTAAATCCACCACCAAATCCTTGGGCACCAAAGAGTACTTCAAGCTCAGTGTAGGAATTGGACGCCCTCCAGGACGTATGGATCCAGCCAGTTATGTGCTCAAACCTTTTAGCAAACAAGAACTAGCGGATATCCCCATCATGGCTGCCGACGCCGCGGATCTCGTCGAAAAGCATTTGCAAGCTACCAACGCCGGGCGTGCTTGAAAGCCTTAAGCAGCGCGGCATCATCAAGGGTCAAGGCCTGCGCTTTGCGCAGCCGATGAGCCACCGTGGGACAGCTGGAACAGCGCGGATTATCGCGGCAACACTTCTTCTTAACCTTGCCCTTTTCCAGCTTTTTGCGGATTTTTAGGGCCTTGGTGCTCATAGCCGAGCCTTATTTCCGCCGGGCCTCTTTGAGGCGACGCGGCAGGTCTGCGTCATCATTTTCCAAGACTCCAGCACGCAGCAGACGGGTATAAACCACCGGACAGCCGGTGCACCGCGGGGTCTTGCGACAGCAGGTCGATTTGACCTTCATTCCCAGCGGATTGTGGGTGACTTTGACTCTGGAAGAGCTAGTCCTATTCCGCTTACTCATAGTGTTAAGCCTAGTCGCTTAAGGCTTGGGTTACCTAATGTTTTCCTAGAATTTGAGCAAGAGAAAACCCCAGCTCCACCCTTTTAAACGAGGAGGCGCTGGGGTTCAGCCTTTTGAAAGCCAGAGGCTAACAGCTAGAGGCTAGAGGCTTGCGGGGAGGGCGCGCTCTGGGTAAACCCGAGGACGCACGCCTGCAATTTCCTCTACAATGCGGACAACCTGGCTGGAGTAGCCGTACTCATTGTCGTACCAGACGTAGAGGACCAGGTGGCGGCCGGTGGCAATGGTGGCCAGGCCATCAACAATGCCCGCGTGGGTGGTGCCAACAAAGTCGGTGGAGACAACCTCAGGAGAACGGATCCAGTCGATCTGCTGGCGCAGGTTGGAGTGCAGGGAAACGCGGCGCAGGAATTCATTTACCTCATCGCGATCCACTTCCTTTTCCAAGGTCAGGTTCAGCACAGCCATGGATACATCTGGGGTGGGAACACGGATGGCGTTGCCGGTGAGCTTGCCTTCGAGTTCTGGTAGAGCCTTGGCCACAGCCTTGGCAGCGCCGGTTTCGGTGAGCACCATGTTGAGGCCCGCTGCGCGACCACGGCGAGAGCCCTTGTGGAAGTTGTCGATGAGGTTTTGGTCATTGGTGAAGGAGTGCACGGTTTCCACGTGTCCAAATTCCACGCCATAACGATCATTGATCACCTTGAGCACAGGGGTAATTGCGTTGGTGGTACAAGATGCGGCGGTGACAATCTGATCCTCAGGGGTGATATCGCCGTGGTTGATGCCATAAACGATGTTCTTGAGGTCGCCCTTGCCCGGTGCGGTGAGCACAATCTTGGATACACCCTTGGACTGCAGGTGCTGGGAGAGGCCCTCGCGGTCGCGCCAACGGCCGGTGTTATCAACCACCACGGCGTCACTAATACCGTAGGCGGTGTAATCCACAGTTGCTGGATCATTGGAGTAAATGACCTGGATAGGAGTGCCATTTGCCCAGATGATGTTGTTTTCATCATCGATGGTGATGGTGCCATCAAAAGCGCCGTGGACGGAATCGCGACGCAGCAAGGAAGCACGCTTAACCAGGTCTTCTTCACCATTCTTGCGGACCACAATTGCACGCAGACGAGCGCCGCCGTAGACAGCTTCGCGGGAGACCAGAATGCGAGCCAAGAGGCGACCGATGCGACCAAAGCCGTAGAGCACAATGTCGGTGTGCTTGCTCTCAGAATCAGCGCCGATGACAGGGGCGAGTTCCTTTTCCAGGAAGGCGCGGAGTTCGGTTGCTTCACCAGCGGTGCGAGCCTGCTCGAAGTTATATGCCAACTGTCCCAGGTCAATCGAGGCAGTACCAAGGTTCAGGGTGACTAGCTCACGCAAAATCTCCAAAGATCCTTCCAGGGAAAGTTCTTTGGAGATGATGTGGCGGGCATAGCGGTGGGACTTGATGATGTCGATGTCGGAAACATTCACAAGGAGACGACCGAATACAGATACCACCACATTGTTGTTGCGGTGCAGGCGCCCGATAAGAGGCAGCATCTCCTCCGCAACGGCAATACGCTCATTCCAGTCCTTGTGGTTGTGGGTCATTTAAACGTCCTTCGTGGGTAGTTGAGAACAATCCCCCCAACATTAACTCAAACCGGAAGGGTTCAAAGACATGAGTATCTGTTTCGCACTTCCGCTACCAACTTGCGCAACCCCCGATCCGACCAGGCAGTAGGCATATTCCCAGTTCCCCACGGCTACCGCAGCATCACGCAATGGTGTGATCATTTTATTGAGGTATGGGTAAAGCGGGGGTAACCCCTCGTGTTCGCGTGCAAATTTTGTGGAGACTCCCCTTGCAAACCTGCCAGAAAAAGCGCGGGAGCTAATCGAGCCCACACCTTCTTCCTGCGCGTGGCTAAGAACCCACCGGTTGAAGGTGCTCGTGCCGGCTTCGTCGCAAAGCAAAAAGGCCGAGCCACAGGATGCCGCCACCGCGCCCGCCTGCAGTGCTTTGCACACATCCTCCGCACGCATCAGTCCGCCCGCGGCGACAAGCGGAATAGAGACACCCGCCTGGCGCACGGCAAGGAGGAGCTCAGGGAGGCTGCGGGTGTCCGGCTCCGCGGCAATTGACCAGGTAGAACGGTGTCCGCCGGCATCAGGGCCCTGCACCACCAGGGCGTCGGCGCCTTTTTCCTGGGCTATCAGGGCGTCCGCGGGGGTAGTCACCGTTACCCACGCTTCAATTCCGCGGGCTTTAAGCTGCTGGAATTCGGCCTCGCTAAAACAGCCAAAAGTTGCCGACACCACCGCAGGCTGCGCCGCTAGCACCGCTTGAAACTTCGATGACCAGCCATTACTCAAATCAGGACTGACTGATTGTGGACCCTGCATCCCAAATTTCTGAAACTCCGGCGCCAGCGTTTCCTCCAAGGCAGCGATATCTTCGGGGTTGGGATGCTCCTGTTGTGGCCTAAAAAGATTCACCCCAAAAGGCGCTTTGACCTGGCCTAGGTCTGCTTGCAGTTGCGCAAGAGTCTGGGTGCCACCAGCCAAAAATCCCAGCGTGCCCGCCTCCGCGGCCGCATTTACCAGCGCCGGAGTCGACGGCCCACCCGCCATCGGCGCAATCAAAACTGGAAAATCCACATTTTCAAGGACGGTCATGGCGCCCATCATAGAGTTTTTGGCGCGGGCTAAAATAAAATCCGTGAGTTTTCTGGAAAAAATCAAAGCCCGCCTCAGCCCTGCTCTCCCCGCGGCCGAGTGGCTCGTCATCGGCCTCGGCAACCCCGGCGCCAAATATGAAAACACCCGCCACAACGTCGGCTACCTCAGCCTTGACATGCTTATCGACGCCCACTCGCCGCAGCCCCTCACCCCAATCCGGGGCCTGAAGGTTGCTTCCACTCCACTTCCCCACAGCGCCCTAGCGCTGCGGTCTACCACCTATATGAACAACTCCGGCGAGGCCGTTGCACCGCTGGCAGAAAAGCTGGGTATTCCCGCCGATCACATTATTGTGGTCCACGATGAACTTGATCTGCCCGCTGGCACCGTGCGTCTAAAAAAGGGCGGCAATGAAAATGGCCACAATGGGCTGAAATCCTTAACCGCTGAGCTTGGAACCCGCGATTATCTGCGCGTGCGCATTGGAATCTCACGAGCACCTGCTGGAATGGCTGTTCCTGATTATGTTTTGGAGCCGGTTGCTGGTGCTCAGCCCGGAATAGAATTAGCCGCCGAAGCCGTTATGTTAATCCTTGAACACGGCTTGGCGACGGCACAGAACACGGTGCATGCTAAATAGCTAGCGACTCCCGCACCTTGAACTGCTTGGTTGCAGAATCCTCGCTGGCATCACCCTTTTCCACCACGCGACCTCGAGCCACAATTGCATAGTTGTCTGAGGCTTCGAGGGCGAACCCCATATTTTGCTCCACTAGTAGGACGCTCATACCGGTTTTGGCCAAATCGATAATCGTCTGCTGGATCTCGGCCACCACCGAAGGCTGAATACCCTCGGTTGGTTCGTCGAGAAGCAAAAGCTCTGGCGCGGTGATCAGCGCGCGGGCAATGGCCAGCTGTTGGCGCTGGCCGCCGGAAAGCAACCCAGCCTGGCGGTCAAGCACCTGCTCCAAAGTCGGGAAGCGGCTCAGGGCTTCCTCGATCCGGCTGCGCCCGGCGCGGCCTTGCAGATCTGCCACCACGCGCAGATTCTCCATGCAGCTGAGCTGGGTAAATGACTGCTGACCTTGTGGTACGTAGGCCATTCCACGCTTTACGCGCTGGTGTGGGGACAAAGTGGTGATGTCCTCGCCCTTAAAAAAGACCTGCCCACTGGTGGGCTTGATCAGGCCCACCGCTGCGCGCAACATGGTGGATTTTCCGGCACCATTGTGTCCCAAAATTGAGAGAATTCCGGCAGTTTTGGTTTCTAGCGATAGCGCATGCAGCACCTCTGTGCGGCCATAACCTGCACTAACGCTTTTTAGCTCCAACATTATTCACCAGCTCCTGCTGCTGTTCCCAAATAAATGGATTGCACGCCCTTGTGTGCCTGAATTTCATCGACAGTGCCCTCGGTGAGGATGGTTCCGCGGTTCATCACTGTGACGAAGGTGGCGAAGCGTCGCATAAACTCCATATCGTGCTCAACTACCAGCACAATTCGGTTGGCAGACACCGAAGTTAAAAGCTGCCCGGTCTCTACCCTTTCCTCTTCACTCATGCCGGCTACTGGCTCATCGAGCATGAGTACCCGGGCATCTTGCACCAGCAGCATGGCAATTTCCAGCCATTGCTTTTGGCCGTGGGAGAGGGATCCAGCCTGGCTATTTAACAAGGCACCGAGCTTGGTTACCTCCAGCGCATGCTCAATCCGGGGATCAATCTTGTGCCTAATACCGAAGAGGGAACGAAGTGGTCGGTGCAAGCCACAAGCGATGTCGAGGTTTTGCAACACTGAAAGTTCTTCAAACACGCTGGCAGTTTGGAAAGTTCGGCCTACGCCCATCCGCGCAATGCGGTGAACTGGAGTGCCAAGAATTTGCTTGCCGTCTAGCTTGACCGAGCCTTCGCCCGGAGCCAAACCGCTAATGGCGTCAATGCAGGTGGTTTTGCCCGCACCATTGGCACCGATTAGGAAGTGCACCTCGCCGGGAGAGACCTGGAATGAGATTCCATCAACGGCGGTGAAACTGCCAAACTTTACTGAGAGGTCTTTAATGTCCAGACTCATGACGCCTTCTCTTTTCTAATTTTTTTCCAGCTCAATGAGGCAATACCGCCCGGTAGCAAAACGATGACCAGCACCAGAATTGCGCCCTGGAAATAGGACCACACGCTAGGGAAAGTTTGGGCCAAGCTGGACTGCAACCAGCCCAAGACCAAGGCTCCAATAACCGGACCGAATAGTGAGGCACGGCCACCGGCGGCAACTGCGATCACAAACACAATGGAGGGAACCACGCCGATTTCAGCTGGCGAGATAATGCCCATAATGGGCACATAAAGCGCACCTGCAATGCCTGCCATCATCGCTGCGATGACATAAGCTGCGGTTTTGATCAGCGCTGGATCATATCCGAGGAAGCGCACACGTTCTTCTGCATCGCGGGTTGCAACGAGGAGCTCGCCATAACGGCTGCGCATCAGCCAATAGGACAGTGCGATTAAGCTCAACAAGAATCCCACGGCAGTGAGGTATAACATGGTGCGGTTGATCGGATCATAAAGGGCAAACCCGAGGAAAGACTTAAAACCGCTCAATCCATTGGAGCCACCCAGGGCATCTTGCTGTCCCACCAAGAGCACCACCACTGCTGCGGCGAGTGCTTGGTTCAAGATGGCAAAGTATGCGCCTTTGATGCGCCTTTTAAAGATGGAGAAACCGAGGACAAAAGCTACCAGGCCAGGTAAAAGAACTACGGAAAGTAGGGCTATCGTTGGATTGGCAAATGGCTTCCACCACCAGGGCAGCTCGGTTACTCCCGAGAGCATCATGAAGGAGGGAATCTCCTGGCCAGCTAGGGCTGCATCGCTGAGCAGCATATGCATGGCCATGATATAAGCGCCGATGCCGAAGAACACGCCTTGTCCCAGGGTGAGCATGCCGCCCCTACCCCAGGCCAATCCGATTCCCACTGCCACGATGGCATAACACACCAGACGAGCCATGAGGTTGAGCTGGAAGGATGTGAGAACAAGTGGTGCGCACAAAAGCACAGCGGCGAGAACTGCGAGCCCTAATCCAGCTTGGCGCAGGGTGAGAGCATTAGTGACCTTAAGCTGGGGAGTTTTTCGTCGAAAAGCAGCTTTTTCGGTCTTAGGTGCTGAGGTTGCAGTACTCATACCAGGCTCCTAGTTTTAGTTTGGAAGAGGCCTTGAGGGCGGAACTGGAGGAAGGCAACCACGGCGATCAAGACGATAAACTTCGCGATGCTGGCGCTGGTGGTGTATTCCACAAATGCTTGGATAATGCCGAGGGCAAAGGCCATAATGACCGCACCCTTGATGCGACCGATACCGCCGGCGGCAACCACCAGGAAGGCATCAACAATATAGTTTTGGCCAATGGTGGGACCTGTTGCTCCCACCAAGGTGATGGCCACACCCGCCACGCCGGCGAGCCCTGAGCCGATAAAGAAAGTCATGCGGTCAGTTGCGCGGGTATCAATGCCGTTAGTCTCCGCGAGATCACGGTTAAGCACCACCGCACGGATGCGACGGCCCCACATAGAGCGGTTGAGGAAAACCGCAAGACCGCCAACCGCTGCCAGCGAAAGGAAGAGAATAAAGAGACGGGAAGTTGGGATGAGAGTTCCCAGTACTTCGACATTGCCGCGGAGGAACTCCGGTGCGCGCACATCCACTGCTGGTGCTCCGAAAATATCGCGGGCTAGCTGCTGCAAAATCAAACCCACACCGAAGGTAGCCAAAAGCGTATCCAGCGGGCGATGGTAGAGATAACGCAGCAACACTTGTTCCAGCAAGACTCCAAAAAGTCCACCGATAATAAAGGCCAGCGGGATGCTGATCAGTAGGGAAAGTCCCGCTGAGCTCACCACCATTTGCACCACATAAGCGGTATAGGCGCCGACCATAATAAACTCGCCGTGGGCCATATTGATTACGCCCATTTGCCCGAAGGTGAGGGACAACCCCACCGCAACCAGAAGCAGTACCGAACCCACAGAAAGGCCCGCTACCAGCTGATTTAATAAAATATCCATGCGGATAATCCTTTGTTAATTTTTAGGATTTTTGGATCTTTTTAGAATCCTTAGGAAGTGGCGGTCGCGATGTTAGCTGCCCAGTCGTAGCTCTCAAGGTATGGATCTGGATCAACTGGGGCGTCGGTTTCCCATACGGTATCGATGAGTCCGTCAGGACGGATGACACCGATTCGAGGAGTCTTGGTGATGTGCTGGTTTTCGCCATCCACAACCACGGTTCCTTCTGGGGCTTCAAAGGAGGTGCCGTCTGCAACTTCCTTGATAGCGTTGACATCAAAGGAATCGGCCTTTTCAACCATTTCTTTCCACAGGTACAAACTGGTGTATGCAGCTTCCATGGGGTCAGAGGTGACCTTATCCTGGCCATAAAGGTTCTTGAAGTTTTCCACGAAGGTCTTGTTCGCTGGGGTATCAACGGTCTGGTAGTAATCCCAAGCAACTAGCTGGCCCTCGATATTTGAGGCGCCGATGCCGCCAACTTCTTCTTCGGCGATAGAAACGGACATGACCGGCAAGGTTTCTGCAGTCAGGCCCAGGGAGTTGTACTGACGGAAGAAAGCCACGTTGGAATCGCCATTGAGGGTGTTAAATACCGCGTCTGCTCCGGAATCCTTCATGCGGTTGGCAATGGTGGTGAAGTCAGTGGAACCCAGTGGGGTGTAATCCTCGCCGACAATTTCCATGCCATTAGCTGCTGCATATTCCTTGATGATGGCATTAGCAGTACGTGGGAACACGTAGTCAGAGCCCACTAGGAAGAGCTTCTGCTTACCCTGCTCTTTGAGGTAGTCCAAAGCTGGAATGATCTGCTGGTTGGTGGTCGCACCGGTGTAGAAGATATTTGGAGAAGACTCCATGCCCTCATACTGGACTGGGTAGAAAAGGAGGGAATTATTGCCCTCAAAAACTGGCAGCATTGCCTTACGTGATGCAGAGGTCCAACCACCGAACACTGCTGCCACACACTCTTGCTGGATCAAACGCTGGGAGCGCTCTGCGAAGGTAGCTGGCTCACTGGCGCCATCTTCCTCAGAGATCTCCAGCTGCTTACCCAATACGCCGCCATTTGCGTTGATTTCCTCTGCAGCCATGTGCAGGGACTGATTGACGGTGGTTTCGGAAATTGCCATCGTGCCCGAAAGGGAGTTGATAAATCCGATCTTGATGGAATCCCCGGAGGTGTCCACACAGGAAGAGCTGGCCGCTGCTCCACTTTCCACATCAGCGGCGCGGGTGCAGGACGCCATTGCCAAAGCCATGACTGAAACTGCTGAGATCGACAACGCTTGCTTTACTACCTTCGATGACACCCTTGTAGTTGCCTTCGCGGTCGCTTTTGCAGACGCGGATGCATGGGCAGTCGCATTGGCAGTCGAACCTGCGGTCGAGTTAAGAGACATATTTGCAGACATGGATCCTCCAGAGTCAAATTTCTATCACTCTATAGTTTTAAGAGTTTCTGTCATGCTATAGGTAAATTTTCAGACTTGTGAATGAAGTGATCTGCACCACTGATTTGATACCCCCAAATTGGGGTGGGGAGGAATTTTATAGCCCCTGGCCTCGAAAAATTACCCTAGACACTCCTACAATGTCGCGCGCGGACGCCATTATTTCCTGGTGGATTAAATCTATAACCTCTGAAGAATGAGCTAAAGAACGCAGCACAAATCCCCCTTCGATCTTCGAAATCCCACACCTCACAGCTGCCTCCAAGCTGGAAGTCACGGTGGAAAGCACCTCGAAAATTTGTGCATATGCTTGCTCTTCCCGCGCGTCGCCCGAAAATAGTTCCGGTGCTACCACCATCAAGGAACCCGAGTGGCTGAAACCCTCCATGATTCCTAATCCGGAGGTTCCCCGGCTAGGAACCAATCGCAAATTATCTACTACTAGCGGGCGACCCTGCATTCTTATCTCGGTTCGCATATGCAATTTATTAAAAGCAAAATGCCGAGCATCCGGTGACCACCCAGGTGTGAGATTTTCAGCTGCGATATACATCGCGCTCGGCTCGATCTCCACCAGCGTGGACTGCACATAAGAACCCTCGCGGTACACAATCACTGGATCGGGCAGGTTTTCTAGCACTGCCCCCTCCCCCAAATAGATCCGCGTATTTTGCACGGCCGGACCTTGCGGGGTGCGATAAATCTTGGTTGCAGATTGGGTCCCCAAGTTCAAACTCGAACCTGGCTCTAAGTGCAGATCAATTTCAAATCTATCCCCGCCCAGATAAGCGCCACCGGGATTGATAAGCGTATAGCTCACCTGCCCGTCCCCGGCACCGACTCCAGCGCCGGACCCACCCAAGTAGTGAGGCCGCAAAACCCTCAAGGCACCCCGATGAAACTGCGAACTGGCATAGCTACGTCCGCTCTCAGGATCGCGGGCTATCCGAAGCTGTAGTTCTCCTCTAATTGGATTGTTGTCCACCGCAAAAGTTACTTCAGGTCCAGCATAAGCACGTCATGGGAAATCCATTGCAAAACCGCATCAAGTCCGTCGTCGGTACGCAAATTTGTCAGCGCAAAAGGCCGATCCCCGCGGAATTGCAGGGTATCTTTCACCATGACCTCAAGATCAGCGCCCACATAAGGAGCCAAATCCACCTTATTAATAATGAAGAGGTCAGATTTGATCATGCCCTGCCCCGCCTTACGCGGAATCTTTTCGCCCTGGGCGACATCGATAATATAGATGGAAAAATCCACCAGCTCTGGAGAAAAGGTTGCCGAGAGGTTATCGCCACCGGATTCAATAAAAAGCAGCTCCAAATCTGGGAATCTCTGCTGTAAATCGCGGGCGGCCGCCTCGTTCATCGAGGTATCTTCCCTAATTGCGGTGTGCGGGCAGCCGCCGGTTTCAATGCCCACGATGCGCTCAACGGGCAAAATGCCGTTTTTGGCAAGAATCTTGGCGTCTTCAATGGTGTAAATATCGTTGGTAATCGCCGCCATGGACAATTTGCCGTCCAATGCGCGGGTGATTCGCTCAATAAGCTGGGTTTTTCCGGCGCCTACTGGTCCGCCGATTCCGATTCTGATCATTTTTCCTTCTAACTCATAAACATTCGTACACGTTGATTTTCATGTTGCATTTGCGCGATTTCTAAACCCGGGGTAATCGCCCCCAAATCCTCTAAGCCCAGCTCAGCGGAGGTTTCTACCGCTTCACTCACCCACTCCTGTGCCTGCGTGGCTAATCGCTGCCCGGCATTTTGCCCAATCGGCACCGCGCGCACCGCGTTTTGAATCAGCGAAATCACCGTCGCATAAAGGTGCTGCGCCACCGCCTCAGCCACTTCAAACCCCAGGTCGCGCGCCACCAGCGCCCACACAAGGGCAGGGTGTCCAACCGCCAGGTGCTTTTCGACGCAAACCTGATACTCACTGAGCCATTGCGAAGAATAACCCTCACTGGCAATTTCTAACATCCGCACGCCCATTGTTCGCCCCGCATGGCGCACCTGCCCAGGCACCGCTTGCGCTCGCACCAGATGATCCAGCGCAATAATCTCCGCGAAATTTTCTGCCTCAAACACCTCGCGCACAATCACTGCATCCGTAAAGGTCAGCTGTTCGCGACAAAAAACTTCCAGCCAGCGCGCAAAACTTTCAGCATTGGTAATATCTCCGCGGTGCATATAGGTTTCAAAGCCGAAAGAATGGCTAAAAGCACCGGTAGGCAGCGCGGAATCCATTAACTGCATGGCAGCCAGGGTGCGCTGTAACGAATTAGTGGGTGTGCTCTGCATGACGGAAAGGCTGTGGCATTACAGCGGCTTCGCGAACATAAGCAACGCTGTGATGTTCCAAGAAATCCACCACTGTGGAATCGAACTGCACAATGAGCGCATCCTCGCTAAATTGCGCTGGCAAATGGCGGTTGCCCAAAGAGTGCGCTACAAACGCCATCTCCTTCATATCCTGGGGAGTGATCCTCAAAATATCGGTGGGAGCAGCATAAATAACAATAGAATTATCCCCATCGCTAAACAGCACATCGCCATCGCGCAGCGGTGGATGCCCGGAGGGCAGCCGCAACCCCACCTCGGTGTTGTGGTCGCTGTGAACACGCTGAATACGCTTGACGAGGGCGGCGTCGACAAGCGTGATCTTTTCCGTGTGGCGGGTGATTAGGCTGGGATCGTCGTGGATATTGCCGAGGATTTTGGTGATGATCATGATGGGCTTTCTAAAAGAGGAAATAACGCTGGGCCATGGGCAAAACGGCGGAGGGCTCGGAAGTGATGAGCTCACCATCCACCCGCACCTCATAAGTTTCTGGATCAACTGAGATGCTGGGGGTTTCCCCATTAAGTTTGAGATCCTGCTTGGAGAGCGTGCGAATCCCGCGACAAGGCTCGATTTTTCGCTTCAAACCCAGCTGCTGAGGCACCCCGGCTGCAATTGCGACCTGCGATAAAAAGGTGATTGAATTCTGGAAGGGCGCTGCACCATAGGACCCAAATTGTGGACGATAAATCTCCGGCTGTGGCGTCGGGATGGAGGCGCCGGGATCACCCATAATCGAGCTCACCACCTGGCCACCTTTAAGAATCATAAAGGGCTTCACACCAAAAAACTTCGGCTCCCACAACACCAGATCCGCAAATTTGCCCAGCTCAACCGAACCAACCACAGCATCAATACCCTGCGCAATTGCCGGATTGATCGTGTACTTAGCCACATAACGCTTAATCCGATTATTATCCGCGCGCTCACTATCACCTGCGAGCGGTCCACGCTGACGCTTCATCGCATCAGCGACCTGCCACGTCCTGATAACTACCTCTCCTACCCGGCCCATCGCCTGCGAGTCCGAAGAAGTAATAGAAAAGACGCCAAGATCGTGCAGCACATCTTCAGCGGCAATGGTCTCGGTACGAATACGCGAATCCGCGAAGGCGACATCCTCAGGAATATCCGCATTCAAGTGATGGCACACCATGAGCATATCCAGGTGCTCCTCGGCCGTATTCACCGTATAAGGCAACGTCGGATTAGTAGAAGCCGGCAAAACATTAGGCTGTGCAGCCAGTGCAATTATATCCGGCGCATGCCCGCCACCAGCACCTTCGGTATGGAAAGTGTGGATTACACGGCCTGCAATAGCCTCCACCGTGCTCTCCAAAAAGCCCGCTTCATTCAAGGTGTCAGTGTGCACCGCCACCTGCACATCAAAATCATCAGCGATCTGCAGGGAAAGATCAATAGTGGCTGGCGTGGCACCCCAGTCCTCATGCACCTTCAGCCCAATTGCGCCTGCTTTAATCTGCTCAGCAAGTGCCTCATAAGAGGTAGCGTGCCCTTTTCCAAGGAGTCCAAAATTCATGGGGAACTGCTCCAAAGAACGCAGCATCTGATGAATATGCCATGGGCCCGGGGTAATTGTGGTGGCCTTTGTCGACTCCGAAGGTCCTGTTCCACCACCAATCATGGTGGTAATTCCCGAGGTCAACGCCGTATTAATCTGATCTGGGGAAATAAAATGAATATGGGTATCAATGCCACCCGCGGTCAGGATCTTGCCCTCACCAGCAATAATGTCGGTGGACACGCCAATGGGAATAGTCACCCCATCCATGGTCTCTGGATTTCCGGCATGCCCAATCGCTGTGATGTTTCCGTCCCTAATAGCAAGGTCGGCTTTATAAATACCCGACCAATCCAGAATGACAACATTCGTTATAACAGTGTCCGGGACCTCCGGATTCTCCACGCGCGTGAACTCGCCGTTTTGTCCCATCCCCACCCGGATAACCTTGCCACCGCCAAAAACTGCCTCCTCACCTGGAACTGTGAGGTCGTATTCGATCTCTGCGAGCAACTCCGTATCCGCGAGGCGCACCCGATCCCCGGTAGTTGGGCCGTACATGGCAGCATGACGTTCCCGGCTCATTTCAAACATGTGGGTGCTCCTTGGTTCTGTCTTTTGGGGGCTTGTTTTTTGGGGTTCTTGGTTTTTGGGGGTTGGGGGTTGGAGGTTGGGGGTTGGGCGGCGTTTTGGGGCGCTTAAGGTTTTTGCGGCTGGTTGACTGCTTGGTTCCTAAAACCTCGCACCACCTGGGATCCCCCAAAGTCGATGAGCCTAACGGTGGTTTTATCTCCCGGTTCCAATCGCACTGCAGTACCTGCCGGAATATCTAGGCGCTTTCCCTGCGCCACCACACGGTCAAAGGTGAGGGCCGGATTCGCCTCTGCAAAGTGATAATGCGAACCAACCTGGACTGGACGGTCTCCGGTATTAGTGACCTGAAGCTCCACCGCTTCCCTACCTGGATTGCAAATAATCGGATCTGTCGCGCAGAAGTACTCTCCCGGGATCATTTTTCTTCCTTAATCTTGTGGATCTTGTGCAGAACGAATCTTGTGAATCTTGTGCAGAAAGCTAATAGGGTGGGAAACGGCAATTGGAGGATCGCTATTTTGTGAACGTTTTATTTTTGAGGGGTGCTAGGAGGTTTTAGGAACCTGAGCTACAAGGCGGGCGTGAAAGTCAGGGAAGGCGAATCGGGTTATGAACCGTTACTAGTTTGGTGCCATCCGGAAAAGTCGCTTCAATCTGAACTTCAGGAATCATCTCTGCAATCCCCTCCTGAACATCGCTTTTCTTCAAGATCGTGGTGCCCCAGCTCATGAGGTCCGCAACAGTACGACCGTCGCGAGCTCCCTCGATTAGTTCATAGGAAATAATCGCAATCGCCTCCGGATAATTGAGCTTCAGCCCCCGGGCTTGCCTCCTCCTAGCAAGATCGGCAGCAACCACAATCATCAATTTTTCCTGGTCACGAGCTTGTAAATACAAATGAAGCACCTTTTCAATTCCAGAAGGACCACACGCTCAAACGCCCCTTTTGAAGAGCTCCAAATAGGAAGCTCTATGCCGGGAACACGCGAAAACACATCTATCTATAGGTTAATAGGTAGAATTTAGCATGCCGGTTATGCTCTTTCACACTAATCGCCACATAAAATGCACGCAGAGCTTTCTGCAGCCTTACTACATCCTTACTGCAGCCGTTCTCCAAGTTCCGGTATATCTCCAGGCGCCGTTTAAGCCCTAGTTCCAAATCGGGTTTCCCTATCCTGCACGCCCTTGACCTCCAAGAAGGGTCCAGCTAGGGACTAAGCCACCTCAACCGCTATTCTTAATAGCCATGAGCACTGCCAATCCCGCCAATACTGCCGCCGAGGCAAATCGCCGCCGTACCTTCGCCGTCATCGCCCACCCCGATGCTGGTAAGTCCACTTTGACGGAGGCATTGGCGCTGCACGCGCACATTATTTCCGAAGCCGGCGCGACCCACGGCAAGGCTGGCCGCAAAGCCACCGTTTCCGACTGGATGGAAATGGAAAAAGACCGCGGTATTTCCATCGCCTCCTCCGCCCTCCAATTCGAGTACGCACCCGAGGGTCACCAGGGCGAACCCTTCATGATCAACCTCGTCGACACCCCCGGCCACGCCGACTTTTCCGAGGACACCTACCGTGTTCTCATGGCCGTCGACGCCGCCGTAATGCTTATCGACGCCGCCAAAGGCCTCGAGCCTCAGACCCTCCAGCTCTTCCGCGTCTGCAAAGCCCGCGGGTTGCCAATTATTACGGTGATCAACAAGTGGGACCGCGTGGGCCGCACCCCCCTAGAGCTTGTCGACGAGATCGTGAAGGAAATCGAGCTGCAGCCGACTCCTCTCTATTGGCCCGTTGGTGAAGCTGGCGATTTCCGCGGACTCGCCCGCATCAACGAAGAAGGCGAAGCAGAGGAATACATTCAATTCACCCGTACCGCCGGCGGTTCCACTATCGCTCCCGAAGATTTCTACACCCCTGAACAAGCAGCTGAACGCGAGGGCGACGTCTGGGAAAACGCCGCTGAGGAAGCAGAACTCCTTGCTGCCGACGGCGCCGTGCACGATCAGGAAATGTTCCTCAACTGCACCACTTCCCCACTGATCTTCGCCTCCGCCATGCTCAACTTCGGTGTACACCAGATCTTGGATACTCTGTGCCTGCTCGCTCCTGCACCTGCAGGTCGCGACGCTGACCCCAAGGCTCTTGAAGCTTCCCCCACTGCCATGGACGAGCACCGCGAACCCACTGATGATTTCTCCGGCATGGTCTTCAAGGTCCAAGCTGGCATGGACAAAAACCATCGCGATACCCTCGCTTTCATGCGCGTAGTATCCGGCGAATTCGACCGCGGCATGCAGGTCACCCACTCCCAGTCCGGCCGTAGTTTCTCCACCAAATACGCGCTCACCGTTTTTGGTCGCACCCGTTCCACCGTCGAAACTGCATATCCTGGCGATATCGTCGGCCTGGTCAACGCTGGTGCTCTTGCACCTGGCGACACCATCTTTGAGGGTCGCAAAATCCAGTACACCCCCATGCCCAAGTTCGCCCCCGAGCACTTCCGTATTCTCCGCGCCAAGTCCCTGGGCAAATACAAGCAATTCCGCAAGGCCCTGGAGCAGCTGGATTCCGAAGGCGTTGTTCAGATCCTCAAAAACGACCTGCGTGGCGATGCCAACCCAGTCATGGCCGCCGTCGGCCCAATGCAGTTCGAGGTTATGCAGGCCCGCATGGAGGTCGAGTACAACGTCGAAACCGTTGCCGACCCAATTCCTTACACCGTCGCTCGTCGCACCAACGCCGAGTCCGCACCGGAACTTGCCAAGCAGCGTGGCGTGGAAATCTTCACCCGCACCGACGGCGAGCTCATTGCTCTGTTCAGCGACAAGTGGCGTCTCTCCTTCATTGAGAAAGAACACCCTGATCTCTTCCTGGAGTCTTTGGTCGCTGAATAAGCTGCTTTTCGACGCCTCTCCCCGCCGCCCACCCCTGAGTAAGAGGGCACACCCACCCACCACCACCACCCCACAAACACCAAAAAAGGGTGCAG
>NZ_JAWVOB010000012.1:0-98963 GCF_046592015.1 Corynebacterium callunae
CACAAAAGCCAAGCTAACAGCAACTTCACCCTAAAGTTATCCACAATCACCAATGGCCAAATCTAGTTATCCACAGCCACGCCCCTCGCCCGGAGTCACAATTTTAAACCGCAGCATAAACTGACCTGGAAACTCTTAAATACGCAGGAAGAGCGGTTATGAAAACAACAGAATTCTTTTGCCCGGCTTGCAATGGCGTCGCTTTCGGAGTGCCAGCACTTAGCCTGCACCTCCCCGATCCCGTAATAGATGCAAGTATGCAAGGCGCCCGAATCAGTTCCAGCCCTGACGTCTGTCAAATCCTTTACCCAAAACCAAAACGACATTTTGTTCGATCTAATATCGGAATCCCTGTCGGGGCAGGAATCAAGAAGCTAGAGTACGGGTGTTGGATTGAACTGAGTCGAGAAGATCTCCGAAAATTTCTTAACGCCAATCAGAGTCGAAAACCGCTTGAATTCCATGGCCACCTGGCGAATAAAATACCTGGGCTCGAAGATTCTTATGGCGCACCGGTTCTCATTCATTCCAAAGGGAAATCTCTCCAGTCGAAGTTTCGACCACTGCCTGCGATCCATTCGCTCTACACTGATTACAGTCGCGGAATTTCTCACCAAGAAGCTGATTTAAGAGTAGAAAATTGGATGCGGATCGTGAACATCGTCCCCGGCGCGCATCACCATCCAAAAAGTCCCAAAAATTAAAGACCTAGATGAGGGAATTTGCGCCCATCAAACAAAGAATAAGCGATACAAGATACCCAGACCACTTGGCAACAGTGGACTTATTTTCGCCAACTTTTTCAAACACTGTGCCAATCGGACTCTCAGGATATCGACGCACCCAACCAACCAACACGGCAACGATGATGGGCAAACTTAACGCCAAAGTTGCATAAACAACCAGACCTCCATAGCGGATCACAGGGCTGAAATCGCCGATGCTCAAAAACCCAAGTCCTGCATAAAAGGGCAAGGATGTGGCAGATTGGATTACACCCAAAATCAGGCCAGCACTAACAGTTTTCCAACTTGGGGTCTTCACAGGCGTTAGGAAGCCATCCAGCATTTTGGAGTTATCCCCCTTGGAAAGCACAGTTGCAATTAGTGAAATAACGCCAGTTGCAATCAAAATTATCCCGAACCACGGGGAATCTAGGAATACCTCAACCAATCCCCCGAGTCCATCAAAAACAAGCATTACAACGATGCTTAGCAGGAAAACGCCAAACCAATCGCCAACCAAGAGCAAGGTGGCGATTGGCCCATATTTACTGCCGCGAGGAAGCAGTGCAGCAATTGCTACAACAATGCCAATGAGGAGGACGTTTACAGAGTCCAAAAGAGCAAAACTCACGGCATGAAACAATTGGTTACACCTTCGATAGTCGACAAATAGTTACTAAGAGCCTACCCACATAAAGGGAAGGAGCCCCAATTTTTAGTGTCGCCCATCAGTCCATCAGCCCATCAACCTCTAGCAGTTACTGAACTACTGGCTCCTCGGTCACAACAATGCCGTCAGAATCTGCATAAAGATAATGGCCAGGGATAAAATCCACACCGCCAAAACTAACGGCGATATCTCGCTCGCCAGCACCAGTCTTGGTGGACTTACGTGGATTGGTTCCTAGTGCTTTGCAGCCGAATTCCATGTCGCCGATCACCGCAGAATCTCGAATCGCGCCATTAACTACCACTCCAGACCAACCATGATCCTTACCAAGAGCAGCAATAATATCGCCTACCAGAGCAGTGTGAAGTGAGGCATCACCGTCAATAACTAGGACGCCACCCTCACTATCTTCGCCAAGAATTGACTTTAAAAGTGCGTTATCTTGAAAGCATTTGACCGTAGTAATCGGGCCATGAAATTCCAGTTTGCCGCCAAGGTTTCGGAATTGAAGGTCACAGGACCGGACGTCTTCACCGATAATATCAACGAGGTCTGCAGTTGGGATAAATTTCGCGTTATTCGTAGTCATAGCAGCACAATAACCCAGAATCAGTACGTTCGTTCTGTCTCCAGCAAAAATATAGAGATTTATCACACATTTCCAAAGGTCTTGCACTTGCATCACAAAACGGCCTAGGCATTAACCTTCACCCCGTCCGCCAAACTAAACTTGCAGTGATCGTGCAAGTTTGCACAATTGATGCAAATTTCCCGCACTCACAGCCAGCTCCAAAACCTCTCTTTTCAGAAGGATCATCATGGCGAAGTTTCTCTATAAAATTGGCTCCCTTGCCTATCGTAAAAAATGGCCATTCCTAGCTTTTTGGCTCATCCTCCTCATTGGCATCTCTACCCTTGCCAGCCTCTATTCCAAGCCAACCACCAGCAGTTTCTCCATTCCCGGACTTGAATCCGTCACCACCATGGAGAAAATGCAGGAACGCTTCCCCGGTTCAGAGGACGCTACTTCTGCACCAACTGGTTCAGTAGTAATCCAGGCTCCAGCAGGCAGCACTCTCACTGATCCAGCAGTCTCTGCAGAAGTTAATAAAATGCTCGAAGAAGTCCGAGCAACTGGTGTCCTGAAGGATCCAGAATCTGTAGTGGATCCCGTAATGGCAGCTCAGGGCGTAGCAGCTCAAATGACTCCAGCTCTAGAAGCTCAGGGCGTTCCAGCAGATAAAATCGCCATCGACATCGCGTCGATAAGCCCCCTAAGCCCGGATGAGACCACCGGCATTGTTTCAATGACTTTTGACGCGGCGGCGGCGGCGGATGTATCCGCGGAGGACCGCACCGCGGTCACCGATATCCTCGACTCCTACGATGACGGCGATCTCACCGTTGTTTATAACGGCAATGTCTTCGGCGCGGCCGCAACCAGCCTGAATATGACCTCTGAGCTCATTGGTCTCCTCGTCGCTGCCGTCGTACTTATCGTGACTTTCGGTTCCTTTATTGCCGCCGGCATGCCACTGATTTCCGCAATTATCGGTGTCGGCATCGGCATTATGGGCATCCAGCTAGCAACCGCATTCTCGGATTCTGTCAGTGATATGACCCCAACCCTGGCTTCCATGATCGGCCTGGCTGTTGGCATTGACTATGCGCTCTTCATCGTGTCCCGTTTCCGCAATGAACTTATTGTGCAAACCGGTTCCAATGACCTTGAGCCGAAGGATCTTGTCCAGAAGCTGCGCAATATGTCGCTTGAAACCCGCGCGCACGCAATGGGTATGGCAGTAGGAACCGCTGGTTCTGCCGTCGTTTTTGCAGGCACCACCGTGCTCATCGCACTAATTGCGCTTTCCATCATCAACATTCCATTCCTCACCGTGATGGCCATCGCGGCCGCCATCACCGTGGCCGTGGCCGTCCTAGTAGCACTTACCTTCCTCCCTGCCCTGTTGGGTCTACTTGGTACCCGCATCTTCGCAGCTCGCGTCCCTGGCCCTAAGGTTCCAGACCCCGAGGATGAAAAGCCCACTATGGGCCTCAAGTGGGTCCGTCTAATCCGCAAGATGCCACTTGCCTACCTCGCAGTCGGCGTTATCTTGCTCGGCGCAATCGCTATCCCTGCAACAAATATGCGTCTTGCTATGCCTACCGATGGCACCTCTGCGCTTGGCACCGCACCGCGAACTGCCTATGACATGACCGCTGAGGCCTTTGGCCCCGGCAAAAATGCGCCAATGATCGCACTGGTAGATGCCACCAATATGGCTGAACAGGATCGTCCACAGGCTTTCGCCACCGCAGTGCAGGACTTCCTCACCATCGACGGCGTAAAGAACGCGCAAATCACTCAGACCACTGAGAACATGGACACTGCGCAAATTCTCATCACCCCTGAATATGACGCGATCGATGAGCGCACCTCGGACACTCTCCAGGCACTACGCAGCAACATCAGCACCTTCGAATCCGAAACTGGAGCTACCTACGGCATCACCGGTGTCACCCCAATTTATGATGACATCTCCGAGCGCCTTTCCAGCGTCCTGGTGCCTTATATCCTCATCGTTTTGGTACTCGCATTCTTCGTGCTTTTGCTGGTATTCCGTTCCATCTGGGTGCCACTAATTGCAGCTCTCGGCTTCGGTCTCTCCGTCGCCGCCACCTTCGGCGCCACCGTGGCTATTTTCCAAGAAGGTGCCTTCGGAATCATCAACGATCCACAGCCGCTCCTCTCCTTCCTGCCAATCATGCTCATCGGCCTGGTCTTCGGTCTGGCCATGGATTATCAAATCTTCCTGGTCACCCGCATGCGAGAAGGCTTTACCAAGGGCAAAACCGCTGGCAACGCCACCTCAAATGGCTTCAAGCACGGTGCCCGCGTGGTTACCGCAGCCGCCATCATCATGGTTTCCGTCTTCGCTGCTTTCATGGCTCAAGACATGGCCTTCATTAAGACCATGGGCTTCGCCCTAGCCGCGGCAGTCTTCTTCGACGCCTTCATCGTCCGCATGATGATCATCCCAGCAACGATGTTCCTGCTGGATGACAAAGCTTGGTGGCTGCCAAAGTGGTTGGATAAGATTCTTCCCAACGTTGACGTTGAAGGTGAAGGACTAACCGAGTTGAACCACGCTCAGACTGAAAAGCTAAAGGAAACCTCCGGTGTCGGGGCTGCGTGAAGCTAAAAAGGCTGCCACCCGCGACGCGCTTGCACGCGCCGCGGCGCACCTTGCCCTAACCGACGGCCCCGAAGCCCTTACGGTTGCCACAATTGCGGCCTCAGCAGGCGTATCGACGAGAACCTTTCACAACTACTTCGCCTCGCGGGAAGAAGCGCTTGTGGAGTTCATGCGTTCGAGAATTAACCATTTGATCGGGCAGCTTAATGAGCTTCCGCCAGAATTAGGTGCCCAAGATGCACTCGAGCACCTGGTAATTTCGCACCTACTCAAGGGAGATTCGGAGCTCGATTCTTTTAGCGCGCTTTATCATATTGGCGAAATTCTGGAAACGCTCGGTCCCCCACCCTGCGCTCTTGATGCCAATATTATGCTCGATTCCCTTCGAGATTTCTTCCGCAACAAGCAACCAGGGCTGCAAGATTTCGAAATTGATGTATCAATTCATCTCCAGGCGGCAGCAATTGCTTCCGCGTTGAAGTGGTACTACCGGGCACCAGAGCCCCGCGATCCGAAGGATGCAATGGCCCTGGTCCAGCGCGCCTGCGCCCTACTCAAGCCCGAGCCCGAGCCCTAAAACCCCAGCTACAAAACCAAAAGGCACCGCAACTTCTCCCAAAGGAAGTCGCGGTGCCTTTAAAAAATTTCGGTCTAGCTAGATCCAGAACTTCCAACAACGCTGCCGATAGCTCCACCAAGGCTGACCTCGGAAGACAATTCCGAGGAAGTCTCCGAAGAGCTCACGCCATTCGGGTTATAAACCGGGATTTCCCCACCATCTAAGCCGAAACCTTGCATCATCAAGGGGTAGAAACGGTGCAGCGCTTCATTCCAATAATCCCAGGCATGGGTGCCAACCACGCCAAAGTCATAATTAATTGTGTCGATACCCATTTGGTCTGTAACTGCCTTGAGATTATGGGTACAGGCATTAGACATCGCCTCAATTTGGAATCCCACCTTCAGGCGATCTTCAATTCCTGCTTCATCGGTGGGTGCATTTGGGCCGTAGTAGTCCAGCTCTGAAGCCAATCCGGAGGCTGCGTAGATATACAGGTTGTCCTGTTCTCCCAGCTTGGAAGCATTAATCAGAGGATCATTGTAGCGCGAGTAATCACTATCAACTTCGCCAAAAATCTGGCTTGGAACTGCATTGCCGTTAATAACGGTAGCTGCGATTCCGCGTCGTCCCATCCAGGAATTCGTTTCTGCACAACCAGAGAAGGACCCCACCGAGGAATAAAAATTGGGATTGTGGGAGGCATAGTTCAACACTGAACCTCCGGACATGGACATACCGATGAGGCTTCGTTGCCCATCAGCTCCAATAGCGGCTTCCAAAGGCTCAGGCAGCTCATGGGTAAGAAATGTCTCCCACTGCTGCTTTCCACCTAAGTCAGGGCTTTCCTCTACCCAGTCCGCAAAATAGCTATAAGCTCCCAGCATCGGCAAGATGACGTTGACATTGCTCGCACTCATCAACTCATCAAGATCAGTCTTGGTAACCCAGTTATCTGGACCTTGCCCGGCATCGCCACCGCCAAGGGCATAGACAGTCGGGCGTGGAACAGAGGTATCCTCCGGGACAATCCACACCAAAGGAATGGTGCGCTCCATTGATGGTGAGTAGGCATTAATCTGGTGAATTCGGTCTCCATCAACCCCAATAAAATTCCGCAGACGCGCCAAAACCTCTGGGTTCATATCAATGGTTGCCTTAGGCAATCCCTCTTTGCCGTTTGGATAACGCGGGTCCGTAAATTGTGGCTCATTCGAGGTAAAAAACCCGGAGAAGGCAGTGGAGTCGGTGGATCCTAAAGTGGTCAATTGAGTTCCAACAAAAGGAACCTCCCGAATTCCTTCTGGACGCTCCTTAATATCATCATTTGGATTGTAATTTTGACTTGGATCCATGCCGTAGTCATAGGCTGCAGCAATTCCCGCACCACAGAAAACTGAAGTAAATCCCATTGAAGCGCCAAGGATTAAGGAGAGGATTCGGGTTCTTCTAGTCTTCAATTGAAGTGCTCACTTTTCGAAATCGCCGGTTCTTTAAGATGTTCCGACTATTTTCACAGATTATCGGTCCGCAAACAACCTGGCACAATCCCACCAAAGCCAGCAAGAAGGAATATCCTAAGGTAATGGAAATCCCTCTTCCCATCTCACTCTCTGACGTTTTAACAGACGGAATTTTAGGACAATCTAGCGTTGACCAGGCCTTTGCTGCTGAATTAGGAAGCATTCAAGGCGTTGAGTTTAATATCGCCGAGGGTTCTACCAAGGCCGAGATCAGAATTAATCGCACCCCTGGTACCCCCTTTGATACCACCGGTGAAGTCATCGCCTGGATCAACAATAACGCTCTCACCTGGGAAACCACCCGTGGCGCGGACCTCAACATCCCAGAGCTCCGGGCCACCCAGCCTTTGAGCGACGCCCTCATCGCCGCGGGCCGCACCCTTTATGGCAATGCACCAGCGTTCATCGCGCCTTTTGGTTCCCGTGGCCAAGCGCTGGTGATCATTAATCACTTGCCACAGCTTTTCGACGCCCGCCGCGACCTCATCGACGGTCTCCCCGGCCTACCAGCTGGCACGGACCTCGCACGCGCGCTCAGTTCCTACGCCGCCTTCCGTGGCTTGGGCATCCACATTGAAACCAACCGCATCGCCTTCAGCGATGGCACCTCCCTGTTGCTACGCAACGGGCTACCCATTGAAATCGCAGGCGGGATGGGCTTGCGCGAGGTGCGCGCGGATGCGGCCTTGATGTCGGCTGAGCACCTATTGCTTTTCGACGCCATCTCGCCGCGCCATCAGCTACAGTTCAACCCCAACACTCGCACCGCATTGGTGGAAAATATGCTGGAGGTACAAGCTTTTCCACTAGCCACCATTGAGGGAAACACGTGGAAATGGGCGTGGGCGCAACCAGAATTTCAGGGCTCGGAAACTGAAGGGCTGGCGCGATTCGGTTTTGATAATGGAATCTTGCTGCTCACCACTCCTGAGGTACCACTTGCTGCAGCGCAGGAATTTGAGCTCATTAATGTAGCAAAACCCATTTTGAAGCGCTGGACCCATGCAGTACTAAATGAAGGGAACCGACAACTAATACTGTTGCTGGATCATCCACGTTTACATCTACCACCAGCATCTTTTGCAGCTGTGGATGCCACCTTGCATGAACCTATAGCTCAAGATATTGATTTCCAGCGTGCAATTGCTGCCTATGCACAGCTGCGTGGTGTCGTTTTTGATGGTCACACAATCATGGTGGACAATCGCCAAATCGATATTAACTTCCGTAGATAATAATGCCGACGATCACTGTCGCAGGCAGGATCATTAAGGCCAGCAAAGCCCAGCTCGCCGGGCGGGCCATGTTAATTACGGTGGTTTGGCCGTCGTCAAGCTCAATAAAAACGCGTGGGTCGGCGGGATTGTGATAAATGATGCCCCATTTTGGTGTGGAATCATCTTCGCGGGTGGGGATGACGCGGTCGATTTCTAATTGGCCGCGCCGTAGGGAAATAACAAACACCCAGGCTAACACCGCAATTGAGATCACATAGGCGGCCATTTCAAAGGTGCTCACCGGTCCAGGGCCGTTAACGCGGAGAGCGGAAATTGTGAGCACTGCTGCCAGGAAAAAGCTGAACCAACCGAGGCAACTTTGCACATTATTTAAAAATGACCAACGGCGGACCAATTGCACGGCGGAAGCATGGGGATGATCCTGCGCCAGATTTTCGGATCGATAAGAAATTAGCAGCGAAATCCCCACTGAAATCACTAAGACCAGCACCGCGCCGGCCACAACGCGGGCGATGAGGGTTTCAGAAGTCATTGGTGGTGCATATGAACCGCCCAGCGCAAAAAGACCACTATTTACTTGGGTAGGCATTTGCGCGGGGTAAAGATTAAGCATCGTTAGTGCTGCCACAATGCTCATCACGATCAAAGCAATGATTCCCAGGTACCAGGTCCAGGGAATAGGTATTTTACTCAGCGCTTTCACTGCACACCTTCCCTCACGCATAAAATAGAACTCTCAAACGAAAGTTCTATAACTAAGCTATCAAAAGGAGGTTGCTATTTCTTAATTAACGCTGCGTATTCTTCCTCTGCACGGACGCTACCGAATTGCGGATTTCGGTCCTTATCTACCACCGCAGCACGCACACCCTCAGCAAAATCTGGCTGGCGAATCATATGCAACGCCATAATGAGCTCATTATCTAGACCTTCGCGCAGATCCTGTGCTTCGCGATTGGCATTCATCAACGCCGAGGTAGCCACGATTGCACTAGGCGCAGCCTGGCGCAACAACTGATAAACCTCGTCCCTGAAGGCCACGTCGGGATGCGCGGCGAGGGCAGCGTCGATAAGCGCCCAAGTTTTTTGGCCGAAGGTTGCCTCAATGCTTTCCGCCTGCGCAGCCAGCGTGCTCGCCTCTGCTGGTTGGGTGGAAAATTCACCGAGTGCGGCTTCGAGAGAGTCTTGGAGCAATGTGGTGGTGAAGGCTTCAACATCCGCCGAGCGAATAAAATGCGAGGCGATGCCAGTCCATAACATGTCAGCTGGACTCAGGCGGCGGCCAGTAATGCCGAGGAATTTAGCGATTGCAGGTGTGGTTACCTGTTGGGAAAAATAAGTAAATCCCACATCGGGCACATAACCAATTGCGGTCTCTGGCATGGCGGCAAGCGCTTTTTCAGTAATGATGCGATGTGAGCCATGCATACTTACGCCCATTCCCCCACCCATCACAATGCCATTAATCAGGGCAATCACGGGCTTGGGATAGGTTCCAAGGTGGTTCACCAGATCAAATTCCGCTTGGAAATAGTGATCTCCAAACTCAGGATTTCCAGCAACTACCGCCTCGCGCAAATCTCTAATATCTCCGCCTGCACAAAATGCCCGTTCGGACGTTGAATAAATGAGCACCTGCTTTATCGACTCATCAGTCTCCCAGGCATTGAGCGCATCCTGGATAATATTCACCATTTCCAAATTTATGGAGTTGAGAGCCTTCGCACGATTTAGGGCAACAACGCCGGTATTATGCCGTACTTCAATAATTACAGGAGCTTCCATAATGTTCATGAATCTAGTGTGGCATAGCTTGCAGCATGGAGTGTGACACAATAGGCAATTAGAACGATTTTGGAAAGGAATCTCACCCCCATGGATTTTCGCCTTGTTGCAACCGACATGGATGGCACCCTACTTAATGAACAAAGAAGAATTCCAGAAGGATTTTGGAAGGTTCTGGAGCAGCTGCGGGAAAAAGATATTGCCTTTGCCCCTGCCAGTGGCCGCCAACTAGCCACCTTGCAGACCCAATTTGAAAGGGCAGGCGAACCACTTTCCTATATTGCAGAAAATGGTACCGTGGTTGTGCACAATGGTGAGATTATTTCTTTGACCACTATCGATGCCGACACAGTCCATGCGATTATCGACGCAGTCCGCGAATCCTCCGTGGACATGGGTGCTGTGGTGTGCCGCCCGGAGCGCGCCTTTGTGGAGCGTTTCGACGAAGCTTTCCGCGCCGAAGGCACCCAATATTACCTTGCTCTTGATGAGGTTGATGACCTGCACGAGGTGGTTAATGACGAGGTTATTAAGGTTGCGATTTTCACCTTCGCCGATGCCGAAACAGATTGCGCTCCAGTGATTCGCGCTGCTGCACCCGATGCCAATGTAGTGGTTTCCGGCAAGCACTGGGTCGACGTAATGGATGAATCCGCCAATAAGGGCCACGCACTTGCAACCCTGCGCGAAGCCCTGGGAATTGCCGAATCTGAAACCTTGGTTTTTGGCGACTACCTCAATGACACCGAGCTCATGAAAGCTGCTGGCACCTCCTATGCCATGGCCAATGCACACCCCGATATCTTGGCTTTGGCTGATGAAATCGCCCCTTCAAATGCAGAAGCCGGAGTTGTAGTAGTTCTCCAAAATCTACTTAATGAAGAACTCAAAACTCCGACCATTTAGGCGCTTTTAGCTTTTGGGGCGTTGGGGTGTTGGGTCTAAGGAAGGGCAGGGTTGGCTAGTTATTTAGCCTTCTTCTTGCCCTTTTTGTCTTTCCTAGCCTTCTTGTCCTTTTTCTCCTGCTTTTCCTGCTGTTTTTCTGCTTCGATGCGATCTTCCTCTAGATGCGCTGCAACATCAGGAACATAGCGGAACTCATCGCGCGGCGGACGCACATAATCAGTATCAGGATTTGGTCGCTCCGGGATTTCTGGCAGTGGGCGATCAATCTTCTCATAAGGAATCGTGGAGAGCAGATGCGAGATCACGTTGATGCGGGAACGCTTCTTATCCTCAGATTCCACGGTGTACCACGGTGCCGAAGGAATATCGGTGTGAATAAACATCTCATCCTTGGCGCGAGAATAATCCTCCCATTTAGTAATGGACTGAAGATCCATTGGTGAAAGCTTCCACCGCCTAAGGGGATCGCTCAGGCGATCTTGGAAACGCTCAATTTGCTCTTCATCAGACACTGAGAACCAGTACTTGCGCAGGTGAATGCCATCTTCTACCAGCAGACGCTCAAAAATTGGGGCCTGGTGCAAGAAGCGACGGTACTCCTGGGAGGTACAAAAGCCCATGACGCGTTCAACGCCAGCACGGTTGTACCAAGACCTATCAAAGATGACGATCTCACCCGCTGAAGGCAACTTTTCAATATAACGCTGGAAATACCACTGACCTTTTTCACGGGAGCTAGGGGTAGGAAGTGCTTCAATCCTGGCAGTGCGAGGGTTGAGATACTGAGTGATGCGCTTGATGGCAGAGCCCTTGCCTGCGGCATCGCGGCCTTCCATAACAATGACCACGCGGGCGCCAGTTTCCACGACCCACTGCTGCAGGTCTACCAACTCAGCTTGGAGGCGCTTGAGTTCTTTTTCATAAGCTTTTTTATCCAGCTTTGGCGGATTCTTGTGGAAGTCCGGCTGGTTTTCAGATTCTTTTTTATTTCCCATGATTTGAGCCTACAAGTAATTTGGCTAGGATTTTGCATCCTGGGTATGAAAAATCCCCCATTAGCTACAAAGGTTTGATAAAGATACCTTCGAGATGGGGGATTTGAACTGCGTCCGACTAGTTAACTGCAAAATCACTGAAACGTTCCCAACCCTTTTTGTGTGGAAACTCGCTCTGCACAATGAGCGGAGTTTGTTGCAGTAAAGGTGGCAGAGTTTCTTGTGCTCTGAGGTAGGGCTCGCTTTGAAGGTGCGCTTTGGCGCCTTCATCAGTCCATACTCCAACAACCAGATACTCACCGGGATAGTCAGTATTACGGAACCAGTCGAAATAGAGGCAGCCTTCCCCTGCCCTAGTTTCTTCTGTGAATTTGTCTACTGTGTAGCGGAATGTCTCCACGTACTTAGCCTTAGGCTTAAAGCGAATGTTTATGATATGCATGCTTCAAGCATACTGCTTTTTAAGACAATATGAACTAGCTCACATTAAAGAATTTACAAATTGGAGCAATAGTTTTTACTTAACTGCGAACTCCGCCATACGATCCCACTCAGTCTTGCCTTCAATAAGAGTGTTGATGATTTCTGGGGTCTCAACCAAGATGGTTGGGAAAAGCTCACAAGCAGCCTTGAAATGATCGCTGTTGACATGAGCTTCTGCGGCATCATCCTGGAAGGCTTCAATGAGCACAAACTCATTGGGGTTATCAGTGTTGATAGACCAGTCGAAGAAGATATTTCCCTCTTCTGCGCGAGTCTTCTCGGTGAACTCCGCTACCAATTCGCGGAAGTTTGCAACATACTCTGGCAATGGCTTGAATTTTACGTTAATGAGAATCACCTAATTAATACTAGTCATATTCTTCAGCGGTCTGTCGTCAACTACGGCGCACGTAGCCAGATGCCGCCTCGCCTCTAGACACTTAAGCCTTGGCAGCTTTAACTTTGGTCGCTTCCAGTGAAAGATCAAGCTTTCTTAGCAACTGCGCGTTGAGAGCTACCACAATCGTAGAAATCGACATCAAAATTGCGCCAACACTCATTGGCAAGACAAAGCCCAAGGGGGCAAGAATTCCTGCAGCCAGTGGAACTGAGATGAGGTTATAGCCAGCTGCCCACCACAGATTTTGCTGCATTTTCTTATATGCAGCGCGCGAAAGTCGAATCATGGAAAGCACTGAGCGTGGATCAGAGGAAGCCAAAATTACTCCGGCCGAATTAATCGCCACGTCAGTACCTGCACCGATGGCGATGCCTACATCAGCTCGGGCCAATGCTGGGGCATCATTAACACCATCTCCCACCATTGCTACGAGACGTCCCTCTTCTTGGAGTTCTGCAACCTTAGAGGCTTTATCCTCTGGCCTCACTCCCGCGAAAACTCGATCGATCCCTAGATCTTTAGCCACCGTATTTGCTACCGCTTGGGCGTCGCCGGTAATCATCACAACTTGAATTCCAAGATCATGCAGGGACTTTATGGCTGCATAGGATTCGGGGCGAACCTCATCAACCAAAGACACCGCCCCCACGACGCGAGAGTCCACCAGTACATGAAGAATCGTGCCACCAGTTTCATTCCATGTCTGAGCAATCGGCAGTGCTTCCGTTGAATGCTCTTGCAATAAGAATGGTCCACCTACCTCGACAACCTGGCCATTAACCGTCGCTTTTACCCCAACGGCAGGTGCGGAGGTGAAGTCTTTAGCTGGCTGAATCGCAATGCCTTTATCTTTTGCAGCACGCAGAATTGCTCGTGCCAGTGGGTGTTCACTATTCGCTTCGGCTGCGGCGGCTAGCGCCAAAACATCCCTCTCTTCGATTCCATCGATGGCCGCAATTTCAGCGAGACGAGGCTTTCCCTTGGTCAAAGTGCCAGTCTTATCAAAAAGAACGGTGTCAATCTTTCGCATGGACTCTAGCGCGAGGCGGTCTTTAATCAGCACTCCCCCGCGGGCAGCCCGTTCGGTGGCGATTGAAACAACAAGTGGAATTGCCAAGCCCAAAGCATGCGGACAAGCAATAACCAAGACAGAGATAGTGCGAATGACAGCTTCATCGGGAAGTCCAAACAACGACCATACAAGAGCAGTAATCAGCGCTGCTCCAAGTGCGAACCAGAAGAGCCAATTGGCTGCAGTATCCGCAATGCGCTGGGCACGGGATGATGAAGCCTGAGCCTCGGCAACTAGTTTTTGAATCCCAGCCAGCGTTGTCTCATCTCCGGCAGCGGTTACCTTAACCTTCAGTCCAGAATCCGTTGCGATAGTTCCCGCAATCACCTGATCGCCAGTTTCACGCCAGATTGTTTGAGATTCACCAGTAACCATGGCTTCATCCATCGAAGCAGCACCTTCAATAATGAGGCCATCAGCCGGAACTGCACCACCCGGGCGCACAATAACTACATCGCCAACCTGCAGCTCACCCGGCGCGACCTTATATAGTTCTTCACCGACTACTTTTTCTGCTTCATCTGGTAACAGCGCCGCCAAAGAATCAAGTGCTGAAGTTGTCTGAGCCAAGGAACGCATTTCGATCCAGTGCCCTAGCAGCATGATTACTACCAAGAGCGCCAATTCCCACCAGAAATTGAGCTCATGGCTAAGCATTTCCAAGCTGGCTCCCCAAGAGGCGAGGAAAGCCACAGTCAGCGCAAGTGCGATCAGAAGCATCATGCCTGGTTTGCGGCTCCGAATTTCGGCACCAGCTCCAGCAAGGAATGGCCAGCCACCCCAGAAATAAATCACGGTACCTATGACCGGCGAGACCCAAGGCACCCACCACAAATTTGGCAGCGAGTAGCCGATCATGCCGGCGAACATGTCATTAAAAACCACCACAGGTATGGCAAGAAAGAGCATCACCCAAAATAGTTTGCGGAATTTTTCCACGTGACCCACATGCCCACCGTGACCCACATGCCCACCGTGACCTGCGTGCTCTTCATGGGCCATATGCTCAGCGTGCTCCACATGATCTCCGTGCCCAGTATGGCCCTCATGACCAGAGTGAGTTATGTGTGAATCTCCCATAGTCATGAGAAACCTCTACCTTTCAGATTCTTTATTCCATCAGGGCATTTAGCTCAGAGATTGCATTTCGCTTTCAACAACCCACATGTGGTTTTCCATGGTCATGCCATTCATTTCATAGTCAACGGCATATACAGTTTCATCGGTGGAGGCCACAATGGTGGCTTCGGCGCCGTTCATTCCGGCCATGTGATCAGCGGTGAGAGTAACTTTGGTGCCATTTGCTAGGCGCTCGGTGCCTGCATCCTTAATTTCTTCTTGCACCACCCAGCGGTGATCCTTCACTGTGTCTCCCCCACCAGTTGGCACATAGTCCACGGAGTAGGTGTAGGTCGTGTAGGCGCCTGCCACAGTTGCAGTTGCACCGTTCATACCTGGCATGTGGTCGGCAGTAAGTGTCACTTCAGTGCCAACTGGATAGGTGGGATCTGTCGCATCAACCATCGCCGCAGGAACTTCTGAACCACTCATAGAGTGCGCCATGCTCGAATGATCCCCATGGCCGGCAACTGCAGATGACGATGTTGCAGTGCTTTCAGGAGTGGCAGTAGAACTCGTATCCGCCGGAGAACAGGCGCTCAGTGTCACTGTGCCAACAGCCAGCAGAGAAATAAGCAGCAATTTTGCGTGGTTTTTCATGATTAAATCCTCAAATAGTGCCTACGCTTTGGGGCGCTCGTCACCTTCCACAACCTGTGGTGACCTAAACACCAACTTATACCCCATGGGGGTATATGGCAATGCCTACTAGATCACAACCCCAAGTCCATTCACAAAACAAAAGGCCGCTCCCGAGGGAACGGCCTTTCACAAATTTCTGAAGCTAGGTGGGTTTTAGCCCTCGATTTCTTCTCCGAGTTCCATCCACTGCATTTCTAACTCGCTATGTTCATCACGCACGGCACGAAGTTTTTCATCAATCTCCGTCAGCTTTGCGGTGTCCATCTTTTCAGCTGCATCAGCCATCTGCTGGTTGAGCTTGTCCATTTGTTGGTCAAGCTTGCCCATTTTGCGCTCCAAGGCGTTCATTTCCTTGGTGATGCGGTGCCGCTCCTGCGCGGACATCTTCGAGGCCCCAGCCTCAGCCGCCGACGCAAAAACATCAGGTACAGCATTGGCAGAACCAAGATTCAGCACACCGGTATCCGCAGCTTCCAAAAGCTTCACACGGCGGGCCAAATATTCTTCAATTCCGCCTGGAAGATTGGTTAGTTTGCCGTCGCCAAACAGCGCCCAGGTGGAGTCGGTAACACGCTCAATGAGGTAACGGTCGTGGGAAATCACAACCAAGGTACCGGGCCATCCGTCAAGCAAGGACTCCAGTTCCTGCAGGGTATCGATGTCGAGGTCGTTGGTGGGCTCGTCGAGAAGCAAAACATTGGGCTCAGCCATCAACACGCGGGTCAGCTGCAAACGCCTGCGCTCACCACCGGAAAGGTCGCCCACCGGGGTGCGCTGGCGCTTGGCAGAAAATCCCAGGCGCTCAGCCAGCTGTGAAGCGGAAATCTGCTTATCGCCCATCATCACATAGGAGGCAACATCTTCCACGCAGTCAATGAGACGGCGGGAAAGATCAAGATCATCAAGTTCCTGGCGCAACCAGCCCAGCTTGACCGTTTGGCCTTCAATACGCTTGCCTGCCCGCAGCGGATGTTCGCCAGCCAAGGTGCGCAGCAGCGTCGTTTTACCAGAACCGTTCACACCCACCAGACCAATGCGCTCGCCAGGAGCTAGGCGCCAGGTGAGGTCTTCCACCAAAATGCGATCATCTGGGGTCGCAATGGTGGCATCTTCCAGTTCAATAACCACACGTCCCTGACGTGATTTGGAAAAGGCCATTAACTCGACGCTGTCGCGCGGTGCTGGAACATCGGCGATCAAAGCCTCCGCCGCTTCAATGCGATAGCGCGGCTTGGAGGTACGAGCCGGTGCACCACGGCGCAACCAGGCAAGTTCTTTACGTGCCAAGTTCTGGCGACGTTGCTCAATAATATCGGATTGGCGGGCACGCTCAGCACGCGCGAAGGTCCAGTCGTTGTAGCCACCTTCATAAGAATCAACCACGCCATCGTGGACTTCCCAGGTGGTGGTGGCAATGGTATCCAGGAACCAACGATCGTGGGTGACCACCACAATGGCAATCTTGCGGGAGAGCAAATAAGACGCCAGCCACTGCACACCCTCAACATCGAGGTGGTTAGTGGGCTCGTCCAGCACAATCAGATCAAGATCCTGCACCAAAGCGGCAGCCAGGTTGGTGCGGCGGCGTTCACCACCGGAAAGATTGCCCACCTTGGTATCCAGACCAAGGTTGACAATACCCAAGCCACCCAGCACATCGCGCACAGTGGCATTGGAAGCCCACTCAAAAACCTGCAACCCTAATGGGCCAAGAACCACGTCAGCCACGGTGTCTTCATCATTAAGCTCAGCGCGCTGGGTCACCACAGCCATGCGCAGATCAGAGTTATGGGACACACGGCCAGCATCTGGAGGCTCGATTCCAGTAAGCACTTCAAGCAAGGTGGTCTTGCCACCGCCGTTGAGGCCGACCACACCGATACGGTCGCCGGTTTGCACCCCCAGCGACACCCCGTCGAGAAGCGTCTTTAATCCCCACGTCTTTGAGACGTTTTCCAGATTGATCAGATTGGCCATTGTGTTTTTCTTTTACTCCAAGTTCACTAGCTTTAGTCTTCGATAGACAAAATATGTGCTCCGCGGGTTCGCGCGGAGCGAGATGCTGGGCCGGAAGCCACATGAGCTGCCAAAACCTGCCCGCCATCGATGAGGGCATCTGCCACATCGCGGGCCTCAGTTGCGTTTTCGCAAATAAATACCAGCGTAGGCCCAGAGCCGGACACGATGCCGGTAAAGGCGCCAGCGCGCACACCGTCAGTTAACACAGTGCGCAGTTCTGGACGCAAGCTCAAAGCAGAAATCTGCAGGTCATTGTGCAGGGCAGCGCCAACGCTAATATAGTCGCCCTCCAGCAAAGCCTCGCTGAGCTCTTCAATTTCAAAATTCGGCGGCCAATCCAGCTGATCATGCTTCCTAAACACCGTTGGCGTGGAAAGTCCCTTAGCAAAAACGGCGACAACCCAGTGATATTTTCCGCGATTAAGCATGTCTACCAATAGTTCACCGCGACCAGTTCCCCGCATAGTGCCACCTAGCAGGCAAAAAGGAACGTCAGAACCAAGTTCTGCAGCCACCTCTAATAAGGTTTCCCTACCAAAAGGCCCAATCCAGGCATCCACTGCGCGCAAGGCGGCGGCCGCATCAGCAGAGCCACCAGCCATACCGCCAGCAACCGGAATGCCCTTCTCAATATGCAGCGTAACCGCAGGTAGCGGGGTTTGCTCGGCGCGACGCGCCACCAACGCGTCAACTGCGCGCCACGCCAGGTTGGTGGCGTCTTCCGGGACCCCACGGGGTCCGGTTACAGAAAGGCGCTTTACGACGGATCCCTCCTCCACCATTTCACCCTCAATGGTTTCTAAGGTGACGGTGTCAAAAAGATCAATGGTTTGAAAAACGGTGAGCAAATCGTGGAATCCATCTCCACGCAGGGGCCCGACACCAAGATGCAAATTGGTTTTAGCCCAGGCCTTTGCCGTAATTTTCACCTAAGCCTCCAACACTCCAGCCAAACGAACATAATCTGCCACATCCAGCTTCTCACCGCGCAAGCCCGGATCAATATTGACTGCTCTAAGCGCATCTTCAGCAGCTTGAGCCGAACCAAAATGTCCTGAAAGTGCTGCTCGCAGGGTTTTGCGACGCTGCAAGAAAGCGGCATCAATAATTGGCCATACCTTCTTGCGGGTAGCGTCATCTTGTTTCCAAGGAGTATCTACCCTGGTGATTTTCACCAGACCAGACTCAATCTTCGGTGCTGGCCAAAAGACATTTTTGCCAATTGCCCCGGCGCGGGTGACTGGTCCATAGAATGAAGCCTTCACACTTGGGACGCCATAAATTTTGGACCCAGGATCTGCTGCGAGGCGGTCAGCCACCTCAGCTTGGACCATCACGAGCACCTTGGTGATGGTAGGAAATTCTTCCATCATGTGCAGCAATACTGGGACTGAGACGTTATACGGCAGGTTGGCCACCAACGCGGTGGGCTGGACTGCCATATCTGCCTGTTTTACCTGCAGCGCATCTTTGAGCACAATGCTCAATTTATGCGCCAATTCAGGAGCTCGCCATTGGAAAGTAGCGGGTAATTCTGCTGCCAGGCGGGGATCAATTTCCACCGCGGTAACAGTTTGAGCCACGTCCACCAAGGCGAGAGTGAGGGAACCAAGTCCTGGTCCCACCTCTACCACATGGTCTTCGGCAGTTAAGCCCGCGGCGCCAACAATTCGACGCACGGTATTGGGATCATGAACAAAGTTCTGTCCCAGTTTTTTCGTGGGTGTGACATCGAGTTTTTCTGCGAGGGCGCGGATCTCCACCGGGCCAAGCAGCTGTGCGCCTGAGGGTTCTTCCATAGCATCCCAATCTACCTGCAGGATGCGATATTTCTACTATCGGATGCCCATGCTTGCGGTGCAAGCAGGCCATGCGCCCCAACCTTGGGCAGCTTGTACCTTTTCAGCAATAGCGATCTGCTGTTCGCGGGACGCTGCTGCAGCATCACTTGCGTAGGCGCCACCGCCATATGCCAACCAGGTCTGCGCATTAAACTGCAGGCCACCTGAGTAACCATTGCCAGTGTTAATGGCCCAGTTGCCGCCAGATTCGCACTGTGCCAGCTGATCCCATACCGAACCGCTCGCTACCGCAGCTGCTGAAGCGGTGGAAGCAGCCTTGGTGCCTCGGCTAACCTTGGCTGGAGTTGCTGGGGTGACCTCAACTTCATTAACAATTGCAGATTCAGTCTCCACACCATTAACGGTGGTGATCTGGCGAGTCACTTCCTTGGCGCCTGGAGTACCTGGCTCCAATACGGTTTCTTCGCCTTCTGGAGCATCTGGATTATCAACGTAGACCGTTGTCGCTTCCACTGGAACAGTGTCGGTGACCTGGTTGCTAGATACTCGATCAATAACAACCTGGGTGTTGTTCTTCAACGCAGTTGCTGGATCGAGGTTAAGGCGATCATCATCGTCGAGGGAAATTCCGCGCTCTTCCAGAGCCTCGGCAACATCCTTGGCAGCGATGGACAAGTAGGTTACCTTGCCACCGTCATTGATGGAGATGATCTTGGACTTGGTGACGTTAAGCTCCAAGCCATCATCTGGGATAGTGGCATCAAGATCAGCGTCAACAGCGTCGGCTGGAGTAACTCCGCCAATTTCATTAAGCAGATCTTCCACCGATGCTGCGGTGGTGGTGACCTGTTTGGTCTCACCCTCCACCACAACTGCAACCTGCTTTGCAGTGCGTACAGTCACCGTGGTGTTGTCAGTGAGCGCAGAATCCAGGGAAGGTGAGACGATATCTTGGTCGCCGAGCTCAATTCCCGCTTGGGTTAGTGCGCCTTCGACAGTTCCAGACATGGTCACAAGTGCCAGCTGTTCGCCGTTGACATCAACAGTGATGTCTTTTTTGGTTGTTGCAGCTGTCACTCCGCCGATGAGCAGAGTGGCGAGCATGCCACCGGTGGCCAGACGCAGCGGCACAGAGCGTGTGCTGTTGATCTGGTTGATCCGTGACTTTTGATGGGTCGCCATTAATTAAACTTCTTCACTCTCGGGATATGAACAATTAATCACAATACGGTAACAAAATGCCCCCGTCTAGAAGCAAAACGCCAATGCCGTCCCCTGAGCAAACTTCAGTAACATCCGCCACTTGCCCTACAACTGACCACGGTCAACTCGGGGATCATGGTTTGTGTCACATTTTTAGCCGTGGGGATGATAAACGCGATCAAAGTTGTCAGAAAGTGCCTCCGTCAACTCCTCCACAGCCATGCCCCGCGACTCCGCGATGCACAGTGCGGTGTGACCAATCAAAGAGGGCTCATTTCGCGATCCGCGGAAAGGTTCTGGGGTCATAAAAGGCGCATCGGTTTCGATAAAAATCTGCTCCAATGGCGCAATTTTGGCAGCTTCCCGCAGCTCTTCATTGCGCTTAAAAGTAATATTTCCTGCAAAACTGAGGATATAACCACGGTCTAGAGCTTCCTTGGCAATGTCCAGCGGTGAAGAAAAGCAGTGCAAGATCGTATTTTCAGGACGTGGCGCATGTGCCAAAACCCGCATGAGATCAGCATCAGCTTCACGATTATGGATCATCAACGCCTTTTGTGACTGCACTGCCAGCTCAATGTGCCAGCGCAGCGCTTCCTCTTGTACCTCCAAAGCCGCCGTACTTTCGGGGTCATGAGTAATCCAATAGGTATCCAAACCGGTTTCGCCAATGGCTACGCATGCCGGATCCTGCGCCATCTCAGTCAAACGCTGACGGGCTTGTGCATCCAATTGATCCGCCTTTGTGGGGTGGATCGCACAAGCAGCAAAAACATTGCTAAAGTCCTGCGCTGCTTTTAGGGCGAGCTCGGCCTCTGCGAGGCCATCACCAACAGTGCAGAGCTTTTCGACGCCGGCATATTTGGCGCGTTTCAGCAATTCGGCGGTGTCTCCGCCACAGGATGCCAGGTGCGTGTGGGCATCAATGAGGTTGGGAATAAATTGGGCAGGGACAGGTACTGGGCGTGGCTTCTTCTTAGACATATTGGCCTTTATTCTAGACGCATGCAGATCATCGACCTCGCCCACGGCTTTGAACCAGGTCAGCCCCATTATCCAGGTGACCCCGACGAAGTAGTTGAGGTGGTCTCCACAATTGCCGAGCATGGTTTCTTAATGCACCGTTATCACCTGGTGGGACCATGGGGAACGCATGTTGATGCTCCTGCACACTTTGATCCACAAGGTCGCACCTTGGACAACATTTCAGTAGAAGAAACTTTCTTACCTATATATAGAGTCTCCTTTAGCAAACCAGGCCTTATTACCCCGGATGAACTTCAAGAATTTGAAGCCATGCACGAGCAGATCCAAGCGCAATCCTTTGTCGCCCTTCATACTGGTTGGCCCTGGGGAAAAGAAGACACAGCCCCAGGATGGTCTATTGCTGCGCTGGAATATCTTCACCACAAAGGAGTAACCGCTATCGGCCATGATCTTCCCGATACTGACCCCACCTTGGAAGCCCAAAGTTGGTGGCTGCATCATGACCATTGGCAAATAGAGAACCTGCACAACTTGGACAAAGTCCCGCCACGGGGCGCCCATATAGCTTGCCCCTGGCCGGTGCCCACAGGTGGCGTCAGCTTTCCAGTCCGCCCTTTTGCCCTTATCCCCGACTAGCTAGGGCAAAAGGCAGCACTTGTTGGGAGGTACGTTGTGCAATTCCCACGCCGGCAACTGTCACGGACCATCCGGTATCAATGAGATCACTGACCAAAAGCACAGGACCGTCCACCAATTGCAAGCCTTCAGACCAGTCCCATTGGTTGAGCAGCGCTTCCACCCGATAAGCAGAGTTTTGAGCAGTAACTTCCACTGCGCCGGGTACTACATTGAGCACTCCCGCAAAATTCATGCGTCCAATCCGTGCAATAGCTTGCGCTACCTCAACGGTTAAAGCAGTGGCTTGAACATCGGGTTTTCCTAAAGCCACCACATTTGCAGGGCGCTGCTGCCAATCCCAGTTCTTCAGCACCTCAATAATGCGCCCCATCCAGGGATCTTCCATAAAGTGTCCGCTGTCAAATAATTGTTTTAGGGCTGGTCCGCGCCCAATATCATTAAGCCGGCCAAGCGCACGGCCTTCCTGTACACCGGCTATTTTCCCCTTAACTCCAATCCCACTCGGCCACATTTTGCGCGCCGCAATTTTAACTCCGGGGGCCTTAAGCTGGGTCTCTACCTGCAGATTGATTCCAGAATCAATATCCTCGCTCCACTTGTTGCCTGCGCAATTATCGCAGCGTCCGCAAAGTCCTTCGGCATAAATATCATCCAGCTGCTCTCGTAAAAACAGCATTCGGCACTGATCAGTGCGTTGATATTCCAACATTGCTTCTTCTTCAGCGTGGCGGGCTTCCTGCAAACCGGCGTAGCGCTGAGCATCATAGGTCCACTCTTGTCCCGTGGAGACCCATCCTCCGCGCACTCTATCCACTGCCCCATCAACGTCCAAGACCTTAAGCACCTGCTCCAGCCTCGAACGAGAAAGATCAACCTGGGATTCAAGCTTGACGGTGGACTGCGCTTCAGTGGTTAACACACTGAGCAACTGGCGGACAGTTCCTTCTGGAGGAAAAGATACCGATGAAAAGTACTCCCAAATGCTCTTATCCTCTACACCTGGCAGCAAAATAACATCAGCATGTTCGGTGCCACGGCCAGCACGGCCAATCTGCTGATAATAAGACACCGGTGAGCTCGGGGAACCTAGGTGTACAACAAAGCCCAAATCTGGTTTATCAAAACCCATGCCCAGGGCTGAGGTTGCAATTAGCGCCTTGAGCTCGTTATTTAGCAGGGCTTGTTCTAATCTTTCACGCTCCCCTGCTTCTGTTCTGCCGGTATAGGCGGCCACCTCCCAACCAAGTGCACCCAAGGCATCAGCTAGGTCATGAGCTGCAGAGACGGTGAGACAATAAATAATGCCTGAACCTTGAAGCTCTTTAAGGTGGGTTGCTAGCCACGCAGCCCGCAGGGTGGAATCACTGAGATTCACCACCGCGAGGTACAGGGATTCTCGGTCTAGCCCGCCCCGAAGAACACCGGTCCCCTCGCCTAATTGGGAGCGCACATCTTCCACTACGCGATCATTGGCAGTTGCAGTGGTTGCAAGCACTGGCACCTGTGGGCTCAAGCCTGCCAGGAGGTCTCTAATGCGGCGGTAATCTGGGCGGAAATCATGGCCCCAATCTGAAATACAGTGGGCCTCATCCACCACCACGAGCCCTGTCTCTCCAGCTAAACGTGGCAAAATTGTAGCCCTAAAGTCGGGATTATTCAGCCTTTCTGGGGAGATGAGCAGAACATCAACATCCCCGCCCATTACGCCGTGCTCGATGTCTTCCCACTGCTTCATATTTGCACTATTTAAGGTTGCTGCCTTGATCCCGGCGCGCTCAGCAGCTGCTACCTGGTTACGCATCAAAGCCAGAAGTGGGGAGATAATTACTGCAGCTCCGGCTCCGCGGGCGCGCAATAATTTGGCGGCAATAAAGTACACGGCGGATTTACCCCAGCCGGTTCTTTGGACCACCAGCATGCGCTGATGTTGGTTAACTAAAGCGTTAATGGCGAGCCATTGGTCGTCGCGTAATCGAGCACCGGGACCAGCGATTCCGGCTAATAAGGTATTTGCTTCTTCTCGGGTTGCGTTCATGCCTTCCACCTAACACCACAACCCGGACACAAGACCCCCTCTACTACCCCCCATGCATACAAAAAGGCAGGTCGAGGTGACCTGTCTTAAAGTTTGAGAACTCTTAGTCCTGTTTTTGAACTGGTGCCCATTCAGGACCAGTCTCACCGAGCTCTGGATCCAACTTGGCAATGAGCGGAGCTGGCTTTTCCAAGTGAGTTCCTGGTACTACGTCGATACGCTCCCACTTTGCCTGCTGGGTCTTATAATCGCCCATGATCACTGGGTAGGTGTGCTCAGGATCAGGCAGACCCACACCGATTGGCAGACGTGGGGAATCATTCTTAACCTCCACGATCTGTGGGCTGGCAGCCCAAATGCCATCGCGGCCCAAGGTCTTGTGAACCTTTTGCGCAGTGTGTGGCAGGTATGGGGTGAGCATGGTGTTGCAGTCGGAAACTACCTGCAAGGCAGTCCACAACACGGTTGCTAGACGCTCGCGCTGGGTCTCATCCTTAGCCAGCTTCCATGGCTCTTGGTCAGCAATATAAGCATTAGCCTCGCCCACCACGTGCATAATTTCAGTAATGCCAGCCTTGAACTTGGACTGCTCCAGGTTGGCAGCTACGGATGCAAAAGTCTCGGTAGCTAGATCAAGGATCTTCTGATCTGGAGCTTCCAAAGCACCTGGAACTGGTACTTCACCAAAGTTCTTATGTGCCATGGAAACAGTACGGTTAACCAGGTTGCCCCAGCCATTGGCCAGCTCATTGTTTACACGGCGAACAAATTCATCCCAGGTGAAGTCGGTGTCATTGTTCTCTGGACCTGCCACTGCAATGAAGTAGCGCAATGGGTCTGGTCCGAATTCCTTAAGGAAGTCCTTAACGTAGATAACAACGCCCTTGGAGGAGGAGAACTTGGAGCCAGACATGGTCAAGAACTCAGAGGATACGACCTCGGTTGGTAGGTTGAGCACGCCCAAGTCTCCAACCTCGCCACCGCGGGAACCAAGACCTGCATAACCCAGCAGCTCAGCGGGCCAGATCTGGGAGTGGAAGGTGATGTTGTCTTTACCCATGAAGTAATAGGACTTGGTCTCAGGATCATTCCAGAAAGTACGCCATGCTTCTGGTTCTCCGGTGAGATAAGCCCATTCGATGGAGGCAGAGAGGTAACCCACCACAGCGTCGAACCACACATAAAGCTTCTTGGCGTTGTTGTCCTGCCAGCCTTCAACGGGAATTGGGATACCCCAGTCGATATCGCGGCTCATGGCGCGCGGACGGATATCCTCCAGCAGGTTAAGGGAGAACTTCAACACATTTGGACGCCAGTCTTCACGGTCTTTAAGCCATGCGGTCAATGCCTCAGCCAATGCGGGCAGATCCAGCAGAAAGTGCTCGGTCTCCACAAAGTTGGGGGTTTCACCGTTGATTTTGGACACTGGGTTGATCAGGTCGGAAGGATCTAGCTGGTTTCCACAGTTGTCACACTGGTCACCGCGGGCGCCGTCTGCACCACAGATTGGGCAGGTGCCCTCAATGTAGCGGTCTGGCAGCGTGCGACCGGTGGATGGGGAAATTGCACCCAGGGTGGTTTCCTTGATCATGTAGCCGTTGTCATAGAGGCCACGGAAGAGTTCCTGCACTACAGCGTAGTGATTGGAGGTGGTGGTACGGGTGAAGAGGTCATAGGACAAGCCCAGACCGGAGAGGTCTTCAACAATCTGACGGTTGTACTTATCAGCCAATTCCTGCACGCTGACACCTTCTTTATCGGCCTGAACCAACAAAGGGGTGCCGTGCTCGTCGGTGCCTGAAACCATGAGGACGTTATTTCCTGACATTCGCTGGAATCTTGCGAACACGTCAGAGGGGACGCCGAACCCCGCCACATGTCCAATGTGGCGGGGTCCGTTTGCGTACGGCCAGGCAACAGATACAAGCACGTTCTTCGTCATGCCTTATACCTTAATTTATTGCCAGCCTTTAAGGGGTATCGAGGTAGCCCTTAGCGACGCTTTGCGACGCGCTGAGCCTGTCGTTCACGGCGGCGTTTAGCGGCGAGCTCGCGTTTGAGGTGCTCATTGTGCACTCGGCGCTCGCGCGCCAAGCGCGCATTGAATTTCAGCTGTTCGCGATAATCAATATAAATCTCATCATTGCTGAGGTCTTTGACCAGAGCGAACATCAAACCGATGATGACAAAGAGGAATGGGGTTGCTGCCACAATGGTGACATTTTGCAGGTTGCTAAGTGCGTTGTCGCCACCAGAGAGCAGCAGGGTTAAGCCAATAGCAGCAGTTGCCAGACCCCAGGAAGCAGTAACCCACTTATTGGCGTCGAGGCTGCCACGCTGACTCATGGTGCCCATCACGGTGGATGCGGAGTCTGCAGAGGTAACAAAGAAAGTAGACAACAAAATCATGGCCACAATTCCAGCAACCTGGCCACCTGGCAAGGCGTGGAGGAGGTCAAAGAGTTGCTCTTCTGCTGCACCATCGCCCCAAATAGATTCACCATCTTGTTCCAGCACAATGGCGGTGCCACCAAAGATGGAGAACCACACGGTTGATACACCTGCAGGAACCAACATCACACCGACGATAAATTCGCGAATAGTACGGCCACGTGAGATACGTGCCAAGAACATACCCACAAATGGGGACCAGGAAATCCACCATGCCCAGTAGAAGATGGTCCAGCTGCTGAGCCAGCCACCAGCAGTACCATCGGCACTCATTGCGGTGCGTCCAGCCATCTCAAAGAAGCTAGATAGGTAGTTGCCCAAGGATCCTGGAATCAGGTTCAAAATGGACACAGTAGGTCCAACCACAAAAACAAAAACAGCGAGGATCGCTGCAAGCACCATATTGGCGTTGGAAAGATACTGGATTCCCTTACCCACACCGGAAATTGCAGAAAGAATAAAGGCCAGGGTCAAAACTGCCACAATGCCCAGCACTGTCCACTGACCGGGGCTTTCGATAATTCCCGCTGCGGAAAGTCCAGCACCGATCTGCAAAGCACCCAGGCCAAGTGAACATGCGGTACCAAAAACAGTGGCAATAATGGCCAGGATGTCGATGAGCTTACCCAACCAACCTTCGGCACCCTTTTCACCAATTAGTGGCACAAAGGCGGAGCTTAAAAGCTGTTTGCGGCCGACGCGGAAGGTGGAATAGGCAATGGCCAGACCCACAATTGCGTAGATCGCCCAAGGGTGAAGAGTCCAGTGGAACATGGTGGATGCCATGGCAGCACCAACTTCATGTTCATTATGTCCGGGTACTCCCTCGCGGTAGAAGGTCAATGGCTCGGAGGTTCCGTAGAACATCAGGCCAATGCCCATGCCGGCGGCGAACATCATCGAGATCCAAGACACTGTCCTGAACTCAGGAGCTTCGTCGGTACGCCCCAGGCGGATTTGGCCGAATTTACTCGCGGCAAGAGCAATGGCAAAAAAGACAAAGACAGTTCCAAAAAGCACGAAGGCCCAGCCGAGGTTATTCACCACAAAGGTCAGTGCGGAACCTGCTACAGCGGAAAAGTTGTCTTTAAAACCAATGCCCCAGACCACAGTCGCCAAGACAACTAGGAGGGCTGGAATAATTACAGTCCAGTCCAGAGAAGCGTTGTCATCTTCACCGGCGAGGACAATTTCTTCTTCGGAATCGGCAAGTTTTTCTTCCAGGTTCTCTGGATTTTGAAGCAGACCAGCCAATTCCTCCGTCGCGGTGACTTGCTCTGAGTGCGCATCCTCCACGATCGGTTTCGAATTTGAGTCAGATGTAGTCATATAACCCACCATTGCTGGCTAGAACCTGTATGGCAAACTCAAAACCACTGAATCGGAAGTTAAATAGGCATTAGTGATAATTTTGTTATGGTGCTAACTCCCAGTAAGCGCCTACAAAGTGGACCCAAAGGTCACAATGCTATAACGATCCCCATTCGCGGGCTGCAATCACGCCATCATAAAGGTCTTTTTTGCTGACTCCATGGATTTTTGCAAGGTCTGCACACACCTCTTTGAGTCGTTCTCCCGCAGCTACCCGCTCCTCTGCAACACCAATAAGAGACTCCACATTGACCTCTACATGGCCTGCTCCCTCGATCACCACGGTGATTTCTCCACGCACTCCCTCGGCGGCCCAGGCCGCCAGTTCTGGCAGGGTGCCGCGCTTAACCTGCTCATAGGTTTTAGACAGTTCGCGGCACACAGCCGCACGCCGATCGCCAAGGACGAGGGCGGCGTCGGCAAGCGTATCTTGAATGCGGTGCGGGGACTCAAAGAAGCAGACTGCGCGCTTTTCGGTTTTGAGGGTTTCCAGCCACTCAACGCGGGCGCCGTGTTTTCTGGGGGCAAAACCGTCAAAGGCGAAACGCCCCACGTACAATCCGGACAAGGCTAATGCGGTGGGAACTGCGGAGGGGCCAGGGAAACAGGTAACTGGAATGCCGGCGTCGTGGGCCGCGTCGATGAGCGCAAATCCGGGGTCGGAAACCACTGGCATGCCAGCATCGCTGACCACCAGCACTGTTCCGGTTTGGGCGGCCTCAATTAGGCGGCTAACGCGGGCAACCTCATTGTGATCAAAATTAGAAATCAATTGGCCGGAGATTTCCACACCCAGGGCAGCGGCCAAGGCGGCGGTGCGGCGGGTGTCTTCGGCGGCAACAACACTTGCATGCGCAAGGGCATAAGCCAAGCGCGGGGAGGCATCTCCAATGTTGCCGAGCGGGGTGGCCGCAATAATAATTCCGGTGGGCAAAGTAATTTCAGCAACATGCATGCATATAGCTTCGCACAATTTTGCTCCAAGGCTCTACAATCAAGCGGGTGAGCCAAGTCCTAGCTATTCGTGAACAGGGACGGGACCGCGGAATGTTCGCCGGGTCCTGTCCGCCGGCACCCCCAAAATTTAAGTGGACCCGTCTAGATAGCTATACCTGGGCAACTATCGTCCTCGTTGCGATATTCACCAGGTTCATTGGTTTAAGTAGTGCGACTGCCTCCGGCACCCCGGTTTTTGATGAAAAGCACTATGTTCCCCAAGCCTGGGATATGGTTCGTTCCTGGATTAATCCGATAACCGGTGGCATTGAATCCAATCCTGGATATGGCTTGGTGGTACACCCGCCCCTAGCCAAACAAATAGAAGCTCTTGGTGAGTGGATCTTTGGATACTCGCCCCTTGGCTGGCGCGTTATGGCTGCACTTTTTGGCACCTTAACAATTTTGGCCATTATGGCTATTGCTCGACGCCTGAGTGGCTCCACGGTGGTAACTTTTATCGCAGGCATTTTGGCTGTATCCGATGGCGTGCTCTTAGTTAGCTCGCGTTTTGGCATGCTGGATATTTTCCAAGTATTTTTTATTGTCGCTGCAGCGTGGACCCTTATTCGAGACCACCAACAAATGCACCACCGCCTGCACAATTATGTGCTGGAAAACCGCAAACCACTGGAATATGGCCCTCGTTTTGGCTTCCGCTGGTGGCGTTTTGCCACTGGCGTTCTTCTTGGACTTACGCTCTCTGTGAAGTGGTCCGGCCTTTATTACATCGCATTTTTTGGGCTACTCAGCGTCTTCTTAGACCTGTGGCTGCGCAAACGCTATGGTGTTCGCCGATACGTGGCCGGCACCTTCTGGTTTGATGTTTTCCCAGCCCTGGCATCCCTGGTTTTAGTCCCCGCGCTGCTTTATATCTGGAGCTGGCGCGCCTGGTTTGCTTCTGAAACCTCGGTATACCGCCACGCTGCTGAAGACGGCACCATTGAAGGCAGTTCCTTCCTCAATATTTTCCCGGACTCCCTGGCTAGCTGGCTTTATTATCACAATAGCGTGCTAGAGTTCCATGCCTCTTTGACCACCTCTGGCGGCCACAGCCACCCCTGGGATTCCAAGCCCTGGTCCTGGTTGGTGGCGGGACGTCCCATCCTTTATTTCTCCTCCACTGATATCAGTTGTGAAATCGGTGGAACCTGCCGTCGCATGATTTATCTCTTTGGCACCCCCGCAATTTGGTGGCTAACAGTACCCGTTATTTTGTGGGCTATGTGGTCACTATTTATCCGTAAGAATCGCGGATATGTGGTGCCCCTGGTTGCTTTTGCTGCCGGATTTTTGCCTTGGCTGGCAGCCTATGACCGCCAAATGTACTTCTTCTACGCTACTGCCCTTGTACCTTTTACCATTGTGCTTTTGGCGTTGGCTGCGGGTGAACTCTGGCAGCGGGGCAAGAAATTTGAATCTGGGCTCACAACCGGCTCCACCATTGTGGTGGTCTACGTGGCCTTAGTGGTGACCATGTTCCTTATTTTCTCACCACTGTTTTATGGCTATGTGATCCCAGATTCCCTCTATGAATCCCTGATGTGGCTACCTAGCTGGCGCTAAAGCTAAAAAGCTCAGCGCCAGATTCATCACTAATGTGCACCGCCGGGTTGGCACTATCTAGCTGAACTTCCAGCCATTGCCCATCCCCTGCCACGCGATAGTGCAATTTTTGGTTTTCAATATGCAGGATCTCAGTTTTAGCGCGATGCAACCAAGGATGCTGCCGGCGCAGGGAAATCAAAACCTTATATTGGTTTTCAATCCACTTTCCCAGCGGTGAAAACTCTGGTGGCAGTGGCGGACGTACCGCGTCATCGCCTGCTTCTTTTTCCTCTTTGATCCCATCAAAACCCTGCTCATCGCCATAATAAATGCTGGGTGTGCCGCCTACGGTGAAAAGGATCGCAGCTGCCAAAATAGCGCGCTCCTGCCCCACCTGGGAGGCAATGCGGGTGACATCATGGTTGCCAATAAAGGTCTGGGGCACAAAGGAATTAAGGAAGTCATTGTGGCGGCCTAGGGTCCATTCCAATTCAAAGAAATTGCCCTCTTTAAGGCTGCTCCAAACCGCTTTCCACAGTTCATATTGGGTCACGGAATCAATTCCGGAAGCCTTTAAAAACTCCGCATAATCACCGTGAATCATCTCACCCATAATCCACGCCTGCGGATGGCGCGCTTTCACCTGCGGAATAACCTGCGCCCAAAACTCCGGGCTGGTGGCATAAACCGCATCCAAACGCCAGCCCGCGATTCCACGATCCAGCCAAAAATTCATTACATCCACAACCAGGTCCACTACTGCTGGGTTGTGATGATCAAGCTCCGCCAAACTTTCATGGCCCTCAAAAGCGTTTCCTGAGGTTAATTCCGCATATTTGGAGCTGTAATAAACGTGGTTAAACACGCCGTCGAAAAGCACCCCAATGCCGCGCTGCTGTGCGGCGACAAGCAGGCTATCAATATCGCCATCATCGCCGAGGCGGGGGTCGATCCGATAAAAATCGAGGGTGTCATAACCGTGGCTGGCGGATTCAAAAACTGGGCCTAAAAGCAGCGCATTACAGCCCAATTCGACCACATAATCCAGCCATTTTTCTAAGGCGGGTAGGCGATGCTCCAGCGGAGGCTGAGTTTCAGGGCGAATGGGGGCACCCACGGCGCCGAGCGGATAAACCTGCCAAATAATTGCGTGTTCTGCAAAGCTCATAGCGCCAAGCTTAGGGATTATTTAGGCTGGCGTGGCGTTAATCGAGCGCCAAGTGCGCAAAAGAGTGCCATTATCCAGCGTATTTATCCACCCGATAAAGAGCACCGCGGTGGAAATAAAGAGCAAAATCAAGCTGGATACGGTGTCAAAATCAGCGCGCCCAGACACCAGATCCTGCGCCGCAAAACCCATACTAAAAGTCCACATGGTGGCAAAAACCGGCAGCAGCCCGGCACTCAACCGCGGCCTCCACGCCGCAAAACCAAGCCCCACTGCCAAACCGATGCGCAGCGCCGCGCCCTCGGCGATTAAGCGCGAGCTGAACGGGTCTTCTTGGATGCTTATCGACGTCGCCTCGCCGAGCATATTAATGCCCCAGGCGAGGTACAACACCGCCAGCGCTACCGCTGCCGCCCGCGAAAGAATGGTCCACACTACCCGCGCATTTGCATGGCGCCGCCAGGCTGGCTCCACCTCCGCCAAGATGATCTCAGAAAGATCTGGAGGCGTGGTGGGCGTGACGCTGAAATTCAGCATGCGATTTAGCTGCGCAGCGCGCTCATAAAAATTCCGGCAGTCAGCGCAATTGGCCAGATGGGCATCGATAATCTCATCGGGGATTCCTGCAGGTTCACCATCTAGGCGAGCCGAAAGCGCTGCCTGAATAGCACTACAGTCAACCACGCGTTAAGACTCCATCAACGCTGGCTCTACCAGAGCCAAAAACCACAATCATTAATAAGGAGACCAATAACAACAAGGGATATTCAATGCCACCATCGGTGACAAAAAATCCGGCGTTTAGGTGCACAAAGTACATCGCTGCAGCAATAAGCAGGGCCATCGCACCGGCGACAAAAGTAGTAAGTAGCCCCACTACGAGGAAACCCCCACCCAATAATTCAGCGATGGCAGTAATCCAGGCTGAAAGCTTAGGTTGGGGTACTCCCCATGCAGAAAACTGTCCGGTGGTCTTGGTAATGCCGGCGATAAAAAGCTTTTCCCACCCGTGCGCCACAAAGATCACACCTAGCACAGCGCGAAAAATCAGCAGGGCTGCATCCCTCACGACTGGTTTATCCATGTGTGATAGACTACCTCAGCTTCGGGACACAGACTTAGTTCAGGGCAGATTAACTAACGCGACGAATAGAACGTGGTGCTGGCTGCTCTTCTTCAACCTGCATCAGGGTGGGCAGATCCTCAAAGTCTGGGGATTCATCATCAAGTTCCAACACCACAGCACCCGGGCGACGCAGACGGGAAGGAAGATCCTCCGAGTGTCGCACACCCATCCGTGAGCGACGCAGGCGTCGAATTCGGCGCGCACGCAGTGCATTTTCAGCGCGCACCTGGCTCCGCAGAGCAGACAGATACAAGGCGGTTACTGCAAGCGCCAAAACTGGTGCCAGCCACACCCATCCACCCAAGACAAAGCCCAAAATGGCGGTAACTACCACAAGTGCTGCCAGTCCCAGCAGTGTCCTTTGGCGGCGTGCATATTGGGTCTGTGCAAATTCGCGATCTGCCTGGGGGTCAAAGTAGCCACGTCCTCGGCGACGCTCGGCAAACTCGACATCCTCCTGGGTCAGTTCCGCAGATACATCTGCGTCTTCTGCGATCTCTTCCTGTGGTTCCTCCACCTGGAATTCTTCCAATGCACGAGCCCGCGCAGCTGGGTGCATATGATCCAGAGGCGTGTTGTAGGCATCGTCGAAGTCATAGTGATCTTCGCTGATCAATTCCTCGGAGGGTTCTGGTTCTTCCTCTTCCACAACTTCCACAGCTTCTGCTACTGGAATTTCCGCAGTCTCATCCTTGCGGTGGCGGAAAATGCTAGGTGAATCGACGATCTCATAGTCATCTTCATCGCCGTCTTGTTCCTCCACCTCTTCTGCGGCAGTGTCCTGCGTTAGACGAGGACGGCGCCTGGTGGGAACAGAACTGCCGCCCTCCAGAATCACCCGGGTATCATCAAAGGCTTCTCCGGCCTTTGAAATGGGTTTTTGGTTACGCAAAAGTAGAGGGACGAGCACAACGAGCCACATCACAATGATGAGGCCGATTATGAGAAATCCGGACACGTGAAGCACCTAACCTTCCGAGACGGGTGCAAGGAATCTGTAACGAGGTTAACCTTTTGCATGGAAGCCCCAGGGCTGCCACGCCGGGGTTTAACGCAATAAACGGCCATCAAGGATTAATCTTTCGACCGCTGAAGTGGAATATTCATCCGCTACTAGGGCAACAAAATGATGATCCATCCATTTGCCATCTATATGCAGATTACGCCTTAAAAAGCCTTCTTCGCGGAAACCACTATGCGCCAGGACGCGCCCCGAAGCTGGATTGCTGGGTAAATAAGTAGCGGTTAAACGATGCAGGCCAATTCGTCGAAAAGCGTGGTCAACGCCCAGCGCGCAGGCCGCGCTGGCCACTCCCCGCCCGGTCGCCCCGCTATAAACCCAATAACCGATCCAGGCGTCGGAGATGCCTCCATGTTGGATATTGCCGATGGTGAGCTGTCCGATAAAACGCCCATCGAGCTCTATGGCCAGGGGCACAATGGAACCTTTGCGCGCTGCTTTGGACAAATATCTAATATTGTCCCACCAGGCTAAACGGGAATGCGCCTCACTCCAGCTAGTTGGCACAGTGGGTTCTACGGGCTTGAGGAATTCCATATCCTTCATGCGCAGATCAGACCAGGCGCGGAAATCACCCCACCTTAGCGGTCGCAAACGCAACCGTGCTCCTGACAGCAAGGTGACCGTGGGCGTTGCCTCTGGCCACCCCGGATGCCTATAGTGCGGAGCAGCCTTGTGGGTTAACTCTCCAACCACTCTTATCTACCCTGTGCCAAGAAGATCACATCAACCACGTCACCAGGACGGATTTCTATTACTTCCTCTGGAATGCGGATCATGGCATTCGCCTCGGCCAGACCAGCCAAAAGGTGTGAAGGTGCACCGGTTGCGCCACCGAGAGCCTCCACCAGGTAGTCCTGGGTTTGGGCATCGCGCATCAGGCGGGAACGGATAAAACCTTTACGCCCAGCCACCGAAGCCACGTGATTAAGCGCACGCGCACGAACCACTCGGCGCGTGGGATTGCTTTTGCCCAAGCTGATGCGGATGAGTGGCCGGACAAAAGTTTCAAAAATAACCAGGGCGGAAAGCGGGTTAGAAGGCAGCAGGAAACACGGGATCTTATTTTCACCCAAAAGCCCAAAACCTTGAACAGATCCTGGATGCATGGCCACGCGCTCGGTATCGATCTCACCAAGTTCACGCAAAACCTCGCGCACGCCCTCGGAACCAGCACCACCAACGGCACCGGAAATCACAATCACCTCAGCACGCAGCAGCTGAGATTCAATAATTTCTTTGATGCGGCGGGGTTCACCGGCAGCAATGCCATAGCGATAAACATCGGCCCCTGCTTCCCTACCGGCGGCTGCGAGGGAATAGGAATTGACATCATAAACCTGACCTAGGCCAGGTCGACGATCAATATCAACAAGTTCGGCACCCACCGAGATTACGGACATGCGCGGGCGTGGATAAACCAACACCTTGGAGCGACCTACGGCAGCCAGCAAACCAATATGGGAAGGACCCAAAATTGCGCCGGAGCTCACTGCGATATCACCAGGCTGAATATCATCGCCTTCTTTGCGCACAAATTCACCCGAACGCACCGGACGCTGCGCGGTTACTCGCTTAGAACCGCGATCAGACCAAGCCATCGGCAAAACGGCATCGGCCAACATGGGCAAAGGCGCACCGGTTTGCACACGAACAGCCTGTTTTGGCTGCAGACGCAAAGGCTGCTGGGAACCTGCAGCTACCTCACCTACCACTGGGAGAGATTTCTCTGGAGGTGCAACAGGCAGCTCTCGGCTGAGCGACTTTTCACCGCCCACATCAACTGCACGGACCGCGTAGCCATCAATCGCTGCTTGCGCAAAACCTGGCAGCGCACGGGTCGCCTGAACTTCCTCGGCGCACATTAATCCCAAAGCCTCAGCAATGGCGATACGCACAGGTTCAGGCGCCACCGCTGCCTGGGTAACGATGGAAAGCTGTTGTTCGACTGATCGCACTACGGTCCTCCTTAACGGAACAGGCAGCTATTTTACGTCAGAAACGTCGTTTGCCTCATGCTCCGCCAAAATCTGCTTAATGACACGCTTCAAATGCGCACCATAAACCGGATGAGACAATCCAAAATCAACGCAGGCAGGAATATATCCGCCAGGATTACCCAAATCATGGCGCTTGCCCTTATGCACAACGATGTGGACGGGGTGTCCTTCGTCGATAAGCAAATCTATAGCATCGGTGAGCTGCAGCTCGCCGCCGGACCCGGGGGTAATGCGACGGAGGGCGTCAAAAATCTGGCGATCCAGCAGGTAGCGGCCGGTAGCCGCAAAACGTGAGGGGGCATCGGCAACGGCAGGCTTTTCCACCATTCCCTTAACCTTCTTCACATCATCGGAGTCAGTATCTGCCTCGATTTCAAAGATGCCGTAATTGCTTACCTCATCTTCATCGACCTCTACGGCACAGAGTACAGAGCCACCGAACTGGGCGCGCACCTGTGCCATGCGGCCCATGACGCCAGTGGGAAGCACCAGGTCATCAGGCAGCATGACAGCAACCACATCTTCATCATCATCGAGCACAGCTTCAGCCAAGCCAACGGCGTGACCCAAACCAAGGGGCTTGTCCTGGGTTACTGGCACAGCCTTAATCAGCTCGGCAGCCCTGCGAACCTTTCGCACCTGCTCCATTTTTCCGCGTTCCGCCAGGGTTTCTTCCAGCTCCGGGAAAGTATCAAAATGCGCCATAACGCCCGCTTTATTGGGTGCGGTAATGATGGCGAGGCGGGTAGCCCCGAGCTCTGCGGCCTCTTCAGCGATTAGTTCAATACCGGGGGTATCAACAACTGGAAGCAGCTCTTTGGGCACGGTTTTGGTAGCCGGCAGGAATCGGGTTCCCATTCCCGCAGCAGGCACAACAACGGTTTTGACAGCGTTGACGTGCTCATCGATAGGCAAACTCATGCAAACAACAGTACCCGTAGCAGAAATTAACTTAGGCGTGCCCCTCCGAAATAAAGGGATATCCTTAGAAGTATGAGCCAGGCCAAACAGGAGCTGCGCGCCCAACTTTTCAAAAATCGCGCCGAAATGGATCCCACCCACCGCGCTAAAGAAAATGAGATGCTGCTTGCCAATCTCACTCATTATCTCGCCGCAAAAAAGCCAAAACTGGTGGCAGCGTACGTGCCTGGCACCACCGAACCCGGTGGCAATTTGCTTATCGACGAGATCCGCAGGCACATCTCTGCCCTAATACTTCCCGTTTCTTTGGAAGACCGACGCTTAGACTGGGCTCTCTATGAAGGCCCTGAGAGTCTGAGCCCAGGAGCCTTTGGCATTCAAGAGCCCACTGGAACTCGGTTAGGGCCAGAAGCCTTGAAGATGTGTGATGTGATCATTGCACCCGCACTCGCGGTTACCCCCACTGGCATCAGAATGGGCAAAGGCGGTGGCTTTTATGATCGTGCGCTTGCTACGGGAGTCAAGGCTGAAGTTCTTACTCTCCTTTTTAGCGGAGAGATTCTCGATGATATTCCAGTGGAAGAGCATGATCGCCCCGTGCATATCATCATTACCCCCGCTGGCATTCGGAACCTGGGAGCATTCTAAACAGTCCAACAAGGTATGGACTTAAAAAATACTCTCAGTACCCCTGGCTGGCGTCGCACCTTATTTATCCGGCGTTTTATAGCTGCCCTTTTAGTAGCCACCGCCGCACTTGTGACGGCACATTCTTTACTCTCCACTGATCCTCAGGTGGTGATCATTCAGCGCGAAGTTCCGGCAGGGTCCGCAATTACCGCTGCCGATATTGAGCTGGCTAGCGTTCCCGAATCTTTTGTCCCCGACAATGCTTTGGTTGATCCCGAGGCCGTCATTGGCTTGGTAGCTGCTTCAACATTGAGTACTGGAGAAATAGCCACTAGTCCACGCTTCCTTGGTGCAGAATTAACAAATTCACTTGTGGGCAATGTCTCAAAAAATTTTCCAGAAGAGGAAGTCAACATGGTTCCCCTAAAACTTGCCGACCCTTCCGTTATCCCCCTATTGCACCACGGGGACACCATTTCGGTTGTGTCACAGGTACCTGAAAGTGGCCAAGCTCGCACTATTGCAGCAGGTGGAAAGGTAATTTTAGTGAGCGAGGCCGAGCAATCCACTATTTTGATCGCCTTGCCAAAATCCATTGCCGAAGAAGTTGCTGCCACTTCGCTCACTTCTCCTCTTGCGGTGGTCTTAAGTGGCGAGCGCGCGGGCTGATGTTAACAAACCTGCCCAAATTGCAATATCTTCGATACAGTTCATTTGTCACTTAGGTACTCAACAAAAACAGGAGCACTACTATGCTTAAAGGTTTTAGAGATTTCATTCTCCGCGGAAATGTCATTGAACTTGCCGTCGCTGTGGTTATCGGTTCTGCCTTTACCGCAATCGTTACTGCTTTCTCCACCAACATCATCAACCCACTGATCGCTTCAGTTGGCAGCACCGAGGTTGGCGGACTGGGCTTCCAGATCCGCTCCGGCAATGCCGCTACCTTCGTTGACTTCGGCGCAGTTATCACCGCCATCATCAACTTCCTCATCATTGCAGCAATCGTTTACTTCATCCTGATTGCTCCAATGAACAAGCTCAACGAGGCTCTTGCAAAGCGCAAGGGTGTCGCAGAAGAGGACGAGGAAGCACCAGCTTCCATCGAGGCAGAGCTCCTCACCGAGATTCGCGACCTGCTCCAGGAGCAGAAGCGTCTGCAGTAATCTCCCTTGAGATGCAAAAAGCGCCGTGAATTTTCACGGCGCTTTTTCTGTTTGTATTTCTATTTGGGTCTAGTTGTAGTGCGGAGGTAACTGTTCCTTCCAGAACTCATCTCCACTGACCTGCTCGACCTGTTCAGGATCTAGGTTAACTTCACGCTCTTCCTCATTGGTTGAAACCACCTCAGGTTTATCCGCGGTCCGATCATAATCCGTGGCATCTGAGGGGCGAAAAGCTCGACGACGTTGCATTCCCACAACTCTCACCGCCTAAACAATAGAAGTGCGCAATTGATCCACGACAAAGTGCACCAATGGTGTCAACGTTGCCATGCCATCGCGAATTGCAGAGCGTGAAGGCGCCAGGTTCACTACAACCGTAGATCCGGAGATTCCTGAGATTCCGCGGGATACACAGGCATCCACAGCGCCGCAGGCAATTCCAGAAGAACGCAAGGACTGCGCAATACCGGGCAGATGTTGATCCAAGATTGCCTTGGTTGCTTCAGGGGTTTTGTCGCGAGGGCCTACTCCTACCCCACCAATGGTTAAGACTAGGTCCGCGCCACCTACCACTGCCGTTTCAATGGCCTGGCGAATTTCCGACTTCTTGGAACGAACCTGAACCACCGCATCAACATTAAAACCAGATTCGACCAGCAGCTCTGAGACCAGGCGACCAGTTTCATCATCCTCAGGAGCGTGATCCCGGACTAAAACCACCAAGGCTCGACGCTGCGAGGACTGTACAAATTCCTGCTCAGTAGCCTTTAAATACTCCGGATCTGGTTCAACATCTGGAAGTGGGCTTCTAGTTTCCACCACATCAGTGATGATTCCCAGCGGATACTGGCTCATTGTTCCTCGCTAACGATCGATAATGTTCAACGCTTAGGCGTTACTTAACTAACCTACTCACTGGTGAGAGTAACCTCTACCTCACGAGTCTGCGAGGTGTTTGGATCAGTAAGTGTGAGGGTAACAGTTTCACCAAAGTCTTGGGAACGAACAGCTGCAATTAATGCATCTGCGCTATCGATCACACGCTCATTAAGCTTGGTAACGATATCACCTGGCTGCAATCCAGCCGCAGCACCTGGTCCACCATCTTGCACGGTAGCAATCAACGCACCGGAGACGGATTCATCATTGCTGACCTGCACTCCCAGCATTGGCTGGCTAGCAGTACCGGTCTCAATAAGCTGATCAGCAACACGCTTGGCGAAGTTGGATGGAATTGCAAAACCCAAGCCAATGGAACCGGAGGTATCGCTGGTAGTAGACACAGAAGCGATCACTGAGTTCATACCGATCAAATTGCCCTCCATGTCGACCAAAGGTCCACCAGAGTTGCCGGGGTTAATAGCAGCATCGGTCTGAATGGCGTCAATGAGGGAAGATTCCTCACCTTCGCCGGAGGCACGCACCGGACGGTTCAATGCAGAAACAATACCCGTGGTGACTGTGGAGCTCAGACCCAGAGGAGAGCCAATAGCCATTACGGATTGTCCAACGCCCAAAGCGTCAGAGTCACCAAAGCTCATTACTGGCAGGTTGGAAACATCCCTGATCTTAATAACTGCAATATCCGTAGATGGGTCACCGGCGATGAAGTCCGCTTCCTTGGTGGTGCCATCGTTCAAGGTGACTTGCAGGACACCACTTTGTTCGACGCTTGCGACCACATGGTTATTGGTCATCACATAACCGTCAGAGGAGATAATGGAGCCGGAGCCTTCAGAAGCAGAGGTACGGGAAATTGCTTGAATTGAAACCACAGAAGGCAATACTGCGGCGGCGACCTGTTCTGCAGAGCCTGGTTCAGCGTTGGTGGTGCGCTGCACGGTTGGTTGATCTAGTGCACTGACTGGTGTGGAATCAGAATCGAATTGAGTACTTGCGACGCCGACCACGCTGCCGGTAACAACTGATCCAACGAGCATGAGCGCTAAAGCAGAACCAAGTCCAATGGTCTTCTTTGGCTTAGGTTCTGGGGTCAACTGCTCTTGTTTGGTTTCCCAGCTGGTCCAAGTTTGCTGAGTTTCATTCTCAGTAGTTCCCCACTGAGGATAAGGGCTACGCACTGGCTCAAAAGAATTGGTGGAGTTTTCGGAGCGTTCTGGGTTTTCTCCGGGGAATGAATTTGTCATGCTCATGATTATGAACTTCCTGGCTGGAGAGCTACTACAAGAAATCTGAGCACTTCCTGTGAGCTCTTTAGTGGTTTAATCGCGTTAGCTTTCAAAGTCTCTGCCAGGGGTTCCAGGCAAATCGATAATTATTTTCGCGCCTCCATCATCAGATTCAGAGACCTCCAAATTACCCATATGGCGCTTAACAACTGAATACACAATTGCCAAGCCCAATCCTGAGCCCGGCATCGAGCGCGAGCGAACTGCCCGATAAAAACGCTCAAACACTAGTTCACGCTCATCGGGAGAAATTCCCGGGCCTGAATCTTCCACCGTGATACGGGCAAAGTCCTCTGATAACGGTTTAATAGCAACCCGGACGACTCCGTTTTCTGGAGACCACTTGATGGCATTATCCAGAACATTAACCAAGGCACGTGTGAGTGAAAATTCATCACCGCTCACCGTCCACGGCATTGATTCTGTGATCTTGATTTCTACACCCAAGCGGCGGCTGGCGACACGGCCTAAAGCTGTATCAAGGACATGCTCAAGCTGTACCTTTTCAGAAGCCTCTGAGCCTTCTTCACGAGCCAAATCAACTAGATCGCCGATCAGCGTAGACATCTCCGTCAACTGCGCCCTAACATCACGCTCAAGATCTTCTCTATCTTGAGGAGAAATTGCAGGCATATCTGGACGTGTAGACATCATCAACAGCTCGATATTGGTACGCATCGAGGTCAACGGTGTCTTCAGCTCATGGCCGGCGTCTGCAACAAACTGTGATTGCCGTTGACGACTTTCACGTAGTGCCTTCAACATATCGTTGAAACTGACAGTCAATCTGGCTAGCTCATCATTTCCCACCACTGGAATGGCGCGGAGATCATCGGTGCGGGCAATTTCTTCCACCGCGTTTTGCAGGCGAACCAAAGGCCGCAAGCCAGCATTGGTAATAAAAAATCCAATAAAAATTGAAACCAACACTCCCACACCACCAATGGTGAGGAGGAGGATACCCAAAGTTGAGTTGAGACGGTGTGTACTCGCAATATCCTTAGCGAGAATTACCGCAGCACCAGATTCATCCTTTTTTACCAAAATGCGCTCGTTAGACGTATTTAGTAGTTGCGTACCCGGTTGCGAATTTTCCAACACAATACTCGTCGGCAGGGCAATGCTATCGCCCACAACAAAATCCCAATGCGGTGGGGCGAATGCAACTCTTAAACCAGTGTTATAAGCCTTAAGAGTTCCGAGTTCTTCATCCACATCTGCATAAAAGCTAGGATCTTGGGCGCGACTAAGTAGGGTCTCCGCCTTTTGTTCAAGATCGCGGTCAACTGCGGCTGTCAAAAAGGAGGAAACCGTCCAATAGGCAGCAATCGTAATAATTCCGACTGCGATCGCTACGAGAGTGGCGCTAAGGAGCGAAAGGCGCCAACGCAGGGAGGTTGAATGGCTCCAACCTCCCGGTTCATGAGGCTCCTTGCTGACTTTTTCTCCGTTGTCTAATTCAATGCGACGTAATGTCACGGAGCGGTCTCCCGCAAAACGTATCCCACCCCTCGCACGGTGTAAATCAAACGGCTTTCGCCCTCTTTCTCAGTTTTGCGACGCAGATAGCCGATATAAACCTCAAGTGCGTTACCAGAAGTTGGGAAATCATAGCCCCAAACTTCTTCCAAGATCGCAGAGCGGGTTAGTACTCGGCGAGGATTTTGCATGAGTAGTTCCAGCAATGAGAATTCAGTACGCGTAAGGCTGATAACACGGCCATTGCGGGTTACATCGCGAGTTTCTGGATTCAGGCGCAAATCACCAAAAGTAAGCTCTGTGTGATCAACCAAAGCTTGACTAGATTCTGCGGCAGAACGACGCACCAAAGAACGCACTCGTGCAAGCAGTTCTTCCAAAGCAAATGGCTTGGATAGATAATCATCCGCACCAGCATCGAGGCCGCCCACGCGATCAGAAACATTGTCTCGAGCGGTAAGAACAAGAATTGGGCGGTCATCGCCATCGCTTCTCAGATGACGACATACCTCCAACCCATCCATACGAGGCATCATGACATCCAGAATGATCAGACCAGGTTGTTCCCTCTCGATAACCTCGAGGGCCTGGATGCCATCCTCTGCGAGAACCACGTTGTATCCGTTGAAGGTAAGTGACCTACGCAGTGATTCGCGTACAGCCTGCTCATCATCAACCACCAAAATCTTCATTTTTACTCTTCTCGCAATAGGCAATGCGCCGAACTTAAGCATGCAAAAACTGACACCTTAATTAATGTCGATCTAATCAGTTTCGCATATGCTAACACCTTCGCATAGCAAAATAGCCAGCCGCTACCCCCAATTTTTGGGGAGCGACTGGCTACTTATCAAATTCTTAAGCTCTATTAACAGAGTAATAAGTATTTGGTTGTATTAGAACTGCTCTACGTCTACGAGACCAAGCTGAGCTGCCTTTACCAGACGGCGTGGGATGCGAACGGTCTGACCGTCGATCTTGACCTCTTGAAGGGTGACGTTGTCAGCCTTCCACTGGGAACGACGCATACGGGTGTTAGCACGTGACATCTTGCGCTTTGGAACTGCCATTGGTTTCCCTCCTATGCCTTCTTCTTGCGGCGAGCCATGCCGCCGAAGCGACGCTCGAACTTCTCAACACGACCAGCGGTGTCCATGACACGCTGAGCGCCGGTCCAGAACGGGTGGGACTCACTGGTGACGTCAACGACGATCAGTGGGTACTCATTTCCGTCCTCCCAGGACACAGTGCGGTCGCTGGTGGCGGTGGACTTGGTCAGGAACTGGAAGCCAGTACCTGCGTCCTGGAAGACTACCGCATGGTAGTCAGGGTGGATATCCTTTTTCATTTACTCTCGATTCCCTCAGGATAGAAACTTCAGGTCGGTTCCAGCATTTTGCGGATCGTGCCCGAGTTGGGTTCGGTAAGTATGCACTGCCGAGAATTTGGCAATGAACCTCCAATACCTTACACCTGTTGCGGGATAACTAAAAATCCACTATAGATTGGCTCTTTTGAGCACCTATTAGACACCGTATATTTCCCGCCACTAAACGGCCCTACAAAGGCGATTAGGTGTTTCGCCCCATGATATGTAGACTTGTCCCTTGCTGTTGTCGTAAATATTCGTTATCGCCCCGTCAGCTGGCATGCTCGCGCCCCGGTGTCTCCGGTGCGGCGCGTCTTCTAACTGAATGTGGGCGGCTAGGAGAAAGTAAGTTATGTCGGCACATTGCCAGGTAACGGGACGCAAGCCGAGTTTCGGCAAGTCTGTCTCACACTCGCACCGACGCACTTCCCGCCGTTGGAACCCCAACGTGCAGCGTCGTAAGTTCTACGTCCCTTCCGAGGGTCGTACCATCACCCTGACCGTATCCACCAAGGGTCTGAAGGTCATTGACCGCGACGGCATCGAAGCCGTTATCGCTCAGATTCGCGCACGTGGGGAGAAAATCTAGTGGCACGTAATGATATTCGCCCCATCATCAAGCTAAAGTCTACTGCTGGCACTGGTTACACCTATGTCACCCGTAAGAACAAGCGCAACAACCCAGATCGCATCACTCTTAAGAAGTACGATCCGGTAGTCCGTAAGCACGTCGAATTCCGCGAGGAGCGATAATCAATGGCTAAGAAGTCAAAGATCGCCAAGAACGAGCAGCGCAAGGAAATCGTCGCCCGCTACGCGGAGCGTCGCGCTGAGCTCAAGGCTATTATCCGTAACCCAAACACCTCTGACGAGGATCGTCTGGATGCACAGTTCGAACTGAACCGTCAGCCTCGTGATGCTGCACAGATTCGTGTTCGTAACCGCGACGCACAGGATGGCCGCCCACGCGGTTACCTGCGCAAGTTCGGTGTTTCCCGTGTCCGTATGCGCGAGATGGCTCACCGCGGTGAGCTTCCGGGCGTTCGTAAGTCCAGCTGGTAAGGGAGTTTTCCAATGAAGCAGCGTAACAACGCTAAGCGCGTCCGCCTTGAGCAGACCCGCCGCCCCAAGAAGAACCCGCTGAAGGCAGCGGGCATCGAGAAGGTTGACTACAAGGACATCAACACCCTTCGTCAGTTCATCTCCGACCGCCACAAGATCCGCTCACGTCGTGTCACCGGTCTGACCCCGCAGCAGCAGCGCGAGGTTGCAACCGCCGTGAAGAACGCACGCGAGATGGCTCTCCTGCCGTTCACCAGCCGCTAAAGACTGGGAATAACGTAACAGCGACTTCCAGAACCGCCTGTTCCTATGCAAATAGGAATAGGCGGTTCTTTCTATGTTCGGTGCACAGTGTAACTTTAAAACGACAAGCAATCTGGCTCATAGAAGGATCCCACAGTGCTCCACCCCTCATTGATCGATCTCGCAGAGAGCGCCCCCGAATGCACTGATCTTGCCACCGTTCGGGGTGTGCTCACAGAATCCTTAGACCTACTTAGTAATGCACTCCACCACGGCGAAGATCCAGCAGAGCTGGCTGGGTGGCTGTCTCAGGTGATCACCGATGCCTTGCACTCCCCTGGCCTGGCGGCCAATGTAGTTCTCACCGGCCCCGTGGGGCGTGGAGACGCACTACCTACCTCACCCGTGCGGTGGCTGGCGGTCGTCGAGAAGCATGAAGCAGACCCCAATCCCATGATCGCTGCACTATTGACGGAAATCGGCTTTGTCGCCGAGCCAATCGGTGCGACTACCCGTGAGGAATGGGAGGCACGTGCGCGCGCTGGCGAGGAGCCCGCTGCCTTCCTAGACGCCGGCACTTGGGTTGCCTCTATTGCAAATGTGGATGAGAAGGCGCTCTTGCGCGATGCCTTGGATTCCCGTCCGCCTGCGGTGGAGACTTATGAGGGTCTGCCTTCATTAGACATGGTGGTCAATGTGCGCGAGAATCTGATGATTCCTACCGTCAAGATCGCCCGCTGGGCAGCGCACCGAGCAGGCTCTTTAGCGCCTACCACCGCACAGCGCCTGATCGATGCCCGTGGCGTCTTGACCAACGATGAAACAGACGCTTTAACTCAGGTCTGGAAATCTGCACTAAGCTTGCAGTCAAAGCGGTGGATGGACCATATCCACGATAAAGAAACCACAGCTTGGGAACTCCCCGCACTACAGCGTGCAACCTTTGGTGCTGCGGCTCGTTTGCTCTCGGAAGTCATCCGATCAATCGAGGCCAGGGAGTTTTAGGGGGGCAAATAGCAACTTCTTCTGTTAAGTGGCTAAACTCTTCTAGACCGGTAACGGTTGTTCAATATAAATTTCTAAAGGAAGTGAAGCCATGGCAGGAGCAGTGGGACGCCCCCGGAGATCAGCTCCGCGACGTTCGGGAAAGAACCCTCGGGAGGAGATTTTGGATGCCTCCGCTGAGCTCTTTACCCGTCAGGGCTTTGCAACAACGTCCACTCACCAAATTGCTGATGCGGTGGGAATCCGACAAGCATCCCTTTACTACCACTTCCCTTCGAAGACGGAAATCTTCTTGACCCTCCTTAAGTCCACCGTGGAACCTTCCACGGTGCTAGCGGAGGATCTCAACTCCCTTGACACAGGCCCTGAGCTTCGCCTGTGGGCAATTGTGGCTGCTGAGGTGCGCCTCCTGCTCTCCACCAAGTGGAATGTAGGACGCCTCTACCAGCTGCCTATTGCAGCCTCCGAGGAGTTCGCCGAGTACCACGCCCAGCGTGACGCCCTCACGGCAGTCTTCCGCGACCTCGCCACCGAAATCGTCGGCGATGACCCCCGCGTAGAACTGCCCTTCCACATCACGATGTCCGCGATCGAAATGCGCCGCAACGACGGCACCATCCCCAACCCCCTGGGCGATTCCCTGCCGGACACCGCAATTATGCTTGCCGACGCCTCCCTCGCCGTGCTGGGCGCCACATTGCCAGAGGATAGGGTTGAGAAAACCCTCAACCTCCTCAAGCAGGCTGACGCGAAATAATCTTTTCCGCTTGAGCCACCAAAGGCGCGTCGATCATCTGACCATCTAGTTGGAAAGCTCCGGGATGTTGCGCAGCTGCTGCAACTACCCGCTGAGCCCATTCCAATTGAGCTGATTCCGGAAGATAGGCGCGCCTTACAATGTCTACCTGGCGCGGATGAATACACGCAGTAGCCGCAAATCCTGAACGCGCGGCATCAAGGGCTTCCACATAGAGCCCTTCATCATCGTGGAAATCTGCGTGGATGGCATCGATAGCAAACTTCCCATTGGCAGCTGCGTGAATAAGTGTCAGCGCCCGGGTTAACCGAATAGCATCCCGATATCCCGCATTGGGTTCATCGGTTTGGAATCGTGAATAAGTACCACCCATAAATGTGGTGAGGTCTTCTGCACCCCAGAAAAGACCAATAACCTTGGGGTCGCTTGCAATCTTGGCGATGTTTACTACCGCCGCGGGAGTTTCGATCATGGCGATAATGTCGAGCCCCGTTAGTTCCTCCGGTAAATCCCCTTGTACCTTTGGAAGCATTACTAAATTAAACTGACTAGCCTGCACCATTGCCACATCCGCTGCAAAATGCGGGCTTTCTGGTCCTACAATGCGGACAATGGTGCGAGCCGGGTCCAGGCCACTGCCAATGATGTTCTCATAGGCGGTTTCCCGATTGATATCCCCTGCCCCATCTTCCAGGTCCAAAATCACCATATCGGCGCGAGCCGCTTTGGGAATGATTTCAGCGCGTCCAGCTGGGGCAAAGAGCAAAGCTCCACTTATCTGAGTCATAAAATCCATTATGACTTATGACTCAGAAAGTTTTAGTGAGCGAAGTGACGTGAACCGGTGAGGTACATAGTGACGCCAGCCTTGTTGGCTGCCTCAATGACCTCATTGTCACGAATGGATCCACCAGGCTGCACAACAGCCTTGACGCCAGCTTCTGCCAAGACCTCAAAGCCATCGGCGAATGGGAAGAAAGCATCAGATGCAGCCACGGAACCTGCTGCGCGCTCAGCGCCTGCGCGATCCACTGCCAAGCGAGCGGAGTCAACGCGGTTAACCTGACCCATGCCCACGCCCACAGTGGCGCCGTCCTTAGCCAGCAAGATGGCATTGGACTTCACAGCGCGAACTGCGGTCCAAGCGAACTCAAGATCCTTGAGCACCTCTTCAGAAACAGCCTCGCCGGCAGCCAGGGTCCAGTTTGCGGAGTTATCGCCTTCAGCGTGAATGAGATCGCGCTCCTGCACCAAAACGCCACCGGAAATCTCGCGGGTTTCAAAGCCTGCGCGGGTTGGAGCCTCAGCCTGGAGAATACGGATATTCTTCTTCTGGCTCAGGATCTCCACTGCGCCCTCTTCATAAGAAGGAGCGATGATGACCTCGGTGAAGATCTCAGCAACCTGGTATGCCATCTCTACGGAGACCTCACGGTTGGAAGCAATAACGCCACCGAATGCAGAGACGGAATCGCAGGCATGAGCCTCACGGTGTGCCGCTGCGATAGATTCATCGGACACTGCAATGCCACAAGGGTTTGCATGCTTGATGATAGCTACACAAGGACGCTCGTGATCCCAGGCTGCACGCCATGCTGCATCAGAGTCGGTGTAGTTGTTGTAGCTCATTTCCTTGCCGTGGAACTGCTTGGCCTGAGCCAAACCATTGGTGTTGCCAACGTACAAAGCAGCAGCCTGGTGTGGGTTTTCGCCATAACGCAGGTTGCGAGCCAAAGTGTGGGTGCTGCCGATCCAGCCTGGGAACTCGGTTTCGGTGTTGTCTGCAGCAAGCTGCTCGCTCATCCAGGTAGCAACGGTGACATCGTAGGTGGCGGTGTGGCGGAAGGCCTCAGCAGCCAACTTAGTGCGCTCAGCGCGAGAGAAACCACCGGTCTTTAGTGCCTCAGCAACGTCTTCATAACGGTCCGGGGAAACCACGACAGCTACAGATGGGTGGTTCTTAGCAGCAGCGCGAACCATGGAAGGGCCTCCGATATCGATCTGCTCAACGCAGGCATCAAAATCGGCGCCAGAGGCTACGGTCTCAGCGAAAGGATAGAGGTTGACCACAACCAGCTGGAAAGGAGCAATCTCAAGCTCCTTCAGCTGACGCATGTGATCGTCTTTGCGGGTGTCAGCCAAGATGCCAGCGTGCACCTTCGGGTGCAGGGTCTTCACGCGGCCTTCGAGGCACTCAGGGAAACCGGTGAGCGCATCAACTGGGGTGACAGGGATTCCGAGTTCCGCAATCTTAGCGGCGGTGGATCCGGTGGAAACAATTTCTACATTGGCGCTGTGCAGCGCCTTCGCCAGATCCTCCAGACCTGTCTTGTCATATACGCTAATTAACGCGCGTTTAATAGCCTTGAGATCATCGCTCATGAAGGATTAGCCTCTCCAGTAGAGTTGTAGAGAAATTCCACGTTATTCAGGACTTCCACAATAAGTTTACGCTCAACCTGCTTGATTCTTTCATGCAGGCTGGATTCGTCATCCCCACTCAGTATCTCTACTGCTCTTTGGGCAATGATGGGGCCGGTATCAACACCAGCGTCCACAAAGTGCACAGTCGAGCCAGTCACTTTCACACCATATGCCAGGGCGTCCCGAACAGCATGTGCGCCGGGGAAAGATGGCAATAGGGCGGGGTGAGTATTGATAATGCGCGGGAACCTGGAGAGGAAACCCTCGCCCAGGATTTTCATGAATCCCGCTGAAACCACCAGATCCGGCGCGCTCTCGGCGACAACATCTGCCAATTCCTCATTCCATGCAGCGCGGTCAGCACCCAGCTTGACAATGGCTGTCTTGATTCCGGCTGCTTTAGCCTTTTCAAGTGAGGGACAATCCACATCAGAGACAACAGCTGCGATGCGGTAGGAACCTTGAGCTTCGATGAGGGACTGTAAAAGGGTGCCAGTCCCCGAAGCTAAAACGACAATGGTGGTCGAGTCGGAATTCACAGAAAACATGTTAATGGGAATCCTCCTCAGAACCATCATCGGAGGCTTCGATTTCTTCACTAGGAACCGGGGTACGCAGCTTATCGATACCGAAAATCAACAGCCCCACAATCAGCAAATAAGCCAGCACCATGCCACCGGCAATCAGCAGATTAAGTCCCACATAGTTATAAACGCCCAGTACACCGCCAGCGTAGAGCCCCAACAGCACAATAAACATCGCAGCAAAGCCAGCCGTGGCAATATTCACGCTGAACCGCATGGGGTTTTTAACAAAAATCCACGCTGCAATCACCGCCGGGATCACCAACAGGGCAACGCCCCATTGCGGGGCGCTTGCCGGCAGCGCCGCGAGAATCGGCAAAGGTGGCAAGGGAACCGTATGCACGCTAAATAGGCTTATCGACGCCTCCCCGAAGCTTAATGGTGCACCTAAGATCACTCCCATACAAAAGACGACGATATTAGGGAGATACAACAGGCTTAAAAAGATCAGCCCCGCTATAGATGCCCCCTCATAACCTGCCAGGGTGGCGCCAAATGCTTGGTGATTTACTGCAGTAATAATAACGACAATCACTGTTGCAACCGCTGCGAAAATCAAAACAAATCGCCTTGCCTGCGTTCCGGCGTCGACAAGCCACTCTGGAACGCCGTAGCGGCGGGCCAGGGCGCGCCACAGTCGCGGCCCCATGCCCAAGAACATGGCACAGATATGCAGCAAGAGGATGCGCAGCAGCCAATAAACCGGAGGCACACCCACATTTAAGACTGCAGAAGCATCAAGGAGCATTGCCCCGGCGACAAGGCTCAAAATGAGCGGTGCCGCCACAGTTAGGCCCAAGAGCACAAAAAGATCTGCGATGCTGGCGCGATCTTTAACCGCTTGATGGACTCTCCAGGCGATAGCCCAAAAGAAGAGCAAACCTGGAAGCATCGGAAGCACAGATATGGTTTGCCCACTGCCGGACACGGCTCCCATATTTAATGACAGCCATAATTGTGCGATCGTCGCTGGCAAGTTCACCATCGAGGTTGCGGTGAACATTAGAGCAACAACAGCGACGATCACTACCAGTAACAGCGCCACGCCATGCGGAATTAATACCGTGGGTAAAAAGCGTCTCAGGCGTGACTGCTTTTTAGTGGGTGCGGAAGGTGTGGATGCCTGTGGTTTGGGTCGGCGGCGCCGAATTGAACCGGGTCGTGTTTGCGAATTATTCTTGCTCATCACCTGATAACTGTGCCACCAATTGCTCCCCTTTTGGCGACGGCACGTCACGGCTTTCCTTAAAAGGTCTCTTTAATTTCGCTAGAAAAGACTGAATTGTTATAGAAAATCGCTATTTCACTTGCTCACCGCAGTCAATCCCGCTAGTGTTACTTCCGGTAGATAACAAGATGGTCACAATTGAACTTCACTAGCGTGATAAAAATTGTGGCAATGATTGGAAGCAGGCGAAATTGCAGGAGCACACCCGAGGTAAGCACCGTAAGCAAACCACTTCACAGGTGACCAAGGGTCGTGTCGCATTTGTAGCGGTCGCCACCGGTGCGGTTTCCACCGCCGGAGCTGGTGGAGCAGTTGCTGCCCAGACCAATGACGTTGAGTACCAGCTGGCAGCTAATGAAGTTGCACCAGTTGGAAGCTCCGCACCACAGATCCTTTCAATCGCAGAATTCAAGCCGGTTGTAAACCTTGGTGAGCAGATCACCAAGACCATCCAATACAACGCTGATCGCATCCAAGCTGACCTCGATGCTCGCGGTCCTTCTGTTGTTAAGCCAGCCGAAGGCTCTTACACTTCCGGTTTTGGTAGCCGTTGGGGCGCAAATCACAATGGCGTAGATATCGCCAATGCAATCGGCACCCCAATCCTCGCTGTAATGGACGGCACCGTTATCGACGCAGGTCCTGCTTCCGGCTTTGGTAACTGGGTTCGCCTGCAGCATGCAGACGGCACCATCACTGTTTATGGTCACATGGAAACTGTCGAGGTAACCGTTGGTCAAACCGTGAAGGCTGGAGACCGCATCGCAGGTATGGGAAACCGTGGCTTTTCCACCGGCTCCCACCTCCACTTCGAGGTTTATCCTCAGGGCGGCGCTCCAATTGATCCAGCACCGTGGCTGGCAGAACGCGGAATTACTCTTTAACTACGAGGGCGACCATATGGTCGCCTTCTCGTGTTTCTACAGCTTTTCCATAGGAACGCCACCTAGGAGCATGAGACGCACCTTACCTGCAGACCCAAAATCGATCGTGACAGTGGCTCGAGAGCCCGAACCATCAGCAGCAATAACTCTGCCCAATCCGTACTTATCGTGATTAACACGGTCCCCAACTGCCAGCTCCAACTGCCTATTACGTGGCTTCGGAGTCCAGGCATTCCTTTGGGGCTCTTCACGGATCCACTCAAGCAGTTCGGCTGGAATCTCATCCAAGAAGCGTGAAGGTGGGTTGGTTACTGGATTACCCCAAGAGCTGCGCAACATCGAACGGGTGAGATATAGGCGCTTGCGCGCACGGGTAATTCCCACGTAGGCCAAACGCCTTTCCTCTGCGAGCTCCTTGGAATCTCCCAATGAGCGCATATGCGGGAACTGGCCATCTTCCCAGCCGGTAATAAAGACAACTGGGAACTCCAAGCCCTTTGCGGTGTGCAGGGTCATCAAGGTCACCACGCCATTGTCAGAATCGGGGATCTGATCAGCGTCGGCGACTAGAGAAACCCTTTCCAAGAAGGCCTGTAGGGTGCCCGCCTCGGGGTCATCTTCATAAGCCAGGCGGTTTGCAGCATCAGCCGAAAACTCACGAGCCACCGATACCAACTCATTGAGGTTGTCTAGGCGTGCTCCATCCTGAGGATCATTGGAGGCTTCAAGCTCTGCCTTGTATCCAGTGAGGTCTAGGATGCGATTAATAATCTGCCCGATGTCGGGGCGATCCTCAAGTGGGAACTCACTGCGTAGCGCGTCGAGAAGCTCATTGAACTTAATTACTGCGTTCTTGCCCCGGGCGCCAAGCAGGTCAACCTGCCCGTTGCCCGCGTCGATAAGCGCCTGCCCGAAGCTGATTTGGTTGTTTTCCGCGTGCAGTGCGATGAAGGCTTGCGCGCGGTCGCCGATGCCGCGTTTGGGGGTATTAATGATGCGGCGGAGGTTGACGGTATCGTCGGGGTTTTCCAGAACACGCAGGTAGGCAATGATATCGCGAATTTCTTTGCGCTCGTAGAATTTGGTGCCGCCGACGACCTTGTAGGGGATGCCGTTGCGCATGAAGACATCTTCGAGGGCTCGCGAAGAATTATTAGTGCGGTACATAATAGCGATGTCGGAGTAGTTGTAGCGACCGCCGATGGCATCAATTTCAGAGGCGATAAACCGAGCCTCATCATGTTCATTGTCGGCTACGTAGGCAACAATCTTGTCGCCTTCTCCGAGGTCCGTCCACAACTTCTTCGGCCGACGATTTTCGTTTTGGGCGATCACCGCATTGGCTGCGCTCAGAATGGTCTGGGTGGAACGGTAATTTTGCTCCAATAAAATGGTGCGAGCATTGGGATAATCCCGCTCAAATTCCTCAATATTGCGGATAGTAGCGCCACGGAATGCATAAATGGACTGGTCAGAGTCGCCCACCACACAGAGTTCAGATTCCTGCCCCACTAGCGTTGAGATGAGCTCATACTGGGCGTGGTTGGTGTCCTGGTACTCGTCGATAAGCACATGGCGGAAGCGACGGCGATAATACTCAACCACTGCGGGTTGTTCCTTAAAAATCCTCACAGTTTCCCCAATGAGGTCATCAAAGTCCACCGCATTTGCGCGACGCATACGGCCTTGGTATTCAGCAAAAGCCCTGGCTATAGCGGTTTCAAAGGGGTTGTGAGTCCGCGCAGCATCGGCCATCGCTTCTTCCGGAGTAACTAATTCATTTTTCAGATTAGAAATTGCGGACAATAACGTGCGGGCCGAAAACTTCTTAATATCGAGTTCTAAATCCTTGGCGATCATGGTGAGCAGTCGCCTGGAATCATCGGAATCATAAATGGTGAAGTTTGTATTAAGGCCTGGCACCAGTTGCGCCTGCTGGCGCAAAATTCGCACGCACACGGAGTGGAAAGTTGCCACCCACATGCGCTCCGCGACGGGTCCGACCAGACCTGCAACACGTTCCCGCATTTCAGCTGCAGCTTTGTTGGTAAAGGTAATGGCCAAAATTTCCTGTGGCTGCACTCCCCTATGCTGCATCAAATATGCAATGCGACGAGTAAGCACCGCAGTCTTGCCAGAACCGGCGCCTGCCACAATAAGCAAAGGAGAACCGATATGCTCAACGGCTGCCCTTTGCTGCTCATTCAGCCCTTCTAGAAGATCAGGGCTATTACTTGGGTTAAAAGGTGAAGTATTCATTACTTCAATAACCTACTAGGTGGGGTGGACACACAAGTTCTCACACCAAACATGGCAGAATAGTTTCTATGACTAATGGAGACTTCGAGATCAGGATGCCCTCTGGCACAGATGACCCGCTATCTGATGCGGAAATCCAAAAGTATCGCGAGGAGATCAACCGTCTAGATCGCGAAATTATCGATGCAGTCAAGCGTCGTACTGCAATCTCCCAAACTATTGGAAAAACCCGCATGAGCTCGGGCGGAACCCGTTTGGTCCATACCCGCGAGGTTGCCATTATTAACCAATTCCGTGAAGAAATCGGAGAGGAAGGCCCAGCACTAGCCGGCATCCTCCTCCGCATGGGCCGCGGAAAGCTCGGTTAATCCACAATTTAGAAAATTTTTTACATACCCTGGCCTGTACTTATTTAAAAGGTCAGGGTTTTTTCATGCCTGCTAGGTAGTTATCCACAGGCTGCACTTACGGACATTTCCCGAAAATCTGCAACCTAGATACATTGAGGGCAAGGAGGGCACATGATAGGAAACTTTTACTCAGTTAATAATCCCGACAATCCCCTCGCGGTGCAGAAAACCAAGCTTCGCGAACTTGAACATCTATTTTGGCAGGACGCACTTCCAGAAGACACCGAAGACCATTCGACCGCAATGGCTAGTCTGGCAACCGTAACGGGAGTGCCCCGCGATTATATTTCGCGCTTGTCTATCGCTTTTGCCACGCTGCGAGATCTACCCCAGCTGGAAGCTCTGCAATTGGAGTTATTTCATTTGGATTGCACTCGCCTTATTGCCATCAGCAATGCCCTGGCCGGCATCAACCCCACAAACCTGCCGGAAGCTGACCGCCTGCTCAGGGAGTTCCTCACCGCAACCTCGCCAAACCAGGTCCTGCCCAGCGCCGCGGCTATTAGCCGCCGCATCAAAGACATAAGAGACATGCTTGACGACGCAAGAGCCACAGGTTCCCGAGGAACTCAGGATGATGTCAGTTTTGGCGTGGATTTTAAGCCAGATGGCAGTGCGGAAGTGGGAGCAACCGTTGATGCAGTGGATGGCTACATCATCAATGAAGCCGTGACCAAACATGCGAAAGCTAATGAGCTCACCTACGGAGAAGCCTTTAGCGATATTCTTCGCAACAAAATCCACGTCGTCGTTCACCTCAACCTCTACTCCGCCTCTGATCTAGCGGAATCTCCAGTTTGGGCCAGCGGAATTGGGTGGCTTGATGCGAAGGCTGGCCAGTTCTGGTCAGCACGAGCCACCAAAACCCGCAACATGGACGAAGCAGCAAAAATAACCACCGATAAGCATGACCCGCCTCCTGCCCTTCGTGCCGCCATTATCGGAAGAGATGGGACATGTAGATTCCCGGGATGTTCGGTGCCAGCGCACAAGGCTCAGGTTGATCACCGAATTCCTTTTGAAGAAGGTGGGGAAACGTCACTGGAAGGCACAGGTAGCTTGTGCCAGCACCACCACAATATGAAAACCGATGGCCGGATCAACTACCTGCTGGATCCCTACTCCGGAATCATTGTGTGGTTGATGGGTGATGGAACCTGGTCGGTAACAGAGCCAAACGGACCACTATCTCCCAAAAATGCAAGGTGGGCTCAAACGGTTGCACAGCACCGCGCCGCATTTAACCGGCGCTGGGAACGCGAGAAGTAGGGGTATCGCAAAGACAAAAAGAAGAATTTTCCTTGGGAAAAGGGTTAATTAGGTAGCAGGGGCTCGTTCTTCTGCGCAGAGCCCCACAGTCGGGCTAACCTGAAGTCATACCTACAATTTTCAAGGAGTTTTGATGCCAAATATTTCAACAACCGCAGCCTGGAAGCAACTCGCTGAGCACTACTCGTCTTTCAAAGGAACGACTTTGCGCGAGCTTTTTTCCGAAGGTGACCGTGCGGAGAAATTCACCTTTTCCGCAGCCGGCCTGCACGTTGATCTCTCGAAGAACTTGGCAAATGATGAAACCTTTACCCGCCTCCTCGCGCTTACTGAAGAAGCGGGTTTGCGAGCACGCATCGACGAAATGTTTGCAGGCGCGCACCTAAACAACACCGAAGACCGTGCAGTTCTGCACACCGCATTGCGCCTGCCTGCGGAAGCAAACTTGGAAGTAGATGGCCAGGACGTCGCTGCCGATGTACACGAAACCCTCGGGCGCATGCGCGACTTCGCAACTGCACTTCGCTCTGGTAAGTGGCTTGGACACACCGGCCACACCATTAAGAAGATTGTGAACATCGGCATCGGCGGATCCGACCTCGGACCTGCAATGGCTACCAAGGCACTGCGTGCTTATGCCACCGCTGGTATTACTGCAGAATTTGTGTCCAACGTCGATCCAGCTGACTTGGTTGCAACCTTGGAAGATCTGGATGCGGAATCCACCCTTTTTGTTATCGCTTCCAAGACTTTCACCACCCAGGAAACCCTTTCTAATGCGCACGCTGCTCGTGCATGGCTCGTCGAAAAGCTTGGTGAGGAAGCTGTCTCCAAGCACTTTGTCGCCGTTTCCACCAACGCGGAAAAGGTAGCTGAGTTCGGCATCGACACCGACAACATGTTTGGCTTCTGGGACTGGGTAGGCGGACGTTACTCCGTCGACTCCGCAGTGGGACTTTCTTTGATGGCAGTTATCGGCCCTCGTGACTTCATGCGCTTCCTCGGAGGCTTCCACGCTATGGACGAGCACTTCCGCACTGCTGAATTTTCCGAGAACATCCCCGTTCTCATGGGCTTGTTGGGCGTTTGGTATTCCGACTTCTACGGCGCCGAAACCCACGCCGTACTTCCCTACTCTGAGGATCTGAGCCGCTTTGCCGCGTACCTGCAGCAGCTGACCATGGAGTCCAATGGTAAGTCTGTGCACCGCGATGGCACCCCTGTTTCCACCGGCACCGGCGAAATTTACTGGGGCGAACCAGGCACCAATGGCCAGCACGCCTTCTTCCAGCTCATTCACCAGGGCACGCGCCTAGTGCCTGCTGATTTCATCGGCTTTGCGCGCCCCAAGAAGGATCTTCCAGCTGGCGATCGCACCATGCACGACCTCCTGATGAGCAACTTCTTCGCCCAGACGAAGGTTCTCGCATTTGGTAAGACCGCTGAAGAGATCGCAGCCGAAGGTGTTGCAGCTGACTTGGTAAACCACAAGGTCATGCCAGGTAATCGCCCCACCACCACGATCCTCGCGGAAGAGCTTACTCCTGCGGTATTGGGTGCGCTCATCGCTCTCTACGAGCACATCGTCATGGTCCAGGGCGTCATTTGGGATATCAATTCCTTCGACCAGTGGGGCGTTGAACTGGGCAAACAACAGGCCAATGACCTCGCTCCAGCAGTTTCCGGCGAGGAAGAAGTCAATTCCGGCGACTCCTCCACCGACGCATTGATCAAGTGGTACCGCGCCAACCGCTAACCTCCCCAAGACGCTGACTGCCCCGCAGTCAGCGTCTTTTGCTTTTCGACGAACCCCTGAAGCTCTTAGAAATAGATAGGATGGCTACATGCGCGCCGAAAAACCCAAAACTTTCGACGAATTTTCTATTGTCTCCGTCATCTCTTTCCTGACGGCGCTGGCCCTTTTGCATTGGGTATTTCATGTCGAATGGGTTTGGCAGCTGTTAATTCTGTATCCCGTAGTCCCCGCATGGGCTGCATCTTTTAAGAGTTCTCGGAGGAACCCACAATGATCATGAACTGGATTATCTCGCTCATGGAGGCCTTGGGGGCTCCTGGTGTGGGTTTTGCCGTATTTTTGGAAAACGTCTTCCCACCAATCCCCAGCGAAGTAGTCCTTCCGCTCGCGGGCTTCACCACTACCCAGGGTGATCTAAATGTATGGGCAGCACTAATTTGGTCCGTCATTGGATCCGTTACTGGCGCCTATTTGCTCTACGGATTAGGCCGTGCCGTGGGCGCGAGGCGATTGCGCGAGATTGCCGACAAAATGTGGTTGGTTGATGCCACCGACGTCGATAAGTCTTTGCTTTGGTTTGAAAAGTATGGTCGCTACTCCGTATTTTTCGGCAGGCTAGTGCCCGGAGTCCGCAGCCTCATTTCCATTCCCGCAGGTGTAGATAAAATGAACCCCATCATGTTCGGCGTACTCACCGCAGTTGGAAGCACCATCTGGAATGCCATCCTCATCTGGGCTGGCGTAGCTCTCGGCGCTGAGTGGGAAACGGTTTCCCTCTGGTTTGAGAACTATTCCACGGTCATTTACGTAGTCATCGTATTGGTTCTGCTTTATTTCTTGATCAAACTCATTCGCAGGAACACCGCTAAAAAGTCGAGTTTGGACTAGCAACAATCTGTTTTCCAAATGGAAAACACGTAATTGGAATCATCTTTAGGTTGGCAATGGCCAGGGGGATGCCGATTATGGTGATCGCTTGGGCAATTGCAGTAGCCACGTGCCCAAGCGCCAGCCAGAAACCAGCAAAGACGAACCAGATGACATTGTGCAAGGCGGAGAAGCTTCCTCCAGTGCGCACCACGGTTCTACCAAATGGCCATAGCGCGTAGCTAGCCATCCTAAAACTTGCTACGCCTGCGGGAATAGTAATAATCAGGCAGCAGGCGACGATGCCGAAAAAGACATATCCCAAAGCTAGCCAAATGCCACCAAAAACCAGCCAAATAAGATTAAGTATTAGTTTCACACGCCTGATACTAGTGGCTGGCAGCGCGGACACCACCAGATAATGCGTTCCCCCAATTGAGCCTTTTGGATCCGCGTTCCGCAGCGCCGGCAGGGCTTATTATTCCTTCCAAAAACATAGGAAGACTCCCCGGCGCGACGCACACCCGTGGTCACTCGCAACGGGGAGTTCCGGTTTTCCCACATAAGGCGTCGAGTAATCCGCAAAGCCTGATCTACATCTACTGAAGCAACCGGTGTCGCAGGATGTACCCCCAGCAAGAAGCAAATTTCTGCACGGTATTCATTGCCCACCCCTGCTAGGTTGGATTGGTCCAACAAGGCTTCCCCAATACTGCGCTGAGGCTGCTGCAAAATATTCTCCCGCGCAAGCCTCGCATCAAAGTCCCCAAGCACATCAGGGCCAAAGCCTGCAATGCGCTCGGGATATTCCTGGATGGGAAACACCCGCACAAATCCCAATGAATGCCCCACAATCTCAATGTTTTCAGAGAGCACCAGGACTACTCGGGCAGTGTGACTTGGTTTTCGCCACCTGTCACCTTTGCGATGTACTGCCCACGAACCTTCCATCTTGAGGTGGGTGTGGAGAACCTCATCCCCAAACTGCATAAAAAGGTTTTTCCCATAGGGCCACACTCGGTGCACAGTGCTGCCAGTGAAATCGTGGAGCGCCACAGAGGGAACTCGCAAAGAGGTTTCTAGGACTTCCCTACCCCGCATAAACTGCAGGCGCCGGGAGAGCTGAAAAACTGAATCACCTTCGGGCATATCACTAGGTTATCGCCGTCCGAAGCCTCCACGAAATGGCCTTGGTTGATCATCAAAACTAATGGTTTCTGCCCGCTTTGTCTCCCTAAACTTCATGCCTTTGGGAGTAATCGACGCGAAGCTTCGGAACTCCTCCAGCAGCGGAGAATCAAAAACACTTTCTCCATTGATTTTTTCCACGGTCAAACGGTCATAGGTGGCCAGCGCCCGGGAAATCTTCTCGATATCTGGGTGGAAAACATTAAGAGTGCGCCCGCCGCGAGAGACATGCGCCAACAGGAGTCCGTCGCAAAGCACCACCATCGCACCCGCAGCGCGGTTTCCGGTCTCGGGCCACGGGAGCGCGGCGCCGTAGGGGTTGGCGGGGTCGGCCGCCGCGATGAGGTAGACGTCGGGGTCGGTGGCACCGGAGGGCCACCCTTCAACGTCGGGGGAATCGTCGTTGCCCCGGAGGCGGTCGATGATGGCGGGCGTGGAAAATTGCGCCGCGCCCAGACCTTCAATGAGGTAGCCGCGCATGGCTTTGCCGCTTTCCTCAAAACCCGAGAGCACCTTATAGGCCAGCGCGAAGCCTCCGACAACGTCTTCGGCAACCACGCTGCCGCGGGTGACCACGCCGTAGCGGTCCAGCCAGGCCTCGCCGTGCGCCACGGAGCGACTGGTCGCATCGGCGGGCTGCACCGTCAGCGACCAACGTCCGCGCATGTCAGGGGGCACTTCGGTGGAAAATGACGTGCGCGTACGCACCCGGGAGCGGCTCGGCCGACGCTTCGCTTTATGTGCACCTCCGGACGCAAGGCGCGCGCGAATCGGCGCGAAGCTGTCGGGGCTGACCACCCCAGCCTCCACCAGCCCCCAAATCGCCTCCTGCACCTGCGCGGCGGTATAGCCAAAATTCGCCGCCAGGATATCGCTAAATAAAAATCCGCCACCGGGCTTGAGCTGCTCCACCACCGCTTCCTGCAAAGGCGTCAAGCTTGTCGACGCCTCCCCGACCAGTTGCCCGGCGTAGTCAGCGGGCAACAAGGTGATCCAGGGGTCACGGCTGCCGGCTTGGCCGGCACCAACAATCAGCACCTCACCGTTAGCGGTGAGCTCATCCAAGTGCGCCGGGGAATAATCCACGCGGCTGGGCAACACCAAATCCTCCCAGGCGCTCGCCGGCAATCGCACCCCGGCGAGCTGCTCAATCACCGCATAGGTGCCATCCACCCCGCGCAGCGTCGGATGCTTGCCGACAGGCGCCACCTGCTGCCAATCCAGCAAGAAGCGCGCATAAGCCGATTGCGACACTGGGCGGGTTTGTTTCCGCGCGAGTGCGAGGCTGCGGCGGCGGATGATGCCCAGAACCTCCGTGGCGCAATATTCTTGTTCGGCGATGCCTTGTCGATAATGTCCTTCGGTGACCGGTGCTGAGCGCAAGAAGGTGATCGCTTGGGCGATTCCCAGGCCAAAGGCATCTGCGAGGTCATTTGCAACAAAGGGGCCTCGGGTACGTACCCAGCGATTGACCAGCTGTTCCATGGCATCGCTAATGGTTTCCACCTGTGCTGGGACTCCTGGAGGGACGGGGATTCCCAAAGCATCGCGCAACAGGGGTGCATCCAGAACCTGGGCAAGGTGCGGGCGGCCGTTAATCCGCACTGTCATTGCTCGATCACCCAGGTTGGGGTTTTCAAAAGTAATGTGTTCGCCCAGCTCATCCAGGGGAATTGGGCCTAGGATCCTGAGCGAGTCCGCAAGTTCCTCGTTATTTCTCGCCGCGCGATCTTTAGTCCTGCGAAGCTGGTCATGGACTTCTTGGATAATCTCCGGATCAAGTAATTGGCGTAGCTCAACTTCCCCCAGAAGCTTCGCCAAAAGCGTCGGGTCCAATGCCAGGGCTGCCGCGCGCTTTTCGGCCAGCGGGCTGTCCCCCTCATACATAAATGCGCCGGTGTAGTTAAACAGCAGGGAGGAGGCAAAGGGACTAGGCTGCTGCGTAGTGACCTCTGCGATTCGGACCTTCCTTAATTGCAGGTCAGAGATCAGCTCCTTCAGTGCTGGGAGATCATAAACATCCTGGAGGCACTCACGGACAGTTTCCAAAATGATTGGGAAACTGGGGTATTTACGCGCTACGTCCAGCAGCTGGGCAGCACGTTGGCGCTGCTGCCAAAGTGGGGCGCGCTTGCCTGGATTGCGCCGCGGGAGGAGCAACGCCCTAGCTGCGCACTCACGGAAACGGCTAGCAAAAAGCGCGGAGTTTCCCACCTGCTCAGTGACAATCTTCTCGATTTCATCCGCATCAAACATAAACAGCGCGGAGCTGGGTTCCTCCCCATCCGGAAGGCGCAGCACAATGCCGTCATCGCCAGATACTGCCTGGGCATCCATCCCAGTGTTTTCTGCGATTTTCGCCCCAATTGCCAGCGCCCAGGCGGCATTTACCCCACGTCCATAAGGGGTGTGCAATACAATGCGCCAGTCCCCTACTTCATCTTTGAAGCGTTCCAGCACCAGGGTTTTTTCATCGGGGAGGATGCCCGTTGCTTCCTCCTGTTCGCGGAGAAAAGCCAGCAAATTATCATGCGCCCAGCCTTCTAGACCGGAAGATACTGGATCAGCGAGGGTGGTGCGTCGAAAAGCGCCTAGGGCCTTGCCTAGCTCGGCGGGGCGCCCGGCAGCATCGCCGGTCCAAAATGGCAGGCGGCCGGTGTGGCCCGGTGCGGGGCTAACAATCACCTGGTCACGAGTGATTTCCTCAATGCGCCAACTGGAGGCACCGAGGGTGAAGACGTCTCCCACCCGGGATTCGTAGACCATCTCTTCGTCGAGTTCGCCCACCCGGCGCGGGCCATCGCCGATGAGGAACACGCCGAACATGCCGCGGTCTGGGATGGTGCCACCACTGGTCACCGCCACTCGCTGCGCGCCGGGGCGGGATTCGAGCATGCCAGAGACACGATCGAAGACCACGCGGGGGCGCAGTTCCGCAAAGTCAGTGGAGGGATAAACCCCGCTGACTAAATCAATGACCGAATCATAAACCTCCCGGGCCAGCTCCCTATAGGGATAGGATTTCCGCACGGTTTCGTACCACTGGTCGACATTAACATCCGCTATGGACACGGCCGCCACGGTTTGCTGTGCGAGCACGTCAAGGGCATTTTTGGGCACGTGAAGCTCCTCAATTAGCCCCTCTTTCATGCGCTGTACCGTCACCGCGGTTTGCACCAAATCGGCGCGGTGCTTCGGGTAAAAGGAGCCTATCGACGTCGCCCCCACGAAGTGCCCCGCGCGCCCCACGCGCTGCAACCCACTTGCCACGGACGGCGGCGATTCCACCTGGATGACCAGCTCCACTGCACCCATGTCGATGCCGAGTTCCAGGGAGGAGGTGGAAATAACCGCCCGCAGACGGCCTTCTTTAAGCATGGTTTCGGTAATGGCTCGCTCATCCTTGGATACCGACCCATGGTGGGCGCGCGCAATTACTTGTGCAGCTCCCGCGGTATCAGAGCCCATAACCTGTGCTGGTGGCCGACGCAGGTCCGGGTAAAGCGACTCGGGATCATGTTCCTGCGCCCAGATCTCATTTAACCTGCTGGTCAAACGCTCCGCAGAACGCCGGGAGTTCACAAAGACAATGGTGGACTTGGCCGACATGACCTGGTTATAAACCTGCTGTTCAATATGTGGCCAGATAGAGCCCTGGGTCGGTAGTGCAGATTCGCTTGTCAGCCCCAGGGGATCGTCGATGACATATTCCCCAATGGTGGAACCAGGTTCTTGGGTGGGCAGATCCGACATATCTTCCACGGGAACTGTGACGGTAAGTTCCCACTTCTTTTCCGCAGGTGGGGCCACAATGGTGACCGGGCGGTTACCTCCCAAAAATGAGGCCACTGTTTCCAAAGGGCGCACGGTAGCGGAAAGTCCGACTCTTTGCACCGGGCGCTTGGTGAGCATTTCTAGGCGCTCCAAGGTCAGCGCTAGGTGCACTCCCCTTTTGGTGCCTGCCATGGCGTGGATTTCATCAATAATCACCACGTCTACATCAGAGAGGATTGCTCCGGCCTTGGAGGTGAGCATGAGGTAGGCAGATTCCGGAGTGGTAATCAGAATGTCTGGAGCTTTGCGAACCTGGCGGGCACGCTCAGCTGGAGGGGTGTCTCCCGAGCGCACAGCCATGGTGATATTCGGCACATCAAGCCCCATTTTGGCAGCGGTGCGCGCGATTCCATTGAGCGGTGCACGCAGGTTATTTTCCACGTCCACACCGAGCGCCTTCAGCGGGGAAATATAAAGTACTTTCACCTTCCCACCTTTAACCGGAACTGGAGTGCCGGTATCTAGAACCGTTTGACCTGTTTGTTCGGTGAGCGAATTCAGCGCCCAGAGGAAGGCTGCGAGGGTCTTACCACTACCTGTTGGGGCTACAACAAGCGCATTTTTTCCTTCTGAAACCGCTTCCCAGGTGCCTTCCTGAACGGGGGTTGGCGCCGCAAAGACATCCCGGAACCACTCAGCTACTTGGGGACGGAATCGGGAAAGAACGCTATATGCCATGCCTTAATGTAACCAAACATCTAGGATTAATAACATGACTGCTCAGATTGATGATTCAATCCTCACCCACCGTCTAGCCCAGGGCACTGGTGAAATCCTTAAAGGTGTCCGCAATGTTGGCCTCCTGCGTGGTCGCAATCTCGGCGACGCTGGCGATGATCTAGCCCAAAACTGGATTGCTCGCGTTTTGGAGCAACACCGCCCTGATGATGGTTTCCTTTCGGAAGAAGCAGCCGATAATTTAGACCGCCTGTCCAAGGACCGCGTCTGGATTATCGACCCACTAGATGGCACCAAAGAATTTGCCACCGGACGCCAGGACTGGGCCGTACACATCGCCCTAGTAGAAAATGGCATCCCCACCCACGCCGCCGTTGGCCTGCCTGACCTCGGAGTGGTCTTCCACTCAGCAGATGCCCGCGCAGTGACCGGCCCTTATTCCAAGGTCATCGCGATTTCCCACAACCGCCCGCCAAAGGTGGCCCTGCACTGCGCTGATCAGCTTGGTTTTGTTACCGAAGCGCTTGGCTCCGCAGGTGCCAAGGCCATGCACGTATTGCTCGGTGATTATGACGCTTATATCCACGCCGGTGGCCAGTATGAATGGGATTCTGCTGCTCCGGTTGGCGTCTGCAAGGCTGCAGGTTTGCACTGCTCTCGTTTGGATGGCTCCGAGTTGACCTATAACAATAAGGACACCTACCTTCCCGATGTCCTTATTTGTCGCCCCGAGCTGGCCGAAGACCTTTTGAAGATGTGCAAGGACTTCTACGAGGCAAACGGGTCCTACTAAAGGGGTGTGCTTCAGAAGTCGTTCAGGTATAGCATTAGCCCCATGACTGTTACCCCTTATGAAGATCTCCTAAAAAAGATTGTTGAAGAGGGCTCCCACAAGGACGACCGCACTGGCACCGGCACCACCTCGCTTTTTGGCCAGCAAATCCGTTTTAACTTAGCGGATGGTTTCCCCCTCCTGACCACCAAGAAGGTGCATTTCCACTCGGTGGTCGGCGAGCTTTTGTGGTTCCTTCGTGGCGATTCCAATGTGAAGTGGCTGCAGGACAATAACATCCGCATTTGGAATGAGTGGGCCGATGAAGATGGCGAACTCGGCCCCGTTTATGGCGTGCAGTGGCGTTCTTGGCCCACCCCCGATGGCCGTCACATCGACCAAATCGCAGGTGCCCTTGAGACCCTAAAGACCAATCCAAACTCCCGCCGCAATATTGTCTCCGCGTGGAATGTTTCTGAGCTGGAAAACATGGCACTTCCCCCCTGCCACCTGCTCTTCCAGTTCTACGTAGCTGATGGCAAGCTTTCTTGCCAGCTTTACCAGCGCTCTGCAGACATGTTCCTCGGCGTGCCTTTTAATATTGCGTCCTACTCTCTGCTTACCCACATGTTTGCCCAGCAGGCAGGCCTGGAGGTTGGCGAGTTTATTTGGACCGGCGGCGATTGCCACATTTATGACAACCACCGCGAGCAGGTTGCCGAACAGCTTTCCCGCGAGGCGCGACCTTACCCAACCCTGGAACTGCGCAAGGCTGATTCCATCCTCGACTACACCTTCGAGGACATCGCCGTCGCAGGTTATGATCCCCACCCAGTGATCCGCGGCAAAGTCGCCGTATGATCGGGGCGATTTGGGCTCAAAGCCGAAATGGTGTCATCGGCGATGGCCTCGGCATGCCCTGGCACATCCCCGAAGACCTTAAACACTTCAAGGCCGTTACCCTCGGCCAACCAGTGATTATGGGCCGCCGCACCTGGGAGTCGCTGCCTTTCAAACCACTTCCCGGCCGCGACAACCTCGTGCTTTCCACCCGAGAGCCCGGCGAGTGGTCCCAGGGCGCCAGCGTCATCACCGAAATCCCCCAAGAGGGCTGGATCATTGGGGGCGGCGAGGTCTACCGCGCCACCGTAGGTGCCGCTGACGTGCTTGAAATAACGCTTATCGACGTCGAAATAGAGCTTCCTAATGCTGTATTCGCCCCCGAAATCCCGGAGGATTTCCATTTGGATAAAGAATCTGAATGGCAAGAATCTGGCGACTACCGCTACAAATTCCTCCGTTATATTAAGGACTAAAAAATGAGCAATGTAACCATCTACGCCACCGATTGGTGCCCCTACTGCGCAGCATTGCTTCGCGGACTTAAAGGCCAGGAATTTGATCTCATCGACGTTGATCGTGATGAAGAGGCCGGTGAATGGGTGAAATCTGTAAACAATGGCAACCGCGTGGTTCCCACTGTCCTGTATTCAGATGGCACCCATGCCACTAATCCCCCAGCTGCTGAGGTTATTGCCAAGCTTGAGGCTTTGGCTTAATCATCACCAAAAAGGTCAGCCATGTCCTCGGGAGAAAGATCAGTGTTTACGCCGGCAAAGCTTGCGGAGTAGACCTGCTGCAAATATCGATCACAAGCTGCACTCAGTTGCTTTGCATCGTATTTGTTGAGCAGCATAATGCGCCGTGAGCTGCCATCATCGTCTACTTCATCAATAGCCAGGACCGGAATATTATCCTTAGTGATTTGGTGAACAGCGATGGCTCGGCGTTGTACATCATGAAAAGCAGGCTTCGACATGGCCACTCCCAATAAAGTTAAGTTAATAGTTAACTTGTAGCTTAGCTGTTTGTTTTGGGACCGGATGTAAAATTGCCCCCTCTTTTTTCTCCCAGATTCCAATGTTGTAATCTAGTGCTATTGCCTTGGTAGCTCAGTGGATAGAGCACCGCTCTCCTAAAGCGGGTGTCGGAGGTTCGATTCCTCTCCAGGGCACAAATAAAATCCCCCTGACCAGCAAGTTTAATTACTTGCCAGGCAGGGGGATTTATTAATTGCCGGGGGCCGAAGCCCCCGAACCTTTATGCCCGGTAGGTACCGTCAGCACCGAGGCGAGCGTCGGCGTCGATAAGCATGTTGATCTCGGCCTGGTGTGCTCCCTTTTCAGGGAGGCGGCGTCCTTCAACCTGCTCGAACAGTGGAGCACGGCCAACCATGCCGGCCTCCAGGCGGTTAGCACCGGCGCGCAGACGCTGGGTAGCGCGCTTGCGCCATTCCTCAACGTCGCGGCCTGCGTTGCGCAGTGCCTGCTCGAAGACACCGCTGGTTGCCAAGACAACCACGGCAGCAACGTGACCGAAGCCAAGGGAGGTCAGTGCAGCAGCCTTAACGGCACCTGCACCGAGGTCCAGTGGTTCGCGCAGCCAGACGAAGTTCTCGCCCTTTTCTTCCATCTCTGGATCAACGCAGTCCAGGGATGCGTTCTGTGGCAGCTTGCCGGTCTCTAGGACAGAGATCAGGCCACCGATCTGGAAGAGTGCAGCACCGCCCTTTGAGTGTCCGGTGAGGGACTTCTGGGAGATGATGAACATTGGGTTGTCAGCTTCGCGTCCAATGGTCTTCCACAGCAGGGTGTGCAGCTCGGACTCGTTTGGATCGTTGGCGTTGGTGGAGGTGTCGTGCTTGGAGATCACGCGCACGTCATCTGGGGTCAGACCCATCTTCTTCAGCTCGCGAGCCAGGCGGGAGTTCTCGCCACCGCGAGCTGCACCCAGAGCACCCAAGCCTGGAGCAGGAATGGAGGTGTGTGCACCATCGGCGTAGGACTGTGCGTGTGCCACCACTGCCAGGACTGGAAGTCCCATATCAGCGGCCACAGATGCACGAGCCAGCAGGACGGTACCACCACCGGCAGCTTCGAGGAAGCCACCGCGACGGCGGTCGTTACCGCGGGAGATGAAGCGAGGATCGATACCCTTGTCCAGCATGGCCTGAGTCTCGGCAGTTGCATTCATATCGCCGAAGCCGGTGAGGGATTCAACCTGAATGTCATCGATACCACCGGCGACCACGAAGTCAGCCTTACCCAAGCAGATCTTGTCAACGCCCTCTTCCACAGAAACTGCGGCAGTAGCACAAGCAGCAACTGGGTGGATCATCTGACCGTAGCCACCAACGTAAGACTGCATGGTGTGTGCAGCAACCACGTTAGGCAGGGTCTCCTGCAGGATGTCGCCCGGACGATCCTGACCCAGGAAGCGGTTCACAAAGAGCTTACGCAGGGACTGCATGCCACCAATACCGGTGCCCTGGGTGGAGGACACATCGGCTGGGTGCACGGACTGCAGCAACTCAGCAGGGCTGAAGCCGGAGGACAAGAATGCATCCACGGCGGTAACCAGGTTCCACGCCGCGATGTTGTCGAGTGCATCGAGCATGGAGGCTGGAATGCCCCACTTGGCTGGGTCGAAGTCGGTAGGCAGCTGGCCTGCAACGGAGCGGGTCAGGGTGGCCTTGCGTGGCACGAAGGAGGTGGAGCCCTTCTTCTTGGTCACGATCCACTCGCCCTCAACCTCTTCCACAGTTGCGGAAGCATCGGCATCAACATAGGCCTGAGCTTCTTCAGCGGAGGTCACGGCGAAGGAGATGTCGCGATCGAGGAAGACCTCGGCTGCGTCCATGGAGCCACCGTCTACCAGGAAGGCATCGTTGACGAGCTCGCGGATACCACAACGGGCCACAACCTCATCGCGGAAACGCTCGTAGATTTCTTCTTCAGGAACTTCGGTGCCGTCAGCGTCGTACCAAGCTGGCTTTGGATCTTCATTCCAGGAGATCAAACCCATCATCCAAGCAAGTTCCAGCACGCCAGCGGCGGTAAGCTCTACCGAGCCATCACGCTGGATGCCGTACTCAGCTTCAAAGCGGGTACGTCCGGAGCCCCAGGAGGAGATTTCGCCCACGCCGACCATAACGACCATATCGTCAAGGTCAGTGGTGACCTCACCAACCTGAACGCCAGCTGCCTGCTCTGGGTGCTTAGGTGAAGGCAGTGCCTTGATGGTCTCTGCCTGCTCCGCAGCTTCCGAAGCAGCATCTGCTTCGAGGGAAGCAGCCAGCTCAGCGATGGAGACGCCACCGGAAAGTCCACCGGTGAGGTCATAATCGATCGGAGCTTCCAGCGCCTTGGCGCGGGATTCAGCAGATGCTAGTCCCAGCAGCTCGGAGGAGATCTCTTCAGGGGTGTAAACGTGGATGCCCAGCTTCTCAGCTGCTGGGATAAGAACGTCATTGCGTCCCATCAGGCCGGTACCTGCAACCCAACCAATACGAGCCTGTGCCAGGGTGACAAATTCAGGCCAGCCGGTCTCGGAGCCCCACTTGGCCAAGATGGCATCAAATGCTGCCTTGACCTCGCCGTATGCACCGTCGCCACCGAACATGCCGCGGTTTGGTGAACCTGGCAGCACCACGTGGACGCGACCGTCAACACCGCGGGAAGCCAAGTTGGCAAGACCAGCGATGGTGCGCTCAACAGACCACAGCAGCAAACGTGCCTGGTTTTCAGCCTGTGGGCCGGCATCGGCCAAGGAGCCGGAGACGGAAGGAGCTGCGAAAGGATAAGCCAGGGTTGGGGTCAACGCAGGCTTGGTCACGGTCACTGAGCCACCGACGGTAACGCGCTGCTCATTGCCGATCCAGTCGATCAGAGCATCAACGTCGCGGTAGGAGGACATGTTCGCAGGAACAATCCACAGCTTCGCATTTGGTGAAGCGTGGTTTGCGTAGAGCTTGCGGGCATATTCCTTACGTGCCTGGGACACATTGGAGGCGGTCATGATCACGGTTGCACCCTCAGAGAGCAAACGTGCAGCTACAGCACCTGCAATGGACTCAGGAGCCGCGCCGGTAACCAGCGCAACATCATCAGCGTGAGGCTCAACCGCTGGCTGTGCAGCCAGCTTGGCAACCTCGGTCAGGGTGGCAGCCAAAGCGGCATCTTCTACGTGGTCAGCCCACCAAGTTGCCTGCTTTTCGACGGTTGCCCCGGTGCCAATAAAGCGCTCAACAGCGATTTCTGCACCATTAGCCAAGCGAGCCAGATCCTCACGAGCAGATGCCCAACGGTCATCAAAGAGGATGGCGCGATCAGCGGAGAATACTGGGGTTACCAGCTTCAACCAACCGGTGCCCAATTCAGCCTCAACGGCGTCATAAAGCTCGGTGTCGATCTCTGCGCCCTCAACCTGATCCTTGGCGTCAAGGCCAAGTTGGTTTAGGATGCCGCGGGCGATATTTGCCAGCACGCCATCTTCGCCGGTGACGGTGGAAGCATAAGCATCCAGAGCAGCGGAGTCCACTACCCCACCAGCAGCAGCGCTTCCGGAAGACATGGAGACGTTGGTGCCATTGGCAGCTGCCACATTCTGCACAGCTGCATCGATGAGGGAATCAACCTCACCCTTATTTGCAGCAGTTGCAGGCAGGGTGCCCAGGTCGCCACCGCGGACGGATTCACCTTCGCGAGTACCGAGCAGCAGCTCAACCTCAACGTAGGCAACCCAGCTTTCTGGAAGACCCCAGGTGCCGGTGACACGATCGCCAACATAGGAGGTCTTCAGGCCTGCTGCACCGGTGAGGGTACGCAGACGTGCACGAACGGTCTCGGAAAGAACTGGACCAAAAGGCTTGTAGCCCGGCGCGGCGGTAACCACACGGCCCTTAAGGGTTGCCACATCGGCATCCGCAGCACCATCAATGGTTGGTACGGAAAGCTCGGTGGACATATCCATGAGCATCTGGTTACGGCGGGAGGACACACCATTGGTCAGGGTCTCAGAGGTATCTGCAGCAGTGATCTGATCAATTTTGATCTTGTTCTGTACTGCGAAGAGAACCATGATGGCGTTGGCTGCATTGAACTTCAGTTCAGGTGCATTGCCCACAGCTACTGGTGCGGAGGCAGGGGCTGCTGCTACTGGTGCTGCTGCTGCAACTGGTGCTGGTGCTTCCTGAACTTCCGGTGCTTCCTCTTCAACCTCAGCGACTGGGGCCTGGCGGACGTCGTTAAGCATAACGGTGTCCTGGTCGCGCTCAACGTTAAAGACTGGGCGGTGCTCGCCAATAACGTCCATGGTGCGCAGTGCCAGGTTGGTCAGGGTTGGGGAGGCTGCCAAGCCGACCTCGATGATCTGCTCGACGTTGTCGATGATCAGCGCCTGGGTTTCAATCCAGCGAACTGGGGATGCGAACTGCCAGGAGAGCAGCTCGATCAGCAGGAGACGAGCCAGGGTGTTCTCGTCGGTGTCTGCAACCTTGAGGCCCTTGAGGCGCTCGGAAGGAACCACTGCGAGGATGGCGTCGACAAAGTCCTGGGTGAGCTCGAAGGGGCGAGCAACCAGGTTTGGAATGTAGCGGCCACGCAGCGCATCGATATCGATGGTCTCTGGGAGCAGCTCATCCAGCTTCTGGGCGAAGGCAGGAACACCTGGGCGCAGGACGCTGGAGTGGAATGGGACGTCGATGCCTGGGATGTTGACGTAAGCACGTGGGTTAGCAGAAGCAGAAGCCTTAAGCGCCTTCAGTCCTGCCAGGGTGCCGGCCACTGCATACTGCTGGCCATCAACGTTGTAGTTGACGATCTGGAGGAATTCGCCGGATTCTTCCGCAATGCGGTTAACCCAGTTTTCTACCTCGGTGGCAGCAACGTTGATCATATTCGGACGGAATGCAGCCAGGCCGTAGTTGGAACGACCCTGGGCATCGCGAGGCACCAGGGAGTGCATTGCGGAACCGCGGGAGAATACGACGTCAATAACACCTTCTAGTTCGAAGATATTGCCCAGGGAAGCCAGTGCGGTGTACTCGCCGAGGGAGTGACCTGCGTAGAGGGAATCCTCAACGATGGCGTTGGCTGCCTGCAGACGAGCAGTCTGTGCGTAGGCAACTACAGCCAGTGCGACCTGGGTGAACTGGGTGAGGTTTAGAACGCCAGCTGGGTGCACGAAGGTGATATCGCCCACCTTGAGCTCAGTTGGGTTCTCATCGATAACCTGCTGGATGGAGAAGCCGAGGTTTGCGCGGGTGTGCTTATCAGCACGCTCCCAAATTGCACGAGCCTCTGGGCTGGCGGTGCGGTCGCCCTGGCCCATGCCCTTGGCCTGGATACCCTGGCCTGGGTAAACATAAGCGGTTGCAGGTTCGCGCAAGAGAGCCTGGCCACGGGAAACCACGTTGCCATCAATGCGGCAGGTGACCTCGTAAGCAGGCTTCAGGCCTGCGCGGCCAACACGCTCGACGGTGATATCAACAACGTCATTGAGCTGAACCATGCCGTACATGGAGTAGGTCCAACCAATAACCTCAGAGCCCAGACCTGCAAGGTGCTGTGCGGTTGCAGAAAGCCACATGCCGTGGACGAGGGCTGCATCCAGGCCAACGAGCTTTGCTGCGTTGTCGGAGGTGTGAATTGGGTTGTAGTCACCGGACACCATGGCAAATGGGGTCATATCTGCAGGTGCGGAAACAGTTGCTTGGCGGATGAAGGAACGTGGAGTTGGCTCCACTACCTCATCGCGAGCGCCATAGGCATCTGCCTGGGAGGCCATTTCGGTGGTGGTGATGCGGCCACGGATTGCAAAGCGGGTAACCAGCTTGGCTGCAACTTCGCCCTTGGTGGTCAAGGTGATGCGCACGGTCACGATACGTCCGGAGGAGGATTCCTCGATGGAGTCGGTACGAGCCTCTACGTCGATGGTGCGGCCATCGGCCAGCTCCTCGAGTGGGATACGCAGGTCAAGGAGGTGATCAAGGTGAACTGCGTTGAGCAGACCCTCGATGACGGGGTAGCCGTCGGAAAGCTTACCGGTGCCCAGCGCGGCGTAGATGGCTGGCCAGCAAGCGCCCATGAGCACGTCAGGGGTGCCCACGTTGTGCTCCTCGAGTGCAGCGCCGGTGACGGCGGTGTGTGCTGCAAGCAGGTGTGCCGGGAAGGTGAAGGAATCGCGGACCACGCCGAATGGGGATCCATCTTCTTCCGCAACTGGCAGGGCCTTGATCTCATCGCCAGCAGCGGAGACGGAACCAACGCCGGCAACGCCAGCAAGCAGCTCGAAGACAGAATCAGGCAGCTTCTCGCGGGAAACTACTGGGGAGCCACCAGTTGCTACGGCATCGCCGAGTTCAACTGGGATGTCAACGTGCTTAACCAGGTATGGACGCTGCTCTAGTGGCAGGTCATCGAAGTAGGAGTCAGCCAGGATGCGGATGATCCAGTAGCCATCTTCCTCGATGAGCTCAAAAGCGCCTTCCTTAAGCACATGAGCTGGGTTGTCAATGAGGTTGCCGTGCCACACAATGTGTGGGGTGGCCAGCAGGAATTCGCGCTCATCCTTAGCTGCGTTGAGACGGGAGTAGATCTCCACTGGCTCTTCGTCGAGTGCTTCCACACAGGCAGCTTCGAAGCGGCCAAGCAGCTCTGCAACTGGCTCATCAACGCGGTCAATACCGGCCACGGAAACTGGGCCAGGGATAACGCGAACTTCGCTCGCGCCATAACGGGAGTTCTGGGACTGCCATAGGGTGTCCAGGCCCCACCAACGTGCGAGGTCGGCGTCGATAGCAGGGACCCAAGGCATTGGCTTGTGGTGCTTGCGGCACAGACCGATAAACCACGCGGCGTCGCGCGCGGAGACCTTAATCTCGCGGGCATTCGGGTAGGCGGCAAGAAGCTTTTCGACGGCTGCCTGCTCGTCAGCAACAGATTCGAGATCTGGGAACAAGGTGGTGATGGCGCCGTGCTCAGCCTCGTTGAGGCGAGCCTCAATGCGGTGGACCAAGTCAAAGAAGCGATCATCCCAGGTTGGATCCTGAGTTGGGTAAGCAAGCTCAACCCAGCGCTCGATCCACTCTGCGTAGGTCATTTCCTCGACCTCGCCGAAGTATGGCTTGGAGGTCTTGTTGATGGCAGCGATCAGCTCATCGCGGTGATCTGCATAGTCATCAGAATCGATGGAGGAAATCAGGCGGGATGCTGCTGCGGAGTCATTGTCCAACTCGTACATATCAGCATGGAGGTGGGAAAGACCAGAGGTCACGCCACCGCGGGAGAGGCTACGGCCAACCCAGCCACCGGCATCCTGAGGATCAACACCGGGGGTATCAACCAGTGCTTGCTTAACCTGTGGAGAGGTGGTTGCTTCCTTGGTTGCCATTGCAGCAGTACCAACGAGGATGCCGTCAACTGGCATCTTGGGGTAGCCGAGGTCCTTGGACCATTCACCGGTGAGGTAATAAGCAGCCTTTGCTGGGGTGCCGATACCGCCACCGATTACTACGACCACATTCTTGCGAGCGCGCAGCTCAGCGTAGGTGGTCAGCAGCAGGTCATCGAGGTTAACCCAGGAGTGGTGTCCACCTGCGTGGCCATCTTCGATCTGGACAATGATCTTGGTATCAGGGTTGGCATCAGCGATCTTGAGTGCTGCGCGGATCTGATCCACGGTGCCTGGCTTGAAGGCAACGTATGGGAAGCCGTCTGCGTTGAGGTCCCTGATCAGCTCGGTTGCTTCCTCAACCTCAGGAATACCTGCGGAGACAACAACACCGTTGATGGAGGTACCGGTAGCACGTGCCTTGGAGACGATGCGCTGTGCACCGAACTGCAGGTTCCACATGTAGCGGTCAAAGAACATGGAGTTGAACTGTGCGGAACGTCCAACGTTGAGCAAGGAAACAAGCTTTTCCTTGTTGCCGGTGAAGACCTCTTCGGAGTACTGTCCGCCACCGGCCATTTCAGCCCAGTGGCCAGCGTTTGCTGCTGCGGCCACGATGGCTGGGTCAACGGTGGTTGGGGTCATACCAGCCAAGAGGATTGGAGAATAACCAGTGAGGGTGGAGAAGCCGGTGATGACCTTGAGGTCACCATTTGGCAGCTTGACCAGCTTAGGAGCGAACTCTGACCAGTCCTCAGCGGTGGGGATCTCAAATCCTGGGCGGGCCAGGTTATCGCGCTCTGCTGCAGAAAATGCTGGGACCAGGGTAATGCCGGTGCCATCGAGCAAAGGCGCGGTGAAGCGGCTTACGCCAGCATCGAGGGAGAGAACGTAATCAGCCTTGAGATCAGCGATCTGCGCTACCCAGTCACTTGGCTTGACCAAGATAGCCTCTGCAAGGGTGCGGGCATCAACATTGAGGCCACAAGCTGCGGACCATTCCACTGCCTTATCGGCTGCTTCCTGCATGGAGGAGTGGTGGAAAGGAATTGCCACGTCTAGGTAATCAAACTTAGGTTCTGCAAGGGAGCCACCCTTGCGCTTTTCATTGATGTCTTCGTTGTAGGCATCGGCTGCGTGCTGGAGTGCTGCTGCTGCCTTCTTCAACGCCTCTGGCTTGCCGGAGACAACAAAGTGAGTGCGAGCGTTGCGCAGGGAAACCTCTACCCCATCAACCTCTGCCACTGCTGCTTCAACCAGCTCGCGGTTCAGGCCACGCACGGAGAGCATATGTGCACCCTTGCCGGCGTACTGGGACGCTGCGGTGCCGAGCAGGATAGCGAAGGCAAGAACGTCTTCTTCATTGTCAACCGCTGCAACGCCCAAGATGCCCTGGGAGTGGCCGAGGCGGGTGGCCTTTGCTACATCGAGACCCAAATCGCGGAGCTGACGAGTAGCAGCAATCTGGCCCAGCAGGATTCCCGGAATGGACACTGCTGGCTGTGGATCGATATCCGCGCCAATTTCAGCGTTCTCGTGGGTCAGTGCTTCCAAGCGCGCCAGGGAGCCTGGGACAATGGATGCGATCTGACGTGCATAGGGGGCAGTCTTGGCACGTGAACGAGACAAAAGCTCACGCAGGTGGGTGGCAGTGATGTGATCGTCGCTAGCGTCAGCGATCACCTGCTGCCAGGCGGAAGCCTGACCGGCGTAGAGAATTGCTGGCTCTTTGAAAGAGTGCAACGGCGTCAGTGAAGAAATACTCACGAATTAAAGCTCCTAAGTCTTGGATGGCACAGATGTCCCATGACCACTTACGTATGCGTAGGTTACGTGAGCGTAACTGAAATAGATGACTAAACCCTCATGTTTTTCTGTCAGTTTCCAGTTTCCGCAGGAAACTAAGTTCTTTCGTGAGGAAGATCACAACTTGATCACGGTCATTTGGGAGTTTATGTCAGTCCCCTAGCCCTTTAGTGGCGCTGTTGTTATTGTTAACCACTGTTATAGGTGGGATTCAAGAGAATATTGGGAGATACATGGACGCACAATTTAACCGCAGAACATTCCTCAAGGGCGCAGCGGGCGTGGCAACCATCGGCGTGGCCAGCCTTTTTGCACCCCAGGCACGCGCTTTGGGCCCGATTCTTGGCACCGTCATCGACTACGCAGCCGGCGTTCCGAGCGCAACCTCCATCAAAAACGCAGGTCACCTCGGCGCCGTGCGCTATGTATCCAACCGTCGCCCCGGCACCGAATCCTGGATGATCGGCAAGCCGGTAACCCTGGCGCAAACCCAGGAATTTGCTCGGCTCGGCCTCAAAACCGCTTCCGTGTACCAATTTGGCAAGGGCGACACCGCCGATTGGAAGCAGGGTGCAGCCGGTGCTGCCACCCATGCCCCACAGGCGATCAGCCTGCACGTAGCTGCCGGCGGCCCCACCAACCGCCCGATTTACGTGGCTATCGACGACAACCCCACCTATTCGCAGTACACCAGCCTGATCCGCCCTTATCTACAGGCTTTTAAGGTAGCTCTCTCAGCAGCGGGCTACCAGCTGGGCATTTATGGCAATTACAACGTCATTGACTGGGCTATTAATGACGGCCTAGGTGAATTCTTCTGGATGCACAACTGGGGATCCAATGGTCAGATTCACCCACGTACCACCATCCACCAGGTCCGCATTGACAAGGACACTCTTGATGGAGTGGGCATTGACATCAACAATGTATATGCCAGCGACTGGGGCCAATGGTCCCCCGGCGTTGCAGTTGAAACCCCTGCTGGAGAAACCCCAGCGGTTCCGAGCACTGAAACCTTCAATCAGCTGATCAAGATCCTCGGAACTCTATCTAGCTAGTTTTACTCAGATATGACCTCATCCAATTGGTTTTGCACCAATTCGGTGAGGTCTTCTTTTGATCCAGTTACTGCTGCTGCGACCACAAAGTCTTCCCCAAAACTAATGGATGAATGCAGCATAAGGTCGTCAGACCAACCCCACTTGGTTCCCTCTACCCCAGGTAGTGTCACAGTTCCCCAGTCTTGGGGATAACCATCGGCTGCTACCTCTGTGGAGTTTTTCATAGCCTGTAAGATCTTGGAGTTTTTATCCTTTTTGATCACCTCTGCCAGGAACTTAGTTAAGTCATAAGTAGAGGTCATGGCATAGCCCCAGCGCTCTGCTCCCCTGGTGGATAACAAGCCATATTTATCGGCGGTGCCATCAATGGACTCTGGGTACTTTTCATAAAGCAGCTGTGCCGCTGCGTTTGATGAGGTACTGATCATTTCCACTGCCAAGGACTGCTCTGCGGCGGTGCCGTGTTCCATCACATAATCTGCGATATAGAGCTTGCTCAGGCTTAGAGCTGGGCGCGCAAAACGCTCGGTTGAGGTGCCAGTATGGAAATCACTATCCAAGCTGAGATAAGTCACCTGGGAACCGGTGGAGTTCTCAATAAAACTGCTGTATTGGCTATCCGCTACTGCCACCGTGGTGGGTGGGGTGGTTTCAGTCGTTGCCGAGGTAGTCGTTGCTGTGGCGCTCGACGCACTGAAGGCGACGGCGGTTGAAGAATCATCTTCACTGCTAAAAGCAACAATTGTTCCCCCTACTACCACCGCAGCGAGAACCAATGTAGATATCTGCCACCCGCGGTGGACAGTGGAAGTTCTTGACACGTCGAATAATACTACTGCATAAAAGAACCACCTCTACTCACGAGAAGTAGAGGTGGTTATTTATGGGTGTGCAGAGTTAATTAGTGATCAACAGCTGCTTCGACGCCCACGCCGGTGAGGGAACGAACTTCCATCTCAGCCTGGAGGTCTTCCATGTTGTCTGGCTTACCAACCAGGGTGCCAATCCAACCTGCAATGAATGCAGCTGGAATGGAGATGATGCCTGGGTTGGTCAGTGGGAAGAGATCCCAGCCGCCGCCATCAGAAGGAATCATGGAGGTTGCGGTACCGGATACTGCTGGGGAGAAGAAGATCAGGACCAGAGCGGTGATCAGGCCGGTGTAGATTGCGGCCACTGCGCCGGTGGTGTTGAACTTCTTCCAGTACAGGGAGTACAGGATACAAGGCAGGTTTGCAGAAGCTGCGATTGCGAATGCCAGTGCCACCAAGAACGCAACGTTCTGAGACATTGCCAAGATGCCGAGCACAATGGAGAGCACGCCGATAACCACGATGGTGATTCGGGAAACACGAACCTGCTCAGCTTCGGTGGACTTACCGTCGCGAAGCACTGCGTCGTAAATGTCGTGGCCGACAGCTGCAGAAGCGGTGATGGCAAGGCCAGCAACCACGGCAAGCACGGTTGCGAAGGCAACTGCGGAGATCAGCGCCATGAAGATGGAGCCACCGAGCTCAAGTGCAAGCAGTGGAGCTGCTGCGTTAGCAGCACCTGGAGCCTTCAAGATGCGGTCTGGTCCAACAAGTGCAGCAGCACCATAACCAAGGACCAGGGTCATCAGGTAGAAGGAACCGATGAGGATAATTGCCCAGGTAACAGACTTACGTGCTTCACGTGCGGTAGGCACGGTGTAGAAACGCATCAAAACGTGAGGCAGACCTGCGGTGCCGAGCACCAGAGCGATGCCGAGGGAGATGAAGTCAAGCTGGTGGGTAAGGTCAACGCCGTACTTGAGGCCTGGCTCCAAGATGGCGGTGGCTTCGTAGCCCTTGGTTGCTGCAACTTCAGATGCTGCGTGTGCTGCGACTGCCTCGTCGAGCAGGGTGGTGATGCCGCCCTTAACTGCAACGAAGGTCCAGATGGTCATGATCAACACGCCACCGACCAGCAAACAAGCCTTAATCATCTGGACGTAGGTGGTGCCTTTCATGCCGCCGAGAAGAACGTAGGCGATCATGACAATACCGACGATGCCCACAACCAGTGCCTGCCACTTGAACTCGTGAATGTCGAGGAGCACGGACACGAGGGAGCCGGCGCCTGCCATCTGCGCAATCAGGTAGAACAGGGAAACGAAGAGGGTACCAAAGGCAGCTGCCACACGAACTGGCTTCTGCTTCAGGCGGAAGGACAAAACGTCTGCCATGGTGAAGCGGCCCACGTTACGCAGTGGTTCAGCAACGAGCAGCAGTGCAACCAGCCATGCGACGAAGAAGCCGATGGAGTACAGGAATCCGTCATAACCGGTCAGTGCGATAGCACCGACGATGCCGAGGAAGGATGCTGCAGAGAGGTAGTCACCTGCAATTGCCAGACCATTCTGGGTACCGGAGAAGGATGCGCCACCGGTGTAGAAGTCAGATGCTTCCTTGGTGGTCTTGCCAGCACGCATAACGATGGTCATGGTGACGACAATGAAGATAACGAACACGGAAATGTTGAGGATTGGGTTTCCGGTGTCTTCTTGTGCAAGAACAATGGTGGAATTCATAATTGCTTAGCCCTCCATCTTTTGGCGGATCGAAGTTTGGAGCGGCTCGAGGTTTTTGTTCGCATAAAGGATGTAAATGTAGGTAATCGCAAAGGTCGTGATGAACTGTGCGATACCGAAGAGCACTCCGATGTTGATTGCGCCAAACACTGGGGTACCCATCCAGTCAGAGGCAAAGGTTGCCACCAACACGTAGAGGATGTACCACACAAAGAAGGCGACACTCATGGGGAACGCAAAGCTGCGGAATTTGCTGCGAAGCTCGCCAAATTCAGCGCTGGCTTGCATCTCTCGGAATTCTTGGGGAGTCGGCTGGCGACGCCCCGGGACGATCGGACTGGAGCTCATTGGAATTTCATCTCGCTTTCATATCCCTCGAGCGGGGATGTAGTGAGCTGTTGCTGGAAAATATTGTTGGACTTTTCTAGCTACAAAAGTTCTTCATCACATCTGGCCGCCGAACGCCAAGTATGTTGTCGATCACAGCTAAACGTGTGAATGTGAAGTTACCTAACTCACATTGCAATGAGATAGCGATTGAGAAAACTCTTATCCCCCCAATACACCCGGATCCCCGAAAAAATAGCCATTACCTGCATTTATAAAAGTTCCCGATCTACCCCCAAAACTACCCTTTCTTAAGCTTTTGCAAATCTTGTTAACGTAACCTTGTAATAGTTAACGGGCTTCACAGCCCGTCAACTTCTTCACTTTTTGGCTACTATTGCTTAACTTTGATTTCCAAATACCAATGGATCACCATATTTCCGACCCATTCCAGGCTCCTCATCAATTGAAAGCATGGTGGAAATTTCCGCTTCCGAGAGCGTCACCCCGTGAATATCAAGGTTTGAAATTAGGCGATCTCGGTGTGCTGATTTCGGAATCGCCACGCATCCCAACTGCACTAGCCAGCGCAAAATGATCACCGATGCCGGCACTTCATGAGCCTGCGCAATAGCCACAATTTTGGGATGCGTAAGCAGCTCCCCCTTTGCCAAAGGTGCCCAGGCTTCGGTGATAATTCCCATCTCATCATGTAGCGCGCGAAGCTCTGGCTGACTAAAACCAGGATGCAATTCCACCTGATTTACCGCTGGCGTAATGCCCGTTCCACTGACCAAATCCCGCAAAACTTCAGGATAAAAATTTGCCACACCAATGGATTGCACGTGTCCAAGCCCCTGAATCTTGGCCATGGCCTCAAAGGTCTCCTTATACAACCCCTGCGAAGCACAAGGCCAGTGGATGAGGTACAAGTCCAAATAGTCCAGCCCCAGCGCATCCAGGGAACGATTAAACGCCTTATTTACGCCTGCAGTCCCCTGCTCGTCATTCCAGACCTTGGAGGTGATAAATAGATCATCACGGCTTACTTCACCGGCCTTGATGGCGTCATTAATCGCCTTTCCCACCACTTCTTCATTGTCATATAGCGTTGCGGTATCAATATGACGATAGCCAATTTCAAGCGCCTCGCGTACTACTCGATAGGCATGCTCTCCGGCCAGTTTCCACGTGCCCAGCCCCAACTGCGGAATTGCAGATCCATCAATGAGGGTGCGGGCTGGGGTGCTAAATTCATATGTGCTCATAGCGCCCATTCAACACCACTTTGAGGTGCTTTTCGACGAAAAGAGCAAAAGCAATGCCCTCCGTGGGAAATTCCACGAAGGGCATAAAACTTATTGAGATTTAAGCGCTGATGAGGTCAATGATGAAGACCAGAGTGCGACCCGACAATGGGTGTCCGGATCCCTCAGGGCCATAAGCAGCCTCTGGTGGGATGGTGAGCTGACGACGGCCGCCAACCTTCATGCCTGGAATTCCCTCTTGCCAACCAGCGATGAGGCCATTGAGTGGGAACTGTGCGGTCTGTCCGCGATCCCAAGAAGAGTCGAATTCTTCACCGGTCTCGAAGTCAACACCAACGTAGTGAACCTCTACAACGCCGCCTGGCTGTGCATCTGCGCCTTCGCCGACGATGATGTCCTTGATGACGAGGTCCTCTGGTGCTGGACCAACCTGTGGCTCAATTTGTGGCTTTTCCATGTGAATTACATGCTCCTTGAAAATCTCTAAGTTTAGGTCCGAACATGACAATGGCCGGAACCATTCTCTGCCATTATGGCAGATTTATAGGCTCCGGCCGAAGTCGAGATGGGCACGAAGGCTCATCGCAGTGCTTAGCGCTCCTCGCGAGGAACAACCTTGCGTGGGGTGTTTCCGGTGTAAATCTGGCGTGGGCGGTTGATCTTTGCGCCTGGTGCGCCGAGCTGCTCGCGGTAGTGAGCGATCCAGCCTGGGAGACGACCGATAGCAAAGAGCACGGTGAAGAAGTCGGTTGGGAAGCCCATAGCGCGGTAGATCAGGCCGGTGTAGAAGTCAACGTTAGGGTAAAGCTTGCGGGAGATGAAGTAATCATCAGCCAGTGCAATCTCTTCCAGCTTCAGAGCCAGATCCAGCAGGTCGTCGCCACCGAGGTGCTCAAGAACCTCGTGTGCAAGCTCCTTAACGATGGCTGCACGTGGGTCGTAGTTCTTGTAGACGCGGTGTCCGAAGCCCATGAGGCGGACGCCGTCTTCCTTGTTCTTAACCTTGTTCATGAACTCGGTTGCGTCGCCACCGTGGTTGCTCTTGATGTCTTCAAGCATCTCGAGAACAGCCTGGTTTGCGCCACCATGCAAAGGACCGGACAGAGCGTTGATGCCGCCAGCGATGGAGACAAACATGTTGGCCTGTGCGGAACCGATCATGCGAACGGTGGAGGTGGAGCAGTTCTGCTCGTGGTCAGCGTGGAGGATGAGCAGCTTGTCCAGAGCCTTAACCATGACTGGGTCAATCTCATAAGGCTCGGTTGGGTAACCGAACATCATGCGCAAGAAGTTCTCGCGTGCGTTAAGGGAGTTATCTGGGTACATGTAAGGAGCACCCTTGCGTGCGCGGTGTGCATAAGCTGCCAGCATTGGCACCTTTGCCATCAGGCGAACGGTAGCCTTGTCCAACTGAGCCTCATCAAGTGGGTTCAGCTGATCCTGGTAGTAGGTGGAAAGAATGTTCACCGAGGAAGCCAGGGTGGCCATTGGGTGTGCATCGCGTGGGAATACGTTGAACTGGGACTTGAAGTCCTCATCCAAAAGGGTGTGGTGGCGAATCTCGTCGTTAAACTTGTGTAGTTCTTCGACGGTTGGTAGCTCACCATTGATGAGAAGGTAAGAAACCTCGTTGAAGGTTGCGTTCTCAGCGAGATCAGCAATGTCATAACCGCGGTAGCGCAGAATGCCCTGGTCACCATCGATATAAGTGATCTTAGACTCGGTGGAGCCGGTGCTGACATAGCCTGGATCGAAGGTAACGAGACCAGTCTCAGCGAGCATCTTGCCCAAGACAACACCATTGTTGCCTTCGGTAGCCTCGATGATGTTCATCTCATACTCGCCACCGGGGTAGTGAAGTACAGCCTTGTTGTTATCAGTAGCCACGATATCCCTTTCAAACTTCATTGTTCGATTCACTCCGGGTTACGGAAGTAAAACCGTTTAAAATTAACCAACTTGGATGCGCCGATCGCATACAGGTTTAGTGCTCGGCACACATAAAATCCCAATCCGGTTCGGTTAACACGCTATACCGACAAATGCAGTTTAGCCATCTCCCAGATGCGAGCCACATCCTCCAACGGTGCATTGTGGAGACCTATTCCCCACCCCTTCTCTGTGAAGAAGTGTAAGAATATTAGTGGCCTTGGGTTGTGCCGTTTTACAGCTATTTAGTTCTTCAGGTGCAGTACCCGTTGTTACAGCTTCAAGTAGTTAAGCAGTCCCAATAAGTAGTTTCAAACAGCACGCACCGAGTGGAACAGTGCACAGTTTAGCAAATCTTGTGATGTACACTACACCTTTAGCGGTTTTTGAGACTTTTCCCACGTTAACACCTTGGCTTTTCGTGGAAACATAGTGATATTTGCAACTTTGGGAAGTTTCTTTACAGAAATTGTCAGGTCACCCCCAAATTGGTGAACCGTCACCTATTAACTAAAAGAATTTCGGGAAAGCTTTCGCCAAAACAAGTGTGGGAAAGAATTTAGACAGCTGTTTTTTCACACCTAACCGTTATAGTGAATTAGTCAGCTATTTAATGCTTAGAGTTGACTCTCTTACTTCCAAGCGCAGAAAGTTGCCTGAAGACATGACCGACTTCCCCTCCCTGCCCTCTGAGTTCATTCCTAATGACGGCCGTTTTGGCTGTGGACCTTCCAAGGTTCGCCCGGAACAAATCCAAGCCATCGTTGATGGATCCACCTCCATCATCGGTACCTCCCACCGCCAGCCTGCAGTTAAGAACGTCGTAGGCTCCATCCGCGAGGGCCTGTCTGATTTGTTCTCATTGCCAGCAGGCTACGAGATCATCCTTTCCTTGGGTGGCGCAACCGCATTCTGGGATGCTGCAACCTTTGGTCTGATCGAGAAGAAGTCCGGCCACCTGTCCTTCGGCGAGTTCTCCTCCAAGTTCGCAAAGGCTTCCAAGCTTGCTCCTTGGTTGGATGAGCCAGAGATCGTCACCGCCGAGACCGGCGACGCTCCTGCCCCACAGGCTTTTGAAGGTGCAGACGTTATCGCGTGGGCACACAATGAAACCTCCACTGGCGCCATGGTTCCAGTTGTTCGCCCTGCAGGTTCCGAGGGTTCCTTGGTAGCTATCGACGCTACCTCCGGCGCCGGTGGCCTGCCTGTAGATATGTCCCAGGCTGACGTCTACTACTTCTCCCCTCAGAAGTGCTTTGCTTCCGACGGTGGCATCTGGCTGGCAGCCATGAGCCCAGCTGCGTTGGAGCGCATTGAGAAGATCAACGCTTCCGATCGTTTCATCCCTGAGTTCCTCAACCTGCATACCGCAGTGGATAACTCCCTGAAGAACCAGACCTACAACACCCCTGCTGTATCCACCCTGCTCATGCTGGAAAACCAGGTTGCATGGATGAACGCAAATGGCGGTCTGGATGGAATGGTTGCTCGCACCACCGCTAGCTCCACCGCTTTGTACAACTGGGCTGAAGGTCGCGCAGAAGCAACTCCTTATGTTGCAGATTCTGCAAAGCGTTCCCTCGTTGTGGGCACCATTGACTTTGATGATTCCATCGACGCTGCAGTTATCGCTAAGATCCTGCGCGCTAATGGCATCCTAGACACCGAGCCTTACCGTAAGCTTGGCCGCAACCAGCTGCGTATCGGCATGTTCCCAGCAATTGATTCCACCGATATTGAGAAGCTCACCGATGCAATTGACTTCATTCTTGACGGTGGTTTTGCACAGAAGTAATACCCCCGAACTGAACAAGTTCTAAAAACACCCTGTACTGATACACCAGTACAGGGTGTTTTTCGTTAAGCTTGTTTAATAACTTACCCAGCCATAAGGAGTCAACATGCGTGAAATATTCCTGGTCAGGGAAGATTCCACTGAATCGTCCCTGGTGTTCAGGTCCTCCGATGAGGATGACGCTGAGGAATTCTTCATTGCTGTAACTGACGATCTGCGCGATGTTCTTGCAGGTCACAAGGATGTTCCTGAAGAAAAGCCCGAGCCCCCAGTGGTATTGGAGGCCGTCCAACCAAAGCCCGCTCCACGTGAGGAGAAAGAACTCGACCCACGTATTAGCGCGCCTTTGACCATGTCTCCACGTGAAATTCAGGTGCGAGTGCGTGCTGGCGCCTCCATTGCTGAATTGGCGGAGGAAAATGGCGTTACTGAGGCTCGTATTGAGCCTTATGCCCACCCCGTGCTTTTGGAACGTGCACGAATTGCGGAGCTCGCTAAGCAATCCCACCCCATCCGTGAAAATGGCCCGGCAAAGCTAACGCTGTGGGAAATTTTGGCTACGGCTTTTGCAACCCGCGGTCACGATCTCACCTCAGCAGTTTGGGATTCCTATAAGGACGCCACCAATCAGTGGATTGTGTGCGTTGATTGGAAAGCTGGTTTGAGTGACAACCATGCAGAGTGGACACTTAACCTGCATAACACCAGTAATCCAACAGCAGATCCCCGCACTCCAGTGGCAGCTGACCTTATTGATCCTGAGTTTATTCAGCCGGTTCGTACGCTGACCTCTATTAGTCACAATGACGATGCGGAAGACACCTCCTTTGATGATGAGGATGTCGATTTCCACGAGGAGCAGGTGGAATCTGGGGCAGAGCACGATGAAGAGCACGATGTTGAGGCACCACGCAATCGACGTCGCAAAGCTGTCACCCCTCATTGGGAGGACGTCCTCCTCGGTGTGCGCGCTAATACCAAGCGCCCTAAGAAATAGGGCGGGCTGATGCCGAGTCAACTGGGGGAAAACGCCGCAATCGTGACTATTTGGTTTGTCACGGCTTCAGACCCACAATCGATCATCCGCTCGGAGCCACGGGCTGATCGTGGATTTGGGCGCAAGCTTTTGGCACAGCTTAATCCCACCTGGCCGATCACTCCCATCGGTCAGTTTTCTTTGAATCGTTCGGTGCCAGCCAGCGCCAATGAGTTTTATATTGCGGGTTTCCCGGGAGTGACCATCATCCAAACTGTATTGGAAGATGTATCGGCTCTGTCTAAGTTGAGCCCACGCCTGTTAAAGGCGGTGCCGGCGACTGATATTTTTGTTTTTGCCATTAATAAAGAAACCACCCTCGGTGGTTTTGCCCATATTCATGACAATGCCGTGAAGCGTTCCTTTATCGCCTATGAGGAACGAGTTTTTGAAGATGTAGGCATGCCCGGTGGATTTGAAACCCCCTATTGGGCCGGTAAAAAAGGCACCCGGAAAACTCCCCTATCTTTGCCCTTTAATCCCATTGAATTGGTCTATGAGGCACAGCGCGCTTGGCTGGGTTTTGATGCCACCACCTCCCCGGATATCAATGTGGTTGCTTATGCCATTGATGGGCGCCCCGAGCCCCGAATTCCTCGCCCCCGGGTGATCAGCTCGGCTGCGGTGACGCAGGCCGCCGTCGAAAAGCTGGGTTTTAAAGAAAACACTGACTATGACGATTATGAGCAACATGAGAGCCCCGATCGCATTGTGCCCCGGCGCGTGACGGCTGGTGCACAAAAAGCGGCCCACTCGGCGCAGAATATGGCTAAATCTGCGCTTCGAGCGGGCCGCGAATGGGGCGCTATGCTGGCGGAAAAACTCCGCCATACTGACCGTTAGTGTCTTTGGGAGCGGTCGCGTTCATAAAATGCGATGGCTGCCGAGGTAGCCAAATTAAGGCTATCTGTGCCGGGTGCCATGGGGATTCGTGCACGCACGTCGGTAGCACGCATGGCGTGTTCGGTTAGTCCCGGGCCTTCAGCGCCCACCAACAAGGCCACCTTTTCGCGCCCCGCGAGGGCATCTTCGAGGTGTTCTGCTGCCGGGTCTGGGGTGAGGGAAACCAGGTGGAAACCGGCTTGGGAAAGCTCTTCCAAACTTCGCTGCCAAGTGGTGTAGCTGCCTTCCAGATGGGCAAAGGGCAGGCGCAAAACATGTCCCATGGACACGCGCACCACGCGGCGGTACAGCGGATCGGCGCAACCATTGCCAAAGAGAATGGCATCTACGCCCATACCAGCTGCATTGCGGAACATGGATCCGATATTTTCATGGTCGCCAACGCCTTCGAGAACCACCACAGTGCGGGCGCCCTCGAGGACGGTAGCTAGTGAATCCTCAGCTACACGATCCGCAGTAGCCAATAAACCCCGGTGCATATCAAAGCCGGCCACAGTTGCTAAGGTCTCGCGGGTTACTTCATAAACTGGGATTCCCGAAAGATCAACACCTGAGTTCTCAGCCTGAAAAGTGGCAAAAAAGGAATCCAGTTTATTTTTGAACCCCACGATGGCACGCACTGGAAAACGAGATTCCAGCAGGCGTCCCACCACAAGTGGTCCTTCAGCAACTACGAGGCCTTTGCCACCGGGCAAATCTGGACGGCTATCCGAATGGTTAAGATCGCGGAAATCGTCCAAACGTGGGTCTGCGGGGTCAGAGATGAGGATTCGTGCCATTAGCTAATGGCACCCCTGATGGGATCAACGGCAAAGAAGACCACAAATAGGCCTGCAACCAGCCACATGAGCCAGTGCACTTCCTTGGCCTTGCCAGCAGCAGCTGCCATCACTGCGTACATGATGAAGCCAACGCCAATGCCATTGGCAATGGAGTAGGTGAAAGGCATGATGACGATGGTGAGGAAGGCTGGGAAAGCGATGTAGAACTTGGAGAAGTCAATCTCATTAATCTGAGACATCATCATGGCGCCCACAACTACAAGAACTGGTGCAGCTGCTTCAATTGGCACGATCTCATAAAGCGGGGTGAGGAACATGGCCAGCAGGAAAAGCACACCGGTAACAATGTTGGCTAGGCCAGTGCGAGCACCATCGGCAACACCTGCGGAGGAGTCAGCAAAAACGGTGTTGGAAGAAGCAGAAACTGCACCGCCGACAATTGCGCCAGCACCTTCCACAATCAGAGCCTTCTTAATATCAGGCAGGTTGCCTTCTTCATCGGCAAGTTCACCCTGCTTACCAAGGGCGGTCATGGTGCCCATGGCATCAAAGAAGTTAGCCAAAACCAGGGTGAAAACCAACAGGGTGGCAGCAACAACGCCGATGCGAGAGAAAGCACCAACGAGGTCAAAAGCACCAACGAGGGAAAGGTCTGGCACGCCGCCGAAGGAATCTGGCAGGCCTGGAACTGCGAGGTTCCAGCCAGCTGGGTTAGCTTCGCCGTTTTCAAAGGATGGACCGGCGCCGAAGATTGCTTCAACGATGATGGCGACGATGGTGGTGCCCAGGATGCCGATGAACAGGCCGCCACGGACCTTACGGACAACGAGGAATCCACAGAGCAAAACGCCAACAACAAAGACAAAGGTTGGCCAAGATGCGATGGAACCATTAATACCCAGGGTCACTGGGACGGTGGTACCGGCAGCATCTGGAATACGGCGAACAAATCCGGCGTCAACCAGGCCGATCATGGCAATGAACAAACCAATGCCCACGCCAATAGCAGCCTTCATGGAGGATGGGATGGCGCGGAACACTGCAACGCGGAAGCCGGAGATTGCCAAAATGACGATGACAATACCGTCAATGACAACCAGGCCCATAGCTTCTGGCCAGGTCAAACCTTCGCCGGAAACCAAGGTGACGGCCACCATGGTGTTGATGCCAAGGCCGGTGGCGATACCAAAGGGGTAACGCGCAATGAGGCCAAAGGCGATGGTCATGACACCGGCAGCCAATGCGGTGACTGCAGCAACCTGTGGGATGCCGAGGGTGGTGCCATTGATGTCCTCGGTGGTACCAAGGATCAGAGGATTAAGGATGATGATATAAGCCATCGCGAAGAAGGTGACCACGCCGGCACGTACTTCGGTGCCGATGCTGGAGCCACGCTCCGAAATTTTGAAATACCGATCTAAGGTGCCCTTAGAGTCGGTGGTATTTCTGGATGTCATTGCCAGTTACCTGTTTTCTACTCATATTGTGAGATTGCTGAAAAACTCGTGAAAAACGATGTGAAATTCACCTAAAGGAACTTAACCTTTAGTTCGATAGAATTTTCTCACCTGCCAGGGTGAGCGAGCAAGTCCAGTGACAAAGCCTGAAAATTTGGATTTCAGTGACCAAGGATAAGATTTTTATTCATCTTTAGTTTAGACCGCATATTGACCACCTAAAATCAACAGTTTGACTGTTTGGGTGCTACTGTCTTGCTATCTATAACTCCACGTTGTACTCCATGCACAAGACCCGAAAGGCATAGCAACTCACCTTGGTCACCACAAGTTTCCTCATGGTTGATGGACGAGTCCGCAACTTTTCCGGCCACATGGAGCGCCTCGTCGCAGCCGCTCCTATTACGGCCCAATTTGATGAGCCCATTCGCGCCAAGCTGCGCACTGTCAAGGGCGAGGTTTTTTGTGCGGTCACGGTAGAAAATAACCACTTTAATGTGGAGACCCGCCCCAACCGTCCCTCTAAGCAAGTCATCACCCTTGATAGCCACGGCCACCGCGATGAGCGCACCCAGCCCACCGTTAAAGGGGTAGATAGCGCGTGGCAGGCACAGGCGATTGCCCGCAGCCGCCGCCAGGGCGCCGACGAGGGTTTGCTTGTCGACGAGTCCGGGAAGGTTATTGGTGCAGTTAACGCTTCCCTGTTTGTGCTGCAGGGTTCCATGGTTTTTCATTCCACCCATATCCGCCACCTCCCTTCGGTACTTGAGGGGCCAGTAATGGACTATCTGCGCACCCACGGAGCAACCACTAAAGCTCGTGCAGAAGGCTTTGATATTAACGAGCTGCGTGCAGCAGAAGTATGGTTGATCGATTCACAGAATGGCATAAGGCAGGTTAATGCCTGGCTGGAATATGGCAGCGCAGTGCAGGTTTCCGAGGTCCGTCCGGTAGCTGGATTTATCCCTACTTTTTCTGAGGTTAATGCTTACCTGTGGGATAGCGCCGAAACGATCTAAACTAAGCGCCATGACCTTCAAAAAGCTCGTGCCCTTGGTTATTTCCTCTCTCCTCACCGCAGGTTGTAGTTCCAGCGAACCCGGCGAGGTCGAGGTGAAGTATTTGGTCCCGGAGATTGTGAATACTCTTCCTTTTAATGAGACCTCTTTTACCCAGGGGCTCGAGGTTGATGGTTCTGAGCTCATCATCAGCACCGGCCAATATGGCGAGTCCCGGATTTATCGCAGCACTATTGAAGGCCAAGAACTAGCCTCTCAACCCCTAGAGGCTGGGTTCTTTGGTGAGGGCATCACCAAGGCTGGTGACATTATCTGGCAACTTACCTGGAATGAAGGCGTGGCTTTCAAACGGGATGCCACCACCCTCGAGGAATTAGAGCGTATTAATTATGAGGGCGAAGGCTGGGGACTATGCACCAGTGGCGATCAGCTCATCATGTCTGATGGCAGCTCTCAACTGCAGGTACGGGATGCCGATACCTTTGAACAACTCAGCACCATTGATGTCACCCTCGAGGGAAAACCCGTGGAATCCCTTAATGAGTTGGAATGTGTAGACGGTGAAGTTTATGCCAACATCTTTACCGAAACGGACATTGTGCGCATTGATCAAGAAACTGGCGTTGTCAACGCAGTAATTGATGCCTCATCCCTACCCAATAATGCCGTGCAGGATATTGACAATGTGCTCAATGGCATCGCTTTTGACCCAGAGTCGGAGAATTTCTATCTCGCTGGCAAGCGTTGGCCAGACCTCTATGAGGTACGTTTCATCCCAGCTGGCTAGAATCAGAACTCATGGCAAGCCGGAAAACCAAGCGTAAGAACATCATCCAAATTATTAGCCTCGCATTAGCGGTGGTTATCGTCGTGGTGATCTCAGTGCTCTTCCAACAATGGTGGAATAACCGCCCCGAACCAGAGCCCGCAGAAGTCTCCCTCTCAGCCTCTGCCCCTGCGGGTGAACTTGAGGTTTTCCCCTTCAGCATTTGTGAACCAGGTGTTGAATGTCCCGAAAACGAGGTTCCTACTCTGAATGTAGGTGCCGATGAGGAACTTCACCTCAGCATCCCTGAGTCTATTTATGACCATGACTGGTATTTGCTCACCATCTATGATGACCCTGCAGCCAATGATGAGTTCTACCACACTGCAAATGAGACCACAGAGGTCACTTTGCCCGGCTCCATCGATCCCCTCGAGGAGGGCGGTGCGCGCCCACGTTTGGTAGTGGTGGAAGTTTCTGCCATCATGATCGGCCACAATGAAGCCGGTGAGGAAACCCCTTATACCGTGACTTGGTCACTATCCACTATGGAAGCAGCCACCGGCGAATGACATAGAAAAATAACATAGAAAAAGGAGAGAGTCTTTTTGACTCTCTCCTTTATTTGTTTTTAGGCGTCTAGCTCATTGGCCACAACGCGCAGAATCTTTGCCACCTGGGCGCCAGCCTTGTTTTCGGGATAGTGTCCCTTAGCTAGGCCAGGCTGGATGCTGCTCTCCAAGAGGGTAATGACATCCGAGATCATCCCGTGGAGCGCATCAGGTTCATATTTATGCTGTGGCTTGCGGCGGGGAGTTTCTAGTACCTTAACGCGCAGCGCCTGTGGACCTTTACGTCCAGCTGCGAAGTCAAAATCAATTCGCTGCCCCTTATGTAGTTCACCAATCCCCTTTGGAAGGACTTGCTTTCCTACGTAGCAGTCATCCCCATCCGGATTGGAAACAAAGCCGAAACCACGCTCTGCGTCGTACCACTTCACCGTTCCGACAGGCACTCTTCCTCACCACTTTCAATTCGCACATTTTTAAGGCCCACACCGCAGGCCTTAAATAACCAGAAGAAATCATTGTACACGTCAAGCAAGCTTGCTAAAACTCACCATCTTCACCCCTTTACATAGCCCCTCACCGAAATTTGTGACATAACTAACACCTTAATTTTTTATTAATGTGACCAGGGGTTTCCACTAAGGAAAAACCCGCAGTTTGGTATAGCTCCGATAAAAAACGTGACACAATCGTTACTTTCCGGCTAGCGTTTAGCCCAGGCACCGCAGTTGTTCAATCAGCATTTCCGGCTCATCGCCAAACCCTGTCTGGGGTCGGAGGTTGAAAAACTGTCTAGGGGCAAAGACTTTAAACCACATAATTTCTAACAACTTGTTTGGAAAAAATATTGCAGACAGGGACGGGGAACCCACCCGCTCGCAAGAGCACTGGAGGTAACTCCTTGGGGTGAAGCCGGTTTATCCGGCAGAGCATATCCTCCGCTCTAACCCGACAGCTAACCTCGACGGCGACTAATGAGAGGAAACTTTTCATGGGACGTCATTCCACTAAGAGCTCTACCCTGACCAAGATTGCAGCTTCCACTGTTGCTTTCGGCGCAGCTGCCGCAATCATGGCTCCAACTGCATCCGCAGCCCCAGATTCTGACTGGGATCGCCTCGCACAGTGTGAGTCCGGTGGAAACTGGGCTATCAGCACCGGCAATGGCTACTACGGTGGCGTGCAGTTCAGTGCCAGCACCTGGGCCGCTTTCGGTGGAACTGAGTTCGCTCCTACTGCAAACTTGGCAACTCGTGAGCAGCAGATCGCTATTGCAGAGCGCACCTTGGCTCAACAGGGTTGGGGTGCATGGCCTGCTTGCTCTGCCAAGCTTGGCCTGAACTCCGCTGCTACCCAGCGTGACCTCAGCTCCCCTGCACCTGCAGCAGCTCCTGTTTCCGCCGAAGCGGAGTACGCAGCTGAGCCTACCAACAACAACATTGCCATCGGTTCCACCGACCTGAACACCGTCAAGGCTGCCTACGGTGCTGTCACCGGTACCTTGGCTCAGTACGGCGTTGCTGTACCACCACAGGTACAGGCTTACTATGACGCATATGTTGGCTAATTAGGCAACAATTGCACATAGTATTAAAGGGAACCTTCGGGTTCCCTTTTTTTGGACAAAAGAAAAAGAGGCAGTCCGGAGACTGCCTCTTTTTTACATCATTTAGCGATTGATGCGGGTATAAGGGTGAACGTATCCAAGCTCTTCAGCTGGGTATGGGAACTCCTTCTCATCGCCCCAGGGGCTGGAAGCTCCAGCTAGTTGGGAGATGATTTCGGTAACCACGTGCTCACCGGGTTGATGTTCCGGCCAAGCCGGATCGACGAAGTGCTTCTTCTCTACGTTTGCCATATAGCTATTCTTTCAAACTCCATCAAGAAAAGTCACCTTAACAAGGCTTAAACTTGGACACATCATGAAAAAAGATTCCCCCGTTCACACCCTCCACCGGTGGTTAGAACAGCTGAATAATGAAGAACTCTCCGAAATTCTGCGCAATCGTCCCGATACTGTCCTCCCGCTGCCACCAAATTTAGGCTCGCTGGCTGCGCGTTTACAATTGCGTGCCTCAGCTCTGCGCGCACTGCTGCGCCTAAACTCACTCGAATTGGTGGTTTTGGAGGCTGCTGCAAATATCGGGGCTGAACTCCACCCTGTGACTGCCCCCGAGATCATTGAGTACTTGCAGCAAACGCTTAAAGATCAACCCCCTCCTGATCAAGAGCAGATCACTGCAGCGATCGCCCGCCTCAAAAGCTTTGCCCTCATCTTTGGCAGAGAAAACCTCATGATCGCGCAGGAAGCAATGGCTGCGCTGCCAAATAATTGGCAGCTGCTTCCTGAATCTCGAGGCTCGCACCTAAATTTTGCTAGCGCGCAGGAACTCGTCGAGAAGCTCTCTGCTGCGCACCGCAAAATTTTAGGCACCTTGGTGGCTGCTGGGGGTTTTGGTCTGACCAAGGACGCTGCCCTCGACGCCGATCCCGCGCGCCCGATTCCGCAGCTCATTGCTGCCGGGTTGTTGGCGCGGGTGGATGAGCAAACGGTAAAACTGCCGGCGGTTGTGCGCCGCGTGTTGGAAGGCCGCCCCGAGCTGCCCGCGCAGTTGCTGCCGGTTACCCGCACCGCCACCGCAGGCGATGATGATGCGGGCGTGGTAGCGGGCCTGGAGGTGGTGCGTAAAAGCCGTTTGCTTCTCGACGCCCTGAGCCAGTCACCTGCCGCCACCCTCAAGGGAGGCGGGCTGGGTGTGCGCACGCTCTCGCGACTTTCCAAGGAACTTGATATCAGCGAGGCTGAGGTTTCGCGGGTGTTGAGTATCTGTGTGGCTGCCGGTTTATTGCGTCGAGGAGTGCCTGATCCCCTGCCTCCTGAGGACGATGGCGGCGACTATATTGCGCCTACTCCCCTGGCCGATGAATGGTTGGACTTGGAGCTCGCAGCGCAATTGGCGGTGTTGTTAAAAGGTTGGTGGACCCAAACCATCGCGCCGTGGCTGGTGGGCGAACCTGATGATAAAGATAAGCCCATTCATCTGCTCAGCGCTGCTAGCTCCAAGGATTCGCTGCCTGATAGCAGGCACAAGGTTATCGCCGGGCTCTCACGGGTAGCGCGGGCAGATCTTAAGGCTGATCTGTCCTTTAATTACCCCATTGTGGCGCATCGTTTACAGCCCGAGCTCATCGCTGAGCTCATTTCAGAAGCCGAGTGGATCGGAGCTTATGCAGGTGGTGTGACCGCAGGTGCGCGGGCACTTGTGGAAGGCCATGATCCAGCTGAGGTTATTAATGCGCCGAAAACTGTGGACTATTTTATTGTCCAGGGTGACTTCACCATTATGGTGCCAGGTCCTTTGGATCCTGCGATGCAAAAATCCATGGACAATATCGCTACCTTGGAATCTCCCGGGTTAGCCTCGGTATACCGCCTTAGTGAAAAATCGATTAGGCATGCCCTCGATGTTGGTTTAAGCACCGCTGAGATTTTGGACTTCCTTAAATCCCACGCCGCTACCGAGCTGCCCCAATCGGTGGCCTATTTGCTTAGCGATATTGCCCGCAAACATGGCACCCTGCGCGGTGGGCCGGCTTTGAGCTATCTGCGCAGCGAAGATCCAGCGCTCCTGCACCAAGCCGTAAGCGCTGGCGCCGAGGTGGGCCTGCACCAGATTGCGCCCACCGTGGCCATTGCGCAGGCTCCCCTACTGCAGGTCATTATGGAACTGCGCAAGGCAGGTTTCCAGCCGGTTGCCGAAGATTCCTCCGGTGCCAGCCTCAACATTGCCCGCGCCGCCGCGCGCGTGCCCGCCGCCTCCCAGCCTGCCCCTAAAGCGCCGCTGGATGAGTCCCGCATTCAGGCCGCCGTCAACGCTATTCGAAGAGAAGATGCAGCCACCGCTGGAGTTGCTTCTGATCAACCTACACTCGCGGTACTCCAGGCCGCGGTGCGCGGACAACGAACGGTGACCCTGGGTTTCGTCGATAAGCAAGGCGTGGCGGTGCACCGAGTGGTAAAGCCGCTCACGGTGACCGCTGGCCAGGTGGACGCGGTGGATGAAGCGACCGGATCAGTCCACCGATTTATGCTGCACCGGATTACGGAAGTGATAGTGGACTAGCGCAAAAATAGTGACATAATGGGGGTTTAACTTCTGGAGGAGAATTTATTCGTGGCTTTAGGCGATGGACCCCTAATCGTTCAATCAGATAAAACTGTGCTGCTGGAGATCGATCATCCCCAGGCCAGCGCAGCCCGCGCGGAACTCGCTCCCTTTGCCGAGCTGGAACGCGCTCCTGAGCATATCCACACCTACCGCATTACCCCGCTCGCGCTTTGGAATGCCCGTGCTGCCGGACACGATGCCGAACAAGTGGTGGATATGCTGGAACGTTATTCCCGCTTCCCGGTCCCGCAGTCTTTACTAATTGATATCGCTGAGACGATGTCTCGTTATGGCAGGGTAAGTTTGCACCGCCACCCAGCCCATGGCCTGATTCTCGAATCTGCAGAGCCGGCAATTTTGGTGGAGATTTCCCGCCACAAAAAGATCAAGCCCATGCTTGGCCAACAGGTGGATCCCGAAACCATCATTGTGCACCCTTCAGAGCGCGGACGCCTCAAACAGGAATTGCTCAAAATTGGCTGGCCTGCTGAGGATCTAGCTGGCTATGTGGACGGTGAATCGCACCCCATTTCCCTTTCCACCGAGCAAGAGGACTGGGCACTGCGTGACTATCAGCAAATGGCTGCCGATTCCTTCTGGGATGGTGGCTCCGGCGTCATTGTTCTGCCCTGCGGTGCTGGTAAAACTATGGTTGGTGCAGCCTCTATGGCCAGGGCACAGGCCACCACCTTGATTTTGGTAACCAATACCGTGGCCGGCCGCCAATGGAAGGACGAGCTACTGCGGCGCACTACCCTGACCGAGGATGAAATCGGCGAATACTCCGGCGAGCGCAAAGAAATCCGACCCGTCACTATTGCCACCTATCAGGTAGTAACACGGCGTACCAAGGGTGAGTACAAGGCTCTGGAGCTTTTTGATTCCCGCGATTGGGGCCTGATTATTTATGATGAGGTCCACCTTTTGCCGGCCCCGGTATTCCGCATGACCTCTGATTTGCAGTCACGTCGCCGTTTGGGACTAACAGCCACCCTGGTCCGTGAAGATGGCCGCGAGGGTGACGTATTTAGCCTTATTGGCCCCAAGCGTTATGACGCGCCCTGGAAAGACCTAGAAGCCCAAGGATTTATTGCCACCGCTGATTGTGTGGAGATCCGCTCCACTATGACTGATGCCGACCGAATGGTTTATGCCACCGCCGAATCAGCTGATCGCTACCGTCTAGCTGCCTGCGCTCATACCAAGGTGCCGGTAGTGGCCAAGGTGTTGGAAATGCATGCCGGCCAACCCACCTTGATTATTGGTGCATATTTGGACCAGCTGGAAGAACTCGGTGCTCGTTTTAATGCCCCAGTGATCGATGGCAAAACTCCCAATAAGAAGCGCGAGGCCTTATTTGCACAATTCCGCGCCGGTGAGCTTGATCTGCTGGTTGTTTCCAAGGTGGCTAATTTCTCCATTGACCTGCCTGAAGCTTCCGTAGCTATTCAGGTTTCTGGCACCTTTGGCAGCCGGCAGGAAGAAGCTCAGCGTTTGGGACGTTTGCTGCGCCCCAAACATGACGGCGGCGAAGCGCACTTCTATTCCATTGTCAGCCGCGACACCCTCGATACCGAGTACGCAGCGCACCGCCAGCGATTCTTAGCAGAGCAAGGCTATGCCTATAGGATTATGGACGCAGATGACTTGTTGAGCAATATTTCGCTAGGTGGTGGCGGTGGCTCTGGCGATGGTGAGGGGGCCCCTTTGCCTCCTAGCGCCTCTTCTGCACCACCGACCACGTCTCCCACCCCTCACACCCCGACCACCGAGAAAGATTTTTAAATGCAGGACTTTTCCTTTGCGGTAGATGAATCCTATGCAAAAAAGAACAATGAATTCCTCCGCGATGCCAAGCGGCTGCAGATCTCTGCCTTCTGCTTTGGTCTAGTACTTTTGGCCGTGGGCGTGGGCGGATATTTCCTGGCAAGTGGCGCAGTATGGGGTTGGATCGTGCTCTCTGTGATGGCAATTATGGCGCTGATCAGCTTCATAATGATTTCGGTTATCCCCCGCCAAATGGGTAATGCCCAGAGCCTCTATGACAACTATGAGCTCGCCCCTGCTGTTATTGCCGAGGTCAACCCCCGCGATGTAGTGCTCTTGGCGCTGGTGAACACCAATGTTGACCTAAGCCTTAAGCCTAAGTGGGGCCTGGCAATCCGCACCATTAGTCGCGTGGGCGTGCATGAACGTCGCCTGGGCGAGCGTGTTCCTTCGGTGGCTGTCTCTGGCCACCGCACGATGAAGGACCAGGACCATTGGGATGAAATTAGCCCAATGCCCATCACCTGGGGCACCACCGATAAGGATGTAGTGCGTGAGGCTGAAAAGACCATCCCCCACGAGCTATGGGCCAAGCTTGAGAAGAACCGTGGCAAGCTCGCAGAGGTTAAGAAAACCCCTAATAACCTGCTGGTTCTCTAAAGCTTTTTAATCTTCTTGAGACGGTGTGCGGCTTCGCGCAGCGTCTCTTCTTTTTTACAAAAAGCAAAACGCACCTTCGAAGACCACTGTTTTGGATGATCCACAAATGCCTGAACGGGAATTGCAGCAACTCCGACCTCACTAATGAGCTGCTCACAAAACTCCACGCCATCGCGCTCGCCGATGTCCGCGACAATAAAATAGGTGCCGTGGCTTTCATAGGTGTGCAGCCCCGCAGCATCCAGCGCCTCCCGTAAAATATCACGCTTTGCGCTTAAGCCCTGGCGCATAGATTCCACCCAGGCCTGTTCATTCTTAATCGCGTGCGCCACGGCCGGCTGGAAGGGTGTGGCCCCCACATAAGACATAAACTGCTTAGCGCGCAGCACGGCGTCCAGGAGCGGCTCGGGCGCCAGCGCCCAACCCGTCTTCCAACCAGTAACGTTAAAGGTCTTGGCCGCCGAAGACACGGTTACTGTGCGATCCCACATACCGGGCAGCTTTGCGACGCTTTGATGCTCCAGGCCGTCAAATACTAAGTGCTCATATACTTCATCAGAGAGCACCAATAGGTCATAAGCTCTCGCGATGCCAGCAAGATCTTTAAGAGCTTTCTGCGAGAAGATGGAGCCGGTTGGATTATGTGGGGTATTAACGATAATCAGCTTGGTCTTCTTTGAAACAGCCTTATGCAGCAGATCAATATCGAGATCCCAAGAGTTATCTACTTCTTTGAGTGGGACTGCCACGCGCTTTGCTCCCGCCAAGGCGATTGCAGCAGCATAGGCGTCATAGTAGGGCTCAAAGACGATAACCTCTTCGCCCGGTTCCACGAGCCCTAGAACGGTTGCAGTAATTGCTTCAGTGGCACCAACCGTGACCAGGACCTCGGTATCAGGGTTGTATTCAGTTTTAAAACGTATTTTATGGTCTTTGGAGATCGCTTTTCTTAGCGACTTATCTCCCCTACCGGCCGAGTATTGATTATTGCCTCCCAGGATTTGCTGGCTCGCAATCTGCAGCATTTCCTGCGGTCCATCTTCATCTGGGAAGCCCTGGCCGAGGTTTATCGCCCCCGCTGCAACAGCTTTTTGTGTCATGGTTGCGAAAATCGTTTCGCCGAAGGGCCGCAGCCGGGAAACGATGTGATCTGTGCTCATGGGGACACTATATTTCATTGAGCCAAAGGATCTGTGCTCAGGGGTGTTTTGGA
>NZ_JAWVOB010000013.1:0-69054 GCF_046592015.1 Corynebacterium callunae
TGTATTTTTAGAGGCTGCCGGTAGGTCGCGTGCTGGTATAGGTGGTTTCTTCGTTGGTGCGGGGATCAACAAAGGTGAGTGTGCGGGCGATGAGGTGCATGGGAGTGGTGTAATCCTCGTCGTCAACATCGTGAAGCACTGGATAGAGAGGATCGCCAAGGATAGGTGCCGCAAAGTCACGCATGTGAATGCGAAGCTGATGGGTCTTACCTGTTGCCGGTGCCAGCACATATCGAGCCTGGGGCGCTAATGCTCCATGTAAGGCTTCTAATTCGGCCTGTTCTGCTGCAGAGACAGGAGTTACTGAAACCAGTCGAGTTTTGGTATTTACCGGACCATCCACCACAAAGGCTTGAACCACACCGCGTTGCTTTTCAATGCGCGATTCCCAGATCGTGGGTTCATCTTCGTGAATGAGGTCAGGGACATAATCGGCAATCGCTTCATAGGTCTTGGTTGCTTCGCGGCGGGCAAAGATCGTTTGGAAGGCTCCACGCAAGGCTGGGTTTTTTACCATGACTAAAACGCCAGAGGTAAGTCGGTCCAGTCGGTGTGCCGGGGTGAGATCATTCTTCCCGGTTTGTACGCGCATTTTCACCAAGGCAGTTTCGGTGATGTGGCGTCCACGTGGCATTGTCGCTAAATAGGGTGGTTTATCGATGACCAGGATGTCATCGTCTTCATGGATGATGTGGATCTTATAAGGAATGGGACGTTCATAGGCCGGCATGCGGTAGAACCAAATATCAGTGCCGGGAGTGATGATGTCCTCGGGAGCAAAAGGCTCTCCTAAAGCATTAACCACCAGTTTTTCGTCGAAACGCGCTTTGAGCGCGGCGTCGTTGTCTAGGGGGTTGCGGTGGCGCTGGGTGGAAATGAGGTATTCCACGAAGTCAATCGCCTTTAAAGGGTTTACTTCCAGGGGAAGTCGCACTCGGGAGGGGTTGAGGCCCTCGCGAATGGGGAGGGGTGCCGTTGCCTTAGGTTTTTGTACTACCCTATTGGACATGGACTTCAATCTTCTCATCAACCCAATCATTGAATTTTTTGCTACTGACCTTGGTGCGATCTTCGCCCAAATCGGTCGTGCGCTATTTGATTTCTTGTTCCCAGCTAACGCTGACGCTCCTGGTGTAGTTGCCGAAGCGGCTACCGAATAGGAACTTGTTTAAGTCCTTTTAGTTTAAGGGCTGAGGTGCACAAATCACGATTGCGCGCGCCTACCTACCGGCGGGCGCCACACCAGCGCCCGCACGCACCGTGGATCATTAGAAAAGGCCATGTACTAAAACCTTCCGGCTTAGTACATGGCCTTTTCACTGCGCTGATGGCTAAAAGGGGGAAGTGAGTCGTAGAACTCATAGTTTTCACCCCCGAAACTGGTACTAACCGGAAGAATGTGCCGGGCATAAGCGCTACAATAAGTGGTGTCAGAGATCATGAATCGTGGCTATATGTTAACTGCGATTCACAAGTCGAGGAAGGTCGACCGAGATGAGCAAAGAAGACATCGTAGTAGTCGCAGTAGATGGTTCGGATGCTTCCAAGCAAGCCGTTCGGTGGGCTGCAAATACCGCCAACAAGCGTGGAATTCCGCTCCGTTTGGCTTCCAGCTACACCATGCCACAGTTCCTTTACGCAGAGGGAATGGTTCCCCCACAGGAGCTTTTTGAAGATCTACAGGCAGAGTCCCTGGAGAAGGTCAATGAGGCTCGTGAAATTGCCCATGAGGTAGCTCCAGAGATCAAGATCGGCCACACCATTGCCGAAGGTAGCCCAATTGATATGCTGCTGGAAATGTCCAATGACGTCACCATGATTGTTATGGGCTCCCGCGGTCTCGGCGGACTATCCGGAATGGTGATGGGTTCCGTTTCTGGAGCTGTTGTTAGCCACGCTAACTGCCCAGTTGTGGTTGTGCGCGCCGATAGTGCTGTTGATGAGTCCACCAAGTATGGCCCAGTTGTCGTCGGTGTTGACGGTTCCGATGTCTCCCAGCAGGCAACGGAATACGCTTTCGCCGAGGCTTCCGCCCGTGGCGCAGAGCTGGTAGCTGTCCATACCTGGATGGATATGCAGGTTCAGGCTTCCTTGGCTGGACTGGCTGCAGCGCAGCAGCAGTGGGATGAGGTCGAGCGTGAGCAGACTAACCTCCTCATCGAACGCTTGGCTCCACTGGTTGAGCAGTACCCAGATGTCAAGGTTAAGAAGGTGATCACCCGCGACCGTCCAGTACGTGCGCTGGCTGACGCTTCTGAGGGCGCGCAGTTGCTGGTTGTTGGTTCCCATGGTCGCGGTGGCTTCAAGGGCATGCTCCTTGGTTCCACCTCCCGTGCGCTGCTGCAGTCCGCTCCTTGCCCTTTGATGGTGGTTCGTCCACAAAGCGGCAAGTAAACAGCGGCTCAGCGTTGGCTGGCCGGCACTAGCTGGTCAGCCACCAACGCCTGTGCTTTTCGACGTTTCAATCCGCACTTTAATGCTCTTTTAATTCCTAGCGATAGGATTAATAGAGCATTAACTATTTGATTCTTTTTTATAACAATATTGCTTTGGCCTATCTACTAGCTCGCGTAATAAATTATTAGCGATTAAAATAATTAGTGTTGTGTGAAAAATCTTCACCTGAAAATCGCAGTATCTTACGAAGGAGAAACATTATGACACTCGGACTTGGTTGGATTGCTTGGATCATCATCGGTGGACTTGCAGGCTGGATCGCCTCCAAAATCAAGGGCACTGATGCACAGCAGGGAATTTTTCTAAACATTGTTGTCGGTATCATCGGCGGCTTGCTCGGTGGCTTCCTGCTCGGACTCTTCGGCGTAGACGTTGCAGGTGCAGGCCTCATCTTCAGCTTCATCACCTGTTTGGTTGGTGCAGTTATTTTGCTGACCATCGTGCAGTTCTTTACTCGTCGTAAGTAAAGGGAAAGCTAGAAATATCTAGCTTTTAGTAGTACATAAAAGTGGCTGTTGAACTTTCAGAAAATTGGGAGTTCAACAGCCACTTTTTCATGTTGAAAGTAAGTGTTAAAGAAGTAGAAAAATAGCCAAACTAGCCTGTAGATTAAAACTATACAAACCAGTTTGTCTATATTGGTATAAGGCAAGAGTTTAAAGCCCAAATATCTTCCTCAACCACAGTGTCTTAACAACCGAAAGGACGTGGCCAACCTTGGCTGCCAGCGCTTCAAGCAAGAGCAAAACGAGTGCTGGGGCAAGTCGTCGTCGCAATCGACCAAGCCCCCGACAGAGACTACTCGATAGCGCAACCAATTTGTTTACCACCGAGGGAATCCGAGTCATCGGTATCGACCGAATCCTGCGGGAAGCAGACGTGGCTAAAGCTAGTCTCTATTCTCTTTTCGGTTCTAAAGACGCCCTCGTCATTGCATATTTGGAAAACCTCGACCAAGAATGGCGCCAGCACTGGCATGAACGCACCGATGGTCTCCGGGATCCAGAAGATAAGATCATCGCCTTCTTTGACCAGTGTATTGATGAAGAACCTAAAAAAGGCTTCCGCGGTTCCCACTTCCAAAACGCTGCCAATGAGTATCCTCGCCCCGAAAGCGATAGTGAAAAGGGCATTGTGGCAGCTGTAATGGAGCACCGCCACTGGTGTCACCAAACCCTCACCAATCTTCTCACCGAAAAGAATGGTTATCCCGGAACTACTCAGGCGAATCAATTGCTGGTGTTCCTCGATGGTGGGCTAGCAGGTTCCCGCTTGGTGCAAAATATTGGACCGCTGGAAACTGCGCGGGACCTTGCTAGGCAGCTGCTTTCGGCCCCGCCAGCCGATTACTCCATCTAATCTCCACCACCGCTGCTGCCACCGTCGGAACCTCCAGCAGACCCAGAGTCTGAGCTAGAGGACCCGGAGTCCCCAGTGTCATTTGAATCATTGGGGAAGTCAGTCGGACCGGCGTCGCTGGCAGTATTCCGCGGCCCAGCTTTTTGGGCCTTGGCCTTCTGTGCGCGAACCTGCGCACGGCGCTGCTTTAGCTTTTCCATGGACTCACGGTTCATCTGGCGCTGGGTTTCCCGGCGCTTTTCCACAATTTCCTTGCGGGCCGCTTTTTCAGCTTTGATCTTTTCATTGCGTTCGGAGGTCAACGCCACATTTACAGCATGCAGCTCAGCGGCCTTCCAAGGCTGCAGCACCATCATTAAGCGGTTTTTGCGGCGGGTGCCTAAGAACTCCCGCTTCTCCTTGGTGGCAGCGCGGTATTCTTCTCGCTGCTCTCGCTGATGTGCCTTGAACTCCTCCGTGAGGGGGTGCTTCTTGTGCAGGATGAGCGTCATCACCGCATTTTGGGTGAAGGTCCACAGGTTATTGCTCACCCAGTACAGGGCGATAGCCATGGGGAAAGGCCCGGTGAGTCCCAAAGAAAGTGGGAAAATCGGGGAGATAATAGAGAGCACCACCATGACCTTAAAAAGGCCATTGGAAAAACCGGAGCCAAAGTTATTGGTCTGGTAGCTGCGGGAAAGCGAGATCACCATATTAATGGCGGTGAAGATCGCTGCGGCAATGAAAAGTGGCAGCACAAAGTCCAAAACCTCGGACTTGGTGGTTCCCAAATAAGCTAATTGTTCTGCCGGCATGGAAACATAGGCAGGCAGGGGCACATTGTTAATACGTCCTTCGAGGAAGGACTGCACCTCAGCGGTGGATAAGAATCCCACCGGTTGCAGCACTGGGTTTTCTAGACCGCCTGCAGGGCGGGCCATTTGTAGCAGTGCCGAGTAAAGGCCAATAATCACCGGGGTTTGAATCAGAATAGGTACACAACCGGCAAAGGGATTAACGCCCTCTTCTTTGTTGAGGTCTCTAAGGCGCTTTTGCATCTCACGAATAGAGGCCTCGTCATGCTTGCCGGCGTATTCTGCTTCAATGGCCTTGCGCTTGGGGCGGAGCTGGCTGGTTTTACGCCCTGTTTTTAGCATGGTCCAGGTAAAGGGCGCGATGATGGCTCGAATGGTGATGACCAAACCAAAGAGGGAAATAACCCACGCCAGTGAATCATCCATACCGAAGACATTGTGAAGCAAAAGGTGCCACAGCTTCATCACACCGGACACCGGATAAATCAAAATATCGAGCACTATTGTGTTCGCCTTTCTGGACGGCCTCAAAGGCCCGGAAATCACAGGAGAAAATACTTAGTGAGGGGGTACAATTTCCCACGTAAGTGTCGTTTCTATTGCACCTTATTCATGGTACGTGCAGTATTCATTGGGTACCTAAATGCTTCAGCCCCTTAAAAAGATATTGTGAAGATGACCAAAACTTCTGATCAACCCGCCACCCAGGGCCCCCGACGTGGGAAAAGGCCACGGATTAGCTTTTCTCACATCCTGGGAGAGCTCCTGCTAACCATCGGTGTTCTGGCTCTTCTTTTTGCTTTTTATGAGGCTTATTGGACCAATCTCGAAGCAAGTCAGAAGCAAGAAGTAGCTGGCGCGCAGCTTGATGAGACGTGGAATGATCTCCGTGCCAACCCTCGTCAGCAGCTCACTCCACAGCTCGGAGAGGCTTTTGCGCGGTTGTATATCCCTAGCTTCGGTTCGGATTTTAATTTCGCCGTGGTGGAGGGCACCTCGGAGGAAGATCTGCTGGCAGGCCCTGGCCGCTATGTAAATTCCCAAATGCCAGGCGAGGCTGGAAACTTTGCAGTAGCTGGTCACCGCGTGGGCAAGGGCGCGCCCTTTAATGATCTCGGCAATCTTAATGTCTGCGATGCCATTGTTATTGAGACCTATGATTCCTGGGATGTCTACCGCGTGATGCCGATGAGTACGGATGCGCAGTCTCGTCAAGCAGAAGCAGCACCCTGTTTTAATGAGACCCAGGTACAAAGGATGAGCACCGGGGATTATTCCACTGTGCTGGGCCGTTCCATCACCACCCCGGATAGCATTGATACCACTTATCCGAATCCGGGATTTTTGGAAACCACTGTGGCTGAAGGCGCGGAAGCACTGATTACGCTGACCACCTGCCATCCGCAGTTTTCAAATGCGCAGCGCATGATTGTGCACGGCATGTTGGTGGAGGAAATCCCAAAGACTGAAGGCACCACCCCAGCAGTATTGGAGAGTAACTAAATGTATTCCCTGTTATGGCACTATTTGCCAGGCCCTTGGATCGTCAAGCTCATTACTGTTTTGGCCCTGCTGGCAGCGGTATTTTTTGTGCTGATGGAATTTGTTTTTCCCTGGCTCTCCGGGATGATGCCCTACAACGATGTCGCGGTTTAAAGTCCTAGATTTTGAATGACTTCCTCGGCCACTAATTGGGCTTTGAGGGATTGTTCCTGATTGCTAAAAACCACCACTGCGGTGTTGTCTTTGGCCACGGCATAAAGCGCACCATTGCCTTGTCCACCGCCACGTCCACCTGACCAGCCAGCGGGTTCTTCGGCAGGTTCGGTGGAATCGATGGGCGCTGCCCAGTCCACAACCTGGGTTGCTTCGGCAACCGAGTCCATCTCACGGACAATTACGGTGAGCTGGGGCTCTTCGGGGAAAGAATAAAACACACAGGACGGCGTCGAAAAGCGCTCGTCGATGCCGTAACCCGTGACCCGCTGGCCGTTAGTTTCGGCCACCCACTCGGTGTCCAGGTAGGGGCAGGCAACCTGATCTGTGCGCGCCACGGCGGGCAGCGCATCAAAAGGCAGCTTATCGACGCCCACCCCGTCCGTAACCTCCGCCGGAGTCACGGGGGCTGCGGGTGCTGCAGGTGTGGTGGTGGCTTCGGGAGCCGGCGCGGGGCTGGAACAACCGGCCACCATGGTGGCCGCCATGATGGAGCTGAGCACAGAAATAGGTAATGTACGACGCATGCAGTCAAGCCTAGATCCTGAGCGGGTATCCATGCGCAATGAACTTGATGTGGAAAATTTGGCCAAGCGCGGCGGCCAGCCGGGCGCGATGAGTTATCGCAATTCCATCCACATTATGACGGCAACCTTGCTGGTCGTGGGGTTGGGCGCCTCCGCACGCCTATCGCTGCCATTATTTGCGCTGGCCTGTGTGCTGCTTTTAGCCTGGGGATTTTTATATTTTTGGGGCTCCTCCAAACGGGTGGATATGAGCCATCCGCTGCAATTGGCATGGCTTTTTGTGCTGACCCTGGTGTGGGTGATAATGGTGCCGATCGTGCCGATTTCCATCTATATGCTCTTCCCGCTGTTTTTCCTATATCTGCAGGTTATGCCGGATGTGCGTGGCATTATTGCGGTCATTGGCGCCACCGCCATCGCGATTGCCAGCCAGTATCCCCATGGTTTGACGGTGGGTGGCGTGATGGGGCCGGCGGTATCGGCCGTTGTGTCCATTGCCATTGACTATGCTTTCCGCACCCTGTGGCGGGTAAATAATGAAAAACAAGAGCTCATTGATCAGCTGATTGAAACCCGTTCGCAGCTGGCTGAGACGGAAAGAAATGCCGGCATCGCCGCCGAGCGTCAAAGAATTGCCCATGAAATCCATGACACGGTAGCCCAGGGGCTTTCCTCTATTCAGATGTTGTTACACGTGGCAGAGCAGGAAATTCAGGCCACGACTGAAGCCCATGATCCCCATGCAGCAGCGCTGGAGAAAATCCGCCTGGCGCGCACCACTGCCTCGGATAATCTCAGTGAAGCCCGCGCCATGATCGCAGCGCTACAACCAGCAGCCTTGGCGCAGACCTCCTTGGGTGATGCCTTGCACCGAATTACCCAGCCACTTTTGGGCATTAAATTTGTGATCAATGTGGATGGCGATGTACGCCAACTGCCTATGAAAACTGAGGCCACCTTGCTGCGTATTGCCCAGGGTGCGATTGCCAATGTGGCCAAACACTCAGAGGCTAAAAATTGCCATGTCACCCTAACCTATGAGGACAATGAGGTGCGCTTGGACGTGGTGGATGATGGCGTTGGTTTTGAGCCCGAGCAGGTACGCGCTCAACCTGCAGGTTTAGGCCATATTGGACTAAGCGCCCTGCATCAACGCGCCCGCGAACTCAATGGTGAAGTGATTGTGGAATCAGCTTATGGACAGGGCACTGCGGTGTCGGTAGCGCTGCCGGTTGAACCCAACTAATAATCGAGTGAATTCTCCAACTGTTGAAGGCTATGGCTAGACTAAAGTACTACTGATCTACCCACCTACACTCTTGAAGATAAAGCCTCGGCTCTCGCGCCAGGGTAATAATCCATTGGGAAGGACTTTGTTCACACCATGATCCGTGTCTTGCTCGCTGATGACCATGAGATTGTCCGGCTCGGCCTTCGCGCCGTTCTAGAAAGCGCAGCTGACATCGAAGTTGTGGGCGAGGTCTCCACCGCCGAAGGCGCTGTTCAAGCAGCCCATGAAGGCGGCATTGACGTGATTTTGATGGACCTGCGTTTTGGTCCTGGTGTTCAGGGCACGCAGGTATCTACCGGTGCCGATGCTACGGCTGCCATTAAGCGCAATATTGAAAATCCGCCGCGGGTGCTGGTTGTCACCAACTATGACACCGATGCCGATATTTTGGGTGCCATTGAAGCAGGAGCCTTGGGCTACCTGCTCAAAGACGCACCTCCAGCAGAACTTTTGGCAGCCGTGCGCTCCGCCGCAGAAGGCGATTCCACACTCTCGCCGATTGTGGCCAACCGCCTGATGACGCGCGTGCGCACCCCCAAAACCTCACTTACCCCGCGCGAACTTGAGGTGCTGAAATTGGTGGCCGGCGGATCCTCCAACCGCGATATCGGCCGGATTCTCTTTCTCTCTGAGGCCACCGTCAAATCCCACCTTGTCCACATTTATGACAAGTTGGGTGTGCGCTCCCGCACCTCCGCAGTCGCCTCCGCACGCGAGCAGGGACTACTTTAAAAACGCTTCTCGACGCCCACGCCCTGCCCCTTAAGACAGACGGTGAGGGGTGGCGTCGAAAAGCGTTATTTTTTTATTTGGCGAGCAAGCGCTCTTGGATCTGGTCAGAAACCTGTGCCAGATCGCGATTAATGGACTCGTGGGCGCGGCCTCGCTGCTGCGGGGTCATGAAATCGGAGTTGGCAGCAGCAGCCTCGAGCTCATTGAGGCGCTCCTTGACATCTTCGATGAATTCATAAGGCAGGCCAGAGGTCTGAATGGTCTCGCGCACGCCCTGGATACGGGCCTTGAGTGCTGCGGAGTGGCCGCCAAATTGGCTGAGCTGCTCTGGGGTAACGCCGGCGCGGTTGGCCTTGGTCTTCACAATCTGGTTGCGCGCCTCGGTGGAAACCCGATAAAAAACAGGCAGCAGCAAAGGTGCCAGCAAACGCGCGGTGCCGGTCCAACGCTTGACCTTATCCTTATTAAGACGGCCCTGGCGCTTTTGCTCGAGGATATTCTTAGCCAGCTTCAGCTCATGCTTATTGCGCTTCTTCAGGCCTTTTTCCTCAGCCTTCAGCAGATTCTTCTCTGCCTGTACCAGCAACTTTTCGCGCTTAAGATCGAGTTTTGCCTTATTTTTAGCCTCGGTTTTAACCTTCAGCTCAGCTGCTTTGATCTCTGCCTTGGTCTTGGCCCTGGCGGCCCGAACCTTTTCCAAAATGCCCATGTTTTGATTCAACTCTTTCTACTGTCGGCTTATTCTCGACTTCTCGATTCAACTTTACCCACGATATTGCAATAAGCTCATGTCACTGTGGGAACAATGCACTCTTCAAGGTCAGCAGCGGAAAATACGCAGCGGTTAACGCCCAGTGATCTGGTGGGCTGTAGATACCGTCAGATCCAGCGCCGACGCTTCCCTGAGGTGCAGCCTTTGGAGGCAACTGTGCAGCGTAGGGAGCGCCGCGCGGTTGGCCTAGCTGAGGTTTTAGCCCGCGTTCCTGCACAACCAGCAAAGCGCGGACGAGTTCCCTTTGTGCGAATTGACCTAGATCCGCGGGCTGATTTGGCAGAATTTGACACCCTCGAAGCCCTGGCTGTGCAGGCGACAGTTATTAGCGGTGCCGTTTTTAGCGGCATTGTTGATGGCGTGGAGTGGGAGGTTACTGCCGATCTTTTGGTGCGCAATCCCGACGGTAGTTATACCCCAATTATGGTGAGCAACCACCGAGTTGCCCGCCCCAACCCCCACCGCAGCATGAAGGCGCTGGCCACTGGCCGTTTAGGGATGGGCCAACCCCTGGAAGTACACGCCGCCCCGCGTCACCACACCATCGACGGCTACCGCCTGACCCTTGCAATGATGGGACTGGAGGCTGCCGGCTGCGCACCGGAATCACAGCTGGGCGGGCTCATCGGCCAAGACCGCGAGTGGGCCTACCTCATTGATGTCAGCCGTTATGCGCAGGCGACCATGAACGCGCTGCTCAAACCACCACCCACCGGCCCGCGCCGGGTCAAAGAATGCTCCACCTGCCGTTTTTGGCCCACCTGCGAACCCGAACTACGCGCCAGCGATGACATTAGCCTTTTCCTCTCCGGCGACCGCGCCAATACCTACCGCGAGCGCGGAATCTTAACCACCCAGGCGCTTATCGACGCCTCCCTGGGCGATATCTCCTACATTGCGAAGGCTTGGCGCGCCGAAATCCCAGTGCTGCGCCGCGTGGAACGCACCGCAGCCCCACGCTTCGACGTGGAAATTGATGTGGACGTGGAAGCCTATTTGGACTTAGGTGCCTATCTATGGGGCGCTTTTGATGGTGAAGAATACCGTCCTTTTGTTATTTGGTCCGGTTTGGGTGAAGCCGCCGAGGGTGAAAACTTTGCAGCCTTTTGGGCCTGGCTTAAAGCCCGCCGAGATAAAGCCCAGCAAGAGGGCCAAACCTTTGGCGTTTTTTGTTATGCCAGCAATGGTGAAAACCACTGGATGTTATCCACTGCGCGCCGCTTCCACGGCAAGGTCAAAGGTGTGCCCAGCGAGGCTGAAATCCGCGACTTCATCAGCTCCGACCGCTGGAATGACATGTTTGCCGTGGCCCGCTCCCAACTGGTTGGACCGGGAGGTCTCGGCCTTAAACAGCTAGCTCCTGCTGCGGGATTTCACTGGGAGGAAGAAGATTTTGCCGGTGAGGACAGCCTGCATGCTTTCCTCATTGCAGCAACCGCTCCGGTAGCAGAAGCAGAGGCAGCGCGGGCGCAATTGCTCAGTTATAACGGCGATGATTGCCGGGCCACTGCAGCGGTAAGACACTGGCTGCGCCGGGGTGCGCTGTCTGCGCCACTACTTGGTGCTTGAGGCATCGAGGCGTCGTTTTTCTAATGCTGCCAGGGTAATGGTGATGCCCAGTAGACCCAGGATGAGCGCGCCCAGCCAGGCCATAAAAATAGTCCAAGACATATGGGTAAAGATAAAACCAGAGGCCCAACCAATCACCGAGGAGCCTAAGTAATAACAAAAAAGATACATGCTGGAGGCTTCGGCGCGGTTGGTGGTGGCAATAAGGCCAATCCATCCGGAAGCACTGGAGTGCAGGGCAAAAAATGCTGCCGTAAAAGCAAAGAGGGAAATGATGGTGGTCCAAAGATTATTAATACTCAAACCCACCACACTCAGCAGCATGATGATGGCGAGGAAAATTGCAGCCGGTCCATTGCCTAATTTTTGGCGTAGTTTTCCTGCTTGAATGGAACTCCAGGTGCCGGAGAGATACATCAAAAATACTGCTCCAACCAGCACCTCGCTTAACCCAAATTCCTTAATCATGCGAAACCCTAAGTAGTTATAAAGGGAAACAAAGCAGCCAATGGCCATAAAAGCCACCGCAAAAAGCAGTGCTAAACGTGGGTTGGTCCAATGGGCTGTCATCGCTGCGAGTTCATGGCGCAGCGTGATTTTCTTGGGCTGGAATAGCTTTTGTGCGGGCAGCAGCGCAACCATGATGATGCCAAAAATGAGCGCAGCCAAAGAACTGCCCAAGAGGGCATTTTGCCAGTGGGTGATTTCCAAAAGTCCGGCCGGAATCATGCGTCCCATGAGCCCGCCCACGGTATTTCCAGCGATATAAATACCCATGGCGTGGCCGAGATCCTTGGGATTAATCTCCTCAGAAAGCCAGGTCATGGCCACTGCCGGGGTACCTGCCAAAAGTGCGCCTTGGAGTCCCCTCAAAGCGATTAGTAGGGCGATATTGGGAACAAAGGGCAGGATCAGACCCACAATAATGGCCAAGCTTAAAGATGTGATCAGTACTTTAGAACGCCCAAATTTCTCTGAGAGGATCGATGCTGGGACGATGCACAGCGCCAGCATGCCGGTGCCTGCAGAGACGGTGAGAGCTGATTGGCTGGGGCTGATGTTGAGTTCTTCGGTGATGGTGGGCAGCAGGGCCTGGGTGCAATAAAGCGCATTAAAAGTGGCGAGGCCTGCAGCGAGGATCGCTAATACAGCGCGCGTATAGGTAGGGGTACCACGGCTAATTCCGCGGTACTGCGTTTGTGTTTCTTCCCGCACCTGGCTCATGGTGACCATCATGCGCTTGGTTGATGCATTAGTAAAATGTGTGAAATCACTGTTTTTCATGCGTTTTGCGCATATAGGCTGTGGGCATGGACAATGACGGCCAAGACCTAAGAATTGTGGATATCCGCAGCTTTATTGAGGTGGCAGCTTCTGGTCATTTAAGTGAAAGTGCTGACCGGATGGGCATTCCACAACCGACTTTGTCGAGGCGCATCGGGCGCGTCGAAAAGCACTTAGGGACCGCACTTTTTGACCGCGCTGGGCGCACCCTGGTGCTCAACCAGCGCGGACATGCTTTTTATGCGCATGCGCGCAGCATTGTGGCGCAGGTGGAGGCAGCTCACACTGAGATCAAGCGACTGATGGACCCGGAGCGGGGCACAATCCGCCTTGATTTTATGCACTCTTTGGGCACCTGGATGGTGCCAGAGCTGATTCGACATTTCCGCAGCGAGCACCCGCAAGTGGAGTTTCAATTACACCAGGCAGCGGCTACCTATTTGGTAGATCGGGTGCTGTCAGATGCCACTGATTTAGCTTTGGTGGGGCCGCGACCTGCGGAAGTTGGGGAGAAATTGGGGTGGGTTCCGCTTTTGCGTCAGCGTTTGGCGCTGGCGGTTCCGGAAGGACACCGGCTTGCTGGGAACGGTGCTATTGATTTGCGGGAAGCCAAGGATGAACCTTTTGTGGCGATGCGGGTGGGTTTTGGTACTCGCCTGCTTATGGACGAGTTGGCAGCGCGTGCCGCGTTTTCACCCCAGGTGGTGTTTGAATCCATGGAGCTCACCACCGTTGCCGGTCTGGTCAGCGCCGGTTTAGGGGTGGGAATTGTGCCCTTGGATGATCCCTATTTGCCCACCGTAGGCATCGTTTTGAGGCCTTTGGAGCCAGCCGCTTTTAGGGATTTGGGCCTGGTGTGGAGGCTTGATTCAGGACCAGCGCCAGCAGTGGAGGTGTTTAGAGATTTTGTGGCGGATTCTCGTTTTGCGCTCAGAAATAACAAGATTGGTAAATAATCTGCAATAACTATTGGCAGGGGTCATTTAGGGGACTACGATCAGCGCGGTGCACCTTAGCCAAACTCGACTCTTAGACCGTTTTAGACGGCAAAGACGTTTTAATTTTTCCCCACCCCAAACGGTGGTGATCGGATTTATTGTTCTTATCGCGGTGGGAACCGGGCTGTTGAGCCTGCCGACTGCCACGGTGAGTGCCGAACGTGCAGACCTGCTGACTGCGTTTTTTACAGCTACCTCCGCAGTCACCCTGACCGGCTTGGTGGTGGTTGATACCGGAAGTTATTGGAATGGACTTGGCCAAGCCATTGTTGCCGGGCTTATCCAAGCTGGTGGTTTTGGCATTATGAGCCTGACCGCGCTGGCTGGCATGCTAGTTAGCGGACGCATTGGTTTGAGAGCTCGCCGCAATACCCTGGCAGAAAACCGCTCACTGAACACCGGTGATATTGGCAAAACACTGCTGGTCACCCTGCTTATTTTGGTGGTGTGCGAGGCGATTGTGACAGCCATTTTGAGCTTGAGACTGTGGCTGAGCTATGACATGAGTTTTGGATTAGCTCTTTGGAATGGCTTCTTCCACGCAGTCTCCTCCTTTAATAACGCTGGCTTTGGCCTGCGCAGTGACAACCTCATGTCCTATGTGGGCGATGCCTGGATTATCCTGCCGCTGGCAGCATCGCTCATTGTCGGCGGTTTGGGCTTTCCGGTAGTTGCTGAACTCTGGGGTCGTGGCATGGATATTGTGCGTGGGCGTGGACGCCAGCGTGACCGTCGCCTATCCGTTACCACCCGCATTACTGTGGTCGGCTCCGCAGTGCTGATTGTGGTCGGGTTCTTGATGATGCTGATTTTTGAATGGCGCAACACCCTCGCAGGACTACCCTTTGGCCCCAAAATGCTGGCGGCGTTTTTCCAGGGTGTGACCCCACGTACTGCGGGTTTTAACTCTCTTGACTATGCCCAATTTCATCCGGTGACCCTCATGGGCACGGATCTTTTGATGTTTATTGGTGGTGGCTCCGCAGGTACTGCAGGTGGTATCAAAATCACCACCGCAGTGGTGCTTTTTGCTGTGATTATGGCCGAGGTTCGTGGTGATCGTCATGCCACCATTAGTCACCGCACCATCGGTCAACCAGTGGTGCGCCAGGCTTTTGCAGTGGCTGCAACCAGCCTCACACTGGTTACCCTGGCCGTGGGCGCCCTAAGAATTTTGAACCCCGAGATGACAGGTGATCAAGTAATCTTTGAGGTCATTTCCGCCTTTGCCACCGTGGGGCTTTCTACTGGAATTACTGCTTCGCTGAGCGATCTTTCCCAAATCATCCTCTGCGTTGTTATGTACCTGGGACGCATTGGTCCTGTCACCCTGGTGGTTGCCCTAGCCGCTAGAAACAACACCCGACGTTTTGAATACCCCGAAGAAAGGCCTTTCATTGGTTAATCCGATTCGCCACAATCGCAATCGCGCTCGCATCGACATCCCACCAGTAGTGGTTTTAGGCCTGGGCCGTTTTGGTGCCTCGCTGGCAGAGGAGCTTTCCAGCCATGGCGTAGAAGTACTCGGCATGGATTCTGATGCGCGCCTGGTGCAGGAGTGCTCTTCCTTCTTGGCGGATGCTGCCACTGGCGATACCACCGACCGCGAAACCCTTATTCAATTTGGTGTGCATGAGGTGGAAAGAGTGGTGCTGGGCATTGGCTCTGATTTGGAGTCTTCCGTGCTCACGGCCTCAAACCTGGTTGACCTGGAAATCCCGAATATTTGGGCCAAGGCTGACTCCGATGCTCACGCCAAAATTTTGACCCAGGTGGGTGTGCATAATGTGGTGCGCCCCGAACGCGATACCGGACGCCGAGTAGCCCACCTTATTGGTGGCCGCTTTAAAGACTTCGCGCAGTTTGATGAAGATTATGGAATGATCAAGCTCTCACCACCAGCAGCGATGGTGGGTAAGCCGATTGATTCCCAGAAACTGTGGCAGCGTTATCGTGTGCGCGTAGTTTCTATCCGCCCAGCTCTAGGCATGTGGCAGCCGATTGATAATGCCAGTGTGCTGTCTGAAGGCGACCAGATTATTGTTGCTGGAGCCCCGGAGGATCTGGAAGTGTTTGGCGAGGGCCGGAACTAAAGGAACTAGGCCAGGGAAAATCTCTCGGATTCACGACCCTGGGAAGGACCCTAAATTTCTCGGATTCACTAGTCCTTCCGAGACCGTGAATCCGAGCTCTATGTGGCGCGGAAGCTGGACTAAGCCATGCAAAAAGCCACTGCCAAAAGGCAGCGGCTTAAATATTTCCCCAAGCTCTAAAGGAGCTTCAAGGGAAGGTGCTTACTTGGAAGCAGCTGCGAAACGCTCTGCTACGTCATCCCAGTTGAAGACGTTCCATACAGCCTTGACGTAATCAGCCTTTACGTTCTTGTACTGCAGGTAGAAAGCGTGCTCCCACATATCGAGCATAAGCAGTGGGGTGAGGTCAGCGGAGACATTGCCCTGCTGGTCGGTCAGCTGCTCGATAACGAGGCGGCCTGCGATGTGGTCATAACCCAAAACTGCCCAGCCGGAGCCCTGAAGGCCAAGAGCTGCGGAGTTGAAGTGATCCTGGAACTTAGCAAAAGAACCGAAGTCGCGGTTGATAGCCTCAGCCAGCTCACCGGTAGGCTCGCCGCCACCATTTGGGGAAAGGTTCTTCCAGAAGATGGAGTGGTTGGTGTGTCCACCAAGGTTAAAGGCAAGGTTCTTGGACAGTGCACGGATCTGGTCAGGGTTGGTGCCCTCTTCGCGTGCCTTCTCTAGTGCCTCGAGTGCAGCGTTAGCGCCAGCAACGTAGGTTGCGTGGTGCTTGGAGTGGTGAAGCTCCATGATCTCTGCAGCAATGTGAGGCTCAAGAGCGTCGTATGCGTAATCAAGTTCTGGTAGTTCATAAACAGCCATGTGATTTTCCTTTCGTAGGGTACGGAACCGAGCATATACATCTTTTGGATAATCTTCAGAAGTCCAGTTCACAGGGGACATCCATGACCATCTTTGGGAGTCACTCGGAAGCGCTATAAACAATGATAGGCCTTTTTGTTGATAATGCAACAACTTGTTAAAAATTCCTATTGATCCTCCCCAAAATCACATCATTCCAGGTAAACAGGCTGAATCTTGTGGAAATATATCGCTGACCAGCGGTGTTAAAAAGGGGAGTAGAGTCGGCCTCAAAGTCGAACTCAAAAGCAAAAATTAGAATTTAAAGCTTTAATTCAGTTTGAAAGGATTAGCGCGCAATGGCATGGTTTTTTGCCCCAGAACCTGTGATGGTCTCCCCCGAAGAAGCTCTTAAAGGTGGCCGCCACCCGGTCTTAAAAGATCCCCAACCACATACTGTTTTAGGAACCCCTGTTACTGGCCCTTGGAAAGAGGGACAAAAACGCATCTGGATCGGCTTGGGCTGTTTCTGGGGTGTGGAGCAGATGTACTGGAAGATGGAAGGCGTGGATTCCACCTCAGTAGGTTATGCCGGCGGTTATACCCCCAACCCCACTTATCGTGAGGTGTGTTCTGGTCGCACCGGCCACACCGAGATCGTTGAGGTTGTTTATGATCCAGAAAAGATCTCATTAGAGCAGCTGGTAGCGCGTGGACTCGAAGCCCACGATCCCACCCAGGGTTTCCGCCAGGGCAATGACGTAGGAACGCAGTACCGCTCCGCGTATTACACCGAAACTGAAGAAGAAGCCGAACGCGTCCGCGCCTTGGTCAAATCCTATGGTGAGACCCTCAAACAGCACGGTTTTGGCGAGATCACCACTGAGATCGCAGTGATTAAGCCAGAGGACTATTACCTGGCTGAGGATTACCACCAGCAGTACCTGGACAAGAACCCTGACGGCTACTGCCCTCATCACTCAACAGGCATTCCTTGTGGGGTGGATGCGCAGCAGGGCTAAAACCACTATTTTGGGCTCCAACCTCTTCCTTTAATAAGCAAGGAGCCCACCGATGGCGCACCCCCAGCTAGACGTCATTTTGGCAGAACTAGAGCATAATCGTGCCGAGCGCGAAGAGCTCTACAAGCATTTTCATCAGCACCCTGAACTATCGCTGCAGGAGTTTGAAACTTCCGCGCGCATTGAACAAGAGCTCAAAAGCTATGGCGTAGAAACCATCTACCGCCTGGGCGAAACCGGTGTGGTGGCGCTGATCGAAAATGGTGAAGGCCCTGTTGTTGCAGCTAGGGGTGATATTGATGCACTCCCGATGGCTGAGCGCTGCGATAAGGATTACGCAGCCACTGGTGCCACCCAAATTGATAAAAACACTGGCCAAGAAACTCCAGTTGCACACTCTTGTGGGCATGATTTTCACATCACCGCGCTTTTGGGTGCTACCCAGGCGTTACTCAATCAGCGCGCAGCGTGGTCGGGAACGTTTATGGCGGTGTTTCAACCTGCTGAGGAAATCGCCGCTGGCGCCCAATTGCTGGTCGAGCAGGGAATCGTCGACAAGCTCCCTAAGCCTGAGGTGTACCTGGGTCAGCATGTGCTGTCCAGCTTGCCCGGCGGGGCGGTGGGCACCCGGGTGGGTGCGGTGATGTCTGAGGCCGCGTCGATTGAGGTCACGCTGCATGGCAAAGGTAGTCATGGGTCGATGCCGCATTTGAGCGTGGACCCGATTGTGCTGGGCGCGTCAATTATTTCGCGTTTGCAGTCGGTGGTGGCCCGGGAAATTGCGCCGGCGGAGACTGCGGTGCTGACGGTGGGCAGTTTTCATGCGGGCACCAAGTCCAATATCATTCCGGAAACCGCGGTGCTGCAGCTAAATACTCGCGCGTTTAACAAGGAAGTTGCAGCCCACCTGCATGAGGCGATCGAGCGCATCATCATTAATGAATGCGAGGCCGCGCGCTGTCCGCAGCCTCCGGAGTTCCGTTATTATGACCTCTTCCCGCTGACTCAGAATGAGGAAAATGCCACCCTGCGGGTGCGGGCGGCAGTTGATGAGTACTTCGGCGCGGATTCGGTGGAGCTGGCGCCGGTGCCGGCCTCGGAGGATTTTTCTATCATCCCCGATGCCTTTGGCACGCCCTATACCTTCTGGGGCCTCGGCGGTTTTGCCGATCAGGTCAACGCGCCGGGCAACCACTCGCCGGCGTTTGTGCCGGACCTGCAGCCCACCCTGGACCGCGGGACCGCAGCACTCATTGTGGCAGCCGCGCCGTGGCTGCTTAAATAAAGCGCTTTTCGACGCAACCCCGCTCGCCTTGGTTAGACCAGGTCACTAAGGTTTTTTACATTATTTGACACTGGTACCAACTTGGTGAGCTGGGTGACGTGGCGTGGCTCCAGCTCCTCGATGGAAGACACTCCCAGCAGTGCCATGGTGCGGGTGATCTCAGAACGTAGGATTGCGATGGTGCGATCAACACCGGCGCGTCCACCAGCCATGAGTCCATAGAGGTAAGCGCGGCCAATGAGTGTGAAATCTGCGCCCATAGCAATCGAGGCCACAATATCGGCACCATTCATAATGCCGGTATCGATCATGATGGTGGGATCTGCACCAACTTCGCGGCGGACCTGTGGCAGCAGCTGGAATGGAACCGGAGCCCTATCCAGCTGACGTCCACCATGGTTGGAAAGGATGAGGCCATCGACGCCTTCGTCGATAAGCTTGACGGCGTCGGGGACATTTTGCACGCCCTTAACCACCAACTTGCCGGGCCACATTTCGCGGATGATTTTTAGGTCCTCATAGGAAATGGTGGGGTCCATGGCGCTATTGAGTAGGTCACCAACGGTACCGCCAGTGGTGGAAAGAGATGCGAATTCCAGGGTTGGGGTGGTGAGGAAGTCGATCCACCACCAAGGACGTGGAATGGCATTAAGCACAGTACCTGGGGTGAGCTGCGGTGGAATGGAGAAACCATTGCGAGTATCGCGGATGCGGTAGCCAGCAACTGGGGTGTCCACGGTGAACATCAAGGTATCAAAACCGGCAGCTGCAGCGCGTTCCACCAGGCCATAGGAGATTTCGCGCTCGCGCATAACGTAGAGCTGGAACCAGTTGCGGCCATTGGGGTTGGTGGCTTTGACATCCTCAATAGAGGTGGTGCCCAAGGTTGAGAGGGTAAAAGGAATACCTGCTGCTCCTGCTGCGCCAGCACCTGCAATTTCGCCCTCGGTCTGCATGAGGCGGGTAAAGCCGGTGGGAGCGATGGCAAAAGGCAGCGCGGAGTTGCCGCCCAGGATTTCGGTGGAGGTATCCACATTGGTGGCTGGCTTCAAAATATCGGGGTGGAATTCGATATTTTCAAAGGCTTCGCGGGCGCGCTTGATGGAGATTTCACCTTCGGCAGCGCCATCGGTGTAATCAAAAGCAGCTGCTGGGGTGCGGCGCTTAGCGATTTTGCGCAGATCATAAATGGTCAGTGCGGAATCAAGGCGGCGCTTTTTGCCATTTAGCTCAGGCTTTTTAAACTTCATAAGTTCTAGAAGTTCTGTTGGGTGGGGGAGCTGACGCTGAACCATGTGGGGAGGTCCTTTCTAGGTTTTTGGGGTGATAATTCCAGCTTAGGCTTCTTGGTGGGCCACGCGCTTAATGAAAAATGATGCGATCACAGAGATCAGGCAGCAGCCGGTGACGTAGAGGGCGATTGGCCACCACTGACCACCGGAAACCTCGAACAGCCACGCTGCGATAATCGGTGCCGTGCCGCCGAAGATGGCAGCTCCTAGCTGATAACCCAGGGAAGCGCCGGTGTAGCGGACCTCAGGAGCGAAGTTTTCTGCAATAACGGTGCCCAGGATTGCATTAACACTGCCCCAGAGGATTCCGAAGCCGACGATAGTAGTGAGGAAAAGTGCCCACAGCTGGCCGGTGTTGAGGATCAGGTAATAAGGCACGATGCAGATGATGGTGGCAATTGCCGAGGCGCGGTACAGGGCTGCGCGGTTGACCCGATCGGAGAAAGCTCCAAAAAGTGGCATCCAGATGGTGGCCACCAGTGCTGCACAAGCCACGGCCAAAAGCACCAGGTTATCGCGGATATTAAGGAAGTTGGTGGCATAGGCAACCACATAGGTGCCGAAGATATAAAACGGTCCGGTTTCTGCAGCCTTGGCACCGATAGAGACCAACACTGCTGGCCAGTACTTGGTAACAACTTCCTTAATTGGCAGCTTTACCTGGTTGCCGGATTCACGGATGCGCTTGAACTCAGGGGTTTCATCCAGGCCGTTTCGAATGGCTAGGCCGATAAAGACCAGCACGATGGAGCCGATGAAAGGAATACGCCAACCCCAGGTGAGGAAGTCTTCTTCAGGCATGAGGGTCAGTGCAGAGATCGCGCCGGCTGCCAGCAGCATGCCGAGGGAAATGCCCATTTGGGGTACTGCGCCATAAAGTCCGCGCTGCTTCTTGGGTGCGTATTCATAGGCCAGTAGGAGTGCGCCGCCCCATTCGCCGCCGATGCCGATGCCCTGCAGGATGCGCAGGAAGACCAGCAAAATTGGGGCCCAGATGCCGATGGTGTTGTAATCCGGGAGCAAGCCAATGGCCACGGTGCCGCCACCCATGAGCATGAGGGTGATAAACAGGGTTTTCTTACGTCCGATGCGGTCGCCGATGTGGGAGAAGATGACGCCGCCGAGGGGACGGAAGAAGAAGGTTAAGGAAAATGAGGCATAGGCCAAGATGGTGGAGACAAAGGCATTGTCATTGGGGAAATACATCTTGTTAAACACCAGCGCAGCGACGGTTCCATACACCAGGAAGTCGAACCATTCGATAACGCTACCGCTCAAGCTGCCCAGCAAGACGCGCTTGTTGAGCTTGGGAGTTTGTTCAGACCCGGGGGTCTGAGTGGGGGTTGTGGTTGTCAAAGTGACCTCATCTCGATGCAGGGGTTGGGTGTGGTCGCCGGCAGTGTGGCCAAACCATGTGGTCTGACCACAAAAATGTAAGGCAAGTCACCTTTTAAAGTCAATGAGATGCAGAAAATAGGGGTAATGGCGGGGGTATGGTGGCAGGGGTGTAAACGCAGAAAACCTCCTGCATAAGCGGAGGTTTTGGGGTTGCGCTGGGGCTGTGCTGAGCTAGCTGAGGGAACGAACTCGCTGAATGATGGCATCGAGTACCACAAAGACAATCAAACTAATGCCAAAAAGCGGAGCCATAATGGCATAGGCCAAGGTGAAAATACCAACCGCTGCCAGGGCAAAAGGCGAGGCTTTACGCCACTGTCCGGCTGCTGGCAGGCGCCCGGGTTTGCCCGCCTTACCGCGGCGCCACCACATGAGGTAGCCCCAACAGATGATCGCAAAGAGCCCGAGGGCAATAAGCGTCATCACAATCTGATTGAGCAACCCAAATAGCGTGCCCATGTGGAGCTGAATAATCCACGCTGTTAGTTGTGCAGCCAAGGGCCAATCGGCAAAATTCACGGTATCCACAATTACGCCGGTAGCTCCATTAATGGAGACGGCATCGTTTTCCATTTTCCAGGCTTGGCGCATTTCACTTGCCACCCATGCACTATTGGCATCAGCTGGGCCGGTGAGTTCCAGAACTCCGGTGAGTCCCGCCTCCCGCGCCGTTGAATACACCGTATCTGCCTGCGAGATATCCGCGCCTGACCAGGCCATTGCCTCCATATGATGATTTGCCGACATTCCAGCCATGCTCGCCATATCTGCCATTTCCGGCATGGCGGTGCTAATGGCAACTTCCGGTTTGGGAGTTACCCAGCCTAATTGGGCGCGAAGCTCACCAATGTTGGTGCCAGCAAACATGGACCAGGTCAAACCACTAATGGTGAGAAATAAAAAGCCCGGTAGCAACCAAATTCCCACCGTTGAATGCCACTTCTTTGCACGAGCGCGTGCAGAGCTGCCAGACTTCTTGCGGCGCTGAGTCCACCACATCCATGCGCCAGCTAGTGCCAAAATACCCAACCAGGAGGCGGCCATTTCGGAGTAAATGCGTCCGGGTTCACCGAGCCATAGGCGGCGATGGCCTTCGGAAATCCAAGACCTTAAAGGCAAAGCGCGTGAGGAACCATATTGGACCAGCTCACCAGTTACTTCCAAAGAGCCAGGATCAACAAAAACTGCCTGCCTATAGCTGGAACTCGGCAGCGTGGGGTCGTCGAAAAGCACCCGGGTGGTTGCGGTGGAGTCGTCTGATACCTGGACGGAGCTGAATGTGAGGTCTGGGCGCGCTGACTGCGCGGCCTCGATTTGCGCGGCGAGGGGGTGCGCGGGCAAACCTGAGGTGGCGCTGAGTTCGCGCTGGTAAACAACGTTTTCAAGGGATGGGGCGAGGGCGTAGAAGAAGCCGCTCAAAGCTGCAATAAGCAACAGCGGTGCCACAAAAATGCCCGCTATGGTGTGCAAACGGTGCACCATGGCGGTGGCGCTCCCGAGCCCGCCGATGTTCTTGGGCGCGGCGTTGTGCGCTGCCGCGGAATCCCGAAGTGTATTGGTCATGGCTTAGTAGTCGAGCAAGCTTGTGCCACGGTTCCCGCCAAAATTGTGGCCAAAACCCCCAAAATGCCCCTGCCAAAAGTTCCCGCGGAACGCCAAAAAGTTTAGGGAATTTCCATCACAGGGAAAGGCCAGGGTCGCTGCACATGCGGCGGATGTTTTTCAAAGGGATAACCAAGTGAGACTTCCACATGGCTAATGCCATCAACCCGCGTTTCCGCTGGAATGTGCAGGTGACCGTGAATGGCCATGAGCGCGTTGTATTTTAGGGTCCAATCACGGGTGGCGGTGGTTCCAGACCACAGGGCAATATCGCGGTTGATTAAACGGTGCGTGGGCTCAATAACCAAGGGCCAGTGATTGACTAAAATTTTGGGGCCTTTGACCTCATTAAGCCTGGTAGTGGAGTATTCCAGGCGTTCTGCACACCACTGCTGGATATCCACATAGGGCGCGATGGCGAGCTCATCATCAAGCTTGACCTTGGCCTGCGCAATGGCCTGTTTTGCGCTCAACCCCACCGGCCGGAAGGAATAATCATAAAGGGTAAAAAGCGGGCAAATAGTCACGCCGCCGAAGGTGGGAAAAGGATCCTCCGGGGTAATCACACCGAGCGCGCGCAGCTGCCCCACCAGCGAACGATAGCGCGCTTTGCCGTTAATGCGGTCAGTTTTGCGATTAAAAAGCTCGTGGTTTCCGGGCACCCAAATAACCGTGTGGAAACGCTTGACCAGCTGCGCCATTGTGCGCACCACATCGGGGATGTGCTCGGCAACGTCGCCGGCGACAATCAGCCAGTCCCCCGGGTCCCTGGAGGAGAGCTTGTCGACGGTTGCTTGGTTCTCTTTAAACGTCACATGCAAATCACTGGTAGCCCAGAGTGTTTTGGTCATGCGGCACTCGCATCTGCAGTTTCCTCATAGTAACCAGCAATATGGCGCTGGATAAGTTCTGCTGCGGTGCTGCGCTCGCCAGCTTTATAAGCAGCCAAAATAGCGCGATGCTGTTGCTGGAGACGAGCCGCAGTTTCCGGCCAATTGGGCAGTGCCTTGGCGCGGGTAACAGTATGTTCTGCAATGGAAATACGTAGGGCATCCATTAGTGTGCTGATCAGGCGGTTGGATGCAGACTTGGAGAGCAAAATATGGAACTCGGCATCCTTGCGGAGGAATTCCTCCAGTGGGAGCTCGGGATCATCCATGGCATCGAGGAGGGCCTCGGCCTTTTCCCATTCCACTTGGGCGGGATTGGAATGTTGCACAGACCAGCCTTCTAAAAGCTGCCTGGTTTCATAAATATCGCCATGGCCAACTTGGCTGGTGGCCAGCTGCAAGGTTAGCGACAAAGAAAGTGCCTGACTTGGAGCGGCGTTAATGATGGTTCCTGAACGGGGTCCGGAACCGGTACTGGTGGTGATGGTGCCAAGCGCTTCCAATACCCGCAGGGCTTCCCGCAAAGAGCTGCGAGAAACCCCGAGGGTTTCGGCAAGTGCGCGCTCACTGGGCAGGTGATCGCCGATGCTGAGTTGACCGCTTTGAAGTTCAGCGGTGACCCAGTCCATCACAATTTCATGTGCTTTCACATCACCCAGTATGGCATGTGCACTACTTATTCAATGCCTGCAGGAGGGAGTCAACAACACCGGCGAATTCGCCTGCGCGACGCTCGTTTGGAGCGAAACCGTTCTCATTTGCCTCGGTGAAGATGGAGAAGGAAACCTGTGCGCGGACATTGAACATGTTGAAGTTGGCAACAATCTGGCGCCACTGCTCAACTGCGCGGATACCTTCGGCTGCACCATAGGATACAAAGCCGACTGGCTTGTTGAACCACTCGGAGCCCAGAACGTCAAAAGCGTTCTTGAAAGCACCTGGAACACCGTGGTTGTACTCAGGGGTGATGAAGATGAAAGCATCGCAAGCATCAATTGCCTGGGACCACTTGGTGACATTCTCATCGTCGTACTGCTTGTTGGCAGCACCTGGGACAACTGCGCTCTCTAGCAGTGGAACGTTGAATTCCTTGAGGTCGATGAGCTCGTACTCAACGCCCTCATCGTTGCGGGTAGCGAGCTGGCCCATGACCCACTCAGCAACTCCTGCACCAAAACGGCCTTCACGGATGCTGCCTAGAACGACACCAATTTTCATGTATTTCTCCTTTGTCTGCGCAAAATAATGCGGGTGAGTGCTGATATGTCAGCAACTCTCCCTTAAGCGTAATCAAAAATGTCGATAGACTTTTTACGGTGCCCCAGATGAAGTACTAAAACTATTAGTTTTTCATCGTGAATTTCATAAATGACTCGGAATGCACCTACTCGGATACGTAATTCCCCAGCGCCACCTTGGAGCATTTTTGCCCCTGCTGGACGTGGGTTTGAAGCTAGTGTTTCGATTGCGTTTATAATTCGTCGCTGATCTTAGGGCTCTAACTTGCGTAAAATTTTAGCGGCAGAATTTTTATAACTGATCGAGTATGAAGGCATTTCAATGTGTCTTAGTCGATCCCGAGTTCTGCTTTAAGCTCTGCGTTGGAAATTTCTCCGGATTCGGTACGGGCTGCCTCAGCTGCCTGGATGTTCTCAAAATGCTCCAGCGCCCGCATGGCACGTTCATAGAATTCTGGTGAAACGACAACAGCACGAGGTCGGGTACCTCGACTTAGAATTGCAACAGGTACGCGTTGGGCGATATCAAGATAGCGACTTTGTTCATTGCGAAATTGGCTTGTGGTGGCTTTGACACGCATACTGCAATTGTACATCTTGTACAAGTTTATGCCACTAAAAGTCCAACTCACCCAAAGACTGAATATCGGCGCGGGGGTCCGTGCCACTGCGGTCAATATAGATTGCGGTCCAGCCCAGCTCACGGGGCTTTTCGACGTCGTTAACCCAGTCATCGCCAATGATGGTGGCGGAGGTGGCGTTGAGGAATTCCAAGGCGCGGCTATACATTTCAGGCCGTGGTTTAGCGGAATCCAAGGTGCTGGCAGCGAGCATCACCAACTCCGGGCGAGCTAAACCAGTGCGATCTAATTTGTCCTGCTGCATTGCTTGGGCACCATTGGTCAAAATTCCTACCGGGCAGCCGGTCGCAATTGCTTTTTCTAAGGCTTCTTGAGAATCGGGGTAGGCAGTCCAATTCTGCTCATAGGCGCGCAGATATCCGGAATAGATTTCATCACATTCTGCGTCGCTAAGCTCCCGCTTGGTATAGGCCCGAATGCGGTCGCGGCGCTGGCCCATTTGGGTGGTTTCGCCCCTTTCGAAACGCCCAAAACCCCACTTATCCAATTCCGCCCACAGCGGAAAATCGGGCTCAATGCCCAAGGTTGGTGACCACACCTCCAAGGCCGCTTGGGCTGCGGAATGGTGGTCAACGAGGGTGCCATCAAGATCAAAAATAATTGCGTGGGTCATGGTTTCTCAGACTAGCGCTTAATGGAATTGCTGCGGATCCAGTCGACAATTTTCTCCCGCTGTTGCTCAGTCACAGTCAGGTCTCCCAGCATCGCGGCCCAATAATCGATGAACTCGGCATGGTAATTATGGCCGTGACCACCGGGAACCGTCACTGAGCTCGCCATGTCCAAAGCCACCTGCCAACCGGTGACAAAAGGCAGCCAGCGCAGCCGCGGAAACACATCAACATGGTCTTGAGCTGGGTGTTTGAGCCATTCCGGCTGACGGATAAAAAGCTCCAAATCCCACCACACAATGGGATCGGAAATGTGGTGCGCCACGATCATGCGCGGAAATTCCCACTCATTTGCCGTGTGCAAATGCTTCGGGGTGGCGACAAAACGAATATGTTTGCCGCTCGCAAAAACCGGCATACGCTGCGAGGATTCAGCATCGCGCGCCGCCACCAACTCCTGCATGGCATCCGAAAACCGCGGGGTGCCAGACAACAAAACACCATCTGCCACCTCAAGCAGCTTTTCGACGCGCCCATATGCCGCCGCAGTGCCATATGCCCCAAGGGACTCACCCGCCAGATACAACCGGGGCGCTCCCGCCCCGGTGGGGAGCTGTGCCAGCTCGGCGCGGACGGCGTCGATAAGCAAACGCGCTGCATTGATGGGGGCCTCGTTGTTTTTGTACCAGCTCAGCGCGCTGGGGAGGTAGGAATATTGCATGGAGATGTTCACGCAATTGCCAGCGCTGAGGAATTCCACGGTGTCGACTGACCAGTCGGTGATCCAGCCGGTGCCGGTGGAGGTGTGAATGACAAAAATATCGCGACGGAAGGCGCCAGTGCGATGAAGCTCGGCGATGATGAGACGGACTTGTTCCTGTGGGGAGCGGCCGGGTACTAGACCTGCAAAAACGCGGATCGGCTCATGGACTTCAGTGGGCAAAAATCCCATGGTGCTGGCTATATCTGTACGCCGGGGCCCGCCCGAAAGGACGGCGCGGCCTTGCGAGCCCACCGCACTCCAGCTCTCATAGGACCAGGGGCTGCCCGAGCGCTCTGGCTCCCAGGGTTGTTCGGTGCCGGGGAAGATGAGTTGATTCAAATATGCCGCTTGACGTGCAGCTTTGTTGAGCATGCGGCGGAGGAATACGCGATTACTCAGCAAAACCAGGGCAGCGGTGAGTCCTACGACCGATAGTGGCCAGCTGAGCCAGCGCACCCAAGACGGCAAAATGTGCCTGCTGAGAATGCGGAGGCGGTAAATGGTGAGTTGCAGGACCTCGCCACTGAGCAGGGCGATCCCATAACCGGCGGTGCCGAGCATGATGGCGCCCGCGGTTTTTAGCAAAGTGGTGTGGGGCACACCCAATAATTTGTTCTGGGTGTTTTGGCGCCGCAAGCCCACAATGGTGGTGATCGCCGTGGTAGCTCCGATAACAAGGTGGGAAGCAGTATAAAAGCCGCGGTTAAGGTGTTTTAAAGGACCGCGCCGGGGATGGGGCAATAGGGAATGAATGGCCGTGGCCGAAGCGTGTCCCACAGTTTGTAGCACTGCCAGGTTGGAAGCCTGCACCCACCAAGGGCGGGGCAAAAGCGAAGGCGAAAGTGCCCACCAAGTGGCGATTTCCGCTCCCAAAAAACCTGCGCCCATATTGGCGGGCAGGATTTTATGCTGGGTGGGCGACATCCGAATGCCCGGAATCAGCTCTGCGCTGAGGCGGAGGCCAAAGATGAGGGCTTTGCTTGCGGTTCTGCTGAGGGCTTTGCTGGTGGCTCTGCTTAGGGCTTTGGGGGCGACAGTTGCGGGCTTACCTGGTTTTCCGCCGGGTTGAGCGGTGCCTGGTTTAAGGAGGGACCTGGAAGGTTGTGGCCCGGAAGTACGGCGCGGACGCAGCAGTGACGCTAGTCTAGGGAGCGAAACCATACTTGGCATGATGGCAGAAGTTCTGATGGCCTGCAGTGCAAGCATTGTAGTCTCGCAGCTGACGAATTTTCTGGTGAATTGTCGGAGAAAATATGTGATGTTTTCAACTCTAAAGAAATATCCGTTCGGGCAGTTCCTGGCCTGAAAATCAGGCATAATTAAACATGTAAGAAGATTTCCGGGCATTAGCTCCATCGAAAACTCTGAGCCTGCCCGGCCAAGGCAAGTGAGGATTTGGGTTAAATATGAAAGAGACAGTCGGAAACAAGATCGTTCTTATTGGTGCTGGCGACGTCGGAGTTGCCTATGCATACGCACTGGTCAACCAAGGATACAGCGATCACCTGGCTATCATCGACATTGATGAAAAGAAGCTCGAAGGCAATGTCATGGACCTTAACCACGGCGTTGTCTGGGCAGAATCACGCACCCGCATCACCAAGGGAACCTATGCCGACTGCGCCGACGCTGCCATGGTGGTCATTTGCGCTGGTGCCGCCCAAAAGCCCGGTGAAACCCGCCTGCAACTGGTGGATAAAAACGTCAACATTATGAAGTCCATCGTTGGCGATGTTATGGCCAGCGGATTTGATGGAATCTTCCTGGTGGCCAGCAACCCAGTTGATATCTTGACCTACGCCGTCTGGAAATTCTCAGGCCTGGATCACAGCCGCGTCATCGGTTCCGGCACCGTCCTCGACTCCGCCCGTTTCCGCTATATGCTGGGCGAACTTTATGAGGTAGCCCCAAGCTCCATCCACGCCTACATCATTGGCGAACACGGAGATACCGAACTCCCAGTGCTGTCCTCTGCCACCATCGCCGGTGTATCCCTGCGCAAGCTTCTGGAAAAGGACCCTGAGCTGGGCTCCCGCCTGGAAAAGGTCTTTGAAGATACTCGCGACGCCGCCTATCACATCATCGACGCCAAGGGCTCTACTTCCTATGGCATCGGCATGGGACTGGCTCGCATCACCCGCGCAGTTCTGCAAAACCAAGATGTTGCGCTTCCAGTATCTGCGCTGCTCAACGGTGAATATGGACAAGAAGATATCTACATCGGCACCCCTGCTGTGATTAACCGCCACGGCATTCGCCGCGTGGTTGAGCTTGAAATCAGCGATCACGAAATGGAGCGCTTTCAGCATTCCGCTGCAACCTTGCGCGCTATTCAGGAACAGATTTTCAGCTAGGGAACGCCTCCGCCCAGAGTCTTCTTTAGAACCCTTAAGCCGATCCGGTAGTTGCCGCTTATAGTTGCGCTGCCGGATCGGCTTTTTGGGTGCAAAATGAATGTGAGTTAAAAGGCGGATTAAGAAATTGCCCTGGTAGCACCACTTTGCGGGTTACCTACTTTGCACCAGGCACCACTTTGCACAAACTTTGCACAAACTTTGCACAAACTTTGCACAAACTTTGCAGAAACCCTGCAGAACCTCTGCAGAAACTTTGTAGGAAAAGTATCGCGGTCGGTGGTTTCTACCTTTGGCTCAGTTATTTGGACTTCGAAGTGTTTTTAAGTGGCTACTAAAGGAGCACACATGAATCAGTTTGATCAGACTATTTTGCAGGAGATCAAAACAGAGCTTGATGCTTTAATCCTGGAATTAGATGAGGTAACTGAGGCCAACCGCGAGGACATCTCTAAGGTTGCCCCGACTCACTTTGTCGGTGCCCGCAACCTTATGCACTACGCTCATCTGCGCACCCGTGACCTGCGCGTATTGCAGCAAAAGCTGTCTGCTGTGGGAGCTACCCGCCTAACCACCACCGAACCTGCAGTCCAGGCTCGCCTCAAAGCAGCCCGCAATGTTATCGGCGCTTTCGCTGGTGAAGGCCCACTTTATACCCCTGAAGAAGTAGTCCACGCTTTTGAGGATGCCGATGAAATCCTCGACGAGCACGCAGAGGTTCTGCTCGGCGCACCACAGCCAGCCACCCCATCCTGCATCATGGTGACCCTGCCCACCGAGGCCGCCACCGACATTGAGCTAGTGCGCGGTTTCGCCGAGAGCGGCATGGACCTCGCCCGCATTAACTGCGCCCACGATGATGAAACCGTGTGGCAGCAGATGATTGACAATGTGCACCTGGTGGCCTCCGAACTCGGCCGCGAAATCCGCATCAACATGGACCTCGCTGGCCCCAAGGTCCGCACCGGAGCCATCGCGCCGGGCCCCGAAGTCGGCGTCGCACGAGTCACCCGCGATGACATCGGCACCGTCCTCACCCCAGCAAAAATCTGGGTCACCCCCGCGCCCAACGCCAGCCAACCACCAGCCGGCCTACCCGGCCGCCCAACCTTACCCATCCAGGTCGACCCAGCGTGGTACGCAAAACTGCAGGTCGGCAGCGTAATCAACCTCCACGACACCCGCGGCGCCCGCCGCACCTTCACCGTTACTGCGCTTTTCGACGACGGCCTGCTGGCCGAGGGCGAGCAAAAGGCCTATATCTCCAACGGAACCCTTTTGGAACATGATTATGAGCGTTCCCCGGTTTATGGAATTCCTGCAGGTACCCAGCGCATTAACCTCAAAGTCGGGGATCACCTAATCCTCACCTCCGAGGAAACCATTTATGATCCACAGGCCAATCCAGAGACCACTCCACGTATTAGCTGCACCCTGCCACAGGCAGTTGCTGCTATTGAAGTTGGCCACCGCGTGCTCTTTGATGATGGCTCCATCGCCGCAGTGTGCCGTTCCAAAAATGTCACGGGTGACATTGTTGACGTGGACTTGGAGGTCACTCGCGCGCGTCCCCAAGGTGTAAATCTGGCTGCCTACAAGGGAATCAACCTTCCCGATTCTCACCTGCCACTGCCTAGCTTGACTGAAGAAGATGTCCAGCACCTCAAGTTTGTGGCTGCACATGCCGATATCGCCGCCATCTCCTTCATTCGCGATGTTGCCGACGTCGAATATGTACTCAAAACCCTCAAGGACGTTGCCAGCCCATCCGACGCCGAGCGCCTCGGCTTGGTTCTCAAAATCGAGACCATCCCGGGCTATGAAAACCTGCCTCACCTGCTGATGGCCGGTATGCAGCATGAGAACTTCGGCATCATGATCGCCCGTGGCGATTTGGCCGTTGAGCTGGGCTTTGAGCGCATGGCCGAGGTACCACAGCTCATCATGGCCATGGCCGAAGCTGCTCACATCCCCACCATCTTGGCGACCCAGGTACTGGAAAACATGGCCAAAAACGGCCTGCCCTCCCGCGCCGAGATCACCGATGCTGCCATGGCGCTGCGTGCCGAATGCGTCATGCTCAACAAGGGACCCCATATTAACGACGCCATCAAGGTCCTCGCCCTGATGAGCAAAAAGCTCGGCGCCTCCCAGCGCAAGAGCCGCCTCCTCCTCCGCAAGGTCCGCAGCTGGGAGGAATAGCCCCTGCAGGTCTCGAAATCACACCCTCGAAAGAGGTCAAAAGTTCTCGAATTCACTAGTTCTTTCGAGTGCGTGATCTCGAGACCTTCCACAATCTGCTCGCCCTCGCAGACTCCGGATTCACGAGCCCGGATTCACTAGTCTTTCCGACTTTGTGAATTCGGGTTTTTGCCAGCTCACAGCACTAGATCAGAGAAACTTCTTCAACATTTTCTCCGGCGGCGCGAGCAGCCGCGATTTCATTGATCCGGCCACGGCAGGCATACCATCCAGCTATCAAAATCGGGATGATAACAAGCAGCCCTGCAACCGTCCAGGTACCGACAGGATTATCAAAGGCCATGAGGATCACAATGAGCACCAGCGCAACCAGGACCGCCCAGCTGGAATAGGGAGCAAATGGCATTTGGAAGCTGGGTCGTTGCAATTCGCCACGCTTAGCCTTGCGAACCAGCGCGATGTGGCACAAAACGATCATGCCCCAGGAGGCGATGATGCCAATGGCTGCAAAGTTCAGCACAATTTCAAAGGCTTGAGCAGGCACAACAGCGTTAAGCACAACACCTGCTGCTGCAACCACACCGGTGATGAGGATTCCGCCGTAGGGAACACCAGCAGCATTAATACGTCCGGCGAACTTTGGTGCGCTGCCATTGAGGGACATGCTGCGCAGAATGCGTCCGGTGGAGTAGAGGCCAGCGTTGAGGGAAGACATTGCCGCGGTCAGTACAACCAGGTTCATCACTACGTCCATACCCGGGATTCCAATTGTTCCGAAGAAGGTAACAAATGGGCTTTCACCTGCATGATATGCGGTATATGGCAGCAGCATGGACAGCAGAACCAGGGAGCCGACGTAGAAGACAGCGATGCGGACGATCACGGTGTTGATGGCTTTAGGCATAACCTTTTCTGGATTTTCCACCTCGCCAGCTGCAGTGCCCAAAAGCTCAATGGAAGCGTAGGCAAAAACCACACCCTGCATAAGAACCAGAACGGGGAGGACACCATTTGGCAGCAAGCCTCCATTATCGCTGATTATTGACCAGCCAGTATCGTGTCCTTCAATCGGAGTGCCGAAGATGACAAAGTAGCAGCCCACGATCAGGAAGGCTGAAAGGGCGACAACCTTGATCAGCGCGAACCAGAACTCTAGTTCTCCGAAGACCTTCACGGAGATCATGTTCATGCCCAGGACCAGGACCAATGCACCCAATGCCCAAATCCACTGCGGTACCGCGGAAATCCATGGGAGGTAGCGGCCGAAGAAGTTCATGTAGAGGGCAGCGGCGGTGATGTCCACAATGGCTGTCATGGACCAGTTCAGCCAATAGAGCCAGCCGGTAGCAAAGGCTGCTTTTTCGCCGTAGAACTCGCGGGCATAGGAGACAAATGATCCGGAGCTGGGGCGGTGCATGACAAGTTCGCCAAGCGCGCGGAGAATCAAGAAGGCGATGACGCCGCAGATGGCGTAGCTGATGACGATGCCAGGGCCTGCCTGGGCTAATCGTCCGCCGGCCCCCATAAAGAGGCCGGTGCCGATCGCGCCGCCGATGGCGATCATATTTACTTGGCGGGTGCTTAGTCCCTTGTGGTAGTCATGATCGCCAGCGGTCAAGGCGGAATCAGGAAGTGTTTGGGTCATGGGATTCTCAACAATCTGGGTTATTTTTGGAGGTTGGCTAGGCGCTCGGGGCGCAAGAGTTCAGCAAGTTCGGCGCCGGTGAGCAGTTTGCGCTCAAGCACAAGCTCGGCAACGCCACGCCCGGAATGCAGAGCTTCCATGGCGATCATCGTGGACTGGGCATATCCCAGTACTGGATTAAGCGCGGTGACCAGGCCGATGGACTGTTCCACCTGGCGGCGCAGGGCATCTTCATCAACGGTGATGCCCACAATGCACTTTTGGGCGAGGGTGGTGCAGCCATTGGCCAGGTGCTTCATGGACAGGCTGATGGAGTGCATGATCACGGGTTCAAAGGCATTAAGTTGCAGCTGTCCGCCTTCTGCAGCCATGGTGACGGTGGCGTCATAACCCACTACTTGGTAGGCAATTTGGTTTACTACCTCGGGTATCACAGGATTGACCTTGCCGGGCATAATCGATGATCCTGATTGCACGGCCGGCAGCTGGATATCATTAAGGCCAGCGCGCGGTCCGGAGGAGAGAAGACGCAGGTCATTGCAGATTTTTGAAAGCTTAAGGGCCACACGCTTGAGCACTCCGGAGAGGTGGACAAAGGATCCAACATCGCTGGTTGCTTCCACCAGATTGGGGCTGGTGCTAAGTGGTAAGCCGGTAAGTTGTGCCAAATGTTCGCACACTGCTTCGGCATATCCCACCGGGGCATTAAGACCGGTGCCGATAGCTGTGGCGCCGAGGTTGATTTCCGTAACCAGCTTGAGGGATTCCGAGAGGCGGTCATGATCCTCACGCAGGGTCACTGCCCAGCCTTCAAATTCCTGTCCCACTGTCATTGGAACGGCATCTTGGAGTTGGGTCCTTCCCATTTTCACCACATCACGGAACTCCACAGCTTTTCGTCGACAAGCGTCCTCCAGCTCACCCATGGCCGCCAGCAGCGGCCGAGCGGCAAAACAGGTGGCGATCTTTACCGCGGTGGGGTAGGCGTCATTGGTGGACTGGGAGAGATTGACGTGGTCATTGGGGTGCAGGTACTGGTATTCGCCCTTGTGGTGGCCCAAAATCTCCAGGGCCACATTGGCAATTACCTCATTGGCATTCATATTGGTACTGGTACCGGCGCCGCCCTGAACCGGGTCCAGAATGAACTGCTCATTAAACTCGCCGGCGGCCACTCGCTCACAGGCAGCGTCGATGGCGACGGCGCGGGTGTCATCGAGCAGCCCGAGCTGATTATTGGTGCGCGCTGCGGCCTGTTTTACCCGCGCAAAAGCCTCAATAAGGTGCGGATTATCCGCCAGGGTGTGCCCGGTGATGCGGAAATTCTCGGCGGCGCGCAAAGTATGCACACCCCAGTAAGCCTCTGCTGGGACATCGCGGTCACCAATGAGATCGTGTTCGGAACGGACATTAAGGGTGGTGGTCATAAAATTTCCTTTTTAAAAAGCACTTAGCTTGCCGACGTTTTCCTCCCGCACGCCCGCCGTTACCGGCAGGGTGCGCAGGGATTCCAAAGCCATCGGCGCTGCTGTTTGGAGAATCTGGCAAAGTAGGGAAGCGGTAATGGGAAGGCGAGCGCGATCGCTGCCATCAGCAATTTTGATGGCCACTGCGCGACCATCGGGCAAGGCCACAGCTTGGATACCTTCAAATCCGTCCTTGGCAATCGCGCCGGGTAGGACCTGCATGAAGGTTGTGACATCGCGGCCAATTCCCGCCACCAGCTCCGGATGGCTGGACATAGCGTGGGCGACCTGCGCTTCTGGGCTTCCTGGCGCTGCGGTTTGCAGGCGGGAATAGCCGCGGGCCAGCGCTTTGAGGCTAATAGGGTAGACGGGTGTGCCACAGCCATCCACGCTGACGCTGGTGATTTCCGTATCGCAGAGCTCGGTGATGGTCTCATGCAACAGCTGGGCGATGGGATGCTCCGGCGCCAGATAAGTGGCGGTGTCCCAGCCCTTGAGGCGGCATAATGCCAGGAGAGCGGCATGTTTGCCAGAGCAATTTTGTGCCAGCTGGGCGGGGCCTTTAGCAGCTTGGAGGTGAGCTTGGCGCTCTGCTGCTCCATAGGGCAGATCACTGGAGTTGCCCAGGTCAGCTGCGGTTAATCCGGCATTGGTGAGGGTTGATAATGCAATGTCTTGATGCCGGGTGGAGCCTGAATGGCTAGCTGCTGCGAGTGCCAATTGCTCGGAGCTAAGCTTCAATCCTGCGCGCAGCATGCCGACGGCAAAAAGGGGCTTGAGGGCAGAGCGTGGATAAAACAGTGCTTCGGGATCGCCAATGGAAAATGCTAGGGAACCATCTGCATTGAGAACAGCTGCAGAGCCGTAGTGGATGGACTCAATGATTTCTCCGCGGGTTTGGGCAACCAAGGGTTGGTGGCGTGGCAGGGTGTGGGTGCTCATGAGTTTTTACCCAGGATGGAGTCAACGGCAGTTTGAACCGCACGCAGGTGGTGAGCCATTGCAGCTTCAGCTGCCGCTTTGTCCTGAGCTGAGATGGCTTCCACAATGGCGCGGTGTTCCTTATTTGAGGGTTCACGACGGCCCGAAACCACATTCACAGTTTCTGATTGGCGGGCCAAAGAGCCGCGGATATCTCCCACGATGCGGGCAAAAAGTGAGTTTTTGCTGGCTTTTGCGATAGCCGCATGGAATTCCGTATCCAGCTCTACCCACGCCAGGTGATCATCCTCAGACTCCATCTCTGCGATGATTCCTTGGAGTTGCAGCAGGTCATCGGCAGTGCGACGGGTGGCTGCGAGGCCTGCAGCGGGGATTTCAATGTGCGGACGGGCCTCATAAAGATCAACAGCAGAGTAAGTGCCCAGCATGAGGTCATTGGTGGGTTGGGCGGAAATGACAAAAGTTCCGCGTCCAGTTTCAGTTTTGGTCAGGCCCAAGGTGGCCGTGGAGCGCAGCGCTTCGCGAATTACCGAGCGGCTAACTCCAAAAGATGAGGCAAGGGTGGCTTCGGAGCTGAGTTTGGTACCCAGCGGGATCTCCCCATTGAGGATTCCTTGGCGGATGGCATTAAAGACTTCCTCGGCAGCGCTGATCCTTGAGACCACTTGCTGTCTAGGTGTCCAGCTGTCAGACAGGTTCATAAAGAACATTTTGCAGTGTGATCTCGCTTACGTCAAGGAGTAATTATGATACTGCTGGCAAAATTTTGGTTGGGGGGCTAGTTCTGGCAGTGAACGGGCTGGCGGGAAAGGGTTGGGGCCATGGTGTGAGAGGGTCGTTTTGTGGGGGTTGTAGTCAAGAGGGGCAGGCTCTGCGGTCTTCAAAAACTTAAGTACAAAATAATTGCTAAGGGTTTAGCTCCACACCTACATAGGGGGAGATTTGCGTCATGGTGAGGTGAAACTATGCTTTAGGCCATACCCTTTAAGGGTTATTTAAGTATTTATTAATATGGAAGGCGATATCTTGGTCTCGAAAGAAGTGCAAGTAGATTCACCAGGAAAGGTCAAATGGACTTTGGTCGGACCGGGCCTTGTCGCAGCAGCAACTGCAGTGGGTGCAGCAGATATGGTGGCAACAATGATTGCCGGACAGCGCTATGGATATGCACTGTTGTGGGCTGTCATCGCTGGAACGCTCATGAAGATCGTGTTGGTAGAGGGGGCTGGTAGGTACACCCTTGCTACTGGGAATACGATTTTCCACGGGTGGAGCCAGTTGGGTAAGTGGACCTCCTGGTATTTCGCTCCCTACATCGTTATTTGGGGTTTGGTCTATGGTGCTGCAGGCATGTCAGGTGCAGGGCTTGCCATGGCAGCTCTTTTTCCGGGCACAAGCCTTACCATGTGGGCCATCTGTACTGGTTTGTTGTGTTTTGCCCTAATGTGGCTCGGACGTTATCAGATATTCGAAAACCTCATTGCAGTCTTGGTGGGAATCATGTTTGTAACCGTCGTGGGAATTGCTCTCATCTCGGTTCCGAATATTCCTGAGATTCTTAAAGGCCTTGTCCCCACTGTTCCAGATGGATCCTTCGTTTATGTTCTTTCAATTGCTGGTGGCGTTGGCGGCACAATCACCCTGGCTGCATATGGTTATTGGCTGCGGGAAAAGGGGTGGTATTCCCCCAAGTGGATGAAGGTTATGCGCCTCGATAATAACGTTGCTTATGCCATCACCGGCATCTTTGTTATTGCGATGCTGATCCTGGGTGCAGAAATGCTGTACACCGCCAATCTCTCGGTATCTTCCAATGATCAGGGTCTTGTAGATTTGGCCTATGTCCTTCAAGATCGCTATGGGATCGTTATGTCGAAGGTATTCCTTGTTGGCTTCTTGGCGGCAGCAGTTTCGTCGGTGCTCGGTGTGTGGAATGGTGTTTCGCTGATGTTTGCAGACTATGTCGGACACCTCAAGAAACTTCCATCGGACCATCCAGATATTCGTTCCGGTGGAAAGTATTACCGTGCATATCTAATTTGGTTAACTTTCCCGCCCATGCTTTTGCTGTTATTGGGTCAGCCCACCGGGTTAATTATTACTTATGGCGTTCTTGGCGCGCTTTTTATGCCCTTTTTGGGCTTAACCTTGCTGCTTTTGTTGAATACGGATCGCACTCCCAAGGAATGGCGTAATGGATGGTTGAGCAATACCTTTATGGCCATAATTTCCGCAGCTTTCCTATATCTTTGCATTAATCAGCTTGTGGGTCTTTTCTAGGTAAACCTTCTGCTCTGCAACGTTTGTAGCTGGGAGGAATGGCCGCCAGTCCACCCTCCCTGCAGGTCTCGCGATCACACACTCGAAAGGGGTCAAAAGTTCTCGAATTCACTAGTTCTTTCGAGTGCGTGATTTCGAGAACCTCAATAACCTGCCACTCCTCCGCCCCTTTCAAAGATTCCGAATTCAGCAATCCGAATTCATGCGAAAAACCCCGAATTCAGTAGTCTTTTCGAATTACTGAATTCGAGGTTCTACCAGCTCACAGCACGTCAGTAGCCAATGCCACAACTGAAGTTGTTCAAGCCAAGAGCTCCCCATAATCGGTCAGGGAAACCATCAAATAACCGCACTCATCACTGTGATACCCACCACAAAAACCCAAGGAAAGTGCACTTTCCACCCCAACCTGCAAAAGATAGCAATTGGGTGAATACTTAAGGGGAGGAAAACCTCGCTGGCCAAACTCGGACCGTATCGGCCCAAGGCGTAGGAGAGACGTGACCCATGAAAATCATCGCGCACCGAGGATTGTCATCTCGCTTCCCGGAATTGACGGAATCAGCATTTCGGGCTGCTCTGGAACTGCCCATTCACGGCATTGAGACGGATGTCCGGCTCAGTAAATGTGGCGAGGTTGTCAATATTCATGATCCCATCGTGGACCGCGTATCGGATGGTTTTGGCCGGGTCTCCAAGCTCACCCTCGAGCAGCTGCTAGAGCTTAACTTCGGCAGCAAAGAGGCTCCGCAAAAGGTGCTTACCCTCAATAATCTGCTGGATATCCTCGAAGAATATCCCGATAAGCACCTCTATATTGAGACCAAACACCCGTTGCGTTATGCCATCATGCTGGAAGAGGAAGTCACCAAGATTCTGCGCTACCGCGGCCTGGAAAAAGATCCGCGGATTCACATTATTTCTTTTGCCCTGCCCGCCATTCACCGCATGTCTCGCCTGGCCCCTGAGCTGAACCGCATTCATTTGCGCAGGTCCTGGGAACGCTGGGGCAATCCGCGTGACCTGCGCTGCAGCACCCCCACCGGCCTGGGCATATCTATTGAGCGCGCCAAGATGGATCCCAAATTAATTGGGGCCAAGGGTTTGCCCACTTATTTGTTTACGGTGGATAAGCAAAAAGATATGCAGTGGGCGCTGGATCATGGGGTGGATACGCTGGCCACCAATTATCCTGAGCGTGCCGTGGAGCTTTTGAAGGCAGCACCACAGTCTCCCATGTACGCTAATGCGCATGGCAAAGAAGAATAAGAAGAATGAACAACTGCCCGACGGCATGAGTCGTCGGCAAGCAAAACTGGCAGCCCGTGCTGCTGAGCGCGCCGCCCTGGACCGCGAACCTCGCCCATTTGCGGGCCTTGAGATGGAAGCACAGCTGGTTGCACTGCAGGAATTCATTCCTTCCGCAACCGCCCCCATCACCCTTGCTGGCACCGACCGCAAGGTAACCCTGTGCACCGTGCTGCCGGGCGCCGCTGCCGCGCTGGTCCGCGATGAGGCCTACGGCGGCGAGGCTTTTGTGGCTTTGCAGCAGGCCGTACGCTCCAACAATCCAGGCAAAGACCTGGCCTTTGCCCTCAACTGGGTTAAAAACGCCGAGGCCGGTCAGTCCTTGGCCACCGCGACGGCTGACGGTTCCCAGCCCGCATTGTCCGAGCTTCTCGACGCCTCCCTCACCCTGGACATTGCCGCTCACCAAGACTTCAACTGGTGGTTGGCTGAAAATGACAATGTCTCCCCCGAGGTTGCCCAGCACATGCAGGCAGCTAATGAGTCCATCTTGCCTTCCTTCGAGGTTGAAGCAGATGTTCCAGGTGCTGTGTGGTGGGTTAACCCAGGAGGCAAGGCTCATATCCGTTGGGTCCGCACTGAGGACGAGGGCGCATTGCTTAACGCTTTGGCCCGCATCGCAGCTCGTGATGAGCTGAAGTTGGGTGCAGAAACCAAGTTCGCCGGTGCTTTCCGCACCCACGGCATTGTGGTTCCTGTGTGGGATCTCGACACCGAGCGTCCATACACTGACTACAAGACTGATGTGGAAGCACTCAACCAGAAGATCACCGCTGAGCTGGACAATGATGCGCAGCTTAATGCTGATGAGCGTCGCCAGCTGGAGAACATTAAGTCCCGTCAGGTGACTATTCGCTAAGAAAAGCCCAAAGGCCTGTGTGCGGTTCATCAATACTGAACCACACACAGGCCTTTATTGTGCCTTTAGGCAGCTGGGGCGCCACCGGTCATATCGCCGGCGCCGGGGCCGCCACTCATGCTGGCTTCACCCTGGGTAACAGAGTTGGCGTAGTCATTGGTGGGGTCGCGGTAGATGGTATGGATATGGCCCCAACCTGCGGTTACAACACCACTGATGTCAGCACCGGCAGAACCATTCTGGTTGGCAAACTCGATGTAGACCTTTGGACCACTGATTTGGAAGTAGATGCCTTCACCGGTGGTCATGTCATAGGTGGTTGCACCAGACCAGTTGATGTAGGTGTCATCCAAAGTTTCGCTGATGGCAGCAAGTTCTTCGGTGGTGGTTTCAGTATCGGCGAGACCAGCCCAGTTGGAAATCAGCTCCAACAGTAGATCCTTTTGCTCATCGGTGAGGTCAGATCCCTTGAGACCAGTGCCGGTTGGGTAATCACAGGTGCCACCTGGGGCACAGACCATTGTTGCCACTTCTTCGCCCTGGTAGAGGGAGGCGATCTGCTCTTCAGTGAGACTGTTGTAGAAGTTGAAGGCATCTTCGTAGGTATCGTCGAAGGCGCTTACAGTTTCGCCGTCACTATTTACCCATTCAGCTGGCTGGACGCCGAGGTGGGTCGGGGCGAAGGTGATGTCACCGCCGGAGAAGGTGGCGTTGATGCCGATGTGGTGGCCACCGAACTGTAGGGTCCAATCGTCAGAGGTGGAAGGGGTTCCATAGAAGGCGATGTAGTACTGGCCTAGGGAATCCTCAGAGGAGGTACTGGCGTCATTGAGGTACTGATCGCCGGCCATGATGTCCTCGATCTGCTGGTAGGCGTCCTCGTTGAGTAGGGACTTGAGCACGTTGAGGGCTGCGGCTTGCTGTTCTTCGGTGAGGTCGTTGAGGTTCAGGCCCGCGCGCTCGACGAAAGTGACTGGGAAGTTGGACCAGGTTACGGACTTATTTTCATCATCGTAGTCATAGAGCAGGGTTTCTTGCTGCTCGGTGCTCAAGGTGGCGATGAACGCTTCAGCTGCTGCGGTGGTATCGGCAATGGTGCCGACGGTGGTGTCAGAATCCGAGGTGCTTGTCGAAGCATCGGAGGCGGTGGATACGGAGGTTGCGGTGGTTGAAGAGGTCGCTGCTGCGGTATCTGCAGTGGAGGAACAACCAACGAGGGCAACGGAGCCGAGCAGGAAGCTGGCAATCACGGTGGGAATGAATTTCTGGCGCATGAGCAATACTTTAAAGCGCTTCTATGGGTGGAAATTGGAAGCTTGTAGAGTAGTAACTATGCAATTCCAGAAAGCTTGCTAGATACTTACTGAATACTTCCTGTTAGCGTTGAGCTGCGGTGATACTGTTTCCATCCGCGGAACGAGCGCCCATTGGAATAAGCAGCACATTAAAAAGCCTGCGGTGTAGTTCTGTACTGAACTGCACCGCAGGCTTAAAAGCTATGCGCCAAGGTTTTAAATTGTTTTGAGTTGAGTGGGCCTAAATGGGGCTGGCGGAGGTAAGCGACGCGCCCTAGAAGTATCTAGTACTGCCCGATTCAGGGCAAGTGCACTAAAACCTAGGTGTTAAAAAGGCTAAGGCTCGCCTCGGCGCTCGCTTCATCTTCTGCCTTGAAGTCATAAAGCAAAGTGTTCTGCTTTGCTACATCTAAAGCAGTGGCGGAGGATTCCGCATCCTCAGGGGCGGCGGGGTTGACCTCTATTTCAGTTGCGTAATCGGAGTCACCTTCTGATGAGGTGTAGGTCGGGGCCGAGGTCATCATTGAGGAGACCGTAGGTGCGGAGGTTGCAGTAGAGGTGGAACAACCAACAAGGGCGACCGAGCCGAGCAAGATGCCGGCGATCGCGGAGGGGATAAGTTTCTTCTGACGCATGAGAACTACAATAAAGCGCCAACTTTAGTGGAACGTGGGCGGTAGTTTTCAAGCTTCTAGGGAAGTGAATACTGTTCCCTAGAAGCTAACTGGCCACTTCCTGTGAGCGTTGAGCTGGGGGATTAAGCGGCGCTCCGCCTCAACCGCCGTAGGCGCCCACCGAGCCCCAAGAGCCAACTACCTCATCTGCTCAAACAGCGCCTCAGAACCAGCATCATCCCAAATAGCCACATTGCCCACGTCATAGTCCTCAAAGTAAGCAATGGGAATGGTCTCTGTTTTCACTCCGCGCATGGCCATCACCAGTCGAACCATGTGCCACACGTGATCGCCTTTGCCCACGCTAAAAGTGCTCACCGCATTGCTGATCATGGGGAAGAGTCGGAAAGGATTCAGCAGGGTAGCAGGCGAAGTTGCAGTACTTAGCAGTGCCGCAAAGAACTCGCGCTGACGCACCACGCGATCCAAATCGCCCATGGCAGTGGCGCGGGTACGCACATAACCCAGCGCCGTCGCCCCATCAAATTCCTGACAACCGGCTTGAATATCCAGGTTGGCCAGCGGATCTTGAATCGGTTCCGCCGGGCACATTTCCACGCCGCCCACGGAATCAACCATATTGGCCAGACCACCCATGCCGATTTCCGCATAGTGATCAATGCGCAGCCCAGTAGATTCCTCCACGGTTTGCGCCAGTAGCGCAGGCCCGCCGATGCTAAAGGCCGCATTGACCTTATCCATGCCCCAACCAGGGATATTTACATAAGAGTCGCGCGGAATAGACATCAACGTGGACTGCCCGGTGGTGGGAATATGCAGCAGCATGATCGTATCGGTGCGTCCCACACCAATATCACCACCGGTGCCCAGCCGCGCAATGTCCTCTTCGCTCAAACCTTGACGGGAATCCGAACCCACCAGCAGCCAGTTGGTGCCGGCGGTATTGCCAATCTGCTCCGCCGGAGTGGCGTCCACGCGGTTGAGCTGCGAATCCGCCCACAGCGCCACCACCAGACTCAGCACCAACACCGCAGCAAGCAGCAGCCCAATTGAGCCCAGGCAGCCACGGGGCTTAAAGTTCAGCGCTTTTCGACGCCGCCCGCCACCCGTAGGTGGCACCGGTGGGTTGGCGATAATCGGTGTCTGGGGGCGCACATGCCCAATTTGCCCAGGCTGCTGCGGTACATACTGCTGCCGGGGTGGGGTCTGGCGCGGTGGGGGAGTTTGCCTCGGCGGTGTTTGCCGAGGCGTACCCTGCTTGAAAACGCGGGTTTCATTAACCGGTGGTGGCGGTTGTTGGCGGGGTGCCCGCTGGGGGTTCGGGCGCTGTGGTTGACGCGCTCGAACCGGTCGACCAAAGCGGTCGAGAATGGGGCGGCCCTGACTATCCCGGGCGAAATCGCCTTGTCCTGGTGAATCCATGCTTAATACAGTAGTGCCTTAACAAGGGGCTAGGCATTAACAAGCTCTGCAGCAGCCTCTTCTTTTCGGCGTTTGCGGCCGCGCAGTGATGACCACAGTGCGATCAAAATAATCAGACCAATAATCGCCAGGTCCAGCTTCATCCACCAGGACAACTGCAGGGTCCAGCCCGGGGAAACCTCATCCTCAGCAATCGGGGTGTAGTCACGCACAGCAGTAACCAGCAAACGATCGGAGTTGATGCCATAAGGGGTGCAGGTAATCAAGATGAGTTTATCCACACCCGCTTCATAGGTAACAGCATCGTAGTTTTCCGGCTTTACCACCTGCGAACCAGTCATGCGGTAACGAAGTTTTTCACCCAGCACACTGATGTAGACCGGCTGGCCTTCTTTTAATTTGCCCAGGTTATCGAACATACTCGCATTAACCATGCCGGTATGAGCGGTAATCACCGAGGTAGAACTCTCATCACCAATGGGCAGATCAGAGTTATACATATGGCCTGCGCCACGGTAGAGCACACCATCAGTAGTGCCGTGATAAACAGGCAAATCCACACCAATATCAGGGATCTGAATGCGAGACATAGTCGAGGCCTGATCACTGGTTAGAATCTGCTGCTTATAGTCCTGATAGGCAGGATCTGCCGGATCTTCCTTCTTTACCGGATGATCAGTGGCCCACAAATTGGCGTTATAATCCTCAGCTCGTTGGCGAAGCTCCTCAATAATTTCCGGAGTAGCAGCCTGATTAATCTCTTCCTCATACCTGCGCGCTGCTTCACTATTTTGATAGTCCGCCAAGACTGTCGCCACAATCGGATAAAACAGAATTAGCAAACTAATAATAAGCAGGATCAGGGAAGCAATGCGGGAACCTTTACCCGCACTACTTCGAGGAGCTTCTTTACGATGCCTGGACATTTCCTACTGCCTCCGGCTGCGGACAAACAAGATCACAGCACCAATAGCCGCCAGCACGCCCAGCCCCAAAACCCATACCAAGGTGGTGCGACCAGTTTCTGGAAGCATTGCCTCAAAATCGACATTCACTGGATCAGGGAAGGTATTGGTGACCTTCAGCTGGATTGCCGGGGTAGTGGCGCTATCTACCGTCAAACCGAGATTTGCAAGAAAATCACCTGCAGTTGAATAGGTTCCATCATTTGTATTGGTCAGGGCAGTTGCTGGGCTGGCAATAGCCCAGGAAACTACTGGTCCGCCATTAGCCGGTGCTGCAGCTTTTTCACGAATCTGGATAGAAGTGTTTGTTACGGTAGCTTCATTAATAGCAATGAGCGGAACATTTTCAATCGTGAAGGATTGGCCATTGTCGATCGTGGCTGTTTTCCAGTTAGTGCCATCAGTGGAATATTCAAACTCATAAGGACCTGTTGGTCCGCCGTTAACAACTTCTTTGGTCACCACAATGTCGCGGGTGTCAATCTCGTAAGCATGGACGATATTAATCTTTTGCGGGTCAGTATCTACAGTGATGTCTGCTCTCGTGCCAGAATCTCCCCGGATAGCAAATTTCAGCGAGTGTTGTTTCCACTTATCACCTACGGCGGTAGTGCTCAATCCACCGAGATTTGTCAGCGTTGCCCAGGTGTTGATGGGGTATTGGGCATTGTTTAAGACATCAGAGACGTAAAGCCCATTACTATCCGTATCCAAGAAATAGGTATAAGGAGTACGGGTAGCCGTATCGCCAGTTGGACGGAGACCTGCATACTCTTCAGTAGTAAGTGACGGGTTGGTAGAGACCTCACAAACCGCTCCTACCGGTAGCTGAGCCTCAATGTTGATTTCGGTGGAGGTTGTGGCACCTACTAGGGCTAGAGAGTTGGAGTTGTAAGTGAAATTCGTTCCAACATTCCCCGAAGGGTAGCTGATCTTGTTAGCGTTTATCTTCTCCAGAATTGTCAGATTATCAACCTTGCAGCTGAGATTATAGGAATATCCACCGCTGTGGAGGTTTCTACCGTCACCAGTTTTGGCGACATTGAAAGTGAGCTTTTGCTGAACCCAATGCTGAGCCATAACCGAAGATGTGGCTAAAGGAAGATGCACCACATCGGAGCTTGGGGTATTCAGATCAACGACATTTACTTCGAGCGCGGAGACCGTAAAGACATTTCCGTGGGCTACTTTGGTGAGAAACTGTCGGTTGACAACCAAATTGGCGAGCGGTGCCAACACACCATCGAGCACTGGATCAAGCGTATCTAAGAGTGGCTCGACAACCACAGTTTGCAAGTTACCGAGAACTCCTCCGAGGAGACCTCCGGGATTAGTTCCAGTACCGAAAAGCAGACCTTCAATTAGAGTTCCGACGTCACCTAGCAATTGGACGATCAATGGTCCTGTAAGTCCAAGTATGGAGCCCTTACTGAAGTAGTAGTCATAGGGAGCTGCAAGGTAGATAGCCTCAGTTGAAGCTTTCTGGATGTTGGGATTAAGTAGTCCGCCTAGAGTAGTTTTTATTGTGACTTCAGTAAGCGAGGTGCAGGTAAGTGCACAGAGAGTAAGATCCACTTTAGTTCCATACAAGCCACCTCTTTTATTTTCTCCTCTTAAGACTTTATCGAGGCGGGCATTCAGTCCATTGGGCTCTTCTTCTTTTGAAGCTGTGAGCAAGTTCGTAATAGTATCGGTAATTTCTGATATCTCACCTGCTGTGAGCAAAGAGGTGTTTGGAGCAAGATTATTCAGGTTTCCGGCATGAAGTTTTTCTACATCAATTGAAATTTCTCCAGTTCCAAGATTGATTGAAACTAATCCTGTGGAATCTGATAAAGGCGCTGAAACTAACGCACTTGTAATACTTGCGGTGGGAACGTCGACAGTCGCATTTACTGTGCCTAGTAGACTCAGCACAGTTCCCAAGAGAGGAATCTCTTCGAGGAATTCTAAAAGACCACCGGCTCCCAGCGTACTGTTTAGAGTTGTTTCTACGCCTTCAAGTAGTCCATTCAGAGTGCTCTGCAGCGTAGTAACCAAACCACCCACGAGCGGTGCATCAATAACAACCTTTGCATCTGCAATTTGGTATTTGCTGCAAAGTTTTCCATTTTCTTCATCAGCAAGCGAAGCCATCTCTGTGCCAACTAATGTATCGGAAGCAGGAAAATTTTGGTTATCAAATTGAGTGTATCCAGTCGTACATGTTTCTCCTGCACCCCAGTTTGGCTTTTCTGCCGCAGAACTCACTGCCCCAAGGGAAATGGATGCTTCGTCAATAATTCCTTGAGTGATGTTGCCATTGCTGAGGCTCAACAAGCTAAGCAAATCAATCGTGGCATTAGCACCTGCACCTGGCTGAGTTAATCCAAGCGCACCAGAATCGCTCACAACGCCAACCGAGCCGATAGCTTTATTCGCAGATGGAGCATGGGCAAATTCTCGAGCTACACCCAAAGAAGCATCAGAAAGCACGAACTGAAGTAGGCCACCATTACCGACCAAGGGAAGCTGGATACTTCCGAGGTTAAGATAAATTGACTCTAATAGTTGGAGATCAAGAGTGGAAGTTTTTGCTGCCTGGCCTTCGTTAACAAGGGTCTGCCACTGCTGGTTGGCTCCATTTAATTCTGCAACGGTAAGTGCTCTGCCATTTTGTCCAACTTTGAGATATCCGGCAAGCAAGCGCAGATCCAAAAGTCCGCCATAACCATAGGAATAGGCATCTTGTAGATAGTTCTTAATCGGGTCATAAGGGCTTGCAGTCTGAGCCTTTGCCGGCGCAGGGGAAATTGCGCCAGCTATAAGAACCATACTCAACACCAGTGCAATAATCCGCGAAACTTTAGCTCTAAACATTTTGACCTCGTTGTGTGAGAAGAAACTAAGGGATGGAAATTTAGGTTTCATTGGAAGGTCTCCTCCACAAGATGAAGATGCCAAGGGCTGCGAAAATGACGCCGAGGATGGTTAGTGCGATGACGCTGGCGCCGGTGGTGGCGAGGGAGCGTCCTGAAGCATCGGTACCGCTGCCGGGGCCTCCTGCGGCACCCAGGGCGGTGGTGGAGTCGGGTCGAGTCGGGGTCTGGGAAAGTGCGCTAGATGCGCGGGTGCTGGTGGGATCGGAAGGATCTCGGGGGGTCGTTATCACCGGGGTTGTCAAGCGCACCCGCAGCGCGACAGAGTTGGAAGGAATATTGTTTCCGGCGTTCTCTGGGAAACCATCGGGATAGTAGTAGCCGATGTTGGTCAGCTCTGCACCATCAGCCAAGTCATTCGAGGCTGTGACACCGATGGTGAAACGAATCGTCAGATCGAGGTGCTGGGCGTGATCGGCCGCCAACTGCGCCAACGCCGCCTCCGTTAATCGCAAAACAACCTCCTGATCTGCAGAAACAGAGATGGAGTAATCATTACCCTCGCGCAGCGTGGAATTAAGCGTTAAAGAACGCTTTTCGACGCGGTGCTCACCGTTGTAGCTAAGTCCCGCTGGCAGGGGGTCCTTGATTACCAGGCGGTAGAGCTTGCCTTCCGCATCTGGGATGGGAACAACGGCATCGAGAACATAGTTGAAGCTTTGACCAGGGCGAAGCGTGCTGGTGTTGGCACTCTTGATGATGTTGATGGGCTGAATCTTTGGCTGGCCCACCAGATCATAAACAGCGCCCTCGGAGCCGTTATAAGGAATAGTGACAAAAAATGGGGCCGTGACAGAACGGGAAATATCTCCTACGCGGCTGGGGTTTTCCCGAACCAAGTAGGAGCCAAGGGGAAGGTTGGTAAAGCGGGCAACGCCGCGCTCGCCTTCGGCGGTGGTGCGCGCGAACAGGGGCGCGTCGAGAAGCACCTCGCCTTTGATGGCTTGTTCGACGGTGATCGTACTGAGGTCCGGGCTCTCGCTGAGGCGGTTGATTTGGAACTCGATACCGCTTAGTGATTGCCCCGGGGTGTCAAAGGAGCTGGCCTCTTTGAACAGCGTAATTGCCCCGGAGTCGCGGGTTTGGGCATGTGCGGCTGTGGGCATAAGCAGCACGATGAAGGCGATGAAAATCAGGAAAACCCGTTTCATTGGGGGCCTCTCAGTCGTCGAAGAATCCACACGAAGGTGATAATGATGATCACTGCGCTTAAGCCCACTGCCAGGAGAATCCAGGGTTGAACTTTGAGAGCAGGTTCTGCGGGGAGCTCGGCACCAAAAACTCTTTCGCCGGTAACCACCAGGCGGTGAGAATTGATGCCATAAGGAGTGCAGGTAATGAGGGTGAGGAGATCCTTGTTGGGATCAACTCGGAGGGATTCGGTGTTATCAGGCAAAACGGTGGCGATGCTGGTGACGCGGTAGGTCAAGGTTTCACCGAGAACATCCACGGCAATCAGATCACCTCGGGAAACATCAATGAGGTTGTCAAAAAGACTGGCGGTGCTAATACCCGTGTGGCCGGTAAGCGCAGCATGGGTTCCCACACCACCAACCGGAAGATCAGTGCCATAAAGATGGCCAACACCTTGAGCGAGGGTGAGCTCATCAGTGCCGTGATACACCGGAAGATCAATATCGACCGCGGGCACTCGCACCCGGGCCATGGTGGGTAAAATATTTAGTTCTTCGAGGTAGCTTTGGTATTCCGCAGTGTTGTGATCGGTGGTGCTATTCCATGGATCTTGAGCCTGTGGAGCCGGTGCCAGGGCATTCCACGCCTGGGCGCTTTCCCATTCGGCAGTGCGCTCGGCTGCTTCCTGCTGGAGGATCTCAGCTGAATACGCGCGAGCCGCTTGGGTTTGCTGCCAATTGTGGTACTGCGTGGACATCACCGGAGCGAGCAGCAAGGTGAGTCCGATGACAACAAGCACAATGGGCGCCACAACAAAGCGCAGCTTGTACCCAAGCGAGCTGGTCTGTGCAGACGCAGGCCTGGGAGCTGGAAATGTGTGAACGCCCATGGTGGCTACTTAACTGTTGAACGGTCTTCGCGCGACCTGCCTTGGAGACTGGTCGCGCGAAGCTGATTTGGTGTTATTCCCGCAGGTTGAGCACTAAATCAGGGGTGGAAATTATTAGTTGGTCTTGCGTGCGCGGTTTCCGCGAACTGCGACGGCACCGCCGGCAGCTGCAACGACAACACCAGCAGCGATCAAAGACATGGTGCCGTTACCGCCGGTCTCAGGGAGGTTGACGATGTCGTCATTCTTGATGTTCTTGATGTTGGCGACCATTGCATAGTTGGCTGCAGATGGAGTGGTTGCATTGGAGTAGGTGTTAACCGGAATTGGCTCAGGATTCAGGTTGTAGCCTGCAGGAGCTTTGGTCTCAACGAGGCAGGTGGTTGAGGTTCCAGCAGTTGCTGCACCATTTTCGAAGTTAAATGTTTGCACACCGTAGATAGTTGCGATACCAGTGCTGAAGTTAGTGCTGAAGCTGGTAACAGGAGTGGTTGGCAGCTCACCTGCGGTGTCTATAGCTGGGTCGGTGATCACTGGGAGTGCAGAGCCGGTAACGGTCCACTTTCCGCTTACAAGGGAGCAGCGCCAGAGCTCGAAGGTTGCTGAAGCTTGGCCATCGGTACCTGTAATTGCTGCTGGAGTAGCAGCAGAATCTTGCTTGGTTACGGTGAGTGAAGAGAGACGGGTTTCAGTACCTGGGTAAGGATCGGTGGGACTAGTTGCGGTGTTGATGGTGCTATTAGGGTAGCGGACAATAGCGTCGTTGGAGATCACACCATCACCTGGCAGAGCGATGACAGTGGCGTCAAAAGAGACATTTAGTGTCAGGCCAGAATCGCCGTTTCGCAGGGTATTGAGGTCATTCAGGCCCTGTCCTGTGAGAGTTACCTTGAGGTCATTACCAGTGTGGGTAACGGTGTAATCCCCGCCCAAGCCAGTTCCTAAATCTTCACTCAATGTACGGTCGTTTGCACCACCGGTACTGGTCGTGGTAACGACGATATTCTTTGCCGCGCTCAGCTCTGCTGGCAGTGGATCCTCAATTACAAGACTGGTGAGATCCTCGGCTGGAATCGAGGCAGAAATGGTGTAGGAGAGGTCCGTACCGAGCCTTACTCCGGAGTCAGTAACGTTCTTTTCTACACTGACGGTCTGGTTCTTTGGCTGCACAGTCTGGTCATAATCCCAGTTATTACCTGATTGATTGGTGAAAGGCACAGTCACGATGAATGGAGCGGAAACAGTGTAACCGCTAGGTGCAGTTTCAGTAACCAGGTAAGCGCCGACGGTGAAATCTGCATCAATGGCTGTAGAAATGGTCGCAGTGCCATTGATAGTGGTTAGGGTCCATGCGTCGTCAATGTCAGTAGAAACTGCAGGCAGGGTGGTAGGCAACGCAGCCTGCTTTGTTGCAACTTCTTGCCAACCAGCAAGAGTGTTTAGCTGATTGGTGAGGGTGATCTTTTTAACTGTGAAGATGGACTGGAGGGGTGTGTTACCAGTTGTTGCACCAGGCTCGCCAGCAAACTTGTTGATGGTCAGGGAGACATCTGCGTCAAGATCAACAGTTGATGCATCTCCAGCAGAGATGGCAACCTGAGCACCAGCAACTGGTGCAACGATGGGGGCTCCTGCGACGGTGAAACCAAGAGCAAGGCTGAGGACTGCTGCGGAAATCCGCTTGTGATTCTTCTTCATGGCGTTCCTAAGTTCGAGGGGAATGGCGCCGCATTGGGATTTCCGTAGAAGTGATAGCTCATGCATTCACATCGGCTAAACCTATCGGCACGTCGTTTTAACGAACAAAAGTTACGCTATCAGCTCTGCGTTAATTGAAAACATTCGCAGACAATAATTAATTATTTTATTAAGTTTTCAGCTTTTTCGAATGTATCAACCTGCGTTTATGAGTAAATAATAAGAAAAAGGGGTTAGTGATGGGGGTGATTTAACTGGGTAAATAACTCGGTTTTCACCAAATATTGGTGAATTTGTGTCCAAAAAGTGAGAAAAGCGACATTATTCAACCATTGGCCGTATTATCCGCAGATTAACTACCTTTGGGAATGATCATGTTTTCCTGTAAATTTAGCAGGTTATTTTTATGAGGTTTAACCTATTTATATACCTTTATAAAGTGAGGCTTACAAACCCAACCAACTTAAATTTCCACCTATGGCGGAATAGCCCACAAAGGCCACGGCGTCGATAAGGAAATGAGCAATAACCAAGGGCCAAATTTTTTCGGTTCGATAATAAAAATAGGCAAAGACAATTCCCATGATGATATTGCCAAAACCGGCGGAAACTCCCTGGTAAAGGTGGTAGGAACCGCGCAACACGGCAGAAGCTGCAATGATCTCGACGGTACCCCAGTGCAGTTGTCTAAGACGTGTGGATAGCCACAACACCACCACAATTTCTTCACCAAAAGCATTGGCAGCAGACCACAGCAAGAGTACTGGAATCTCCCACCAACTGCTTAAAGTTGTGGGGACTACCTCTTTGGAGAGCCCTAAGTGCACGGCTGTGACATAGAAGATTAGCCCAGGTATTCCAATAAGTGCGGCGAGTCCTGCGCCCCAGCCGACATCGCGAAGCTGCGCCATCTTAAAAGGCTGGCTCAATAGATAAATTGCTAAAGCTCCCCAGCCAAAGAGCACACCTGCGGAACATAACTGCAGGGCCAGGTCCAACCAGGTGGAATCAGCCATAGAAGAATTAAGCGCCACGGTTTGTTCATTAAGGGCTACCGGGGAGAGGAGATCATCAATAAGCCGCAATAAAGAGCGCAATCCGCTCATGCCAAAGGTGATGGCCAAAACAATGGCAATCTCCACCTGCACCTGCTTAGCAGACATTGCGGGAGCAGAGGGAAGAGCGGGAACAGCAGGAATACTCATCCTTCGGCCTCCTCAAGAACCGTGGCCAAGCCTAAAATATCGGCATTATCAGCACGAATAGCGCCTAAATGAATACCCACCCCGTCCACCGGCACGCTAATGGCTGCACCGCCGGTCATATTAAAAAGTGTGGCCCAGGGCGTCCACTGGGTTTGGGTCAAAAAATCCTGTTCTGGGCCAAGCGCAGAAAAATACCCAATCGGTGGTGGCATAAAAGCCAAGGTGGGTGTGAGTAATACATCAATATCCCAGGCCTCCAGCACATGCTCGCGCACCGAATCAAAGGCCTGCACACAGTTCCCGCGCTGCTCGCTGGATAAACCACGGCCCTGTTCCACCAGCCAATTCACCAGCGCACTTCTGGGCTGGGTGATCGCCGCAGACTTCATCATCAACACCTCCGTATAAGCCTCAAAAGCCCAGGCGCCATAGGGAAGGGGCACAGAAACCACCTCATGGCCAGCACGTTCCAAAAGATGTGCCACCGCTTCCACGGTCTCTATAAACGCCCCGTGCACCGAGGATGCAGCATGAATAGGGTCACCCAGCACGCCAATTCTTAAACGGCGTCGCCGGGGTTGGAGGGCATAAAGCCGCGCCTGGGTTGCTACATCACGGGTGATAAAACCCTGCGTAGCAGGGTTGCCGCCACGGGAATCATGGGCGGGTTTAAAACCCACCAGCCCACAGGCTGCAGCCGGAACCCGGATGGAACCGCCACCATCTGAGGCATGGGCCGCGTCGACAAGCGTCCGAGCAACCGCAACCGCCGCCCCACCTGAGGAACCGCCCGGGGTGTGGCCAGGGAGCAGCGGATTTTCCGGGGCCGCCATGCCCACTGGCTCACAATAAGCTGTCATGCCCAGCTCACTGGTCTGGGTTTTACCAGCAATAATGGCGCCGCGGTCAATGAGTTGCTGAATAAAAGGGTCCGTGGTCTGCGCCACCGTGCGCCGCGCCGAATTACCAAAAGTGGTGGGCATCCCGGCAACATCATTGAGATCCTTGGCCGGAATAATCATCCCATGCAGCGGGCCAACCCCGTGGCCAGCAGTAATATGCGGATCAAACCACGCAAAACCGTGTTCGGCAGGGGTGAGCGTGGCCAGGCGGGCAGAAAGTTGGGCAACGGACATGAACACCCACCATAGTGGCGCGGGTTAAGCTGTGTAACCATGAGTGACGCACAGACAGTTGTGGCCTATTTGGGGCCAGCAGGAACCTTTACCGAAGCTGCCCTATATAAATTTGCCGACGCCGGCGTTTTTGGCCCGCACCCCATTAGCGCCCTGCCGCTCAACTCCCCCCAACAAGCTGTCGACGCCGTGAGCGAAGGCACCGCCGCCTTTGCTGTGGTGGCCATTGAAAACTTTGTGGACGGCCCCGTCACCCCCACCTTCGACGCCCTTGACCAGGGCTCTTCCGTGCAAATCATTGCCGAAGAGGAGCTTGACATTGCGTTTTCCATCATGGTGCAAAAAGGAAAAACGCTTCTCGACGTAAAAACGCTCGCAACACATCCGGTCGGCTATCAGCAGGTAAAAAACTGGATGGCGCAGCATCTGCCCGCCGCACATTATGTACCTGCAAGTTCTAATGCGGCTGCCGCCCAAATGGTGGCCGAGGGTGAGGTTGATGCAGCAGCGGCACCAGAAAGAGCAGCTGCACTTTTTGGTCTCGAGTGCCTAGCCGATGATGTTGCCGATGTGCGCGGTGCACGAACCCGCTTTGTAGCTGTACAAGCCCGCACCGCGGTACCCGCCCCCACCGGACATGACCGCACCTCCGTGGTGTTCTCCCTGCCCAATGTTTCCGGCAGCTTGGTAACCGCACTTAATGAATTTGCCATCCGCGGCGTGGACTTAACCCGCATTGAATCCCGGCCCACCCGCAAGGTGTTTGGCACCTACCGCTTCCACCTGGATATCGCCGGCCATATTCAAGACATCCCCGTGGCCGAAGCTCTGCGCGCGCTTTATCTCCACGCCGAAGACCTCGTCTTTTTGGGTTCTTGGCCGTCCAACCGCAGTGAAGATAGCGCGCCGGGTGATGATCAACTGGCTAGACTGCGAAAAGCAGATGAATGGGTGCGCGCAGCGACCGCAGGAAAGGAGCTCTAAGAAAAGCCATGGCCGGAAGAATTATTTTGCTCAGGCACGGGCAAACCCACAACAACGTCAAGCACCTGCTAGATACTCGCCCGCCGGGTGCGGAGCTTACTGAACTCGGCCGCCAACAAGCCTTGGATGTGGGCGCGGAACTTGCCGACTACTCCGGTGAACGCCTGGCTCATGTGTATAGCTCTATTGTGCTGCGCGCCCAGCAAACCGCGGTGCTTGCCACCTCCACCTTTGAAAAAGCCCGCGAGCTACCTGCCGGAACTGTGCCCCTGGATGTGGTTTCAGGCATTCATGAGATCAACGTTGGCGAATTTGAGATGCGTGGTGATGAACAAGCGCATATGCACTATTCCTCCGCTCTCAACGGCTGGTTGCACGGGGATCCTTCAGCTGCACTGCCAGGTGGCGAAACCTATAAGGACGTGCTCAACCGCTACCAGCCCACCCTGGACCGGATTATGGACAGCCATGATCTTGATGAAGACCGCGATGTGGCCATTGTGAGCCACGGCGCCGTAATCCGCATTGTGGCCACCCATGCCTCTGGTGTTGATCCCAGCTTTGCTTTTAACACCTACCTGGGCAATTGCCGATATGTGGTGCTAGAACCCAATGGCAAGAGTTTTGGCCAGTGGGATGTGGTGCACTGGACTGGGAGCCCGCTGCCACAGCTTTAGGGCTTGGCTTTAGGGTTTTGGCTCGGCTTTAGACTGAGTTTTAGGCTGAGTTTTAGGCGTAGCCGAGGCGGTGGAGGTCCTCCTCATCCAGCCCAAAATAATGGCCGATCTCATGCAATACCGTCACCCGTACCTGCTCAATGAGCTGCTCTTCAGAATTGCAGTAGCTCTTAATAGCGCCGCGGTAGATGGTGATGGAATCAGGAAGTCCATCGTGGTTAAAGGTGCGTTCCGGAAGTGCCACGCCATGATAAAGCCCCAGGATATAGGGGGAGCGTGGGTTGAAATCTTCAATGAGGAAGACCACATTGCGCAGATTATCCAAAAACTTCTGCGGGATTTGGTCTAGTGCTAAATCGACGAGTTCCTCAAAGCGCTCATCGCTGACCTCAATCATGGGGTATTGGCCTCAACCGGGGCTGCAACTGTTACCGGTGCTGCAGCAGTATCAGTGGAGGAATCGCGCAATGGATCACGCGCTGGCTGTGGCGGTGGCACCTCGCCATTAATGGTAAAGCCCGTCAGCGCAGAACCATTAAGGGTATTGAAGGTGTCCTCACCGGTGGTAGATGGAGACATCAAATAGCAGTTCACACTATGCGAGCCACCCAACCAGGAGTTGGAAGTAATTGTAGGCCAGAACATCTGCAGGGTGGACTGGTACACAGCCTCTTCGGTGCCTAAGTAGTCAATGGCTGCCTGGGTGCAGGTGGTGCCAAGGAAATTGTTCTGCTCATCGGTGCTGGGCACGCCCTGGGGGAATGGCACTCCGAGATTCACCGTGGAAACAGCTTCCAGGTGGTGGTCTTCGCCGCAATCAACTTCCTTGAACTCTGCAGAAGACTCCACTCGAATACAGGCACCAGCAGCAAAAACTCGGGCTTGATCATTGGCAGCAACAGGTCCAACCGTAATTTGTGGGGTACCAGAAGCATCAGTTGCTTGGAGTCCACACAACATTGTCCTATCGCCCGCAGCCCAGGCATCCGCCGGTGGCAAAATTGGGGCGATGGTGTAGCGACCGGAAGGATCAAAACGGCCGTTGAGATAAGCCAAGGTGGGGGCCTGGCAGAGCTCTTCACGCAATTGCGCCTGGCGGGTTAGGTTTGGTGGCTGCGCATCCGGGCCAAATTCCGAGCTGGGGTAGGTGGCAAGGTTTTCGCGCTCAGAGATTTCAAAGCGGTGTTCTTGATCGCAACTGACCTGCTCAAAGCCAGTGACCTGGCCATTATCATTGACCTCCCAGGTGGCACATTGTCCCACATCAGCGGTGGTAAATGAGGCCACTACCGTGGTGGTGGCAGCACTTGAGGGGGCGGTGGCGGTGGCATTGGTGGAGGGGCCAGAGCCAGAATCTTGAGAATTATAGGAGTACATGCCAACTGCCGCCGTGGCCGCCAAAGCAGCAACGAGCAGTGTGTTCGCAGCAGCTGCCGTACGGAAGCTGCTGCCCCGGGCACGTTTCTGTGGTGCCAGCGGTTCACCCTGTGGTGACTTTGAATTGTCAGTGAACGTACTCATGATTGACACCATCATGCCACGCATTCGCCTTTAAGTCAGAGATCTTCGGAGCGTGTGACCAAGGTTTTCAAAGAATAACGGTCAGTTCTATATAAAGAAACGCACCATTCCACGGGCTTTCCCCCGGAAACGGATTGGCGCAAAATCTGCAATAAAGGGGCACCGGGGGTGACGTCGAGAAGCTTTGCCGTCTCCTCGTCGGCCGCTACGGCCGTGACGGTCTGCTCGGCCTGGGTCACTGGAACCCCATAAATCCGGTCCAGGATGGAATAGACCGAGTTATACACATCATTTTCCAGCAGGTCTGGTGCATAAACCGAGTTGTACCAGCCATTATCAATGGCATAGGGGCGACCATTTCCCAGGCGCAAACGCTTTAAGGTGATGTGCTGGGTGCCTCTTTCGGTGCCAAAAAAGTCTGAAATTTCATCCGGTGCAGGGCCGCGGGAAGAACTTAGAATCTTGCTGGTAGCGCTGAGATTTTGGGCGGCCATCTCGGCGGAAAAAGATGCCAGGTGCAGGCGGGAAACCAGGGGAGAGTGCGCTACAAAGGTGCCTTTGCCTCGGGCTCTTTTCAGGCGACCAGAGGCTACGAGGTCCCCGATGGCGCGGCGCACGGTGATGCGGCTAACCCCATATTCTTCTTCCAGCACGCGCTCGCCCGGCAACATATCCCCAGGTTGTAGCTGGGTGGTGCATAGCTCCTCGAGGATTTCGCGCAGCTGCTGGTGCTTGGGCACGTCCGGATCATTGAGGATGCGGTGCGGCAACTGCGCCGTGGGGGTTGCGGTTGCATCATGGTGTGAAACCCCATGGGAATCGGTGGGGGTTCCGTCCTGGTTGAGGGCTTCCTTAGGCATACTGACACTCTAGCCCATCTGGTCATAACCAGGCCCGGCCTTGAGCTGTGACCTTTCCCAAAAATTTGAGCTACCCCCGCCCACGTGCCAAAAACCCAAAACAGCCACACCCATTGCCCACCCGCGAACCCACCCCGTGCTCCACCCTTTTGTGGGCAGCTGTCCGGGCTGTAACCGTGGCAGCGGAGAGGAGCCTCCGGGCCTTCAACGGCGGTTGAAGGCAAGCCGAAGGCGGAGCCGCGCAAAAATCCCCCAGAAATAATTCAGAAATTCTGAAGACTGCGCCAGCCTAACTCTCCACGCAGCGGGCGCGCACGGTAGATTAATCTTTATGATCGATCTGAAATTCCTCCGTGATAATCCGGACGTTGTTCGTGCCTCGCAGATCACCCGCGGGGAAGACCCTGCACTTGTAGATCAGCTGATTAGTGCTGATGAAGCTCGGCGTGAAGCTATTAAAATCGCCGATGATCTGCGTGCAGAGCACAAAGCATTTGGAAAGAAGATCGGGCAGGCCTCTCCAGAGGAACGCCCCGCACTGCTTGAGAACTCCAATGACCTCAAGGCACGTGTAAAGGAAGCAGAAGAAGCACAGGCCGCAGCCGATGAGGCTGTTAACGCCCTGCAGATGAAGCTTTCCAACGTAGTCAGCGGTGCACCTGCTGGTGGCGAAGATGACTTCATCGTTTTGGAGACCATCGGCGAGCCTCGCACCTTTGACTTTGAGCCTAAAGACCACCTGGAGCTCGGCGAGTCCCTGGGCCTGATTGATATGAAGCGTGGCACCAAGGTTTCTGGTGCTCGTTTCTACTACCTCACCGGTGACGGTGCCATGCTGCAGCTGGGCATGTTGATGCTCGCTGCACAGAAGGCTCGTGAAGCTGGCTTCACCATGATGATCCCACCAGTGTTGGTGCGTCCAGAGATCATGGCTGGCACCGGCTTCTTGGGTGCACACTCCGAGGAGATTTACTACCTCGAGCGTGATGATATGTATCTGGTTGGTACCTCTGAGGTGGCCTTGGCTGGTTACCACAAGGATGAAATCATTGACTTAAGCAACGGTCCTGTGAAGTACGCCGGCTGGAGCTCCTGCTTCCGCCGTGAAGCTGGTTCCTATGGCAAGGACACCCGTGGCATTTTGCGTGTGCACCAGTTCGACAAGGTCGAGATGTTTGTCTACTGCAAGCCTGAAGAGGCTGAGGATGTGCACCAGCAGTTGCTGCAGATGGAAAAGGATATGCTCGCAGCAGTCGGCGTTCCTTATCGCGTAATCGATGTTGCCGGTGGTGACCTCGGCTCCTCTGCTGCTCGTAAATTTGATACCGAGGCATGGGTTCCAACCCAGGAGACCTACCGCGAGCTAACCTCTACCTCCAACTGCACCACCTTCCAGGCACGTCGTCTGCAGACCCGTTACCGCGATGAAAATGGCAAGCCACAGATGGCTGCAACCCTCAACGGCACCCTGGCGACCACTCGTTGGCTGGTGGCAATTTTGGAGAACAATCAGCAGGCCGATGGCTCTGTCATCGTGCCTGAGGCTCTGCGCCCATTCGTGGGCAAGGATGTTTTGAAGCCAGTTAAGTAGGCGGATTTTTATGGACAACATGGTTAAAAGGAATGGATTCTTTGTTGAAAAGGATCTGCCCAAGGTTCCACTGCACTCGACTGAATCTCGGGAACCCGTGTACGCGCGCATCATTATTAATGGAATTCGCGGAGTGCTTAAAGCACAAGGGGTGAAAATCTACATCTTCGGCGCCGAAAATGTGCCAACTGAAGGTGGGGCCCTTTTGGCCATGAACCATACCGGGTACTACGACTTTATTGTCGGCGGTATCCCCGCCTTTGTGCGTGGCAAGCGCCTGGTGCGTTTTATGGCCAAAAAAGAAATCTTTGATACCCCAGTTGTGGGTACATTGATGCGCGCCATGAAGCACGTTTCGGTGGACCGCTCTGCCGGCGCTGGCTCCATCGAGGACGCCCGCAAGCACCTTAACGATGGCCAATTGGTGGGCATTTTCCCCGAGGCCACGGTGTCACGCTCCTTTGAAATCAAGGAACTGAAAACCGGCGCCGTGCGCATTGCCGATAGCGCCAACGTGCCGCTCCTCCCGCTCATTATGTGGGGTGGCCAGCGTGTTATCACCAAAGACATTGACCCCAACCTGGGCCGTTCCCACATCCCCATTTTTGTGCGCGTGGGCGCCCCAGTCGACGCCAGCGGTGATCCTGCCGAGGCCACCGAGCGCCTCTTCGAGTCGATGAAAGCGCTTCTCGACGAAACCAGCCAGCAGTATGAAGCTGAGTTTGGACCCTTCCCAGGTGGCGAGCCATGGCGACCAGAATCCTTAGGCGGTAGCGCTCCTTCATTGGAACGCGCGAAACTGTTGGAAATCGCCGAGAAGGAACGTCGACAAGCAAAAAAGGCCGCCAAAAAAGCTCAGGGTGGCCGTACTGGACTGCTGGGCAAACTGATTAAGTTAGTGAAAAAATGATCCTGCCTGGCCCCGCCCCCAAATTGGTGGCAACCGATGTTGATGGCACCCTGATTAATTCCTCTGAGCGGGTGCCGCAGCGCCTGCGCGAGGCGATTAGCCGATTGCATGATGAAGGCGCCGTGTTGGCGCTGTCCACGGGGCGGCCGGCGCGCTGGATTTACTCCGTGCTGGAGCAGCTTTCGGTGCGTCCGGTGTGTGTTTGCGCCAATGGTGCGGTGCTTTATGATTCCGCCACCGATGAGATTATCGCAGCTCACACCCTTAGTCCTGATGTTATGACGGCAACCGTTATGGCTGCGCGTGAAGCCTTGAAGGACCACGGTGGGGTGTGGGTGGCTGCGGAGCGCGCTGGTGCATCCGCCTATGACCGCGCGCAGGATCTGTACCTGGTTTCCCCGGAATATAGCCACGCCTGGCCCTCGGATTTGCACGGCACTGTGCCGGAAGCAGAAATTATTTCTGAACCCGCCACCAAGTTATTGCTGCGCAGTGATGTGTTGGACTCCAAGGAAATGTTTGACCTCATCCGTCCAGCTGTTCCGGAGACCCAAGCCCATGTGACCTTCTCCATGTCCGGTGGTCTGCTGGAGGTGGCAGCTCCTGGGGTGACCAAAGCTTTAGGAGTATCCCTGCTGGCTGAGCGCTTAGGAATTGCGCAGGAAGACGTTATAGCGTTTGGCGATATGCCCAATGATATTGAGATGCTGCAGTGGGCTGGACGTGGCATTGCCATGGGAAATGCCCGCCCTGAGGTGAAGGCTGTTGCCGATCATGTCACCGCCACCAATGACGAGGCTGGGGTAGCCGATGTTTTGGAATGGTGGTTTTAGGCGCCAAAACATAAAAGTCATGCGAAGATAAATCCATGACAACCTCAAAGGCCAATTCATATATTGCAGCAATTGACCAGGGAACCACGTCCACCCGTTGCGTGTTTATTGACCGCGCGGGCAACGTGGCGGCATCTGCCTCCAAAGAACATGAACAAATTTTCCCCCAGCGTGGATGGGTGGAACATGACGCCCTAGAAATCTGGGATAACGTCCGCTCCGTGGTGAGCCAGGCCATGGTGCAAATTGATATCACCCCACATGAGGTTGCCTCCGTGGGGCTGACCAACCAACGTGAAACCACCGTGGTGTGGAATAAACGCACAGGTCAACCCGTCTATAACGCCATTGTGTGGCAAGATACCCGCACCGCAGATTTCTGCAAAGAGCTCGCCGGAGATGAAGGCCAAGAAAAGTGGTTGGACCGCACTGGGCTGCTACTGAATTCCTATCCCGCTGGCCCCAAGGTCTCCTGGATTCTCAACAATGTCGAGGGCGCGCGCGAGCAGGCAGAACGCGGCGAGCTGCTTTTTGGCACCATGGATACCTGGATTTTGTGGAATCTCACTGGCGGTGTGCGTGGCGATGACGGTCAGGACGCCATGCACGTCACCGACGTGACCAATGCTTCCCGCACCCTTTTGATGGACCTGCGCACTCAACAATGGGACCCAGAGCTGTGCGCAGCACTTGATATCCCCATGTCCATGCTGCCGGAGATTAGGCCTTCGATTGGTGATTTCCGCTCGGTGCGCCACCGTGGAACCCTGGCCGATGTGCCCATCACCGGCGTGTTGGGCGACCAACAGGCAGCGCTTTTTGGCCAAGGTGGCTTCAAGGCCGGCGATGCCAAAAACACCTACGGCACCGGCCTGTTCCTGCTCATGAATACCGGTCCTGAATTGAAGATCTCTGAGCACGGCCTGCTCTCTACTGTGGCCTATCAAATCAAAGGTCAGGAGCCTGTTTTTGCGCTGGAGGGTTCGGTCTCCATGGGTGGCTCTTTGGTGCAGTGGCTACGCGATAACTTGCATATGATCCCTAATGCGCCAGCCATTGAAAACTTGGCTCGGGAGGTAGATGATAACGGCGGCGTACACGTGGTCCCAGCATTTTCCGGGCTTTTTGCGCCACGTTGGCGCCCCGATGCCCGTGGTATTATCACCGGCCTGACCCGTTATGCCAACCGCAATCACATTGCCCGCGCGGTGCTGGAGGCTAATGCCTTCCAAACCCGCGAGGTGGTAGACGCCATGGCTAAAGACGCTGGAAAGTCCCTCGAGGTGCTCTGCGTGGATGGTGCCATGGTGGAAAATAGCCTGCTGATGCAGATTCAGGCGGACTTCTTGGGCATTAAGGTGCAAAGGCTTAACGATGTAGAAACCACCGCCGTGGGTGCTGCCTATGCTGCTGGCCTGGGCTCTGGGTTCTTTGGCTCCATGGATGAGATCACTGAACATATTAAAGTGCAGCAGGTGTGGAATCCGCAGATGGATGAATCCGAGCGCGAAGAGAAATTTGCCGAGTGGAATAGGGCTGTGGAGCGGTCTTTTGAGCAGGCCTAGGTAGGTGATGGGAGAGCTCGAAATTAGCCAACCTTAAGTTTATAGCTCTCTAGCTATCTACTCTTGGCGTGGTCACAGCCTTTTCCGGGCTTCCCACCCACCAATTTTTATATACAGTAAGATCACAGAAAACTTGCATATAACTTGGTGGGTCTGCCCCAGTTGTTTGGGAAAATATGCGCTCATACTAATCCCATGACAACGATCTTCACGACGGCCCCGGGTTTTACCCACAGTGCATCTGCCGTCACCTCCGCCACGAACACCCGTAAGGGGCATCGTGAACCTTTAACTCCGAGGGGCCGTGCACTTCCCTCCTGGTCTGCCAGTGTGGTCTATGGCGCTGCCTGGCTCATTATGCTTTTTGTGGTCTACTTGTGGGTCCACGCCGGTGGTGTGCAATCGCTACTTGATGATCCCGCCGGTTCAGAATCCCTCAATTCACTAGGCCGTCTGCTGGGCTTAATCGCCAGCGCCGCCCTGCTTATTCAGGTGCTGCTCATGGCTCGCATCCCAGTGGTTGAACAAGCTCTGGGCCATGATCGCCTCACCTATATGCACCGCCTGGTGGGATTTACTTCTTTCTTCCTCATGATGGCCCACATTGTGCTCGTGGTGCTTGCGCAGGTTGATCCTGTTAGCAACCCTGCCAGTAGATTTATCGCGACCTTCTGGGATATGACCTGGACTTACCCCGGCATGCTCATGGCTGTTGCCGGTACCGTTGCACTGATCATGGTGGTTGTCACCAGCATGAAGGCAGCGCGCTCCTCCATGCGCTATGAAAACTGGCACCTCATTCACCTTTATGCCTACCTTGGCGTTGCTTTTGCGCTGCCACACCAGTTGTGGACCGGCACCTCCTTTATGGAATCACCACTGGCCCAAACCTTCTGGTGGGGTTTGTGGATCGCCTCTGCAGCAGCCGTGATCATCTTCCGCCTCCTGCTGCCAGTGGTGGTCTCCCTGCGTCATGACCTGCGCGTGGAATCTGTCAGCTTCCCGGCTGCTCCTGGCGGTGAGCCACTGGTTCGGGTTGTGCTCAAGGGGCGCAAATTAGACCGCATGCGCGTTGCCGGTGGTCAGTTCTTTAACTTCCGTTTTGCCGGCGCTGGTGTAACCAGGGCGCTGCCACTTTCACTTTCTGCAGATCCCACGGTGGACCGCTTGGAAATTACCGCAGCAGTCCGTGGCCGAAAAACCGAGCGCCTAGCAACCTTAAAGCCTGGTACCAAGGTGTTTATCGAAGGCCCTTATGGTCGCTTCCACAAGTACGCAAAATCTTTTGAGGATAGCGCTTTCATCGCCTCTGGCACCGGCATTATGCCGATTATTTCCCTTATTGAATCCATGGGCAATCAAGCACGGGGTTCGGTACTCATCCTGCGTGCGCGCAATGTGGAAACCTCACCTTATTTTGAGCGCGTCCAGCAGCTGACCCAGCAGTATGGCATTCGCGTGGTAGTAATGGCCGGTTCCCGGAATAACCCTTCCTATAAACCAGCTGCACTTGCCCAAGCCTTCGGCAGCATCATCCCCAATATCGCGCGCACCGATGTATTTATCTGTGGCTCTTCCAGCTGGATGAACCTTGCCTATGCAGCTGCCCGCAAATCAGGCGCTGGCATGATCCACGCCGAAAAATTCTCCATCTAGCCACAAAGGAATAATCATGAAGAAGATCGCCTGGTGGCTCATGTCCACCCTCACCGCGTGTGTTCTTATCCTGGGCTATCGCACCAGCTCACCCACCGAACCCGTCCTCGTATCGGAAACTGTTGCTGTGGGTCCTGCCGTAGCCGGTGGCTCCGATCCGGAAACCAGCACCGCAACCACCACAGAAACCGCAGTATCTAGCAACGATGGCACCTATACCGGTGCTGCCACGAGTACAAAATTTGGCCCGGTCCAGGTGCAGATCACCGTGAGTGATGGTCAAATCACCGCGGTGGAAGCCATCGATTACCCCACCGCCAACGGCAAGGACCAGCAAATTAACGCCCGCGCTATCCCGATCCTCAACAAGGAAGCCGTGGCTGCGCAGTCCGCCCAGATCAGCACTGTTTCTGGAGCAACCTATACCACCGACGGTTATATCACCTCCCTACAATCTGCCATTGACCAGGCAGGACTCTAATGCAACCCTGGGTTCGCGTGGAGCAGATTATGGGCCTGCCGATTTCCCTCCATGTGCGAGGGGGTGTCGTCGACAAGCAAGCAACGGCGTTTTTTGACCAGCTCAAGCGCGCTGACCACATCTTTTCCCTGTGGCGCCCGGAGTCCGATATCTCGCGCTTGGCGCGCGGCGAGGCCGGCGTTGCCCAGCTAAACCCGCTGGTCAATGAGGTGTGGGAGCTGGCTGAGGCGGCCGAAAAGGCCACCGGCGGTGCCTATACCGCTTTTGCGCTTCTCGACGACTACCGCCCGATTATCAATGGGAAACATGTATCCGCGCATTTTGATCCCACAGGCGTGGTCAAGGGTTGGGCGGTGGAAGAAGCAGCAACCAAGTGGCTGGAACCGCTGGTCGCAGAGGGTATGAGTGTGTGCGTAAATGCTGGCGGTGATGTGTGGATGCGTACCGCCGAGGATGACCCCGAGGGCTGGACCGTGGGCATTGAAAATGCTTTTAATCCGCAGGAAATTGCGCATGTGATCAAGGTGCGCAATGGGGCAGTGGCGACTTCTGGAACCTATGCCCGAGGCCGCCATATTTATTCCCCCGCACTGGATATGCCAGCGCCGTGGGTGGGTTCTTTGACCGTTAGTGGCCGTTCGTTGACCTGGGCGGATATTTGGGCAACTGCTGCTTTTACTACTGCGGAAGCAACTCTCGATCATAGCTGCGAAGTAGTGCTTGACCAGCGCCAGACATGCTAAAACCCCGCTGCCTCAGGGAAAGCAGCGGGGTTAAAGGGCTTTAGTTGGTGTGGATCTCGGTATTGCCAGTGGTCTTATCGAAGATAATATAACCATTTTGGAAATCGACACGCAGCTGGTTGCCAACGGTGTACTCATTGCTGGTTGGCAGGCCTAGTGGGCCAAGGTCCGCGCCTTGAGCAGCCCAGGCATCACCAATCGCGCCCCAGAGAGCGTGGGTTCCAGCCTCGGGGGAGGAAACCATGAGGCCGTTTTCAAAAGGCACAAAGGAAACCTCAGAGTTTTGATCGCTGGTGTAGTTCACCGTGGTTTCGCCGCCGGTGACAGCGCCCAGTACTGGTCCAAGTGTGCTGTTGAGATCATTCCAAGCACGGGAGTACTTGTTATCGCCGGTGAGGTCCATGATGGTATCAACCACTGGGATGATCTCACTGATCTTCATTCCATAAAGCACTGGCACACCATTGTTGTCGCCAATGTTATTGGCGAGCGTAGAGATATCATTGCTGCCCAAGATGGCTGCCAAGATAACTGCAGCGATGGAACCAAGGCCGGTGAGCAGGGAAGTGGTTTCAGAATCAGCGGAGCTGCCAGCCAGGAGCTCAGCCAGTTGATCATCGGTAGCTGGGGTCTCTACAGGTGCTGGGGCTGGTGCCGGCTCATTAGCTGCGGGAGCGGTTGTAGCCGGAGTAGAGGTGCTCTCGGTGCTGGTTGCAGAAGTGCTGCTTGGCACGCCACTGACCAAGGAGTTGTACTTAGCCTTGGCGATGCTGCGGATGGTGCTCATCTGCGCATAACCTGCATCACCTGGGCAGGACGTGGTGCCGACATCGCGGTGCGCGAAGATATTTGGCAGGGTCACGGCAGCGCCATAGGCATACTTGGAATAAGAGGTGCCCTCAGAGTAGTGGGTATCAGTTCCGGTTGGATCAAAACCTGCTACCTTTGCGCGCCAACCTGCGAGCTCACCAACGGACTGAATGGTAGCGCTGGATGGCTGCACGGTGGAGTAATCGCCCATCATGGAGATTGCCCAGGTGTTCTGGTTGAAGCCACCTGCGTGTGCACCCTGGACCGCACGGGTCATTCCGCCGTAACGACCTTCGTAGATGGTGCCGTACTTATCGACCAAGGACTGGTATCCAATATCGCACCAGCCGAGAGTCTTGGCATGATAGTTGTAGTAACCACGAACCTGCGCAGCAGACTGAGCAGGGGTGTAATCATTGCTACCTGCAGTGTGGTGAATGGTGATAGCAGAAACGCCATCATCAATGGTGGGGTTGCTACAGCGCAGGCTTTCATCTGCACCCCAGCCCGCACGAGAAATCACCTTTGGCATGCCATCGGTATCAGCAACGTTATCGATACCAACGCCAGCTTCCTCATTGCCATCAATAAAGACAGCATCCAGGCCTGCATCAACATCAGCAACTGGCTGAATCTCGCCATAGTTGGAAGGCAGTGGAGCAAGACCGTCGGTTGCTGCTGGGGTCTCAGCTTGAGTTTCGGCTTGAGTATCAGCGGAGTATTCTGCAGCTGGAGCAGCTTCGGCAGGTGCTGGTTCTGCTGGAGCAGCTTCTGCTGCAGGTGCCTCGACGGGAGCCTCAGCAGGTGCTGCCTCTGGAACCGCAACGCCGGCTTCATCTGCACCGGTTACGGCGGTTTGGTCGTCGAAAAGCTCAACGTTGTGGGTGGCTACCTGGATCTTGGTGGTAGGCCCATGCCAGATGAGGTCGGTGCCGTTTTTGGCTGCGGGGTCGCTGGACTGGGTGGCCAGTGGCTCCATGGCGTACCACTGGGACCAGCTGCCGTCGGCCTGCTCGGCGCGCACAAAAGAGGTGACGTCTTTTTGTCCGGTCCAGGTCAGAGCGAACATGGAAAATGGCTCGTCGCGCTGGAATTCCTTGACGGTGCGCGGGCCAGACCCCTCACCCTGAGCGGTGATGGCGGAATCTTCTACAAGCACGTTAGAGCCAGCGGAAAATGATTCCGACTCATTTTGCACGGCGACGGGGCCGATGCCTTCGCTCTGAGTGTTGAGGTACTGGGTGCCCGCAGCGGTCAGCCCGGAGGCGACCAATGCAGTGGACAAAAGAATTGCGAGTATCGGCTTATGCCTTATCTCGCTGATGCGGCGTCTTTGCTGCACGATAAAACTCCCTGATATGTGTGGTGCTGCTGAGACATTAAGAAACAACTGAGAAGCCTAGTGCACTTCTGGGGATAATGATACTTATGTGACTGAAGTTTTGTAGAGTGAGAAGGTTTTTGAAATATACCTGTGAAATCGCAAAACTTGGCTGAATTGCTAAAAATCCTGTGCCCAGTGGGTTTGCGGCGTGGTTGGGGCTTTGGTGGGTGCTGTTTGGGCGCGGGGGATGGATAAAAAGTTAAAAGATGCCGTGAAACCTGCCCAAAATAGGGTGTTCACAGTTCCCCTGGCGTCATGGTGGGTTAGTGTCAAAGCCATGACGGAATCACAAAACTACGATCTCATCGTTGTGGGTTCAGGACTTTTTGGACTCACCGTGGCGGAAAGAACCGCCAGCCAACTGGGCAAAAAGGTCCTCATTGTAGAACGCCGCTCCCACTTGGGTGGTAATGCCTACTCCGAGGCCGAACCAGAAACCGGCATTGAGATCCACAAATATGGTGCACACCTCTTCCACACCTCTAATAAGCGCGTGTGGGACTATGTCAATCAGTTCACCGATTTCACCGGCTACCAGCACCGTGTTTTTGCCATGCACGATGGCACCGCCTACCAATTCCCCATGGGTCTGGGCCTGATCAACCAGTTCTTTGGCAAGTACTACAGCCCAGATGAGGCTCGTGAACTGATCAAAGAGCAGTCCTCTGAGATTGACTCAGCTGCTGCATCCAACCTGGAAGAAAAGGCGATCTCTTTGATCGGCCGCCCACTGTATGAGGCCTTCATTCGCGATTACACCGCGAAGCAGTGGCAGACCGATCCGAAGAACCTCCCAGCCGGCAACATCACCCGCCTGCCAGTACGCTACAACTTCAATAACCGCTACTTCAATGACACCTATGAAGGTCTGCCAGTAGACGGCTACACCGCTTGGCTCGAGCGCATGGCTGACAATGACCTCATTGACGTTCGCCTGGATACTGACTGGTTTGATGTCCGCGATGACATCCGCGCAGCTAATCCAGATGCTCCAGTGGTTTATACCGGACCTTTGGATCTCTACTTTGATTACTCCGAGGGCAAGCTCGGTTGGCGTACCCTTGACTTTGAGACCGAGGTTGTTGAAACCGGCGACTTCCAGGGCACCCCAGTAATGAACTACAACGATGCTGATGTTCCATTCACCCGCATTCACGAGTTCCGCCACTTCCACCCAGAGCGTGAAGAGCAATACCCCAAGGACAAGACCGTCATCATGCGTGAGTTCTCACGTTTTGCTGAGGGCAATGACGAGCCTTATTACCCAATCAACACCCCAGATGATCGCGAAATGCTCAAGAAGTACCGTGAGCGTGCCGCTGCTGAGGCTGCTAATAATAAGGTGCTTTTTGGTGGACGCCTGGGTACCTACCAATACCTCGATATGCACATGGCAATTGGTGCGGCTTTGAGCATGTTCGACAACAAGCTGGCGCCATTCTTTAACGAGGGTGCTCCGCTTGAGCAGGAGCGTGGACACTAAAGCGCTTTGTTTAGGAAAAATCCCGAATTCAGTAATCCGAAAGGACTACTGAATTGGGAACCTTGGTGGAGCTGTGGCGGAAGCAG
>NZ_JAWVOB010000014.1:0-32557 GCF_046592015.1 Corynebacterium callunae
ATATAGATAAAAGAGGGAAGGGAAAGGATTTTAACCTTTCCCCTCCCTCTTTGGTGCTTTTAGGTGGTAATAGCACCAACAGAAGCAGATTGAACGAGCTTGGCGTACTTACCTAACACACCGTGCAGACGGTGGTTATGAGGATGCTCAAGGCGGCTACGACGCTCCTCGAGGACACTTTCATCCACGAGCAAGTCAATACGCCTGGATGGGATATCAACAAGAATGGCGTCGCCATCCTCAACAAGGGCGATGGGGCCACCGTCGACAGCCTCGGGGGCAACATGGCCGATGCAGAGGCCCGTGGAACCACCGGAGAAGCGGCCGTCGGTAATTAGCAGGACGTCCTTGCCAATGCCGGCACCCTTGATAGCACCGGTAATTGCTAGCATTTCACGCATGCCTGGTCCACCCTTTGGACCCTCATAGCGGATGATCACAACGTCACCCTTCTTGAGTTCTCCATTAAGAACCGCATCCATTGCAGGTTGTTCCTGGTTGAATACGCGAGCGGTGCCTTCAAAGCGGTCAGCATCAAAACCTGCGGACTTCACAACGGCACCTTCAGGAGCCAAGGAGCCCTTGAGGATGCTCAGACCACCGGTAGCGTGGATGGGGTTGTTGATGGCACGCAGGATCTTGCCGTCTGGGTCTGGTGGGTTAATATCTGCCAGGTTTTCTGCAACGGTTTTGCCGGTGACCGTAAGGCAGCTGCCATCGATGAGGCCGGCGTCGAGAAGCGCTTTCATGACAACCGGAATGCCGCCAATTTTAAAGACATCGTTCATGACGTAGCGGCCGAATGGCTTGAGGTCGCCGAGGTGAGGGACCTTATCGCCAACCTCGTTGAAGTCAGAGAGCTTGAGGTCAACCTCTGCCTCGTGGGCGATAGCCATGAGGTGCAGCACTGCGTTGGTGGAACCACCCAGGGCCATGACCACGGCGACTGCGTTGAGCAGGGATTCGCGGGTGATGATGTCTCGGGCGGTGATGCCCTTTTCCAGGAGTCCCACTACGGCTTCACCGGAACGGCGGGCGTACTGGGTGCGGTCGCGGTGGATGGCAGGAGGGGCAGCAGAACCCGGCAGGGACATGCCCATTGCCTCAGCGGCTGAAGCCATGGTGTTGGCGGTGTACATACCGCCACAGGCACCTTCACCTGGGCAAACGGCGCGCTCAATGGCATCCACATCAGCCTCGCTGATCTTGCCTGCACGGCAAGCTCCGACTGCCTCGAAGGCGTCGATGAGGGTGACTTCCTTTTCGGTGCCATCGGACAGGCGGGCGGTGCCTGGCATGGTGGAGCCGTTGTAGAGGAATACAGAGGAGAGGTTGAGTCGAGCAGCAGCCATGAGCATGCCTGGGATGGACTTATCGCAACCGGCCATAAGCACGGAGCCATCAAGACGCTCGGCGCTCATGACGGTTTCCACGGAGTCGGTGATCACCTCTCGGGAGACCAAAGAGTAGTGCATTCCTTCATGGCCCATGGAGATACCATCGGAGACGGAAATGGTGCCGAACTCGAGGGGATAACCGCCCGCAGCGTGGATGCCATCTTTGGCAAAACCTGCGAGCTTTTTGAGGCTGAGGTTACAGGGAGTGATTTCATTCCAGGAGCTGGCCACACCAATTTGTGGCTTTACCCAGTCATCATCACCCATTCCGACTGCGCGGAGCATGCCACGGGCGGCAGCACGTTCAATTCCATCGGTGACGTCGCGGGAACGGGGCTTAATATCAATGTCATTTTGAGCCACGTTGTGTGGCTCGTTTTGTGGCTGATTCATGCCTTGAGCCTACGCATATTCGTGAATTAAGACACCTCTGTTCTAATAACTTCGCCTCCCCAAAAGCACGCCAGCTACCCCTACCTGAGTGTGGAAGCTGCTTCAGAACTGTCATATAGCGCCTTGAGCAGGCTTTAAGGCAATGGTTTTGGGGCCAATGGGAAATAATTGAACAGGGGCAGAATTTTTAAGTACATATCTGGGGGTCTTCCCTGATTTCTGTGTCCAGGTCCTCCGGTAGATTGGCACTAGTACCTGGCATGCCCGCCCATGGGCGGGAGCTTGGTTTTAGTCCCTATTTCCGTATCACGAATAGAAGGAAAGCATCGTAGTTCATGACTAATCCTGCCGCGAGCACCCCAAACCACAACTCGGATGACCGGGTGGAGCAGAAGGAGAATACATCTTTCACCCCTGTTACTGATATTGATTCCACCCGTCCTGTCATGGGCGAGGCTGCTGCCCGGGCAGTGAACTTGTACAAGGCCTATGGCCAGGGTGATACCACCGTGACCGCCCTGGACCATGTCAATGTGGAATTTGAAAAGAACAAATTTACTGCCATCATGGGACCTTCCGGCTCCGGCAAATCCACTTTGATGCACTGCATGGCTGGCCTTGATGCTGCAACCTCCGGTTCTGCCTTTATCGGTGATACGGATCTGTCCAAGCTTAAAGATAAGGACATGACCTCCCTGCGCCGTGACCGCCTGGGCTTTATTTTCCAGTCGTTTAACTTGGTGCCTACCCTCACCGCCGCGGAGAACATCACCCTGCCTACTGATATTGCGGGCCGCAAGGTAGATCAGGCGTGGTTTGATGAGATCACCAACCGTTTGGGTTTGGCTGAGCGCCTCAAGCACCGCCCAGCTGAACTTTCAGGTGGTCAGCAGCAGCGTGTGGCCTGTGCCCGCGCGCTGGTCTCGCGCCCAGAGATCATCTTTGGCGATGAGCCCACCGGTAACCTGGACTCCAATTCCTCTGCTGAGGTGCTTGATATTTTGCGCACCGCAGTTGATGAGGATGATCAAACCGTGGTGATTGTTACCCACGATGCTCGTGCAGCGTCCTATGCCGATCGTGTTATTTTCTTGGCCGATGGTCGCATTGTTAATGAGCTTTTTGATCCCAAGATTGAAGACATCCTGGCTACCATGAATGGAATTGAGGATGTTGCCCGATGAGTTCAGGCTCGACAATGCGCAAAATCAGTATGCGCAATATTGGAGCGCATAAGGTTCGATTACTGCTGACGGTTTTGGCCGTGGTACTTGGTACCGCTTTTGTCTCCGGCGCAATGATGTTTACCAATGCGCTCTCCTCCACCTTTGATGAAGCTATTTCCGATAGCCTCGACGGCGTTGATGTGGTGGTGAGCTCCGCGGATGCGACTACCGCTGGAGTTCCCGTTGATACCCTTAATTCCTTGCGCGCGGATTCTCGCATCGATGGCATTAATATCAATGCCTCCCAATCCGTGGTCTTGGCTGACGCAGATTCCAAAGCCATCCAAGTTCCTAATGGAACCTCGCTAAGCATTGCTTATTCACCAGAAGAATCGGTGGGCAGCAATGGTGAACTCGCAGCAGGGGAGTGGCCTGAAAGTACTGAAGAGGTTGCGGTTACCCAGGCCGGTGCCGAATCTCGGGGCATTAATGTGGGCGATAAGCTGCTGGTTGTTGATTCCGAGGGCCGCTATAACGTCACCGTCAGCGGCTTGGTGTCCTCTAAAACTGACTCCGCATCAGCCCTCAATATCCTTATGGCAGAAGGAGCCTACCTGCAGCGTTACACCGATGGTGCCACTGTTCCGGGGCTGAAAATTTCAGCCGCCGAGGGCACTAGCCCGCAGCAGCTTGTCGACGCACTCAGCGCCGAATTGGGCTCGGGTTATTCGGTGGAGACCGGCGAGGCGCTGGTTGAGCAAACCACCGGAGCCATCCGTGATGCCCTGGCCTTTGTACAGTACTTCCTCATCGCCTTTGGCCTGATCGCGCTTTTGGTGGGCACCTTTATTATTGCCAATACCTTCTCCATGATTGTGGCGCAGCGTATGCGTGAGTTCGCCCTGCTGCGTGCCCTTGGTACCGCACCAGGTCAGCTCACCCGATCGGTGGTTTTTGAAGCAATTATTGTGGGACTTTTTGGTTCCGCACTCGGCGTGCTCGGCGGCATGGGTCTGGTATGGATTATCTCCACTGTGCTTAATCGTTTTGATATGCCTATGGGCTCAAGCGTGGGCCTTACCCCGACCGCCGTGATTACTGCTCTGGTCTTGGGCACCGTGGTTACTGTTATTAGTGCTTGGGCTCCGGCTCGTCGCGCTGGTCAGGTAAAGCCAGTAGAAGCAATGCGCAATATGGAAACCACCACTGTGCGTTCCATGCTTGTGCGTACCATTATTGGTGCCGTTATTTTGCTCCTGGGCGCAGGCTTCGCCCTTATGGGTGCCATGCTTGGAGATGCCTCCACCACTGTGCGTTCCATCTTGGTGGGCATTGGTGCTCTCTTTGTTATCGTTGGTACCTTCTTCTTCTCGCCTGCAATGTCCATGCCAGTCGTGGGTGGACTTGGTCGAGTGTTGGGAGCGCCGTTTGGAAGCGTCGGCAAGCTTGCAGCAACCAACTCGCGCCGCAACCCGCGGCGCACCGCAACCACTGCCTTCGCTTTGACGCTGGGTATTGCACTGGTGACCGCGATTGGAATGTTGTCGGCAACGATGAAGGAAGCCGTTGCAGACATGATGGAAGAGCAGATCACTGCGGATTATGTGCTGCAGGGACCACGAAATGCGTCCATCACCATGCCTAAAGAATCGGTGAATGATGTGCGCGCCGCTGAAGGTGTGGCCAATGTGGTCATGATCGGTATGAACACTGCAGCGGTGGATGATCAGTCCTCTTATGCACAAATGGGACAAGCATTTAGTTTTGTTGCCGATGGTGATTTGGGCTCGGTCATTAAGTCTGAAGAAACCGCAGGCACCTTGGATCTTTCCAACCCTGGCTTCGTGGCGGATAAGACTTTCGCTGAGGATCAGGGCTGGGCTGTGGGTGAATCTGTCCCGCTGAGCGTATTGGGACAGGAGATTGGCCAAATTGAGCTGATTGGTACCTACAGCGGCAATGATGCAATTGGTACCATGATGATTTCTTCTGCATCCCTGGCTGATACCCCGGCTGGCGATCAGACCATCCCACAGATGATGCTGGTTAATGGCGTTGACGGCTTTGATCAGGCGCAGTTGCGCACCAATCTGGAAGATGCCGTTGCTGACTATATTGTGATTCAGGTGCAGTCGGCCGCGGAGAGCGCCGGTGCAACTGTTTCCATGATCAATACCATGATGAATATTCTTTATGCGCTGCTTGCGCTGTCTGTCATCGTGGCGATTATCGGCATTATCAATACTCTTGCACTGAATGTGATTGAACGCCGTCAAGAGATTGGTATGTTGCGTGCAGTTGGTGTGAAGCGTGGTCAGGTAAGGACCATGATCACCCTGGAATCCGTGCAGATCGCTATTTATGGTGCGGTGGTTGGCATTGCCATTGGCTTGGGATTGGGCTGGGCCTTTGTCACAGTGATGTCTGGCGAAGGACTTGATGCAGCAGTCTCTGTGCCGTGGGATCAGATCGGACTCATGTTGGTTGGTTCTGCAGTGGTTGGCGTGATTGCTGCCCTGTGGCCAGCAAGTAGGGCTTCGCGGACACCTCCGCTAGAAGCCATTACCGACTAAGTTGTCTAGAAAAGGGCCTTGAGGAATTTTCTCTTCAAGGCCCTTTGTGCTGCGGCTTTAGGGGAATGATAGACAGGTCTGTCTGACTTTGGCAGACAAGTTTGACTATTTTTTAAGGTGGGTCTAAGGTGATATGAATTCAATTCAACGCACGGCTCAAAGGAGTGCTACGCATGGCTACCGCCACTGCAAAAACAGGCCGCACTGGCCTGCCCGGTTGGATGACAGGGTTTGGCGCCCAAGTTATCGCCGGCTTAATTATCGGACTTATCCTCGGCTTCATTGCCCGAGGCTTGGATAGCGGCGCCACAGAAGGTGAAAGCAGCTGGTTAACTGGTTTGCTTGAAGGCATCGGATCCACCTACGTTACCTTGCTGAAGGTAATGATCCCGCCACTAGTCTTCGGCGCAGTTATTACCAGTATTGCCAAGCTGCGTGAGGTTACCAACGCAGCCCGCCTGGCAGTATCCACCTTGGTATGGTTCGCCATCACCGCATTCTTCTCGGTACTCGCAGGTATTGCAGTCGCCTTGATTATGCAACCAGGTGTGGGATCCTCCATCGATGCCGGAAACGCCGCCGAACCTTCCCACGTTGGTAGCTGGTACGCCTTCTTGGAATCTGTGGTTCCAGTAAATATCTTGGGACTTTCCGGATCCTATAGCGAAAGCAATGGCGTTAGCCTCACCTTCAATGTGCTGCAGATCCTGGTTATTTCCATCGCCATTGGTGTGGCAGCTGTGAAGGCTGGTAAAGCAGCAGAGCCTTTCCTGCAGTTCACCGAATCCTTCCTCAAGATCGTTCAAACCATCTTGTGGTGGATCATCCGCCTCGCACCAATTGGTACCGCAGCACTTATTGGTAAGGCAGTAGCTGTTTATGGCTGGTCTGCTTTGGGCTCCCTGGGCAAGTTTGTGCTCGCCATCTACATTGGCCTGGCTATTGTCATGCTGGTTATTTACCCAGTTGTTTTGAAGCTGCATGGACTCTCTGTCACCGGCTTCTTCAAGCGCATATGGCCTGTTACCAGCCTGGGTTTTGTTACCCGTTCCTCCATGGGTGTTATGCCGGTAACCCAGCGCGTGACTGAACAGTCCTTGGGCGTACCAAGTGCTTATGCCTCCTTTGCCGTGCCACTTGGTGCAACGTCCAAAATGGATGGTTGCGCAGCTGTTTATCCAGCCATCGCAGCAATCTTCGTGGCGCAGTTCTACGGCATTGACTTGAGCCTCATGGACTATGTCCTGATCATGGTGGTATCCGTGTTGGGATCTGCAGCTACTGCAGGTACCACCGGCGCAACCGTGATGTTGACCCTCACCCTCTCCACCCTGGGTCTGCCTTTGGCAGGCGTTGGCCTCCTGCTGGCTATCGAGCCAATTATCGATATGGGACGTACCGCAACCAACGTCACCGGACAGGCTCTCGTGCCTTTGATCGTGGCTAAGCGTGAAGGAATCTGGGATAAGGATCTGTGGGATGCTGCAGAAAAGGGCGGTGCTGCCATTGATAAGGCCACCGTTTCCGAACCAGCTGGGATCGCCAAGTAGTACTTCTCTTTGACCTCATCTTTAACCCCGTAGTGAGCAGATCAAGCTTACTGCGGGGTTTTTTGCATGCCTGATAACCTGGGCTCTATGAGTGTTAGCAGGGAAAAGATGCCAAAACTTCCACCTGTGGATTTCCGCTGGAGATGGATTATCGCCATTGTGATAACCACCCTCATCATCGCAGCGGTACTCATCACCACTTATTACCCACAGCTGCCAGACCCCATGCCGGTGCACTGGAATGCTGCTGGTGAAGCAGATAATTGGGAAGCAAAATCCTTAAGAACCTTTGTTTCACTCATTTTCTTAGGGCCAGCCATTATTGTGCTCACCTTAATTGGTGGTCAAGCGCTTATCCGTATGCAATCGGCCCATATAACTGACCCTGGCGGAGCACAAACCGCCAATGAAGCGCAGCGCACTTGGTGGGGCTTAGACTCCACGATGAAGCATTTGGGTTGGTATATGTTCCTTATTAACCTGGCAGTTTTGGGGTTGTTATTGGATTCCTATCGGCCCACCCAGTCCAATTGGGGAATAGTAATTACGCTGCTGGTTCTGCTTTTAGCCACGGCCGCCTTTATATGGGTGATTGTCAAAGATATGAAAGAAATTGAGCAGAAATATCCCAAGACGGAATCTGAGCGCGGGAAAACCTGGGGCATTTTTTATAATGACCCAGAGGATAAACGGGTCCTGGTTGAAACTTCACCCATGGGCGGACACTTCACCTTTAACATTGGGCGAACCGCAGGAAAGATCTGGGCCATTATCCTATTTGGAGTGCCAGTTGCCTTATTGTTGGGGCTTTTGGTCACCTTGGTGGTTTCCTAAAGCGCAGCGCCGAGCTTGAGCGCAGCAAAACCCAAAAACAAGGTAAGGGCTAAATAACCTAACATTTCCCACCAGTGCCGCGCCTTAATTAAGGTGCCTAATTCCTTGGCCAGGGTGGACCAGGTGGATAGGGCTCCACAAAAACCAGTGATGAGCAGTGCGGTTTCCAAAGCGGAGAAATCCCGGGAGATCACAAACCCACCCACCAAACAGGCAAGGATGTTGGCCATTAAGGTGGCCTTTTTGCCGGGCATTAATTGTGCCAACAACCAGCGTAAAAATCCGCCAACAAAAGCAGCCGAAGCCACAATGACAAAAATCATGATGCGAGCCGATCGCCAATAAACCACGCGGAGATACATGCCAAAGAGGTGCCGAGGAGGTAGGGCAGGAGGTTTTCGTCGACAAGCATCATGGCGGAGAAGGTAGTGAAACCGCCCAGGAAACCGGTGCCCCAGAAAGCGCCGGGGCGGCGCCAGCCCATTAAAAAGGCGCCGAGGATATTAATGGCCAAAATTGGCCACAGACCTGCACCCAGCAGCATCGTCAGTGCTAGACGCGTGCAAGCGCCCAGCGCGGCGCCGGTGCCCACTGCCAGTCCGGCCCTCACATTCAGCATAAAAATACACCTTACAGGGTGAATTTTTGCGGAAGTTCTGCACGCAATTGCTTTTGAGGGGAAGATGAAAGGAAGTATTGGCACCAAGCTATGGAGGATTTAAGTTATGGCACATGAGCGCGCCGGGCAGTTGGCACAGCCTGCGGATCTAATTGATGTTGCGGAGCTGGTAACCGCATATTTCACCCGCAAACCCGATGTAAATAATCCGGATCAGCAGGTCGTTTTTGGTACCTCTGGTCACCGCGGTTCCGCACTCGATAGTGCCTTCAATGAAAATCATATTCTGGCCACCACGCAGGCAATTGTGGATTATCGCACCGCGCAGGGCCTGGGTGGCCCCATCTTTATTGGTCGCGACACCCACGCGCTTTCCGAGCCAGCCATGGTGTCCGCCCTTGAGGTGCTGCTGGCCAACGGGGTAGAGGTGCTTGTCGACGCTGACGGCCGCTACACCCCGACCCCGGCAGTGTCCCATGCCATTTTGCGCCATAACGCCACCGCGGCTGACGCCGCGCTAGCCGATGGAATTGTAATTACCCCTTCCCACAACCCACCTCGTGATGGCGGTTTTAAGTACAACCCAGCCAATGGTGGCCCTGCGGATACCGATGCCACTGATTGGATTGCTGCCCGCGCCAATGATCTGCTGCGCGCTGACCTTGAGGGCGTTAAGCGAATTCCAGTGAGCGGTGTGCTGGATGAACGCGCTGGCCGCTATGACTTCAAGGGCATTTATATCGCTGACCTGCCAAATGTGGTGGATATTGAAGCCATCCGCAAGGCCGGCGTGTGCATTGGCGCCGATCCTATGGGTGGTGCTTCGGTGGACTACTGGGGCGCAATTGCAGAGACCTTTGATCTGGATCTAACTGTGGTCAACCCCCATGTGGATGCCACCTTCCGCTTTATGACCCTGGATACCGATGGCAAGATCCGTATGGACTGCTCCAGCCCACATGCCATGGCTTCCCTCATTGAGAACGCCACCAAGTTTGATATCGCCACCGGCAATGACGCTGACGCTGACCGACACGGAATTGTTACCCCAGATGCAGGGCTGATGAACCCTAACCACTACCTGGCTGTCGCGATTGAGTACCTTTTTGCACACCGTCCGGGCTGGTCCCAGGACACCGCCGTGGGCAAGACCTTGGTGAGCTCCTCCATGATTGACCGCGTGGTGGCAAAGCTTGGCCGCACCCTGGTGGAAGTTCCAGTGGGCTTTAAGTGGTTCGTGCCAGGCCTTATCTCTGGTGAAATCGGCTTCGGTGGTGAGGAATCCGCAGGTGCTTCCTTCCTACGTATGGACGGCACCACCTGGTCCACCGATAAGGATGGCATCATCTTGGACCTGCTGGCTGCGGAAATCATTGCCGTCACCGGCAAAACCCCATCCCAGCGTTATGCCGAATTGGCTGCGGAATTTGGTGCTCCTGCTTATGCCCGCACCGATGCTGAAGCTAACCGCGAGCAAAAGGCTGTGCTCAAGGCGCTTTCCCCAGAGCAGGTCACCGCTACTGAACTGGCAGGAGAGCCTATTACCGCAAAGCTCACCGAGGCTCCTGGTAATGGCGCTGCCATTGGTGGTCTGAAGGTGACCACTGAAAATGCGTGGTTTGCAGCGCGTCCTTCCGGTACCGAGGACAAGTACAAGATTTACGCTGAGTCCTTCAAGGGCGAAGAGCACCTCAAGCAGGTCCAGCGTGAAGCCCAGGCGCTGGTTAGCGAAGTCCTCGGGCAGTAGGGGATGGGGCGGGCTTGGCTGGGCCTGGCCTGGCTGGCAGGGTCCGGTTGGAGCCTGGCCTGGTCTGGTCAGGTTGGGGCTGCTTGGCTTGGCCTGCTTGGCTGAAGGCCCAGGGGTCCTGGGTATCGAGTCTGGGATCTAGCTGATTAATTGGGGCTTTTGCCAGCATTTCTCCGGGTTTCTCTGCGGTTTTCCGGATTTCTGCTGTGAATCTGGTCTCGAGTAGGTAGTGGACGTGTCAAATAATCAGCAGATAGTTTAAGGTCAAAGAAGTGTTTAAGTGTTGAAATCGCCAAACTTTTTTAGGTTCGGTGAGTGCGTAGGCGCTTAGCCAGTAATTTTCAAGCTGTGTTTGGTCTGGTGTGCTATATCTACTGGGTTACTCCTTTTCGGGTTGTTCCCAAATCGGATGGCCTGGCAGACGGGTAGCTCGAAAATCGGGCTTGGTCTGGCAATCGGGCTTAGTCCAGCAAATTGAACAAAACAAGGTAAGGCAACAAGTGAGCAATAAAGTCCAGAATCCGACCCAAGGTGGAAGCAAGAACTTCCTCTGGGCATTGGTGGCAATTGTCGTCATCGCCATCGTCGTAGTTGGTTTTATCGTGGTTAATGGCCAGGGCAATAAAGCCGCGCTATTTGCAGACCGTGAGTTCCAAGACACCACCATGACCATGGAAGTTTCCGAAGACTCCATTACTCTTTCATCCCCTGATGCCAAGGCAGATGCAGAGATCGTCCAGCTTTATGAAGATTATTCTTGCCCTCACTGCGCTGAGCTTGCAGAAGCAACTGACGCTGAGATGAAGTCTGAGATCGAAGCCGGCAACCTCATCGTTGAGATCAAGCCACTTAACTTCCTCGATCGTGACAACATTGATGGCCACTCCACCCACTCTTTGGCTGCAGCTTTGGCTGTTGCTGATACCAATGATGCGCAAATGTACTGGAACTTCCGCACCTTCCTTCTTGAGGAGCAGGACGAAATTGCCAACATTTGGTCTGATGAAGATTTCGCTGATGCACTGGAAGCAAAGGGCGTAGATTCCGCCACTGTTGAGACCGTCCGCAATAGCGATAACGTTCAGCGTGCTTATGATCTTGGTACCGCTAATGGCGAAGAGCTCACCGAAACCACCGGTAGCCTTTCCTCCCCACGTGTCCTCCAGGACGGCAAGGATGTCGACGTTGCTGACATCAGCCAGTGGATCCCAGCAGTCCTCGGTTCCTAGGGCTTAACCCTTAAAAATTCCCCGTTTTCACCAGCTATTTTTCTCAGCGCTTTTCGACGAAAAACCTGGTGGGATAGGGGAATTTTGGGCTTCTTGGACCCGGTTAAATTTAGTGGTAGTTGCGAACATGCAGCCGATTTGGATAATTGATTAGCCCTCGACTAGATTTACAAGAGTTGAAATTTGGGGCTATGGCGCAGCTGGTAGCGCACCACACTGGCAGTGTGGGGGTCACGGGTTCGAATCCCGTTAGCTCCACTCAGATTTCCCGCAAGGGATGATCTGCACAATTGAATTACCCAAAGGGGCTATGGCGCAGCTGGTAGCGCACCACACTGGCAGTGTGGGGGTCACGGGTTCGAATCCCGTTAGCTCCACCAATCGAAAAACCGCAGGTCACACCAGACCTGCGGTTTTCGTCATTTCTCCAGTTAGTGGCCCTTTTCCTCAGTTGAGATTAAGTCGGATTCCTCAGAGTGGATATGGATCTTCTGGAGGAATCTTAGGGTAACTTCTCACCCTTTAAGCTCGTGCGCAATGGAACGGGGATACTGAAGGCTACACGCTAAACGGTTCATCGAAGCGCCGATTAGCGTGTCGCTGGGGGATAGGTGGGGTCTCGCTTGCTTTGCTCGTTTTTGCTTATACAATGAAGAGTGATTGATCCCCGGTCGGGCCTCTTCCCTTTAGGGAATGCATAAATGACCGGGGCCTTTCTTTTTCCTAGGAGGCTGCTTGGATGACAAAAGATTGGTTTAGCTTTCAGAACCAAGTGGAGCTCCTTGCCGAGCGTGGCATGGAAATAGTAGACAGAGACCAGGCTTCAGAATTCTTATCGAAAGTGAACTATTTCCGATTCGAGGGGTATTTCCGATACTGGCAGCATGATCCTCAGCATGGTGATAACAGATTCATTGAGGGTACGCGTCTTGAAAATTCCGTGATTTGTATAAGTCGGAATAGACATTAATTACGCTCCTTGACGAGGTTCTACATCCCTTGGAAGTTCTTCTTCGAACAAGATTCGCCTATGCCTATGGTCGACATGTTGGGGTAACAGGGATGTTTGCGCGGGGTGAAGGATTTACACAGTCACCTGCAGTGGATGCTGAGCGGGTTGAGGAGTTCCTACTTGCGAATCTCGATAGGAGCAAAGAGACTTTCGTTTCGCATTATCGAGATGAAATCAAGCACGGCCGGTCCTACAAGCCGGAGGCTTATTACCGCATGCCGATTTGGGCCGCGGTAGAAGCATTTTCCTTCGGAACCTTGTCAAGGCTCTTGGAAGCCTCTGGCTAGTCGGGTGTGTTGGATGAGGTTGCAGAATCGATGGGCACTTCTCGCAAACTTCTGCCGGGACAGGTGCGTTCATTTGTTTATCTTCGTAACCGGGTTGCGCATTGCGCTCGATGATGTTGTCACGAGGTCAGGACTTTGTGAGGACTGGCTTGATGTCACGGTTGAACCAATTCTCGCGGCGAATCCATTGCTTGCATATGGCATCGCAATTCCTAACAAATTTGGGACGATGCCGAAGGCTGTGCTTGTTCCGTGACAAGTGTTTTAAATGTCAACATGGAATATCGACAGAATAGATCAGTTTCATTCTGGGCATCAGCCCAGTGAACACTGCCGTCAGCGGTAATGATGCGAGCCCCGCGCACACGGTCAATGGTCAAACCATGGGAAAGAATAAAAATTCCACACTCGCACAGTGTATCCCCAGGTTCCGCAGTGAGTTGACTATGAGCTCACTGAATTGGGAAAAACCCTGCTAAAGCCTGCCCGTTTTATTGTGCACTGGGCGCTGGAAAATTACAGTGCCATCGAGAAAGCTCGTGAGGATTTTGATAAAGAGGCTCAGGCGGCGCAGGAGGAGGGCGATTCTGCTGCAAAGGCGCAAAACTAGAAGTCTCTAGCTGCGCCCGGCCTTAAAAACTTCGCAGGTGGCGCAAGTTGCATAAGAAGACTTAGACTAATCGAGACATCTCGATCTATCTATATTAGGAGTTCCTTATGAGTCTTCCCGCTTTATCAGTGTTGGATCCAGCACCAATCTTGGAAGGGCAAACAGCCCAGCAAGCGCTGGAGAACACCTTAGATTTGGCGCAGGCAGTAGAACGCCTGGGCTTTAAAAGGTTTTGGCTGGCTGAACATCACAATTGGCAGGGGATGGCTAGCTCGGCTTCCTCACTAATTATCGGCCGAGTTGCAGCGGGCACTAACTCCATCCGCGTAGGCTCCGCAGCCACCTTGTTGTCGCACTATTCACCACTGTCGATTGCAGAACAATTCGGAGTCTTGGCTTCATATTTCCCAGATCGCATTGACCTAGGTCTCGGCCGTGCCCCAGGTGCAGACCGCTTTACCGCTCAGCTGCTTAATCCTGCACAAGGTGCAACGGATTATCCCGAAAAAGTAAATCAATTGCGGGCTCTTTTGCATGGAACCGGCCTGAGTACAGCTGATGGAAGAATGCAATTTCATGCCATTCCGGGAGAGGGGACAAAGGTGCCCATGTGGCTACATGGCTCAGGTACCTTTAGTGCTCAGCTAGCCGGACAAGCGGGCCTGCCGTTTGTTTTTGCCGGACATTTTGCACCTGTAAATATGGCGGTTGCACTAGAACTTATCGCAATAGCTTTGTGACCTCGGAGACTCTGGAAAAGCCTTATGTCATGGTGGCAGTAAGTGTCATTGCCGGCGATACCCAGCAAGAGGCTGAGCGTTTGGCCACCACCCTCTATCAGAAGTATCTTCTGGTCGATCGTGGCACACCTATGCCTTTGCAACCACCAGTTGATCCCGAAACTCTCTGGGATAAATGGAGCGCACAACAACGAAACTCTGCAGAATCGCAGTTAAGTGAAACCATCATTGGAGATGCCCCAACAGTAAAACAGGGCCTTGCAGATCTTGCTACCAAAACCGGAGCGGATGAAATTCTGGTGCAGGCGGAGATCTTTGATCATTCCGCGCGCATTAGATCCTATGAGATCACCGCTTCCGCGCAGCAGGAGTAAAAGGGGTCAAAAATTCGGGAAGTGCCAAAACCAATGTCTAAAAAGATGTTTTTCGCTAGACTCGGGCGCTATGACACCAGCACATTCTGATCCGATTGGTCCGATCCACAGTGTTATCCTCAGCCGCGACGAGGATGGAAACCCACACACCGAATACCTAGATACCTCCCATGATCCTGCGTTCCTTGGAGATGGTGAAGTCCTCATTGAGGTTGGCTGGTCAAGCCTTAATTACAAGGATGCGATGGCGCTCCGCGGAGATAAAGGTATCGTTCGCACCTGGCCACTTATTCCTGGCATTGATGCCGTTGGAACTGTCATCGAAAGCGCAGAGCCACGTTTTGGCCGCGGCGATGAGGTAGTTCTTAATGGTGCCGGTCTGGGCGAAAACCGCCATGGTGGCTTCACCCAAAGACTTAAAGTCCCAGCAGAGTTCCTGCTGCATATCCCTTATAACTTCAGCGCCCAACAAGTCGCAGCACTGGGCACGGCTGGTTATACCGCCGCATTGTCTGTTGACGCGCTCCTCAAGCAGGGTGTTAAGCCTGAAGATGGAGAAATCCTGGTCACAGGTTCCACCGGTGGTGTGGGCGCAATTTCCCTGCACCTACTGCAGCAATTGGGCTTCAAAACAGCAGCGGTCACCGGCCGCATAGCAGAACATGGTGATTTTCTGCGCAGCCTCGGAGCCACGGAGATTCTCGAGCGCGCTGAATTCTCCGAGCCTGGACGTCCTTTGCAAAAAGCACGCTGGGCAGGAGTCATTGACTCTGTGGGATCGCACACGTTGGTCAACGCCTTAGCGCAAACAAAATGGGGTGGAGTGGTCACTTCCTGTGGCCTAGCTCAAGGCCCAGATCTCCCCGGAACCGTCCTGCCCTTTATTTTGCGCGGGGTGCATTTGGTGGGAATCAATTCCGTTGACGCCCCCTTTGAGCTGCGCCGACGCGCCTGGGCACTACTTTCAGAAAAGCTTGACACGGCGGTGCTCGATGAGATGACTACCGTGATCAACCTCGAGGATGTCGCCCAAGCAGGTGCTGATTTGATGGCCGGAAAGCTGCACGGGCGCACCGCAGTGCGAATCAATTAGCCCCACCTTGCTCGGTCTTGAGGACTACACTTGGCAGTAGCGCTTCACCTTTTAAAGGCGATGTCAAAGCGCCAAAGTTGGTTCCTCAGGACTGTGATTGGGAGTGGAAACACCATGGAAAACCCCGTAGTAATCCTCAACGAGCAAGAGGCCCTCAAGAAGCTAGAAACCCTCAGCCTCGGACGCATTGTGGTGCGACGCAGCGATGATATGGATATTTTCCCCGTTAACTATGTGATTGATGAGGGCAATATTTATTTCCGCACCGCCGAGGGCAACAAACTTTTTAGCATTAACCTCAATCACGATGTGCTCTTTGAAGCCGATGAGGTCAAAGACGGCAAGGCTTGGTCAGTAGTCATCCGCGGCGAAGCCGAGCTGGTCAAGGATCTTAAAGAGATCGCCCACGCTGACACCCTTGATCTCAAGCCATGGATCCCGACCCTCAAGTACAACTACGTGCGCATTGTGCCCAACAATATTTCCGGTCGCGCCTTCACTTTGGGCGAGGAGCCAGAGCGCTACTAAAAGTGGAGGTTTTCACAAAACGGCCGGCACAACCGCAGGCCGCGCGCGCAGAGGCTGCTGGATTGCGGTGGTTAGGCGAGGCATCACCACAGGTAGCAGAGGTTGTTTCGGTTGATGATCACCACATCTCCACCCGCGCCATCAACCTTGTGCCACCCACACCGACCGCCGCGCGCGCTGCCGGCCGCGCCCTAGCCCGCATTCACCGCGCCGGGGCACCGGCCTTCGGGAGTCCACCAGCGGGGTGGGAAGGGCCAAACTATATAGGCACCCAGCAACAAAGTTGCTTTGCGACGAAAACCTGGGGGGAATTTTATGCCACCCAAAGAGTTTTACCCTTCGCCCAGAGGGCCAAAAATCGCAATCATATTGATGGCGACACCCTAGAACTCATCATTAATGTCTGTGCGCGTATCCAAAAACTTGAAGTTACTGTCGCGCCAGCTCGCATCCACGGTGATCTCTGGGCTGGAAATCTACTTTTTGGAGATTCCGGCCCAGTATTTATCGATCCCGCAGCTCATGGTGGCCACCCCGAAACCGATTTGGCCATGCTTGATTTATTTGGAGCACCCTATCTCTCAGAAATTCAAGCAGGCTATGAAGAAATTAGTCCTTTGCCAAGCGGATGGCGCGAGCGAATCCCCCTGCATCAGCTCCATCCTTTAGCGGTGCATGCTGCCTCCCATGGACCAAGCTATGGCAGGCAGCTGCGTCTTATCGCGCTAGAAGTTAGCGCCACCACGTATCTTGCGGGGTAACAGGCTCGTGGCGCTTGTGACGTCCCACAGTCCACAGGTGCTCAATACGGGCAGTGGCCTCAGGGCTAAGTTCACCCTTGTTTTCCAGGTAGTCATCGATCTGGGTGTAGCTGAGGCCAAGAGCTTCTTCGTCGGGAAGCGCGGGGCGGTTTTCCTCCAGGTCCGCGGTAGGAACTTTCTTCCAGGTGCTTTCTGGGGCGCCTAGTTCCTGGAGTAGGGCAGCGCCCTGGCGCTTGCTTAGTCCTGCTAGAGGCAAGAGATCAGCTGCGCCATCGCCAAACTTGGTAAAGAAGCCGGTGACATTCTCGGCGGCATGGTCGGTGCCGATAACGAGGAGTCCAAACTGGCCAGCAATGGCATATTGCGCAATCATGCGCTGACGAGCCTTAATATTGCCGCGGTTAAAGTCCGTTAGTTCATCCAAGCCAAGTGCTGCAGCAACTGCGGCGTCGGTAGCGTCGGTCGCATCCTTAATATTGACGGTGACCTCATGGTCAGCAGCAATAAAATCGAGGGAAACCTGGGCATCGTCCTCATCAGCCTGAATTGCGTAGGGCAGACGCACAGCATAAAAGGTGTGCTCGCTGGAATCCTCAGCGCGAATCTTCTCCACGGCTAGCTGGGCAAGACGGCCGGCCAGGGTGGAATCCTGGCCGCCGGAGATGCCAAGGACAAATCCTTTAGCGCCGGTGGTGCGAAGATAATCCACGAGGAATTGGACGCGAGCTTCAATTTCGGTGGCAGCATCAATAGTGGGCAAAACGCCTAGTTCATTGATGATCTCTGAGCGTGTAGATGTCATGACGTTCATACTAGGCTTTGAAAAGGGTTTTGGAGTTTAAGGTGCCTGTCGGTTAAGATAGTTCCTCGTGTCATAGCTGGTATATCATGCCCGATTTTTCAGGCATATCTACACAGCTTCAATAGCCTTAAATAGCGCATGAAAGAAAGGAGCGCCCGAATGAAGGTACGCAATTCCCTTCGGTCGCTGAAGAACAAGCCGGGCGCCCAGGTCGTGCGTCGCCGTGGCAAAGTCTACGTGATCAACAAGAAAGAGCCACGTTTCAAGGCTCGCCAGGGTTAATCTTTTCGATTAAACATGGTTTATAGATAACCAGGCATCGTGTCTTCCTAGTGAAGATATGGTGCCTGGTTGTTTTTATGCCACTGCCTAACTATCAGAAATGGGCAGTGGCGTTTTTGCGTCGAAAAGCATCTGCTTCTCGTCGGCAAGCAATCTTTGTAACAATTTGATAACGGTGCCAGCTTTAAAAATGGGGCGAGCTGGGTAAATGACAAGAATGTAGTTACAAGGGTTGGGTTTGGCTGGGAAACTTATCGCTATATATGGGGTCTGACTCGGTGGCGTCCTGGGAATACTCAAGGTGTAACTACTATATATGGTGTTTGTTGCACTAATTCACCACAAAGTATAGTGTTTGAGGAAGTCGCCGAGAGCGACACACAGACTTTTAAAAAAGCCAGAAAAATAGTGAGATGAGGCTCCTTGTGAATTACAGGAGCCGAGAGGGAAGGTCCAAAATCATGGCAATCACCGTTTACACCAAGCCAGCTTGCGTCCAGTGCAACGCAACCAAGAAAGCACTCGACCGTGCCGGCCTTGACTATGAACTCGTTGATATCAGCCTTGACGATGAGGCCCGTGAGTACGTTCTCGCACTCGGTTACCTCCAGGCTCCAGTCGTCGTAGCCGATGGCGCACACTGGTCCGGATTCCGCCCAGAGCGCATCCGTGAGATGGCTACCGCAGCTGCCTAAAATCGGCCAGACTGCACTTTGAGGTGTCAGGCGCTAAAGCCTTGACCTTTCCCGCGTCGCCTTTGTGGGCGGCGTTTCGTATTTCACCTGTAGAAGGGAAGTGAGTTCGAGGATGCTTATTGTTTATTTCTCCTCGGCCACCAACAACACCCACCGTTTTGTACAAAAACTGGGTTTCCCCAATGTGCGCATTCCACTCACCAGAGTGGAGGAACCGCTTAAAGTTGATGAACCCTATACCTTGGTAGTTCCTACCTATGGGGGAGGGGTGACGATGTCCGGCGAACATGCCCGGCCGGTGCCTCCCCAGGTGATTCGGTTCCTTAATGATGAGCACAACCGCAGTTTCATTCGCGCAGTTGTTGCCGGCGGAAATACTAATTTTGGTGCGGACTTTGGGCGGGCAGGCGACATCATTTCCCAGAAATGTAAAGTGCCCTATATCTACCGCTTTGAGCTGATGGGTAATGAGGAAGACGTGGATATTCTCCGCTCCGGACTCATAAATAATGCCCAGGCTCTAGGCTTGGAACCGCAAGCGTCCACCAACTCATAACTTAAAAACCTTCTTCAAAACTTCTTCGAAAGGGATCATTCCTTTGTCTACAACAGGAACCACTGTCATACCTCGTGGAGATCAGATGGACTTCCACGCCCTTAATGCTCTGCTTAACCTTTATGATGATGAAGGCAAGATCCAGTTCGAGAAGGATCGCGAAGCTGCAAACCAGTACTTCCTGCAGCACGTTAACCAGAACACCGTCTTTTTCCACAATCTTCAGGAGAAGCTGGATTACCTGGTAGAAAACAACTACTACGATCCCATCGTGCTCGAGAAGTACGATTTTGAGTTCATTAAGGATCTTTTCAAGCAGGCTTATGCTTATAAGTTCCGCTTCCAGTCCTTCCTGGGTGCATATAAGTACTACACCTCTTATACGCTGAAGACCTTCGACGGCCGCCGCTACCTCGAGCGCTTTGAAGACCGCGTTTGTATGGTGGCATTGACCTTGGCTGATGGTGAGCGCGAGCTGGCCTCCAACCTTGTTGATGAGATTATGTCTGGCCGTTTCCAGCCAGCTACCCCTACCTTCCTTAACTCCGGAAAAGCCCAGCGCGGCGAGCCAGTATCCTGCTTCTTGCTGCGTATTGAGGACAACATGGAGTCCATCGGACGTTCCATTAACTCCGCTTTGCAGCTATCCAAGCGCGGCGGTGGCGTGGCTTTGCTGCTGTCCAACCTGCGTGAAGCTGGCGCTCCCATTAAGAAGATTGAAAACCAGTCTTCTGGCGTTATCCCAGTAATGAAGCTGCTCGAGGATGCTTTCTCCTACGCTAACCAGCTCGGTGCACGTCAGGGTGCAGGTGCGGTGTACCTTAACGCTCACCACCCAGATATCTTGAGCTTCTTGGACACCAAGCGCGAAAACGCTGATGAGAAGATCCGTATTAAGACCCTCTCCCTGGGTGTAGTAATCCCAGATATCACCTTTGAGCTGGCTAAGCGCAATGATGATATGTACCTCTTCTCCCCATATGACGTTGAGCGCATCTACGGCAAGCCTTTTGCAGACATCTCTATCACCGAGCTTTATGACGAGATGGTTGACGATGATCGCATCCGCAAGTCCAAGATCAACGCACGTCAGTTCTTCCAGACCCTGGCAGAAATTCAGTTTGAGTCCGGCTACCCATACATCATGTATGAAGACACCGTAAATGCAGCCAACCCAATCGAAGGCCGCATTACTCACTCCAACCTCTGCTCCGAGATTCTGCAGGTTTCCACCCCTTCACAGTTCAACGATGACCTTAGCTATGCCGAGGTGGGCGAGGATATTTCCTGTAACCTAGGCTCCCTCAACGTGGCAATGGCAATGGATTCCCCCAACTTTGCCAAGACCATTGAGACTGCAATTCGTGGTTTGACTGCAGTTTCTGAGCAGACCAGCATCGATTCCGTGCCTTCAATCCGCAAGGGTAATGAGGCCGCTCACGCCATCGGCCTGGGTCAGATGAACCTGCACGGTTACTTTGGACGCGAGCACATGCACTACGGTTCCGAAGAAGCTTTGGACTTCACCAACGCTTATTTCGCAGCTGTGCTTTACCAGTGCCTGCGCGCATCCAACACCATCGCACGCGAGCGTGGCCAGCGTTTCGCCAACTTCGAAAACTCTGATTACGCCTCCGGTAAGTACTTCGACAACTTTGATGCTACTGAGTTCGCTCCAGTAACTGACAAGGTCAAGGAGCTTTTTGCGAAGTCCAATATCCACACCCCAACCGTGGAAGACTGGGCGCAGCTCAAGGCAGATGTTATGGAGCACGGTCTGTTTAACCGCAACCTGCAGGCGGTTCCACCAACCGGATCCATCTCCTACATCAATAACTCCACCTCTTCGATCCACCCCATTGCGTCCAAGATTGAGATCCGCAAGGAAGGCAAGATCGGCCGCGTCTATTACCCAGCTCCACATATGGATAATGACAACCTGGAGTACTTCGAAGACGCCTATGAAATTGGCTATGAGAAGACCATCGACACTTACGCTGTGGCAACCAAGTACGTTGACCAGGGCCTGTCTTTGACCCTCTTCTTCAAGGACACCGCCACCACCCGTGACATCAACCGCGCTCAGATCTACGCATGGCGCAAGGGCATTAAGACCTTGTACTACATTCGTCTGCGTCAGGTCGCGCTTGAAGGCACCGAGGTCGACGGCTGCGTCAGCTGCATGCTTTAAGGCCTAAAAAAGAGGCTCCCACCTTTATGGTGGGAGCCACTTTTTTTATGTTTTATTTACGAGGCGACAAGGTACTGCGCACCTCGTTGAGGATATTGCGCGATGCCTCCTCCGCAGCGGCTGCTTCGCGGGCGAGGAGAGCATCGGCAAGCTTATCGTGGTTGTCTAGGGCGTCGCGCTCAGGGGTGTCGGGTTGCAGGCCGTGCGCGGTGCGCCCTTCGAGAACGGCGCTAATCGACGGAATCAAAGCCGCGAACATCTCATTACGGCAATAACGCAAAATGAGTTCGTGGAAGGTGATATCTGCCTCCAAGAAACGCTGTGAGGCACCCTTGCCGGACTCACCCAATTGGCGCATCTCTGTAGCCAAAGCCTTTAGCTTGGTGATCTGCTCAGTGGAAGCATGCATCGCCACATTGCGGGCAGCAATAGGCTCAATAGCAATGCGCAGCTCGGTAAGAGACTGCAGCTGTGCCTCGCGCTGTCCTTCATCATTAAGGCGCCAGCGGATAATAGCCTTATCAAAAACTGCCCATTGCTCGGTGGGAAGCACGGTAATGCCGATGCGGCGCGAGGAGGCAACCAATCCCAGCTGTTCTAGGGCGCGCATCGCTTCACGAGCAACGGTGCGGGAAATACCAAAACGATCGCCAATATCTTGGAGCTTAAAGGTTTCACCAACGGCCACCTTGCCACTCACAATTTCCTGGCCTAGCTCATCAAGCACGCTATCCAGAAGAGGTTTTGCTGAATTGTGGGTGTTTATTGAAGAGTCGATATTCTCCGGTGTCGAGGTCATAAATGCTTCCTTTTGAAATATCGTTGAAATATCGGCAGGGATAGAAAATCTAATGTAATTACCATTATGGCTTGTTTGGCGATCATTGGCCGGTAATTTCCCAGAAAAAACAGTGGAAATAACAAAAAGCTCCACCTTCTGGGGGTTAATTCTCAGAAGGTGGAGCTTTAGGCAGGATATAGTAGGTTTTATTGCTTAGCGGGAGCCAAGCTCGCCGTCGATACGCAGGATGCCGGAGCCGGAAACGCCAGCGATGCGCAGGCGGTCGATGATCTCATTAACGGTTGCTTCCTCTTCGATCTGCTCATTGAGGAACCAGTCGATAAGTGCGCGAGAATCGTAGTCCTTCTCAGCGTCCTGGATAGCAGCTAGTTCACGGATCATTCCGGAGATCTTCTGCTCATGAGCCAGGGAAGCCTCAAAAGCGTCAAGTGCGGAATTAACGTCTAGTTTTGGAGGAGCGATATCCCCAATTTGGGGGGTGTAGTCACGGTCCAGCAAGTGCTGTGCAAACTTCTGTGCGTGTACCAATTCTTCTTCGCTCTGTGCCTTCATCCAGTCGCGCATACCAGTGAGGCCCAAATCATCAAGAACGTAGGAGAGCTGTAGGTAAACCATGGAAGCTTCGAGCTCTGCGGTGACCTGATTGTTGAATGCTGATGCGATCTTCTCGTTGATTGTCATGGTCCCTAAGCTACACCGGTATTTTCTTGCTGTCAGCATAGGTTAGCCCAGCATAACCCGTATTTTTACCTTTGGGTTGGCTAAGTTATCTAAGGTTAGTTAAGCCTTAAAAATGGGCCGTTTTAGAGGCCTTAAATGACTCTAAATTCAGCAAAAGGATTTAAAGGTTTATCTATACGGCGAGCTTAGAGCGATAATTAAAGGCAATTGAACTTGTGGGGGAGTGGAGGCCTCAAAAGGCGTTGCAAAAAGGTTGAAGGCGTCCTGATAATAGACCACGCCTCAAAAATGAACTCACACGAGTGGAATAATGTGAAAAACTTCACAATCATCGGGTGGTGAAAAAGTGATCCATGGGGCTTCAGGGATGGTCGTTTTTTCTAGGCTTAGGCTCGCAAGCACTCGGGGAATATATGGAAGGTATGCTTGGTTTCTAAATGTGTTGTCTCCGCGTCGAATGGCGCTGGCGTTTTGCCGGGCCTCCCGGAATAGCACTTAAAACCGATAGTTAGAAGGGGAGAGCGCACCATATGGCTGCCGATTCTGATCTGAATACCCATGATTCCTACCTAAAGGCTCACACTGCACCAGTGAAAGCCATTAACTGGAATTCCATCCCAGATTCCAAGGATCTCGAGGTGTGGGAACGCCTCACCGGCAACTTCTGGCTTCCAGAAAAGGTGCCAGTATCCAATGACATCAAGAGCTGGGGCACCCTCAGTGAACTGGAAAAGCAGGCCACCATGCGTGTGTTTACCGGCTTGACCTTGCTGGATACAATCCAGGGCACCGTTGGCGCAATCTCCTTGCTGCCTGATGCAGATTCCCTGCATGAAGAAGCAGTGCTCACCAATATTGCGTTCATGGAGTCCGTGCATGCAAAGAGCTACTCCAATATCTTCATGACCCTTGCCTCCACCCCGATGATTAACGATGCTTTTCGTTGGTCTGAGGAGAATGAGAACCTGCAGCGCAAGGCCAAGATAATTCTTTCCTACTATGAAGGTGCAGATCCTCTAAAACGCAAGATTGCTTCAGTAATCTTGGAGTCCTTCCTCTTCTACTCTGGCTTCTACCTTCCTATGTACTGGTCCAGCCACTCCAAGTTGACCAACACTGCCGACGTTATCCGACTCATCATTCGTGATGAGGCTGTACACGGCTACTACATTGGCTATAAGTACCAAAAGGCTGTTGCCAAGGAATCTCCGGAGCGTCAGGCAGAGCTGAAGGAATACACCTTCGATCTGCTTTATGATCTCTACGACAATGAGACCCAGTACACCGAAGACCTCTACGATGAGCTCGGTTGGACTGAAGATGTGAAGCGCTTCCTGCGTTATAACGCCAACAAGGCGCTGAACAACTTGGGCTATGAGGGACTCTTCCCAGCGGATGAAACCAAGGTTTCTCCGAACATCCTCTCAGCGCTTTCCCCCAATGCTGATGAGAACCATGACTTCTTCTCTGGTTCTGGTTCTTCCTATGTTATTGGTAAGGCTGAAAACACCACCGATGATGACTGGGACTTCTAAGTTCTAAAACTTCACATATTTTTCAAGGGCCACATTCTCTCTCCGGGGATGTGGCCCTTGGTGTTTTTGGCATCTGTGGATGGGGTTGGTGGGTGCTATTGAGCCGGCAAAAATTCGGTGCCAAAAATTCTTTCTTAGGCAGGCTTTATAAAGCTTGGAAAGTGGATTTGGGGCTTTGGTGCGACCAAGACTTTGAAAAGTTTTCACAGCCGCACAGGGGCGAGTATGACGCTCCTCAACCTTTAGGTTGAACCCCCGCGGGGGGAGAATGGAACTACTCTCAGAATTATTAAGTAGGCGGTTGTGTGCTGGGGAAAGCTCAAGGAATTTGTGAAACCCTTCACAACTTTGAATGAAACCTAGTGCCTAGCGCGGAATGAAGCTGGGGTAGGGGTTGGATAAAGTTGGAAAAACATTTTTTTTAGGCCTGAAAAGGGATTACAGTTAGCTGCATACCGCCCTTTTTGGGTTGGCATCGGATCCTGCTTGTCGCATAAGATCAGGCAGTGTTGTTAAAGGACGATTTAAATCCGAAGGGATCGTCCCGTAGTCAGGAGGAACCTATGACCGCTGTGGCGCCTAGGGTCGACGGACACGTCGCCCCACAGAGGCCCGAGCCGACAGGACATGCCCGCAAGGGCAGCAAAATGTGGATGATGTTGACCACCACGGACCACAAGCAGCTGGGCATTATGTACATCATTATGTCCTTCAGCTTCTTCTTCCTTGGTGGTTTGATGGCTTTGCTCATTAGGGCCGAGCTCTTCACCCCAGGTTTGCAGTTCCTGTCCAACGAGCAGTTCAACCAGCTTTTCACCATGCACGGCACCGTGATGCTGCTGCTCTACGGAACTCCAATCGTGTGGGGTTTCGCTAACTACATCTTGCCGCTGCAAATTGGCGCACCTGACGTGGCATTCCCACGTCTAAACGCCTTTGGTTTCTGGATCACCACCGTCGGTGGTGTCGCAATGCTGACTGGCTTCCTTACCCCTGGTGGTGCGGCAGACTTCGGCTGGACCATGTACTCCCCACTGTCTGATGCAATTCACTCCCCAGGCCTTGGCTCTGACATGTGGATCATCGGCGTTGGCGCAACCGGTATTGGTTCCGTTGCTTCCGCAATCAACATGATGACCACCATCCTGTGTCTGCGTGCACCAGGTATGACCATGTTCCGCCTGCCAATCTTCACCTGGAACATCTTCGTTGTTTCCGTGTTGGCACTGCTGATCTTCCCACTGCTGCTCGCTGCAGCTCTGGGCGTGCTCTACGACCGCAAGCTCGGTGGACACCTTTATGATCCAGCTAACGGTGGTTCCCTCCTGTGGCAGCACCTCTTCTGGTTCTTCGGACACCCTGAGGTTTACGTCCTGGCACTGCCATTCTTCGGCATTGTTTCCGAGATCGTTCCTGTGTTCTCCCGTAAGCCAATGTTCGGCTACGTTGGCCTCGTTTTCGCAACCTTGTCCATCGGTGCACTGTCCATGGCTGTGTGGGCTCACCACATGTTCGTGACCGGCGCAGTTTTGCTGCCATTCTTCTCCTTCATGACATTCCTCATCTCCGTTCCTACCGGTGTTAAGTTCTTCAACTGGGTAGGTACCATGTGGAAGGGCCACATCTCATGGGAGACCCCAATGATCTGGTCTGTTGGCTTCATGGCCACCTTCCTCTTCGGTGGTCTGACCGGTATTATGCTGGCTTCCCCTCCATTGGACTTCCACCTGTCTGACTCCTACTTCTTGATCGCGCACTTCCACTACACCCTCTTCGGTACCGTGGTGTTCGCATCCTGTGCAGGCGTTTACTACTGGTTCCCCAAGATGACCGGCCGCATGCTCGACGAGCGTATGGGCAAGATTCACTTCTGGCTCACCTTCATTGGCTTCCACGGCACCTTCCTCATCCAGCACTGGGTGGGCAACATGGGTATGCCACGTCGTTACGCTGACTACCTTGATTCCGATGGCTTCACCATCTACAACCAGATCTCCACGGTCTTCTCCTTCCTCCTCGGCCTGTCTGTCATTCCATTCGTATGGAACGTATTCAAGTCCTGGCGTTACGGTGAGCTCGTTACCGTTGATGATCCATGGGGTTATGGCAACTCTCTGGAGTGGGCAACCTCCTGCCCTCCTCCTCGCCACAACTTCACCTCCCTGCCTCGTATCCGCTCCGAGCGCCCAGCGTTCGAGCTGCACTACCCTCACATGATTGAACGGATGCGTGCAGAGGCTCACACCACTAAGCACGATGAGCGAGCTGAAATCACTCAGACTCCTACCCCAGCTCAGGTGGATTAAACTTCTTAAGCTCTTCTGACTACCTCGACCCCGTGGAATTCTCCACGGGGTCGAGGTTTTTATTTAGCGGCCAATTTCAATGGATTTCCCGTCAAGGCGTGATGATATTCTTCCTCCTTGCTCAAAGAGATTAGGAGAGTGGTGGTCCACTTCAATGCTTAGGCCATTCAAATAAATTGTTCCTCGTGGTGGTTTTGAAGTGTAAGAAGACACCCAGAGTCGTGTTCTGCCCGTGAACGTGAGATAATTCTTGCCGTGACTGAACTCATCCAGAATCAATCCCAAGAAATCGCTGAGCTGGAGGCCGGCCAGCATGTTGCATTGCGCGAAGGCTACCTTCCGGCAGTAATTACGGTCAGCGGAAGGGACCGCCCCGGCGTTACCGCCGCTTTCTTCCGAGTCCTCTCCGCGAACCAAGTACAGGTTCTGGATGTGGAGCAATCCATGTTCCGTGGCTTCCTGAACCTGGCTGCCTTTGTGGGAATCGCACCAGCCAAGGTGGAAACCGTCACCACCGGCCTGACCGATACTCTCAAGGTGCATGGCCAGTCGGTCCTCGTTGAACTTCAGGACACCGTCCAGTCTTCCCGCCCTCGTTCTTCCCACGTTGTGGTGGTTCTGGGTGATCCTGTTAATGCTTTTGATATTTCCCGCATTGGTCAAACCCTGGCTGATTATGATGCCAATATCGATACCATTCGTGGACTTTCGGATTACCCAGTAACCGGCCTCGAACTCAAGATCACCGTTCCGGATACTAGCCCCGGCGGCGCCCAGAAGATCCGTAAGGCACTGGCTGCCCTAACCTCTGAGCTCAACGTTGATATCGCCATTGAGCGTTCCGGTCTGTTGCGCCGTTCCAAGCGCTTGGTCTGCTTCGACTGCGATTCCACCTTGATTACCGGCGAGGTTATCGAGATGCTGGCAGCATATGCTGGCAAGGAAGCAGAAGTTGCAGCTGTTACCGAACGCGCAATGCGCGGCGAGCTCGATTTTGAAGAGTCCTTGCGCGAGCGCGTCAAGGCTTTGGCCGGACTTGATGCTTCTGTTATTGATGAAGTTGCAGCAGCCATTGAACTCACCCCAGGTGCTCGTACCACCATCCGTACCCTCAACCGCATGGGGTATAAGACTGCTGTGGTTTCCGGTGGCTTCATCCAGGTTTTGGAAGGCCTCGCAGCAGAGCTCGACCTGGACTATGTGCGCGCCAACACCCTCGAAATTGTGGATGGCAAGCTCACCGGCAATGTCATCGGCAAGATTGTTGACCGCGCTGCTAAGGCTGAGTTCCTCGCTGAGTTCGCAGCAGATTCTGGCCTTAAGATGCACCAAACTGTTGCAGTTGGTGACGGCGCCAATGACATCGATATGCTCTCCGCTGCTGGCCTGGGCATCGCTTTCAACGCCAAGCCTGCGCTAAAGGAAATCGCTGACACCTCCGTGAACCACCCATTCCTGGATGAGGTTTTGCACATCATGGGCATTTCCCGCGATGAAATTGACCTCGCCGACCTGGAGGATGGAACCTTCCACCGCGTCCCATTGCCCAACAATGCCTAAAGAATCGCTTTTCGACGAACCCCTGCGCATCGCTCACACATTATTGTCGGAGCGCGCCGGCGACGGCCCGCACGGGGAAGACCCCAATGACCCGGCAACTGTGCAGGCAATGCAAATTGCCCTGCACATCCCCAAGCAGGATGCCCCGCGCCGGACTGATGTACTGGAAGCTGCGGCTCGCGCCGTCGTCAAGCTATGTCTTGATGATCGAGTGGCAACTGTCCCCGAGTTTCGCGCGGGCTTGGAAAATTGGTATGGCCATTTGATTCGTAAGGTGGCCAGGCGGGCGCGCAATACTGCGTGGGAAAAGGTGCAGGAATTAACCGGTGTGACCGTCGATGATGATGGGGCACAGGTGCGTGCATTTTTGCCCAGTGCGGTCAGTGAGGTTCCGGCCGACATTCGGAAATTGCAGATTTCTGGTACTGAATTGCCACTTGATCATCCCAAAGAGATTGTTGATGATGCACCGGTAATTTATGTGGACGGTTCTTTGGAAATGACCTTGGGTAAGGCTGCTGCGCAGGTCGGGCATGCTTCCATGTTGTTGGCTGCACACCAGCCTTATGAGTGGGTGGAAGCTTGGGCGCGAGAGGATTTCAAGCTGCATGTGCGTGAGGTCTCGGCTGCGGAGTTTGCTGAATTTTTAAGTGCTCCCGGTGCCGTTCCGGTTAGAGATGGTGGGTTTACTGAGGTCGCCCCCAATACCGTTACGGTTGTTGCAATTCCATAACGTACGCTGTGCCCCTGCCTCCTAGCTTGTAAAGTCTGACCTAAGTGCCAGCCCATTCTAGGAGGAATTGTGACTGATCCATATAGCTCAAAATATCCAGGCCAAGACGACGGCGCCCAGCAGTGGCCCAGCGGTCAAAATTCTGGACAGAATTCCGCTCAGCCTAATGGCCAGTCTTTCGGTGATCCCTACGGACAGCCCTACGGACAGCCCTATGGCCAGACCGGAAACAATTTCGGGGGCTTTGGTGCCGATCCACTAGGTGCGCCACTGGCCGCACCAGTTGGAGGACCGCAGCCACGCTTCCAAGAAGTGCAGTGGTCAACCTTCGATATTGGCGATGTTTTTAGCCAGGCTTGGAAGGGTTTTGTTGAAAGCTGGGTGGCGTGGGTTCTCTCCGCTTTGCTGTTCCTGGCCGCTGTAATCCTGGCCATGGTCATTTTTATGGTGCCTTTGATGGGCGCCATTTTCGCTACCGGCAGTTCCAGCTCTGCAGTTTCAACTGGTATCTTCGGCGCGATTGGCCTGGTGGGCGTAATCGCCATGATCGTGCTGGGTGTGTTGGGTATTATTTGGACTCTCAATTGTTACCGCAATGCCCTCAAAGTTGTGCGCGGTGAGGTTATTACCTTCGCCAGCTTCTTTAGCGTTCAAGGCCTCTTGATCCCATTCTTGGTCTATGTGGCCTATGGAATCCTGGTCACTATTGGCATGATGCTTTTCTTCCTCCCCGGCCTGGTAGTTTCTTTCTTGCTTATTTTTGTCGTCCCTGCCGCTTTCCATATCAATGGTGCGGGTGTTGGTGAGGCATTTTCGGCAAGCTGGAAGGCAGTGTCCCAAAACTGGGGTAGTGCAATCTTGGTTTTTGTGGCAGCTATTGCTTTGAATGCCCTCGGAAGCATGATCGTTGTTGGTATGTTGATCACCACTCCATTGACCTTCTTGCTTTATGCCTATGCACTGCAAATGGCAATCGGTGGTCCAATCGCACGCCGTATCTAGTGCATCTAGCCGTGGCGCAGGGCAGCATGAAGCCTGCGTGAAGTCTGCTTGATGGCAGTTTGATGGCTGCGGAAAACAGCGCAGTAGCTACCTGGCGGTAGCTACTGCGCTGTTGTCTTTGTCTTATTGGGAAACCAGACGTTTGAGGGCTTCGCGCACCACATTTGGTTTGGTGGTCTCCCAAAAACGGGGCATGGAAGAGCGCAGGAAACTGCCATAACGCTTGGTAACCAAGCGGTGATCCAGCACCGCTACCACGCCACGATCGCCCACATGGCGCAGCAATCGGCCCGCACCCTGAGCCATTAATAGCGCAGCGTGGGTGGCGGCAACTTCCATAAAACCATTGCGACCTTCTGCATCGGCAGCTTCTTTACGAGCCTGCAAAAGGGGATCATCAGGGCGCGGGAATGGAATGCGGTCAATAAGCACCAAGGAGAGGGATTTGCCGGGTACGTCCACACCCTGCCACAGCGTCAGCGTGCCAAAAAGACAGGTGTTTTCACTATCGGAGAATTTCTTCACCAAGGCTGCCGTATTGTCATCACCTTGGCACAAAACATCAAAAGGCAAACGTGCCCGCATAGCCTTTGTTGCTTGTTCCGCCGCGCGCCGGGAAGAAAAGAGTCCGAGCGTGCGACCACCAGCAGCCATAATGAGTTCATAAATCTCATCCAGGGTTTCCTGCGGCAAGCCGTCCCGGCCCGGATCGGGTAGGTGCTTTGCGGTATAGAGAATTCCCGAGCGCGCGGGATCAAAAGGCGTGCCAGCATCCAAACTATCCCAGGTGCCCTTTGGCAAACCCCAGCTAGCAGCCATGGCATTAAAGTTGCCGCCAATTGTCAACGTGGCACTAGCCAACACCACGGTATTTGTGGCAAAGAGCTTTTCATGCAGCAAACCAGCCACCGAAAGTGGCGCAACATTGAGGGAATCTCCGCGGCGTTCATCATGGTTATGCCACACCACATCAAGTTGTTTGGCGGCGTCTTCCTCATCAAAAACTTCGAGGATTCGCACGATAGCATCATGAATTTCCATGAGGTGATTGCTTAAGTTTTGACGCTCAGCAAAACGCTCAGGATCATTGGCAGCCTCGCCTTCAGGTGGGCTAGCAATTTGGGCCCGCAAACTCCACAGCGCGTCCTTCAGTGCAACGAGGGTTCCCTTTGATCCCTCATCCATGTCATTCCAGCGGCCTGGCTGCATACTTTGCAGCAGCAATTCCAAATCGCCAGCCAGTTCATTGACCTTTTCCTCGCGCTTTTCAGAGTCCAATTTGCTGGCGCGTCGAGCTGCGAGGTTGAGCGAATTTACCGTGATTTCCGCAGATGCAACGGCAGTAATTCGGCCGTCGAGCTCATGTGCCTCATCGATCACCACCACCTCGTGGTCGGGGAGAACCGATACATCCGAGAGCGCATCAATGGCCAAGAGCGCGTGGTTTGTCACCACCACATCAGCTTCTTTTGCTTTTCGACGAGCCACCTCGGCGAAGCAGTCCTCGCCATGCGGGCACCTACTGGCCCCGATGCATTCCCTGGCCGTCACGCTGACTTGTTTCCAGGCAAGCTCTGGAACGCCGGGATCTAGATCATCGCGGTCGCCGGTTTCAGTTTCATTGGCCCACTCATTAAGGCGCACAATGTGCTTACCCAACCAGGAGATATCCTCTTCTGGAATAAGGGCATCTTCCTGTGAAAGCTCCTCTTGGCGGGCAACTTTATTCATACATAAATAATTGGAGCGCCCCTTCATGATGGCGAAGGTGGGGCGTCGTTCCATCAAAGGCTCCAAGGCATCTGCCAAGCGGGGAAGATCCCTATGCACCAATTGGCGCTGTAGTGCAATGGTTGCAGTGGAGACAATGACGGTGGAGTCAGTTTTTTGAGCGTGGCGCATCGAAGGCACCAAATAAGCCAAAGATTTACCGGTACCGGTACCTGCTTGGACCGCCAAGTGACGCTTGTTTTCAAAAGCCTTGGTTACAGCTTGAGCCATGGCTTCCTGGCCTGCTCTGCGAGCGCCGCCGAGGGACTCAACTGCTGCATTTAGTAATTCCACCGTAGCGGCGTTTAGCGGTTCGCTCGGTGTGGGCTCTTGTGGGGTTTCGGCGTCAGACATCAAGGGTTAGTCTATCTTTCTCCCCGGGAGAACACGAAGCGTGAGGTCGTCTACAAACCATCAAAAGGCAAAGGCCCTAGGTGGTCGGGGAGACCAAACCTAGAGCCTGTGAATTTTAGAACCTCTTAGACTGCGGTGTAGCCGCCGTCGACCAGGTGGTAAGAGTCGGTGATGAAGGAACCATCTTCAGAGAGCAGGAAGTTAACCAGTGCTACAACCTCAGGGGTTTCACCCAGGCGACCGAGAGCATGCTTGCCAGCTAGTGCGTTGTAGTGCTCTTCAGGCAGGTTCTGCAGTAGTGGGGTGTTGATGTGTCCCGGTCCCACAGCGTTTACGCGGATACCAACCTCGCCGTATTCTGCAGCAGCGTTGGGC
>NZ_JAWVOB010000015.1:0-11603 GCF_046592015.1 Corynebacterium callunae
TTCATAGTAGTTCAGAACGGGGTCGTCGGCCACGACCACCCCGAAACTCTTTATGCCCGCAAAGACCTTGCCTTTTATTTAGGCACTGTTGGGCGATTTAGGGAGGCAATCGCCTTATTTGACGCTCTTCTTAGTGATCAAATTCGAGTATATGGAAAAAACCATCCGAGTACTCAAAATGTCCTAATCAATTTCGTTTACTGCCTTGATAGGGTTGGGTTATTTGAGCAGGTGATCACCCATCTTGAAGCTCTTCTAGCTGTTCAGACCCAGAGCCTCGGCTACGATCATCCCAACACCCGAGCAATTCGTGACAAACTTGAATTATTGCGTAGACAAACAGGAGTTTCAACTGATTAAGAAGGTAATGAAGGAGGCCTTTGAGAGTCGGATTCTGGTGCCTGGGGCTAGATTCATTGCTTATAGTTCACCTTCATATTGTGAAACTAAGGTATTAAACCACCTATTCCTAAAACAATATTCCGACTGATTGTTGGCTTTGTTGATGCGTAGGCAAAGACCGAAGGCAAGACTTGGTTTTATTAGAATTTCTTCGACCATGTGAGATGGGTGTTTTCTAAGAATTGAAGGAACATTGTTAATTCTGATGTCGTGTATTTGTGGTGTTCAAGTATGGGGGGGCATACCAAGGCGCCCATGGAAATTCAGTTGTTAAGCTTCTAAAGCCCCAAACACACCCAAACCATCAAGCCCGAACACCTCATTTCTGCATACCTGCATAAAATAATGTATGAATAATTTGCATGATCATGCATAAGGTGTATGGTGAACATATGACGATCAAGGTAGCAATTGCCGGAGCCAGTGGATATGCAGGCGGAGAAATCCTGCGCCTACTGCTCAACCACCCAGCATATCTAGCAGGGGAGCTTGAAATCGGAGCTCTCACCGCAAGCTCCACCGTGGGCACTACCCTCGGTGAGCTCATGTCACACCTACCGCAATTAGCCGATCGCGTTATTGAAGAAACCACACCAGAAGTTCTTTCTGGGCATGATGTCGTTTTCCTCGGTTTGCCCCATGGCTTCTCCGCAGAAATCGCGCTGCAACTAGGTCCCGATGTTACCGTCATTGACTGCGCTGCGGATTTTCGTTTGCAAAATGCCGCTGACTGGGAGCGTTATTATGGCTCCGAGCACCAAGGAACCTGGCCTTATGGAATCCCAGAGATGCCCGGCCACCGTGAGCAACTCAAAGGCTCAAAGAGGGTAGCGGTCCCTGGTTGTTTCCCAACTGGCGCCACGCTGGCACTCCTGCCGGCAGTTCAAGCTGGGCTTATTGAGCCAAATGTTTCCGTAGTCTCCATCACCGGTGTTTCTGGCGCAGGCAAGAAGGCCAATGTTGCCATGCTCGGCGCAGAGACCATGGGTTCCCTAAAGGCCTATAACGTGGCTGGTAAACACCGCCACACCCCAGAAATCGCTCAAAACCTTGCTGAGGTCACCTCGGAAAAAGTAACTGTGAGCTTTACTCCAGTGCTGGCTCCTTTGCCTCGTGGCATTCTCACCACCGCCACTGCACCCCTTAAAGGTGAGGTCACTGCGGAACAGGCCCGCAAGGTTTATGAAGACTTCTATGCACAAGAAGCCTTTGTGCACCTGCTAGCTCCGGGAGTACAGCCTCAAACCCAGTCCGTGGTGGGCTCAAATATGTGCCATGTTCAGGTGGAAATTGATGCAGATTCCGGCAAGCTGCTGGTTACCTCTGCAATTGACAACCTCACCAAGGGCACCGCAGGCGCAGCCATCCAGTGCATGAACCTTTCGGTAGGTTATGCAGAAACAGCTGGTTTGCCTCAAGCCGGCGTCGCACCTTAATAAGCGTCGCACCTTAATAAACAAAGAATTCTTAAAGGAGAAAAAGATGGCTGAAAAAGGCATCACCGCACCAAAGGGGTTTGTTGCATCTGCAACCACCGCTGGAATTAAGCCTTCCGGCAACCCTGATATGGCACTGGTTGTCAACCAAGGCCCAGAATTTACCGCAGCGGCCGTATTTACCCGCAACCGCGTTTTTGCTGCACCGGTGAAGGTCAGCCGCGAAAATGTTGCCGATGGCACTCTCAAGGCAGTGCTTTATAACGCTGGCAATGCCAACGCTTGTAATGGCCTCCAGGGTGAAAAGGATGCTCGCGAGTCCGTGGCAAACCTGGCAGCAGGCCTGGGAATTTCAGCGGAGGAAGTTGGAGTGTGCTCCACTGGCCTTATCGGTGAGCTTTTGCCCATGGATAAGATCAACGCCGGCATTAACCAGCTGGTCGCTCCAGGTGCCCTCGGCGATAATGGCGCAGCCGCAGCCAAGGCCATTATGACCACCGATACCGTGGACAAAGAGACCGTAGTTTTTGCAGATGGTTGGACCGTCGGCGCCATGGGCAAGGGTGTGGGCATGATGGCTCCATCACTGGCAACCATGCTGGTCTGCTTGACCACCGATGCTTCCATTACTCCAGAGATGGCTAAAATCGCGCTGGCCAAGGCAACCGCGGTTACCTTTGACACCCTCGATATTGATGGCTCCACCTCCACCAATGACACTGTCTTCCTGCTTGCCTCCGGTGCCAGCGGAATCACCCCAGCACAAGATGATCTCAACGATGCCGTTTATGCAGCATGTTCTGATCTAGCAGAGAAAATGCAGGCCGACGCTGAGGGTGTGACCAAGCGCGTATCGGTCACCGTCACCGGCACCACCGATGATGTGCAGGCCATTAACGCTGCTCGTACCGTTGCCCGCGACAACCTCTTTAAGTGTGCCATGTTTGGCTCTGATCCCAACTGGGGTCGCGTGCTGGCAGCAGTGGGCATGGCAGATGCTGATATGGAGCCGGAGAAGATCTCCGTATTCTTCAATGATCAAGCAGTATGCCTTGATTCAACCGGTGCTCCTGGAGCCCGCGAGGTTGATCTTTCCGGCGCGGACATTGCCGTACGCATTGATCTGGGAACCGGCGGCGAAGGCCAAGCAACGGTGCGCACCACCGACCTCAGCTACTCCTATGTGGAGATTAACTCCGCATACAGCACCTAAAAACCACCCACACAGGCCCACAAGACGCCGCAAGGCGCCTGCACACATTCGGTAGGCGCAGAAGCTGGGGCGCGTCGAAAAGCACAGGGGATTTAAAGAATGAATGACTTGATCAAAGATTTAGGCTCGGAAGCTAGGGCAAATGTGCTGGCTGAGGCGCTGCCATGGCTGCAGCATTTCCGCGACAAAATTGTGGTGGTCAAATACGGCGGAAACGCCATGGTCGATGATGAACTCAAGGCCGCTTTTGCCGCTGACATGGTGTTTTTGCGCACCGTGGGCGCCAAGCCGGTGGTAGTTCACGGCGGCGGCCCGCAGATTTCTGAGATGCTTAATCGCGTTGGCCTCCAAGGTGAATTTAAGGGTGGCTTTAGGGTCACCACACCTGAGGTCATGGATATTGTTCGCATGGTGCTCTTTGGTCAGGTCGGCCGCGATCTGGTCGGGCTCATCAACTCCCATGGGCCTTATGCGGTGGGCACCTCCGGTGAGGATGCAGGCCTGTTTACCGCAAAGAAACGCCTGGTCAATATCGATGGGGTAGCAACTGATATCGGCCTGGTGGGTGACATCGTCAACGTGGATGCATCCCCGCTTATGGACCTGATTGAGGCTGGCCGCATTCCAGTGGTGTCCACCATCGCCCCAGGTGAGGATGGGCAAATCTACAACATCAATGCCGATACCGCAGCAGGTGCGTTGGCCGCAGCAATTGGTGCTGAGCGACTATTGGTTCTCACCAACGTCGAAGGCCTATACACCGATTGGCCTGATAAGAATTCCCTGGTGTCCAAGATCAAGGCCACTGAGTTGGAAAATCTACTTCCAGGACTTGATTCCGGCATGATTCCGAAGATGGAATCCTGCCTCAACGCAGTGCGTGGGGGAGTAAGTGCCGCCCACGTTATTGACGGCCGCATCGCGCACTCGGTGCTGCTCGAGCTGCTGACCATGGGCGGAATTGGCACCATGGTGCTACCCGATGTTTATGACCGTGACAACTACCCGCAGGGCACGGTTTTTAGAAAAGATGACAAGGATGGAGAAAATTAATATGAAAAACCTCACAGTGGTGGATGATACGCTCCAGTCCTGGCCTCAGGTCATCCTCAATAGCTACGGCACCCCGCCGGTCGAACTGGTCTCCGGCAAGGGCGCGACCGTCTCCGATAACGAGGGCAATGTCTACATTGACCTGCTCGCAGGCATCGCCGTCAACGTTCTCGGCCACGCGCACCCAGCCATCGTCGAGGCTGTGAGCAGCCAAATCAGCCAGCTTGGACATGTGTCCAACCTCTTTGCATCCCGGCCTGTGGTCGAGGTTGCGGCCGAGCTCATTGAGCGTTTTTCGCTTAACGACGCGACCCTCGCCGCGTCCACCCGCGTTTTCTTCTGTAATTCGGGCGCCGAAGCAAACGAGGCTGCTTTCAAGATTGCACGCTTGACTGGCAAGAGCCGTGTCCTGGCCGCCGTCGACGGCTTCCACGGCCGCACCATGGGTGCGCTGGCTCTGACCGGCCAGCCAGATAAGCGCGCACCTTTTAACCCCATGGTCCAAGGCGTGGAATTTTATCCCTTCGGTGACCTCGACTACCTGCAGAAACTGGTAGCCACCAACCCAAGTGATGTAGCTGCCATCATCTTGGAGCCAATTCAGGGTGAAACCGGCGTTATCCCAGCACCAGAGGGATTCCTCAGCGGCGTGCGTGAACTCTGCACCGCCAATGGCATTTTGATGATTGTGGATGAGGTCCAGACCGGCATCGGCCGTACCGGCGATTTCTTCGCGCACCAGCACGAGGGCATTATTCCGGACGTGGTCACCATGGCTAAGGGGCTCGGCGGCGGACTGCCAATCGGTGCCTGCCTGGCAACCGGTGCAGCTGCGGAATTGATGAGCCCCGGCAAGCACGGCACCACCTTCGGCGGCAATCCTGTTGCCTGCGCTGCAGCACGTGCAGTGCTGTCAGTTGTAGATGCTGATTTCCTGGCTGCTGTTAACCAGAAGGGTGCTCACTTCACCGAGGCACTGCTCAAGCTGGGCGGTGTGACCGAGGTCCGCGGCCGTGGCCTTATGCTCGGCGTGGTCCTGGAAAAGCCTGTGGCCAAGGCAGCAGTTGCAGAAGGCCTCAAGCACGGTGTCATTCTTAATGCACCAGCCGAGAACATCATCCGAATCACCCCACCATTGGTTATCTCCGATGATGAAATCACCGATGCAGTCAAGGCCATTGCCGATACCCTCGCAGCCTTGTCCTAAATTTTAAGGAGCATTTTTAGCATGACTAATACCCCTTTAGTACGTCACTTCTTGGCAGATGATGATCTCAGCCCTGCCGAGCAGGCCGAGGTCTTGGAGCTGGCCGCAGCCCTGAAGAAGGCACCTTTTTCCGAGCGCCCATTGGAGGGCCCAAAATCTGTAGCAGTGCTATTTGATAAGACCTCCACCCGTACCCGCTTCTCCTTTGACGCTGGTATCGCGCAGCTCGGCGGCCACGCCATTGTGGTTGATTCCGGTAGCTCCCAAATGGGCAAGGGCGAAACCCTACAGGACACCGCAGCTGTGCTCTCCCGCTATGTGGAAGCGATTGTGTGGCGCACCTATGCACACTCCAATTTCCACGCCATGGCAGAAACTTCCACCGTGCCTTTGGTTAACTCTCTTTCCGATGACCTGCACCCGTGCCAGATCCTGGCTGACCTGCAGACTATTATTGAGAACCTGGCACCAGAGGAGGGACCTGCAGGCCTAAAGGGCAAGAAGGCCGTTTACCTGGGAGATGGCGATAACAATATGGCCAATTCCTACATGATTGGCTTCGCCACCGCTGGTATGCATATTTCCATCATCGCGCCTGAGGGCTTCCAGCCTAAGGCCGAGTTTGTCACCCGCGCCCAAAACCGCGCGGCGCAAACCGGTGCCACCGTGGTTGTCACCGATAGCCTCGACGAGGTTGCCGGTGCCGATGTTGTGATCACCGATACCTGGGTGTCCATGGGCATGGAAAATGACGGCATCGACCGCACCACTCCTTTTGTGCCTTATCAGGTTAATGATGAGGTCATGGCTCGCGCCAAGGACGATGCCATCTTCCTGCACTGCCTGCCTGCTTACCGTGGCAAGGAAGTTGCGGCCTCGGTTATTGATGGCCCAGCATCGCGCGTTTTTGATGAGGCGGAAAACCGTCTCCATGCCCAAAAGGCGCTGTTGGTGTGGCTGCTTGCCCACCAGCGAGCATAGGAGGGGCAGAAGTGAGTACCGAAGAAACCACCGAGCACACCATCTCACCGGCGACGCGCACAGCGCGTCAAGCGCTGATTGTGCAAATCCTCGACCGCCAAAAGGTCACCAGTCAGGTACAGCTCTCAGAGCTGCTTCTCGACGAGGGGATAGACATCACTCAAGCGACGTTGTCCCGTGACTTGGATGAACTTGGTGCTCGCAAAGTCCGTCCCGACGGCGGCCGCGCCTTCTATGCCATCGGACCGGTGGACAGCATCGCCCGTGAGGATCTGCGCGGGCCTTCTGAAAAGCTGCGCCGCATGCTTGATGAGCTGCTGGTTTCCACCGACTACTCAGGAAATATTGCCATGCTGCGTACTCCACCCGGAGCTGCACAGTACCTGGCCAGCTTTATCGATAGGGTAGGGCTGAAGGAAGTGGTGGGTACCATCGCCGGCGATGACACCGTCTTTGTCTTGGCCAGGGATCCCCTGACTGGTAAAGAACTAGGCGAATTGCTGGGGAGACGTTCAACTCAGTCCAAACAGGAAGGTAAGGTATAGCACGACTGTGTCAGTGCTGTACTTTGCTGCGGGTACTGGTTTCTTAAAAACCACTTTAGTGCCAGAAGAAAAAGTATGTACCGCCGTTAGCCCCACAAGCCAACGGCACAATTCTTAAAACTAATAAGGAGCTTTAAACACATGACTAATCGCGTCGTACTTGCGTACTCCGGCGGCCTCGACACCACCGTTGCCATCCCTTACCTCAAGAAGATGATCGAGGGCGAAGTTATCGCAGTGTCCCTCGACCTCGGCCAGGGTGGCGAGAACATGGAAAACGTTCGTCAGCGTGCATTGGACGCCGGCGCCGTTGAGTCCATCGTGATTGATGCCAAGGATGAGTTCGCAGAACAGTACTGCCTGCCAACCATCAAGGCAAACGGTATGTACATGAAGCAGTACCCACTGGTTTCTGCAATCTCCCGTCCACTGATCGTTAAGCACCTCGTTGAGGCTGGCAAGCAGTTCAACGGCACCCACGTTGCTCACGGCTGCACCGGCAAGGGCAATGACCAGGTACGCTTTGAGGTCGGCTTCATGAACACCGACCCTAACCTGCAGATCATCGCACCTGCTCGTGACTTCGCTTGGACCCGCGACAAGGCAATTGCCTTCGCTGAGGAAAACGGTGTGCCAATTGAGCAGTCCGTAAAGTCCCCATTCTCCATCGACCAGAACGTCTGGGGCCGCGCAATTGAGACCGGTTACCTCGAGGACCTGTGGAACGCTCCTACCAAGGACATCTACGCATACACCGAGGACCCAGCACTGGGCAACGCACCAGATGAGGTCATCATCTCCTTCGAAGGCGGCAAGCCAGTTGCTATCGACGGTCGCCCAGTCACCGTGCTGCAGGCTATCGAAGAGCTCAACCGTCGTGCAGGCGCCCAGGGCGTTGGCCGCCTCGACATGGTTGAGGACCGCCTCGTTGGCATCAAGTCCCGCGAAATCTACGAAGCACCAGGTGCTATCACCCTGATCAAGGCACACGAGGCTTTGGAAGATGTCACCCTGGAGCGCGAGCTTGCTCGTTACAAACGCGGCATCGACGCTCGTTGGTCCGAAGAGGTTTATGACGGCCTATGGTTCGCTCCTTTGAAGCGCTCCCTCGACGCCTTCATCGAGTCCACCCAGGAGCACGTCACCGGCGATATCCGCCTGGTTCTGCACGCAGGTTCCATCACCATCAATGGTCGTCGTTCCAACCACTCCCTCTACGACTTCAACCTGGCTACCTACGACACCGGCGACACCTTCGACCAGACCCTGGCTAAGGGCTTCGTCCAGCTCCACGGTCTGTCCTCCAAGATCGCCAACAAGCGCGACCGCGAGGCTGGCGCTAACTAAGCCCAATTGGGCTCCCAACACGATTTTTAAGAAGATTTTCAAGAAGAAAGTAGAAGGATCAAGGCGTGGAAAAACACGGAACCAATGAAGGTGCCCTGTGGGGAGGTCGCTTCTCAGGTGGCCCCTCTGAGGCCATGTTTGCACTGAGTGTGTCAACCCATTTTGACTGGGTGCTCGCTCCCTATGACGTGCTGGCCTCAAAGGCCCACGCCAAGGTCCTCCACCAGGCCCAACTGCTTTCCGATGAAGACCTCAAAACCATGCTCGAGGGCTTGGACCAGCTCGGAAAAGACGTAGCTGACGGCTCCTTCGGTCCCTTGCCCTCCGATGAGGATGTGCACGGAGCCATGGAACGCGGCCTCATCGACCGCGTCGGATCCGAGGTCGGTGGTCGCCTGCGCGCTGGCCGTTCCCGCAACGACCAGGTGGCAACGCTTTTCCGCATGTGGGTGCGCGACGCTGTGCGTGGCATCGCCCTCGGCGTTACTGAGCTTGTCGACGCCCTAACCGCTCAGGCAAAGGCGCACCCTGCTGCCATCATGCCTGGCAAAACCCACTTCCAAGCGGCTCAGCCAGTACTGCTGGCACACCAGCTCCTGGCTCATGCACAGCCTTTGCTGCGCGATATTGAGCGCATTAAGGATCTGGACAAGCGCCTGGCTGTATCTCCTTATGGCTCCGGTGCATTGGCAGGATCTTCTTTGCACCTCAATCCTGAGGCAATTGCGGAGGAACTCGGTTTTGATTCTGCAGCCGATAACTCCATCGACGCCACCAGCTCCCGCGACTTTGCTTCTGAAACTGCCTTTGTGCTGGCTCAGATCGCTGTTGATATGTCCCGCCTGGCGGAGGAGATCATCGCGTGGTGTACCCCAGAATTCAACTACATCACCTTGTCTGACTCCTGGTCCACCGGAAGCTCCATCATGCCGCAGAAGAAGAACCCTGACGTGGCAGAACTTACCCGCGGTAAGACCGGCCGTTTGATCGGTAACCTAGCTGGACTCATGGCCACCCTGAAGGGACAGCCTTTGGCTTATAACCGTGACCTGCAGGAAGATAAGGAACCAATCGTTGATTCTGTAGCACAGCTCAACCTGCTGCTGCCTGCGATGACCGGTTTGGTTTCCACCCTGACCTTCAATACCGAGCGTATGCGCGAGCTGGCTCCATCTGGCTTCACCCTGGCTACCGATTTGGCGGAGTGGATGGTGCGCCAAGGTGTTCCTTTCCGTGAGGCTCATGAGGCATCCGGTGCGTGCGTGCGTATTGCTGAAGATAGGGGAGTAGACCTGATCGACCTCACCGATGAGGAGTTCGCCAGCGTTGATTCCCGCCTCACCCCAGCGGTTCGCGAGGTGCTCACCATTGATGGTGCTGTTGCTTCTCGTTCCACCCGCGGTGGCACCGCAGGTGTCCGAGTTGCGGAGCAACTTGGTCGCGTCGAAGCCGCAAGCGCGGTAGGTGCGCAATGGGCACGTGAGGGCGTGCGTCGATAAGCGTTAAAAGCTTTTAAAATCCCGTTCCTTTAAGGTTCGGGATTTTTCCATGCCTCAATGCGCCACAATTTTTGGGGGCAAGTAGGATAAGCCATATGAGTCTTGATCCGAAGCTTCTAGAAGTCCTGGCCTGCCCCAAGGATAAGGGTCCACTGCGATATCTGGAGAGCGAACAGCTCCTGGTGAATGAGCGACTCGGCCTGGCCTATCGCATCGACGCCGGCATTCCTGTTTTGCTTATCGACGAAGCGACCCCGTGGACCCCAGCTAACTAGATTTTGATCAAGGAAAATTTTCAACAATGACCAATATTATTGACGAGCTCTCCTGGCGCGGACTGATCAACCAGTCCACCGATTTGGATGCACTGCGTGAAGAAACCGCAGAGTCCATCACCCTTTACTGCGGTTTTGACCCCACCGGCCCATCCCTGCACGCAGGACACCTGGTTCCTTTGCTGATGCTGCGCCGTTTCCAAAAGGCTGGCCACAATCCTATCGTTTTGGCTGGTGGCGCCACTGGAATGATTGGTGATCCTCGTGATGTAGGCGAGCGCACCATGAACTCTGAAGATACCGTTGCCGATTGGGCAAAGCGTATCTCCAGCCAGCTCAGCCGCTTTGTGGATTTTGAGGGCGAGCACGCTGCACGCCTGGTGAACAATGCTGAGTGGACCAATGAGATGTCCGTAGTGTCCTTCCTGCGTGATGTGGGAAAGCACTTCTCCCTCAACACCATGCTTGCTCGCGATACCGTGAAACGTCGTTTGGAAAGCGATGGCATTTCCTACACCGAGTTTTCCTACATGTTGTTGCAGGCAAATGACTACGTAGAGCTGAACAAGCGTTTTAACTGCACCTTGCAGGTTGGTGGCGGTGACCAGTGGGGCAATATCGTCTCCGGCGTTGACCTCAACCGTCGTGTCAACGGTAAGTCCGTGCATGCGATCACCGTTCCACTGGTGACCGACTCCGAGGGCAAGAAGTTCGGTAAGTCCACCGGTGGCGGAAGCTTGTGGCTCGATCCCGAGATGACCAGCCCATACGCTTGGTACCAGTACTTTATTAACGCAGCCGATGCTGACGTTATCCGTTACCTGCGTTGGTTCACCTTCCTGACCCAAGAAGAATTAGCCGAGCTTGAGGTTGAAGTTGCTGAGCGTCCAAATATGCGTGAGGCACAGCGCCGTTTGGCTCGCGAAATGACCAACTTGGTTCATGGTGAAGAGGCAACTGCTGCTGTTGAGCTGGCTGCGCAGGCGCTATTCGGCCGCGCTGATCTGCGTGACCTGGATGAGAACACTCTGGCAGCATCTGTTTCCGAGACCGAGGTTGCAGAAATCAAAGCCGGCGAGCCTCGCACCATTATTGATCTTTTGGTTGCCAGTGGCCTGGTTGATTCCAAGGGTGCAGCAAAGCGCGCAGTGAAGGAAGGTGGCGCATACGTTAATAACGAGCGCATCACCTCTGATGACTGGGAGCCAGCAGCCGAGGATCTGCTTCATGGTTCTTGGTTGGTTCTGCGTAAGGGTAAGAAGAACTTTGCTGGCGTTAAGGTTGTTGGCTAGTTCTTTAGGACTGTTTGCTGCTTGAGTTGCGGCTAGTTGTGGTTTGGTCGGGATGGGGTTTCTTTTAGAAACTGCATCCCGGTTTTTACTTTTTCGCGTTGACCTGCAGATTTGTACGTTGGTGGGGGAGTGTGTAAATTAATTCAGGTCGCCGAGACAGTGCAGCGCTTCAAATAAGAGGTTGCTAACTCATCAAGGTAAAGACAAGATTAAATTGAAGTTGACTTTAAATTTAAAGTGAACTACAGTAAATCCACAGCTGCTCAGCACAAAATCAACCTAAAGATTGATCTTGTGAGAGTGTGTGTATGTTGTTTGAGAACTCAATAGTGTGCCATTTATTTTATTATGTT
>NZ_JAWVOB010000016.1:0-11336 GCF_046592015.1 Corynebacterium callunae
CAGCGACAAGCGCCTGCAAGGTCTCGAAATCACGCACTCGAAAGAGCTAGTGAATTCGAGAACTTTTGACCTCTCTCGAGCGTGTGATGTCGAGAGATTTCCGCGATGAACCAGACTTATGCAGTCGCCTCGGTCTTTTTATAAACAGGAGTATCCAAGCCCTCAAAGCGTGCCTTGAGCTGTAGTGACAAATAGCGGGAGTAGTGGCGAGACTGGTGCAGATTGCCGCCGTGGAACCAGAGTCCGTCAATGGCAGTGGGCTTCCACATATTGCGCAGTTCTCCCACCCATGGACCTGGATCCTTGGTGGTATCAGAGCCCAGACCCCAGCATGGGCCCACCGTGTCGGCAGCTTCCTGGCTGATTAATTGCGCCACCCAGTTATTCATATTTCCGTAGCCGGTGGCCAGCACAATGACATCGGCAGGCAACTCGGTGCCGTCGGTAAGCACCACGGAGTTTTCCTTCACGTGGTCAATGCTGACTCCCGAGCGCACAGGAATCCTGCCCTCAGCCACCAGCTCGGATGCTCCTACATCGATGTAGTAGCCGGAGCCACGGCGCAGGTACTTGAGGAAGAGCCCGGAATCATCATCGCCGAAGTCCAGCAGGAATCCGGCCTTCTCCAGCTTCTCGTAGAATTCCTTGTCATCTTCACGGATCTTGTCAAAGGCACCCTTTTGGATTTCTGGCAGCACCTTATAAGGCCAGGATGCAAAGAGGAGATCGGCGGTGTCGGTATCAATGCCAGCTTCGAGGGCATCCTCGGAGTAGAGCGGGCCAAAGACTTCACGCATGAGGGATTCTGAACGCACAATGTGGGTTGAGGTGCGCTGAATCATTACTGGCTTAGCGCCGTTGGCATAAAGATCGGCGCAGATATCGTGAGCGGAGTTATTAGCGCCCAGCACCACAACATTCTTGCCGCGGTCAGCATCGCCACCGGGGTGCTCGGAAGAGTGGCGGATTTCGCCTTGGAAGTTCTCTTCGCCCTGTAGGTGCGGGCGGTTGGGGGAGCCGGACATACCCGTTGCCATCACCAACTGAGTTGGGTGCAAGGTGGTTTCGGTGCCATCGTGATTGACCTGCACATCCCAGCGCTGCTCGGCTTCATTAAAGCTGGCGTTGAGGCATTCGGTCTTGGTCCAGTAGTCCAGGTCCATAATGCCCACATAGTGCTCCAGCCAATCACCCATTTTGTCCTTGGGGGTGAACACTGGCCAGTCATCAGGGAAGGGGAGATATGGCAGGTGGTCGTACCATACGGGATCGTGCAGGCAGAGGGAGCGGTAACGGCTACGCCACTGGTCGCCGGGGCGTTCGCCCTTATCCACAATGAGTGCTGGTACACCAAGTCGCTTGAGGCGCGCAGCCAGCGCAATGCCACCTTGACCACCACCGACAATGAGCACATAGGGCTGCTCGGAAACGCCCAGTGCAGCTTGGCGCTCCTGCTTGCGGTCACTCCAGTTGCGGGTGTCCTCGGTTACTCCATGGGAAGCTCCCAGCTCACGGCGTCGACCCTTGGGCTCGGGGAATTCCAGCAGCTCACGCGCAGAGGTCAGCAGGGTCCAGGCTTTGCCATCACGTAGGCGCACAATGCCAGTGCAGCTAAAATGTGCGGAATCGCAGCTAAAGTGCACGCGGGTCACACCATTGCCCTCATCGGCGGCATCGCCCTTGAGGGTGATATTGCGCAGCACGCTCTCTGGCCAGGTGGAGCTGATCATCTCGGAAATCTGGGCAGCACCCTCGGCGGTGGTGAGGTTCCACGTGAAGGCCAGGAGATCGCGCCAATAGCCGTCTTCTTCAAAAAGCTGCACCACGGCGGAGGCTGCGCTCGTGGCATCGGGAGCGCCAAGCGCTTCTTCGAAGGAAGCCAACCAGGCTTCAGCCGAGGCATTAAGGGAAGTGAGGGTGTTTGGTTCTGCTGTAGACACTTAAAGCTCCTTTGAAAAATCGAAGATAAGATCAACACATCTACAAAGTGGTTTACATCACCTTTGTCCTCAAGGTGTGGCGCAGGGCATAAATTGCCCCCAATTGTTTCACCCCAATATTTTCAAAGAAACCTCAAAAAACACACCACACCCTGCCCGTTTACTCAAAGTCAGTAAAAATGCAGCAGCAGCCAAACGTCACCCCCGCCCCGCCTCTACACCCCGCACCGCGCGCCGGGGAGATGTCGTCTCTTAGAGTTGATAAAAATTAACCAGGGAGGAAAGCGCATGGATCAGCATATTTTAGAGTTTTTCCTCCAACTGCGCACTCCGTCGCCCAACCCTCTGGTTGTTGCTTTTACGCATGTCACCGGTCCTACCGCCGCCCTAGCACTAGCAGCCATCATCAGCCTTGCCAAACGCAGCGTCTTCCCAGCAAGCGCTGTTCTCATCGCCAATTTATCCAGCACTTTGCTCAAAGCGCTGCTGCAGCGCCCCCGCCCCCAGATCGCCCCGCATTTAGTCACGGAAACCAACTTTTCCCTGCCATCTGGTCACGCCGTCGGAGCTGCCGCCCTGGCAACTGTGCTCACGCTGCTTTTCCGCAGATGGTGGGTCATCGCGATCTGGCTCCTCACGCTCCTCATTGGCCTCGCGCGCCTTTATGTAGGCGTGCATTGGCCCAGCGACCTGCTCGCAGGCTGGTCACTGGGCTGTGTAGTGGTACTCGGGGTTTATGGGCTGTTTAAGACACTAAAACTACCAACTGGAACCGCCACCAGCGCCGGAGAAACCACTGCTAAATGAGGTATTTGCGCTACCTGAAGAGGAAGCGCTGGACGCCGCGCTGACATCGGCGGCATGCCAGGTGCTGATCATGTAATAAGGCACAAAGGAGTTATAGCCAGTGCCCACGCGCCAGTTGTCATCATAAATTGCCGGTGCCGTGCGGTCGGTGGTGCGTTTAACGTCTTTAAGCTGCTTTTCGACGCCGCGCAGCGCGACTGCATAATCACGAATCAGGCGGGCGTACTCGTCCATAAAACTCGGCGAGGTTGGCGCGAGCTGCTCCACGCGAGAAATAAGGGTGCCCAAGGTGCTATCTACCAAAGAGTCCTTCTTATTAATGTCCAGGCGAGCTTCCTGCATATCCTCACGCAATTGGTTGAGCTCACGGCGGCGCACATCTTCATCGCCATGCTCCATGTTGTAGAGGGTATCGATATTCTCCTGAGCTTTTTCCATTTGTTTCACCGCGGTATGTGCCTTGGAAATGTCATCGGAAGCCCGCGCAAAATCCTTATCAGAGGAACTGGCTTTCAGGCCTTCTAGGCGTCCAAAAATATCGTTGACTTCTAGGAATCTCTCATGCACATCATCCCATTGGCGGCGCAGCTCATCATTAGCCAGTGGGGAAGTAAGGGAATGAGCACGGACATTAATGGCATCCAGGTCCGGAGCTACTTCACCATAATTACGCTGCGCATAATCAAAGTTTTCACGCGCGGCAGAGGCCTTCTTCTTACGCTCATGGCCAACCGCCCAGGTAGCAATCGCAGCGACCAAAACAACTACGCCACCGATAATTCCGGCAACCCAGCCTGCGCTTAATTCGGTATCCTCAGCAACTACTGAGGTATCAGCCACCGACTTTGCGCCCTCCACCATGGCCAAGGTGGTTTTGCCATCTTGCAGCAGGGGACGCATGGAATCGGTAATTCCATCAATGCGGGCTTGTTCCGCAATGCCAGTAGCTGCGGCAACGTCATTACCGGCATAGGCACCCATGGTGTTGGGATCAAAGCCGACAGCAATGATTACCACGCCGGGGGCAAAAGAATCCTCTTGAATAAGTGCTGGTTGTTCGGCGCGCAGATACTTTTCCACGTCATCATTGATGTTCTCGGTGCCACCAGAGAGGGTGATGTAATTGACCGACGTTACTTCCTCAGGGAAGTCGATTTTGAGAGTATCGGTTTTAAGGAAGTCCTCATCAGAGGCAGCGAGCTTATCTGCAGTATCTAGGACACTGACCTCAATCACCCCCTGATCAGTCATAGTGTCCTGCGCGAATGCGGGTGTGGCCATCACAAATAATGCACCAGCTGCGAGGCCACTAAAGGTCTTGGTCAGTGTGTGAGGTCTCATGGCGCCTAGTTTAGGCGGGGCTAGCAGAAAAAATAGGCCTATAAAGATATTGTGACCAGATCTCCACATAAGCGAAGAAGGCGACGTCGAAAAGCGTCTTTTTAGCGTTGGGGTGATGGATGTCGCTTTTGCCGGGCGCTTTCTGCCCACGCCCCTTTAATTGCCCTGGAACAGGGCTTATGTCATTGTGGCTGGAGGCCACGGAGATCTTTATGGGCGGTTTGCGGCGCGTAAGTTCTGTGAATGGTGCTGCCTGATACTACGCTTGAGACGAATAATTGTGAGTTCAATGAAGGGTGAAGATACGTCAATGAGCGCAACAAACCTGGCGGTTGAGCAGCTACAGCGCGTGCTCCTGCCGAGGCGCGGCGAGCCGGCGGATGTCAGGTCCCTATACCTGCTTGAAGCTGAGAACAATAAGGAACGCCTGGTATGGGAAGACCGCTTTAGTGTGGAGGTTCCCGCTGGCGCAGAGGTGTCTTTCCAGACCTACTTCAACGCTTTCCCAGCAAGCTACTGGCGCCGCTGGTCACAGCTGGATTCCGTGGTGCTGAAGCTGAAGGTCGCGGGTGAAGCCCGCATCGATCTCTACCGCTCCAAGATTGATGGTGCCCGCATCGGTATCACCGGTTCCGTGGTTAAAGATGATGTCATCGAATTTGAAGTATCGCTGGCACCTTTTGAGGATGGCGGCTGGATTTGGTTTGACCTCACCGCTGAAACCGATGCCACCATCGAGGAAGCTGGCTGGTTTGCACCTGTTGCCCCTAAGGCACAGGTCATGCCTGATGGCACCGAGGTAGGACCTTTTGAGGCCCGCGCAACTGTGGGTATCCCTACCTTCAACCGTCCAGCAGATGCCGTAGCAGCACTGGAGGCACTGGCCTCCGATCCTGCGGTGGACGCCGTGATTGACACCGTTATCATGCCTGATCAGGGCAATAAGCACCCTGCTGATGAGCCAGGCTACAAGGCTGCAGTAGAGCACTTTGGGGAGCGCTTTTTTGAGTTCCGTCAGGGTAACCTCGGCGGCTCCGGCGGTTATTCCCGCATTATGTTTGAGGCCCTGGGTGGCGTAGATGGCAAGGGTGCCGCAGGCGCGGCACAGAGCCCCTACATTCTGTACATGGATGATGATATCGCCATTGAGCCAGATTCCGTGCTGCGCGCACTGCAGGTAGCTCGCTACGCTAAGTCCCCAATTTTGGTGGGTGGACAAATGCTTAACCTGCAGGAACGCAGCCACTTGCACTCCATGGGCGAGGTTATTGACCGCGGTGACTTCATGTGGACCTCAGCTCCCCATGTGCACTATGACCATGACTTCTCCAAGCACCCACTGCATGACCGCGGCCAATTTGGCGATAAGCCAGATGCTCCCAACTCCCGTGACCTGCACCGTCGCATTGACGTGGAGTTCAACGGTTGGTGGATGTGCATGATTCCACGCGTGGTCGCAGAAAAGATCGGCCAGCCACTGCCACTCTTTATCAAGTGGGATGACGCTGAGTATGGTCTGCGCGCCGGCGCTGCTGGATTCCCCACCGCCACCTGGCCTGGTATCGCCATTTGGCATATGGCCTGGTCCGATAAGGATGACGCCATTGACTGGCAGGCCTACTTCCACCTGCGTAACCGCCTGGTGGTTGCTGCCATCCACCACGATGGCGATGTTGCAGGCATTGTAAAGTCCATGCAAAAGGCTACTTTTAAGCATTTGCTGTGCCTGGAATACTCCACGGTGGCTATTCAAAATGAAGCCATGAAGGACTTCCTGGCCGGACCTGAGCAGCTCTTTAATATTCTGGAAACCTCTTTGCCACGCATCGCAGCGATCCGCAAGACCTACCCAGATGCTGTGGTTTTGCCAAGCGCCACCGAATTGCCACGCGCAACTGGCGTACCCGGTGTTCCCACCAAGGACATCGGCGGCCGCCTTGCCCCCATCAAGAAGGCAGTGTGGCTGGCCAAGGGCCTCAAGCACTCCCTGTCCAAGGAAGATCCTGCTCACCACGAGGTGCCACAGGCCAACTTCGCGCCGATTGAGGCACGTTGGTTCAGCCTGTCCCGCGTGGACGGCGCCACTGTGACCACGGCCGATGGCCGCGGTGTGGCCTACCGCAAGCGCGACCGCGATAAGGCCAAGGAGCTGGGCAAGGAGTCCCGCGAGTTGCAGAAGCAGGTGGCAGAGCGTTTCGACGGACTACGCACCCGTTATCGCGCAGCCCATGCAGAACTCGTTAGCCGTGAGGCATGGGGAAAGGTTTTTGATGAGCAATAAGGAAGTCCAAATCCTGGTGGAAATTCAGGATGCTTTGGTGGATTTACCTGGCGTTATCCCAACCGCTCGCACCTTGAGCTTGATGGGCGAACACGCTGCTGGCTGGATGGCCCTTGGTGCCACCGGCGCTGCGCTGGATAAAAAGCGCCGCAACTCCTGGGCTGGGCTTTTTGTGGCGGCCTTGGCCAGCCACGCTGCCTCAGTGATTCTCAAGCGCGTGGTGCGTCGTCCACGTCCGCATGATGAAGTCATCAAAATTGGCGTGGGAACTCCCTCCAAGTTGAGTTTCCCTTCCTCCCATGCCACCTCAACCACCGCGACTATGGTGTACTTGGCCCGCATCACCAAGTCACCTGTGCCACTGCTCGGTATTCCCGTGATGGCACTTTCGCGTATGGTTCTCGGAGTCCACTACCCAACAGACGTCCTCGCAGGTGCCCTGCTGGGTGCTGCAACTGCAGAGACCGTCCACAAGATTGAAAGGGCCATGAAGTGAGCGAACCCGTAGCTGAGAACCATCGCGAACATCCCAATTTCCTCGGCTCCGAGCCACATACCTCGGCCCTTGAGCCAGATGGTAAAAAGAAGCAGCCACCTAAAAACCTGGCCGATGCCATGGTTAAGGCACTGCGCCCCAAGCAATGGGTTAAAAACGTGCTGGTACTGGCCGCCCCTTTGGCGGCCGGCGCCGATGCGATCTTCAACCAACGCACGCTTCTCGACGTAGCCCTCGCCTTTGTAGTTTTCTGCTTTGGCGCCTCCGCCATCTACTTGGTTAATGATGCCCGCGATGTGGAAGCTGACCGCGCGCACCCAACCAAGCGTTTCCGTCCGATCGCCGCCGGAGTGCTGCCAGTAGGAATGGCCTATGCCATGGCTGTCGTCCTCATTGCGCTGGCTATTGGACTGTCCTTCTTGGCTACCGATGGCGTGGCACTGGCTACTGTGATCGGCGTTTATATCGTCTTGCAATTGGGATATTGCTTCGGTTGGAAACACCAGCCGGTGATCGATATTGCCCTGGTGTCCTCTGGCTTTATGCTCCGCGCGATGGCCGGCGGTGTGGCTGCCGGAATCGAACTTTCCCAATGGTTCCTGCTGGTCGCAGCCTTCGGCTCCCTCTTTATGGCTTCCGGTAAGCGTTATGCAGAAATTTTGCTGCACGAGCGCACAGGCGCCAAGATCCGCAAGTCCTTGGAAAGCTATACCCCCACCTACCTGCGCTTTGTATGGACCATGGCGGCAACCGCTGTGGTGATGTCCTATGCACTGTGGGGCTTTGACCTTTCCCAGCAGGCTCATGATGGTGGCCCTTGGTACCAGATTTCTATGGTGCCTTTTACCATCGCTATCCTGCGTTATGCCGCTGGTGTTGATACCGGCGACGGCGGAGCTCCTGATGAAGTAGCTCTTAACGATAAGGTGCTGCAGATCCTGGCCTTGGGCTGGATCCTCTGCATCGTGATGGCTGTTTATGTCATGCCAATGCTCTAGAAGTTTGAAAAATCTATAAACATTGACCCTGCTGGTTTATTCCAGCAGGGTTTTTGTTTTGCTGAAGGTGGCTCATCAAAAAGCTAAATACGGTGCGCAGTATGTCCATTGCCGTATTGACCCCCTGGTGGTGCTAGCATTTGCCCTCATGACGTTTAGCACCCCGCGTCCGGAATTTGAGCCCGGGAATTCCCCAACACCAGCGCCCGATGAGTCAGCTGCGCAACACCCACGCGCAACTGAAACTATGCGTCGGCCCGTGGCTGTAGGTGCACACCGCCAATCGCTAAAAACACTCAAGCCTTCTGGCGCTGAGATCACCTTCCTCACCACCTTTTTGGCAGCTATTACCGCTGGTATCTTTGCCTTTTGGGCAGGGTGGACCCGCAAATGGATGAGTGATGATGGCCTCATTGTGCTGCGCACAGTGCGCAATCTTTTGGCTGGTAACGGCCCAGTTTTTAACGCCGGGGAGCGCGTAGAAACCAATACCTCAACGTTGTGGCAGTACTGCATTTATGTGGTTGCCCGCATGACGGATTTGCGTTTGGAAGATATCGCACTATGGTTGGCGCTAATTTTCACCACGGTGGCGGCGGTTATCGGTGTGTTGGGCACAGCGCATTTGTACCGCAAGAGGGTGGCCATCATGCTTCCAGCAGGCATTATTGGCTATTTTAGTTTGTCTCCGGCGCGTGATTTTGCCACCTCTGGTCTGGAATGGGGCCTGGCCATCATGTGGATTTCTATCCAATGGTTGCTGCTGGTGTTGTGGTCAACCTCGGGACCGCGCGAGCAGGCGTCGAAAAGCGCTACCTCAGGTGGCGCACCCGGTGGGGTGCTCCGGGCGGGCGCCATTACCTACGCGCTGGCTTTTTGGTCTGGTTTGAGCTGGCTGGTGCGCCCTGAACTGGCGCTTTATGGTGCGCTGACTGGTTTGTTGCTGCTTATTTCTGCGCCACGTTGGCGGGTTGCACTCGGAATTCTTGCTGTTGCACTACCTATTCCCGCTGCATATCAGATTTTTCGCATGGGCTATTACGGTTTGATGGTGCCACACACTGCCGTGGCAAAGTCGGCATCGGATGCAGTGTGGGGGACTGGTTGGGCGTATGTTGAGGATTTCACCGGGCCTTATAACCTGTGGTTGGGTCTGGCCTTGCTCATTGGCGCAGCAGCTTTTAGTGTCTGGCGTTTGGATGCTCAATTGCAGGCACCGCAGGGCAGGGTAGGGTTACGCACTCCAGGAATGTCCATCACGGTCATTGTTATTTGCGCGCTGGTGCACTTCCTTTACGTCATCCGCGTGGGTGGAGATTTTATGCACGGCCGTATGCTGCTGCTTCCACTTTTTGCAATTTTGCTGCCTGTAGCCGCTATCCCCATCAATGTGATTAATCGTGGCTGGCAGGATTTTGTGGCGCTGGCTTTGGTTTTTGCCACTTGGGCCTGGTCATGCGTGATTTTTGTGCAAGGCCATCCGGGGGAAAATACCAGCGCAGATGTGGTGGATGAGCGCGAGTTCTGGATTGGATTTACTAATCGTGAACCTGGCGATGCACCACTTTATGCAGAAGACTTCCTGGGTGCGGCCTCGCTGAATGACTATGTGGAAGTTATGCGGGATCAAACTTTGGTCCAGCCCACTGGCCAGCAGCTGAGCATTCTCACCATGGATGAACCTGCGGAGTTTTCCTGGATTACCACTCCCCGGGTGGAGGGCGCTGAAGCGGGCGACCTGGCTAATCTTCCACCAACGATTTTCCATGTGAATCTGGGCATGACCTCTATGAATGCGCCGCTTAATGTGCGTATTACTGACCTTATTGGTTTGGCCACGCCACTTGCTGCACGCCAGCCACGTATTGAAGGTGGCCGCATTGGCCACGATAAGTTGATGGCTCTGGAATGGCAGGTGGCAGAATCGGCCACTCCTTTGGCTTATAGCCCGGGCTGGCTGGATACGGAAATGATCTACCAAGCACGACAGGCCTTGCGGAACCCAGAATTGGTGGAGCTTTTCCAGACCTACCGCGAGCCAATGTCTCAAGATCGTTTTGTGAAAAATATAAAGTTTGCCCTCACAACGGGCCGAACCTTGGAAATTTCCGATGATCCGGCAGATCTTTTAAAAGATTTTCAAGCTACCCCGGCGGAAGACCAACAAGGACTCCCACAAATATCCTGGCCTGTGAATATACAGTTGGATGAACCCCGTGGAGGGCCTTTATACGCAGCTCAATAAGCCCAAAATTACATCAAAGTGATTCCTTAAAACTTCCCAAGAGGATCACAAGTTGGTAACGTATGGCCCGGAAAACAAGATAGGCAACTAGAGGTGTCGACGGTCCGAACTGTCGAGTAGTTCGTATCCATTTGCCCGGAGGAGAAACATGTCCCTACGTACAGCTGCTGGCGCGGCTAGCTCGAAACTAATAGCCCTCTTGGTGGCCATTGCCGCCGCCGCTGCTCTCCTGGTCGTTGGAACCGGTACTGCATCAGCTGCCAACCGTGACTGGTTGCGTGCCGACAGCACCGGTTCCTGTGACTGGGATGGCGTCGGCTATTGGGTACAGCGCTGTGATGTCTGGTCCCAGGCGATGGGTCGAAATATCGCAGTTCAGGTGCAGCCCGCACAGCGCGGAGGCAACGCTGGCCTTTACCTGCTAGACGGCATGCGCGCCACCAATTACTCCAATGCGTGGTTGGTTGATACCAATGCAGCTGCGCTTTATGCGCCCAATAACATCACCCTCGTGATGCCAATTGGTGGTGCAGGTTCCTTCTATGCAGACTGGAATGGTCAGGCTTCCCTCTCCTCCTCCGATCCCGTGATCTACATGTGGGAAACCTTCCTTACCTCTGAGCTTCCTGCTTATCTTGAGCAGAACTTCGGCGTTGCGCGCAATAACAACTCCATCGCTGGCCTGTCCATGGGTGGTACTGCAGCGCTGAATCTGGCTGCTAAGCACCCAGATCAGTTCCGTCAGGCGATGTCTTGGTCTGGTTACCTCAACACCACCGCTCCAGGTATGCAGACTTTGCTGCGTCTGGCCCTGCTGGACACCGGCGGATTTAACGTCAACGCTATGTACGGCTCCATCGTGAGCCCACGTCGCTTTGAAAACGATCCTTTTTGGAACATGGGTGGTCTGGCCAATACTGATGTCTACATCTCTGCTGCTTCCGGACTCTGGGGCCCAGGAGACTTTGGCGTTCCCCTGGATCAGCGTCTTAGTGGCTCTGCGCTTGAGGCTGCGTCCCTGATTTCCACTCGCCTCTGGGAGTCCAAGGCTCGCCTGCAGGGTCTCAATGTCACCGCTGACTATCCTGCCACCGGCATCCATGGCTGGGGACAGTTCAATTCCCAGCTAGTTAATACCCAGGGCCGCGTGCTCAACGTCATGAACGCCTGGTAAAAATCTAGCGCTTTTCGACGTCCCCCTAGCGCCGCGCCTCCCGCATCATTGCGG
>NZ_JAWVOB010000017.1:0-9095 GCF_046592015.1 Corynebacterium callunae
TTTTATTTATGAGGGGGGTGGGGGAAGGTTTTCTAGCCTTCCCCCACCCCCCCCTCTTTGTTATGCGCTTGTTTTCAAATCAGCAAGACGCGTGTGTGGTCGTGGCCGCCAGCGGTAGGTTTCTTCTACTGCGTTGCGTTGTTTTAGTGCTTCATCTTCTGATCCCTCAATGTCTACTCCATCGCGCAGGGGAGTGATTACTTTTTCAAAGGCAAGATGAAGAACTTTTTCTGGATCTTCATCAAGGTCAAATAGCGGGGTATAGTCAAGCGACAAATAGAGGTGCTTCGCTTCTGGCTGGCGAGGGCCAGTGGTGAGGTAGATTCGTCGATAGCCACGCTCAGCAGCGGCGCTCTCCAGCGCTGTCATAATCCGGCGGGACAAGCCCTGGCGTCGGTGCTCCTTGGAAGTCCACACACGCTTAACCTCCGCAGTCTCCTCATCGAGGTACATGAATGCTCCACCAGCAATGGTCTGAGTACCACGCTGAATCAAGAGCAAATCACCATAGGGTGCTTCGAATAGGAATGGTGGGAAAAGATCGATTTCTTCGGGTGCATCCTCTTCTTTTTCGAACCCGTCAAAATCCGCATAGCGCGTTGCGTACTCATATGCGAGTTCATCTACAAGAGGTTGAGCTTCGACTGCATCGAGTCGAGAATGAATGATCTTATCTTCTAATGACATATTTCTTCCTTTGAATAAGTGGTTCGATTTGAGCGAACCATTCTGTCTATGTTTTTCTAGATTTTTTCATTTCTGTTTTCATTGACACCATAAAAGCATGTAAAAGTGCTGGTCAGCAACAATATTTTCCGAGCTGAATGTTGCCCTATTTTAACAAATAAATGGCTTTGACCAGCAAATATTCAGGCTAAGTGAAACAATTGTGAACAGAGCGTTCTACCAATAGTCTGACATCCGTCAAAGAATAGAAGGAGTTAGACATGACGGACACTATTGCACTTAAGTCAGAAATCGGTGAAATTACAACACTTCTCTCTGAACTCGAAGTAGCCTTCCCCTCACTAAAAATTGCATGGCCATCGGCTGAAACTGTGGAATATTCGTATGACGCCGGCACTGTCCCAAAGGCCCAAGTCCAAGAGCCAGGTCCCGCGGTTGTATGGCCATCTTCCGTCGAAGAAGTCCAGGCGATTCTCAAAGCTGCATCACGATTACACATTGGAATAGTTCCCCGTGGTGAAGGTACAGGATTATCTGGTGGTGCAACTGCTGCTTCCAATCAACTTGTAGTTTCTACTCAGCTGCTCAACAAGATTGTAGAAATCAATGTTGAAGACGAACTTGCAGTAGTTGAGCCAGGTGTTATTAACTCCGAGCTCAATGAAAAAGTTGCTCCTTTTGGCCTTTTCTATGCACCAGATCCCGCAAGTTGGAATCTCTCAAGCATTGGCGGAAATGTTGCTACTAATGCAGGCGGACTTCGATGCGTGAAATACGGTGTCACCAGGGAATCTATCCTGAGCCTTGATGTAGTGCTGTCAGACGGAGAACTTATTACCGTCGGACAGCGCACTCTCAAAGGTGTAACCGGACTTGATCTTCGATCTTTGATTATTGGTTCAGAAGGAATTTTGGGCATCGTCGTTGGTGCAACTCTTCGACTACGTCCAATCCCACCTGCTCGTAAGACCATTTCTGTATGGTTTCCCGAAACACAATCCGGAGCAGCTGGTCTTTCCGCAATCGCACGCACCCCTGTACGTCCAAGCATCATTGAGTTCATTGATGAACCAACTTTGAAGGCTATCGACAATGCAAGTGGCACCCAACTGCGGAGCCGTGGAGGCTCCCTCATTCTGATTGAACTTGATGGCTATGGCCTCGATGAACAGATCGTTGACCTTGGTGCGGCTCTCACCGCAGTCGGCGGAAATGTAATTGAGGAAGACACAGATGCCGGTGAAGTCTTGTGGGAGCTCAGGCGTTCAGGTCGGGGAGGCCTAGATCCACGGCGTTGGTCAATTAGCAGCGATATTGCTGTACCGCGCTCCAAATTCAAAGATGTCTTTGCCTATTTTCCAACTTTGGAAGAAAAGTATGGCGTTGAGGTAAGCGCACTGGGGCATGCTGGAGATGGAAACCTTCATCCTCTTATTAGTAAAGAAGTTCCAGAGAGTGCAGATCCAGCAACACCAGATCCAGCGGTAGCAGCAGCCAACCTTGATCTCATTAAGTTCGCATTGTCACTTGGTGGCACCGTAACCGCAGAACATGGCCTCGGATCAGCTAAACGCTATCTCGCGGAGTTGGAGTTATCTCCCCGAAGCCTTGAAATCCAGCACGCAATTAAGCGTGCATTTGATCCACAGTCCCTCATTAATCCTGGCAAAGCCATTTAGTAGAAAACCACAACTGGAAAACTCAAATGACAAAGAAAAACACCCCTGGCCGTTCACCTCGCAACTGGCTCAAAAAAACTGCTGCGGTACTTACTGCAATTTCCCTGACTTTCGCCGTGACCGCGTGCTCGACGTCGGGAGCAGAAACTTCCGCAGCTAGCGGAGAGCCTAAGAACGGAGGAGATCTAGTTTTCCAAATTGACTCTCTCGGCGATAACTGGGTTCCAAACACGAGCTCGATTTCTAGCTTCCAAGGAAATATTTGGGGCGAGATCACTGACAAGCTGGTGTATGTCGATGCTGAAGGAAAGATTTCTCCATGGATTGCACAGAGCTGGGAAGAATCCGCTGACGCTAAGACCTTCACTCTGCACCTTAAAGATGGTGTGACCTTCTCCGATGGAACCCCACTTGATGCTGCGGCAGTGGTTGCAAATATTGATATGTGGGCAAAGGGCGCACCCGATAAGGGAATTGCTCGAGTAGGTTTGTTCCCCTCCGCCAACTATCTCCAGTCAACTGCGCTAGATGCCACCACTGTTCAGGTAGATTTCTCTGCACCAACTCTTGGCTTTATCCCAACTTTGGGCTACCACGGTTCTATCCTTATCTCACCAAAATCCTTGGCTGGTTCGCTTGAAGATCAAGGCAATCTGAGTAACAACATCGGCTCTGGTCCATTCGTGGTCGACACGTGGAGCAACGCTGATCATGTGACTTTGAAGAAGCGTGAAGATTACAACTGGGGTCCTGACGCACGTGGACACACTGGTCCCGCTTATCTCGACAGCATTACCTATAAGCAAGTTGCAGAAACCTCTTTACGTGCTGGTTCAATTCAATCTAAGCAGGCTGATGTTGTCTACAACCTCACTCCACAGGAACTTGATGGACTGAAAAATGCTGGATTTGAAGTAGCTACCCCGAAGTATCTTGGATTTGTTCAGGGTTATGCCCTTAATACCCAGGTAGCTCCATTTGATGATGTACGTGTGCGTCAAGCATTCCAGCGTGGCATCAATAGAGATGAAATCCTACAGACTGTCTACACCGAGGATTGGACGGCTGCGCAGTCCTTTATTCAAAGCAATGTGCCTGAATCTACCGATCACACCAAAGATTTTTCCTTTGACCCAGAAAAGTCAAAAGCGCTTCTCGACGAAGCCGGCTGGACTGTCGGGCCTGATGGTATCCGCGTAAAAGATGGAAAGACTCTTTCGGTAACTCTCTATCCAAACCCATATGTTTCAACTTCACAGGCCGCCGATGAACTTGCTGCACAGCAACTGGGCGATTTGGGATTTGATGTAAAACTCCAGGCCTATGACGTGGCAACCTTCACCGAGCGTGTTAACTCCAATAAGGAAGTTCAGGCTAAGCCTATTTCCCGCAGTTTCGTTGATGCAGGAACTGTTGCCGGCGTCATCGTCGGTCAAAAACAAGGTGATGAGGACTGGTTCCGCGTCGGAACGAGCGATGAGACCCTAAATAAGCTCTCTACGGATATTTCGAGCTCCTCCGATCGTGAATCCCGTGCCAAGAGTCTTGATGAGCTCCAGGGTTATGTGCTTGATCAGGGACTTTATGTTCCGCTCGTTGATATTGTGCAGCGAATTTATGTCACCACCCCAGACCTTTACGATGTCACCTATAACGGCCTTGCTTATGCAAGTTTTGCTACTGCTTGGCTAGATCGTTAGGACTACCAACGCGATGAAAACGCAATATCTTAAATTTGCTGCTAGGAGAATCGCCCAAGCCTTACTCGTTGTTGTGTTGGCTTATGTGATCACATTCCTGATTATTACAGTGCTGCCCGGGGATCCAATTACCACCAGGCTACAAAACCCGGAGAGCGGCTTATCAGAACAAGAAGTCGCCAAGCTGGTTGCTTACTATGGCCTGGACCAACCTCTACTTGTGCAATTGTGGAGTTCTTTCTCCCGCTTTGTGGTCGGTGATTTCGGAATTTCTCTTTCCAGCTCACTACCAGTTTCAAAGATTATCGGGGATGCAATTCCTTCCACACTCGCATTGGCAGCATCAGCACTTTTCGTGGCGGTTTTGCTTGCGTTCCTAATCGCTATCGGTTCACAACTAGTGCCACCACGTTTTGGCCAGGGCTTAATTCGCTCTTTTCCCTCACTGTTCCTCTCAGTTCCAAACTTCGTTATTGGCCTGCTGCTTATCAATATTTTTGCCTTCAAATTGGGCTGGTTCCAGATCATCAATCCGGAAACACCTATTGGCACAGGGCTGGCCGCAGTAGCTCTTGGCATACCTGTTTCAGCCCAGGCCGCTGAAGTGCTCGTTACAAACCTGGATCAGCAGGCCAATCAGGAATATGCAACAGTGGTGAAATCTCGAGGAGCCAGCAAAATTAGTTTGGTTTTTCGGCATTTGCTGAAACCAGCATCGCTACCAGCGGTCACTGTTTTGGCATTGACTATCGGTGAGTTGCTTGGTGGAGCGGTAATTACCGAAATGGTTTTTGGGCGGCAGGGCATTGGTGCAGTGATTGAACGCGCAGTTTCTGGTCAGGATTTCCCGGTTCTCCAAGCGGTGGTATCGGTATCGGCACTGATCTTTGTGCTCGCTAACTTGCTTGCAGATCTGACCTATCCGCTGCTTGATCCACGGGTGAAGATCAGCCAGGCAGCGTCCAAAAAGCACAAGACCACCACTGATGTAGCAAAAGCCCAATCTAAGAAAACTTCTAAAAAGCAGGTGATTGAGGTATGACTCTGGTGTCGCTAGATCGCGTACGTCCACGATCTTTAACAACGAATAATGGAAAATTCGCAGGTATCCGTCGCATTCCTCCCACAGTGGCATTAGCCGGAATTTTCTTGACAATAATCGCTCTGTGGGCAGTTGTACCTTCTCTATTTACTTCTTATGCTCCGGACTACGGCACACCTCGTGAAAGCTTGCAAGGGCCCAGCCTGCAGCATTGGTTTGGAACAGATCACATTGGCAGAGATCTTTTCGCACGTGTGGTTTACGGCACCGCCTCGTCGGTAAGCAGCGCTTTGGTCGCGGTGGCTATCGGCCTGGTCGTTGGAAGCACAATTGGTTTGCTCGCTGGCTTCTTGGGGAAGTGGGTGGACAGCGCGCTGTCCAGGTTTATTGATGTTCTGCTCGCAATTCCTAGCTTCCTGCTCGCAGTTGTCATTGTGAGTTCCCTTGGTTTTGAAACGATCAATGCGGCAATTGCTACCGGAGTTTCAGCCGTCGCGGTGTTTGCGCGAATCATGCGCGCTGAAGTTATTTCCGCTCGTCAATCTGTATTTGTTGAGGCTTCTCGAATTCTTGGAGGAAGTCGCCTGCAATCCATGGTCTGGCACATCGTTCCAAATGCGTCGCGCTCGGTCTTTTCACTAGCAGTGCTGCAATTTGGAATGTCGATTTTGATTATTGCCGGATTGGCTTTTCTGGGATATGGCGATCCACCCCCTGCCTCAGATTGGGGACTCCTAGTCTCCTCCGGCAAGGAGTACACCATTGCCCCCTGGCTGGTGTTCTTCCCAGCGATAACCATCGTGCTCACTGTCCTATCAATCAACCGCATCAGTCGTTGGCTGCGAAAGACAACCTAAACCAGGAGAAAAACAATGAACTCAGTATTAGAGGTCAAGGATTTATCTGTCGCCTTTGGTTCTGAAACTGTCGTTAAAAACCTCAGTTTTAGTGTTGGCGCCGGCGAAAGCTTGGCCATCATCGGAGAATCAGGTTCCGGAAAATCTACTACGGCTAGGGCGATTTTACGTCTATTGGATAAGACTAATGCCCGCGTGAGTGGAGAGGTTTTCAACTCTGAAGGCAAAGAGCTTCTCGGGCTATCGGAACAAAGCTTTAGGTCATTGCGGGGTCGTAGCATTGGGTTTATTCCGCAGGACCCTGGAAATTCTTTTAACCCGGTAAGAACTATTGGATCCCAGGCACATGAGGCGGCAGCGCTTCTTCCCAACCTTTCAAAGGAAGAGCAAAAAGCTAAAATCCTCGATGCGTTTGACAGCGTTGGTTTGCCTGATCCGCTGCGGGTTTATGATTCTTATCCCCATGAGCTCTCTGGCGGAATGCTGCAAAGGGCATTGATTGGCGTGACTATTCTTCCAGAGCCAGAAATAATCATCGCTGATGAGCCCACTAGTGCTTTGGACGTGACAGTTTCGCGGCGCATCCTCGATCTGCTCAGTGAATTGCAGCGTAAGACAAATATCGCGTTGGTGCTGATTACGCATGATCTGGCTATTGCAGCTGAAAGAACTCATTCAGTTGTGGTGCTCAAGTCAGGGGAGATCCAAGAATCTGGAAGTACTGCTGAGATTTTCAGTAACCCCAGCTCTAGTTACACCAAGTTGTTGCAAGAAAGCGTCCCAGCCCTTAACCCTGACCGCTACCAGCTAGACCGCGAACTCCGCGCCCTTGCCCACACAGCAAACACAGCCCCCGCAAGCTCAACCCCCGCAACCCCAGGCACACCTGATCTAGCGGTGCAGCTGAACAATCTTTCAAAGTCTTTTGAAGTTGCGGGAAAGACAATTCTCGCTGTAGACAATGTCAGCATTAATGTTGCCTGCGGAACCACCCATGCAATTGTGGGAGAATCTGGATCTGGAAAAACCACGGTCATTCGCACTTTGCTGCGCCTTGAAGAGGCTGACGCGGGAGAAATTTATCTTGCTGGTGAGCGCATCGACACTATTGCACACCGAAAGCTCAAAAAGATTTACCGTGACCTGCAGCTGGTTTATCAAAACCCTTTTACCTCTTTGGATCCCACCTGGTCCGTTGAGAGGATCATTCGGGAACCTTTGGATCGCTTTTCGATAGGCTCACGTGCTCAGCGTCGAGAGCTAGTAGAGGAAGCGCTTGAATCGGTGGGGCTGTCATCTGAATTCATTAATCGTCGCCCCACAGCATTGTCCGGCGGCCAACGTCAGCGCGTCGCAATTGCACGTGCACTGGTACTGCGGCCTAAGGTCCTCGTCTTGGATGAGCCCACTTCTGCCCTTGATGTCTCGGTGCAGGCTGGAATCTTTGATGTGCTCTTTGAGCTGCAACGCAAGTTGGGACTGACTTACCTATTTGTGTCACATGATTTGAGCTTGGTTCGACAAGTTGCAGATACCGTCACTGTGATGAAACGCGGCAAGGTTGTCGAAGAAGGCCTTGTTAAAGAAGTATTCGACAATCCCCAGCATGAATACACCACTGCACTTATTAATGCCATCCCACTAGGGCATGGAGACTTTCTCCAACGTGAGTCGTCTTCAGCCCCTGCTCTTGCCGTCTAAAGGAAAAACCCATGACCAGCATCATTAGAAATCACACAACCCCACGTCCGCAATTGCTCCAAGCGCTCACAGCGCCGAAGGGATTCGGAGACGCCACCCTGCGTAATCCACGGCCAGATGCCATTGAGTTGCTCGGAGGAATACCAGACCCAGAACTGCTGCCAACTGCAGAGCTAGCAGAATCTACGGCGCGGGTCCTCGCACAAGCTGGAGCTCCCTCACTGCAATATGGGCGCACTGAGGGATTGGATTCTTTGCGGGAATGGATTGCTTACCGCGAGCAAGTTCCCGTGGAGGAAATCCTAATTACCAATGGAGGCTTCCATGGCTTAGCGCTTGCGCTGTCCTTGGTAGTTGAGCGTGGAGACCTCGTTGCAGTTGATAACCCGGTATTTCCGCTCTTTCTCCGCGGACTTGAGCTTAACGATGCTCGTATTCTTCCAATCAACGTGGATGAACAGGGGCTCAACGTCGATGAGCTGGAGGAACAGCTAGTGGCCGGGAAGCGGATCTCTGCAATCTATACCGTTCCAGATTTTCACAACCCGACTCAAGCAACCCTGTCCAGCGCTCGTCGTAAGCAACTTGTTGCCCTGGCAGAGCGTTATAACTTCACGATCATCGCCGATAACCCCTATCGCGAGATCCGTTTTGGTGACAAAGCTGCCGATGTCTCCCTCTTTAATACTTCAGACCGCGTCATCCATGTCAACACCTTCACCAAAACTCTGGGTCCTGGCCTGCGTTTGGGTTGGGTGCGTTTGCCGCAGCACTTCAGCAAAGATGCAGTTGCCCTTCGCAGCAGGCAGGATTCGCATAGCTCCCTATTAGTGCAGCATATTATTGCTGATTATCTAACCTCTGCGCCCGGTATTTTTGATGACCTCCTCGACAATGCCCGCAGCGTTTATAAAACTAGAGCGCTGACCTTGGTTGACGCTTTGGAGCAAGAAGCCCCGGGCGTTTTTGAGATTCCGCGACCAGCGGGTGGATTCTTCCTTTGGCCTAAACTCCGCGACTCCTCCATTGATCCTGACAAGCTGGCCACCGCTGCAAGTGCCGCCGGCGTGGAGTATCAGCGTGGCTCCTTCTTTGCCTCTGGTCCTGGCACTGATGCCGATCGCCGTTTGCGCCTATCCTTTAGCAACCAGAGGGAGGAGCAGCTCCGCGAAGCTGCGCGTCGCCTCGGTCAAGCGCTTAAGCAGGTTTAAAAACCAAAAGATGCTTGTCGACGCACCCCTCGCCGTAGGTAGCGAGGGGTGTGGTGGCCTTCACCGCCCCAAAAGATAACTTGACCAGCAAAGTTGTGGAAGTAGTGGTTGCCGTGTAACTTAGTGGAAGTCGCCGCGACCGACAACGCCCCGCCACAGTGTGGTTGATGAGGCGGAAAGGAAAACAAGCGGATAAAACGACAAACAATCTTTAACAT
>NZ_JAWVOB010000018.1:0-8539 GCF_046592015.1 Corynebacterium callunae
CTCTTATGATGGAGGGTTTTGTTTCAGTGCTTGTGTTGAGAGAGTTCTACTTTCGATAGTTCAGAAACGGTTTCCAAGCAATATATGCGCCAGATACGATAATGAGAAGATTGGATACTATTCCCAGCACGGAGTGTTCGCCTAGAAGGAGTCGCAGAGCTAGAAGTAATGCTCCTGTTATTGTAAGGAATATTCCAAATTTGAATAGACCTCGACTGTAGGTATTTGTTTCTCCTGATTTGGATTCTTCGTTTATGTATTTTTCTTTACTCATAGCACCCAAAAACTACTCCTCCAGCCGAAATAACGTAACTGGCACCTGCGAACCCGAAAGCGGCTGCAGTACCGGCTGTGGCTACAATGACTGCTCCTGTTGCTAGGGCCATGCCTGCAATAGCAAGCCAACATGAGATATCTTGCATGCTAACGAAAGTTGTCATGGCAGGTGGCCCAATATCATTCAGGGTATCTGTCCACGTCATAAATACGGTGTTATTTTCTATTTCGTACTCGTAGCTTTTACTTGCACCGAACTGGGACTGGCCGTTCTTTTCCAGTGTGTATAGATTCATGCCAGTGTCTGTGACTACTGAAACGGAACCGTCGGGATTCATTCTGAATACCCCGTCGGTGGTAGTTATTTCGCTCGTGTTTGAATTCACTGTCTTGATATCAAGATTTGAGACACTAGTATCAGCATCGCTATTGGTAGAGACTTCACTGTTTCCATTTGCAGCAGAGGCTGGAAGCGGCGCTGTGTGTTGGACTCCAATGATTCAAAGCACGGTTATCATCGCTGTGATGATTCCTTGAGCGTGTTTTCTTTTTAAGGTTTCCATAGGGATTCCTACCTTTTCGGTATTTTGATTTTACGAGGTAAGGCGTTCTGAAGAAGTGTTGTTTATCCTGGGTGGGAAAGTGTAAGAAAATACTGATTGTAGAAGCGATAAATCAGTGAACTCAGGATATCGAGTTTAAGAATATATAGTGCAAAAATAGGAGAAATTAATCGGGTGTTACCCAATACTTAGGGGTGCTAAAAGTATAATTTCTGTGGTCGAGCAGGGAAAATATGCAATCAGCTATGAGACTTAGAAATTTCACTGAGTAAGTATTAAGATTGCATTTGGGCAGAAGCGGGAGTGGGATGGCGAGGAACAGTGGATCGACAATCGGTAGGTCAACTGCTGTTACGGGTAGCTGGCCATGCACGTGCGGAAATGTTGTTGGCTGTCGTAATTATTGCGGTGTCCCTACTATCGCCTACTGCCACCTTTTCGGCAGTTGTAATTGAACTGTTAATTGCATTCACGATCCCATTGCTACCTGCCAGGGGCAATTTTGCAGTATTTCCTCTACCTTTTGTTGCAATATTGATATTGGCAGGTTTTGGTAATCATCTCCTGCTATCGGGATTGATAGTATGTCTATCTATTCACTACGCTATCGCTTCAGGCAGATGTATGATTGCTGCGATTATTGCGATGCAATGGATAGTTATTGCCTATGGAGTAGTCCTACATCCTGGGCCGATTGTGCTTAACATTTCAAGTATTATTTTTGAGTTTTGCCTGCTTGGCATTGCCGCAGGAAGCGGTTATTTGCGGATGCAGATAGTCGCACAGGTTAGGCATCGAGATGAAGCTCAAGAACGTGTTAAGCAAGCACTTCAAGTTGGATTATCACAGTACCTCCACGATAGCTTGGCGAGATCGTTGACGATGATTACGGTTCAAGCTGAAGATATCGAGGAGATTTCCGTAGATCCAGTAGCCCAGCGATCTTCGCGCATGATTGCAGAGACGGGACGCACCGCGATCAAAGATCTTCATGAATTGATGCAGCAGCTTGTGGAGGCTGATTTTTCTGCTACTGCGACTATCGATGGATGGAATACTGCATCGATTAATGAAACGATCATTTCATCAGTTTATCTTCTTGAAAGTGCAGGTTTTGATGTTGAGTGTGACAAAATTTCCCCAACTATACGAGTAGATACTGCAATAGAAACCGCATTTTCTTTAGCTTTTAATGAGGTCACAGCTAATATTGTTAAACATGCTCTGCGACGATCGAAGGTAGTTATTACTGCAACTGGGGATAATGAAAATCTATTTATTCATGTCGTTAATGAATGTAGAACATCAAATTCTTTGTCTCGAAGAAGTGCTGGTTCTGGAATGGGACTGAAGAATATGAAGAGGAAGATGCGTGAGGTAGGCGGAATTATATCGACTTCTTCCGTATCATCAATATGGCACGTTACTGTAACCCTGCCAGTGAAATCTGTTATGAAGGATGTTTGAAAGTTGTTCGCTTTATTTGATCTGATGCCATTGATTACTACTCAGAATTGGCTATGCGAAAGTTTTCCTGATTTTCCAGTTTGTCGTGTGTAAATAATATTTGTGATTGAGCAGCAACAGGCCACGATTAAGGTAGTTGTGGTCGATGATGAGGCGTTTTTCCGTGATTCGTTGGCTTCTGCAGTATTGAAAAGTAAACGCATAAAAGTTGTTAAACTTTTAGGAGATGGATTACAGGCACTAGAATTCCTGGAATCAAATAATGTGGATGTAGTGCTGTGTGATGTACGAATGCCAATTATGGATGGGGTTGAGCTGACGCAAGAAGTTTCGGCGAGAGGTCTGAACGCCAAAGTGATTGCGGTTACTTCATTCAACAACGATCAAGCGATGCTAAAAATGCTGCATGCGGGTGCTTATGGGTTTTTGTTAAAAAGTGCTCCACGTGCAGAAATTTTTCATGCGATTATTTCCGTCGCTGCTGGTGGGACGGTAATTTCTCCCGTGATGGCATCAAGTTTGCGGAAATATCTAATTCTTCCAATAAATATATTGGCAGCAGAACTTAACGATCGGGAGAGGTCAGTTCTTACATTGCTGCACCAGGGTAAAAGTAATCGGGAAATTGCTGATGCACTGGGGGTTTCTGAAATTTCAGTGAAAAAAACTATGTCTTGTCTTATGCAGATTTTCGACGTGTCTAGTCGCGTTAAGTTGATTATAGCTACCCGTTGAGTGGGCGGAAAGTATCTTTCCAGTAACCACGCGTGGGATTCCCCGGAACGACACATTAAATTTCACTTCCCTGAGACGTCAGCGATCCCACAGTGCATTATTCACAGCTATGTAATAAAGGCTGTGCTTAGGTGAAATCAGTGAAGATTTATTTGCTAGTGTTGCTCCTGACGATTAGCTGAAGGCTATTTAATAGATCTAATATTCGATAATTTTCCTGCGGGTGTCTGTGGTGTCTGGACGAGTGGAGTCATAAGTATCCTTGATCGTTTTACGACTCCACCAGGTGACGAAAGTGTCGGCCAGGAAGATTTATCGACTGCGGTTGAGGGTGCCGGAGTAGCCCTTATGCAGATCGTTCGCCTAGTAGAGCACTTGGTGACTCGTCGTGAGGAAGAACCGTCTACTGGCATCGTTGAGGGTGCCGGATGGGTCATGGTTGAATGCTTTTGAGTTCCGTAGCCCGGATTTCTATCGCCGGTGCTGTTGCAAAGTTGGGGCAATAGGAAGACCCGTGTGAAATAATCGCTACTGATTAAAGGAGCGCAGCGCCCTGCTGTGGTGCCCGATTAATTTCCTGGGCGTCCTCACTGTCCACCCTAAGATGGACACCTACCTTGATTCCGATATTTACCAGTGCATCCAGCGAAAACTTACTAATCTTGCCATTAACCAGATCGGAAACCCGGGGCTGGGTGAGCTCGAGGTTGCTGGCAGTAGTTCTCTGCGACCAACCAAACTCCTCCACGCGGTCGTTAATGCGCGACATCAGTTGTGCCCGGAGACGAAGGTTTTCCGCTTCGCTGGGGGTGTCAGCAAGTAGATCCCATACATTTCCAGCACGATCTTTAATGCTCATCTTGTTGCTCCTTGTCGATTTCTTCTTTGATTGACTTCAATCTCTTCTTAGCCGTGTCGATAATGTTCTTTGGGGTCTTTTGAGTTTTCTTCACGAAAGCGCAAAGACAGACCACATATTTAGGATCTTTTCCCAGGTAGACATAGATACTGCGGGCAATCCCATCTGAGGTGGTTACTCTTACCTCACGACATCCTGGCCCCACATCAGGCATCGGTTTCCAGCTCGTGGGCTCTTTTCCCCATTGAACCAGTTGAAGCTGGTATCCAATTTCTTGCTGGATAGCTTTCGGCAGATTCCGCAGTTCGCGGACTACGGCCTCGGAGGCGGGAAGAAGGGGGATCTCCCCTGGGACTGACATATCTCTAATATATCTGTTTCGATATAGATTGTCGAGAAGTCTAGACCCCCAAGGTGATAAAAGTATGGAGTCGTGCAGTTATCACCCTTCTTAATTCTTAGTTAAGAGATTTACCCCGTCGAGACGGTGACACCCCAGTCTCTCTACGTAGCGCCCGGTAGACGGTGGTGCGACTGACACCTAAGACTTCTCCGATCTGGGCGACGGTCATGTCCTTTTGCTCATAGAGTTTCCGCGCGGTGCGCAACTTATCTCCGGACAAGGAGAGTGGCCGGCCGCCGGTGCGGCCGCGGGCCCGGGCGGCCTCGAGGCCGGCATTAGTCCGCTCCCGGATCAGGTCGTGTTCAAACTCGGCCAACGAGGCGAAGATATGAAAAACTAGTCGGCCGCCACAAGATGACGTGTCAATGTTTTCCTGCAGGGATCGAAACTCCACCCCACGCTCTTGCAAACTGGCGAGCTGATCGATCAGATGCCGGATCGATCGACCCAACCGGTCAAGGCGCCACACCACCAAGGTATCACCGGGACGCAAGTGATCAAGCAACTTATCCAATTCAGGCCGAGACTCCAAGGATCCGGAGGCGGTGTCGGTGAAGATCCGGTAGCACCCCGCTTGTGTCAGGGCGTCGTGTTGGAGTCGGGCGTCCTGCTCATCGGTGGATACTCGGGCGTAGCCGAATTCATGTCCCATAACTAGAAAATGTATCAGAACTCATTGATAACGGAAGGAATCGATACATAGAATACGACACTGGGTTATGCTACAAAATTAGGGTATGGCCACCTTTATATATAGGAGAATTTCGAAAAGCGTGTTTTCTGTAGCAGAAACGTTCGTTTTAGAAACACATACAATCAAAGATGATACCGGGAACGCAGACACCTTCTAAAAAGACCACCAACTGAAACCATGAGCCGCAATAAGCGCTTCCTGGAATCAGTTCCGGTTCAAGCCATGCTTGCGTGTATCAAGAGCGTATTTAAAATGACTCTCCGCCACATCGATCTGATGAGTAGGCGTCGCAGGGTCAAACACCCGCAGCAGAGAGAACCGGAAGCTCGTCGGATCAACGTTGCGCAACTCAACGTTCCCGCCGTGTCCGTTCACGGCATAGGAATTCCGGTGCTGTTGCAAAGTTGGGTGGAGAGCCGTGACGACCCAGTCTTCATCCTCTCAGGCTCGCTGCGTGCCAGCGTTCTCAGGCAGCCTCGAAGACCCGACTGACGATCACCGCGTCCGGGTTCGGTTGCCCGTAGGCAAACATCGTGCCTTGCCCTTTCCGCAATGAGTGCATCGCCTCCATCCCCTTCAATGTTCGGTATGCCGAGGTTCGGCTCTTGAACGCCCCCCTTCGGCCCCAGGATTCGTTTCAGCCGTCCGTGGTCACCTTCCACAACGTTGTTCAGATATTTCACCTGCCGGTGTTCCACTGTCGGTGGACAGATACCTTCTGCCTTGAGCTCGGCGATTGCTTTGGCTAGGGAGGGTGCCTTGTCGGTGTTGATCACCCGGGGAAAGCCGGCTGTTGTGTTCGACCGCAGGGTCTTGGCCAGGAAACGCTTGGCTGTAGCCACATTCCGCTTCGGCGAGAGATAAAAATCCAGGGTGTTTCCACCAGCGGTAATAGCGCGATAGAGGTAACACCACCTGCCGCCGACCCGGATGTAGGTCTCATCCACCCGCCAGGAACTGGCCTGCCAATCGGATACCTGCCGGTACCACCGAGTGTGCTTGTCCAGCTCAGGGGCGTATTTCTGGACCCAGCGGTAGATCGTGGTGTGATCGACTGGCACGCCCCGCTGAAGTCATCATTTCCTCCAGGTCGCGGTAGCTCACCCCGTAGCGGCAGTGACCTGCGCACTGCCCAGAGAATGATGTCACGGGGGAAATGACGACCGGAGAAGATACCTATGGCTCTGATTATTTCACGCAGGTCTTCCTACTGCCCCAACTTTGCAACAGCACCCCGGAGACTGCTAACTCAACTCAGCAGGGACACTGGGAAAATTTTCCCGCTTATACATGCAGGGCGAAATGCCCCGCTTGCAGAAATGCCTGTGAGCGGGGTTTTCTAGCGGTTACTAAGGCTTATGTTCCGCGTAATACTGCTCCTGCCACTTTGTGAGGCCTGCACCCCCGATAGGCCCCGGTGGCCTCTGGAGAAGAAAGACCGCCTGAGCATAGATCCCCCGTGATGCTCAGGCGGTCTTTTATTGATTCACCAACACATTCGAGCCGATGATATCGGCAAAGCGCTCTAGCAGGTGATTGAGCTGTGCAACTACCTCATCGCGGGGCACTGGCGTCGTTATTGCCCGCCCAAAACGTCGTTGTGCTGGCATAATACGTGCAGCACCCATGCCAGCCGCACTTAATCGCCCGTCGGCGATACCTTGGGTGACAAAGTGGTACGTCTCATCACGCTTGAGATTAAAGCTCTTAACCATAGCATCTAGTTCACTGACGAACTTCTTGCTGGCCATCTCATAGAAGTCCTGTGGGGTGCTATCGTCCTGTAGTTGGCTCAAGAAGGCATCAATGAGGTCAGACTTCATGCGCAGGCTAGGCGAAGAATCCGCTTCACGCTGCACTCGCTCGCGGTCTTCCTTCTTCAAGTTGTCGCGCGCATCCTTAAGCTGCATGACCAGCTCAAGGATGTAGTCCACATCCACGGCGTATTTGCCCACCAGTGCAATCTCGAAGGTCAAGTCCTCAACAATGTCGATAACCTCACCTTCGCTGGGGTTCGTCATCGTGTCATGAAGATGGAGGTAGACCGACTGATAATCCTGGAAATCACGACGAGACAGCGTGTCATCAGCATCAAACTCAGCGAACATATCGAGTGTGTTAATCAGCTGCAGAATGGTACTGAACCGCTTGACGAAGTCACGTTGTACCTTCTCGCTATCAGGGACTTCTCCTGGCGCTGCAATCTCTCGCAGATTATCTACCGCATCCACAAAGAGATCGCGGTAGTAGTCATAAGACTTAAGGACAACGACGTTATACGCCTCAGCATCACCAAAGCGTGCAATAGCCTCCTCAATCTCATCGTCAAGATTGCGGTAGCAGACAATATTGCCCGCTGCCTTCTTCGAGCCAAGAATCCTATTCGTGCGCGAAAACGCCTGTATAAGGCCATGGCGGCGCAGATTCTTATCCACATACAGTGTGTTGAGTGTCGGGGCATCAAAACCCGTTAAGAACATGTTGACCACGATGACAAGATCAAGCTCGCGGTTCTTCATCCGTTGGGACAAGTCGCGATAGTAATTCTGGAAGCTCTGGTTATCACTGACCGAGAAATTCGTGTCGAAGAGCGCATTATAGTCCTCGACTGCTGCCGCCAAAAACGCCTTGTCATCCACACCAAGAGCATCAGCGCTAAAGTCTTCGCCATCGAGAAAGCCTTCATCATCAAAGACCTCCTTCTCTCCAGAAGCCGCCGAGAAAATGGTAGCTACCTTCAAACGCTCTTTGGGTGGCCTAGTAGCCATTTGCTCCCTAAAGGCCGTGTAATAGGCCTCCGCGGCAGAAATAGAACTTGTTGCCATCATGGCATTAAAACCACTGACCGTTGTGACAGTACGTTGAGTATCCACCCCCTTCTTAAACGCTACTGGATCATAGTCCTGCACGGTCAGCGAGTACGTCGAAGAACGCGATGTATGCCGGGCAAAGTTATCAAGGATGTAGTCAACCACGCTTGCAATACGATCCGGGGCTAACAGCGCCTTCTCACGGTCAATACCTGTGGCTTCTACATCCTCCAAGACATTCGCAGCCATGGTGTCGTAGGTCTGGATATTAAACCGCAAGACATTGTCATCGCGGATCGCGTCCATAATGGTGTAGGTGTGAAGCCTAGGGCCAAAGACCTGCTCAGTAGTTTCTGGGACTGTAAGTACGTTGTGTCGCTTATGCTCATCTTCAACTATGTGGAAGATAGGCGTGCCGGTAAAGCCGAACATCGCTGCCTTGGAAAAGCGCTTAGCAATGCGCTTGTGCATCGAGCCGAACTGGCTGCGATGACACTCATCAAAGATAAAGACTACGTGCTTGTCATAGACATCAAGAGCTTCTTTATCACCAGTGAGGTAGTTGAGCTTTTGAATCGTGGTGACGATAATCTGACACTCATCATCAAGGAGCTGACCACGCAAGACTTTCGCTGAATTATTGCCGTTAGCAGCACCTTTAGCGAATTTGTCGTACTCCTTCATGGTCTGATAGTCCAAGTCCTGGCGGTCAACAACAAAGATGACCTTCGC
>NZ_JAWVOB010000019.1:0-6083 GCF_046592015.1 Corynebacterium callunae
TATCACCGCCGGTGGCCAGACCTTAGACTTCTACCTCTCACCAAAACACAACGTAGCGGCAGCGAAGCGTTTCCTGGCCAAGGCCCTCAGATCCAATGCGTCAGCCGGGTATCCCAGAGTGATCAACACCGATAAAGCACCCTCCCTAGCCAGGGCAATCGCCGAGTTGAAGTCAGAGGGAATCTGCCCGCCAACAGTGGAACACCGGCAGGTGAAATACCTCAACAACATCCTGGAAGGCGATCACGGGCGGCTGAAGCGGATCCTCGGACCGAAGGGTGCATTTAAGAACTTCGACGTCTGCATATCGGACGTTGAAAGGGATGGAAGCGATGCACTCATTGCGAAAAGGGCAGGGCACGATGTTTGCCCTCACGGGCAACCGAACCCGGACGCGGCCATCGTCAGTCGGGCATTCGAGACTACTTAAGCGCCCCGGAGCAAGTACAACTGATGTCCCGAGGCGGGGCTCTTCGACCCTGGCCTAACTTTGCAACAGCACCTACTGATCTCCCCATGGTGCAGATCCGGGTGTCCCAGTTCCTGGGAAGTGGGACACCCTTAACGGCAATGGTGTGATGTGGTTTTCAGAACTCGTCTGCACTGGCAGCATCTTGCGACCAGGGGGAGTGCAGTCGGCTTCTGAAAACCACAGCTCCAGGGAACTGAGACACCTTCCCGGAAACCTACGTTCTCCCCTACGGCGCGGAGTTGCTGCAGTCAGTGAGCGGGTTATCGTGGAACTCATGACAGGCAGCGAGGTTACGGACGCATACGGCTCCCAAGCGGGGGACGTCGCGAACATGTTGGGCACTGTGGTTTCCGCTGAAGATCCCGATCGCATCATGATCGAGTCATGGGCTAACACCGTCTCCGGCACGATTCTCGATATCGGCTCAGGTACCGGACGCTGGAGCGGTCACCTCGCAGAGCTGGGACACACCATCGCGGGATTCGAGCCAGTCGAGCAGCTAGTCGAGATCGCCCGTAGAGCCCACCCCGACGTTCAGTTCCGGCTCGCCTCGATCGATGACCTCGTCGGTTCCGAAGAGCGGTGGTCCGGCATCCTGGCCTGGTACTCGCTGATCCACCTGGGCCCCGACAAGCTCCCGGACGTGCTCACCACGCTCCGCCGGGTTCTGGAGGACGGGGGGACCGCTCTGATTTCGTTCTTCTCCGGTCCCCGGCTCGAGGCATTCAGTCACCCGGTGACGACTGCCTACCGCTGGCCGATGGAGCACATGACCCGTGCGCTCGAGCAGGCCGGTTTCGAGGTGACGGGTCAGCACTGGGACCCCTCAGCTCTTCATGCCGTCGTTACTGCACGAGCGGATTCCGGCCGATGAACCCCGACGATTCGGGGAGTTCTGCTTCAACGTCAGATCCGAATCAGACCCGTTTGGTCGCTACAGAACTACGTAGCAACTCCCGCTCTGGCAGTACTTAACGCAAGTGCAACCACAACGGTAAATCAGGTGCCGGAACCACAGCAATCCTCCCCGAACCTCTCGGAGGTGCTCCGCGATAAGCAAAACCGGTCGTAGTGGTCACGGTAGGCTGGCAATACGACAAGTCGGTGACTAAGCCCCTCTCCCGTGATCAAAGCGCGAAAAGGAATCCCTGGATGGAATCTGCAGGACGACCCCAAGTGACGCCGTTAGAACAAGGCGCACTGTTTGACACCAAGCGGATGGAAGCCACGTCGGGAATCTCGTGGCCCAGACACAGAGCATCAATGGAATCTGTGCTCGTCGTCACCGAGGGGCGATGCATCGTTAAATTCCCTGATGCGGATCATGGGGTGCGCGCCGGAGACAGCGTCGTCATCCCCGCTGACGTCTGGCACGAGATCGTGGCAGATCCAGACTTCACGGCGGTTCACATCATGCCGAAGGACATCCGGTTCACGTTGTCCCAGTGACTGTCCCGCCCATCCCGGGGTGATTCGTCCCGAATGCGGTTGACCATGGACAAGCCCCGCCGGGAAGACCTGGAGGAAACCGGCGGGGCAGGTATCAGGGGTTGGCTACGGGGTGAGTGCTTCCTGCGCGGCCTGTGCGACGGGTAGGTCGGCCGCGGTGTCGTCCTTTTCCAGGGTCGGGCGCAGCAGCAGCATGGCGATGGCGATGACCAGCAACACGCTAGCTTCGTGGACAAGCATGCCAATCGACATGGTGACCCCGCCCAGCAGCACGCCGGCGAGCAGGACCGCGACGGTCAGCAGGGCAATACCGATGTTGACCCGCATCGTGCGCACCGTCCGCTTGGCCAGCCCCAGGGCATACGGCAAGCGAGGCAACCGGTCGGCCATCAGCGCGATGTCCGCGGTCTCGATCGCGGCCGGTGACCCGGCAGCACCCATCGCCACACCGATATCGGCGGTGGCCAGGGCCGGGGTGTCATTGACACCGTCACCGACCATGGCCACGGTGCGACCGGCTGCCTGCAACTCCTTGACCAGGGTCAGCTTGTCCTCCGGCATGAGCTCCGCGTGGACTTCATCGACGCCGAGCTCAGCGGCGACGTTCTCGGCCACGCGCCTCGCGTCACCGGTGGCCATGATGACCTTGACTCCCTTGTCATGCAGGGACTTGATCGCGGCCGGGGCGTCAGTTCGGATGGTGTCGGCCACTGCCACAATGCCGACCGGGTGACCGTTAACACCGACGTACATGGCGGTCCTGCCCTGCTCATTGAGTTCCAGGATGCGGGTGGCCTCCGGAATCTCGTCGAGCAGATCCGCGGAACCCACGGCGATGGTGAGGTCATCGACCTGGGCACGGATGCCCTTACCGGCGACCGGTTCGGCCGCTTCGACCATCTCCACGGCCAGGCCGCGGTTTTCTGCGCCGCGGAGGATCGCCTCTGCCAGCGGGTGCTCAGACGCTGTCTCGGCACGCGCAGCCAGAGTAAGCACCTCGTCTTCGTTGTAGGAAGGGTCGAGCACGTCAACATTGGTCAGCTCGGGGCGGCCATTGGTCAGGGTGCCGGTCTTATCGACGACCACGGCATCGACCTTGGCGGAGGTCTCCAGGTATTCACCGCCCTTGATCAGGACGCCGTCCTTGGCGGAGCGGCCGATGCCAGCGACGATCGATACCGGGATCGAGATGACCAGGGCGCCAGGGCACCCGATGACCAGCAGAGTCAGGGCCAGTTCGACGTTCATGGTCAGCAGGCCGACGACCAGGGCGCCGATCATGACACCGGGGGTGTAATAGGTGGAGAACTTCTCCAGGAAGGTCTGGGTCTTGGCTTTATCATCTTGGGCGTCTTCGACGCGGTGGATGATCTTGGCCAGGGTGGAATCAGAGCCGATACCGATGGCCTCAACGCGCAGCACACCGGAGCGCAACCAGGTGCCGGCAAAGACCTCGGAGCCCTCGAACTTCTCGGCCGGAACGGATTCGCCGGTGATGGTGGCCTCATCCACACCGCCGGTACCGGAGATAACGTGGCCGTCAACTGGGATCTGTTCACCGTTTTTGACCAGGACGACATCACCGGGGGTCAGTTCCCAGATCTCGACGGTCTCGGGCTCGCCGTCGCGCAGGACGGTGGCGGTTTCCGGTGCGGAATCCACCAGGTCCGACAGGGCCTTACGGGTGCGGTTCATCGTCGCCTTCTCCAGTGCCTTGCCCAGGGCGAAGAGGAAGGTGACGGCCGCCGATTCCCAGTAGTTGTTGATGAATAGCGCACCGACGGCGGCAACGATGACCAGCAGGTCGATTGAGATCATCTTAATGCGCAATGCCTGGATGGCGGAGACGGCGATCTGGTAGCCGGCGACCACGGCCGCGGCGATCATCAGCAGATCGGATCCGGTGATCCAGGACAGAACAATCAGCAGTCCTGAGATGATGACGATACCCCAGGTTTTCCAGGTCTTCATGGCGATTCTTCCTTTAGTTGCGAAGGTGCATTTCCTTGATACTTCTTAAGTTAGGGGCTTTCCGGATTAACTTCCTTGACGTGGATCAAACAACCATGAACTAGTCTGACCTGGGGCAGAGAAGATAGGGAGCGACTTCACAGCGACTGCAGAGTGCACGGCGACAGCCCGCCGGCACCATCAGGGTGCGGGCGGGCTGTCGGGGTCAGAGGCCGGAAGGTTAATCGGTGGTCTAGATGGCTGAGGGCTTGGCGGTGTAACCGACAGCGGCTACTGCCTCGACCAGGTCGCGCACCGACACCTGGGCAGGGTCGTGGGTAACCAGGATGCGGCCGGAGGAAAACTTCACCTCCGCAGACTCCACACCGTCCAGGCCGTTCAGCTTGTTCTCGATTTTGCTGATACAGCTCGGGCAGGTGAACTCATCGGAACGCAGGGTGGTGTTCTTCAGCGTGGTCGGGGCGGTCATGATAACCAGGTCCTCTCTTCTTGTGATGTCTTGTTCCTTGCTGACATCTCTAACGATAAGACCCATCCCGGTTTAGTTCCTTGACCTGGATCAAACAACGGGAAACCGACCTGAGCAGGTGTTATTCGCCATCAATCAGATCTTCGAGAGCGTCCCGGTCAAGGATGGCGACCCATTCTCGGCCGGAGTTGATGATCCCGGTTTTCTTCATCTTCGCCATCGCCCGGGAGGCGGATTCAACGGTGGTGCCGGCCATGCCGGCAATATCGTCACGGCGCAGACGAACCTGCAGCAGGCTCGAGCCATCCTGCTGGTGCTCGCCGAACTTACCGTCTAGGCGGCGCAGGGCGGCACCGACCCGCTGCTCAACGGTTGTGGTGGTTTGTCCGACGTCGCGTTCCCGGGACTGGGTGAGATGCTCCTGCTGCATCCGCACGATCGACAAGGCTAGCGTGGGGTGGCGTGTGATCACCTCCGCCAGGGAATCGGCGGGCAGGTATAACGCGCAGGTGGTCTCCATCGCCCAGGCAGAGTCGACGGCCTGGGAGGGGTGGGTGTACAGCGGGCCGATCACATCCCCAGGGGCGGCAATATCAACGGTAATCTCACGCCCGTCGATAGTGTCCCGGGTCACTCGTGCCCGGCCGGCGACGAGCAGATAGCTGCCTGTGATCTCATCACCGGCGAGGATCACCGGGTCGCCCTCCGCCCACGACCAGGCGCTGAGATATTGATCCAGGTCCCGGTGCTCGTCTACATCCATGTCTCGGGACAGCGGGGACCTGGCCATGGCCTTGAGCCGGACCTCTGGTGAGCAGTGATGAGGCTGGGCACAGCTACGCCGGACCGGATTCTGTGACATGGTCTCCATATTATCGCCTTCCCCGACACGTAGTGGCCGGACGTGGTGCAGCTACGCAGCGGGCATGATCGGGGCAGTGGCGGTGTGGTCAGTGTCGGCGACCACGGCGGCCAGCTCCGCCACGGTGACCGCGGCCGGGTCATAGGTGAACAGAACAGCGACGGAGGGGAAATCTACCCCCACGGCCTCCACGCCCTCGAGGTCACTGAGCCTGACGGTGATCTCGGCCAGACAACTCGGGCAGGAAAACTGTTCGGAACGCAGGGTCGCATTCGTGAACATGGCTGGGGGATGCATGGCAAACGGCTCCTTATCGTGAGGTACTGCGCTTTCCGTGCGGACACCCCTAAAGATACGGGTGCTGTTGCAAAGTTAGGCCAGGGTCGAAGAGCCCCGCCTCGGGACATCAGTTGTACTTGCTCCGGGGCGCTTAAGTAGTCTCGAATGCCCGGTTGCCGATCACCGCGTCCGGGTTCGGTTGCCCGTGAGGGCAAACATCGTGCCCTGCCCTTTCCGCAAGGAGTGCATCGCCTCCATCCCTTTCAACGTCCGATATGCAGACGTCGAAGTTCTTAAATGCACCCTTCGGTCCGAGGATCCGCTTCAGCCGACCATGGTCGCCTTCCAGGATGTTGTTGAGGTATTTCACCTGCCGGTGTTCCACTGTTGGCGGGCAGATTCCCTCTGACTTCAACTCGGCGATCGCTTTGGACAGGGAGGGTGCTTTATCTGTGTTAATCACTCTGGGATACCCGGCTGACGTGTTCGACCTTAGAGTCTTCGCCAGGAAACGCTTCGCTGCCGCTACGTTGCGTTTTGGTGAGAGGTAGAAGTCTAAGGTCTGGCCACCGGCGGTGATC
>NZ_JAWVOB010000020.1:0-5019 GCF_046592015.1 Corynebacterium callunae
TCATGTTTTGTTGTCGGTAAATTAGTACCAGTCACCTCCACACCTTACAATGCGTCCAGATCTGGCCTATCAACCCCATAATCTATAGGGAACCTCAAAAGAAACCTCATCTCGAAACAGGCTTCCCGCTTAGATGCTTTCAGCGGTTATCCCTTCCGTACGTAGCCAACCAGCCCTGCTCCTGGCGGAACAACTGGCACACCAGAGGTACGTCCGTCCCGGTCCTCTCGTACTAGGGACAGCCTTCCTTAAGTTTCAACGCGCGCGGCGGATAGAGACCGAACTGTCTCACGACGTTCTAAACCCAGCTCGCGTGCCGCTTTAATGGGCGAACAGCCCAACCCTTGGGACCTACTCCAGCCCCAGGATGCGACGAGCCGACATCGAGGTGCCAAACCATCCCGTCGATATGGACTCTTGGGGAAGATCAGCCTGTTATCCCCGGGGTACCTTTTATCCGTTGAGCGACACCACAACCACAAGTTGGTGCCGGATCACTAGTCCCGACTTTCGTCCCTGCTCGAGCTGTCACTCTCACAGTCAAGCTCCCTTGTGCACTTACACTCACCACCTGATTACCAACCAAGCTGAGGAAACCTTTGGGCGCCTCCGTTACATTTTGGGAGGCAACCGCCCCAGTTAAACTACCCACCAGGCACTGTCCCCAACCCAGATCATGGGCCAAGGTTAAGACATTCAATCCGATCAGAGTGGTATTTCACCAACGACTCACACACAACTAGCGTCACATGATCACAGTCTCCCACCTATCCTACACAAACCGAATCAAACACCAATACCAAGCTATAGTGAAGGTCCCGGGGTCTTTTCGTCCTGCCGCGCGTAACGAGCATCTTTACTCGTACTGCAATTTCACCGGGCCTGTGGTTGAGACAGCAGGGAAGTCGTTACGCCATTCGTGCAGGTCGGAACTTACCCGACAAGGAATTTCGCTACCTTAGGATGGTTATAGTTACCACCGCCGTTTACTGGGGCTTAAATTCTCAGCTTCGCTTTTAACAGCTAACCGGTCCTCTTAACCTTCCAGCACCGGGCAGGCGTCAGTCCGTATACATCAACTTAAACGTCTTCGCACGGACCTGTGTTTTTAGTAAACAGTCGCTTCCCTCTATTCTCTGCGACCACAACCAGCTCCCACTGAAAAAGTGTTCACCGCTCATGGCCCCCCTTCTCCCGAAGTTACGGGGGCATTTTGCCGAGTTCCTTAACCACAGTTCACCCGAACGCCTTAGTATTCTCTACCTGACTACCTGTGTCGGTTTAGGGTACGGGCCGAATATGCACATCGCTAGAGGCTTTTCTCGACAGTACAGGATCACCAACTTCACCCCACAAGGGCTCTGCATCACGCCTCACACATCATAGTTAGCGGATTTACCTACCAACCGTGCTACACGCTTACACCACAATCCAATAAGTGGCTCAGCTACCTCACTGCGTCACCCCATCACTTAGCTACTACCAGATCAGGTCCCACGCACACCACAACCACTATCAATCAAAGATTAACAGCGGAAGCATGTAGATGGTTAGTATCACTGATTCACCATGGTCGCACACACTCGGGTACGGGAATATCAACCCGTTATCCATCGACTACGCCTGTCGGCCTCGCCTTAGGCCCCGACTCACCCTGGGAAGATTAACTTGACCCAGGAACCCTTAGTCATCCGGCGGATGAGTTTCTCACTCATCATTCGTTACTCATGCCTGCATTCTCACTCGCACACACTCCACAACACCATTACCAGGCTGCTTCAACGCGTGCACGACGCTCCCCTACCCAACAACACCCAAAAGATGTCATTGCCGCGGCTTCGGCGGTGTGCTTAAGCCCCACTACATTGTCGGCGCGGAATCACTCGACCAGTGAGCTATTACGCACTCTTTCAAGGATGGCTGCTTCTAAGCCAACCTCCTGGCTGTCTTCGCGACCCCACCTCCTTTTCCACTTAGCACACCCTTAGGGGCCTTAGCCGGCGATCTGGGCTGTTTCCCTCTCGACTACGAAGCTTATCCCCCGCAGTCTCACTGCTGTGCTCTCACTTACCGGCATTCGGAGTTTGGCTGATGTCGCTAAGATGTTGGTCCCGCTAAACCATCCAGTAGCTCTACCTCCGGCAAGAAACACACAACGCTGCACCTAAATGCATTTCGGGGAGAACCAGCTATCACGGAGTTTGATTGGCCTTTCACCCCTACCCACAACTCATCCCCTCAGTTTTCAACCTAAGTGGGTTCGCGCCTCCACAAAGTCTTACCTCTGCTTCACACTGGCCATGGGTAGATCACTCCGCTTCGGGTCCAAGACATGCCACTCACACACCCTATTAGGATTCGGTTTCCCTACGGCTACCCCACACGGGTTAACCTCGCGACATGCCGCTGACTCGCAGGCTCATTCTTCAAAAGGCACGCCATCACCCCACAAAAGAGGCTCTGACGGTTTGTAAGCACACGGTTTCAGGTACTATTTCACTCCCCTCCCGGGGTACTTTTCACCATTCCCTCACGGTACTAATCCGCTATCGGTCATATCAAGTATTCAGGCTTACCGGGTGGTCCCGGCAGATTCACAGCAGATTCCACGAGCCCGCTGCTACTTGGGAAAAACAACCACACACACCAACCAGTCTTCGCGTACAGGACTATCACCTTCTACGGCAGGCGTTTCCACACCACTTCCACTAACCAGTTAACTATGCGCCAGTGTCCGGCAGAACACAATCGTTGAAACCCCACAACCACCTACATGCAACCCCTGCCGGGTATCACACACATAAGCTTTAGCCATCATCCACGTTCGCTCGCCACTACTAACGGAATCACAATTGTTTTCTTCTCCTACGGGTACTGAGATGTTTCACTTCCCCGTGTAAACCTCCCAACCGGCTATATATTCACCGGCAGGTAACCACACATTACTGCAGCTGGGTTTCCCCATTCGGACATCCTCGGATCAACGCTTAGTTGGCAACTCCCCGAGGCATAACGCAGCCTCTCACGTCCTTCATCGGCTTGATATGCCAAGGCATCCACCGTGTGCTCTTAAAAACAAAACACTAAAAAATCAACCACCCACCACAACCAAAAACCCACAGGCCTTTAAATCATGCGCGAGTGGTTGAAACGTTCGGATACACAAAAAAATATACAAAAAATAAAGATGCTCGCGTCCACTATACAGTTCTCACACAACACACCACCACCACCAACAACCACACACACAGTGCACAATCATTGACAATCATGATCTGATGAAGAAACAACACTTTCATGTCATTTCAGACACCCAACAGCATGCCACCTACCTATTAACTCTTCTCATGTAAGAAGAGTGTTTACCACACCACGGGTCATCTCCACCCGATTACATTGTGTTGATGGCAACCACGAACGGGTTCCAACACCAACAACCCATACACCCTAACAACTGTTAAGGATGGGCATTATTTAAAGCTCCTTAGAAAGGAGGTGATCCAGCCGCACCTTCCGGTACGGCTACCTTGTTACGACTTCGTCCCAATCGCCGATCCCACCTTCGACAGCTCCCCCCAAAAAGGTTGGGCCACTGGCTTCGGGTGTTACCAACTTTCATGACGTGACGGGCGGTGTGTACAAGGCCCGGGAACGTATTCACCGCAGCGTTGCTGATCTGCGATTACTAGCGACTCCGACTTCATGGGGTCGAGTTGCAGACCCCAATCCGAACTGAGGCCGGCTTTAAGAGATTAGCTCCACCTTACGGTGTGGCAACTCGCTGTACCGACCATTGTAGCATGTGTGAAGCCCTGGACATAAGGGGCATGATGATTTGACGTCATCCCCACCTTCCTCCGAGTTAACCCCGGCAGTTTCTCATGAGTGCCCACCATAACATGCTGGCAACATAAGACAAGGGTTGCGCTCGTTGCGGGACTTAACCCAACATCTCACGACACGAGCTGACGACAACCATGCACCACCTGTATACCGACCACAAGGGAAAACGTATCTCTACGCCGATCCGGTATATGTCAAGCCCAGGTAAGGTTCTTCGCGTTGCATCGAATTAATCCACATGCTCCGCCGCTTGTGCGGGCCCCCGTCAATTCCTTTGAGTTTTAGCCTTGCGGCCGTACTCCCCAGGCGGGGCGCTTAATGCGTTAGCTGCGGCACAGAAGACGTGGAAGTCCCCTACACCTAGCGCCCACCGTTTACGGCATGGACTACCAGGGTATCTAATCCTGTTCGCTACCCATGCTTTCGCTCCTCAGCGTCAGTTACTGCCCAGAGACCTGCCTTCGCCATTGGTGTTCCTCCTGATATCTGCGCATTTCACCGCTACACCAGGAATTCCAGTCTCCCCTACAGCACTCAAGTTATGCCCGTATCGCCTGCACGCCCGGAGTTAAGCCCCGGGATTTCACAGACGACGCGACAAACCACCTACGAGCTCTTTACGCCCAGTAATTCCGGACAACGCTCGCACCCTACGTATTACCGCGGCTGCTGGCACGTAGTTAGCCGGTGCTTCTTCTCCAGGTACCGTCAATTTCTCTTCGTCCCTAGCGAAAGGAGTTTACAACCCGAAGGCCTTCATCCCCCACGCGGCGTCGCTGCATCAGGCTTTCGCCCATTGTGCAATATTCCCCACTGCTGCCTCCCGTAGGAGTCTGGGCCGTGTCTCAGTCCCAATGTGGCCGTACACCCTCTCAGGCCGGCTACCCGTCGACGCCTTGGTAGGCCATTACCCCACCAACAAGCTGATAGGCCGCAGGCTCATCCCACACCGCAAAAGCTTTCCACACACCACCCAAAGATGACATGTCCTATTCGGTATTAGACCCAGTTTCCCAGGCTTATCCCAAAGTGCAGGGCAGATTACCTACGTGTTACTCACCCGTTCGCCACTAATCCACCTAGCAAGCTAAGCTTCATCGTTCGACTTGCATGTGTTAAGCACGCCGCCAGCGTTCGTCCTGAGCCAGGATCAAACTCTCCACAAAATGAAAAAAA
>NZ_JAWVOB010000021.1:0-3751 GCF_046592015.1 Corynebacterium callunae
CATGCCCAAAACAACTATGCAGCAGAATCTGCTTTGAGGTGATGACCAAGACATCGTCAGTGCTTCCCTCAGTTGTCAGGAAACAAACCTCTTGGGAACCTCTACAGCCGGGGCTAAGCGTTGCCGCCGCCTGGGAGCGGAAGTCTCTGCGGAAGTCTCTATAGACTTGCGGCCGAGACGTAGTAAAAGACTAATCTAACAGCTCCTGCATTTATGTAATTGATGAGCGCAGTCACTGATGTTCCGAACCACTGATGCAGAGGGGCGCATGTTGGTATGGAAAATCACCGCCTATGATGGGGTTCCGATTGAGCCGGAATATATTGCACTCTCGCAACCGGAGCAGGCAACGGGAATCAGCCATTATATGTGTTATCTCTATGAGGTCACCTTTCTTGGTTCCGTGCCTATTAAAACCGATGATCCGCAGGTGCTTAATGGTTTACCGGATGCCCAAACCGCAGCAGTTGTTGATCCCGTTTTGACCTTAAACACTGTTGATGGTGGGCAGGCTAAAACAGTAAAAGGAGGCTCTGTTAATTATTGTGAGGTGCCTGCTGCGGATCGTTTGCCAGCTGCTGAAAGTAACTTGGTTCCACAGTTTCCCTATACTCATGGCGTAGTTGGGGCAGTGGCAGCAGGTGCACCACCCGAGGCTGAGCCGGCGAGTGTGAGCTAACGTTTTGAGAATCAATTGGGTGCTGACTTTAAAGATTTTTCCCAGTTTGAACCGATTACCTGGTCTAATCGCTGAGCTCGGCCTCTTACCAAAACAGCAGAAAGCGCTTCTCCTCCGGGGCATGAGACCAGAGGAAAAGCGCAAGTTCTAAGAGTAGCTAAGCCTTTAGCGGAATACTGCAAGAGGCTTGGATTCATATGCTGCAGGTACTGCAGCTGGATCCTGAGTTGGGCGACGCTTTTGAGCGACACGACCAACAGTTGCTGGGATCAAGAATGCTGCGGTGAGGGTTGCTGCGAGGGTGAAGGCCAGGTTGATTCCTAGGGAAACGGCACCTGCCATGGCTACCTCGGAGTTCAGGCCATTGCTGTCGCGCAGAGCCAAGAATACTGAGGTAGAGATGGCGATGCCGATGGCTGCTCCGAGGGAGGAGGACATTTTGAATACGCCAGCTCCGGCGCCGGTGCGATCCTTTGGCAAGGTTCCAAGGGCGGTGTCGGTAACTGGGGTAGCAAAGAGTCCAAGTCCAATGCCGTAGAGGGAGAAACCAACCAGGGAAAGTGCGATGTATGCGCCTTCGGAAACATTGGTGATCATCATGATAGCTACGGAAAGTGCAACCAAAATACCAGCGACAACGATGACGCCGCGAGCACCGACCTTTTGCATGGCCTTTTCACCAACGCGGATGAAGAGCAGGACAAACACGGCGAAGCCGATGCTGGTCATGCCAGAAACAGTGGAGGAAACGCCCCAGCCGGATTGCTGAATCCACATCACTACTGCTACGACACCGCCGGTGGCGCTCATGAGGAAGTTGGTGATGGTTGCACCGCTAAATGCGCGGTCTTTAAAGAGGTTGAAGTCTAGTACTGGCCAAGCCACGAACTTTTCAATTTGGAAGAAGAGAACCAGGAAGATTGCGGATACTGCAAGCAAGGTCCAGGTCATCCAGTTGCCCCAGCCCAGTGCTTCACCCTGGGTGATAAAGAGTTCAAGGGAGAGTACTGCAAGTGCCAGTGCACCGATACCGTACCAGTCCAAACGCATGCCCACGTGCTGAGCTGGGCGAGATTCTGGCAGGTGGCGGGTCATGAGGATGGATACCAATGAAACGATGGCGCCGAGGACAAAGATGCCACGCCAGCCGAAGGGGCTAGCTACAACCAGACCAGCAAAGAGGGCACAGAATCCGGTGCCGCCCCAAGAACCGATGGACCAGATGGAGACTGCTCGTTGGCGAGCTGCTCCCAACCAGTAGGTTTTCACCAGTGCGAGGGAGGAGGACATAATTGCGGCTGCTGCCAGACCCTGCAGGACGCGACCAACGATCACCATTTCAGTGGCGAAGCTCGAGGTTGCCGCAGCGATCAAAAGGGAGCCGATAATATTGAGAATATTTCCTAAGTGCATTACCTTAACGCGGCCAAAAACATCGGCGATACCGCCGGCTGCCACGATAAAAGTGCCACAAAATAGTGCTGCAGCCACGACCGCGATATTCATGGTCTCAGTGCTCATCCCCAAAGAGCTGCCCATATCCGGGCCAATATTGAGGGTGGACTGGGCAAAAAGCCAAAAAGTCAAAACTGATAATACGATGCCGATGAGGGCCTTATCTTCGCCCTGATATGTCGTAGGTTTCATGGTCGTTCTCTTTCTATCAAACTATAGAAATCTTATGCACTAAATATATAACACAGTTTCTATAGATTAATAGAATTATGGTCAAAACCACTTTTCAAAAACTGCTTTTCGACGCTTCCCTGTCCAGCAGCGCGGCGTCGAAAAGCAGGGCCTTTAAGGCCCCGTTTAATGGCGGGATGTGCGTTAATGGTTATGTGAAGGTACGGGCAAGAATTCCTACAGCGCGCATTTATCTGGTTTTACTGACGGTATGGATCGCCACGCCGTTTATGGGTGATCGAGCACCTCTATGGACTCAGTGGGTGTACTGGATTGGGCTGGTCATGGCATCGCTTATTGGCATTGTGGTGGCGGCACGAGCTAAAGACCTCTTGTTGGGTGTGGTTTCGGCGTTAACGTTTTTTGCCTGGCCACTTGTTCTTATTGTGGCCCTAGCCTTTATGTAAAGGCGGAAATATAGTCATATGAAGGTATGGCCGTGCATTATTCATGCCGGCAGTAAAAGTAGCGATTGAACAAATGTACAAGAAACGGACCATGCCTCTTTGGTGTATGTACTAAAGAATCAGAACGTCCACGTGGCTGTTGGTGATGGCGTTTTATCTTAGCTAGCCACCGTCCACTAAATATCATACCTAGGTATTATTTTTCCTATAGGCAGGCTCAACCCCTATTCCCACTTCTTGATTAAGACAATCAATGCCTGGAAAGGACATGAGCTCGATGAGTAACAAAGAAATCGTATTTATTGTCTATGTGTCAGATATTAAAACATCAACGTCGTTTTATACTGACCTGCTTGAGGTGAAAACTAGCTTCGAATCCCCACGTTATGTGACAATGGATCTAGCTCCGGGAGTTTCGCTAGCACTGTGGACCGGGAAAAGCGACGCTCTCGACAGCGCCACAGCTCGCACTTCCGAAGTGTGTCTAAATCTTGGTGGGGGAGAAGAAGCTATCCTTTCGACCTATGATCAATGGGTGAAGAAGGGCGTGTCCATTGTGGAAGAACCTCATAGTGATGTTTTCGGTACAACTTTCGTGGCTTCTGATCTAGATGGAAACCGCATCCGGGTTGCTCCAATCGATTAAGTTGAAGAATGTTGCGGCACCTCAAGGGGGGATACGCCTAACGGGCTGTAGCTCGTTCTGTTATCCGAGCAGCTTGCTCAACGGGATTATCAAGCGATACCACCAACCTGCTGAAGTGCTCATCATTAAGCTCGATAACCACTGTGTTTTCAAATCCACTGACATTCCAGAATTGATTTTCCCCATCTGCGTGGAAAGTGCCACTGAGTTTTTTGCCCAACACGCAGACCAGGGCCACGCCATCCCTTGGGTTCCTTTTTCATTCCTGGATCATAGGTAGCTCCACGAACGTGGCTCCATGGAATGGTGATGCTTCCGGTGAAAGACCAGAGG
>NZ_JAWVOB010000022.1:0-2940 GCF_046592015.1 Corynebacterium callunae
TACCAAAAGCCTGGCCCCTGCAGTCATGACCATACCGCTATCCCGATGGTTATTCTCGGACGAATGAAACTTCGACTGGCCAAAGAATTACACGATAAGTTGCTTTAAGCTGATGCTGATATGGCAAAGGCAGATTGGGGTACCGCAGCTGCAACTGCTATTGGTGTACTCGGTATTGGTCTCGGATTCTGGTGGGCTGACTCGATTGCGGCATTGGTAATTTCAGTGTCCATCGTGAAAGTTGGGGTCACAAACATCAAGGCAGCAGTATCAGGACTCAGTGATGCACGGGCTACTCGTTACGATAACTCTGAATCGCACCCACTGACTGAAGAAGTGGAGCAACTTGCACGCGAGACGGGTTGGGTCTTGCAAGCCCGGGCGCGCATTCGCGACCAGGGGCACATCTTCCATACGGAAATGTTTGTCGTTCCAGTATCTAATTACGTGCCTACTCCGGAAGAAACTGCCCATTTGCGAAACCAGATTGAAGAATTGGACTGGAAATTGCAGGACACAGTCGTAGCAGTGGTGGAAGATCTAGACAACCAACAAGTACCGCCCTCGGACGAGAATCAAGCCGAGAGCGGTACTGGATAGGTTTTCGATCAGCGCAGTTGCAGCTTCATGAGAGCTGTGTCGCTTAAGGGGTGGGTGTTCCTCCGGTAACGCCCAGGGTTTCACCGGCTACATAGCTTGCTTCATCAGATGCTAGGAAGACGTAAGCGCCGGCTAACTCGACTGGATGGCCAGCCCTGCCGATTGGTGCGTGCTGGCCAAAACCTTCAATCTTTTCCTGCGGTTGGCCGTGGCTTGGCTGCAGCGGAGTCCAAAATGGCCCTGGTGCCACAGAGTTTACGCGAATGCCTTGGTCAATAAGGCTGGTGGCCAAGCCCTTGGACAGGTTGTTCATAGCGGCCTTCGTCATGGCATAGTCCAGCAAGGTTGCTGAAGGTTCATAAGCCTGGATCGAGGATGTGAAAATGATGGAAGAACCAGGCTTTAGGTGAGGGATAGCGGCCTTGGTGACGCGAAATGTCCCGTACAGATTGACCTGCATGGTTTGATGAAAATCTTCATCATCAATGTTAGTTAGGCCGTCGGCCCACACTTGGCGTGAAGCATTGTTGACCAAGATGTCTAGGCCGCCGAGAGCTTCGACAGTTTTATCAACCAGCGTGCGGCAGTAGTCGGCGTCTTTGATATCACCTGGGTAGGCGAAAGCCTTTTGTCCTGCGTCTTCAATAGCTTTGATCACGCGATCAGCATCAGGCTGTTCTTCTGGCAGATAAGCAATGGCTACGTCTGCACCTTCGCGGGCATAAGCGATGGCTACGGCTGCACCGATTCCGGAATCGCCGCCAGTGATTAAAGCTTTCCGGCCCTGCAACCTGCCGTGTCCTGTGTAGCTGTCCAAGCCGATATCTGCTTGTGGTGACAGTTCAACGTCAAGGCCTGGTTCGGGTTGGGTTTGTTTGTCGGGGTCAACGGTTGGGTATAGCGTACGTGGATCTTTTGGCATTGTTCTTCGCCTCTTTCCTCGAACGAATCTTTGGGCATGATCCATTGTAGGGATTTGAACCGTCACGGGTATCTTGCCGCCTTCCAATGAGGAAGGATCAACAACATGAACAAGCACTACGACCCGGAGTTCAAGGCCCGGGCCATCCGCCTGGTGCAGCAGCAACGCAGTGACTACCCGTCAATGACTGCGGTGTGCCGCGCTCTCGGTGACGAGCTCGGAGTCTCGCGTGAGACGCTGCGCAACTGGGCCCGCCAGGCCGACATCGACGCCGGAGACGCCCCCGGTGTCACCACCGGTGACAACGAGGAGATCCGGCGCCTGCGCAAGGAAATCAAGCGACTGCGGGAATCCAACGAGATCCTCAAGGAGGCGACGGTTTTCTTCGCCGGGGAACTCGACCCCCGAAACCGCTGATCATCGGGTTCATCGACCAGATGAGAAGCCAAGGCCACGCCGTCGAGTCGATCTGCCGGGTCCTGCGGGGGCAGGGTGTGGCGATCGCGGCGCGGACCTACCGTCACGCCAGGGCCACCGGCCCGTCGCCCAGGACGGTGTCCGATGCGCAACTGCTGGACACCCTCCACGGGCTGAAAGGTACCCCGGAATCGTTGTACGGACGGCGGAAAATGGTTGCCCACCTGCGGCGCCTCGGCCACGAGGTGGCGCACTGCACCGTCGACCGGCTGATGGGTGTCGCCGGAATGGCCGGGGTGAGCAGGCGCAAGTCACCGTCACGAAGCAAGAAGAACCAGCCTGAGGACCGGGCGTCGGATCTGCTGCACCGGGACTTCACCGCAGCGGCACCGAACCTGGTGTGGGTCGCGGACTTCACCTACGTGATGACCACGTCAGGCTGGGTGTACGTCGCGTTCATCGTCGACGTGTTCTCCCAGCGGCTCGTCGCCTGGCACGCGCAGACGTCCAAGGGTGTGGAACTGGTGCGGATCCCGCTGCGCCTGGCGTTGTGGGAGCGCAGACGCGGTGATCATCCGGTAAACCGTGACCAGTTGATCCATCATTCGGATGCCGGAAGCCAGTACACGGCGGTGAGGTTCACCGGTGCGCTGGCCGATGAGGGCATCAGCCCGTCAGTCGGCACTGTCGGAGACGCGTACGACAATGCATTGATGGAGACGATCAACGGGTTGTACAAGGCCGAGTGCATCCGCAACCGGGTCTTCAGCCCCGAGGTGCTGGAGTCGGTGGTGGATGTGGAGATTGCGACGTCGTCGTGGGTGCACTGGTACAACACGTCCCGACTTCACTCGTCGTTGGGGATGGTCCCGCCGGCGGAGTTCGAGGACACGTTCTGGGCCGAACACGCTACACTGAGACAGGTGTCTGAGAAGGCCACTCAGCCAATCTAACGGCGGCAACAAAAGCGTGACGGTTCACTGGCCTGCCAGTCAGGAACT
>NZ_JAWVOB010000023.1:0-1713 GCF_046592015.1 Corynebacterium callunae
GGGGGTGTTCCTATATAGGTTGTCAACTCCGTGGGTGGGGTTGCTGGGGGTGTGAAGGGTTTCTGCTTCACGCTGCGGATGTTGTTTTCGGGCATGCTGAAGAGCCGATTGGGCTACATTTCGACCGTCGCTAACACACAATCGGCTTCGGGGCTTGTAGGGGCTAGGCCGCTGCGGCCTCCTGGGCTGTGGGGATGTCTCTGTAGAGCTCTCCGCTGCGCATCATGGCGAAGAGGACGTTGAGGCGTCGGCGTGCGAGCGCGACGACTGCGGCGTTGTGTCTTTTGCCTTCGTTGCGTTTTCGTTCATAGAATTGCCGGGAACGCTCGTGGAATCTGATCGATGCAAAAGACGACTGCCATAGGGCGTTCTTCAATTTCTTGTTGCCGGCCCGGTTGGGCGAATTCGACATGATCGACGTTCCCGACTGATTCGTCTGCGGCGACAGGCCTGCATAGGAAGCCAGGTGCGCTGCATCGGGAAAGTCGGACATATCGCCGACGGTCATAAGTATTTGCGCGGCGCTACGTGGGCCGATGCCGGGCATGGACAAGAGAATCTCGGTCTGAGGAATGTCCTGGATCAGCTCGAGTACCTGGGCTTCAATCTCTTTGCGGTGCTCCAGCTTGGCTAGTGCATCTTTGGCGGACATTGCTACGCCAAGTTCCGCGTATTCTGCGCCGGCGATGGATACCGTCTGGCCGTGGATCGCAGCAAGCATGGCATCGATAACTGGCTCAGGATTACGTGCCCTGTGACCACGTGCGAAAGCTGCCAGCCGTGCTTTGCCGACGCGTCGAATCTTGGTGGGGCCACCATATTTCGCCAGAAGGTGGAGAATCCACTTGCGGTGAATCATCTGCCCACTTAGGACATGTTCGAATGCGGGGTAGGTGCCCACGAGCGCGGATCGCATCTGGTTGATCAGGCGTGTGTAGGCGCGGGCGAGGTCTTCGTCGATACCGTTGAGGACTTTCAGCTGGAGGAAGACTTCCTCAACGCGGTCGACGCTACGCAGGGCATCCGGAAGGTTGAGGCCGGCATGGGCGATGACATAAGCGTCCCGTACATCGGTCTTGGAGTTGCCGACGTGGATACGTGAAAGCTGTCGCATGGCAAGCCCGGGGAGGTAGCGAACGTCGGCTCCCATTGCTTGGGCGACTGCGACGGTTAGCCTGCCGATGTTGTTGGGCTGATCGACGACGACAAGGACCTCGGCGTCATTGGCCAGGAATTTGCCGAAGAGCTTGCGTAGCGAGCCTTCGTGCTGGTTGATGCGTTTGGATAGGACTTGTCTGCCCTGGGGATCGAGGACGCAGGCGTGGTGGAAGTATTTGCCGACGTCCATTCCAATGACGAAGTCATAGGCCATGAGTCTGTGCCTCCTAGCGATGAGTAGGGAGTTGGATTATTTACGCTTCATCGCTGGGGTGGTCGGACATACTTGCGCTGGCATCCACATTACTGTGAGACCTCGTGCCGCCTGGGCCGGGTCAGGTTCCTATTAGCAGTTTGAGTATGTCACTGTCTTCGGCGGCATCACCCCCCGGATCATTTTCAGACAGGGACAGGAATAAGCCATACCGAAGCCAGCGACTAGTTCCACTGTCCTTTCGGACGGCGGGAACGGATATAAACATAGCCCCGCCCACTCGGGTGGACAGGCTATGAATCTTCGGTGCCCTGGGGTGGAACTGCTAACAACGTAATGGG
>NZ_JAWVOB010000024.1:0-1518 GCF_046592015.1 Corynebacterium callunae
GATAGCTATACTTACATTTCCGCTTCTAGTCAGTATGATTACTTCAGTCAGGGTGAAGCTATGCAGTGCGAGATATACTTAGAAATCTAATTATCGCCAAGATTTATGTCTTCCGATTCCCAAAAGCTAAAAACCAAGTCGTTCACATTTGTTCAATTGCCAACATGCCGATTTGGATTCTAATTCATAGATAACCTTAATCAAAAGGATTCATATTTCCCCGTGAAGATTCCAGTAAAATTTCGAGTCAGTGGCACCTCGAAAAGCATCGCAACTCTCGTAACGGGCAATTCACTTGCTCAACTTGTAAATATTGTTGGCATACCCATTCTTAGTCGAATCTACGACCCCATTGCAATTGGCTTATTAGCTATTTATGTTTCAGTCGCATCAATTTTTTCCGTACTTGCTTCAGGGCGGTACGAACTGGCTATTGTCTTGCCAGACTCCACAACGGAAGCCATAAAAATAAAAGCTTTAGCGCAGTGGATCTCCCTTGCAGTATCGACAGTAGCCTGCTTGTTATTAGTATTGCTGATGGGCCCGATCTCCTCACTCTTAGGTCTTCAAGAATACCGTCAATGGTTACCAGGAATTTCAGCTCTAGTTTTGCTAAGTGGCGTCACTAATATCATGAATTATTGGTACACGCGTCAGAAGAAATTTAAGATCCAAAGCATCAACAAGGTCATACTCAGTGCGTCTGTATTATTCTTCCAAGTATTATTCGGCATATTACTATCAAATAGTGTAACAAGCTTGCTTCTAGGCCTAATTTTGGGGCAATCAGTTGCCGTAATATTTCTAGTTTCTCAACAAGAGTTAAAAATTAAGCAGCAAATGATTGATATAGAAGAAGCAAAAAGCTTGAGTCGGAAATATGTCAAAATGCCGCTAGTAAACGGACCTAATGCATTGCTTGACAGCGTGAGAATGAACGGCCTTAATTTTGTTATTGCATCAATATCGGCCTCATCCCTCGGTCAATTCTCAATGGCGCTAAGAGGTGTCCAGGCTCCAGTTGGCTTATTTTCGCAGGCTCTTTCACAGGTATTTTTGCAAAAAATGGCACGCGAGAGCCAAGGTGAATTATATCCAATGGTTGTAACGATAATTAGGAAAGGGCTTATCCTCGCTTTTATTCCATTTCTAATAGTTTTTCTAGTAAGCCCTAAAATATTCCCATTTTTGCTTGGGCCTGGATGGGAACTTAGCGGATATTTTGCCCAGGCCCTAGTGCCCTGGTTATACTTAAACGTTGTTTCTTCACCTCTAGCGAATATTTTTATCGTGACTCAAACTCAGGGACGCTTACTACTTTTTGCATTCTTTTACATGCTAACCCCTCTAATCGTCGTTCACCTATTGAGATCTGACATACTAATGGCAGTCTGGGGACTGGGACTATCAATGGCAATATTGCTATTAATCCAGATTGGACTCGCCCTTATTACGGCAAAGCGTAGCGACAGAAAGCTTAAAATAACCATATAGCCTACAATGAGTCCATCCTTGTAG
>NZ_JAWVOB010000025.1:0-1306 GCF_046592015.1 Corynebacterium callunae
GGACCTGACCCCCGTTTGGTGGACACCTTGAAACCAGCATGATGCTGGGAAAGGTAATCTGCCACCATGCCACGCAAGACCTACACCGAGGAGTTCAAGCGCGACGCCGTTGCGCTCTACGAGAACTCCCCAGGTGCCTCGCTTAAGACCATCGCCACCGACCTCGGGATCAACCGCGCTACCTTGCATAATTGGTTAAAAGAATATGGCACCAGGGCCCGCACCAAGGTCAACTCTCAAGGCTCACCTGCGTCGACATCAGTAACGGAAGCCGAGCGGATCCGTCAACTAGAACGCGAAAACGCCCGGCTGCGGGAAGAGCGTGACATCCTACGGAAGGCCGCTAAATATTTCGCGGAAGAGACGAGACTTATGACCGCGCTTCCGGTTCGTTGATAACACCCAGAAGAACCACTGAAGTTAAGCGGTTATGCGAGGTGCTGAAACTCAACAGATCCTCCTATTATAAATGGAAAAACAGCAGTTCAGACCGTAGAAAACGACTGATATCCGACGCTCTCCTCGGTGCCCGGGTCAAGGCGGTCTTCACCGCCGAAAAGGGTTGTTATGGGGCCAAACGGATCACGGCCGAACTCAAGGACCAGACCGGTCATGAACCGGTGAATCATAAGCGGGTCGCCCGAATCATGCGTTCGTTGAAACTATTCGGCTATACAAAGAAACGCAAGGTCACCACCACAGTGTCCGATCAGAAGAAACCAGTGTTCCCTGACCTGGTGGAGCGGAAGTTCACCGCCGACAAGCCTAACCAGCGTCTCACGTCGGAGACATTACCTATCTGCCGATCGCGGGTGGGTCGAATATGTACCTGGCGACTGTCATTGATTGCTATTCCCGCAGGTTGGTGGGTTTTTCTATCGCAGATCACATGCGTACCTCCCTGGTGCAGGACGCGCTAAAAATGGCTAAGGGCCAGCGTGGAAGCCTGACTGGGGCGATTTTCCACTCGGACCACGGGAGCGTGTATACCTCGAGTGCATTCCAGGACACCTGCAAAAATCTCGGGATCAGGCAGTCGATGGGATCAATTGGAACCAGTGCGGATAACGCTTTGGCCGAGTCTTTCAACGCCGCGATGAAGCGGGAAGTCCTGAAGGATTCCAAGACCTTTGAGAATCAATTGCTCTGTCGCCGGGATGTTTTCCGCTGGTGTACCCGTTACAACACGGTGCGTCGGCATTCCTGGTGTAAATATCTCGCCCCTGTGGTGTTTGAGGAGCGCGGTTCTGTTATCCTGAGATCTGCTTCTTGATTAAATCCTCCGTGTCTACTATCCGGGGGTCGG
>NZ_JAWVOB010000026.1:0-1079 GCF_046592015.1 Corynebacterium callunae
TCCGGCGGATCCGGCGCAACAGACTCCCCCTCCACCAACCGCCGATGCTTCCCCCGCGCCCACGCACCACCAGACTCACCCGCAGCAACACTGTCATTAAACACCACCCCACCACCAACAACCTGCCGACCAACCCGACCCGACACCCCATCCCGAACCATAAACCCCTTACCATTAACCCCACCACGAGAATCATCATTACGCGGATGATCCCCAAAACACTGCGGCGTCAAATTCACCACATCCGTCAACCCACCACGCACCCACGGATCCACATGATGAATCTCACAATCCACCAACGGCCGCGAACACCCAGGAGCAGAACACACCAACTCCGACGCCAACAACGCCACCTTCTGCTCCAACGACGCCGACCGCTGCAACCGACCCAAATGCAACGCCCGACCAGACTTACCATCCAACACCACACCAAAGTCATACTTCGCCGCCCCCAACAACAACACCTCCCCCAACGACAACTTAAACCCCGTATTCGTCGGATACCGATACCCCAACCCCCTCTCCTCAACAGCCACCACATCATCAGTGGTCATCGACACCACAATGCTGCCAATACCACCACGACCCCGCACCGAAATACCCCGATGAAAACGATCCACCACATAATGCACCGCGTCAGCAAAACGCTGCGACGACGACCGTGAATCATCCTCCGGATCACCATCAACTAAACTGCCCCGCTTCATCAACGGCGCACACGCTGCCTTCAACAACGCCGCCGTCGACGAGGCAATCAACCCCGAAATACGCACCAACCCATTAACATCAGCCTTACCCAACGACACATACCGCTGCGACAACGCCGCCACCGGATCCGGAGCCTTAGCATTAACAGCGGCCACCTCACCACGCACCCACGCAGCTAAATCCTCCACCCCACGCCACCGCGCCTGCTTTACCGCCTGAGCAAACAACTCCTCACGATGAGGAACACCCTCACCAACTAATCGATCCAACTCACGGTTAATCACCGCCAACCGCTCAGGACCAACCACCGGACGACCAGCACCCGAGGTACCGATCACCTCAGCGACAACATCCACCCCACCAGCAGGCAC
>NZ_JAWVOB010000027.1:0-588 GCF_046592015.1 Corynebacterium callunae
GGGTGCTGTTGCAAAGTTAGGCCAGGGTCGAAGAGCCCCGCCTCGGGACATCAGTTGTACTTGCTCCGGGGCGCTTAAGCAGTCTCGAATGCCCGACTAACGATGGCCGCGTCCGGATTCGGTTGCCCGTGAGGGCAAACATCGTGCCCTGCCCTTTCCGCAATGAGTGCATCGCTTCCATCCCTTTCAACGTCCGATATGCAGACGTCGAAGTTCTTAAATGCACCCTTCGGTCCGAGGATCCGCTTCAGCCGACCATGGTCGCCTTCCAGGATGTTGTTGAGGTATTTCACCTGACGGTGCTCCACCGTCTGAGGGCAGATACCTTCCTCCTTGAGCTCGATGATCGCTTTGGACAGGGAGGGTGCTTTATCTGTGTTAATCACCCGCGGGAACCCGGCTGACGTGTTCGACCTCAGAGTCTTCGCCAGGAAACGCTTCGCTGCCGCTACGTTGCGTTTTGGTGAGAGGTAGAAGTCTAAGGTCTGTCCACCAGCGGTGATCGCCCGATAGAGGTAGCACCACTTTCCCCCGACTCGGATGTAGGTCTCATCTACCCGCCAGGAACTGGCCTGCCAGTCAGGTACC
>NZ_JAWVOB010000028.1:0-477 GCF_046592015.1 Corynebacterium callunae
GTTCGAAAAAATTTTCGTTCAAACTATTGCTACCGAATATTTAAGCGACTAAAATAGGGGTTAGATTGCAGTCGGGGGACACTTAGTTAAGGAAAGGGGGCAGCAATGACCATCGCGCACCATGTTGATGCACTTGATACACACTTCAAAGCACTTATTGCTGCCCTCCAAGCAGATATGTCTGCAGAGATGTTTAACCAGTGCGAGGCAGATATCGCCCGCCTAGAACACGTCATCAACCAGCGAGGTGTCATCAACGCTGCGGTAGCGGTCATGGCTGAGCGTGCCAATGCGGGCGCTAGGGTGGGGTCAGCGAAAACAGTGGACTACCTGGTGGAGCGATTAGGGGTTTCTCGGGTTGAGGCATATCAGCGAATGTCATTGGGGAAGTCATTATTCCCGGAGGAGAAACCTGCCACACCTGCTGACCCTGTTGTTCCTGGTGTTCTTGGTGGTGCTCAGGACGTTGATCCTGCT